>JBBDIJ010000009.1:0-385758 GCA_040880485.1 Balneolaceae bacterium
TACCTGGATGAAGATCCGGATGGCCAGTCCGATCTTTTCTCGTCCGGTCATCGTTCCGGAGAGGAGGGAAACGAACTACCTGCACCCCCGAAATTCAGTTGCCTGAAAGATTCAGAGACCCGTTACAAAGCGATCTGTACCGTTAGCGAGCTGCAGGAAGTTGTGGAACGCCTGTCCGGAACGGAGCTGCTCTGTTTCGATACAGAAACGAATTCAAGCGACCCTATGTTGGCTGACCTTACAGGGATTTCGCTTTCCATCCAGTCGGGTGAAGCGTGGTATATTCCTGTGGATATGGAGGGGACACTTTCAACAGGTGTAGTGCTGCCGCTTTTGGAACCGGTCTTCATGAATGAGACGATCGCCAAAGTGGCACACAATGCAAAGTTCGATGAATTGGTTTTAAATCGAGCAGGAATGGCGATTGAAGGGCTTTGCTACGATACAATGGTAGCGGCCTATCTGATCGATGCCGGACAGAGCCTGAAAATGGATGAGGTGGCCCGAACCTGGTTGGGGTACGATCCGGTCCCGATTACGGATCTGATCGGTACGGGTCGAAATCAGAAACGTATGGATGAAATCCCCTGGGAGGGGGTGGTCGATTACGCCTGTGAAGATGCCGATATTACACTTCAGATCTGGAATGTACTTAAAGAGCGTTTGAAGGAGGATGACCTTCTGGAAATTGCCGAAAAGATCGAATTTCCACTTATTCGGGTACTTTCACGAATGGAGAAAACAGGTATCCGTGTAGACCGGGAGATGCTCAAGCGCTTCTCAAGTGAGCTGAATAGCGATATGCTGGAACTTCAGAAGCGTATCTATGAACTGGCCGGAGAGGAGTTCAACCTGAACTCACCCCGTCAGTTGGCGGATATTCTGTTCGAAAAACTTGAAATTCCCCCGAAGAGAAAAACGAAAACGGGCCAATATTCCACGGCAGAAAATGTTCTGCTGGATCTGGCTACAGATCATGAGGTTCCGGCACTGGTTCTCGATTATCGAAGCCTTACCAAGTTGAAATCGACTTATGCGGATGCAATCCCAAAACTGATCCATCCGGAGAGTGGCAGGGTTCACACCAGTTTCAATCAGACGGTGGCCGCTACGGGTAGGCTCTCCTCCTCCAGTCCCAACCTTCAAAATATTCCAATTCGGACCAAAAGGGGACGGGAGATTCGAAAAGCGTTTGTCCCTGATGAGGGTTTCACTCTTCTTGCCGCTGACTATTCGCAGATTGAATTGCGTGTTATCGCTTCCATGTCGGGCGACCGAAGTATGATCGATGCGTTTCATCAGGGGCAGGATATCCACGCCCGTGCGGCCGTAGAGATCTTCGGGTTGTCCGATGTCGATGAGGTCACTCCGGATCAGAGAAGAAAGGCCAAAGAGGTTAATTTCGGGATTCCTTACGGGGTAAGTGCCTATGGGCTGGCTTCCAGGCTGGGCATATCGAACAGCGAGGGCAAGGAGATGATCGATCGCTATTTTGAACGGTTCCCCGGGATCGAGACCTTCATGAAGAGTACAGTCGAATTTGCCAGGGAACATCGCTATGTCAAAACACTCCTGGGCCGAAGGCGCTACATTCCCGATATCGACTCCCGGAATCGTAATATCCGCAGTTTTGCAGAGAGGACAGCCATCAATATGCCGGTTCAGGGGACGGCAGCCGATATTATCAAATTGGCAATGATTCGTATAGACGAGTGGCTAATTAGAGAGGGAATTAAAAGCCGCATGCTGCTACAGGTGCATGATGAACTGGTCTTCGAGATTCATGAAGATGAACAGACGGTCGTTCCGGACAAGATCTCCGAAATGATGGAGTCGGCGATGGTGCTGGATGTGCCGCTCACAGTAGAGATGGGGATCGGCTCCAACTGGCTGGAAGCGCATTGAGAGCGCTCCCGGCCTGATGGTGCCAAAGTGTGCCTGTTCTTATCGCAGACTGATCCCTACGCCCAGATTGGCAGTCGGGTATTTGGCCATTGTATAGGAGCCACTGATGGCCAGGAAACCGAAACGGAGGCGAAATCCTGCGAGTGCATGAATACTGTTGTCTCCCTTAAGCTCCAGGTCTATCGGGTCTTCTATGCTGCTTACCCGTTTGGGTTGGCTGGGGTCGTTGAAATTACCCTGTGAATCCGTATTGGGAACAACGAGCGGATAGTGACCCGGGGTAGAGATCTTCATGTTCGAATTCTGGAATCCGATTCCACCAAAGATCGACAGGATTGGCAGATTCTTTCCGACCAGCACATTCCCGGTGAAGCCGGTGGTATTCAGGTCTACGCCCTGTCCGTCCCAACGAGGCGCATTTGTTTCATATCCGGATGGTACATGCGTCTGAGAGTCGATCTCAGGCTGTACATCGAAGCCGGAACTTGCGGCAAGACTGGTATAGCCGAGTTGAACCGAGATATCTACAGGTAGTGCACCTCCACCGGGAATCCACTGGTTTAACCCGTGTTTCACACCAAGGCCCCAGAGAGAGATACTGCCTACATCCTCAATTTCGATAGAGGGCATGAAGCGGACAGTGACGTCTGTACCTCTGATTGCACCGACAGTCAGTTGTGCCATGGGAGCAGGTACATAAGGGAAATCGACGCCGGGCGGCATATCAAATGCGAAAAGTTCCTGCTCGGTATTCGTCATCGGATCGGTGTACGTCTTCCCCATACGGACTCCGGTTACGTCCTCACCAGCAATGGTAGGTGTGATGGTCTGGCCGGCAGGCCCGAGATATTCAAGCTCTGTGAAGGTCAGTTGCCCGACATCAAAAAGAAGGTCGGCTTCCGGTACAACGGATAGAGCTACAGTGGCCCGAAAATCAAAACCGAGGGTTCTGTAGGGCCGGGCTGTGTTCACCCAGCCCGAGTTGAGGTCGGCACCGAATCCCGAGCCGAACGGCTTCAGATAGTTTTCCAGCAGGAGATTGGCGTCTGCAGCACCACCGCGCAGAATTTCACCCGCATCTCCAAGTTGAGCATGAGTACGGGGTGTGAATATCAGTGT
The DNA here is from genome assembly GCA_040880485.1 of Balneolaceae bacterium. Classification (GTDB taxonomy): domain Bacteria; phylum Bacteroidota; class Rhodothermia; order Balneolales; family Balneolaceae; genus JBBDIJ01. Next base: position 3,025 of record JBBDIJ010000009.1, read on the forward strand.
CAAGGCAGTGAGCAGAATTGCCGCTGTACCGCATCTGTGTAGTCGTTTCATAATCTGGATCCCGTTTGGCAGGTTAATGTTATCCTGAGACAAATGTAGAGGAAATCGTTGAAAGTATCTATTAGTTGGAAATATTTCCGTCTGCACCCTCCAGAGACTCTAAAATGTTCAGGTAGTTGTGGTAACGCTCCGGATGGATTTTGCCCGCTTCAAACGCCGCAACGACACCACAGAGTGGCTCATGGCTGTGGGTACAGTTGTAAAAGCGGCACTGTTGTCTGACCTCTCTCATTTCAGGATAGTAGAGAGAGAGTTCGGGTGGGGAGATGTTGACGAGCCCCAGTTCCCGGATTCCGGGGGTATCTGCTATGTAGCCACTGACGGGCAGCTGAACCAGCCTTGTGAACGTAGTGGTGTGAATGCCCTTTTTAGAGGAGACAGAGACTTCACCTACAGGCTGGTTCAGTCCGGGAACCAGCGCATTGAGCAAGGTAGATTTGCCCGATCCGGATGGTCCCACTAACACTCCGGTACCTCCATTGAGGGTTTCTGTGATCTCTTCCAGGCTTTCGGACTCGAGGGCAGAAACAGTAAGAAACGGATACCCCAGGCCGGTGTAGAGTTTCCGCAGCTCTTCCAGCCACGATAGATCACTCTTTTTTGCGAGATCGAGCTTGTTGATGATAATTCCGGCCGGCAGATCATACGCTTCAGCCGCGATCAGTAAACGGTCTATGAAACCGCTCTTCAGTTTCGGATTTCGGACAGACTGTACAACCCATGCGAGGTCGATGTTGGAAGCGAGAATCTGTTCTCCACGCCTTCCGTGTGTGGCCTCCCTCGGCAGGTAGTTTTTTCTCTCACTGATAGTTCGGATCATGCCTGTGCCCTCTTCAAGGTGCTCAATCTCTACGAGATCACCAACAGCCACGGGATTGGTTACCTCTGCACCCTGAAGCCGAAACTTGCCCGGAATACGGCAGTCGATGACCTCTTTTCCGGTATCGACCTTTACCCACTTGCCTGTGGATTGAATGATCCTGCCCTCCAGGTTCATCTGACAGCCTCTGTTTCCAATAGCACCAAACGTTCACAGGAATACTCCCGGAACCGTTCACACGGGCTAATCCGTGACAGAGATCTCATCTCCGGCCTCCACTCTTCGGCGGTTGTTGATTCGCTCTCGGTGCTCATCAGATACGGCAAAGAACTTTTCCGGTTGTTCGATGCTCTCTGTATCCAGCACAATGTCCAGAAGCGGCTCCATTCTATCCAGGTATTGTACCTGCAAATCTCCCATCACATCTTTTTCTATTTCAACAACATCTTTTTCGTTTTTAGCTGGAAGAAAGACGGTACTTATACCAGACCGTTTTGCTGCAAGTACTTTCTCCTTGATACCGCCCACCGGGAGAACAAGTCCACGCAGTGTGATCTCCCCGGTCATCGCCAGATTTCCCTTTACCTTGCGCTGGGTAAAGATGGAGGCGACAGCAGTGAAGAGCGAGACTCCTGCAGATGGCCCGTCTTTTGGTACGGCTCCCTGCGGGACGTGAATGTGAAGATCCCAATACTTGAATGCATCTTCGGGAATGTTCAGAGCTTCGGCGTGCGCCTTTAAATAGGAGAGGGCCAGCATGGCCGACTCTTTCATCACATCCCCAAGCTGCCCAGTGATGTGAAGTTTGCCGCTGCCACGGGAGACACTTGCTTCAATAAACAGGATATCACCACCATAGGGCGTCCATGCCAGGCCGGTAGCTACACCGGGGACTCTGGTCCTTTCGGCTACATCGGCAAAAAACTTCTGTTTACCCAGAATATCGGGTATATCCCCTTTGCCGATACGTATCTTGCTATCGACCTCATCAGAAGCGATGCGCGCGGCACTATTGCGGCACAAGCCGCCGATCTCTCGCTCCAGGTTTCGGACACCCGACTCACGAGTATACTCCTCTATCACACGCTCAATGGCTGCTTTAGAGATGGTAATCTGTTTGTTTGTCAAGCCATTCTCAGCAATCTGTTTCGGGATAAGGTACTTTTTTGCGATCTCGACCTTCTCCTGCATGGTATATCCGCTAATCGGTATAATCTCCATGCGATCGCGCATAGGTGCTGGAATGGTCTCAAGAGAGTTGGCTGTGGCGATGAAGAGAACCTTCGAGAGGTCATACTCCACCTCAAGATAGTTATCCATAAAGCTGTCGTTCTGTTCTGGATCCAGCACTTCCAATAGTGCAGAGGTGGGATCACCCCGAAAATCGGAACCGACCTTGTCTATCTCATCGAGCATAAGTACGGGGTTGTTGCTCCCGGCTTTTTTCATGGATCTCAAAATACGACCCGGAAGGGCTCCGATATAAGTTCGGCGATGGCCCCGAATTTCAGCTTCATCATGAATTCCACCCAGGCTGAACCGCTCGAAGTTCCGGTTCAACGCCCGGGCTATCGATTTGCCGAGGGATGTTTTCCCCACTCCCGGTGGGCCGTAAAAGCAGAGAATGGGGGCTTTCATATCTTTTTTTAGTTTCAGAACAGCCAGATACTCAATGATTCGTGTCTTTACTTTCTGGAGGCCATAGTGATCTTCATCCAGAATCTTTCGAGCACGTTTAAGGTCCAGTTTGTCTTCGGAGTACTCACCCCAGGGCAGATCGAGTATCCACTCGATATAGCTGTGTATAATTCCGTAGTTGGGGGAGGAGCCCGGGGTCATCTCGAGGCGCTGCAGTTCCTTCTCGACGGTTTGCACGGCCTCTTTGGACAGCCCCTTTTTTTTCGCAATCCTGCTGCGCAACTCTTCGATCTCCTGCTGCTCACCATCCTCTCCAAGTGCTTCCTGGATCGCTTTCATCTGCTGTCGAAGGTAGAAATCCCTCTGCTGTTCATCTATATCCGACTTCACCTTGGTTCGAATCTCCTCACTCAGATTAAGAACCTGAAGCTCTTTGTTCAGATACTCCATGACCTTCGCAAGTCGGTCGGAAAACTTTCGTATTTCCAACACCTCCTGTTTCTCCGGCAGGCTTACCTGAAGATTGGAAGAGATAAAATTGAGCAGAAAGGTGGGGCTTGATATGTTGTTGATGGCAATACCCGCCTCAGAAGGAATATTGGGGGAGAGATTTACAATCTTTCCGGCTGTCTCCTTCACGGATCGCATGGATGCGTCCAATTCAATTCCCTCCTGGTCCATCGCCTGACTGTAAGGGGAGACGTCGGCACGAAAGAAAGGATCCGACTGAGTAAAATTTTGGATCCGGAAAGTGGTTTTCCCCTGAATGACAACGCTTTTGCTGCCATCCGGCATTTTGATGAGCTTCAGGATCTGAGCGACGGTACCGACCTGATAAAGATCTCCCGATTCCGGATCTTCTATCGATTCGTCACGCTGTGCTACCACACCGATCGTCTTGTCGCTCTCATAAGCCTGTTTAACCAGTGCGAGGGAGCGGTCGCGTCCCACGGTGATCGGTACAACGACCCCGGGGAAAAGTACAGTGTTTTTTAGCGGCAATATCGGAAGGTTGTCCGGGATGTCCGATTCGGTGAGTCTCCGCTCCTCCTCCTCAGACATCAGGGGTATCGCCTGTTCAAAGTCATCGAATCCGGCTTCGTGATCGCTGAACTGTGTAGAAATCGTCAATTTTTTGTCGAACATAAGCTGCTTGGGGTTCTCTGTTTCTATCAATATCTGCAAATGCAGAGCCAACCTTCATCACACTACCATAACGTCAGAACCTGCTGTCGGGTTATGGCAAATTAGCAGGGTGTGCAATTGGAAGCTATCGTAATTACGTTTTAGGGCATCAGAGTTAGTGACAAATCCTCACGCCAGGCTGTTCAACCGGGGTAGAACCTACCGGATGTAGACTCTGAGAGCCATGGCCGAAAATGCAGCCAGTTCCTGTGTGGGTCCGATGGAACGTGTACGTAACTGGATACCTGCATCCAGATCGAAATATCGTGTTTCGAGGCCAGCTCCGAAACTGTAATAGTGTGGAAGCCTGTGAGCTAGCCTGGTTCCGGCCCTGAGTGGCAGAAAGGAAAGTGGACGTACCTCAATTCCAAGATAAGTGATAAATCGGGTTGTATTGAAAGCATTATCTGAAAATCCCAGGCTGAAATCCCCCATCATTTTCACCCGATTGATCTGAAAAAGTGCACCGGCATGCACAGCAGTAGGGAGCAGAACCTTGAAATTCTCATCCTTTTTCTCATCGATTGAAGAGTAAGGATCCCCAGCCTGATCATGCAGGAACAGGGCGTGCTCGCCTGGTTGTCCTTCATAAATCCAGTCGGAGAGTGAAGGCTCCTCTTCATGGTCTACCTCCAGGGGCTCAGTGCGCAGATAAAGGGGTCGTTTCGTATAGTTTATAAAACCGACATCGGTGATGGCCAGACTCACTCGCAGCGATTTTCTTGTCGTCTCCTGATCGTATCGGATCACAGAGAGGTCATCTCCCAGAGTAATCAGATAGGTGAGTCCGAAATCGAGTCCGGCTCCGTAGCCGGTTGGTTGCACCAGGCTGTCATACTTCTGAAGCGGGTGGATCGGATTGGAGACCTCTGAGAAGTGGATCTGCCGTGAAGTGATATCAGAGTATGAACCTGTGGAGTAGTGCCGGAACGACCGCTGTTCGGTGAATGGAGACTGATTTGAGACGGACTGAACCGAGCTCTCCAGACGGCTGTCCAGATAGGCTCCGCTGACAACGATTTTTGGAGCTACACCGATGATGAGCTGGCTGAGTTGAGGCATTAAACTGTTGAAAAATGTAAAGGACTCCGCATATCCGAAAGAGAGCTCGTGGAGGCTCTGCATCTGATGGATATGAGTTCTGTCCCGCTCTTGCCTGCCGTTGTTCTCCAGGAAATCCAGATCGTAGTAGCCACGACCAACCAGATAGCGACTGCCAAAACGGGATCGCATGGCAACTGCATAGCTTCGGTCGGACCCTTGCCAATGCATTCCGAACCAGAGCATGTCGGCTTGCTGATGGTGCTCAGACCAGGGTCTTTCTGAAGGATAGTTGCGAGCCAATAGCTGTTCAGGATCTGAAAAGGGTGTTTCAGATCCTGGCTGAAACCAGTAATTCCGTTCAAGATATCTCTCCAGCTGCGCCGCGTATCCTGTCTGCCTGAGTGGCGAAGCAGTGGAGAGCCCCCCACTCATCAAAATAGCCTGCAATCGGTATTCACGCTCCTGTATGTAGAGGTTTGCAGGGTTAATAAAGAGAGCACCGGGGCCAGTCGTATAGACAGACCCGCCTCCGCCAAGTGCAGTGTTCACAGGAGAGTGCAGCGTCTGCGAATAGCTATATGAGCAGAAGAGCGTGGGCAAAAGACCCAACCATATGGCTAACAGTCTTGTTAACACAAAAATCTATTTGAGAATTTTGAGATTTGCAGCTCTGAGCATCAGGGTTTTACGTCCCCGGTTTTTGAAAAAGACGACGACACGGCTGTCCCGGCCTGAACCGCTGCGGCTCATAATTTTTCCGGGCCCGAATTTCGGATGCAATACATTGGCTCCGGAGTGAAACGGGTCGTCGTCCACTTCCCAATGTGTGGTACTGTCCATGTTCTCTTTCTCATCCTCCACATCCTCCGATTCAAACCCGGGTTCATATTCTATAGTCGTACTGCCAGATGCCGTTCTGCCTGGCCGTTTTGGGCCGGTTTCGCTCTGTCGTATCGTGCTACCACTTTCGGTACGAACCACACCGGCATCCACTTCATTCAGAAACCGGGAGCGCATCTGTCGCTGCTCGTCACCAAAACGGGAGCGTATCTTGCTGTAACTGAAATAGAGATCCTTTTTTGCGCGGGTAATGGCCACATAGAAGAGGCGCCTCTCCTCTTCGATATCTGCCTCTTCGCCGTTGCGGGCACCCATCGGAAATAGATTTTCTTCCAGGCCAGAGATGAACACAACGGGGAACTCCAGCCCTTTGGAACCGTGGACGGTCATCAATGTAACGGCCGGTTTGTCCTCATCATATTTGTCCGCATCCGTAATGAGGCTTACCTCCTGAAGAAATCCTGTCAGGGACGCATTTTTCGCGCTCTTTTGATACCATGAGATCGCATTTTGCAACTCAACCACATTGTCTCTGCGGGTTAGAGACTGGGATGTTTGCTCCTCTATGAGAGCTTTCACATATCCACTCTGTTCCAGCAGCATCCTGGTTACATCGGACAGGGAAGCGCCACTCTCCAGCTCCTTGCGAAGTTGAAGAATCATGGAGGTAAAGATCCGGATTCTGGGTATGGCCGGTTTGTAAAGGTCCACCTCCTCCGGTTGTCCGATCACCGACCAGAGGGAGCGGTTTTCCTGTCTGGCGCGCTGCATCAGTTGATTCAACGTCTTTTGCCCGATGCCCCTTGAAGGTTCGTTGATAATGCGAAGCAGACTCTGCTCATCTTCCGGATTTACCAGCAGTGTCAGGTATGCGAGAACATCCTTTACCTCCTTTCTCTGATAAAATGAGAGGCCTCCGATGAGTTGATAAGGGATGTTCTGCCTGCGCAGTGCCTCTTCAAAGACCCTGCTCTGGTAGTTGGTGCGATAGAGAATGGCGAAGTCATTATATCCATATCCCTCTCTAATCTGCAGATTCTGTATATGTTGGGCGATTCGGTTTGCTTCGTCATACTCGTTGAAATTTTCGAGCAGAGTGATTGGGTTCCCCTCTTCATTATCTGTCCAGAGAGTTTTTTCGAGCTGATTTCGGTTCTTTTTAATTACAGAATCGGCGCATTGAAGTATATGCCTTGTAGAGCGGTAGTTTTGCTCCAGTGGAATCTCTACTGCACTATCGTAATCCTTTTTGAAATTCAGAATGTTACCGATGTCGGCGCCGCGAAATGAGTAGATACTTTGTGCGTCGTCGCCAACTACACAGAGGTTCTGGTGAACCGATGCGAGAAGCCGGGTCACTTTGTACTGGGCGTGGTTCGTGTCCTGATACTCATCGATCAGAATGTAGCGAAAGCGATCGGAGTAGAGCCGTAACACTTCGGGGTGCTTCTCAAAGAGCTCTACGGGCCGAACCAGCAGATCATCAAAATCCATGGCGTTGGCTGCCTTCAGCCGGTGCTGGTAGACTTCATAGACCCTGGCTGTAATCTCATCCAGCGTACTCATTGAAAACTTCTCCCGATAGAGATCGGGCCCGATCAACTGATTCTTGGCGTCACTGATTTTGTAACAGATCGTTCTTGGCCGTATTTCTCTGGGGTCGTAGTTGAGCTCTCCCAGTATACGTTTTACCGTCTGTTCAGCATCCTGTGTATCGTATATACTGAAACTCTTTGAGAATCCGAGGCGTTCTGCTTCCCGGCGAAGAATGCGTGAAAAGACAGAGTGGAATGTTCCCATCCAGAGACGGTCGGCCCGATCGTCAATCAGCTTCGATATCCGTTGCTGCATCTCCCTGGCTGCCTTGTTGGTAAAGGTGAGGGCCAGAATCTGTTCCGGTACTGCTTTCTGCTGAGCGAGAAGCCATGCAATACGGTAGGTGAGAACCCGGGTTTTTCCGCTCCCGGCACCCGCAACAATGAGCAAAGGCCCATCGGTATGAGTGACAGCACTGCGCTGCCGTTCATTCAGTTCGTCGATAAAAGAATGCCCGCCGGATGCATCGGAGGGCTTTTTGAAGGGCAATTCGGGACTACTCATGATGGTTGTTCGAAAGTCGCCTGCAGTGGCTGTATTTGGTTCAGCCATGAAAAATACGAAGGATCGCCAAGAATATCTTCAGGCATTCAGGGTGCTTCTTTCTGAATCTCTTTCAGCTTGTTGACGGCTCTTTCGTTGAGATTGGTGAAGATCTCTGAATCAATCTCTCCAGAGGTATACCTCATGTGCAGCCAGATGATATAGGTGGCTATGACATCTTCAATGCAGTAGTGCTCCACTCTATTCAACTCTCCACGCCGGTACATATTCAGTACATCGCCACCTTCTGCTGTCTGCTTGAAGGGGACTCCGATGAGAGCTCCAAGATGCTTCAGCTTCGGGTAATTGCTGGCACCATAGTTACTGAACTCGTCCATTAGATCGATGTTATGCCGGCTGAACCGGTAGCGTATGTCGTGAGTGTTTAGTCGTACGGGCATCTGGAGGCTATGCCGAAGTGCACGATAGGTGATAAGAGGCAGGTCGAATCCACGTCCATTGTGGTGTATGAGTCCAAAATCCTTATACGTTCTCAGCTCATCAAACAGATGAAGCAACCCCTCTTTTTCACTCTCTCCACTCCATGAAACCTGTTTGCGCGGGGTCCCGCCGTTTTCGATCCAGAGCCCTGCCCAGGAGACTATGCGATGAAACATCGGAGGAAGAAAACCGGAATCTCCGCGTCCGAGTTCCTCTGCTGCCCGGGCCAGAAGAGACTCTTCATCGGGCACATCCTGTTCTCCGGGAAAAAGGAGCCGCGAAAGCAACTCCTGATCGGGTACAGTCTCTATGTCAAATACAAAAAACATGAGGACACCTCTGTCTCTTTCCCCGGCTGGCCTGATAAACCGCCCGGTGTGACTATTCGGACCGGGTGATCTCCCGGCTTCTGTCATACTCGATTTTATAGTCTCGAATGGCTCGAAAGATTGCGGACGCCATGATCGACTGTCCATACTCCGAAGCGAGGAAACGCGCTTCATTCGGGTTGGTGATGAAACCGGTTTCTACCAACAGAGATGGCATCGAGGCATGGTAGAGAACAAAGAAAGGAGCCTGTTTCACACCTCGGGACCGGCGTTGTGCCCTCTCCCTGAACTGATGCTCCATCTTGCCGGCAATTCGCTCGCTAATGGCGATATTACCTGCATTGGCCAGTTCATAGATGATCAGGTCCTCCTCTGATAGCTCCTGGGCCTCGCCATTACTGTTGTCGAGGTGGACTACACTGTTCTCCCTCTTCATCACCTCGAGTGCCGACTGAGAGCTGGCAAGCCCCATAAAATAGACTTCACTTCCGTTTACATTACGATTCTGAGAAAAAGAGTTGGCGTGAACGGACACGAAGAGATCTCCTCTCGCCAGATTGGCGATCCGGCCTCTCTCCGGGAGGGAGAGATAACGGTCGTCATCTCTTGTGTAAATTACGCGGACTCCCGGCATATTCTCTTCGATATACTCACCGAGCTTCAGGGCAACTGCCAGGTTCACCTCTTTTTCCGTAATTCCGTTTACACCTGTGGAACCGGGATCCCGGCCGCCGTGACCCGGATCAATAACCACAGTATCGAAATTAAGATTGTCTCTGAGGCGGTTGTAATCTTCGTCAAAAATGGTTTGAAGCAGGTTTGCCGTAGCCCCCGATCCCTCATCACCAAACATGGACCAGTCTATGGGTTCAAGGCCTTCGGTCTCTGAGATCAGTTCTTCGGGCGGAGCGGCTGTCAGGCCCAATAGCAAATCTCGCCCATTCCTGTCCATGTAGGCATCGGCTCTGTAGCTGGCTACCCGGTTGAGCTGTACGGAGACGCCGAAACCATTCGGGATCTGATGAAGACGGAACTCCTCTATGGAAGAGTGTTCGTCGGGGAAGATAAGTCCGGACGTATCGATTCCCGTAGAGTAGAGAAGCATCTGAATTTTATCAGGAGAAGGTTGGTAGACCTGAAAAGAGTCTACTGCTTCAGACAGGTGGTAACGAACCACCAGACCCTGTCCGTCGCTGCGATCTACAGCAGATATTCTATTGAGGTCGTTCTGTGCAAACGCGGATGTGTGCGGTAGAATAACAAACAGACAACTTATCAGGGCCCATACCAGAGCCAGTGTCAAAGATGTGGTTGTACAACCATACCTTTTCATCATTCGAATGTAACTTTTTGTTTTCGTCAAAAATGGAAGTTTTCGCCACCTTCCACTGTAGATGATTTTCAGTGCCTTCATGCAGGAATAAGATACAATATACTATATAGTCTTGACAATACAATGGATGATAAAATAGTTCTAGAGATGATTTATGAGCGGGAAATCCATCGTCAGAAACGGGCCTGACCCGGACTCCGGATTTTACCTGGCAGAAACCAGAAAAATGGCCGGCCGACCCTGCAAAGAGGGGAGTGGTTCAGTTAGCCATTTCCAGACAGGCCGGCTAATCACCTCTTCATTTTCTAGCGTAAGGCTGGAGGCTACACAGAGCCATGTTTCCGGGCGGCAAACCTCAAGCAGGGATTTCAGCATAGAGTCGTTTCGATAGGGGGTCTCCATGAAGATCTGAGTACGCTGCCGTTTTACGGCCTCCTGTTCAAGGGTAGCGATGGCACTCACTCGCTCTCTCTCCTGAACGGGGAGGTAGCCGTGAAAAGTAAACGACTGGCCATTTAATCCTGATGCGGAAAGAGCAAGTACAATGGAGGATGGGCCGGAGAGTGGCCTTACCTGATGGCCAGCTTCGTGTGCCAGCCGTACAAACGGTGCACCGGGATCGGCAACTCCGGGCATGCCCGCTTCTGTGAAAAGCCCGGTATCGCCCTCTTCAAGCAGCTTGAGGAATCCGTGAACTTCGTGATCGGGAGTTTTCCGATTCAGAATCCGGATAGTGAGTTCATGAAATTTTGAAGGATGGCCGGCCCACTGTAAAAAACTTTCGGCATGGCGTACATTCTCTACGATGAACCGCGGCAGAGAGCGCACTATTTGGAACACCTTCTCCGGAAGAACCCGGTTCTCCCTCTCTTTTCCGAGCGGGACGGGTATCAGGTAGAGGCACGACATCAGGCGCCCTCCGTTTTCGTATCCAATCGTTCAATTTCGATCGCCTCTTCTCCTTCATATCGTATACGCAGAGCTCTTTTTCTGGCTTTGATGGCCAGCCATACGGTGACCAGGAACCCGAATAGAGTAACAGCAAGATTGACCCGTACCATATTTCGCTGCAAGCTGTAGGTGGGAACCATAACCACTTCCTGGAAAGAGCTCTCCAGATAGCGAACCGGTACAAGCTCGACCTCCATAATGGACCGTGCCATTTGAACTGGCAGCGAGAGACGTCGTTCTATGGTTTCTCCGGAAGAGACGTAAAAACGAAGGTCCACATAGCCGTTGGTCTGTGCTGCAATCTGTTTGAATTCGAACTCGGTAACTGTAGCCATGGAGTTTTCACCCTGGCTCCATGTCTGGCCAATCCCGTGATATACGAGGCCCTGATAGACGGCCATGGTGATAAAGTAGGCTGGCAGTAGCCAGACCAGATGGAGTAGCAGATACTTATTCATGACGGTGGGTCAATCGGTTAAAAGTGGTTGCGAGTTCGGGATCGTGCATCAGGCGTTGTTGAAAATTCTGATGCATATGGCTTCCGGACAGATGAAACCAGACTGCAATATGAACCTGGTCGAAGTAGACTACCTGGACGACCGGTTCCCTGCTTCCGGCTGCGAGGCCGAAATCGATTCCGCCGAGCAGGCCTATCCGGCTGTCGTAGATGGCTCCGTACTCATCGAAGTTCCGGTTAATTGCCTCCTCTTCGAGCGGCCAGGACATCCATTCAAGGACCAGGGAGTCCGTTTCTGATCCCAATAACTCATTCAGATAGAGCTTGCGGAGCATCCATGCCATCGAAGAGGGAGTGGTGGCGGGAAAGAGCGCCAACATGTCACGCTCTTCAGAAAAATCGAGCCCAAGCCGATCCCGATTCAACTTAAGTGAGAGTTCCGACCGGCGTGGTTCAACTCTCATCCCGGAAGCCAGCTGTATGACCTCCTCTACAAATCCCGAACGGTCTCCGGTCCAGCGCTGCAGATTGGTATCGGATCTCTCGCCCTGGAAGGACGCAGCCATGGCGAGATAGAGACCGGAGAAGGGGAGGGGAAGGTCGGTTTCCTTCATTCCTGTGCGCTCCAGTGTGATTTCCAGGTTCTCCCGACCTGCACGGAACCAGAGATAGTCGAAGAGCCCATAGCTATTGCTTCGTGCAAGAAGGCGGAGCAGGTCGCCCATTACAATCTGGCCGTTGCTTTCCAGCCAGCCCCTGCTTCTGGCAAATTGTTCCACTTCAAGAAAACGGTGCTCCCCGATGTGTGGAATCTGATAGGGACGGATCTCCTCCCATTCAACCCTCTCTTCCGGATCCACGGCTCCGGTCGTAAAAGCGTCGGCCCAGTAGAGTAACAGTACAATTTTAGAGGTCATACCCATTGGCCGTCTCTCATATGGAGACCAGGCGATGGTGGGCCCGTTGCCGTTAACCGGCAGTTGTAGAACGGATGTGCGATCCGGATACTCCGAGATATATTGGGCAAGGCCGTGGATCGAAGAGGTTGGTTCAATCCATTCACTACCTTCTGCCAGTCCCTCACGGTTCTCCAGAATGGTAATATAGAGATCCCGGTTCAGCCCAAAAACCAGCAGGAATATAAAGATGGCGGTTCCTGCAAAACCGATGGCTACAGTGGATGAACTGAACGAGCTTCTTCCCGGCTCTCCCTGTGGGTTCACTGAATTCTCCTTTAGCGGATCAAGGGTGTATTACAGATTGTGGGTGCAAAGACATAATATACGAATACTCTCTCCCGGCAGCGACCGGTTATCGTCTATATATTCCGGTAAAGACGATAGTCGCTGCTCCCTCCAGAGCGACATGGCTATAGAGCTCTTCCGGGGGGGTGAACCGGAAGTGGACCCGGAGGGGACCGCCCGGCGAATGAACCTCCGTGATGTGTTGCCCACCCGGGCCGTTCTGCAGATGGTGCCACGCCAGAGCTGAGGCTATCGCTCCGGTCCCGCAGGCGAGTGTGAGGTCTTCCACTCCGCGCTCCCAGGTCTTCAGGGCCAGCTGATCCGACCCTTTTCCATGAATGAAGTTGACGTTGGTTCCTACCGGCGAAAACTTCTGATGATGGCGCAACATTCGTCCGGTATCCCGGAGTGAAGCATCCTCCTCCAGCTCCTTCTGCGAGCGTTGAAGAACAATATGTTCGGTATTTGTATAGACGTTCAACCACTGTTCATTACCAGAAGTTTCAGGTTGAACCCGGGTCTCCAGCGGAAAGTGAAGAAGTACACCATTTGACGTGACTTCTGATGTGTAAATTCGGTCGTTCACTCTAAAGCGGATCGGTGGTTTGAATCCCAGCTCAATCGCGAATCGTACAAAGCAGCGGCCTCCGTTTCCACACATTCCGGCATCGCTTCCGTCCGGATTCCGGTAGATCATTATAAGGCTCCCATCCTGTGACTCATCAAGTGCAATCACTCCATCCCCACCGATTCCGAATCGGCGGTCAGTGAGGCGTGGAGCCCACTCTGAGACCTGCTCCGTGGAGAGCTGGACGGACCTGTTGTCGATCATGACAAAGTCGTTGCCTGTTCCTTCCATTTTGGTGAATGGGATTTCGTGATGTCGAATCATAGTTCTGTATGAAGGGCGGGGAGATGCCTCCACGCTTCGTTTTTCGGTATGACCGGATCTTTTCCGCGCATCAGATAACTGTAGCGAATAGAAAGTACGGTAAATATGTATTTGAATGGTACGTTCTGGTAGAGCAGGGGTTTCATGTCACGCAGGTCCTCAATCATTTCCGGCAACCTGGCACTGGAGAGGGTATTGCAAAATTTTTGAATCACTTCAGCCTGATCGCTGTTGGAGATCAGGGATACTTCGCCTGTTTCGCTCCAGACAAGCAGGTCACGAAGGAAGAGTTCCAGGTTGTCGGCGAGTACAATCTGATTCTCCGTATTGAGAGAACTCTGCCACTCCTGTACCTGCTTTACAATTATGTCGGCCTGTTGCGAATAGGCATTTCGCAGGAACTCTATGAGTTCGGACCGTGAACGTTTCAGCTGCTCCAGATCGTAATGGCGGGCCAAAGAGTAGTTCCCGCCGGTCATACGGGTGAGCAGTTTTGCATCGTCCAGGTTCATCCCGTCTCTCTCTGTGAGTGCCCGGACCACCTCGTTCTCCGAAAGAGGAGAGAGCCTTGCCATACGGCACCGGCTCAGTATAGTGGGCAGAAGCAGATCTGTTCGATCGGCGGTCAGTAGAAAGATTACTTTGTCCGGAGGCTCTTCAAGAATTTTAAGAAAGGCGTTTGCGGCCACCTCTCTCATCGTTTCGATACCGGTGAGGATGACTACAGTATACTCTCCCTCATTCGGCTTCAGGTAGACTCGTTTGCGGATAACGTCGTTGAAGTAGTCTGTGGAGTAAAATGCCTGTCTGTTCAGGGAACCGCTCTCTTTGTCGAGTAGTGGCCTTTGACGAAAATCTACCCGTTCATAGGGGTTTTCCAGCAACAGACGGGCTCTGGAAATCAGTTCCCCGGTTCGCTGTCCATCCGATTCGGAAACCGTTTTCGGGAGCGGCATAAAGAGGTGGATATCGGGGTGTGAAAACCAGCTGCTTTTCGAGGAGGCCGGTTCTCTCGCTTCACGATTCAAATGGGTGATTCCGTTAATCGCTTCTGCGAATGCGAGAGCAAATGCCGTTTTTCCCGACCCTTCCGGGCCGGTAAAGAGCCAGGCATGGTTCAGCCGGCCAGAGGTCAGCGACCGTGCCAGAAGATCTCTGGTGCGCTTTTGGCCAATCAGGCCCGGTTCTCCAAAAGTTTCAGTCAGACTCATATGACAAGCAGCATCTATTCGTCCCAAATATAATCGAACAGAAGGACTCCCGCTGTGATCGTGGCTCCGCAATATGCAACGAGTGCCGTGAGGTCTTCCAGAGTGGTCGGATCCTCCTCGCCCGTCCAGGCGATCCTTGTGGTTCGTGTCAGAATGAGCAGAAGCGGGACGAGGAGTGGTATTGAGAGAACGGAAAAAAGGGGACCTCTCCGATCCGCTCTGGAGATAATGGCAGAGGTGAGTGTTGTAATGGAGGCGATACCAAGAGCTCCCAGAAATATGGTTCCGGCCAACAGAGAGTGGTGAACAATCACAGATCCCATCATGATGGAGTAGAGGAGGAAAGTGAAGAGATTGAGGGTCAACAAAAAGAGAAAGTTGTAGAGAAGCTTACCGGTATATACTTCTGTGGCACCTCCATAGAGCCTGAGCAGAGGCCAGGTTTTCTGTTCGCTCTCTGCAACAAATGTGCGAGACATACCGGCCATTGCGGCAAATAGGATTACGATCCAGACAAGACCGCTGCGGGGAGCCGGATCCAGGGTATCGGCCTGCAGAGCAAACAGAATGGTAAGCAGTGCCGCACCCGTGAATGCGAGCAGCGTGTTCAGAGCATATCTGGTACGTAACTCTATCGCCAGGTCTTTTCTGAAGATCGCTAATATGGTGTAAATCATCTGGGGTTCAGAATGTTTGAACCGGTTGGGCCGACCCCTGCCACCGGATCGGATCGGGAATGTAGCAAAAATGTGCTTATTTTATCTTTTGAATGATAGGCACTGCACTCCATATATTCGAGCCTGTTGCTTTTTTTACATTAATGGTTTCGGCCGGTTAATTTTATGAATATATCTTCTCTGCTATCTAAAGAGGCGGTTCTTCCCGATTTGAATGTACAGGACAAGTTTGAACTGCTCAACCGCCTGGTGGATCTGCTCTCACCAATGGTAGATTCGGGTCAGCTGGAGGAGATTCGAACCGCTGTCACAGAGCGCGAAAAGATCATGTCTACCGGTGTGGGAAAAGAGCTTGCCATACCGCACGGCAAGACAAAGGCTCTGGACCAGACTTACGCAGCATTTGCTCTCCTTGAAAAACCGGTTGAATATGAATCCATTGACGGAAAGCCGGTTCGCCTGGTCTTTCTACTCGTAGGGCCTGAATCGAATAACAGCATCCATATTAAACTTCTGAGCCGAATTTCGCGTCTGATGAACAAAAGCTCCTTCCGGGAGAGGCTGCTTGATTGTAGCAGTGCAGAAGGGATTCTGGAAGTGTTCCAAAGCGAAGAGGAGAGATTTTTTCAGGAGTAGCATCAATGAATCGTTTTTTCAAATCCCCTCTGCTTTTTTTTCCGCTTTTCTGGGTGTTGACGCCGGCTGTTTCCGCACAGATGCCTGCGGCTGAAGGAGCCGTTCGCTCATTGATCGACGAAAGCCCGGCTGCTTCAGCTCTCTGGTCCGTCGTTGTTAGTGATGAGGATGGCAGAATTTTGATAGATATAGACGGAGATAGGATTATTCGCCCTGCATCGATGTTCAAACTGATCTCTTCTGCCGCTGCACTGAATATCCTCGGCCCCGATTTTCGCTACCGAACTCGGTTGTATGGGACCGGGGAACTGGATGGAGACGTTTGGAGAGGTGACCTGCTAATTCGCGGTGTCGGAGACCCGGCAATTAGTGGCGAGTTTACAGATGGAAATGCTTTGTTTCTGTTTGAAACGTGGGCCGATCTTCTACTGGACATGGGGGTTCGATCCATCGACGGGAACATACTGGGTAATGACAGCTATTTTGATGATCTGCCCTATCCCAGGGGGTGGGAGTGGGACGACCTGTCCTACTATTATGCAGCGGAGATCAGTGCTCTCTCATTTAATAACAATGTGGTGGATCTGGAAGTGGTTGCGGATGGCGAAGTCGGGGATCTTCCGGAGATCTCCTGGTTCCCTTTTCAAACATCCTATGTTCGCTTTGTAAACGAGCAGGTCATTACACCGCCATTCACCGATTTTGATGAGTCTTATCACCGTATTCCAGGCTCCAACACGATCTTTCTGAGAAGCCGCCTGCCACAGGGTTATCTTGAAACTGAGCCACTGTCGGTGCCAGAGCCGGCGATCTACTTTGTCGATACATTTCGAAGGCATCTTGAAATGGAGGGTGTGGATGTACTCGGCGAGCCGGCTCGGGACCGTACGGAGAGAAACTGGAGCAACAGCCGATACCAGCTTCTGCACGAACACATTTCGGTTCCGCTTCGTGAAATGATTCGATGGAAGATTCGTGAAAGCGACAACTTCTATGCAGAGATGATCCTCAAAACAGTAGCTGCCGAGGATTTGGCGGTTCCGGGAAGCACGGAACTTGGACTGGATGTATTGCGGAATTTTATGGCTGAAGCGGGGTTTGATACTACACAGGTTACCCTGCGGGACGCTTCCGGTATGGCACCGGCTACCCTTCTGAATATGTCGGACCTGAACCGGTTTTTTCATCGGGTCCGGGAGTATGATTGGGTTGATGTATTTGATGAGAGTCTGGCGATTGCCGGAAGGGAGGGGACTCTGAGCCACCGCTTCCATCAGAGCCCGATTTTTGACAGGTTCAGAGGTAAAACCGGCTTCACTTCCGGCGTTCGGACGATAGGAGGTTATCTGGAAACATCATCCGGAAGGCAGCTTATAGTGACCATTGCAACTAATAATTTTACAAGCAAAGTTGCTGTTATAGACCGAATTCACCAGCAGATTCTTGAAAACCTCTTTGAGAGCTATTGATGTTGCATTTCCTATGGGGTACCATAGTGCGGACGAGTTTGCAGATAATTTGAAAACCGAAAGGAGGTGTGATGAGTGCGGAGTTAATTGACGGTACCAAAGTAGCCGGGCTGGTTCGAAATCAGGTGAGGGTGGATGTGGAAGAGTGGGTTGCGGCCGGACATTCCCGGCCATTTCTTCAGGTCGTACAGATCGGAACCGACCCCGCCTCTACATCCTACATAAAAGCCAAAACCCGCGCATGTGAAGATGTAGGAATCGAAACCGATACCAACAGCCTGCCCGATACCATCTCTGTTAAGGAGCTGAAAAAAGTGATCCGTTCCTACAACCGGAGTTCATCTGTGGACGGGATTCTTGTGCAGCTTCCACTTCCTTCACATATCTCTTCTCATGATGTCATCGAGTGTATTGACCACAGAAAGGATGTGGATGGTTTTCACCCCATGAATATTGGCCGACTGGCCGTGGATCAACCCACTTTTCGCTCCTGTACACCCGCAGGTATCCTGGAACTCTTCCGTCACTACAGTATTCAGACCAAAGGAAAGCATGCCGTCGTCGTAGGCGCCAGCAACATAGTCGGTTCACCTATGGCTATCATGCTTTCCCGTGAGAACTCCACCGGTAAGGCGACTACTACTATTTGCCACAAATTCACAAGAGATCTGACCCGGCATACCATTCATGCCGACATACTGATTGTCGCTGTTGGGCAGCCGGGGCTTATCAGGGGAGAGATGGTGAAAGAGGGAGTGGTGGTCATCGATGTGGGTATCAACAGGATTGCAGACGAGAAGAGCAGTAAGGGGTATCGGCTTACCGGCGATTGCGATTTCGAAAGTGTGAGCAAAAAGGCGAGCTGGATTACACCTGTGCCGGGTGGTGTGGGGCCAATGACAGTGGCCATGCTCATGAAAAACACTTTACTGGCCGCAAAAAAATCGATCTATCCGAAAGATTAATCACTTTTCCCGGTGCCCGACTCCAAATAGAGCTCCCGCAGGCGGTTTCTCTTTACTTTTCCTGTTCGAGTACGAGGGAGTTTTGGCAGCCAGACCCACTCTTTTGGAATTTTAAAATGGGACAGGGATCTGCCTAGCATGGAACGTAACTCCTTGCTACCGGGATTTGTTCCGTTACCGACCAGGAATGCGACCACTTTTTGACCCCACTCCTCATCCTCAACACCCACCACGGCAGCTTCGACCACCCCTTCCATGTTCTCCAGCAGGTGCTCTATCTCCGAAGGGTCCACATTCTCTCCCCCGGTGATGATGATATCGTTTCTTCGGTTCTGTATAAAGAGTTGGCCAAACGTATTCAGATACCCCAGATCTCCGGTATTAAACCATCCATCCTTGTCGAACTTGCCTCTGTTCTTTTCCGCCTCCAGATACCCTCCAAATAGTTGAGGGCCTTTCAGCCAGATGGTACCAGCCATATTCGCTTTCAACGATCGTCCGTTCCTGTCCCGAATTTGAACCCGGTTGGGAGAAAAGATGGTACCGACACTTCTTCTTGGATGATAGACACCACTAGGCTGAAGCATTGGATTTGCTGAAATCTGTGCACATGTTTCCGTCATCCCATAACTCGTAACCAGTGGAATACCGCGTTCCAGCGCTTCTCCAATCAGAGATTGAGAGATGGGGCCTCCGCCAACGAGAAGTGCTTCAAACTTTTTGTGTACCTGAAACCCCGGAATCTCCAGAAGGCGTTTGAGCATGGTGGGAACCAGAGACGCTGTCTGAAACAGGGGGTTTTCTGACAGAAACCGGGAAGCCCAATCGGGTTCAAACCGGTCCATTCTGTAGATGGCCGAATGGTGAAGTAGCGAGCGAAGTATGACGGCAATCCCGCCAATGTGGTTGAACGGGAGGCAGTGAAGCCAGTAACGGTTTGGCAGGGGACGGAAATTGCGGGCTGAACCTTCTGTGGCAGCCAGCATCTGCCGCCGGATCAGGGGGACTATAGCGGGCTCGCCGGTGGTACCGGATGTCTGAAAAAATCCAAAGACACGATCTTCATCTCCAGCCCAGCTGCCTTCAGTTATCTTGCTGCTCCGCTTCGCTTTTCTCTTTTTAAGAGCAGGTGCCGGGTGGCTCGGGATGGAACCGGCTCTCTTTCGGTTTTTTCTATCGGTAATTAAAACGGAGATATCCAGACGGCCGTATGCGCGGGTCAGTTCCGAATCAGTCATTGCAGGGGACAGAGGGAAGAATTGGATCTTAAGCAGCCAAAGAGAGGCGATGGCCATCACTAATTCATCTGAGCTCTCCATCAGCAGCGCGGCCGGTTTCCGGTCCGAGAAGGTGTAGGGGTTCAGGAGATTTTCAATAAGTTCGGTATAGTGATAGAGGTCGTGATACTCCCAAAGTGCGTTGTCAGAAGCAAGAAACTGGAGCTCTCCGTTGGGCCAACTCCTGTTCGTGATATCAAGGTCTGTTTTCGGGTCTCTAATCATGCCTATCATACAGCTTTTACAGGTGTCAATCGGGTTTCGATGATCTCCATGTGGTCGGCCTGCCAGCCAATTGAATCTTTTGTTTCAAGTGTAACGGATTCGGGGAGTGATTCTGCAAGATCTTTACTAAAAAAACCACCGGTTCCCAATCCGTGTGACCGGTTTGGTGATCCTGCCATTGCCGCCATCTGTACCAGAATGGAACGTCCCACAGCACTCTCCAACATCGATGTGACAATGATCTCTTTGTCAGGAGTCCGGTGAGCCTGAACTGTTTCAAACAAATTAAAAATGTTTCCGATTCTCATTGGTTTTAGAATCAAATATTTAATAGATGGGTTTTGGAGCAGTTCCTTCAGGGATTCCAGGGAGTGAATCGACTCGTCTGCGGCCAGAGGGATCGGAGAACTCGAGGCAGCCCTGGAGAATTCATGGAGTGAGGTGAAACGGCAAGGCTCTTCGATATACTCGACAGGCAGACCATGGAAAAGCTCCAGGTACTCCGCAAGCTTCTCTGAAGGCCAGCTTCTGTTCGGGTCTATGCGGTACTGTATGCCAGGGAATTTTCGATTCCAATTCTCAATCCACTCCGGAAGTGCTCCCGGTTCAGAACCGACCTTGAGCTTTACAACGGTTGCCCCTTGCAAACTGTTGTACCGCAACTGTTCATCTGCTGTTTTACGGTCCGATATTGGAATCAGGGCGTTTACTTTGACCTCTCTTGCAGGTGTTCGGCCAAAGAGTTCGGAGAGAGGCTTCCGATTTTTTTTGGAGAGTATGGAGGCCCCAAGCACGCTGATGGCGAAAGCGGCAGAAGGAGGGAGCGAGAGACGGTTCAACTCACTGCAGAAGTACTCTGCTTTTTCCGGCCGTGTGAGAAGCCTGGTCAGCGCTTCCCGAGAGTCTTCAAGAGCGACCGCGCTCTCCTGCAGGCTCTCAACGGAAAACCCCGGCAGCGGAGCTGCTTCGGCTATGGAAATGTGAGTACCGCCGCGGAATCTGAGAATAAGCCCTTCACGGTGTGTCCAGCTCACAGTTGCTGTTTCAAAAGGGGTGTAAAATGGGATCCTGTATCGATGAATGGATAACATGAAGTCATGATACCACTTTCCGGGGAGAAGAGTCAGTTGGCCGGATCACTCAATACCACGAAAAAGTGTGCCAGTGGCAAGTAGCAGGCCGAAGATGAGCATTAGCAACGCAGTCTGAACCAGTACTTTGTTCAGACTCTCTTTATTCTGGTGATTCCAGACCCGATATGTCAAAATGGAGGCAAACGGAAGTGTGAGAAGTGGCAGGTAGATGGCCGTGTGAAAGTTAAAGTAGTGGTGGAGCATGGGTAGTATGGAGTAGGAGAGGATGATCATCACAATGTATTCGGCCTGAAGTGCCCTCTCACCAAAGAGTACCCCCAAAGTCCGTTTCCCGCTTATTCTGTCCTGATCGATATCCCTCAGGTTGTTGACAACCAATATATTTACACAGAGGGCACCCACTGGGACAGAGAGCCATAGCGCTTCAACAGACCATTGAAGAGCATTCACATAGTATGTTCCGGATACGGCGATACAACCGAAAAACAGAAAGACAAAGAGATCTCCCAGGCCGTTGTATCCGAGAGGGAGTGGGCCTGCGGTATATAGAAAACCAAAAAGTATAGAGAGGAGGCCGATTAGGAGAATGATCCAACCCCCGATCCAGACAAGCCAGAGACCGGCAAGAAAGGCAACCAGAAAAGTGAGTCGGGTTGCGAACAGCATTGTGGAGGGGGGTATGACTCCTGAAGAGGTGAGACGGCGAAAACCGATCCTCTGGTCGGTATCGGCCCCATGAACATGGTCATAATAGTCGTTAGCAAAATTGGTTCCGATCTGAATGGTTATTGCACAAAAGAGCGCGATGAATGAAGCAAGGGGGTCAAAGAGATGCTCGCTCCACGCCAGAGCAGCTCCTGTAAGGACCGGTACGGCTGCAGCGGGAAGTGTTTTGGGCCTCGCGGCCTCTGTCCAGTACTTGTGATCAGGTGTCAAGACGATTGAGGGTCTGTTATTATTCTCCGGAGTAAGGGTCCGGTTTGGCTGAAACACTGAAACCATACCGAGGTAGATGCGAATGGCGAAAATAAGGCGAAAATAGTTTCGCCTAAAAATATTTCGATACCGGGCGTCACAATTAAATTAATTAGAGGGGGTCCCCCGAAAAAGCGCTACCATAAGTAATTTATTTAAATTTATTAGTGTGTTGACCTTTTTCATTTAGCTAAAAAATAAAACAGCTTAAATAAATTTTGAATAATTTCTATTTCACCCTATCTTTTGCCCAGCTTAAATGGGAAACCTGAACACATAGCACTCAATTAAGAGCTCATGCCAAATACAACACGTCGTTACGACACATTAGCAGCAGCAAAAGGATGGAAGCCTTCTGCTTCGAATGGAAATTTCAAAAGCATGAATATCACCGAGATTTTCGGTGAAAATACATTGAATCTTGATGGACTCAGAGAGCGCCTGCCGAAGTCGGCCTGGAAAGAGTTAAAAAAAACCATTGAAGAGGGGAAGGCGCTCGATCCCTCCGTTGCAGATTCTGCCGCGCTCGCAATGAAGGATTGGGCGATTGAGAAAGGGGCCACTCACTTTACGCACTGGTTTCAGCCTCTGACCGGATTTACAGCCGAGAAGCACGACAGTTTTATTACGCCGAATGCCGGCGGTGGAGCCATATCCGAATTTTCAGGCAAGGAGCTCATACAGGGGGAACCTGATGCTTCAAGTTTCCCAAGTGGCGGTTTGCGTCCTACGTTTGAAGCCCGAGGCTACACAGCATGGGATCCTACTTCCCCTGTTTTTCTAATGGAGAATCAGAACGGAACCTACCTGGCGATTCCCACCGCATTTGCATCCTGGATGGGAGATGCACTGGATCACAAAACCCCACTGCTTCGGTCTGTAGAAGCACTTGACAAATCGGTGAAGAGAGCACTGAATCTCTTTGGAAACGATATCAAGCGTGCGATCTCTACCGTTGGTTGTGAGCAGGAGTACTTCCTGATCGACCAGGAGTTCTTTTACAGCCGCCCCGACCTGATGACATCGGGCCGTACCCTGGTAGGTGCCAAGCCGCCGAGAGGCCAGGAGATGGATGACCACTATTTTGGATCTATTCCTGATCGGGTTCTCTCGTTTATGCTCGATGCGGAACGTGAGCTCTACCGACTTGGTATTCCGGTTAAGACCCGGCATAATGAAGTGGCTCCAAGCCAGTTCGAGATTGCACCGATCTTTGAAACCTGCAATATTGCGGCTGATCATCAACAGCTGATGATGATTACCCTGAAGAGAATTGCCAAAAAGTACGGATTTGAGTGCCTTATGCATGAGAAGCCGTACGACGGGCTGAATGGAAGTGGAAAACACCTGAACTGGTCGATCTCCACAAGCGACGGACAAAACCTTCTTGAGCCTGGAAAGAGCCCGCACAAGAATATGCAATTTCTCTTCTTTTTTGCGGCCGTTCTGCGAGGTGTCTACAAACATCAGGATCTGCTGAGAGTCTCGATTGCCAGTGCAGGCAACGACCACCGTCTCGGTGCCAACGAAGCACCTCCTGCCATCATCTCTGCCTTTATCGGCGAGCAGCTTGAAGATATCATTAAGCAGATGCTGAACGGTGGACTGAAGTCCTCAAAACAGGGCGGCCTGCTTGGGCTGGGTACACCTGTTCTTCCGAACATTCCTAAAGATGCCGGCGACAGGAACCGCACCTCACCGTTCGCCTTTACAGGCAACAAATTTGAGTTCCGCGCAGTCGGTTCAAACCAGTCGATCTCCTTCCCGATCGTTGTTCTCAATACCATCATCGCCGACGCGATCGTCGAATTGTGTGATCTTCTGGAGCCGGCTACAGAGAAGAGCGATTTTGAAACCGCTCTGGCAGATGTACTCAAGAAGAGCTTCAGCGAAACAAAGGATATAATCTTCAATGGAGACGGTTATTCCGACGAATGGCAGAAAGAGGCTGCAAAACGCGGCCTATTAAATCTGAGTTCTACGGCCGATGCACTTCCCAAACTGACGGACCAGAAGAACATCGATCTCTTTGCAAAATACAAAGTACTGAGCAAGCGCGAGGTTCACTCCCGTCAGGAGATATGGGCCGAGCAGTATGTGTCGACCCTGAATATTGAGATCGATACGACCGAAGCGATTGCCAAGACCATGGCTTTCCCCGCAGCTGTTCGCTATCTTGGCGAGTTGTCCAAAGCCGCCGCCGGTGTCAAGGAGCTCGGCCAGAAAAACGATGGCAGCGCCGCGATGGTCAAAACGGTGAATGACGCGCTGAACAATCTTGGTATTGCGTTGGATAAGTTGAGAGACGTACAGGGCAAAATCGATGTTAAAGAGACCATGGAGCTCGCCAAAGCGTACCGGGAAAATGTACTCCCGGTATTGACGGAAGTTCGAGATTCTGTAGATTTCCTTGAGCGCTACGTGGCAGACGACCTCTGGCCGCTGCCGGTCTATCGCGAGATGCTGTTTGTGAAGTAGATCGTGAAAGACAACTTGCCGTACTGAATCAAAAAGCCCGTTGGCGACAATCCAGCGGGCTTTTTATTTGCACAGGATTGCTATAGGAGGACATATTAGAATAGAGGGAGCAGGTAGTACATACCTGAAATATCGCTAATCAGCAGTGGATCCGTGACCTTGTTTCTGTCTCTCCACATTTTTGGAGGCCAGTTCTGCATTCTCCCTGAATTTGGAATATTTGGCTCTCCGAACCGGTGTGCCTTCAAACAGATCGTTATAGACCTCTTCGCTCAGGTGACTCCAGAAACCGGGATCGGTGATCAGCAGCTTCTCTCTGGGCCGAAGATCATCGATAGACCCATTCCTTGCTTTTCGATTCCAGGGGCAGACGTCCTGGCATATATCGCACCCGAACATCCATTCACCCATCTCGTCGTGGTACTCTTCCGGAATACTCTCTTTCAATTCGATGGTTAGATAGGATATACATCGATTGCTGTCGATACTGTACGGTTTGTGAATGGCATCCGTAGGGCATGCATCTATACATAAGGTGCAGCTTCCGCAGTGATCTGTGGCGGGAGCGTCGTAGAGGAAGGGTATATCGACCAGGATCTCCCCGATCAGAAAAAAGGATCCCGCCTCTCTGTTCAGAAGATTTGCGTTTTTACCGATCCATCCCAGCCCACCTCTCTGTGCCCAAACTTTGTCCATGACCGGTGCGGAGTCGGTGAAGACCCGACCTTCACAGCCACCGGCTTCATCTTCGATGTACTGAAAAAGTTTTCTCAGCCTCTGTTTGAAAACCTTGTGGTAATCCCTTCCCCGGGCATATTTGGCAATTCTGGGTGCCGGACCTTTACGGTCGAAATCCAGGTTTCTGGGAAAATGATAGCTGGCTATCACGCTGATGACGGAGACCGTTCCGGGAACCAGCTTCTGAGGGTTAATTCTTTTGTCGAAATGGTTCTCCATCCATCTCATAGAACCGTGCAACTCCCCGGACAGCCACTCCTCCAGCCGCCTGGCTTCCCTGTCCAGAGGCTCCGCTCTGGTAAAGCCGCAGGCATCGAAGCCAAGTTTGGAGGCCTCCATGCGAACACGATATGTGAGGGCGTGGCGATCCATGACGGAGTTTGTAGTGTGCGCCCTGAGGGTAAAGTGAACTTACTCTACGATCTCCAGCAGCTCCACTTCAAAAATCAGTGTCGCTCCCGGAGGAATAATACTTCCCTGGGGGGAGTTATTACCGTAAGCGAGACTTGCAGGGATAAAGAACTCATAAGTACTTCCTTCCCTCATCAACTGTAGGCCTTCGGTCCAGCCACGAATGACCTGGTTCAGTTGAAATTCTGCCGGCTGCCCACGGGTATGAGAGCTGTCGAACTCTCTGCCGTCAACCAGTGTACCGGTGTAGTGTACCCGTACGACCGATTCGGCGGATGGGTACTCACCGTCTCCCTCTTCAATGACCCGGTACTGCAGGCCACTCTCGGTTTCGACGACACCCTCCTGTTCACTATTGGTCTCCAGAAAGGCCTGGCCGGTAGCTCTGTTCTCTTCCAATTCACCGGTTAAGCGGTCACTTGCCTGAGCTTCCAATTCAAGTTGCAGGCGCTGGATGGCCATCTGCATTTCGGAATCTTCCAGCTCTGGGTCCAGCTCGTCCATCGCAGTATTAAACCCACTGACAAAGTTGGAAATATTGAACTCTTCAACCCCTTCGGTCACCATCGAGCTTCCGTAGAAATAGCCGAGGCTGTAACTGACTGAATCGATATTGTTATTCATTTCGACCTGGCCGCCAAATTCATTGGTTTCATTACATCCTGCGGCAAGCAGAAGTGCGGCGGCAATCGTGAGTGCAAATAGATTCTGAACTTTCATTCTTCGGGTCTTCAATTCTGGTTATAAGTGGTATTGCGGCGGGATTTTATAAAAGCTCCGGAGCAACGGGGCGGAAAGATATCACATTTTGCTTTCGATAAAAACCCGGCTTGCTGTAAGCTTATCTTTCTTATTTGTATATTATCCGTTTGTGATAAGCGTGCAGCCGTGTTGCATTTGATAATATACAGCAGCGGCTTCTGAATGAGAATACCATTAGAAGCTGGTGAATTTGGGGGCACGCATTGCCGAATCTGTTCGGCGATAGACCGTATGAAGAAGGGCTGGAGCGACCAGGCCCGTTTGAAAAATTTTGAGATAAGGACGAGACTCTTTTGAAATTTAGTGACCTGAACCTGACTGAATCCCTTCTGTCAGGCCTTACTGACGTACAATTTACAGAACCTACCCCGATACAAGAGAAAGCGATTCCACCCATCCTGGAAGGGAAGGATATGATCGGAATTGCTCAAACCGGTACCGGCAAGACGGGCGCATTTGTGATTCCCATCATGAACCGTATCCTGCAAAGTAACCGGAACGGAATGAAGGCGATTATCCTGTCTCCCACACGAGAGCTGGCTCAGCAGATTGACGAGCAGATATTTGCCCTCGGCTATCATACCGGCATCACCTCTGCAACGGTTATCGGGGGCAGCAACTTTTCGGTGCAGGCAAAAGCATTGAAGGCGGGGGTAGACATTATTGTAGCCACACCCGGACGATTTATCGATCAGAAAAAGATTGTCGATATCGACTTTTCGACCGTTGAGTTTCTGGTGCTTGATGAAGCAGACCGGATGCTGGATATGGGTTTTCTGCCCGACATGAAGAAGATTATAAGTTGGCTGCCAGAAAAGCGGCAGACTCTGCTTTTCTCTGCAACTATGCCGGCTGAGATCGAGAAACTTGCTTCAGGTATCATGAACTCTCCCGTAACGGTAGAGATCGCCAGGGCAAAGGCACCGACCCAGGTAGAGCAGCGTGCCTATGCGGTTCTCAGTAATCAGAAGATTCCGCTGATCAAGAAGATTTTTGAGACTATTAAGTGGGACTCCTGTATTATTTTTACCTCCACAAAGAAGGGAACGGATGAGTTGCAGCGCCTGCTGCGGAAGGAGGGGATCAAAGCAGTTCGGATCCATGGCGATCGTTCACAGGAAGAGCGAAACAAGGCGTTAAATGCGTTTAAGGCCGGAACGCACCCGGTCATTGTGGCTACCAATGTGATTGCACGGGGCATCGATATCAAGGATGTCTCCATGATTGTGAATTATGACGTGCCCCGAAGCCCGGACGACTACATTCACAGGATTGGCCGAACCGGCCGTTATGATAAATCCGGGATTGCGGTTACGTTTGTAACCAGAAGAGACAACAGCCTTTTCAGGGATATTGAGAATGAGGCTGGCGGAGCGATCAAAAAGATCGGTATTCCGGAGGATTTTAATGAGAATTCCACCTTCTACTGGGACAAGCAGGAAGCTGTTGGTTCCACCGGTAAAAAGAAGAAGGAGGACTCCGGCTCCTCTAAAGGGAAGGGTGGAGACGATCGTGAAGAGAAGGGTGCTACGAAAGAAAAATCCGACACCGGGCGACCTCCCCGTCCCGGAAGCAAACGATCCTCCGGCAAGAAGAGCTCCCGTCAGGAGAAGGGCGAGGAGAAGAAGCAGGAGAAGGAACGGACTAGTGAAAAAGGCCGTAAGAAGCCTCAGGAGGAATCAAAGCAGAAAGGCCGAACCAATGGTTCGGATCGGGGCTCCGATTCTGCAACGCCACGTTCTGCCGGTAAAATGAAACGCCCCCCTATACTGGAGACGGCGGTAGAGCGTAATAAAAACAGCCGCCCACCTGCCAAAGGATTCTGGGGAATTGTCAAAAGTTTGATTCCCAGGTTCAAAAAAGAGAACTGATTCATGATTCGGCGGGTTGCCTCACTGGTTATCTGGGCAGGCATTGGCCTGTTGGTACTCCTGTGGCTACCGCTCGTGGCCATAGTTCGCCTCATCGACCGTGATGCGGTTCGGTATCGCACAGGCAGGTGGTTCAGACGCCTCGGCCTCGCTATCTCGTGCATCAATCCGAATTGGAATGTATCTATCTCGGGACAGGAGGGTGTGAACGACCGGCACCCTTATGTGATGGTAAGTAATCACCTTTCCAATGCAGATATTCCGGTGATCTCCATCCTGCCGTGGGAAATGAAGTGGGTTGCGAAAAGAGAGCTGTTCAGTATTCCACTTCTTGGCTGGATGATGAGTCTGTCCGGAGATATCCCGGTGGATCGACATGGAATATCTTCCAATGTTTCGACCGTCCGAAAAGCGGCCTGGTATCTCGACAGTGGGGTGTCTGTGATTTTTTTCCCGGAGGGAACACGCTCCCGAAGCGGCAAGTTGAGTCGATTCTCAAGAGGGGCGTTTGAACTGGCCGTAAAAAAACAGGTACCGTTGCTACCACTGGTGCTGGACGGGACAAGCGGCTGCCTGCCGAAAGGGACCTGGGTCTTTGAACCCGATGTCTATGCCAATCTAAAGGTACTTGAACCGGTTTCAACGAAAGGGTGTAACGAGGAGGATATACTGCGGTTGATGGAGGAGGTGAGGGCCAAGATGGCAGAACAGCTGATGCAGTGGAGAGGTGCATCCCGAGAGGAGGTAGATGCCATGGCAGGGTGAAGAGAAATGGATTAATTGGAATCTACCAGGTTTCTCTGTTCCTGTCTCTGCCGGCAGAGACGTCCTCACCGTAGTTCCCGCTTAGTGGAACATTTTCGCTGATGTTTTTCTCATTACTTTCAGGCTCGTTCGGCTTGTTCTCTAACTTTGCAGTGCGATTTTGATTCCAGATGGCTGCAGCGGCTGTCAATGAGAGGATCGTTGAGAGCAGCACCTGAAATGCAGGCTCTGCGGTCGTCGTCAGCAGTGGCCAGGTTCGCCAGAATCCGAGAAGCAGCATAAAGGAGATTCCTGCGGTAAAACCACCTCCGGAGAGTCTCCGGGCTGTATAGGTTCCGGCCACTGCGGCAATAACACCTATCAGGAGCAGAAGCCAGGGCCAGGCACCCGGATAGACGGCGAAGCGGGTGAGAGAAAATTCGCTCTCCAGAATTACAGTAAGGGAGAGCCTGGTGATCAGATCGATCAGTAGTATCAAAAGCCCTCCCAAGGCGATACCTTTAATCTGCCTTTTCAGACTGTTTCTCCATCTGTGCTTGCTCGGGTCGGTCGTTTCCACTGTAAACTCACTCTTCTCTTGTTATTGGGGGCTGTATTGCCAGTTGCGTTACGGCAGAAGCTTGCCAGCAGCAATTTTATTCTGCCAAATAAAATATAGAAAAAATGGAGGGATTCTGTTTCATCTTTCCCTTCAGGCTCGTTATCATCCGCCTTTTTGGAAATGGAACCGGGCCGGTTCAACCCTGGACCCCGTGGCCAATAAACACACAACAGAAATACCATGACGAATCAGAACGACTTTCTGGACCCTGAAGGAGATATAACGCTCACCGATAAACAGCTTATGGAGTCTCCGGAGATGGTGAAGGTTGCCTCGGATGTGATCGAAAAGCATAAGCTCGAGTTCGGGCCTGCCGAAATCGGCTACTTTCTGGTCTATCCAAACCTCTCCAAAACGAAAGCGGCCAAGTGTATAAAAGCGAACCGGGAAGTGAAGTACTTTTCCGGCAACGACTATCTGATCGAGGTCTCCGGGGATTTGTGGGATATGCTGGACAGCGAGACCAGAGAGATGCTCATCTACCATCAGCTCCTGCACATCGATCCTGTGTTCAAGGCCAAAAATCAGGAGTGGAAGATGAATATCCGGAAACCCGATTTCTCGGACTACTACGAAATCAATGACAAATTCGGGAATGAGTGGTACAAGACCATTCAGGCGACGGTATCGTCCCTTCACGACATGGATCCCCGGCAGGAGGGTAAAGTATCGGTCTGAACCGGCCGTGGTGATCGTGGAGTGTGTCCCAATGAGGGAATTGACGCTTTGTCTCTATCGGGAATGATGCTACATTTACTGACGGGGAGTGAACATCTCCTGTTTTGAACATCCTGACCTCATGAAGCAGGCGGTCCAGAGTTAACCGGATAAACCGGCCTGGCCATGCTGCCACTTCGAATCAGACGGTGCCCACGCTTGACAGCAATTCGATCCCGAATATCATCCGTACTCCGAAAGGGTCTGATCGGCGCTTCTCTTCTGCCGCTCTTTCTGTGGCTATTTACAGGCAGCTTGTATGCCCAGGATGAGTGGGTGGTGCAGGATACTCCCGGAAGTAATGAACTATTCTCCATCCATTTTCACAATTCGATGCTTGGCTGGGCGGCTGGTGCCGGCGGACAGATTTTGAAGACGACGGACGGGGGGGAGATCTGGGACACCCGCAGTTCCGGAGCCAGTGTTAGAATTGAGGACATCTCCTTTGTGGATGCCAATATCGGCTGGGCCGTGGGCCATAGCGGCCTCGTTCTGCGTAGCGAGGATGGTGGTGAGAGCTGGACGCAACAACAGAGTAATACCGACGTAAACCTCCTCGGAATCTCCGTGATCGATGCAGACCGGGCCTGGCTCGTGGGTCAACAGAGTGTGATCCGTTTTACGACAGATGGCGGAGAGACCTGGGAGGTGTATGAGCTGGAGGTGCCGGAAACGTTATTTGATGTCTTCTTTCTGGATGAACAGCGCGGCTGGATCGCTTCAGTAGGCGTCGTGTTCTATACCACGGATGGTGGGTTGAACTGGCAAGAGAGCGGAGCCAACTGGGAGGGGCTGGATTTTTGGGCTGAGGGTGACTCTCCACCCGCTTTGATTTCAGTTCAATTCGTGAATGATACGACCGGCTGGGCCTCCGGGGCCAGTGGCTCTATCATCCGAACGCAGGACGGAGGGGTGAGTTGGGAGATTCAGGAGCATCGGCGTAAATATGCCGACCCTGATCAGGGGTTTCCGGAGATGCGTGCACTCCACTTTACAACCCCGCTGAACGGGCGTGCCGTAGGATTTTCAGGGACCATACTTCTTACCACCGACGGAGGGGAGAGCTGGGTCCCACAAGTGTCAGGTAGTACACAAGCTCTACATGATGTCTCCTTCCCGAGTGCCAGAACCGGATGGGTGGCTGGAAGTAATGGGACCGTTCTCTATACTGAGTTGTTGGTTAGTGCCACCGAATCAATTGTAACCGCCGATTTTGTACCGACTCTATTGGCGACGGGAACCGATACAGCTCTTGTGACCATCGAGTTAAAGGATGAAGAGTTAAACGCTGTCGACGGGTTTTTAGCTGAAGATTTTACCATCTCATTCCCCGGTTTGGAGGGGGTGTCGGCCGGCCCGGCTACCGAGACCGAAATACCGGGGACCTATGAGGTAGAAGTAACTTCGGTGTCGGAGGGGAGTGTGACTGTAGAGGTTTTCGCGGGAGGTATTGAACTGGTGGATAAGCCCCCACTTACGTTTTCCGACTTTACGGTGGACCCTGCGTCTTTGGCATCGGCGACAACAGGCCATCTGGCAACCGGTACCGATACGGCAGTGGTGACGATGGATCTTACAGAGGTCGACAAAGGACTCGCGGTCTCCGGGCTTGACGATTCTGATTTTGTGGTTCAGCTTTCCGATCCGGTCGCATCGGTGGCCGGGCCTGTTACGGAGAGCGAAACGCCCGGAAGCTACAAACTGCCGGTTGTCTCTACAGCGGCGGCAAATGTAACGGTTCAGCTACAGGTGCGTGGTGTAGGACTAAGCAGCGAACCGGTGATCGAATTTTTCCCCTATACGGTGGATGGGGTCCTATCGGAAGTCACAGCGACCTCCCCGCACCTGGTTGCACCGGATGATTCGGCTCAGGTGACGATCTCACTGGTGGAGACGACTGAAGGGTTGCCGATTGCAGGGTTTGAAAACTTTTTGATCACTTTGTCTGGCAGTGCTGTAATTTCTGATCCGGTGACCGAGCAGGAGGACCCCGGGATCTACACGTTTTGGGTCACAAATAGTGTCACAGAAGATGTGAGTGTAGTGGTGAACGCAGACGCGGTAGAGCTGAGCGACCAACCGGTGATCCAGTTTACCGAAGTTCCCGACCCGCCGGTACTTAATTTTCCCGGTGTGGGTGCGGAACATATTGAGGTGATGCCCGAATTTACCTGGCAGGTTCCATCGGGTGCACAGGGTTTTCGGTTTCAGCTGGCTCCCGACAATCAGTTTAACGTGGGTGAGTTGATTTTTGATGTAACGTTAGGCCCGGAGGGGATCTTTACCCCGGAGGTCCCGCTGGAAAATGATACCGACTACTGGTGGAGGGTCGCTTCCACGGCCGCTGATACTACAAGTGATTGGTCAGACGGGGGGGCAGGCAGGATGTTCAGGACCATTATCACCGTGCCTGATACTGTTCAGACGGCCAGCCCCATTGAGGATTCATTTGTGGATGCAGAAGGTGCACTTTTTGTCTGGAACGGTTCACAACCGGAAGTGGATGAATACCGGATTCAGGTCTCTGCCGATACCAGTTTTTCAGCACCTGTCGTCGATACTACGCAGGTCGGCACAACTTTTACGACGGATGTCCTGGTGGTTGGCACCGAGTACTGGTGGCGCGCAGAGGCGCTGAATATCGCCGGCAGCAGCGGCTGGAGTGAACCGGTCCATTTCACAGCCATCACCATGAGACCCCCTCACGGCCTCACTCTGGATGTAAATCAAATTACCGGGAACCTGATCGTCGACCTGCAGTGGGAAGTGGGTGAGGATCAGCTGCCATGGCTACAGAGCAACAACCCATACCGTGTATATCGTGGCGTAGCTCCGGATGAGCTGGAGCTGCTGGCCGACCGGCCCAACACCTCGATAAGTGATCAAAACCCTCCCGCCCAGTCCAACTTCTATGCAGTCTCTCTTCGATATGGAACCGGTGAGGCGATGCAGGAGGGGCCACTCTCCAACGCGATCTCCCTGTACAGCGGTACCCACGCCGCAGCCGATATGTGGGAACTTGTGAGCCTGCCTTTGAAGGAGCCTATCACACCCGGTTCTGAAATCAGGCTCTACTCATACGCAAATACATACACTCTGGAGAGTGAGATGCTGCCCTCTGCCGGATATTGGGTGAAGAGTGAAGATAACCTGCCCCGTGAAATAGAGTTTCTGGGGGCTGGTCTCGATTCTGCGGCCTGGTCGCTTCAGGAAGGGTGGAATTTGATCGGTGCGCTCTCTGCGGAGCTCCCTGCCGACTCCATTCAGGATCCGGGAGGCGTTCTTTCGGCAGCGGATCTATTTGGTTACGAGGATGGCAGCTACCAACCTGTAACAACCCTGCAACCGGGCCGTGGATACTGGATCCATGCCGATGCTGTAGGAGAAATTACTCTTGGCCTGAGTATGGAGTCTGCGGTGGCCGGTGCTTCTGCGGTACGCACAGCCGCTGATCAGGGACATCCCCGGCTGGTGGTTCGTCAGGGCAACAGGGAGCAGTCAATCGAGCTGCCGGGAGAGGAGTTCTCCCCGGAGAACAGGCGCCGATGGTTTATGCCACCTCTGCCACCCGGTATGGGCCTTGACCTGAGGACATCGGAGGGCCTCAGAGCTCTCAATCCGGAAGAGGTGACCGGACTGCAGTTGCAGTCGGCCGAGTGGCCGGTTACTATGGAGTTGGAGACAAGTGGTTCGGAGGCAGGTGGTGCAGACCCGGATCTTCATTTGAGAATCACCGGAAACCATGAAGGGAGGGAGGTTCAATTTGATCTGCGGCCGGGTGTGCCCGTAGAGCTCCACTACCCAATTACAGGGATGCAGGCAGGGCCTGTCGGAGCATTACATGCAGTTACAGAGACTTCTCTGCTACCCAACTTCCCCAATCCCTTTCAATCAGAGACCACCATCGTCTATCAACTGCATGAGCAGGTACGTGTCTCTCTGGAGCTTTACGATCTCCTTGGAAGGCGCGTACAGACACTGGTTCGGGAAGAGCAGCCAGAAGGGCACTATGAGGTTCCGCTGGATGGCCGAGTGCTCTCATCCGGTGTTTATGCGGTGAGATTTGTTGCAGGGAACTACACAGAAACCCGTTTTATTACTTTGATACGATGAGCTGCTTTATGAGACAGATATCGATCTGCCAGGCGACCCTGCTGGTTCTCCTGCTTCTGGTCTCTTCCTGCCGGCTGAAGAGTGCCGGCCCGGAGAGCTACTCTCTAACAACCTCGGTTCAGCCTTCCGATGCGGGGTCGGTTCAACCCGGGGAGGGCCTCTATGAGGAGGGTAGCGAAGTTCAGCTTGCAGCCATTCCCAATACGGGATGGGAGTTTACCGGATGGAGTGGATATGTTGAGAGTCAGGAGAATCCGCTCCTGTTGAATTTAGAGGAGAATGTAGATCTGACCGCTCATTTTGTGCGAATTGAATCGGCCTATGAGGCTGTTCTCTATGTTCGTGATGCCGAGAGGGAGATTGAACTCTACATTGGGCAGGCAGAGGGGGCCGGTGACACATTTGACCCGACTTATGATTCCGAAGTACCTCCCGCACCGCCGGAAGGGCTTTATGCATGGCTGGATAAGGGGGGACGCACCCTCGGAAGAGACTACAGAGGCAACGTGGCTATCGAACAGGTGTGGGAGTTGCGGATTAGACCCGGCGCTTCAGAGTCGTTCGAACTGGAGTGGGTGTTGGATGTTGCAGGATTGCGGGGCCAGTTGATGCTCACTGACCCGGTGGGCAGCTTCCAGATCGATCCGGAGCAGTCGAATACCTGGCAGGGGTCGGGAGTCGAAACCGTGGCGCTGGAGTGGATCTATAACGTCGAAGAGTGAGATTTGGCTCAGTCCTGGAACGACTTGCTGAGGCTGCTCTGAAACCCTGCACACCCCGGAGTATCTACATGAATGGTCAGGCTGTAGGACTGGGTGTCGAAGTTGTCTTCGTCCAGATCCCGTACACTGAAACTGAACTCGGTGACACCCGGACCCGGAAAGAGGGCATTGGGTACACTTATCTCCGTCTGGCCTCCCAGCGTGAGGATCTCGTTATCAAGTTCAACGGTAATGGATGTTCCTATCGGAAGCGGGAATCCGTTGAGATCTGCCACGGTTAAAGTATAGGTCCGGCTGCCGTTGGCGGCCAGAGTGAAGTTTTGTGGTGTAACCTGTATTTCGCTTGCAGCAGGCGGGCCGGAGAAGAGGATCGGAATAGTGGCTGAGATATCGTTGCCGTCTATATCCCGGGTCCAGGCAGTTATGGTAGCGTATGGGCTGGAAGGGTCGGGTGGGTTTTTACCAGACAACAGATCCACTCGTACGATTCCATCTACATTAGTGTGTCCCTGTCCGGATCCCTGAATGACACCACCGGTACCCGAGGTCTCGAACCAGACCGGTGTTCCCTGTTTCACCGGATTGCCAAAACGGTCGCCGACAATGGCGGTAATGGGATTCCTGCACTCGACGATGCCCCAACCCTCGAAGTTCAATTGCTGTGCTGCAATTCGGAAGTGATCTTCATCCGGAAATCCTCCGTGTATGGCGATGGCGATCGGCTTGGAACGGATGGTGCCGTTCGAGTCGTCCCCTTCGATGCTCGCTTCAATCATGACGACTCCTGCCTCACTTCCGCTCTGAATATTGGAAGTGGCTCTACCCTGTGCGTTGGTAGTGACGCTCGTGGGTGTAATACTCTCTCCGCCATCGGGCCCTGCCACAATTTCGAAGAGTACTGTAGCTGATTGGCCTGAAATGGGACGTCCGGCTGCATCCTGTACTTCGAAGGTAAATGCGGAGTTTACGGTGCCGCCTGTTTCGCGAATATTGATAGCATCGTGTGTAACCCCGGTGAGTACAAGAGCCGCAGGCGGGCCTGAAGGACCCGTGACCACTTCGTTGTCGTCTCCGTTTCCATTGCCACCGTTACCGTTATCGGGGTCAGGATCGGCATCGGTCACATGGCAGGAGACTGTAAAGAAAGTGAGGCTCAGAAGTGTGAGCAGTACCACTTTGCCCGCATTTTTCATCATGGATTCTCTTCTGAATTTATCGGGCGACACCACCCTGGTCTGCCGTACTGTCTTCATTCGTTGGTGACTGCACATTACCTGCAGCCTCTGTACAGCGTCCATTTTATGACTACAGATGCCAAATTACAAACGGTTTTTTTACCATGTATGCGGTTCTTATATTTTATGGTGCAAGGCCATTTGCCCGGGTGGCGGAATTGGTAGACGCGCCGGACTCAAAATCCGGTGGTGGCGACACTGTAAGGGTTCGAGTCCCTTCCCGGGTACTTCATTGCCACAAGATAGTATAGGGGATGATTCAAATTCTCCATAATAGCATTGATTAGGTTTATATATGAGAAACGCTGCTCTCGTTTTTGATTTGTTGGGAATTCCTGCATCTGTACCGCTCACACGTGAAGATATGGCACGGGAGTTGAAGGTCACTTTTATTCCCCCTCACAGGCACAGTGAACGCCTGGACGCATTCTCCACCTTGCTAAAAAAGGTGTTAAAAGAACTTGGAACCGAGGTAATACCCTATGAGGAGGCGCTGGCTCCAGGGAAAGAGGGGAGGATCAAACCGGGAATTGTGATCTTTGAACAGGGGGAAGGAAGGGATGGAGAGCTGGGCATCGATCGTGTTTACGGACTCTATCAAAATCCGGTGGTAGCCCTATTTGAAAGTGCCCCGCCCATTCCAGAGGATCCAACCCTCCAGGAGACTCTGGATAGTATTGTGGGCGTCCTTGCCTGGAATCTGGCTCATGTCCCGATCTTTGTAGAGTCGGAGAAGTGGACCATCTGTACGATGAACGGTGCGGTGATTGAGTGCGGTAGTGACGAGGAGTTAAAAAAAGATGTGCTTCAATCTCTGGTACCGAAACTGTCTGCACAGGTCGTACCACCTGATCGGGAGAAGATCCTCTACAGAGAGGGTGTTCTGGACCCTGAAAAGGAGGGATACGGGCACTACATAGAGGATTATATGAGTAGCGCCGCCATTTGGCGGGAGAATGGCCTGATGCTTGCGCACACCTCTATTGATGAACTGGACTATCGCAACCGGTATTACAGACGGATCGTCTCCAAATATCTGGATCACCGTACCGGAATGAGTTACGGTTTCCTGGTCTGGCAGCTGCCTGTAGATGTGAAGCCAGCGCTGGAGTTTGGTTCCGCACCCAATGAGTTGAAGAACGCAGAGTGGAGCGACAGTAAACTGCTGGTTCAGGGTGATACCTGGTATGCTCGCATCGAACTGGATGAGAAGGAGTGGCTGGTCGAGATTCCCGATGTCTGGCTGCTCTCTACCCGATCTGGATGTAACAAAACCAATCTGAATCCTGATCGGGATATTTTGCGCCTGGGCCTGGAGAAGGGGCAGATTGTTCTGGAGACTCCTAAAAAAACTCCGGCCTCACAGGCTCGTCCATCGTATGACACATATGCTATTCTGGCTCATGCGGTGGGTAATGTGATCACGTCGGCTCTCATGCAGGCCAAACATGGGGAGACGGAGTACTCCCGCATATTTTCTACCCGTGGGGTGTCCATATCCCACTGGCATGGGTACCCCGACAGAGCGTTTGAGCTTCCCGGCTATATTGTTCATGGTACCGAAAATCCTCCGGTCTCCTGTTCAACGCCACAATCGGCAGCATTTGCGTTTTCGGGCAAGCTGGAAGCGATTGAGGCAAATCTCTCCATGGGAAACAGCTACCGTGGAGATGTTCACGTAGAACCGCACCACGGGACCAATATTACCGGATGTATGACCCTCACCGAAACGGCAGACTGGGTCGATCGCATGACCAAAAGCATGGTGAAGTCTGGCGCAGCCTGATCCCATTAGACCATGTTCGGTGGCAGTCTGTCGATAATTTTGTCTGGAACCCCCTTGATGAGCCATGCTACAAGATTCCAGCGACGTGTAACGTAGGCACGGCTTTTTCTTTTCAGGATCGAGTTTAGAATCTGTTTTGCAGCGGTCTCTCTATTGGCTACCCAGAACATGCCTTTCTGTCCATCGGTCATCTCGCTGTAAACATAACCGGGCCGGATATCAGTGATGAATATCTCTGCTCCCGAAGCCCTGGCTTTCTGACGATACCCCTGCATATAGTTGGAAATAAACGCTTTTGATGCATTGTATGCGGCGGCCCCTCCATATCCCAGCAGGGAAGCCACCGAGGAGATGCCGACAATCTGGCCATGCCCCTGGCGCTCAAAGTAATCCCATGATGCTCTAAAGAGCTGAATAAAACCGGATACGTTGACGTCTATCACTCGCTGTTCTGCCTGGCCGGAATCATCGGTGCCGATGTCGGATACACCGGCATTGAGTACTACAATATCGACTCCTCCCATCTCTTCGGCCAGTTCAAGGAGACCGGCTCTGGCATCGTTGCTACTGGTAACATCCATTGTTCGAATACAGATATTCTGTTTCAGTTCGTTTTTCAGCGATTTCAGTTGTTCCGTTCGACGGCCGGTCGCGCCCACTATCATGCCATAACTGTGCGCCTCTCTGGCCAGAGCTGCGCCGATTCCGGATGTGGCACCGATGATTATGATGCGATTCCATTTCATGATTGGAAGTGGCTTAAGTTGGGTAAAAAACTGTTATCTTTGAAGATATGTAATTTGTTCATGCAAGAAAATCTGAGATAAAAGAGAGAAGAAATTTCAAACATTAGAAAATTCTAATAAAAAGTTGACAGTGATCAACAGTTTTGATAATATCTCATTGGGAAATTGGAATTTGACAGATTTTGTCTGTGACAAATCCTGAATCCTTAACATTAAGCAAAATTAACTTGCCCCACTGAAGGACAAGTGGTAGAATTAGATCAGCCACACATAATGTGACGGTGATCAATATTGTTCTTTGCAAGTTGTCAGGCAGGGTTTTTCTGATCCGGAAGCATGGATTGGCAGATACACTTTTCTTCGTGTATATTGCCAGTCATCTGCAATTCTGCTGTAACAGTCAGACCACAGCTCACTCTTGTAGAGGACGGAACCGTTTTATCAAAACCTAACAAGACAACAAGGAGTACACCATGGGTCAACAACAACTCTTACTCGTAATTCTCGTTACGATCATCGTCGGTATTGCTACGGTCGTGGCGATTAATACATTTGGAACCGCTGCCGACTCGGCGAATCTCGATGCTGTACGGCAGGATGTTGCGCAGATCGCAGCAGCATCACAGAGTTTCTACATGAAACCGACCATGCTGGGAGGCGGTGGCAGAAGCTTCAGCGCAGTTACCTTCAATGACTTCGCATTTGCTGCCAGTGATATCAGTGATGATGGTCTTACTGCTGTGAACGAGAACGGACGCTATGTCATTACGCAGGCAGATCAGGAGTTTACCGTAACAGCTCACCCCGCCAGCGATGCGACATACGGTCCTGGCCTGACCGGTGCAGCCGCAACGGAAACCCTTGACGCTACGGTTTCCCCGAATGATATGGCCTGGGATACCGGTACCTGAGTTTAGAGGTATCATGGATATAAAAAAAGCCTCCCGTTTTACGGGGGGCTTTTTTTATATATTCAGTTTTTTTTGATAAGGCTAAACAGCTGAATTGAAACGATTTTATGACTTGTGATGACTGGGAGTGCAGGATGTAAATCCGGGAGTGAATTGACCCACTATTTTATGAGAAAGTGGTTCCCTCTACTCCTGATCGTTGGTTTTCTGGTTCTCTCTCCATGGTTTTCATTGCCCGGACTGGGCCTGTATGACTCCAAAAGAGTCTTCCAGCTGATTCTCTTTGGAGTACTGGCAATATGGTACATGTGTTGCTGGCTGAAGAACAGAGAGTATTCTGACCGCTATGACTGTCAACCAGTCCTTGGAAGAGCCGGACTGTCGGCCATTCTGCTTGTGATC
The DNA here is from genome assembly GCA_040880485.1 of Balneolaceae bacterium. GTDB lineage: Bacteria > Bacteroidota > Rhodothermia > Balneolales > Balneolaceae > JBBDIJ01. The sequence goes on from JBBDIJ010000009.1 coordinate 43,185, forward strand.
ATTGGCGGAGCGGTCTCTGTATTTGGGAGTTACAGGATGGATATCGCCATACTGGAGTTCTCTTTATTTCTGTTGCTGATTCTGTTTGTATTTCGAATGGCCCCGCTAAACAGAATGGAGCACTTCAGGCTCGGCAGAATCATCTTTGGTACTGCACTGCTCTATCTGCTACTCTATCTCACACTCTTTACAGGTAACTACATCTTATCTCTGCAGAGTTCTTCGGTTCCACTCTGGCCGGGTAGAATGTCCTGGATGGTTATGATGGATGGTGAGATGTGGAGTCCAAAAGAGGTGCTCTACTTTGCAAATCGTCGTTTTTTTAACCACACACAGACCTGGACGCTGCCAATTTTGATCGCTCTGCTGGCCCTCTGGCATCGAAAAGGGTATTCCCGGAGGGTGTTATGGGCGCTCTTTTTCTCCATCTCTCTGTGGTGGGCTCTCCTGCTGGCCAGTGGTGGCAGAGGAACCCTTTTTGGAGTTCTTCTCTCCCTTGTTCTTCTATGGCTTCTGTTCGGCCGTCAGGTGACTCGGATGGCGGTACAAACTCTGGGTAGCCTGGGAGTCGGTTGGGTGCTGTACACGGTTCTCTTTCGCTGGATTCCGGATGTGATGGAGGGTGCACCTATTGCGCGTATCGGGTCCAGCGGCCGATACGCGTTGTGGGAGCGTAGCATCGAACAGTGGATCTCCGCCCCATTTTTTGGAATCGGACCGATGCATTTTGCCCGTATGACCGGAGAGAACCCCACTTTAGCGCATCCGCACAACTTCTACCTTCAGTTTCTCTCCGAGTGGGGGGCGCTGGCCACAGCCGGCCTGATTTGTCTACTCTATCTGTCTGCAAGAGGAGCCTTGCGTTATGGAAAAGCAGGTATATTTCGGGAGGAGAACCGGTTGATCTACATTGGTATGTTTTGGGCCATGCTGGCTGCATGGATTCATGCAGGGTTTAGTGGTGTCATGCACACTCCACTGAGTCAAATTTGGCTTCTGTTAATCGCTGCGTGGCTAATCGGTTATGCTCGTTACAACGGCAGTGACAGGCAACCGGTTCTGCCGGCTGCGGCTGCAGCTCTCCTGATTCTGATGTTTACTGTGATTGTGTTTGTGTATGCTGTACCGGAGATTGGATCGCTATCTGAGGGGTATAAAGAGTACCTTGAGAGGTTTGAACATCGAAATCTCTACCCCCGGTTCTGGGAGCAGGGACTCTTTGAGTAGTGTACAGAAAGGTCATCCAATTGGACCTGTTCTATCCTTATTAGATTGCATTAATATATTTTTTGATTAAAAAAATGTGAACTACTTTAGGGAAACAGATGAAAGCTATCTATTTGATATTCAGGCACTGACCTGATCTCATCTGTACAATTCACTCCCCGCATTTAATGAAAAAGAAATGGGACAACAACAGCTTATCCTGATTCTGCTGGTGACTATCATCGTCGGGATTGCGACAATCGTTGCGATCAATAACTTCCAGGAAGCTCAGACACGATCGAATCTGGATGCAATCAGGCTGGATCTCATGAATGCACACTCCCAGTCTCAGGCCTACTACAGGCGGTCGGCCTCGATGGGTGGTGGTGGTAGCAATTTCACCAATGTCACCCTGGCGGATATCCTCCTGCCGGCTGAAAATGACAATGCGGTCTATGAGATTTCTGAGAGATCAGAGGACTCCTTTGTCATATCGTATACGTCTCAATTCAGTGAAGAGCAGCAGACGGTCGTCGTTAATTACAATGAGATCATCTGGGAACCGGAGGAGTAATTCTGACTCGGGAAAATTCACCCCTTCATCGTTGCGACAGGGTGCACTTCTTTATATAATAGACGCATGAGAGCCAGCCCTTCGATTTGGGCCTGACGGACTCTTTTTAAAACATTTGCACCAGATCATCGGAATGCCGCAGTTCAGACTTAAAGCTACCTCAACCGCAGGAAAGCTCATTCAGACAGAGTTTGAGGCGCCCGGAAAGAAAGAGGCGAAAAAAAAGGTGGCGACCATTGCGGGCAAGCGGGGCTTCAAGGTGCGCGCTCTGGAGCAGAAGCAGGTCTATCAATACAAGGTCAAGAGAGAGGGGAAACCTGTTGTCGTCGGGGAACAGGAAGCCTACAGCAAGGAGGAGCTCGAGAGAGCTCTGCTAAAGCTGGGCTACAAAGTGGTGAGTATCAACCGGAAGTTATTCAACTTTAAGGGGGGGGTGCCCACACAAGAGGTGGTCACCTTCATCAGCCTCTCTGCGGATCTGTTGAAACAGAAGCTCTCCTACGATGAGATCCTGAACCTGCTATATGAGGATACCCAGAACAAGCGGATGAAGGAGGTGATCAAGGAGATTCAGAAGGATCTCAAGGATGGGAAAGAGGGCACAGAAGTGTATGGGAAACACGAGGATGTATTTGGTAAATTTGCTGCCTATATGCTTAGTGTGGCCTCTACATCGGGTAACATGGCACTGGTTTTTGAGAGTACAGCCAAGTTTATGGAAAGGGATGCTGACTTCAAGAAAAATTTGAGACGCTCCCTTCTGATGCCAACCGTTACCGTGTTGGCTGTAATTGCCACGGTTCTTTTTTATGTCGGTTATATCTTTCCGGCCACTGCAGAGCTTTTTGTGGAGTTCAATATTCAGCTTCCACCCATGACGGCAAAAACACTGGATATCAGTTACTGGCTACAGAACAACTGGATTGCCCTTGTACTGGCTCTTCTGACACCTATTATTGTCTTTATCCTCTGGGTTCGCACCCCCAGGGGGAAACTGATTTTGGACAAGTATATCATCCACCTGCCCATTATCGGAGATCTTCTGCATAAAACCAGTATTGAGATCTTCTCCAGAGTTTTTTACACCCTCTACAGTGGTTCAGGCCAGAATATTGAGGTGATTCGGGTTGCGTCCGAGGCGTGTCGCAACAGCTATATGGAGAAACAGATTAAGGAGCAGGCAATCAGGAGAATGCTAAAGGAGGGAACAGGCCTCATTGAGGGGTTGGAAGCGGCCGGAGTGTTTACCAATACGGCGATCAGCCGCTTCCGCCTTGGAGCAGAATCCGGTAATTTAAGGGATAATGCACGACAGCTTGCAGAATATTACGAGATACAGACGACTTACAAGATGGAGACCGTGATCGACTCCATTAACCTCTTTATTAACCTCTTTATCATGATTGCACTCATTGGGATAACCGTCGTCTCCTCCGAATCGGCTCTTATCAAACCGGAGATGTAGCCTCTGAGGGTCGGATTCAGGTTCATCAGATGGCTGTAGAAAACGTTTGGGCAGTAAAATGGGAGATTCGGTACGCTAGTATATACTATTTTGATATCATGACGAGGTTGGTGATTTTAGATTTACGTAGTTGATATGGTGATTTATCGTATGTTTTATGGGTAAAGTCAACACAAAAAGGCATATAGGTAGCCTTCTGCTGTCGAGAGGTGTCATCACAGATGATCAACTGCAGATGGCAGATTCGATTCTCTCGGAGGAACCGGAGAACTCTACTCGCCGGCTGGGTCAAATTCTCTATCAGGATTTGAAGCTTGATCGTCATTCGGTCATGAAGGAGATCGCCTCTATTTACGCCTTTGAGGAGGTTTTTCAAGGGTTGGAGGAGCTGCCTGCCGAGAAAATAGATGAGATCAAAGGGTATATAGACGAACTTCCTCAGGAGATCGTGGAAGATATGGTCTATCAGAAGGCGGTGCCTATACATAAAACAGCTTCTGCACTGACCATAGCGGCGGCCGATCCGGCTGATCCCAGCCTCTCCAATGTAATCTCTCGTCTGAATTTCAAACAGTTTGAGATTGCCTATTGCCGGTTTGAACTGATAGAGAAGATTCTCTCAAGTGTCTATGAGCAGAAAAACGAGTTTCTGGATCTGCTCGAGGAGATCGACTATGAGGAGGCCGATATCCAGGATGGGGGTACGGATATCGATGAAGAGGAGATTGATGCGGAGATCAATCAGAGTATGCTGAACTCCCTCGTTGAAGGCATGCTGGTGGAAGCAGTGAGGCAGGATGTCAGTGATGCACATATCATACCGAGTGGTGTGAGCACCACAGATATCCGGTTCAGGCTGGACGGCAAGTTGCAGCTCTGGTATCAGCAGAAGAATGTAAAACCTGAAGCGATTTCAGCTGTTGTTAAGGACAAAACCCGAAATGTGGATCGATTCGAGCGGGACAGCTCTCAGGATGGTTTCATTCAGAGAACGGTAGACAATCACAATATCCGATACAGGGTCTCGATCATGCCTATGGTTGGAGCTCAGTACGATCGCAAGTTCGAGTCCATTGTGATACGGATTCTGGACGATCGCAAGGTGATCACCGACCTTGAAATACTTGGCCTTCAAAAGCAGGCGAAGAAGGACTTCGTGAAGGCCATAGAAAAACCGTCCGGAATAGTCATCATTACGGGGCCTACCGGCAGTGGTAAATCGACGACACTGGTAGCGGCACTCTACTATGTGATTGATCCTACCAAGAATGTGCTTACGATTGAGGAACCGGTCGAGTATCTGATCAATGGGGCAAGGCAGCTCAAGATCAGTAATCATATGACGTTTGATCAGGCCATACGGGGGATTCTTCGTCACGATCCCGATATTGTTTTGGTAGGGGAGATGCGTGATCTGAAGACAGCCGAAATTGCAATCAAGCTTGCCAATACCGGGCACCTTACCTTTTCGACACTTCACACAAACGATGCTCCCAGTGCCGTTTCACGTCTTTTCAAGATGGGTGTAGAGCCTTTTCTGATTGCCAATGCAGTGAATCTGGTGATGGCACAGCGTCTGGTACGCCGGCTCTGTTCCAGCTGCAAACGAAAGCATACTCCTCATGTCGATGTCCTTCAGGGATTGGGGTTTACAGAGGAGGAGATAAAAGAAACGGATTTCTATGAACCGGTCGGTTGTGAAAAGTGCATGAAGACAGGATACAAGGGTCGTGCAGCGATTCACGAAGCACTATATTTTTCAAAAGAGATCAAGCGTATTATATTGGACTCAGGGGGAGATATAGATGAGGACAAGATAAAGGATCAGGCTTTGAAACAGGGTATGCTTACCCTCCGTGCATCGGGGCGGGAACGAATAAAGGAGGGGACGACATCGATCGAAGAGATTGTGGCGATTACCCTGGACGATTAGGAAGGTTTAGACTGATGAGGAAATACCTATGCTGAATGAGGGTCAAACACCCATGGATATGATGCCGGAGTATACCCGGAATCTGTTGCAGGAGCCGCCTATGCTGCTCAAGAATTTTCATTATGAGGATGTGCTCGCATTTCTGAAGATGGGGGCCGAGAAGCGGTATGTGGCAGGAGATATCATCATCAGGGATGAGGATGTAGTGAGTTCTGCTTATCTGATCGCAGAGGGTCAGGTCTCTATTTGGAAGGATAATATCGAGCTTGCAGGCCTCTCCAGTGGTGATTTTCTGGGAGAGACATTCCTTTTCAGTAAAGTGAGCAGGATGGCGAAAGTGCAGGCCGAAGGAGATTCGATTTTGCTACAGTTCGAACGATATGAAGTATTGAACTTCTTTAGAAAACGACCGGAAAAGTTGTTCAATATTTTCACAAAAAATATTATCGAAATTCAGCAAAAGAAAATTTATAATATGAACGCCCAGTTAATTAAACTGAAAAAGAGGTTGCTGGACGAAAACAAGTGGTAAATTCCGAAGCCGGCAGAAACGATCGGTGACTCCGATCCTGTATATATAATCAGACCGTTTACTCCATGCCTATTCAGCTGCCAGACCTTGCACCACTCGAAGAGATCTGCGGATCCATAATGGATCAGATTACCTACTCGGCCAGAGGTTTGGAATATCACAAAAAAGTTGGAGAACTCGTTGAAGAGCTCGAGGATTCATCCCGGCGAGAGCTTGCGGGTATCCTGGACTCTTTTCTCCAGTTAATGAACCAGATCGATGCTTCCGATATAGACCTTGGAGGGCCTGGATGCAACACCAGGGTGTGGTATCGAATTCACGGTGTCAAGTCGCCTCTTGATATGGAGAGTAGAATTTCAATCAAGCAGAGTGATGTGCTTCTGCACAACGCAATTACTGTGAGTCAGAGAGAATTTCTTCTATCCGGTAAAAACCTTGACTTCTCTTATGGCCTGGAGCTTGAGAAGGGAGTGAACCAGAGGTTCAGAGCAGATATGTACTTCGATATGGAGCACCTGGCTCTGAATATGCGAAAGATCGAAAATGAGATCCGGCCATTCAAGACACTTGGGGTTCATCCCGAGATTGCAAAAGCGCTAAGCCTCAAGTATTACAAGTACGGTATGACATTGGTAACTGGTATCACCGGATCGGGAAAATCCTCTACACTCGATACCATCATTGATGCGAACAACCGTACTGTGGACTCGCACATTGTCATTATCGCATCCCCTGTAGAGATGGTTCATGAACCGAAGCGATCTGTGGTTCGACACAGAGAGGTCGGCAGGGATGTTTTGAGCTTCAAGGAGGGTGCGATTCAGGCTCTGAGGCAGGATCCCGATATTATTGTCATTGGTGAGCTCAGAGATCCTGAAACCATTATGACTGCACTGGAGATCACAGATTCTGGTCACAAGACGTTTGGTACGCTGCACACTTCATCGGCCATGGAGAGTATAGAACGGATTGTAGGTGAGGTGCCTACCGACGAGCAGAATCGTGTCAAATCGCGCCTGGCAGATGTGCTGACCTGTGTCATCAGCCAGAAGCTGGTGCCAAGCCTGGACGGGAAACGGGTGCTTGCCAAGGAGGTTCTGCTTGTAACACCCCCGGTTCGCGCTGCTATTCGGAACGACAATGTGAATGAGATCTATCAGATGATGGCCGAAGGTAGCGAACAGGGTATGATGACGTTGGAACAGGAGTTGAAACGCCTGCATGATATCGGCCAAATCTCCAGAGAGGAGGCACTGAATAACGCCAATAACAAGAAGCGCCTGTTGCAACTGATGGGTGAAGTGGAGTAATTCTCTCGAATGATTCGCAAGAACGAATATATCGGCCTGGCTTATAACGGCGAATCTTTGAGCGCGGTAACGGCCAGACTTTCAAAAAAGAGGATCTGGCTAAACCGTTTCGATCGGCTTGAGCTTATTGAAGCGCTTGGAGATGCGAGTGAAAGTGGTGGACTTTCTCCTGGCGGGGGCGATGAGGCGGATGAAGACGATATCTTCGGAATTAGCGATGAGGTTGAATCTACGATTCCAGTTGTTGAAGATGAGGAAGAGGAAGACGTGGATCTTGGCCTGGAAGAGCTGGATCTGGATGACAACGTAGAGGATGAGGGAGATCTCGATCTGGTAGATGAAGCGGGGAGGGCACCAAGTAACGAAATTCTTCTCTACGAGTATCTTACTTCTGAAAAGAAGAAGCGGCAGCATGTGGCCATCAATATACTTTCGGGAAATACCATTTTTCAGTTTCTGAAAGACACCGATTATTCGAAGGTGAAGAAAAAAGAGCTTCAGGAGGTCGTTCAGAGTAAGCTCCACTCAGTTTACGGCGAAATACCCCCCAGAGACCGCTACAGCTATTTTGTAAGGGAAAACGGGTCGCTCTCCATCGCTTCCCTCGACCATGAACCACCCACTCTAACCCTCCTGAATCAGGTAAATGAGCTCTCTTCGAACAAAATCTTTATAGAAGATGTGACTCCGGATGAAGTGGCTCTTACCGGTCTCTTCCGGCTCTGTTTCCCGGAGGAGGATGAGAAAATTACGAGCCTGATCCAGTTTGGTCCGCGTCGCAGCCGTATCATTTTTCTGAGGGGGCATGAGGTACTTCAGGTCTCTCCGGTTATAAATGAGGGAACCCGAAACAAAAACTTTCTGAATACCATCTTCAGTAAAATTCTTTTTCAGCTCGATACCGGTGAAGTACCGGGGCTGGAAAGAATTGTTCTTGCAGACAATAGTGTGGGTTATGATGCCATAGACTTTTTTCGTCAAAACTTCCCCGATCTCGAAGTAATCGATTTTCCGCTGGATCCGGAACTGTTTGTATATGATGAGGAGCATTCAGAATTGGTTCGGGAGCACACAACGGCCATTGCTGTCTCTGTACGCGCGCTAGGATATCGAACTGAACTCTACCCTCAGCTCTCGCTATTGCCGGATTATGTGCTGGATCGGCAGAAGGTTTTTAAGCTGCAGTGGCACGGTATTTTGATTCTGATTGCAATTGGCATCAGCCCCATACTGTTGAATCACTACTATCAGAAGTTTGATTCAGAGATTGAGCAGCTACAATCGGAAACGACAAGGGTCGAAGGAATGATCGCCGAACTTGTTCCGGTCGCAGAGCAAGCCGAGATACTTGAAGAGATGCTTGTAGTCTATCAGGGGCAATTGGTGTTGATGGAAGAGTTGACCAGAGGTACAATGCGCTGGACTACAACGCTGGACCGGTTCAACAGAGCCGTTTCCGAGACGGGCGGTATCTGGATTACCACCTTCAGGCAAGCCGATAATGGGATTGTAGTGGAAGGATATTCCATGGATGAAAATCGTATTCCTATACTCTCCCGTCAGTTTTCGACAGTCACTCTTCAAAACGTAAGGGGCGAAGAGATGAGGGAGCGAGAGGTATTCTACTTTACCATGCTTATACGTGATGTTGTGGATGATGAATCTGAATACACACCTGAGAGTTCCAGGAGTATTCTTCAATTTTTAGAGGGAGGGGACGAGCAACCGTGAGTTACGCACTACGAAATACCATCGTTCTTCTCGTTGCCCTGATGCTTTTGGCCGGTGGCGGATTCTCCTACATCTATTTTTTCCAGCTGAGTGAAGTGGAGAGACTTGAGTCCGAATTGCAGTCTTTGGAAGAGGAGTATGAGTCGGTGAGTGCTGTAGCGGCGGTCTTCCCTTTGGCACAGAGTCGCGTTCAGAGGGCAGAAAATTTTATTGAATCGTTCGACAGATCGCTATTTAAAGGTAACAATCCCGATGCGGTCTATCGTAATCTTGTACAACTGAACCAATTTTCACCCTACATCAATTTCAACTTTATATTTACAGACTCCACACAACAGGAGGCGTATGGCTCAGTCCGGTCCAATATAAGCGGTTCTGGACCATATCGTGCGGTTTACAACTTTGTGAACCGTATTGAAAACAGCATGGCAGTGCAACGTATCAATGAGTTCCAGATGACCCCTATCAACGAGCCAGGCGAATATGGAAACGTCAATTTCAGCTTCGTTCTGCAGAGTATTTACGATCGAACCGATTTTTTTGATATTAGTGAGGAGAATTTCCAAATTGCAATGAATCCACCGAATCTGTTCCATAACCCGTTCTTTCCACTTCTTAGAGATGTGGAACCGAATGTTGATGAGCTGGTAAATGTGGGTGACAGCCAATTGATAGGCCTGAGTAACAACCGGATCTTTCTGCGTAATCAGGAGGGACAGCTCGTTCAGCTAGCTGTAGGGGATCAGGTCTGGCTCGGCAGGCTGGAAGAGATTGATACACGTCAGCGGCTTGCCCGGTTCAGACTGAACAGGGGTGGATTGATTGAAGTGGTCACTTTGGAGGTTCAATAATCATGAGTAAGGCTATGATGTTGCCATTTACCCGATATACAGTTCTAGCAGCTATCTGGGCACTTTTCATATGGCCGGTATTGCCTGCTGAGGCTCAGGATCGAATCCCCCGGGAGTTTGCAAATCCAGATGAAGTGATCTCTCTGGATCGCCAGACCTCTTTTCCGGATGCGATAGATATTATCAGCTCGTTTGTAGAGCAGTATGATGGGCGCATACTGGTCAATCGTACCGGATATACCGGAACTATAGGGATCTCGCTGCCGGCAATGCACTGGAGGGATGCGCTGGACTACATTCTGAGAATTCAAAACTTTGTACTCGTCGAAGATACCGATTTTATTGAGCTCCTGACGCAGCAGCAAGTCGAAGATCGCAGGGTGGAGGACGGGCCGGAAGCAGAAGAATTGATTCCCGAAGAGGAACGAATGGCTTCCACCAGCACTCGTGAAGTGCGTATTAACGCCACCTTCTTTGAGGGAAACCGGAGAGCGCTTCAGGAGATTGGTGTAGACTGGTCTACGCTTACACAAACGGTTCCAGACAATATTACTGACTTCATAGGACAAGATGCTAGCGGGGAGATACCTACACAGGATTTTGACCAGGGCAGGTTTGTACAGGTGAACTCCAGAGGCGCACAGAGTGTATCGCAGAATGTATTCAACTCGATCATCAATTTTGGTGAAATCGGGGGCAGCGGGATCGAGGTCCAGGCGCTTTTCAGTGCATTTGAAGCGGACAACCTGGGTGAAGTACTTGCCACCCCAACCGTAAAGGTGATGGACGGGGAGGAGGGACGCGTTCAGGTAGGCCAGGATTTTTCGATTAAACAGAGGGATTTTGCCGGGAATGTGACAGATCAGTTTTTCAGTACCGGTACGATTTTAACCGTTACCCCTCAGGTCATTACTTACAGGGACACCACATTTATCTATCTGGAACTGGAGGTGGAGCGTTCTTCCGCATCACCGGATCCGGTGAGCACGATTATAAACAAAGAGCAGACTAGTACACACACACTTCTTCTCGATGGGGAGAGTACTGTTATTGCCGGTTTGTATCGTAACGACAGGAGTGAGGTTCGAAGAGGTATTCCAATCCTTAAAGATCTGCCGGGCTGGTTTTTCGGATTACGCTATCTGTTTGGGTTCAACTCTACCGACATTTCCCAAAATGAACTCATTGTGATTGTACAGGCAGAGCTTGAGGAGACTCTGTCTGAACGAATATCTCAACAGCTGCTTTCCAGAAGGGAGGTATTGGAGGACCAGCAGCTACGGCACCGTACCGGGTTGGACCATCTTCCGGTTGGAGAGCCGGGCCCGGAGCAGATAGCGGCTTATGAAGAGGAAGAGAAGGCCTTACTTGAACCCCAACCGGAAACGGAACCGGACTCAATACAGGAAACTGAAAAGGAACCCGAACAGGAACCTGTTCAGGAAATTGACCCGGAACCCGAAACGGTTGAAGAGGATGACGAGTGGACCCAGACTGAAGTACCTGAAGAGGTTGAGATCGGTACTCTCGAAGGAGCAGAGCGTGAACTCTGGCTTCGTGCTGCAGAACTCGAGGGGAGAGATATTTCACGTTATGCCGGTGAGTATCGAACTGTGCCCATGGTAAATATAAATGGGGAATATGACCATTTGATCTACTATACGATCGGAGGATCATTTCAGGTTAAAGAGAATGCCGAACGCCTCTATCGTCAGTTTCGTGAAGCTGGGTACCGGGCACATATTCTTCATAACCCTGATACCGAATTCTACTTTGTCGCTTATGCCGGTTTCGACCGTATCGCAGACGCGGTTCATTATACGCGTATGATTCAGAGCGAGGTACTTTCAGAGGCCTGGCTCTCCAGGATTCGAACCGAGATCCGTCTGGACTGGAATGGTACCAACGGTGCCAACAGTCCCTGAATGGATATAAAGAGCGGATTATTAATTCAGAGGCGAGTGAATCGGAATAGAATCAGATGAAACATATCCGGGCCGTTATTCGCCTGCTGTTGATTGCAGTCTACACAATTCTTCTCTATTCGGTTTTAATGACAGGGATGGGACTTATCCGACTTTTTCGGAGAGACGCCATCCGTTGGCGCACCTCGATCCTGCGCATGTGGGGAAGGGGAGCTGCATGGATCTTTCAGATAAATATTGTTACAGAGGGTGGAGAGAGACCTAAACCACCCTTTTTCCTGGTCTCCAACCACCTGAGCTATATCGATATATTCGTCTATTATGCTTTGGTAAGGGGTACGTTTATTGCAATGAAAGAGCTGAAATCCTGGCCGCTCGTGGGTTTCCTGACAAAAACCGTTGGAGTCATTTTTATTGACCGATCTTTAAGAAGTGATGTGAAAAGGGTGAACCTTAAAATCTCCGGGCATCTGACTCAGTCGCAAGGCATCGTTCTGTTTCCTGAAGGAAAAACCAGTGATGGAAGTGCAGTGCTTCCATTCAGGCCTTCACTTCTTGAACATCCTGTTCGGACTGGTTTGCCAGTTCATTACGCAGTCATACGTTACGAGACAGTTCAGGGGGATATACCGGCAAATGAGAGTGTTTGCTGGTGGGAGAACGTATTCTTTCCGACGCACATCTACAAGCTTGCCATGCTCAGAAAGATTATTTGTACGGTCCGATTCGGTGATTGTGAATACCGTTCGGCTGATCGAAAAGATCTGGCCCGGCATTTGTGGCAAGAGGTGAGTGACAGGTTTGCGCCGATGACCGATGGTGGCTAAATAGAGTAGTCCTCTATTTCCGGTTACGTCGATTTTTAAAAAATATCTGCAGTAGATCTCGACAATCCTCTTCCAGAACACCCTGGATCACTTCAGATCTGTGATTCAGCTTTTTATTATTTGAGATATTGAAGAGCGTGCCGCACGCTCCTGCCCGCTCATCAGGAAGTCCAAATACAATTCGATCGATTTTACTCCACATGATAGCCCCGGCACACATTGGACAAGGCTCCAGCGTAACATAAAGCGTGCAACCATTCAGGTATTTCTCTCCGATCGTGTTGCAGGCAGCGGAGATGGCCAGCATCTCTGCATGCGCGGTTGGATCGTTCAGAAGCTCTGTCTGGTTATATCCTTTTCCGATCAACTGGTTATCACGTATGATAATGGCCCCGACCGGGATTTCACCCTCTCGTGCCGCCTGTTCGGCCAGTCGCAGAGCTTTCAGCATCCAGGCAGTATGTTTTTTCAAAGGGTGGGACTCTTTTCCATTAAACATTTAAGAAAAAATGTTATGTTATCGACTGATTTTTGGACAGAAATCTGATTTGTCCGTTCGCTACCTGTGAATTGGAATATGGTAAAGATTCTCTGAAATTCCATTGTAAAGCCTTGATTCCGGGCTCAAAAGTTGTTATCCATGATGATCTGATCGCAACAGGAGGAAATCCCTGTTTTATTCAGATCACGGTGTAATGACCGACACCACCTTGAACCAAAACAAACAATCATACATATCATGTTAAAAAATCACATCACTGCACTTGCTTCCTGTGTTGCGCTGCTATTTGGCGCAACCGCTTGCGGGCCGGCACTTGTTATCCAGAATGTGGATTACTCACAGCCGGTTGAGAGCGTTCTCTCCCCGGCATCCGATCACAGTGTTCAGGATTTGCGTTATGCTGTCAGTTTCAGCATACAGTCGATTCTGGAAGAAGAGGGTGTAGACTCTGTCAGTGAGATCCGTCTGATTCGAGGCCATAAAGGATACTACTTTGTGACCGCTTCCGGGTTTTCAAACGTCTATGTGTTTGAGCCTGGCGAAAGCGAATTACAATTGAAAACGATAATCAATGTTGCGGAAGAAGGTCTTGGTCAGCCGGCGTTTAACCAGCGTGGAGATCATATCGAACTGATTGACCGGGCTACCGGCCAGACTACTCTCGTTACAGAAGAAGGGATCAGATAGGAGACGATATGAAACGTATCATAACATATACATATTCGACATTTGCAGTTCTGCTGCTCGTTGCGGGTTCCGCAACCACACTGTTCGCACAAGAATCCGACTACGAAACAGTTCAGGATTTTCGCTCAGGCTATAGTGAGGTGGTCAACTGGATCGATAATTCAGTCTCTTCCTCCGATCTGGATGAGATTTCCAACAGTATCAGTTCGTTGGAATCGGACTATTCAGGCCACTCTGAGCTACTGAATTCTGCCCTCTATCCGGATACGTTTTCTGATCTGATGGACGATCTCAGATCACGGTATGATGCAGCAGAGCAGAATATCACGACCATTGAGGAGCTGAACGAGCGTGTCAGGGAACTGAGCGAGGAGTTGGCTGAATTCCGTGCAGGGCTTTCTGACATGGATGCTCAGGTTGAGGATCTTCAGACACGCCTGAACCGCTCCGAATCAAATGCAAGACAACTTTCAGGTTTGGTTCAACAGTACCGTCAGAGTCTGGAGAATCGTGACGAATTTGTTGCTGAATTTCTGGAAGAGCTGCTGAACAAGTACGAGACACTGGATGCTCAGACGGCAAGTGAACTTGCTGAGGCGGCAGAAAGTATGGATGATAATCCAATCGATCTGGTGAAGACGATTCTCGGAGACTACATCAACTACACTGATCAGTCAACTGCCCTGGATGCCGGAGACTACCTGAGAATGAAAGCTCAGCGTATCTATTTTAACGAGGTATGGGCCGGAATTGGTGAGAGTCTCAGCAATGTATATGCACCGGACAGATCGGTTCAGGCAAATCAGGAAGTTACAGATCTGCTTTCAAACTGGAATGCCAGTATAGAGAACAAACTCTGGAGTGCACTCACCACAGCGTTCAGCCAAAATGATATAGATCTGGCAAACTTTACCAGTGCATCTGCTTTCTACAATGCACTTTCCGGATATGTGGACAGTGCCGTTGCTGAAGCTAGTGAGTCCAACAGAGAAGAGGATATGGAGAGGTACAGAAACTTCTCATCTTTCTGGAATGGAACGGTTAAGGGTACATGGGGTGAATTTCTCATGAATGGTGAAGTACTCACTTACTCTCAACTTTCAGAGATCGATCAGAAACTGGAGAACTGGAATGAAGCAGCCGTTCCGGTTTCCAACCTGATGCTCATTCTCTTCCTGGTCAGTCTCGTAGTTATTATAGGACTGATCGTGATGCTGGCTCGCAAAAGGGGCGACGCCTGATGTGTTCCTGATGCTCTGAAGATTTACTGAGCACTATTTGTAAAAAAGGCTCTTTTCCCACCGGAAGAGAGCCTTTTTTATTTTAGTAATAGCCGATCTTTCAGGGGAGGGAAGATCTTTGTCGTATGACCCACTCACCGGTTAGTAGCATTATCAGTATCAGGAACCAGAAATAGCTCTCATTGAGATGAAACCGCCAGGGTCGGTGATGTTCAACGGCCTGAAGCAGATCACGACGGTTGAGCTCTTCAACCAGAGCCTGGGATCCGGGATCTGAAAGAATGGTTCCACCGGAAGCCTCTGCCAATTGACGTAACCGTTCATCTTCTCTTCGGGTGTCAATCATCTCGATGCTCGATTCTGTGACACTAAATTCTCCTTCAGTTTCACCTGCCTGAAGTCCGTTACGTAAAGCTCTTGCATAATATCGCCAGGTGCCGGCAGTCAAGGACCCGGTATTTAATTCGTACTGACCTCCTCCAATATTTTTCATTGTCCATATCCGGGTTTCCCCATTATTACCGGTCAGATTGAACTCTATAGATGCATTGCTTTCGGGTTCTCCACTCTCATTACGCAGTGTCCCTCTGAATCCAGCGGGCTCCGTTTCGAAAAAAACTCGTTTTACCGGTGTGATTTTCAGGTTTTGCATATCCGGCGGCGACTGTGCCCACGCAGACAGGTTCTGAATCAACACTCTGGCAAACTGACGAATCTCCTCATCAGGACTTTGCAGATATCGATACCATCCAAAAGCGTTTACCACTACGTGTCTGAGGTTTCCGGCTTCTTCTGCAAGAATGACTGGCAGATTCATCACCTGGCCCTGATGGCTGCCATCAAAAAGTTTAATGGCTGACGGGCTGTATGAATAGATGCCATCCGGGGTATACAGCCCGGGTGAACGGTTGTAATCGAATGCCGGGAGGTCAGAGATTGGGTGGTTCATTCCCTCTTTAGCAGGTGAGAGTCGTATTTCGATCGATCCGCTGCCCTCCTCAAATTCTATCCCAAGAGTAGATCCGGGATGGTTCGCTCCGGGCATGGAAAATTCAATGGTGGGAATAGAGTGAAGGCTGGGCGGCATCGAGTAGCCTTGCGGTGCTTCTCCATGAATGAGGAGCAGGTCAGGACGGCGCTCCCATTCTGATACGACGGTTGGATCCCCCTCAATAAACCGCTCCCCGGCCCATGTAAATGGAGTCATGTGAATAGATCTATCGCTCATAAGCAGATGCCTGATGGCACCTACATCCGGATGTATAGACCAGGAGAGAGATATGATCTGAATGTTGTCATCCTGTACCTCTACAGCGAACGGGTAGTTGTTGTTCTCAATATTCTCTTCATCAGCCAAAGGCGGGATATAGATCCTGTAGGCCTGCAGTCCGGACTCCGAGAATTCAAGCTCGAATGATAGAGCGTGTACAGACTGGTCCTCTGAAAAATGAATCTCTCTGTTCTCCAGAGGTTCGTCATTTTTCAACAGAATAACCTGGGCGTTATCTCCTGCGAATTCGTTTTGACGGATCGATACATCAGCGATCTGTCGAGTGTCCAGATATCCTGTATCGTTTGTCACTACATCAGTAACAGCTACGTCACGAACAGGGTCGGGATCGCCCACCGGTATGACGAATAGTGGAATGGATAGCTCTCGTGCAGTGGAAACCGGATCTGAACCACGCGTTACGATTCCATCACTGAAGAGAATGGATGCTACATAGCGATCTGAATGTTCACGAATGTGAGTGAGAACAGTATGCAAGTCTGTCGAGCCGCCCTCAAGTTGCATCTCAAATGGGTTGGCCGGTTCAACTGAGTGATCGAAACGCCAATATGTAACAGCGCTCTCTATTGTTCCAATTCCGGCGTCTTCTATCATCTCAAGGTAGCTTTCCGCTCCACGATAATTTCCACGAACTGCAGACATGCTTCGACTGTCGTCAAAATATACCGAGATACGTGGTTCTGTGGTTGTCACTTCTGTCCGCTGTACGAAGGGGTTTAGCAGAAGCAATAACAGAATTAAAAAGGAAGAACTGCGCAGAACAATCAGTATCCATCGGGTTTTTGGATGGAGCTCAGTAGTTCTGTAGCTCCACCAGCTACCTGCAAGCAATAGTATTGCAAGTAGAAGCAGCAAGAGGGGGGGCAGGAACGGTTGTATGCTTTGCAGATGGAAATCCATAACCCTGATCCGGTGTTGCTCCTGTTATCTCTGTTGGGAAATCCGCAGGCTTGCTTCTTAATGGAAACGGCTAGAGTTCCTCGAGTAACCGAAGAATGATGTCTGTACGTCCGAGCCCCTCCGCTTCTGCCGCGTAGTTGGTTACGATCCGGTGTTGAAGTACCGGAATTGCGAGTTCCCGTATATCCTCTTCCGCTACATTCAGCCGGCCGCGTGATAGAGCTCTTGCTTTGCCCCCGAGAATCAGGTATTGGGAAGCCCGTGGCCCGGCTCCCCAGCTCAGATATTGTTTGACCCACGACGGTACTCCATCCGCTCCCGGTCGGGTGCCACGAACCAGGCGCACAGCCTTGTCGAGAACATTATCCGGGACAGGAACCTCTCTGACCAGAGATTGAAGTGAGATAAGCTCTTCACGGCTCAAGACGCTGGACACACGAGCTTCGGATCCAGAGGTGGTCTGTTCAACTATTTTCTTCTCTTCATCGAGTGCCGGATAGTCCAGTTCAAGATTAAACATAAAACGATCCAGTTGAGCTTCCGGCAGGGGATAGGTGCCCTCCTGCTCAATAGGATTTTGTGTGGCAAGCACAAAAAACGGGGGTTCCAGCGGATAAGTGGTTCCGCCGGCAGTAACATGCATCTCCTGCATCCCTTCAAGAAGGGCAGCCTGCGTTTTAGGTGGTGTACGATTGATTTCGTCTGCCAGAACAATATGCGCAAAGACCGGGCCTTTAATAAAGCGGAACTTTTTCCTTCCCGATTCCGGGTGGTCTTCAATAACCTCTGTTCCGGTGATGTCTCCGGGCATCAGGTCCGGCGTAAACTGGATCCGACTGAATTGAAGGGTCAGACTGTCTGCAAGAGTCCGGATCAATAATGTCTTTGCAAGTCCTGGGACCCCGACCAGCATGCAGTGCCCCCTTGAGAAGAGTGCAATCAGCAGTTGGTCTACAATACTCTTCTGCCCCACAACCACCTTTTCGACTTCCTGTCGGACGAGATGAAATGAGTCGGTAAAAAACCGTGCGGCCTCTTCGGGGCTATCGGGGATCGATGAGGGGGTCGGGGTTCTGGATGTCAGGTTGGGTCTGGATGTCATTGATGCCCTGATTAGGTTCTCGTAAGTCCTCTGGAACGGCAATTTTGTACGCTACGTAGATGTTCTCTCTTAGCTCGGATAACCAGGCCCTCATGATTCGATCTGACTTTTGGTTCAGCGCTGATCTGCGAATCTGTTCATAATCCTGCTCCAGGTTAAGAATGTGTTCCGGCACGAGCCGATCCAGCTTTACGATTCGAAAGGCACGCTGCTCAGTGGGCCCCTGAAGGTTAAATGGCCTCGGTTCCGATATATCACCCTCCTCATCCAGAAGCAACGCAATGCCGTAGAGTGAGGCATCAAGTTGATTTAATGGCAACAGATGTCTCTCACTCTGTCTTTCAATGATTCGGCCACCCCATGTGCGTGTATATTCATCATCAGAGTGTCTGCGAGCCATTGTGCGAAAATCGGATCCATGAGTCAGGATACTGTCCCGAATGGTACTCAAATGTTCGATCGCCCACTCTTCATCGAGCTGGGCTTCGTCTATCGCGATCAACAGATTGTTGGTTTCGATCTGGTCTCCTACTCTGCGGTTCAGCCGGATCAGATGGAAACCGAATGCGGTTTCTACGATCTCCGAAACCTCACCTGGAGCGAGGGCTGCTGCGGCAGCCGAGTATTCGGGAACCAGATCTTCAATCGGAATTAGCGGGATCAAACCGCCATTGGGGGCAGTTGGGCCGGTGCTGTAGCGTCGTGCCATCTCCTCGAATGAGGCACCGTGAACCACTATGGAGTCGCGAATGCTGGCCAGTTTGTCTATCACATCGGTGCGAGCCTGCTGAAGTGGGGGGGGTACAGAGACGATTTGTGAAAGGGCCACCTGTTCGGGGATCTCAGGTAGAGAGTCCGGGGGGATTTGTTCGAAAAACGCGACTACCTCGGGACGAGTTATATTGATTCTTCCGTGTTGAATTTCTCTCATTCGTTGTGCAATCGCCTCATCCCTGAACGTCTCCCTGAATTCGCTTCTCAGCTCAATGATACTCTGTCCCAATGCCTGTTCCAGAGCCGTTTCACTTCCGGCCATCTCAATCAGTTCATTGATCCTCTGGTCCATCATTCGATTTACCTGATCATCTGTAACAACTACGGAGTCTATCGCAGCCTGTTCGATGAGTACGTAATTATCGATGGCAGATTCAAGGACACTGAACCAGAGCTGTTCAGTAAAAGGTACAGCCTGATTGTACTGCATCTCCCACTCCCGCATCGTTTCGGCTACCTGTCGGTCTATATCTGACTTCAATAAGATGCGATCGTTTACGACTGCGACGATCCTGTCGGAATAGGCCGTTTCGGATGATTGGGCTGTCAACAATTGCGCACTCATCATCAATAGCAGGATGCCGTGCAAAAAGAACTTCATGAGTAGGGATTTTATTGAGTGTTCCGGTTTGATTCCTGTTGCCACTCTATCTCATCGATGGCAAGGCGCTCAATTTCATTATTTGCTTCGGCTTGAAGATAGAGATTCCTGATGTATGAATTCACGAGTCTCTGGGTTTTTTCGAGCCGAAGCCATTCAGTGATCTGTTCAATCAGCCACTCGAGATCGGGGTGATCTCCCTCAGGGCGCGACTCCATCAACTGGACAAAGTGAAAAAGGCCACCGTGTACTTGAATGGGTGAGATTTCGCGAATTCCTATCACATTGGCCAGATAGTGGTTCATGATCGGAATGTCTGAAACAGCCATAGTAACAGGCCAGAACCGTTCCGACTCACGAAATTGACGATCGGGATTCACACTATATCTCTGAGTAACATCGGACCAGGAAACGCTGCCAAGCAGATCATTTCTGGCACTTTCAGCTTCACCAAGGGTTCGGGTTGTCAAGTGCCTGAACCGGATATACTCCTCGTCCAGGATAAAATTATCTTTGTGGGACTGGTAGTAATTTTGCGCTTCCTCTCGACTGACAGCAAGTTCTTCACTGTGTTGGCTTATCACGTAGTCGGTGATTGCGTTTCTGAGTAACTGTTCACGAAGCCTCTCCATTCGGCGAGTCATGTCGGCGTTTCTGTCCAGACCGATTCGTTCGGCCTCTTTTCTGATCACCTGATTTTGTATCCAGGTGGTTTGAAACTGCTCAATAGCAGAAAGGGAGTCCTTTACCAGTAGAAGATCGGGAATCTCTTTCAGTGCCTGTTGCAGTGTGAGTGCACTCTCTCCCACACGTGCAAGTACCGGATCGGATGGATGATCAGATGCCATTTCACATGAGCTGAGAATCAGAGACATCATAAACAGCAAAAGACCGTTTATGGCCATATTATTTGTAGAAAGCAGGTTCATCCGGGAAAAATCCCGCAAATAGTTCAGTGTTCCAAATAGAATCATGTACATCCTTCAAAACTGGTTTCACAAGAAAAAATTGCAGAGTTTATTTTTGAGTTCACGGCCAGTTTGAACCGGTATTTAATCACATCAGGGATTCGGAAATGAATAAAAAAGTGGCTAATCGGATCGAAAGGATAGGAAGTGCATTGGAGTCCTGGTTGAGGCCCGACAACGAGAGGCTGAACCGTGCAATTGAGAGGAGCGTAGATGAAGGACTCTTCTCCCTGCCGGACGTTCATCACCGCTTACGTTCACTGAAGCGAACGATGACAACCGCTGCACTTGGTGAGTGGAGCCTTTGCCTGCCTGATGATTTTGACCCGGGATCCGGGAGCAGTATTCTCAATTTCCACCCGGGTAATCTCCCATTGTGTGGCATTGAGGATCTGTTGGCCTCTCTGTTGACCGGTGCAAAATATTGCGGGAAACTCTCCAGGCGAGACCCCTGGCTGCCTTCCAGTTTCCTCGAAGAGTTGAAGGAGCGTGGAGTAGATGGGTTGATGTGGAGTTCAAACAGTGAAGAGTTGAACGATACGTGTGCCGATGCATTGATCTTTTCCGGTGCGGCTCAATCATTACCAGGAATTGCAAGTGTCACAGAGCGACTCAGGCTGGTTCAACCCAATGCACCTCATCTGATAAGGCGTGCGGCATTTTCGATCGCCTGGCTCGACAGTGGAGATCAGAAATCGTTAAGAGATCTGGTTAATGCCGTTTTCCGTTATGGTGGAGATGGTTGCAGATCAGTTGCACTGGTTGTAGCGCCTTTTCATCTGGATGAACATCTGTGCCATATGACGGATGCCATAGAAGAGTTTTGGCTCCACTCCCCGCAACACAAAAGGCCGGACCCTGCCCTCTATTACCGCTATGCAGCGAACAAGGCATTAGGCTTACGTCAGGCATGGCTGGATCATTTTCTGATCGAAGAGAGTGACAGGCCACCGGGCGAGCAATTTATGCTTCATTGGGTTTGCGGCCAGGCGTCCGATGTGGCTCGGTTGGCGCAGAAGTTTGCACCAGCTGTCCAGTCGATCTATTGTAACAATGCCGACTGTTCCCTTCCCGGACTGGCTGGCAGGACAGAGCTTCTCTGTAAGGCCCAGGATCCACCTCTGAACTGGCGTCCGGATGGGATCGATACATTGGCCTGGCTTATTGAAAACCTGAAGGTTCAGTCATAAAAAAACCGCCCGAAGAATCTTCGGACGGCTTTTTTTAATTGTTACAGGCTGCAAGCTCATATGGCAGGTACGGATCCCTTACCAGATATAGTCGGCAAAGTCCCATTCCTCGATGTCGTCCCGCTGCAGCTCCTCTTCGGTGACAATCGACTTAACCATCCGAACCGGCATTCTGCCAGATTTGAGTACGATATCGTGGTACTCTTTGGCCGTCATGATACCGGTGTCCACCAGATCTTTGTAAAGAGCATAAAACTGCATTCCGCCAATCATGTATGCTACCTGATACATCGGGTCGTAGCTGCCGGCGAAGGAACGGCGTACCTCCGCTTCTGCATTGGCATATTCATGGCCAACGCGCTCTACCAGGTAGTCGATGGATTGTTGAGGAGTCCAGTTGCCCAGGTGGTAGTTGAGCGAGAATATAATTCTTGCATAGCGGTGTGAACGCCAAAAGAGCATCCCGATCTCATCTTCAAGAGTTTCGGCAAATCCGAGATCCCACAGAAGCAGCTCCCAGTAGAGTGCCCACCCTTCTCCCCAGAACGGAGTAGAAAAAATACCTCGGTGAGTGCTGTATCGACGTGTCATAAAGCCCTGAAGGTGGTGGCCTGGAATCAGTTCGTGGTGAACCGTTGCACGGTTGAAATGAGGGTTGTTCCCGCGCATGCTCATCAACTTCTCGTCATGCTCCATGGTGTTGGTAGGATAGGAGATCGTGATCTGCTCTCCGCCAGTAAAGAAGGGATTTACACGCTGTCTCTGAGGAGACATCATGCCCATTCTCCAGGTCTCTTCTACCAGGTCTGGAATGGTTATGAGATCGTGTTCATTCAGAAAATCAACCGATTCGTGATGCAGACGCAGGATAAGCTCCGGCTTCTCGCCAACGGGTACCGCTCGCTGTTTTGCATGTTCCAGGGCAGCGTGCCAGTCGTCGCCATATCCGAGCGCATTCGAGATTCTACGCATCTCTACTTCGATTTTGGCAAACTGATGTTCCGCAATCTCAATCAGCTCTTCTGCACTGTAGGAGATCATCTCAAATTCAATACGACGGGCAATCTCTTCTGCACCGATCGGATTGCCTACAATGCCACTCTCATCCATCTGTTCGGCAGAGGCGTCGTAGTTACCGGACACAAAATCGCGGTATTCTTCAAAAGCTTCGTCCAGTGCTTCATAAGCACGATCGGCCCACCAGGTATATTCGATATCATACCCCATATAAAAATCATGTATATAGGAGATACCGCTTTGCAGTTCGGACAGAGCGTCATCAAGTGCGATCGTTTCATGACGAAGCATCACTTCCTGATTGCGCATCTCCTGCATCAGTTCCTCAACCTGGAGTTTCCAGTTGTGCATCGATTGTGCAACACTTTGCCCGTCAGGTTTCAGGCCTATTCGGCGCTCATTTACAAGTTCCATGATGCTTTCGACGTCCGGGAGCCAATGCCGAATGGATTCGAAAGTTCTGCGCTCGGCTTCAAGAAAGTAGGCGGAGCTGTTGATCAGATTTTGAAGCAACTTGTAATCAACCTTCTCTTCATGGGGAAGTGCGTCGAAGTCGATAGCTTCAAGGCGGGAGCTCCAGTCACTGTAGAACTGTTCGAAGCGTTCAAAATACTCCGGAGAGCTCTCTACGTTGTATTTGCGATTTAACGCTCCCCGGTCTTCACTAAAGATAATAATGAGTTGGGAGAGTGACTCATCACTGTTCTCAATGCCTGTATTTTCTTTACCGGAGGCTTTGGTATTTTCAAACAGCAGTGATCCTGCCAGAAGCAGAACCAGAGTCAGGAATGGTATAAAACATCTTTTTTTCATCATTGGTATACGTAGGTTAATCAATCAGGTTTCTGAGTCGAATTCCGGAGTGTACTGGTAGCGGCAAGGCCGGGGACCCTGTTTTTCAGAGTCTGAACTGACTTCACGGAACAGGACGTAATTAACAGCTTTTTTTTCAAAGATTCATCAGAAGCTGAACAGAGTCTCCCTCAATAGATTCCGTCACAGCTCTGCAACAGCAATCAAACTCCTATATTGGACTTCAAGACTTGGCTTAAAAGTCTTATTTTCACCCGAATATGCATTATAACAGGGGTGCACAGAACGAAATGCGATGTACCCATTTCCCTGTTTTCAGATTGAGACAACGACCCATGAGCAGTTATAAACCAGAGACCATAGAGAGCCGCTGGCAACAGTATTGGCTGAAGAATCGAACTTTCAGAACGCCAGAAGAGAGGGATCGGCCAAAATACTATGTTCTTGATATGTTTCCCTATCCAAGCGGGTCTGGTTTGCATGTAGGCCATCCGGAAGGCTATACGGCTACAGATATACTTGCCAGATATAAAAGGATGAACGGTTTTAACGTATTGCACCCGATCGGATGGGATGCTTTTGGACTGCCCGCAGAGCAGTACGCCATTCGAACAGGTACACACCCGCGGGAGACCACTGCAACCAATATAAACCGGTTCCGGGAGCAACTGCAGATGCTCGGGTTCTCATACGACTGGGAGCGGGAGGTGAATACGACAGATCCACAATACTACAAGTGGACACAGTGGATCTTTCTTCAGCTCTATAAAAAGGGACTGGCCTATCAGGATGAAGTTCCGGTGAACTGGTGCCCGGAGCTGGGAACGGTACTTGCAAATGAAGAGGTGATTGACGGTAAGAGTGAAGTGGGCGGCTATCCTGTGGTTCGTAAGCCGATGCGGCAGTGGGTCCTGAAAATTACGGCCTATGCAGATCGATTGTTGGAGGACCTGGATGACCTGGAGTGGCCCGACTCTCTGAAAGAGATGCAGCGGAATTGGATTGGCCGCTCTGTTGGGGCCGAGATTGATTTTGGGATTAAAGGTCATTCAGAGAATATTCGTGTTTTTACAACGAGGCCCGATACTCTATTTGGAGCGACTTACATGGTACTGGCTCCGGAGCATCATCTGGTGGAAAAGATCGTGACCAATGGGCAGCGGAAGGTGGTAGAGAAGTACTGTGAACAGGCTGCCCGAAAATCTGACCTGGAGCGACAGGAGCTGGACAAAGAGAAGAGCGGAGTCTTCACAGGAGCCATGGCTGTGAATCCGGTGAATGGGGAAGAGATTCCTGTATGGGTGGCCGATTACGTACTGGCACACTATGGTACAGGTGCGATTATGGCTGTGCCGGGAGAGGATGAAAGGGATTGGGAGTTTGCGAAAAAGTTTGAACTTCCCATCATCCGTACGGTTCAACCCCCGGAAGATTTCGAGGGAGATGCCTGGAGTGGTGACGGGCCGTCGATCAACAGCGGTTTTCTGGATGGCATGCATATAACGGATGCCAAGAGATTAATGATAGAGTGGCTGGAAAGAGAAGGGCATGGAAAGAAGAGCGTGAACTACAAATTACGCGACTGGCTCTTTTCCAGGCAGCGTTATTGGGGTGAACCTTTCCCAATCCTGCATGTAGATGGAAAGACGGTCCCTGTACCGGAAGACGAGCTTCCGGTCGAACTGCCGGAAATGGATGATTTTAAACCGGTGGGTAGTGGTGAACCACCTCTTGCAAAGGCGGAAGAGTGGATGAATACAACCGATCCGGAAAGCGGCAAGCCAGCATTACGGGAAACGAATACGATGCCTCAATGGGCCGGATCATGCTGGTACTATTTGAGGTACATCAGTCCCGAATTCGACGGGGGGCCGGTCGATCCGGATGAAGAGAAGTACTGGATGCCTGTAGACCTCTATGTAGGGGGGGCAGAGCACGCCGTACTGCATCTCCTTTACGCAAGATTCTGGCACAAGGTGTTATACGACTGTGATGTGGTTTCTACTTCCGAACCATTCCGAAAGCTTGTTAATCAGGGGATGATCCTGGGCCCTGATGGACAGAGAATGTCGAAGTCACGGGGCAATGTGGTTAATCCGGATGACATCATTCGAGATTATGGAGCGGATGCATTTCGTATGTACGAGATGTTTATGGGGCCACTGGAGCAGGTAAAACCGTGGAATACCAAAGGAGTTGAGGGAGTGTACCGTTTTCTGAACAGGGTTTGGAGGTTGATGATTGACGAAGAGGGGGGGGAGCTGAGTTCAGCAGTTCAGGAAGTGGAACCGGACGACGCTGTAAATCGTCTGCTTCACCAGACCATTCAAAAAGTTACCGATGATATCGAAGGGATGCGCTTTAATACGGCCATCTCTGCACTAATGATTCTGGTAAACGAGTTGAATAAATGCGAGGTTGTATCCCGTTCCATACTGGAACCTTTTCTGTTACTTCTCTCTCCATTTGCCCCACATATATCAGAAGAGCTTTGGAGAAGGTTGGGCCATAAGGAATCCATTGCGCATGAGGAATGGCCTGCCGTAGATGATAAGATGCTTGTGGAAGAACGCGTTGGCTATGCAGTCCAGGTCAACGGAAAGGTGCGGGGATTAATTGAAGTCGCAACAGAACAGGCCAATGATAGAGAACACGTGCTCTCTCTTGCGAGGAAAGATTCTAATGTGAAGCGCCACCTCGAGAAGGGGAGCATCGTAAAAGAGATATTCGTTCCCGGAAAGATCGTCAATATTGTAGTCCGGACGGATTAACCGCCAGGGCTTTTCTACAGAAAGAGCGGCAGCAGTGTGAGTGCGACAATACTCATCAGCTTGATGAGAATATTGAGTGACGGGCCACTGGTATCTTTCGCAGGGTCGCCTACTGTATCGCCGATGATAGAGGCTCCGTGCGCTTCGGAATTTTTGCCGCCATGATGGCCCGCTTCAATGTACTTTTTGGCATTATCCCAGGCGCCACCGGCATTACTTAGTGCAATGCCGAGAAGCATTGCAGTTCCAAGTGCTCCGATGATCATCCCGCCAAGGGCTTCCGGCCCGAGAAATAGCCCGACCATGATGGGTGGTACTATGATGAGCAGGCCCGGCAATACCATCTGTTTCAGGGCGCCTATGGTACTGATATCCACGCACCTGCGATAGTCAGGTGTCATTTCACCTGTCAGGATACCGGGCATTTCACGAAACTGCCTTCTCACCTCTTCAATCATATCGAATGCTGCGCGACTGACTGCCGACATGGTTAAACTGGTGAAGATGAACGGCATTAAAACGCCCAAAAAGACACCGGTCAACACTTCGATATTCAGAAGACTGATGACCTCAAGCTGCGCACGTGTAGAGAAAGCACTGAAGAACGCCAGGCCTGTAAGTGCAGCACTTCCAATTGCAAAACCCTTTCCGATCGCAGCTGTCATATTACCTGCGGCATCCAGTGCATCTGTTCGTTGGCGAACTTCCACGGGAAGCGCCGCCATCTCTGCAATTCCGCCTGCGTTATCGGCCACAGGTCCATACGCATCGATGGAGAGGCTGATACCCAGAGTTGAGAGCATGGCTACGGCCGAGATAGCGATCCCATAGTATCCGATAAGCATGTAGCTTGTGAAGGCTACTGCAATAATGACCAGCATGGGGATAGCGGTCGAGATAAAACCGAGGCCAAGCCCTTCAATGATATTCGTCGCTGCTCCGGTTTCACTCGCTTTGGCCAGTTTTTTTACAGGTTTGAAATGACTGCTGGTATAATATTCTGTGGAAAGGGAGATGATGACTCCTGCAAGAAGCCCGGCGAGAACGACCCAGAAGAGAGTCGGTTCACCAAAAAATATGTCGGATAGTTTCCAGGAAGTGACCATCACAATAAGCACCGAGAACAGAAAACTGTTTCTAAGCGCTTTTTGAAGTGAATTTTCGTCAATGGCACGTACCAAAAGCATTCCGGTAAGGGAGGCGATAATCCCGATTCCACTCAGTGCGATGGGGAAAAAGATGTAACTCTCTCTGTCCACCGTCATCATGAGTCCGAGTGCCATAGCCGCGATCATACTCCCTACATAACTGCTGTAGAGATCGGCCCCCATTCCGGCAATATCACCTACGTTATCTCCAACATTATCTGCAATTGTTGCAGGGTTTCTGGGGTCATCTTCAGGAATTTTATTCTCCAGCTTGCCAACAATATCTGCACCAACATCAGCGGCTTTCGTATAGATTCCACCTCCTATACGACTGAAGAGTGAGATGGTTGAGGCTCCAAAACTGAATCCGAACAGAGAGAGAATGATGGCATCCAGGCCGATGGTATTCATTCCAATAAAAAGCAGTGAGGTGAGCCCCAGCAGGCCTAGCCCTACTACGGCCAGCCCCATTACAGCGCCACTGCGAAATGCGATTTTTAAAGCGGGGCCCAGTCCCTCCATCGCAGCTGAGGTAGTTCTCACATTCCCAAGTGTGGCGGCCTTCATACCGATGTATCCGGCTGTTGCACTAAAGGTTGCTCCGATTGCAAAACAGATGGCAGTCCATGAACCGATAAAAATCCATAACAGAGAGGCCAGTACCATTGCAAATATGGCAAGTGTTCTGTACTCCCGGCTGATAAAAGCCATGGCACCATCGCTTATGGCATCTGCCAGCTTTTGCATCGTAATGTTACCCGGATCGGCTTTGCTGATAGAGAGATAAATTGCGGTACAGATTGCCAAAGCGATGATTGCAGTGGATGCACTAAAGATAATAGTAGCCATAAGTATGGTTTTGCTTCTTCCTGAAGTTAATAGCCGTCCGTTTTAAGTGGGATAAAATAATAAATTTGGGGTGCTATGAAATCATATTTCCGGAATTCTTTCTGATTACATCAGATTACAGACTGGTATTGAAATGGTTAGGTTCATCTATTCCTAGCCTCTTCGAGCAGGATGTAATTCCGTTTTTTGTCCAGGGCAAGGCGTCCCGTTTTTTGAAACATGGAGTGGTAAAAAAGAAGCCATGACTGGTTTCGGCACGCTTCTTCAAGAATAGATCCCTTGAACTTACTGGCTGATACCGGGTCGGTATGGTAACGATTCAGAGCTCCCCGGTTCAGATTCAGTTCGGAGGGTATCAGATCTCCCGGGCACCACGCTTCGCGAGCGCCGTCCGTTATACGAACCACCTGATGGCCCGGGGTGTGTCCTCCCGTCCGTATGAGAGCGACCCCGGGTATCAGCTCTGTCTCCTTTTGCTCGATGAAGTGAACGCGCTCCTCTGCAACCAGTTTGTAGAGTTCATCCAGCCGGTATTCACCCCCGGAATCATCACTAACTGCTTTTTCGGCCTGGAGGGTCAAAGCGTACTCCCACTCCTCTCTTTGTACCATGTATGTTGCATTGGGGAAAGTGGGGCAAGTCTTAAGTGAAGAATCAACATAACTGCAACCGGCTGAGTGGTCGTAGTGTAGATGCGTCAGAATCACGAAATTGACCTGATCGGGTTGGATGTCGAAGATCTCCAGATTGGTTACTACATTTGATGTATTGTGCCATTTACTTCTGTGATCCAGGCCCCATCCGAGACCCGGATCCACCAGAATAATATGATGGCCGTCCGTGACCAATATCGGATCAATTCCGATACGATGAAACGGATGCTTTTCGGACTCTTCAGGAGTTGTACGTGTCATCCATTCCGGGTCGACCTTGCAGATCTTTCCCCTGCTGTGGATTTCGAAAAAACCCTCACTAAGCTGCTCGATATGAAAGCGTCCGATCTTCACACGTCAGTCTGTGTCGATTTGAACCGGTAGCAGCGCCCAGTGAATCCCGGAGGGAGAACGAAGCATCTTCTCCAAATCGTTAAGCGGTTCCGGAATCATGAACAGCGAGCGAAGTGAACCGGTGAATCTGGCTTGAGCCGATCCGAACAGTAATTCGAGAAGAGGTTTTCTGTCGGGATAGGTGATCACTCTGTAGGAGTCCAGTTCAGCCATGTCCGCAGTCATAGATAGCGCATCTTCCAGAGTTCCAAGACGGTCGACCAGTCGGTGCTCCTTCGCTTCCCTGCCTGTCCAAACCCTGCCTCTCCCCAGCCGGTTCACCTCCTCCTTCTCCATATTTCGTCCATCGGCAACCCGTTGCAAAAAAAGATCGTATCCGGCTTCCACTGAGTGCTGGAGTGCACTTTGTTCGGAAGGGGTAAGCTGGCGGCTTATACTGTAGAGGTCGGCATGTTCATGCGATTTGAACGTTTCCACTCCAATTCCAAGCCGATCAGAAAAAAGTTCGTGAGCGTTCAAAAGAATGCTGTAGATTCCGATGGAACCTGTGATACTGGAAGGGGAAGAGACTATGGAGTCTGCTGCACTAGCCATGTAGTAACCGCCGGAGGCCGCTACATTTCCGAGGTAAGCTACAACAGGAATCTCCTTTTTTATATCCTGAATCTGATGCCAAATCAGGTCTGAAGTTGTGGCCGCACCGCCAGGGCTGTCGATGTAGAGCACGATACCGTCTATTTGACCCTCTTCCATAATAGATCTGAAGGTTCTGCCCAATGTGTTCGCTGTAATGACGTCGGTTCCACCGAAGAGCATATCGGGTGCCTCTGGCAGAATTGGCCCAGTAGCGTAGACGAGCGCAATGGCATCCTCCGTATCGTCACTTTGTACACCGGCTGATTGGTCAGAAATCAAGTCGTATCGCCTGAATTCCATGATGGAGGGCTCTTCATCTTCCATCAGACCCAGGCGTTCTCCTACGAGAGTACGAACTTCGTCAGGTGTTGCAATTTTGTCGATCAAACGATGTTCCAGGGCAAACCGGACAGGGTCTTCGGGTATGGTTTCCAGTAGATGATCAATTGTGTTCCGGTTCAACCCGGTCTTCTCTTCAACAGCAGAGGCGAAGGTGTCCGCTGCTTCGTCAAGAATGGATTCAAACTGCTCACTGTTTTCAGGAGAGCTGTCCATACGAATGAAGGGTTCGACCGCAGATTTATACTCTCCGACCCGGAATATTTCGGGCTCGACTCCCAGCTTTTCCAGAAAGTCGGAATAAAAAGCGACATGCATTGAGAATCCGTTAAACTCGAACCAGGTACTCTCGGGAGTAAACAGAGAGTCTGCAGTGGATGCCAGGTAGTACGATTTCTCATTAAGCCCCTGATCGCCCGTGCTTGCGTAGATCCACTTTCCAGACTCTTTGAAAGTGACCAGGGCTTCTCTTGCGGCACGCAGATCGGCCCAGGAGGCGGAAACAGGGTAGAGCCGAAGCCAGATACCGGAAACCCGGTCGTCCACTGCAGCTTTTTCAAGATTTCGCTTTAGCCCTTCGACCGAAACGGGTGCTGCAATCTGAGCAGAAAAGAGTTCCTGCAGGGGATCTTGCGGAATTCGGGCAGGAATATCTCCTCTCAGGTCGATGGTGATTACAGAGTTTGCAGGTACCCGGGGTTCCGGCTGACGCGATCCGGAAATCAAAATAGAGAACAGAAAAAAGAGGAGTACTGTGATTGCAGCCAGTGTGCCTAACAGTGAAGCAAAAAAGATTCTGAGGAATGGGGCCATTCAGTTCTGCAGATTTGTTTATTTAAGAAAAAGTGAGATGTTCGAAGTGGTTCCCCCACAAGTTACGATTAGGGCCACAGTCCGGGAACTTAAAAAAAGATTCATTTCGAACCACGTTTTTTGATGACAGATACCAGAAGGCCCCCTTCACACTCCATCAGCGCCGGTGCACCATCCCAGGCCGTTGTCGATCTCTCTGCACTCTCCAGAAATGTCTCTTTTCTGAGAGATCAGGCTGGTGGTGCGGACGTAATGGCTGTCGTCAAGGCAGATGCCTACCGTCACGGGGCTTCTCGCTGTGCCCTTCACCTTGAGCCCGAGGTTCACTCCTTTGCAGTAGCCACTGTGGCTGAAGGAGTATCACTACGGAAAGCGGGGATTCAAAAGGAGATTCTGGTTTTCGGGGTACCGGAAGAGGCTGTTGCGAATACTTTTTCACAATGGGGATTGACAGCATCCATCTCGACGCCGGAACAGTTGAAGCTCCTTCCTGAAGGAACCAGGGCACACTTACATATAGATACCGGGATGAACCGAACCGGACTGCCCATTGAAGATTTGAATCGGTTTCTGGATGCGCTCACCGAAAATCCCTCTCTATCTGTTTGTGGAGTCTATTCTCACTTTGCGACGGCAGAGGATCCCGGTTCAAAGATAGTACACGAACAATACAACAGGTTTATGGATGCCCGTTCCCGATTTCCATCGGATTGGGTTACACATATATGCAATACGGGAGCTGTACTTCACTATCCTGAACTGAAATCACTGGATCTGATCCGGCCCGGTATTGGACTCACCGGTTATGCCCCCGGTAAAACAGTTTGTCAAGCACTTAACCCTGTATTGGAGTGGAGATCCCGAATCGTTGAGGTCAGGCATGTAAAGAAGGGGACACCTGTCAGTTACGGTGGCACGTGGATAGCAGATCGTTCCGGATATGTGGCGACTATACCGGTCGGATATGCAGATGGTGTTCCCCGGATTTTAAGTAATCACCTCCTGGTTCAGGCGGGTAAGAGAATGAGACCAGTGGTGGGAAGTATAACAATGGATTTCTGCATGGCCTGGCTAGGTTCTACCCCGCTTCCCACCGGTACACTTGTGACATTGCTGGGTGGTGAGGGTTGGGGAGCCGGTCGATGGGCCCTCGAAGCGGACTCTATACCACACGAGATCCTCTGTAACCTGACTACTCGTGTAGAGAGGGTCTATCGTGATTGAGATAGCCTTTAAAGCAGCGACAATGATGCCTATTGTGCAATGAGAATCTGGTCAATGAGTACATCAAAAATAATGGTCTCATTTCGATAGGCGTAGTTAATTGAACCCGGTTGGGCGTCCCCATAAGCAAGTTCGGGAGGTGACACGATCACACGTTTTCCATCTGCCTTCATGCCAATAATACCTCTTCGAAATCCGGTGGTGGCAAAACTGGCTACCTGCTCTGTTTGTGGTGTGGTTCGACCGTCCGTATAGGTCGAGGTAATAATGGTTCCATCCTGAAGTCGGGCGGTAATGAAAAGCGCTACTGCATCACGGCTCTCAACTTTGAAGGATCCGGTTCCCTCTTCAAGTTCGTAGTACGCCAGGTCGTCATCCAGTGATACTTTTTCTACTCCGGTTGTATCATACGGATCCGGAACTGTGGAGAGGTCCGGCTCTACAAATGGTTGGGTTGTACTGTTATCGCAGGATGCAATGACCAGCAACGTTACGGTAATAATCAGCAGAGAGGTCAGTGTGTGCTTCATGAAGAACATTTTTTGTATGAGCGTAGATATCGTTAATGGATACGAAGTTATTTGCATTCCGTTCCCGAGTACCTGTTTTACATGGTTCGTAAAATGTGAATGTAGCCGAAGCCAAGATACACAAGATTTACCCATCTAAGTAACTGAAATTGGCTCAAATACTACTCCATATGGAACTTCAACGAACGAGGGGATAGTCTATTACGGTGTATCTTCGGACATCGCCTCATCAAACTCTCTGGCTCGCTGTCTGGCAGCGAATTTGCTTACCCAAATGGCCAGTTGGTAGAGTAGAACGACAGGTATGGCTATCATTAGCTGAGAAACAGGATCAGGAGGAGTTAGAAAAGATGCCAAAATGAGTGCGGCAATCACTGCGTGTCGTTGATAGGCTCTGAGACCCTCCGGAGTAACCAGGCCTATTCTGGAGAGAAAATAACTGATAACCGGTATCTGAAAAAGAAGACCGCAGCAGAGAACCCAGAGTGCAACAGAATTAAAATACTCGTTGATATCGAACTCGTTGGAGATCATATCCGAAATGATAAACTGATTAAAGAACTGAAGTGCAAACGGTACGAGTATAAAGTATCCGAAACTGACTCCCAGCAGAAAGAAGAAGCTGATAAAAAGCACGTTAAGAAACGTTTTCAGTTTGGCACCACTCTCCAGAGCTGGTTCCAGAAATGCGTAACCCTGATAAAAAATCCAGGGTGAACTGATGATAAATCCGGCAATGATCAGTGTCCCCCAGAATGTGAAAAACTGGCCAGGCAGTCGCCGGCTGATCAGATTTACATCGATCGCCTCGATTCTCATGACCGGATACATAAAGAATTCCGCAGAGGCGGGCCCCAGGATGACCTGATTGATGATTAGATCTCTGAATAGAAATGCAACTACAATTCCGGCGACAATGCCAATAAGTCCCTTGATGATCCTCCAGCGCAATTCCTCCAGATGGTCCAGAAATGACATCGATGCTTCCGGGTTTCGCAATGGGGCCTTTGCCCGTGGAAGCAGTTTTCCCATGATCCGTCTCTTCTCCGTTTTGCGGTTCATGCTCGGATGTATTTCATAGAGATCGAATTGCAGGGCTGGGCCCTATTTCTGAGTGGTTGCAGGAAGAAAATTGTCAGGCGGTTACGAAGTCGTACAGAGGAAAGCGTTCACACATTTCAAACACTTCGTTGCGAACAGATGTTGTGACATCGTCACTCTCCGGCTTTTGAATAACCTGATCAATTAGCTGTACGACACGTCTGAACTCTTCGACTCCGAAGCCTCTGGTCGTCATCGCCGGGGTACCGATGCGAATCCCTGAAGTAACAAAGGGACTCTCTTCGTCAAACGGGACCATATTCTTGTTTACGGTGATGGAAGCGCGTTCAAGTGCTTCCTCGGCGGTTTTTCCAGTCACTCCCTTGTTTCGAAGATCCACAAGGATGAGGTGATTGTCGGTTCCACCGCTGATTAGGTGATACCCTTTCTCCATGAAAGCATCGGCCATTGCCGATGCATTTTTCTGGACCTGCTCCTGATAGTCAGAAAATCCGGGCTGGAGACACTCTCCAAAGGCCACCGCTTTTGCAGCGATCACATGCATTAGGGGTCCACCCTGAGTGCCGGGGAAAACCGCAGAGTCGAAAACCTCACTCCAGAGTTTGGTGCGCCCCGACTTCCTGGCTTTAATCCCGAGAGTGTTCTCCCCATCATTGCCAATTAACAACATGCCGCCGCGCGGCCCCCGAAGAGTCTTATGAGTGGTAGTAGAGACGATATGACACCAGGGAAGAGGATCGTTCAGGCGTCCGGCAGCAATCAGCCCTGCGGTGTGTGCCATATCCATCCATAGACAGGCACCTGTTTCGTCTGCAATCTCCCGAAACCCCTGATAATCAAAATCCCTCGGATACGCGCTTGCACCAATCGAGATCATCTTTGGTTTTACTTTTTTCGCCAGATCCCGAACTCTGTTCATATCAATTCGGCCCGTCTCCCTGTCCACACCATAAAAATGTGGCTGATAGATAATCCCGGAAAAGTTGACTTCAGAACCGTGGGTCAGGTGTCCGCCATGCGACAGGTCCAGGCCCAGCAGGGAATCTCCCGCAATCATACAGGCGAGATAGACAGCAGCATTGGCACTTGCACCGGAGTGGGGTTGTACATTTACCCAGTCGGCTCCAAACACTTTCCTGGCTCTCTCACGCGCCAGATCTTCTGCTATATCAACAAATTCACAACCTCCATAATATCTCTTGCCCGGGTACCCTTCGGCATACTTGTTTGTCAACGGAGTACCCATCGCCTCCATCACTGCCTTCGAAGTGAAGTTCTCCGATGCAATCAGTTCAAAATTGAAATTCTGTCTCTGCGTCTCCTTCTCTATGGAATCGTAAATTTCAGGATCTTGCTCTTTCAGAGATTTCATATCGGGATATTCGGTTACTTTTCGTCTGTTAATCGTTTGATTTTCTCAATTCGCCGTTCGTGGCGCCCCCCCTCGAACTCAGCAGAGATCCAGGCCTCCAGGATCTCAACAAGCTGATTTGAGTCGAGTTCACGGCCTGGCAGGCAGAGAACATTCGCATTGTTGTGGCGCCTGGTGAGTGTGGCAATTTCACTGTTGTAAACAAGTGCGGCTCTCACATCAGGATATTTGTTGGCTGTCATACACATGCCCTGACCGCTACCGCAGATAAGAATTCCCCACGTGTGTTCTCCGTCACTCACTTTTTTGGCAACCTGTACGGCAAAGTCCGGATAGTCAACCGATTCACCGGAGTGGGTTCCGAAATCTACAGGGATATGTCCCATTTTTTCGAGAATTCCGATGGTTTTCTCTTTTGCTTCAAAACCGGCGTGATCGCTAGCTATTGGTATGATCATGGCCTCCTCTTCCATTCTGGTCCATTTTTTAGAGAAGAAATATCCTGAAAAAATGGGTCAGGAAAAAGAAGGCATTGCAAAGGGAGTTCATTGTCCAGATGTGAGTGCATAGATTAACAGATTGGTCCCCATCCTGAGAGCAGCATCCACGATCACTTGTGGGGTACTGTGAACATCAAAAGCCCACCCATCTGAGAGATTTGATTCGTATGTATAAAATATTGCCAGTCTGCCTTCGTGGAAAATCCCGTAACCGACTGGGGGAAGGCCGTCATGCTCATGCACTTTTGGCAGGCCATCCGGAAATGTGAAGAGTTGGTGATAAATCGGGTGATCGAATGGCACTTCGGTCAGCTCCTGTTCCGGGTAGAGACTGCCAATGAGGTCTCTTGCATTTTCATCCAGTCCATAATCGTCATCGATGTAAAGAAATCCGCCATTGTCGAGCCAGGATCGCATGTTGAAAAGTTCAGCTTCATTGAGGTCAATCGTCCCGTGTCCTGTCAGAAATGCAAATGGGTATTGAAAGAGGTCACGGCTTCCAATTGGCACATCATCGTAGGTCGGTGAGAGCGGTAATGCAAGTCGTTCCCTTGCAAACCGAATCAGATTGGTGAGTGCAGAGGGGTCGTTGTACCAGTCGCCACCTCCGCGATACTGAATCCGGGCCACTCTCACTTCACCCGGATCCCCGGATTGCAAACGGATGTCGGATCCATCGACCAGAACATCCAATATTTCGGGATTCATACGACTGTCAATTGTTTGTACGGATATCGGTACAAACGTCATCAACCATACCAACAATAATTTTATGAGTAGGACACTGGGTGAGCTCTGCAGTCGGTTCATCTTGTGACATAGGTGTGAAGGGTATCTGAGGAGAGACTACCGAAGATGCCGATGGCACCATCAATATGATAAATCGCATTGGGAATTTCACCTGGAGAGAGTGTAGAACCACCGAGTTGAACCTGCTGAGACCGGATAAAGTCGTAGGTATTCCGGTCTAAAGAGTTGACGACAATTAGATTGTTGCCGTAAAAAGCCAGGCCCAGCCAGGGATACCGAAGACGGATATTCCCATCGGGTAGCCGCTCGAAACTTGCTTCATTGATGAGGCCGGAGGGATTTTTTGCCAGGCTCTCCAGTGTGAGTCCTGTTTCACTATTGTCGAAAAGATCTCGATATAGTGGAGTCAATGCCTCGTAGAATGGATCCTGTGATATCGTTGTGAATATGTAAACATTTTGTAATCCTCCGGGCTTGAGTTTTGATGAGACGATCATATCTACCTGATCGGACGACTGGTAAGAGATGGAATCGGGGGGTGGGCTAAGGTACTGTACTCTTGCAGGTGTCTTTGTCGTTGCACGGATGGGGCCAAAATCGGAATGCTCTGCCTCAAGAAGATACTCCCTTTCAGGAAGAACCGTCAATGTTTCAGAAGGGTAGTAAACTCCGGGCCGGTTCTCTTCATAGTGAATCGTAATCTCAACTGTTTCTCCGTCATGAGCCAGCAGTGAAACCTTGATTTCGGCATCCTGCAAACCCTGCTCATCGAAACCGAACTCGCCGAACAGAGCTGCTGTTCTGGAGAAGCGAATCTGTGGCAGAAATCTGTCTGTGACGAGGTAGGTATCAACAACAGCATACTCGCTTTCGTTGGAGGTGTAATGCAGTTCACACGCTCCTGCTGTGATATACAGGATTATGAGTAGTGCATTTCTGATGTTTGTTTTGTTCATCCTCTTAAAATTGAACTGTGTAAGAGATGGCCGGAAGAACAGGAAGCAGGTACACTGCATCTCTCTCTACAGGGTTTTCGTCAAAATCATATTGATAGAACCAGATATTTTTCCTCGAATAGGCATTAATGACTTGAAATTGCCATTCACCTTCTGCAATTCCAAAGAAGGTTCCGGTTCTTGATACTCCAAGGTCCAGCCGATGATAGGAGGGAAGTCTTGAAGCATTGAGCCGGTCGACTACAAAAGTTTCCCGAATCTGATCTGCCCAGGGAGCTTCAACAATGCGGGTTCTTCCCGTTGGAGTTGTGTAGGCTTGTCCCGTAGCATAACTAAATACTGTGCTCAAACGCCATCGATCAGTGAGATCGTAGGAGAGGACGACATTCAGGTCGTGGGTGCGGTCGTGTTTGGGAGGGTAGTATCGGGCAGAAGGGTTAGCCTCCAGAACAGATTCGTTGAAACCTGGAAATTTTCTTCTTGTAACACCAAATGTATATCCTGCAAATCCTTTCAGGGCACCAATTCGCCGTTCAAAAAAGATCTCGGAACCGTAGGCAAAACCCTCCCCGTACCGAAAGAGTTGAGGGTAGGCCAGACCAGAGGCATCACTCAAAAAAGGGTCGAGTTCAAAGAGGTCATTCATGGTTCTGAAATAGACCTCGACATCCAGTCCATAACCGGAGAATGGAATGGATTTGACACCGAATACCCACTGGTCTCCCCATGCGGGTGGAACTCCCCGGGTCGTAGTAAGCCACATGTCGAATCCGGAAAAGGCTTCATTGGAAATGAGTGTTAAAAACTGATAATACCTTCCGTATGCCGCCTGTAATCTGAGTTCGCTATAGGGAGAATACTCCACAGATAGCCTGGGTTCAAACCGGAGATACTCACCCGCCTGAAAATGGTTGGCTCTAAGCCCCGCTTTGATTCGCCACCGGTTGGATGGCTTCCACAGATTCTGAATATAGAGGGCTCCGTATGAGGTACTGATTCTGGAATGAAAAGTCTCCTGGCCGTCGAATCGATCCCGGAAACGAAGTCCCAGTATACCGGCCCAGATTCCAGCAGAGAGGGTGTTTCCCTCATTGATCAAAAATTCAATATCGGTTTTTGCCGAGTAGTCCCTGATAGCATTGATTCGCTCAAATGGTGTACCTCCAAGCTCAAAAGAGGGTTCGTTGCGATAGTTGGAAGCCGTAAGCGTTGCTGTTCCGAAGACCCGGTCCGAATAGATGTGTCTCCAGTTCATACTAACGGTCCGGTTTCCGTAATCCAGTGCGGCCACCGCGTCTTCTGCAAAGGGAACATTGACTCGATCCTGGCCTGTGTAAAGTGCGAGTGAAATCCTGTCCCGGTCTGAGAGATCAATATTTACCTTACTATTGATATCCACAAAATAGAAGAGATCCGGAACGGTTTCCTGCGATCTTCGGAGCAGTGCCAGAAGTGGATCCAGAGTAGATCTTCGAATAGCTAACATCCATGACCCGTATCGATGGGGCCCTTCAATCATCGCTCTTGAAGCGAGCATTCCGACACTGGCTGTGCCACTGAACTCATTGCGATTTCCATCTTTGTTATATACGGTGAGGACGGAGCCAAGACGTCCCCCGAACCGTGCCGGATACCCCCCTTTGTAGAGCCTCACATCCTTTACCGCATCAGGATTGAAAGTAGAGTAGAAACCAAAGAAGTGGGAGGGATTGTACACGGTGGTTTCGTCCAGCAAAATCAGTGTCTGGTCCGGGCTGCCACCCCGAATATAGAGCCCACTGGAAAAGTCGGAGGCCGCCTTTACACCGGGAAGTAGTTGAAGAGCACGAAACAGGTCTGGTTCTATGACGGATGGAACCTCACGGATAAATTGGGTTGTCATTTGGGCAACGCCGATATTCCTCTGTTCCCTGAGTTCCTCTTCGGATAGAACGACGATCTCGTCGAGAGTCATTGTTTCAGGTGCCATATCGATGTTCAATCGAAGTGTTTCTCCTGCTACCAGTACTACTTCCTGTTCAAAAATGTGGTATCCGATGTAGCTGGCAACAACGCTATATGTACCTGGTGGCAGGTTGGGAATAGAGTAGTAACCGGAGCTATTGGTCGTAGCTCCCCGATTAATCTCTCTGAGTCCGACATTGGCACCGATGAGAGTCTCTCCGTTCTGGATGTCGCTAACATAGCCGTTTATTGAAGCGTTTTGAGCCTGGGCTGGCGGTATAAAAGCAGCCACCAAAACGCCAATGATAAGTAGGTAATAGTATGGCTTCAAATCAGAAGTTTAGGATATGGCTGTTCAGTGGAAGAGCTGCAGATCCGCCCGGCTCATAATAAAAATGAGCCCTCCCGGACAACCAGTTACAGCAGGATTGAAGGAGTATCTGGGTTTAAAGTACAAAGGGCATACCAAATAGTAAAAAGCGTTGTGTGGCTTGTCGGGTTTGAGGATATACCAGGATCCCTTATCTTTCGTTCCAGGTTGGAGGGGGATAAAATTGTTCCCCCCGAATCGAAAATTCTTTGACATATTGGGGCTGTAATGGATTCGACGGGTTGATCAGACTCGCGGGTTGCATGTCGAGTGTGTCCGACGGATCTCGTAAAACGACCGTCATGGATTAAAGTAGTTGACAACAATTACTCATACCGTCTCGCTGCGTAAAGCAGCTTGAGACCGTTCCCCCGATTGTCTGTCTGTCGACAGCGGGTCGGAGCGCCGATTTAGGCAGAATAGCTGTGGTGCGTTCCTGTCGTAATCACAGTAAAAATTGAACAGGATAGCCTGAAGTTGCCTGTCATCCGGCGACGCTTCAGGCAAAATTCTATAGGATGAATAAACATGTAGATACCTGACGATTTGCCTTCCCGGACCCGGGTTCGACTCCCGGCAGCTCCACGACATTTATATCCCCGTATCGTACATCCACTTTACGGGGTTTCTACTTATCTACCGATACTACGCATTCAGAAGCTATGGAATTGCGAAGCGGTGCTTCGCGGTTCGACTCCCGGCAGCTCCACATTATTTCCTCTTACCATAACATCAGCTTCATACAGAATACGCTCCCACCGCTTTTAACAAATTCATCGGTGCTGAATTCATACACGGAAAACCCGTTTTCCTGAAGTTTTTTGTTTGTCAGGGAAGCTCCCCGCTGGATCAGCACATCATTCCCGTTCGGGCATGTGGCATTTACGGCAAGCTTCCTTTTCGCTTCAACCTCTGGCGCTTCCAGTACATGTGTATACAGTGAATGGATCAGTTCCAGTCCCTGCTTTGTAAATGCTCCGGGATAGATGAGTACACTCTCCTCATCAAGAGCACAAAAACAGGTATCGAGATGGTAAAAGGTTTCATCAATCAGCTCCAGAGCAATAACAGGCACATCAAACATCTTTGAAATCTGCTCATGGGCTTTAAAATCGGTCCGTATGCCATATCCACCCCAGAGCAGCTTGCGCCCGGTGTGCCAGATCGCATCCCCCATCCCTTCAAATGAGATGCCGGTGGCAGGGTCAAGATGTAAAACTTCATATCCGTGTTGCCTCAGCCAGGGTTCCAGATGAGCGACTTCATCTTTTCTCTGAGTGGTTCGCATAGTACTCATGAGTACTCTAA
This sequence comes from Balneolaceae bacterium, assembly GCA_040880485.1. Lineage (GTDB taxonomy): Bacteria > Bacteroidota > Rhodothermia > Balneolales > Balneolaceae > JBBDIJ01. Next base: position 84,204 of record JBBDIJ010000009.1, read on the forward strand.
GCTGTCCATCCTCATCGATGTGCGGCAAAGCGTGATTGGAGCAGAACACCATATCGGGCAGTCCCGGCTTACCCTCAATGACTGCCACCTCATATCCGATATTTTCAAAGCCATCAAATAGCTTTTGCCACTCTCTCCGGGCTTTGAGATTATCGACGTTCCCTATCTGGTTTTCCATGTGCGGATTGATGACGTACTCCACGTCAAAGTAGGTGGGCTCCACCATCAATACCTTTTGAGGCAGCGGCATAACCGGCAGTTCCTCTACCGTGAAATCGATCTGGTCGACCGAACTTATGATTTTAGCCATTTTGTAAGAGTTTATTTGAATGAAAAGTCCAGAGTCTCTTTGGTGTCCCTCTTAACATCAATTACGATAAAATTGCCACAGGTTCTGGATTCACGTAATAATGCCACCCTTGATCTCTCTTTTTTCCAGAACATGAAGCCCTGCCAATTCATTCAGATAATTTCGGGATGTTTTTCGGCTTACATTCCCCGGTCGACCAGGATACATTAATATCCACCGGTCAATATGCCTGTGCAAGCTGTCATTCACGATGGGTTCCTCCCAAACCGTTTTTGATAAGAATAGAAAGCTGTACGTCTTCACTAGAAAAGTCCTTAGATAGGGCGATAAATAGTAATAAAAATTCCATACCAGAGCGCTAAATTTAATTGAATATTATAGTTTCACAAATTATTATTTAGTTAATGTATTAATTACAAGATACTTTTATTAGTGATATTCGCATGTAGCCAGTAAATTGATCTGTTTATAGTAAATAAAATGGGAAAGATAGTTTAACTCCACTCATAAACCCAGGTGTGCTACACATATTAAGAGTCACTCGTTCTCATAGTTCCATCGATCAAAAAGTTGCTCAAACTCTTGTTGCTGTCGTTCGTTTAGCCTTCCGGATTCTATCACAGATGAGATCATATTTATTCTCATTTCATCTTCAAAACAACCCATCTGCTCTTCTTCACGGGTCATTAACAGAAAAATCTGTACTGTGTCCTTTTTAAGCTGATCGGTATAACCAAGCAGAGCCGGCAGATTGACAAGCGTAGAGAATCGAAGAAACCGTATCTCAATATTGCGGGGTCTCAGGGCTACAGACCTGTCCAAATATTCCATTCCATCTCTCAGGTTTGAAAGCCTGGTAAAGGGGTTGAATCCGTGCTTTACCAACAGAATGGTTAATGAACCGTAGTAGGCTGTAAACAGCGGCTCTTCGTCTCTCAGTTCCGGCATCAGGCACTTTTCGAAATAGCTGATCATCTCCTGTGTCTTATGTCGGCTGTCCACAGACTCTTGAAATCCGTTTCGAATAAACTCGATTCTATTTTCTGCCATACGGTTACTGCCTGAGCAGTCTGGGTCAAGATGTGCATGCCGGCTAACAGGCGGCTCCACAGCTGAAATTTGGTAGAAGCTCAGTACAAGGTGAATGATGACGAACATATGTCAGAATATGAAGTTGAATTGATAATTATTCTAAAAAACGGATCAGAATTTAATCTTTAGACTAGTAAATTAGTTTATAAAAACGTATCAAAGTTAAGCTTTTTTAATCTTGAAGAGCTTTAATCCGAGACCGATTTGATTATCTTGAGACAGTTTGTAAATATGGTGTCCACAATGGAGCCAGTCACGTCGCTCAGACTTTAAAACCCCCGGGATTGACAACCCGGTGCTCAATCTGTTGCATATGAGAACTGCTGTTTTTCTCTTCGCTTTACTGCAATTGTCAATACCGAATTCGGATGCTCAAAACCTGGGTTCATTTCGCTTCGCTCAGATCACAACGGAAGACGGCCTCTCCCAAAGTACGATCAACGATATTCTTCAGGACAGCCGGGGCTTCCTCTGGTTTGCTACCGATGACGGGTTGAACCGTTACGACGGTTACAATTTTGAGGTATATAAGAACATACCGGGAGATACCACTTCCATCTCCAGTAATGTGATTACCGGATTAATAGAAGATTACAGCGGAAACCTTTGGATAGCAACTAACGGTGGGGGTCTGAATAAATTTGACAGGGATCATGAGCGTTTTATTCGCTACAGGCATGACCCGAATCAGCCAAACTCGCTCTCAAACGATTTTGTGACGGCATTTCACCAGGATTATACCGGTGTTATACTGATCGGTACCCAGGCAGGCCTCAATATCTTTGATCCGTCAGCAAATCGGTTTATTACGTATCAGGCTGGAGAGGGGAGTGCCACAGAACTTGAACACGATCTTATCACCGATCTTACCAAGGATGCCGTTGGCATGATCTGGGTTGCGACACAAAATGGTGGTATGTACAAGTTTGACCGGTTTTCTGAAACATTTACCCGATATGGGCCAGGTGATAATTCCGGTCTTGAAGATCCATGGGTAACCAGACTCTATCTGGATGATGAGAACACATTGTGGGTGGGAACACAATCGGACGGTCTCTATCGTTTCGACCGGGGAACTGAAACCTTTGAGAACTTTTCCAACGTTTCCGGAGATTCTCAAACGATCAGTAATAACTGGATCTTGTCCATGTATGAGGATGAATATGGCTCTTTCTGGGTCGGTACCCTGAACGGGCTCAATCTGATGGATCGGAAAACTGGGACGTTTACCAACATCTCCCAGCAGCAACCAGCCTATCTGAGCAATTACTCTATCTCCACTCTGTACGAGGACAATTCGGGTGTTTTCTGGATTGGTACCCGGGACGGAGCTCTGAACAAGCTGGTTCGTTCGATGGAGTCCTTTTCGGTTTTTCAACACGATCCCGGTAATCAGAACAGCCTGAGTGACAACAATGTCTGGGCCATTCTGGAAGATCGGAACGGAGAAGTCTGGATTGGAACCCAGGGTGGTGGTCTGAACCGTTACGATCCCGAAAATGATGTTATGACCCGGTATCTCCACGACCCGGATGATGAAAGCAGCCTGAGTGACAATTTTGTTAATACTCTTCTGGAAGATCGAAACGGCTATCTTTGGGTAGGGACTATAAATGGATTAAACCGTCTGGACCCGGAAAGTGGCCAGGTAGTCCGAATGACACATGATCCTGAAAATCCGGAAACGATAAGTGGAAACCAGATTACATCACTTTTACAGGATCGTCATGGTATTATCTGGATCGGAACTTTGAATAGTGGCCTCAACGGCTATGATCCGGCTAGCGGTGAAATTAGACGGTTCAAGCACGATCCCTCTGACCCTGAAAGTGTGAGCCATAACAAAGTGTGGTCTCTCTTTGAAGATAGTGCCGGAAATTTCTGGGTCGGTACCCACGGATATGGCTTGAACCGTTATGATCGGGTGAACGGTACCTTTATTCACTACAGGTTTAACCCGGGTGTGTCTACTTCCATCAGTAACGACTTTATCAACTTCATATACGAAGACCGTCAGGGGCAACTCTGGATCGGAACCATAAACGGCCTGAACAGATACAATCGCATAGAAGAAACTTTTGAACATTATACGACGGAAGATGGTCTTCCGAACAATGTTATCTACGGTATCGTAGAAGACGACAGAGGCCATCTTTGGCTCAGTACCAACAACGGAATTGCAGACTTTGACCCCGAATCCGGTTCAGTACGCAGATACGGTATCGGTGACGGTTTGCCGGGAAACGAGTTTCGATTCGGAGCTTACCATAGTGGTAGTGAAGGGCGGATCTATTTTGGTGGAATTGATGGGGCGGTTGTCTTTGAGGCAGACAGTCTTCGGGATAACCCCTATCTGCCTCCGGTTGTACTCACCAGATTTCAGATTTTTAACAGAGATGTCGAGATTGGAAATCACTCTTTTCTGAAACGTTCCATAACTGAAACTGAGCGGATAGATCTCGACCATTCGGAATCCGTCATCTCTTTTGAATATTCGGGGTTACACTATGCCTCCCCAAAGCATAATGAGTATGCATTTATGCTGGAGGGGTTTGATGATGGCTGGCAATATGTTGGAAGCAGGCGCTTTACCTCTTATACAAACCTTCAACCCGGTAACTACCGATTTCGGGTAAAAGCATCCAATAAAGATGGGCTTTGGAACGAAGAGGGGACCTATGTTGATCTCAGAATTTCGCCACCTTTCTGGCAGACCTGGTGGGCCTATTCTCTCTACTTCTTTATGTTTTCAGGTGTGATGGTCGGGTTCATACAGTATCGGGTGGGTCGTGAACGTTGGAAAAAGAAGCGCATCGAGGAGTTGAACACCCGTCTTGAGAGAGAAGTCAATCTGAGGACTAATCAGCTGGCAGAGGAGAAAGCGAAAGGCGATCAACTGTTGCGGAACATTCTTCCCGAGGACGTCGCCCGTGAACTGATAGAAAATGGGAAGGCGCAGCCCAGACGATACGAAGAGGTAACAGTTATTTTTACCGATTTCAAGAATTTCACCGAAACCGCTTCAAGCATGTCGGCTGGCCGGCTTTTGATGGAGCTGAACGAAGTCTTTGAGGCCTTCGATCTTATCATGGAAAAACAGGGAGTAGAGAAGATCAAGACGATTGGAGACTCCTATATGGCAGTAGCCGGCGCACCGATTAAACATTCAGATCATGCAGTAAGGGCTGTGAGAGCCTGTTTGGAGATGATTCGTTATCTGGAAGAGAGAAATATGAACGCGTCAGTCAAATGGGATATGAGGGTAGGGGTTCACTCCGGAAGCGTTATTGCAGGGGTTGTGGGGAAAAACAAATTCACCTATGATATTTGGGGAGATACGGTCATCATTGCCAACCGAATGGAAATTGCAGGCGAACCTGGAAGGGTGAATGTCTCTGCCATGACCCGCGATCTGGTACGCGATCACTTCGAATCTGAATATCGCGGAAAGCATCCTGCAGAGGGAAAAGGAAACCTCGATATGTATTTCATTAATGGTGAGGTGAGATAATTTACCCGGGGTCTGGCAAGTTCCCTCCGGACAAAATGATTCCAATGTTGTGTTCAGATTTATCGAAATAGCCTTCAATAATGGCTGCAAGCGGAACAGCTGAGGAGGCTTCAACCTTCAAGTCTTCCCGCCTGCGCAAGTACTTCTGTGCTTTTAAGATAGAGCTCTCCGAGACCGTCACAATGCCATCTGTCCACTTCTTGATACATCTGAAAGAGAGTTCTCCAAGAGTGGTCCTGAGTCCGTCCGCAATCGTATTCGGAGTGTGCTCTTTCACCCGTTTGCCACTCTTCAGAGACCGGTATGCATCATCTGCCATCTTCGGTTCAACCCCAATGACTTGAGTACTGGCAGACACTCCTTTGGCTGCGATAGAGGTCCCGCCAAGCAGTCCTCCTCCACCCACAGGTACCAACAGAAGTTGCAGTTTCTCTACCTCTTCCATCAATTCAAGTGTGGCTGTGCCCTGGCCACAAACGATTCTAGGGTCATTGTAGGGATGAATGAACTGAGCGGCTGTCTGTTCGAGTACCAAATTCAGTGCATTTTCCCTTGCTGCGATACCGGGTTTGCAAATCGTGATGTTTGCATCCAGGGCCTGAACAGCTTCTACCTTGTTCGGTGGCGCATCTTCCGGCATAACAATCCAGGCAGGAACTCCTCTGATGCGAGCAGCATATGCCAGGGCTTTGGCGTGATTGCCAGAGGAGTGAGTTGCTACTCCGTTTCGTAGTTGACTGTCGGACAGGGAGAGCATTGTGTTACTGACACCACGGTACTTGAAGGACCCGGTATGTTGGTTCTGTTCACATTTAAACCAGACCTTTAGCCCAAAATCTTCCCAAATACCGTTAGAAAAACATACCGGTGTCTGTCGAACCAGATTCGATATACGCTCTCTCGCACGAATGATATCGCCGAATTGAGGGATGGGCAGTTCCCTTTCAGGCATCGATCAGTTTAAATAGAATCTGAATCCGATTGATCCTTCAAAACCGAATTGAAAAGAGGGAGCTACTGCAAGTGTGGGAGCCAGTTCAAAGAAAAGATCAATCGGGACGTCGGTAAAGTTAAACCCGAGCCCGGACGGAGCCCGAATAGTGAAAATATTGTCGTCGCTCCACTCTCTCCAGGTGAGTCCAAGTCCGCCTCCATAATAGTAGTGGAGGTGCCCAACTTCCCATTCAAGGCTTTCATAAAACTTGTGCATCAGATAATCTGCATGAGCATGGAGCATAGTGGTATTCTCAGCAATCGAGAATGTGATAAGCCCTGCAACAGCAGCTCTGTCTGAGATCCAGTTCTTCCACGAGATCCCGTCATACGTTCCAATTGTCGCGCCAATTCCGAAACCGCGATCCTGAGCTTTAAGTGGTTCCTGAAACATCAGAAGAGTACAGGTGAGTAGAAGAGCAGTGATGAATGTTTTCATAGCAGGTTGGCGACCGGGTTTGTATGTAGTTAACAATCGTTGAACAGTTGACGAAACCATGATAATTATTTGCCAGGTGAATAGAAACTGTTGACGTTAAAAAGTCCATTTAACGCTCATTCTGATTGATTTTCACAATTTCTAAATAAATATGATAGAGAGTGTAACAAATATCTATCCAGCCACTCTTGTAAAAGAAGCCCTCATAGATTAACTCCCTAATCTAATCTGGTTTCAAAACCTAATGCATCAGCCCTCGGAATTGATCGTTCCGTGGGCTGTTTTTTTTTCAGTTCACTTTCTCACGTCTTCAACACTTCCTTTTCTCTCATATTCAGGCTTTATAATGGTCAGGAGAGTTATATGTGTCGCCTTTGCCCCTTTATTCATAAGGGGTAAAGGCTGTAACCGATATAAAAAAAGCCCGGGTGGTTAAACCCGGGCTCTCTTTAAAAGGTCTCTATGTTAAATGAAGATCAGTTGGTGGCGTAATCCTGTTCCCGCTGCTCTTCGGCTGCGATCCGGTTCCAGTCCGGAGGTGTTATTCCCATGAGGTGCTGGACAAAGAAATCACGACGTTTCCGATCTCCAAATGAACCGCCACTCGTGTGGCCTGCACCTGGTATGGTCAGTAACTCGAAATCCTTGTCGGCACGAATCAGAGCATCAGCCACTTGATAGGTAGAAGCGGGATCTACGTTTGTATCCAGTTCTCCTACGATCAGAAGCAGACGACCCTCAAGTTTGTGTGCATTGTCTACGTTGGATGACTCTGCGTAGTGGGGGCCGATCGGCCATCCCATCCACTGCTCATTCCACCATATTTTATCCATCCGATTGTCGTGACAGCCTACGGCAGAGACCGCTACATGGTAGTGCTCCGGATGGAAGAGCAAGGCGCCCGTGGAGCTCTGCCCACCAGCTGAAGTCCCATAAATACCTACCTTGCTGTTGTCGTACCAGGAGTACTGTTCGGCTACCGCTTCGTGCCAGATGATCCGGTCCGGGAATCCGGCATCTCCCAGGTTCTGCCAGGAGACATCATGAAACGCCTTGGATCGGTTGGCTGTTCCCATACCATCGATCTGGACAACAATGAAGCCGAGCTCAGCCAGTCCCATCATGCCGCTATAGGTGATGAAGCTTTTGGGAACAAAGTTACTGTGGGGACCAGCGTATATGTATTCGATCACCGGATAACTTTTCGAAGGGTCGAAGTTACTGGGGCGAATAATGATACCGTAGATATCAGTTTCTCCGTCACGTGCTTTCGACTGGAACTGAATCGGCGCCTGCCAGCCTGCGTCTACGAGAGCACTGTGATCAGCACTCTCAAGCTCCATGACCAGCGACTGGTCACTGGTTCTGCGAAGCTGTGTGACAGGTGGCTGATCGACCTGCGACCAGGTATCTACATAGTACTCACGGCCGGGAGAATAAGAGACGGAGTGATCTCCATTTTCAGTTGTGAATCGTGTGAGCCCGGATCCGTCGAAGTTTACACGGTAGTAGTGTGTGTAGTAGGGATCCTGATCCTCATCCATTCCGTTTCCACGGAACCAAATCTCTTCGTTCTCTTCGTCCACATGATCTACATTGCTTACAATCCAATCACCCTCTGTGATCTGATTGATCACCTCTCCGGTGCGGCCGTCATAGAGGTAGAGATGTCTCCATCCGTCTCTTTCCGAGCGCCAGATAATGAAATCACCATTGTCGTGGTAGTGCCGGTAGAGAGTATTGGTGTAACTGAAGTAGGTCTCTTCCTGTTCGTCGATGAGTGCACGTGCATCTCCGGTTTGAACATCCACTTCAATTACTTTGAAGGCACCATGGCCTCGCTCGTTATATTCAAAGTAGAAGGCACGACTGTCGTCCCACCAGCGGAAACGGCCAGTATTGTAAGCATTGGGAAAGAGAGAACGATCAATCTGTATTGGTGTCTTGTCGTCTATATTTACCAGCACCGGAAACTCGTTGTCCAGCCTGTCTCCCGGCTTGATATAGGTGCGGCTCAGGTATTTGGGCTGAACCTGGTCCCGGGGAGAAGTCTCTACATACTTGATCTTGCGTTCATACCCGGGGATCTCACGGTTAATGACCAGATGCTGGGAGTCAGGTGACCATTCCAGGGATCCAATGTTATAGTAGTTGCCTTCCGAGCCATCATATGTGACTATGTGCTCCTCATCGGACTCTGTAGAGCTCAATACGAGATTATAGTTGCGAATAAAGGCTTCCCACTCTCCATCGGGAGATTCAATACGTCGGGAGTCCCTCGTTCTCGGATTAGTGATGGTAGGGGTATCCCACTGGCCCCATCCTCCACCGCCACCGCCGCCACCGCCACCGCTGACGGATTCACTTTCACAGTCATAGTTATTCAGTGAACAGGTGTAATCGTTGCCACCGAATCTCATCTCGATGGAGGACTCATCATCCTCATATGAGAAGGAGTTAAACGGGAGTGTGATTTCGGTATAGTCATTTCCTGTCATTTCGGAAAGAGTGTCAGCAAGCCTCTGATGATCGAAAGCGGGCCCGCGTTCCGGGATTTCGGGATCGACCCGAACGAACCGGAAACCATCAGTTACACGTTTCCGATACCAGAATCGATTGGAATCATCTATCCAGTTGGTTCCACCGACAATGACATCGGTTACTTTTCCGGAGAACATTCCAGAGAGCTCATTGGCGCGTTCGTAGTCGGCAACTGTTCCCTGTGCGGCCAGTTGTGGTGCGCCAGAAAAGAGATATACCATCAGTATGGCTACTGTAAGATGTAATAATCTCATATCGCAGATTGGTTTGGTTGAAGTGGTAAGGTAAAGTGTAAGATTGTACGAAAAGAGTGCCTGGTCCGGCAGATCAGCAGAGCCCCCGTCACGAATATTCTACCCAGAATAATACTCTTTGTTGGAAAAAAGTTGTAAAAAGGGCAGGCGGGTCGAACCTGTACGTACTGTTATAATTTATCAGATTCTTACCGGAGTGCAAAACAGGTTCAACCCGCAGGAATGAATCGCGTCAGTTTTGTACCTTGGGTGCGCTATGATGAGAGAAAACCCCTGGTACATAAAGTACACCCTGGTCCTGGCCGGAGTCATCCTGACTATCTATGCGATGATTGAGGCCAGAACGGTCCTTTTACCGCTGCTTTTTGCCATCTTCTTCTCCGTTTTGCTGGCGCCTGTCTGCAACCGCCTCGAACGGCTCAAAATACCAGGGCTGCTTGCTATTTTAATCACGATATCGGCAGGACTACTCCTTTTGGGCGGATTGGGCTTTCTCTTCTATACTCAGATTGTTGTATTTGCCGATGACGTCACTCTGATTCAGGAACGGGTCGAGGAGCTCATAGAGGGATTTGAGTCCTTTATCGCTCGATGGCTGGGTAGTGATACGACCTCACTCATATCACTCGACGAACTGGAGGCAAGCCTGATCGAAATCGTCAGAAACAACACAGACGCTTTTACCAGGGGATTGGCGGGTGCCGCCTCCTTTCTGACCGCAGCATTTCTTGTTCCTGTATATATGTTTTTGATGCTCTGGTTTCGTGATTTTCTCGAAGAGTTCCTGATGAGGGTCTTCGCTGGCGGTGCCGATGAGGATCGTGAAATGATGGGCAAACTCGTACTGCGAATTAAACTTGTTGTGCAGCATTATATCACGGGAATCCTGACGGTCATTCTCATTCTGGCGGTGCTGAATTCGATTACTTTAATGGTAATAGGGGTTAATCATGCAATCTTTTTCGGCACGTTTGCTGCAATGCTGAATGTCATTCCTTTCATCGGGCCCATTATCGGATCTCTGCTACCCATTGTCTACTCCATTCTTACAATGGACTCTTTGATCTACCCGGTTGTCATTCTGGCAAGTTTCTATGTAATACAGATATTTGAAGCCAATCTGTTTACCCCGGTAATTGTGGGAAGCAGGGTGAGTCTCAATGCATTGATCACACTTTTGCTGCTGTTTATAGGTGCTCAGGTGTGGGGGCTTGCCGGAATGATCCTGTTTATTCCGATTGGTGCTGTTTTGAAAGTTGTGTTTGATGAGGTGGAATCCCTGAAGCCGTATGGATTTCTGATGGGTCGGGTTCCGGATAAATCGGAGTGGAAAAAGGGACCGCTTGCGAGGAGAATAAGCCGGATATCCGGGAGCAATGATGCAGATACCGGAATTCCGGATCAGGAAGAGGAGAAGGGCCAGGATGGGGGGTGACTAAAGGTGTCACCCTTTCTCTCTACTTTCCAATTGATCTGTAACAAAGTCGAAATGCAATGGAACTGTTTACTTTAATATCGGGAATTGTCGTGCTTGCTGTAGGTGCTGCGGCAGGTTTCCTGTTTGCCAGAGCCAAATATTCGGTATGGGAAGACCGAGCTCTCTCTTTGCGGGATCAGCTTGCTGCAACAGAAGAGAGAGTAGTATTGGAGCGCAGGAGGGCAGATGAGGCTGAAAAGCGGGAGATCGGTTTGCAAGCGGATTATCGGAATATGGAGATCCGGATTGAAGAGCAGAAGAGAGAGTTCGAAGAGCTGAGAGCAAGATTTCAGGATCAGTTTGAAAACCTGGCAAATCGGATTCTGGAGGAGAAGTCTAAAAAATTTACCGAGCAGAACCGGGAGAAGCTGGATCAACTCTTGAAGCCACTGGGAGAGAAGATCGAGGAGTTTAAAAAGCAGGTGGCCGAAAGTTATGATAAAGAGACCCGGGATCGTGTTTCACTCAAGGAGCAGATTCACCGGATGGCGGAATTGAATCAGCAGATGACGGATGAAGCGAAGAACCTGACCCGTGCCCTGAAAGGCGATTCAAAACAGCAGGGCAACTGGGGTGAAGTTATTCTTCAACGTATACTGGAACGTTCGGGGCTTACAAGGGGCCGGGAGTATGAGATTCAGGAGAGTATGGTAACGGATGAGGGTCGCCGGCTTCAACCTGACGTCGTGGTCTATCTGCCTGAAGAGAAGAGGTTAGTCATCGACTCGAAGGTATCGTTGACCGCTTATGAGAGGCTTTGCTCCAGTGAAGATGAGACTATGAGAGATACGGCGATCCGGGATCATGTCCAATCTGTGAGAACTCATGTCAAACAACTTTCGAAAAAGAGCTATCAACATCTTCATGGCGGAAAAAGCCCCGATTTCGTGCTTCTGTTTGTTCCGGTAGAACCTGCTTTTGCAGCTGCACTGCAGTATGACTCAGGGCTCTACTATGAAGCATTCGAGTTGAATATTGTGATTGTAAGTCCCTCTACACTGCTTGCAACACTGGCCACTATCGATACCATCTGGAAACAGGAGTATCAGAACAAAAACGCCCAGAAAATTGCGGAACGTGGCGGCTTTCTGTACGACAAGTTTACCAATTTTACAGAGAGCCTGCTAGAGGTCGGGAGGCATATTGAGCAGACACAAAAGAACTACGATCGAGCGATGAATCAGCTTCAAAGCGGCCGGGGTAATCTTGTCCGTCAGGCAGAGATGCTCAGGGATCTGGGTGCAAGTGCATCGAAAAGGCTGCCGGAGGAGTTCACCAAAGACGGGGAAGATGAGTAATATCCACAACTCCGATTGGAACGTGAATGCAAGAGCCATCCCCGGGTCTGTTACTGTCGGTAATGAAAAGTTCTATCGCCCGAACGAGAGTACAGAGACAGGGTCCGTTTTTGCTGCAAAACGTGCGGGTATCCAGGAAGCCAGGGCGCAGAGAAGATAGGTTACTGCTATCACCATAAGGAAGTCTGTTGCGTGAGGCTCCACTGGTGCATAGCTCATATAGTAGTTCTCTTCAGCCAGCGGAATGAGTTGCCAGGTGCTCTGAATCCAGTTAAAGAGAAGGGCAATCCCGATACCGATGATTAAACCGGTTGTGGCGACAAACATCCCTTCAAGCAGAAAGATTCTTCGAATAGCTCCGCTTCGGGTTCCCATAGTTTTCAATATACCTATGTCCCGGACTCGCTCCAGCACCATCATCAGTACGGTACCGATTAAGTTGAATGCGGCAATGATGATCATCACACTGATTACAAATGGTATAGTCTGTTCCTGAAGGTCGATCCAGGCAAAGATATTCCTGTATCTTTGGTAGATGGTCTCCACCGTAAAGGGGTATTCGAGTGTTGTAGCCAGCTCATTGTATATTCGTTCGATGGATGCCCGGTCCGGGTTCAGAATACGGATATCCAGTGAGGTGGCCTGAAGCTGCCCGAGATGATAAAGTCCGCGAACAGGTGTGATTTCAGTGAGAGCAAAGCCTTCGTCAAAACGATCAATCCCGGTTTCGTAGATACCGCTCAGGTGAAACTGAACGAGATCGGGTGTATTGAAGGGAGTGGGGACGCCTTCGATGCGAAACGCGGTGACCGTGCCGCCAGGTTCCGCTCCAATCTGTTCTGCCAGGCGTCTACCGAGTATGATGCCCGGACGCCCGGCGGAATCCGGAGCAGTGTTGAATTCTCCCATCTCAAGATATTGTTCCAGAGCCGTGATATCCTCACCTCCCGGAACTCCTTTTAAAATAGCACCGCTTATGTCGATTCGGGACTGAAGCATCACCTCACCAATGACAGCGGGCAGCACCCTCTCTACACCATTAATCTTTTCGATGTGGGTTCGTAGAGTGTCGGCACGGAAAATCGGTTCACTGGTGAGAGTCTGAATAGTAATGTGGGGTGCAAAACCAACCACTTTCTCATTAATGGTTGACTTGAATCCGTGAACAATCGAGAGGGAGATGAGTAGGCCTGCCGCTCCGATGGCCACACCTGCAATGGCCATTAATTTGATGAAGGAGAGGAATCGGGACTCCTTTCTCCGACCTCTGAAATACCGTGAAGCAAGAGCCCATTCAAATCTCTTCATCTGCCCTTTACTTTAAGCATTTTCCTGTTCAGGGCGCATTTGCGGAAAAAAGAGTACATCCCTGATCGAATCAGAACCGGTTATGACCATTGCGAGTCGATCGATCCCGATTCCCAGTCCGGCGGCAGGAGGCATCCCATATTCAAGTGCGCGCAAAAAGTCCTGGTCCAGCTCCATCGCCTCTTCATCACCTTTGGCACGGAGTGCCGCTTGTTTTTCGAATCGCTCCCGCTGGTCTATCGGGTCATTCAGTTCCGAAAAAGCATTGGCAAGCTCCTTACCATTGCAGAACAGCTCAAATCTTTCTACCAACCCGGATTTTTCCCGATGTTTTTTTGCAAGTGGACTCATTTCGACAGGATAGTCTGTAATAAACCAGGGTTGAACCAGATCGGGTTCAACCCGTTCACCAAAGATTTCGTCTATAAGTTTTGCTTCTCCCATGGATGGATCCGTCTCGACTCCCAGCTCTTTCGCAACATCCATGAGCTCACTTTTGGAGAGGCCTTTCAGGTTCTTACCGGTTGCCTCTTCGATGGCTTCGAAAAGGGGTGTTCTGGGCCATGGTGTTTTGAAATCGATCGTTTTCCCACTCTGTTCAATAATGGTGGTTCCATGAACGGCGAGAACTACATGTTCCAGCATTCGTTCGGTAAACTCCATCATCCATTCGTAATCCTTATACGCTACATAGAGCTCCATCTGGGTAAATTCCGGGTTATGAAAACGGGAGAGTCCTTCGTTCCGAAAATCTCTTGCAAATTCATAGACCCCGTCGAAGCCTCCTACAAGTAGCCGTTTAAGATAAAGCTCGTTTGCAATTCGGAGGTAGAGTTTCTGTTCGAGTGCGTTGTGCCAGGTTTCGAAGGGTTTCGCAGATGCACCTCCGTAAATTGGCTGAAGAACAGGGGTTTCTACCTCGAGATATCCGGATTGGTTCAGGAAGTCTCTCATCGCCTGCACCATCTGCGTACGTTTGCGAAAGACGTCCCTGACATCGGGGTTTACAATCAAATCTACATATCTCTGTCTGTAGCGTTGCTCTTTGTCTGTAAATGCATCATACGTGGTCACATTTCCCTTTTCGTCCGCAATCTCTTTGGGAACAGGAATGGGTCGAACCGATTTCGAGAGCAGCTTAAACTGAGAAGCATGAATGGTCGTTTCGCCGGTTCTTGTTTTGAAGACGAAACCCCGGATTCCAACAATATCTCCGATATCGACCCATTTTTTAAACTGCTCATTGTAAGTATCCGTACCTATATCATCACGCCGGATATAGATCTGGATCGTTCCTTCGGAATCCTGAAGATTGAAAAACGACGCTTTCCCCATAATGCGGCGTGTCATAATACGTCCGGCTACGGAGACCTCCGTACCTGTAGATGGATCCTCTTCCCTGATCAGGTCCATTTCATAGTGCCGGATCTCTTTGCTTGAGTGGGAGACTTCCCAGCTGTGTGGGTAGGGATCGACTCCGGAATTCCGAAGCTTTTCCAATTTCTCAAGGCGTATCGCCTGCTGTTCACTTGCTTTATCGTCGATACGGTTCATACTCTTATTCAGAAGATTTATACGAATTGCAATATTTGTTATAAACCTTTGAAAATAACGAAAAGAGAGGGAAGATGTGTCGAATTGGGTAAGTGAGATCTATGCCGGCTGACCGATGGGTTCAGTTTGATGGTTATTGTCAGTTTATCGAACTTCATGCTATGAGACAGATCGGACGACTCAGGGTGGTGACGCCGGAGCGAAGAGACCTGCCACCAGATCTCTTTCTCTCGTTGGGACAGGTTGCAGAGGAGCACGGAAAACCGGGTTTGCGGAAGAATATTCGTGATTCAGAGAGCAGCTCCGGGCGGGATCTCTGCACGGCTATGGTTCATGAAATCTTTGGAAAAAGTGAACCATTTAAAATTATGGACCACGGTATACAGAGTAAACCGACGGCTCAGTTGGGGGATCGTGTTCTGGAGATCTCCATTTCCCATACAAAGGGTCTCACCGGGTGTGCAGTTTCGGAGAATCGAACGGTGGGTCTGGATCTGGAACATGAAGGCCGTAAAGTCTCATCCGGATTAGTTGAAAGGATTCGTTGCAGGCGTAACCCCGGCTGCGAGCCGGAGATCGATGCTATACGTTGCTGGACCATAAAGGAGGCGGTACTCAAGTGGAGCGGAACCGGATTACGTTCCCCGATGTCTGAGGTTGTAATCACCAGAATGGGAGATGAGGCATTTAAAGCGGTTGCCCCGGGAGGAGAGGAGGTTTATGTGATCAGTTTTATATTTGAAAGGTACTGGGTGGCACTTGCCTATGATGATCCGGAGAAAGGAGGAGTTCTTTGAAAATTTCAGACATTTCGATCATTGGTCCAGGGGCACTAGGATCACCGCTTCTGTCTGCTCTGCTTCTTGCCGGTTACCCGATCCACTCTGTCTGGTCCAGATCTCCGGAAAAATGCCGGCTGGCCAGAGAGGCGGAAAAAGTTGAGCTAAATAGTGGTTTCCCGGAAGAACCCTCTTATGTTGGCCAGGTACTGTTCTTAACAGTTCCGGATGATGAGATCGGGAGCCTCGCCACCCGCCTTGCCGGGTCGGGAGATCGTTGGGCGGGCCGGATGGTGGTGCACTGTTCCGGGAATGAATCATCTGAATTACTGGCTCCTCTTCAGGAGAGAGGAGCAGTGACGCTATCCATGCACCCCCTGCAAACTTTTGTGCGAAAGGAGGTTGTATCGGGAAATGCATCGAGTGATGCAGAGTTGTTCAGAGAGATAACCATTACCATTGAAGGCGAAAATGCAGTGGCCCGCAGAGAACTGACTAAACTGGTAGAACGACTGGGAGCAAGAGCACTTCCGTTAGACAGGGATCAGAAGCGAAAGTTGCATCTGGCTGCTGTGTTTTTATCGAACTACGTAGTTTCCCTTGGCGAGATAGCCGACAGGATTATACGTGATGCAATGGACGGAGAGTCGGCCCGCATTCTGCAACCCTTGTTGCAACAGACGGTGCATAATATGGATCGCGAAGACCTGAGCGGGGCTCTGTCGGGACCGATAGCCAGAGGAGATACGAGAAGCGTAAACAGACACCTCTCACTGGTTCGGGAAAATCCTCTATTGGACAAGCTTTACAGACATCTTGGGTCCGTTGCACTGGAGTTGGCTCGGCGAAAAGGTTCTATTGATATGTCAGCTGCAGAGAAATTGAAGGAGTATTTCGAGGGTTCAGATGAGTGATTCCGATTTCTATGAAAAGGTCTATAGCGTGGTAGAACGAATTCCGTACGGCAAGGTGACTACCTATGGTGCCATTGCACGAACGATTGGCCTCGTTTCCTCTGCAAGAATGGTTGGCTATGCACTTCAGAGAACGGCAGGTAAAGAGGATTCGTTACCGGCCCATCGTGTTGTTAATCGGTTGGGAGAGCTTACCGGACACCATTCGTTTCCAGGAGACACCATGAGAGAGCGACTCATTCAGGAGGGTATTGCCTTTACAGAAACATATCGTGTAGACCTCACCCGGCACTTCTGGAATCCATCGGAAGGGTAGCCCTCCTACAGTATCTCTCTCCAAAAATAGCTACCTTTCATCTCAATTTTTTTAGTGAAATCACAGCCGTCAGATTGGATAATGAAGGATGTAGAGGATGCCGCAATGAACACAATACCTGACAACACGGACAGAGAAGAGCTCTGTTATCCGTTGATGGAAGATTTTCTGACGATACAGGGAGAGGGGGTCTATAGCGGGTATGCAGCCTGGTTTATTCGTCTTGCGGGTTGTGATGTAGGGTGCTGGTGGTGTGATGTAAAGGAGAGCTGGGACGAATCGGCTCACCCTGTTGTGTCGCTGGAAAAGATCGGTGAACGTGCAGCCGCGAGCGGTGCTCCGATCGTAGTGGTTACCGGAGGAGAGCCTCTTTTGCACAATTTGAATCCACTTACAGACCTATTGCATTCGAAGGGGATGAGGGTCCACCTTGAGACGAGTGGTTCCTCCCCGTTAACCGGATCATTCGACTGGATCACATTGTCGCCCAAAAGATTCAAAAAGCCTCTTCCTGAGATTTACGATGCAGTTGATGAGTTAAAGATTGTGGTTCTTAAAAATCGGGATCTGCGCTGGGCCGAGGAGATGTCTGAATTCTGCCCCGCCGGGGTGGCGCGGCTGCTTCAGCCGGAATGGGAAACGCCAGAATCAATAGAACTTATCACTGAGTACATAAAGAGAAATCCGCAATGGAGGGTGAGCCTTCAGACCCATAAATTTATGAATATCCCCTGATTTGGCTCGTTATAGTAGCCTGTTGAGGATTATGATAAACAGAGTCGGGTGAATGAAAGAGATAAATATGAGCCGGAAAGAACGATTTGATGATTCAGCTGTAGTCATTACCGGGGCTAGTCGCGGAATTGGAAGAGAGATAGCACTCGCCTTTGCCGGCACTACCGGGCATCCGCTTTGGCTGATTGCAAGAGACACCGGAGCCCTGGAGTCCGTTCGGGGGGAGTGCCTGGAAAAGGGGGCTTCCAGTGTTGAGTTTTCGGCTTGTGATCTGACTGATTCCGACGGGGTGAAAACGTTGATGTATCCAGATGGGTTCCCTGCACCGGGAATATTGGTAAACAATGCCGGAACATTCCTTCTGAAAAGACTTGAAAAGACGACTCCTGAAGAGTTCAGGCAGCAGTGGGAGATCAATACGCTGGCCCCGTTTCAGCTGGCCATGAAACTCTTACCACTCATGAGAAGTGTGGAGCGCGGTCTCGTACTGCAAATATCATCGATTGGGGCTCTGACCGGCCTGGAGCGGAGTGGAGCCTACTCTTCGTCAAAGCATGCTGTTTTAGGATTCAGTCGCTCTCTGAGAAAGGAGCTTGAAGGAAGCAGAATTGCGGTGACAGCACTGAATCTGGGCCAGACGATGTCCACATCCTGGGAAGGTGTGGATGTGGATCCATCAGAATTGATAGACCCGGCTGATGTAGGTCAGTTTATTGTGGCCGTCAGCCGCCTTTCATGGCGAACTGTGGCCGGTGAAATAACACTTCATCCATCCGGTGGCCGAAGAAGCCCGGACTGAATCTGATCAAAGTTGCGTAAGAACTCTGTCGATTTCACGATCCGCATCTTCTGGCAGCTGAGGATCGAAAGATTGCCCTGTGAGGATTTCGAAAAGCTCTGCATAACGCTGATAGATACTCCAGCGGAGCGAGTCGGGCAGTGAGGGAAGAGTCTCTCCCGGCTTGCCCTGAAAGTTTTTATCCATCAACCACTCTCTCAGAAACTCCTTTGAGAGCTGCTTTTGAGGCTCATTCGATTCGAGTCGTTCGTGATACCCGTCGGCATAGAAATATCTGGATGAGTCGGTAGTGTGCACTTCATCGATCAGGGTGAGTTCTCCCTGATGAA
Source organism: Balneolaceae bacterium (assembly GCA_040880485.1). Taxonomy (GTDB): domain Bacteria; phylum Bacteroidota; class Rhodothermia; order Balneolales; family Balneolaceae; genus JBBDIJ01. Next base: position 102,853 of record JBBDIJ010000009.1, read on the forward strand.
GACCAAACTCATATTTAGTGTCTACAAGTATGAGGCCCTCTCTTTCGGCAATCGAGGAACCCCTTTCAAACAGTTGAAATGCAACTTCTCTGATCCGGTGCCAAAGTTCAGGGTCTACAATTCTTTTTTTGAGAATCTCCTGCTCCGAAATGTCTTCGTCATGGCCTTCGACTGCTTTGGTTGCCGGTGTAAGGATCGGCTGATCAAAACGTTCGTGCTCTTTCATATCCGATGGGAGTGGAACACCGCAAAGCATCCTTTTACCAGATTGCCAGGTACGCCAGGCGTGACCTGTAAGATACCCTCTAACAACGACTTCTATAGGTATCGGGTCGCACTTTTTAGCCACGGTTACATTGGGGTGTGGTACAGACAATATGTGTGTGGGAATCAGATCTTCCACTTTTCTGAAAGAGAACTCTGCCAGCCGGTTCAAAATCTGTCCTTTGAAGGGAATGGCCTCCTTCATAATATGGTCGAATGCAGAAATCCGGTCGGTGACGACGATGGCCAGCCGCTTCTCATCGAGGCTGTACACATCACGTACCTTGCCCCGGTAAGGCTCGTCAAAAGAGGGCAGACGGGTTGAGTGGATACAGCTGTTGAGAGACTGTTTTATCCAGTGATCAGGGGAGCTGGTCATACTGCTTTTCTGGTTGAATTTCTGGGAACCAATACCGGGTCCAGTGTGGTTTGCATCGGTTTTAGATCGGGGTTTTTAATAATCTCAGACAACCTTTTTGTTGCACGAATTCCAACGCTGTGCATCTGTTGATCTATAGTTGTCAGATCCAGATATCGTGACAGTTTAATATTGTCGTAGCCCATGATGGCAATATCTTCAGGAACTTTCATGCCTAATCCGCTCAGGGCATATAGAGCACCGACGGCCTGGGTGTCGTTAAGTGCAAATAGAGCTTCGGGAAACTCTCCCCGCTTCTGAAACTCATAGATCGCTTCAAAACCCGCTTCTTCCGTAAATCCGGCATGTTTTGTGCTGTGGCCACTTACAAAAAGTGAATCGCTGACCGGTAAACGGTGATCCAGCAACGCCTGCTTAAAGCCACGAAGCCTCTCTCTGGATGCCTGCGTAGCGATGGCGGGCAAGATGGCACCCAGACGTGAGTACCCCTGCCCGATCAGATGTTCGGCGGCCATATAGCCGCCTTTGTAGTCATTCAGTTCGAAGTAGTCGTATGACGGATGTGCTGTGGCAATCAAGACGGCAGGGATTCCGGAACTCTGAAGTCTCTCGTCCACATTGTCGCTTATTTCAATAGAGATGACGATGACAGCATCGGCCGTACCACGGTCAAAAAAGTTCTCAACAGCCTCTGCCGGATTTTTGGAACCGGTATTGTAGATGATGATATCTAGATCCATCTCCTGGATTTCATCTTTAACCCCTTTGAGAACCTCATTGTAGAAAGGGGTGGTAAAAGAGGGGACTGCAATAGCCAGCATCTGGGGCTTCCTGCTTGCAAGATGTCTGGCACTTACCTGCGGACGAAATCGCAGCTCTTTAATCGCCTCATCTACCTTGCGCCTTGTATCTTCAGAAACATTGGGAGAGCTATTCAGAACTCTGGAGACAGTGGATATGGCGACACCGGCGCGTTCTGCGACATCATAGATTGTAATCTTCTTGAATCTTGAACTCATTGGGGCCCTCCCCGTTCATCACTGTCATCTCTTCCATCGAGAATATAATGTAAAAAGAGTGAACCGCAGGAACCAATTTTCCAGGCCGGCAGCGTTAAAAATAGTGTACGGTTGTAATTTTTGATTGGAGGAAATAACTCCGGAGTTACGTGCTTACAAGGCGATCGGTTATATTCCGTATTGCCTGAATCTGTACAGAAGCAATTTCTATATGAGCAGAAAAGATAATGACATCAAACCACCGATCTATTACCGGTTAAAGGAGTTGCTCACAGAGCAGCGGAACCCGAATACAAATCGGATCGACCTTGCTACCCCGCGCGAGATTGTTGAGATGATCCACAGGGAGGATCTGACGGTTGCAGAAAAAGTGGGTACTAGGCTGGACCAGATCGCACTTGCAGTGGAGTGGGTTTCCGAATCTCTGCGTAGTGGAGGCAGACTGCTCTACTTTGGCGCCGGGACAAGTGGACGCCTGGGAGTACTGGATGCAGCAGAGTGCCCTCCCACATTCGGAACGCCACCGCATCTGGTTCAGGGCTTCATCGCGGGAGGCCCGGAGGCGATGTTTAAAGCGCGAGAGGGAGTGGAGGATAGTGCAGACTCGGGCAGGGACGCCGTAGCTGATGTGAATGCACAATCTCCCGATGTTGTTTGTGGTCTGGCTGCGAGCGGCAGAACACCCTGGGTAGCAGGCGCCTTGAAAGAGGCCGCAAAAAGGGGTTGCAGAACTCTGGCCGTTATTACGGTGCCGGAAAAACAGGCTAGGTTGAGTGCAGATCTGATTATCGATATACCGGTGGGGCCTGAACCGTTGACTGGAAGCACCCGGATGAAGAGTGCAACAGCGCAGAAAATGGTGCTCAATATGATTACGACCGGAGCCATGATCCGACAGGGCAAAGTGTATGAAAATGTGATGGTGGATCTGATGTTAACGAACCAAAAACTGGAGGAGCGTGCAAAACGAATATTAATGCACTTCACTTCTCTCTCATACAGTGAATCGGAAGATCTGTTGAAGAAGGCAAAGGGGAATGTAAAAACTGCAATTATCATGCATTTCGGAGGGCTGAACCAATCCGGTGCTTCTGCTCTTCTGGATAAAGAGGGAGGCTTTGTGCGGAAGGCTCTTGAATCGTTGCCCAACCACGATCATCTGGAGGATAAATGAGCCAGATTCGGGAGAGGCATGGAATGGACCCGGAAGAGTCATACAGACACCGAATTTTAGCGGGCCTGGCACTGGTGTTGTTTGTGTCTGTCCTCATCGTCAGATTTTGGCCAGTAGAGGAGAAAAGTGCTCCGGATATGCCCTCGTTTAATTTTACGGAACAGGCTCTGATTGATGATATTCATATCACAAGACAGGAGAGTTCACCCGCTCCACCTCCGGTTCCAAGCCATCCGCAACCGGTTCCTGTGGACGAGATAATTGATGCAGAACTTGAGATTGATGAATCGGTTCTGAATATTGATTTTCCGGATCTGCCGGATGAGCTGGGAACGGCACTGGACGGAGAGGAAGATGTGATTGTCAGCGACCCGCAACTTCCACCGACTGTAACCAAGATTGTGGAACCTCATGTTCCCGATCTCCCTGCTGAGTTGAGAGGCAGAGTAGAGATGTTTGTCAATTTTCTTGTAGATGCAGACGGCCAGGTCGAGGAAGCGAGTATTACCGAAATCCGAGTATATGAAGAGGATCTGCGCAATTATGAGGTTCTTCCCTTTATTCAATATGGGTTAATGTCTGCAACTCTTCAGTCGGCCATGCTATGGGAGTTTCGCCCGGCAAGGGATCAGGGTACGGGTGTAAGAACCTACACTGTGCACCGTTTCAACTATTGATGATAGACGTTGAACTGCCTATCTTCAGCCTCACTTCACGGAGAGGTGCCGGAGCGGTCGAACGGGCTCGCCTGGAAAGCGTGTGTACCTTGAAAAAGGTACCGAGGGTTCGAATCCCTCCCTCTCCGCAACCTATCTGACGTATATACTACAGACTTTTACAACGCTCAAATGAATCTATTCCGTCCACTTTCGCTGGCGTTACTGGCCATCACTGTACTCGGGGCTGCTTGTGAGCGCCCTTCAAGCCCCGACTTTACAACATCTCAGGCTATCGAATTTCCGCTTTTTCAGGATCGGTCCTTCCAATTTATGGGGAGCTCGGCTAGCGCCCTGATCGATACCACAACGCCCGATTTTGAGGGTCTTTTTTCCATCGATTCAGAGAGTTTTGTATCACTCGGAATCACAGAGACATTCGACTTTGGCGATCTGGAGGATGCCATTCCGGTCATTTCGATTGACCCCAACGCCTTTGAAGCGGCAGTGGGTCCTGTAAAGATCAGTAATTTCTCATCAGCATCTGCTGGTGGCGAGCTCGGCCGCGCCACATTTGAGCAGCTCACCGGCCTGGATCCCGCACTTTTCGGTGAGGGTACATTTGTCCCTGGCAGTAGTTCTCCATGGGTCAATATAGATCTGGATACAGACTATCTGGTGAGTGCCACTATTGTAGAGGGTTTGCTGGAGATCGTTCTTGAAAATCAGATGGGTCTGGATCTCGACTTGTTGCAGCTACGGCTTAACTCCGGCGGCCTGGAAGTGGAGACAGTAGATTTTACAGATCTGCTCCATGGAGATGTGGCAACAGAGTCGATGCTGATATCACCGGGCCAGGTGCTCCAGGATCTGAATGTGGATGTAAGAGTAGAGTGGGGCCCCCAGACGACACAGGCCGATCCGGACGCGCTGATTATCCGGGATGTGGCTGGTCAGGGTCTCACCGCATCGGAAATTGAAGCGGTGGTTCCACCCCAGGAGTTCGCTATATCCGGGAACAATTCCATTCCTGCCGATCAGTTTCTCTTTAGCGATCCAGGCCACTACATTGAATTGGAGGAGGGGAGCCTCTCCGTAGATCAGATCGTTAACAATCTTGATCTTGGAATCGATGTACTGAGAATTTCATTTCCTGGCATCAGGACAGCTCCCTACGGGGAAGCCGACTCTTTGGTGATCGAATTCTCCGGGCCCGAGCGTATCGAGAGAAAAAGCAGTAATCCGGAAGGTATCGTGTCAGATCTTTCCGGCTTGCGAGTGTATGCCGAAGGAAACAGGATCGATTACAATCTCTACGCCCTTACTGAAGATACCCGAACCGGGCAGGGGGCCGATCCCCGGACTCTGAATCAGGATGATGACGTCAGGGCATCCATTCAAATAGAAGGGCTTGTCCTTGGATCCGCAGTGGGAGTTATCGCGAATCGGGATATCGTTCTTAACGATGACTCTCCTGACAACGGGATTGGAGTGCTGGATCTTATGAATGACCTCGAGGCGCAGATTATAGAGGTAGAGGGCCTCAACGACCTCTCTGATCAGCTTGAAGGGATCGAATTCACAAATGCCCGGTTGCGAATAGAGTTTGAGACCAACATCGGGGTACCCACCGAAGTGGTCGGTTCATTTATGGGGGTTGCCGGAGGCCAAAACTACTTTCTTGCCGGAAAAGCTGGAGAGAACACATATGCCGGAACTGGAAATATACCAGGTGGAATGCTGTTTGACGGAACACCTCTCGATTCGGATCAACTGATTCGATTCGACATTCCGCCAGGAGACGGCACTCTGACTACACATGTGATCGAGTTCGACAGAGATAACTCCACTATTATTCAGTTTCTCAACCGCCTGCCTGGTGAAGTTCGTTTTATCGGAAAGGCGAATTTGAACTCTGATGATGAAGTTGGCGTGATTGTCAATCCGGTACGGTTTGAACCGACAATCACGGTGGACATCCCCCTGAGTATTCAGACTCTGACAGCGGCCATCTTTCGTGATACAACAGACCAGGATATGAGTGACCTTCCTGGGGATGGCGACGACAGTAGCATCGATGAAGCGACTCTCACTATTCAGTATGCGAACGGTTTCCCGCTTGAAATCTCTTTAAGTTTTGAATTTCTGGACGAAGAGGGTGCACCTGTAACCACCATACCTCTTGAGGGGCAAATTCCTATTGCTATGCAGGCTGCGACAGTAAGCCAGTCCGGTTATTCTGATGGTGAATCGGAGGGTAGTTTTGCGGTCTCTCTGAACAGAGATCAACTGAGAGATTTAAGCAGAGCCAGATCGATGATCTACAATGCGAGCCTGATGACCAGCGATCAACAGGAGGTACGCCTGAAGGCGACTGATGTTGTGCGTTTCTCTGCCGGTGTAAAACTCGTTCTGGAAACGGATGTCAAATAACAAATCGGGTTTACACACAATGAATATGAAGACATGCCGCCTTTTGATATCGGCTTCAGCCACTCTTTTACTTACACTTCCTCTCGTTGGGGATGTGGATGCTCAAAGCCGACACATGACCCCGGCCAGTCATGCACTGGGTGCGGGTGGAACTGCTTATGTAGATACCTATCATGCAAATTTTGTAAACCCGGCCAACCTGTTGATTCGTGGTGGTGACAGGCCTCGCCGGACTGTAGGGATCTATGGAGGCCTCCACATGACCATAGGTGGTTCCCTGGCCAATATGAATACTTATAACCGGTATCTGACTACCGGCCAGACCATTCGCGGAGAAGTGGCTCAGGACATGTTTGACAGTTGGTTCGGCAAGGGTCTGAATGAAACCCGCTCTCTGGGATTCGATTTGACTCATACACTATTTGGAGCTTCCTACAGAAGGGAGAATTGGGCCGCTTCGATTGCTGCGCGCAACCGGGTTATGATGAGTGGCGACATGAACCGCGGCATGGCAGAGTTGCTCTTTCTTGGACTGGACTCCTCCATCTTTCAGACCCCAAGAGCCGTTAATATGAGTTTTGAGACGCTCGCGTTTTCAGAACTGTCATTCGGGTTTGCCCGTAAGATGCTGGAGTTCAACAGTAACAGTAATGGCCGTGAAATAACTCTCTATGCGGGGGTTGCACCCAAACTTCTAATTGCCCAAAACAGTGCACGCTTCGATCTGCAATCTCAATTGACCATTAGTTCAGCAGATGAGAACAGCAACTCCTCTATCCATCACAGCTTTGTTTACAATCTGGAGACGACCGGTGAGTTGACCTCACAGATGGAACAGTACCACTTCGATCGGCGAGTTCAGAATATGGATGTAGATTTTGATGACTATGTAGATCCGCCTGCGGAAGATGCATATTCTGTAAAGTCACTTGGAATCGGGTTTGATCTCGGGACTACTCTTGTGATGAATCTGGAAGGGTACGATCTGCCCGGAGCTTCCCTTTTCCGTGGTAGTCGCACCCTGACAGTCGGTTTTGCAATTTCGGATATTGGAGCGCTTGATTTTGGGCCTTCGGGAGGGGTCTTTAATGGTGCGGGAGAGCTTGACTGGCACGGTTTTTCCTACGATCAGGAGATGATTGACGAGCAATTTGACGGTGATGAATCACTCTACTTCGAGTCTGTTATCTCAGACAGTATAGGTGATGAGCTCTATGCCAATTTTACGCCTGTTCAGGGTCAGGGTGTGGTGAGAAACCTCCCAACTACAGTGAATCTGGGTGTACACCTGAAACTTGGCAAGTGGGGTGTTATGATGGATTTTGGTAAAGGTTTTAACTCCCGTGGTGTGAACAGCCGGCGTGCCTATCTCTCAATGGGCACAGAGTATCGGCTTTTCAATATCATACCTTTGCGCGTTGGTATGAAGAGAGGCGGGTTTGCTTCGGCCTCTTATCATGCAGGTACCGGTCTGGAGTTCAGAAATTTCGAATTCACACTTAGCGTGAGCAGTGTACGAAACTCATCAGCATATGGCTCATCTGGCGGTTTTGCTTTTTCAGGGCTGGTCTTCCATTTCTGATGAACCTGGCTCTTCTGCCCGCTCATCCGGCTCTCTTAAGTGGAACCCGACTGAGTCGGCTGGTATCCGAAAAGGGTTAATCTGTGCGTGAACAACCCAGGCATCAGGGTAATGCTCTTTCAAGACACGGGAGAGTTCGATGGCGCGATCCCTGTCCTGGAAATCTCCAACACGAACACGATAATAGGGTTGTCTGAAGTAGATGTAGGAGTGAGGAGAGTACTCACTGAATGTGGAGTCGGCCCAGGTGTTAAATTGAGACTGCAGAGTATCGGCATCCTGAACATTCCGTGTAGAGAGAATCTGAATTCGGAATCCGGCGTATGGATCAGATTCAACGTCACTTTCGTCCTGCTTTTGCAGAAATGAATCCGGCAAGTCGTGAGAGATAGAGGGAAAACGGTCTTCAAGGTAGCTTCGGGTCTGCATGAGTACAGTCTCCAGTTCGTCCAGATCTTCTGCGTCTGCGGGTTCTGGCCGGTCGGAGATATTATCTAATACACTCTTCGGGAAGTCCAAAATGGTTGGTGTATCACTCTCCCGATCGTCTTCGGACACAGGCTCGCTTGTTGCACACGATACAAGAATAAGTAGTGGTATAAGGAGTGTATAATACTTCATATGTGTGGAAACATTGAAAGTGTAAAAATATTTTGGCAGCTAAATAACGAGTAAAAATGAGAGTTCTTGCCAGGCTGTTTGAAGAAACTGTTACATTTTATCGAACCGTTTATAGTTTTCGATAAACATTCGGGATAGTTCTGCAGCCTTTCGATCGTATGCTTGTGGATCGGACCAGGTATCACGTGGCCTCAAAAGTTGGGAGGGGACGCCATCGATGCTTTCGGGAACTTCCAACCCAAAAACCGGATCTACTCTGTACGATACCTGATCCAGCCCGCCTCGAAAGATCTCAGAGAGCATGGCACGGGTATGTTTAAGCTTGATTCTGTTCCCGGTTCCAAATGAGCCGCCTGTCCATCCTGTGTTCAGCAACCATACAGAGGAACCATGCTTTTCGATCTTTTTTGTTAGTAGCTCTGCATAAACTTTAGGGTGGAGCGGCATGAATGGTGCTCCAAAGCATGTAGAAAAGGTTGCCTGGGGTTCTGTGATTCCACGCTCTGTTCCAGCTATTTTTGCTGTGTAGCCGCTGATGAAGTGATATATGGTCTGTTCACGGTTCAGCCTTGCCACGGGTGGAAGAATTCCGAAAGCGTCGGCCGTCAGAAATATAATCTGTTCGGGATGGCCACCCACACCTTCAACGCTTGCGTTGGGAATGAAGTGAATAGGGTATGCACATCTGGTATTTTCTGTTAGCGTGGCGTCATCGAAATTGGGTTGTCTGCCATCATCCAAGATCACATTTTCAAGTATGGTACCGGGCATTTTGGTGGTTGCATATATGAGCGGCTCATCATCTTCTGAAAGCTTTATGGTTTTTGCGTAGCAACCACCTTCAAAATTAAAGACCCCCTGATCACTCCAGCCATGTTCGTCATCACCAATCAGGATGCGGTCTGTGTCTGAAGAGAGTGTAGTCTTGCCCGTCCCCGAGAGGCCAAAGAATAGTGCGGTCCGTCTCTCATGGTCCATATTTGCTGAGCAGTGCATTGGCATGACCCCCCTTTGAGGTAAAAGGTAGTTCATGACGGTGAAGATACCCTTTTTTACCTCACCTGAGTAGAGAGTACCACCTATTAGTATTAAATTTTTCTCGAAACTACAGAGGATGAATGTGCCTGAACGGGTGCCGTCCTCTTCCGGGTCGGCCCGGAAATTTGGTGCGGCGAGTACCGTAAACCCCGGCTTGTGATCTTCGAGAGACTCTTTGTTCGGGCGAATGAACATATTGTGAGCAAAGAGTGCATGATAGGCCGCTTCACTGACAACACGTACATTTATACGGTATTCGGGATCAGCGCCTGCATAGAGATCCTTTACATAGATCTTTTTGTCTGCAAGATAGTCTGTCATTTTCCTGTGCATCCTGTCGAACAGTTCTGCACTGGTCGGTTGATTGAACCCGCCCCAGTCGATTTTCTCAATTGTTTCCCGATCTTCAACAAAGCAACGATCTCCGGGAGATCTACCTGTATAAGATCCTGTGAGAACCCTGAGGGCCATATCTTTTGTCAATATGGCTTCCTCGTTCACAATAGCTTGTTCGTATAGCTCTGGCGGAGTCAGGTTCCAAAGTGCACGACTGTTTTGACCGAGCCCGATAGTGTCTAGTCCGTAGCTGCTCTTGGGTTGTTTGCCGTAATCGTTTGACATGAATCTCTGAAGTGTTGCTTTCTTCTGTGAATGTATGTATGAACAGTAACATACTCTGAAAAACCCTAAGGATTGAGTAATATTCTTGCAAAAACTTTACCCTGATTGTCAAGATTAATAAGGTTAAACACAAAGCAGGCATTGAGAATGAAACTAGCCCTCCTTCAATACAGCTGTACTGATGATGTCGAAAAAAATGTAACCGATATTTTGAGTCGAATCTCGGAAGCAGCCGGAAGGGGTGCTGATCTGGTGGTTCTTCCGGAGCTCTCACAGACACCATACTTCTGCCAATCAGTAGATCCGAAAGCTTTCCGGTTTGCCGAATCCATTCCCGGCCCAACGATCAGGAAAATTTCCGAATCGGCTGTTGAAAACGGGGTTCATATAGTCGTCCCGCTATTTGAAAAAGCCACACCGGGCATTTATTTCAACGCGCTTGCACTCCTTATGCCGGATGGTTCTCTGGCCGGTGTCTATCGCAAAATGCACATACCTGAAGATCCCGGATTTCATGAGAAATACTACTTTACTCCGGGAGACAAGGGATACCGCAGTTTTGATACACCGTGGGGCAGGGTGGGTACTCTCATCTGTTGGGATCAGTGGTATCCGGAGGCTGCGAGAATTACGGCTATGACAGGAGCGCAATTGCTTCTTTATCCTACAGCAATAGGCACTCTTAAAGACGAAGGGGAAGCGGAACGAGAGAGATTTCATTCCGCCTGGCAGTTAATACAGAGAAGCCATGCTGTTGCCAATGGATGCTTTGTGGCGGCTGTGAACCGGTGTGGAAAAGAGGGTGGTACCACCTTCTGGGGACACTCTTTTGTTTCGGATCCGTTTGGCCGGATAATTGAAGAAGCAGGCGATGATGAGGAGATATTAGTAGCCGATATTGATCTGCAGAGTGTCGAGAAACAGCGGCAGGAGTGGCCCTTTTTCAGGGATCGACGGATTGACAGTTACAGACCTCTGCTCAGGCGAATGCTCTAGAGTATTCTATCTGGTGGCGATGACCCGGAAAAACTCTACCGGTTTGAGTCGATCTGTGCTTGACATGCGTTGAAAAAGTCACTATTCTATCTGTGATGTCCGTATCGACATCAACGGGTTGATTTTATACCAAAAGATTGGAGCACTGCGTGATACTTGCCAAAAAACTTACAGGCCAAATGATTTGCTGCTGTTGCTGTTGCTGTTGCTGCATGTGCAGCTATGGAGGTAGTGGTCTGAGTTGGAACCGGTAAGTTGTAAAGACTGGAAAACAAGTTTCAAAAAGCCCGCTACCTCTTAAGGTGGCGGGCTTTTTTTATGATTTTCATCATGAGATAAACAGCCCGCCCCCTCAGAATGTCGGCCCTGTAAATAAATCGAAGCAGATATATTGATCAACTTTCTGTTTGAAACTGAGCAGATGTAAGCGATGAAAATAAAGTCTGGAGGCGTGAAACATATTAAAAGCGATAGTAGAAGATTTCCGAAATCCGGTTCAGTCTCTCTCGTCGGAGCCGGGCCGGGAGATCCGGACCTCATTACGGTGCGCGGGGCCAATGCGCTGAGCCACGCAGACGTGGTTGTGTATGACCGGCTGGTAAATCCTGAACTTTTGAAAATGACCAGAGATGGATCGGAGCATATTTATGTTGGTAAACGTGCCGGTAAACCTTCCGTATCACAAGATCAGATTAACCGTATCCTTCTCTCCAAGGCATTGGAGGGGAAGTTTGTGGTCCGGCTGAAGGGAGGAGATCCTTTTGTATTCGGGCGTGGAGGTGAGGAGTGTGAAGCACTGTCCGGAGCTGGTATACGGTATGAAGTAGTTCCGGGTATTTCGAGTGCACTTGCTGCTCCGGCCTTTGCCGGTATCCCTGTTACACATCGGAAATTGGCACGTTCATTCACCGTGATAACGGGACATACCATCCGGGGAGAAGATGATGCTGAAGTACTCAGAAGTGCAGGGGAATCTGATACCCTTATTATACTGATGGGACTGAAAAATCTTGAAGAGATTGCCAGGCGACTGATCGGATTCGGACGAGCTCCCGATACCCCAGCCGCTGTGGTAGAGCGTGCGAGTTATTTGAATCAGCGAACGGTGGTTGGCACTCTATCTACCATTGGGGAGAGAGCAGAAGGAATGGAGTCTCCCGCAACGATCATAATTAGCCCACTGGCTGCAATGGCAAATGATCTCTCCTGGTTTGATCAGGAAGAGACCACAGAGGTTGAAGCGTCGCCACAACTGAAATCCAAAATAGTCGGATAATGAGCAGTATCGAACTGAAAAACGATCTGTACAGACTTGTCAATGCAGATGAGCCTGACGAGCAGATGATTGCTGAGCAGCTGGTGGAGATCAACCGGGAGTTTGAGCACAGTAGTCCTGAGGAGGTGCTCCAATGGGCCTGGTCGCAATTTGGTAATGGAATGGTACTTGGAACGGGGTTCGGCCCCTCGGGAGTATGGCTCATTGATCGACTTAGCCGGATGAAACTGCCGGTTACTGTCTTTTATCTTGACACACAACTTCTCTTCCGCGAGACCTATAAGCTGCGTGACGATCTTGAGAGCAGGTATGATCTGTCCATTGTCCGGGTTACACCCGAACTATCAGTCGAAGAACAGGCAGAGCAGTTTGGGGACGAGCTGTGGAACCGGAATCCCAATCGCTGCTGCTTTGTACGCAAGGTGCTTCCATTGAGGAACTACCTGCGAGATAAGAGTGCGTGGATCACCGGTGTACGTCGTAGCCAGAGTTCAAGCCGACGTGACACTCCACTGTTCGAATGGGATCCCGCCAACGGAGTGGTCAAGATCAATCCACTTGTAAATTGGTCCCGTGAACAGATCTGGCAGGAAATAACATATCTTGATATACCATATAACCCACTTCATGACGAAGGATTCCCCAGCATCGGATGTATTCCCTGTACTCAGCCAGCCGATGTGAAAGACGAAGAGGAGGAGCGTGCCGGACGCTGGAAGAATTTGGACAAAACCGAATGCGGTATTCATATCTCAAGCCAGAAGTTCAGAAACGGTTCAGGTTCTGCCTGAAATGGTATGGAGCCGGTACATATTCAGGTTTGCAAACATCTCTGAATTTGCCATTTTAGTCGGGTCATCCCCGATATGATAATCCAAATGGAGATTCTTTAATGAAACGATGCCTGACCGTTCCTCTTACTCTAATGCTGATTGCCGGTTGTATGCCTTCACATACACTGTATGGGCAGGCTGGAGAGCATGGATTGCCAATCGATACAACCATTACAACCAGCCATGAAGTGACCATTGGCGGGCAGACTGTTCCATATACGGCTACCGCTGGTACGCAACCGGTTTGGGATAGCGAGGGAAATGCGGATGCGTCTCTGTTTTACGTGTTTTATGAGCGAAGTGACGTAGAGGATCTGAGCCGTCGGCCTCTTGTATTCTCATTTAACGGTGGGCCCGGTTCAGCTTCGGTATGGATGCATATTGGATTTACCGGACCGAGATTTCTTGAAATTGATGATGAAGGATTTCCGGTCCAGCCATATGGGATAACGGAAAACCCGCACTCAATACTTGATGTTGCGGATATTGTATATATCGATCCTGTGAACACCGGTTTCTCCCGTATTGTGGATGAGAGTGCAAACAGATCTTCATTCTTTGGTGTTCAGGCCGATATCAACTATCTGGCGGCATGGATAGAGAATTTTATCTCGCGTCACGATCGATGGAGTTCACCCAAGTACCTGAAGGGAGAGAGTTACGGAACGACCCGTGTGGCCGGCCTCGCTCGCCGACTTCAGGGTTCTCACTGGATCTATCTGAACGGGGTGATTCTGGTTTCTCCGACCAGTATGGGTGTCGATCGATCCGGCCCGGTTGGAGATGCACTTACACTACCTTACTATGCGGCGACCGCCTGGTATCACGGTGTCCTTGCGCCTGACCTGCAAGAGAGGGATCTGAATGAGATATTGCCGGAGGTGGAGGACTTTACCATCGAGGAGTTCATACCTGCACTGAGCAGGGGTGGTTTTATTGATAACGACCGACGGCAAGCCGTAGCGGAAGAGGTAGCCAGATATTCCGGTCTATCTGTAGATGCGGTACTTCAACACAATCTCGCGGTGCCCACAGGTTATTTCTGGAAGGAGTTACTTAGAAGTGAGGGGCTTACGGTGGGAAGGCTTGACTCTCGTTACCGCGGGATCGATAGAATGGATGCAGGCGATCGATATGATTTTGATCCCGCTCTTACCTCCTGGAATCACAGTTTTACACCAGCTATCAATGTCTATTTGAGAGAGGAACTGGGTGTAAAAACGGATCTCCAATACAACATCTTCGGGCCCGTTAATCCATGGGATAGATCGGGGGATAACACAGCTGAAAATCTCCGATTTGCCATGGCCGAGAATCCGTTCTTAAACGTGATGATTCAATCCGGGTATTTTGATGGAGCAACGGACTATTTTGACGCTAAATACACAATGTGGAATATGGATCCCGGAGGCAAATTGCGTGACAGGTTTCGTTTTGAGGGGTACAGGAGTGGCCACATGATGTATTTGCGGCAGGAGGACCTGGAGCTTTCGAATGAGCATATTCGCGAGTTTATTCGCGATTCGCTTCCGGGTGACGGAGTTCCGGCAAAGTATTAATCATGTCCTGTCGGGAGGCTTTTACCCGTCAGATGCGACCACACAATAGAACAGACATCCCCTGGTTCGACAGGTACAGAGGCTTCACCGCCAAGCAGGCGGGATGCGATTAGTGGCCCCTTATCCAGGTTTTCCAAAACTCTTCCATGGGACCCCCGAACCTGGTTGCCGTCTATGGGTACAAGATCCATCTTGTAACGGAATCCCAACTTCTTCTGTAGTAACCTTACGCCTGCCTTCAAAGTCGGGAATGTAATGTTCGGATCCAGGAGAAGCTCTGCCGGATCGTATCCCGGCTTGTTGTGGATGTCTACAGTAGGAGCAAAGTCGGGAGCTTTACTGTCGTCAAGCCAGTAGTAGTATGTGAACCAGGAGTCAGAGTCCGATATGGCGATGAGCTCCCCGGAACGGGGGTGGTCGAGGCCGTGAGCTCTTTTCCCCTCCTCGTCCAGTATGGTCTCTACTCCGGGAATTTTCTCGAGCAGGTCACGAACTGGTATGATATCACTTTGATTTCGTATATAGATATGTGCGATCTGATGATCGGCTACGGCAAATGCCCGGCTACTTCCCGGAATCAGAATCTCCTGGCCTAACTCTTCCCGGACAGTGATGTAACCATTGCGTCGCAGTGTTTGATTCAGGGAAACGGGTTGATGTACGGGAGTAATTCCATACTCTGAAACAAGAATAACTCCAACGCCTCTCTCTTCATACCAGGTGAATAGATCTCTGCATAAATCGTCAATCTCTTGAAGATCCGTTGCTATAGCCGGATTATCAGGACCAATTCTCTGGAGATTGTAGTCCAGATGTGGTAGATAGACGAGTGAGAGATCAGGTGAGTAGAGTTCCTCCACCTTTTTGGCTGATTTCGCAATCCAGTCTGATGATGAGATATCTGTAGCGGGACCCCAAAATTTGAACAGAGGGAAACGGCCAAGTTCGTTCTGCAGTTGATTCCTCAGGTCAGCCGGTTCTGTGAGGATGTCCGGTATCTTGACACCGTCGGCCCTATAGATTGGGCGGGGCGTTACAAGCCAGTCCACGGTAGTATTCATGTTGTACCACCAGAATAGATTGGCACAGGTGAAATCGGGATTCTCTTTTTTTGCACGTTCCCAAATCTTCTCTCCCTGAACCAGACGGTTCGACTGTCTCCAGAATTTGATCTCATCCATATCTCTGAAGTACCAGCCATTCCCCACAATTCCATGCCGGGATGGCTCCAGCCCGGTAAGATAGGTTGCCTGAACTGAGCATGTAACTGCAGGGAGCATGGAACGGACCGGCCTGCACCCGCCACTGTTGATCCAGCTCCTTAAAAATGGAGTATGAGATCCGATCAGTTCGCGCGTGATGCCAACGACATTGACGAGAGCTGTTCTTTTCATGATACAGGATTAATAGTTGTGTATGTCCGATCTCCGATCCGGGACCATCTGCTATTTCGTTGCCTGCTTTCCAGAACCCCATTCGGATAGAACCCAGCGATACTCACGCTCTACAGAATCTGTAATGTCCGATTTTAATTCATCGGGCAGAACCTCCCATGTATAGGTTTCGATCTCCAGATGTTTGCAAAAACTCTTTCTCTTCAATAAATCAAGTGTTTCGCTAATATCGTCCCGAGTGGATTGGAGGGGGCCAAATCGGTTCAAAAAAATGGGTACGTGGTAATGAATTCTCCACTCTTCCGATGGAGAAGATTCTATCTCCTGGAGAGCCTCAGGAAGGTCATTGAAGTGTTGAAGCCGGCCGGAAGAACTCATACCAATGGTTTGGTGAAGGTATGTGGATTCAGCAAAATCACGGAGCCGTTCAGAAACTTTAGCACGATCCATGTCTGTTTTTGTTTTTGCCTGTAGTGCAGCGCTGATCTGTATTTTTCCAATACCAATTCCGGCATCGAGAAGAGATTGTATAGCTGTATCAGCCTTCTCGTATTCGACAGCAAAGTGGCACGTGTCGTAACAGACCTTGATATGACGGGCAAGGAGATTGTGTGCCTGTTCAGGGGAGATCTGATACTTCTTTACCAGTAATTTAGACCCATTTGGAAATAGTTGACTCTGGAAAAATTGAATGGTCTCCTCTGAATTTTCCAGAATACAGTCAGGTTCCGGTTCGATATCGAGATGAATGTATTTTCCGCTACTTTCTTCCAGTTGGTGGAGCTCCCACGCAAGTGTGGTTAAATTGGAAACGGATTTTTGGAACAGCTCCTCAGTCTCTTCCCCGGCAAACCATGGTTTGTATGAGAGAGGTGAGGTGGATATGCTCCCTTCATTGCCTTCCGGGAGCAGCTCTCTTAAAATTTGGATCAGGTCGCGGGTATAGGAGACTCGTTTATCGTTACGCCAGTCCGGGGCGTAAACCTGGTCCTTGACAACAGTTCCGTGAAAGCTCCCATATGGGAATCCATTCAATGTGAATACATACAACCCTTCCTGTTCGAGCCATGATTTGAACTCCTTAAGATGTACCGGATCGTTTAACGCACGGGCTGCTGCGGCAGAGAGCCTCAGCCCTGTTCCGAATGTGTGGTCAGGTGAGAGGCGCTTTTTTAACTCCGGAAGGTGAAGTTCGAGCTCCCGACGGGTTTCTGACAGAGATTCTCCGGGATGAATGTTACTGCAGTATGTGAGATGAATCTCTTCAGAGGCACTTAATCTCATGATGGTCACTTCTGTTTATTGCAACGCATATAGCCGCAGTCAGGGAGTGTGTGCAGCAAGCGATTCCGCTATATTTCGAAGTTGTTGCAGTGATTGGTTATAGGTTTCCAGGTCTACACTATGAACCTCTACTCCCACTCCCGGTTTCTTGAGCAGCATAATGGTGAGTTCGCCTCCAAGATGCTCGCGAAACTCCTCCAGGCCTTTGAAGATGGGGTGACTGCTTCCCTGAACATTATTCTCCGTTGTTAATTCCGAACTGCAGAGTGGAAGTTTACACGATTCAATGACCTGAAGAATATTTGTCAGATCCGATTCAGAAAGGAGTCCGATCCGATGTGAGTAGACACAATCGAGGGCGATGCCTATTGCCACTGCTTCTCCGTGCCTGAGATTGTACCTGCTTAGCTGTTCCAGCTTGTGGGCCGACCAATGGCCGAAGTCGAGAGGGCGTGAAGAGCCCATCTCGAAAGGATCCCCCGAGTTGGCTATGTGATTGAGATGAAGTTCGGCACATCGATGGATCAGGTGGGACATTGCTTCTTCATTACGATCTGTGAGTGCCGTAGAGTTCAGGCTAATCCAATTGAAAAATTCAGAATCCTTGAGAAGTGCCACCTTGATCGCCTCGGAAATACCTGAAAGCCAGTCCCTCTCTTCAAGAGTACTCAGAAAGGCAGAGTCATTAATAACAGCGTATGGAGGTGCAAAAGTGCCCAAAAAATTCTTTTTACCGAATGCGTTTACTCCGTTTTTTACCCCGATCCCGGCATCGTTTTGTGCAAGTACGGTTGTCGGAACTCTTATTAATCGTATTCCCCGGTGAGCCGTTGCGGCAGCATAACCAGCAGCATCAATTACTGCACCACCACCTATGACTACGATATATGAGTGGCGGTCAATGCCATGTTTATGTATTGCTTCATGAATTTCTGAAAGGTGTACCGTACGATTTTTCGCCTCCTCTCCACCGGGGAGGATCATTACGTCTCCCGCCTGCCTGAGCGAGTCCCGTCGCTGGTCTATATAAAGTTTGATCTGCTGAACCAGTTGAGGATGGTGCTCTGAAACTCCCTGGTCCAGTATAAAAAGTGCTTTTGCAGGGTGCCCGCTATTACCGTTAAAGGCCACCTGTTCAAACAGGGGGTTTTCGGTGGAGAAGAGATTCTTCGTGAAGTGAACCGGATAGTTAAACTCTACAGTAACCTTCTGCTGAATCGGTTTCATAGGAGTATAGCTTCTGTCAGCCGGACCAGTACTGGTGGCTCTGAAAAATCGTTGAGCGGGAGGGGACACTTTTTTCGTCTCCATCTCGGATAAAAAGATACTACACTTTGAATCTATTTTCAGAACTCTTTGAAACCTTCTCATATTATCCATAATCTTCAACACAGGAGCCGGGCAAGTAAGGTGGAGAACGAAATTTCCGGAACCCGTTAATTTTTAACCATTGAATG
Source organism: Balneolaceae bacterium (assembly GCA_040880485.1). Lineage (GTDB taxonomy): Bacteria > Bacteroidota > Rhodothermia > Balneolales > Balneolaceae > JBBDIJ01. Next base: position 121,439 of record JBBDIJ010000009.1, read on the forward strand.
ATAGATGTCCGATTTACAGACCCGTTTGTCTTCTTCTGAGATTGTGGAACGTCTCATAACCTGGCTAGAGAGACGACTCGATCCGGATGTGTCGAACTGGCTGAGAACCGAGAGTCAAAAAATGGGAGATTCCATTGAAGATTGGGAATATTTCACGCTCTTCAGTTCCGTTTCTCGAAAAGTGGGGAGAGATCGTTTGGACCCGGATTCACAAGAACAGCAGGAGGCAGAGGAGTTGCGGTCAGGGTGGAACCCGATCCACTGGAGTGTGGATGAAGTAGCCAGGGCAGTTGTTGTTCTCTCACTTGTTCCTGCAGGCCAGGAGAAGTTCCTGAAGCTATTGGAAAGTACATTCGATACAAGTGAAGTACATGAAGCGGAAGCCCTCTATAAAATGTTGCCGCTACTTCCATGGCCCTCCAGGTTGAAAAAAAGGGCAGCGGAAGGAGTTCGAAGTAATATGACGAACGTCTTTAATGCTGTGGCCCACAGAAACCCCTTTCCAGCCGACTATTTTGATGAAAATGCCTGGAATCAGATGGTGTTGAAAGCACTTTTTACAGGAAGCCCACTCTATCCTGTTACAGGGCTCGACAGACGGGCTAACCCTGATCTTGCTGATATGCTTACCGATTTTGCCGCCGAACGTGCGTCCGCAGGACGGAAAATACCCATTGAGCTGTGGAGGCCTCTTGGCCCCTTTTTAACAGTAGATCATTTTGATCGAATCGTTTCACTGATCAGTGATGGCGATGAACTGCAGAAAAGGGCACTTACCCTTGCAGTTTCGATGAGCAGAGATGCGGAACTTCGGGACAAATTGATGCGGCGTTCCGATCTCTCTGTGGACTTTAACAGGGAGAGTTTGAACTGGGAGCGTATTGGATTGGATGCAGAACAGAAATCCGGATAAAAAAACAGAAGGGAATGAACCAAAGTAAAGAGATCTATATAGACCCCCATGTTCATATGGTATCGCGAACAACCGATGATTATGAACAGATGCGGGAAGCCGGTATAGTAGCTGTCATTGAACCCGCATTTTGGCTTGGGCAGCCGCGAACCGATTCGGCTACCATGAAAGACTACTTTAATATGATCGTGGGGTGGGAGCGATTCCGGGCTTCACAGTTCGGTATCTCGCACTACTGCACGATCGGACTGAATTCCAAGGAGGCAAACAACGAAGAGCTGGCAGAAGAGGTCATGGAGTTGTTACCTATGTATGCTGGTAAAGATGGTGTAGTGGCCATTGGTGAGATTGGCTATGACGACATGACGGAGCTGGAGGATAAATATTTCAGGCTCCAGCTGGAACTGGCAAAAAAAATGGAAATGCTTGTGCTTGTTCATACCCCGCATAGAAATAAAAAAGCCGGTACCATTCGGAGTATGGATGTTTGCGAGGAGCATGGTCTGGATCCTTCAAAGGTAATTATTGATCATAATAATGAAGAGACCTTTCAGGAAGTGCTGGATCGGGGATACTGGGCTGCCTTTACCATTTATCCGGGTACCAAAATGGGTAATGAAAGAATGGTAGAACTGGTTCGGGAGTATGGTTCGGAACGTATTTTTATAGACAGCGCAGCAGATTGGGGGATCAGTGACGCGCTTGGTGTACCGAAAACAGCAAAACTCATGGAGAAGAGAGGTATAGACCATGAGCATATTCGAAATGTCTGCTATGCGAATGCGCTGGCCGCCTACTCCAAAAGCGGACGGATGAATGAGAAGGATTGGCTGGAGAGGTCTGCGATTGACCAGAGGCAGACCTATAGTGGAAACACGGTCCTTCGTGGTGGGCATGCTCCCTATGTGGAAAAACTTTCGCGAAGGGAAAACGAGGATACTTCCACGGATAAAGCAGTGAGTGAAGAGGACGACCTGATTATACGATAGGAGGGGTTTATGAGCAGGTATGCTGTGAATGGATTTTCTCGTGCAAGGGCATGGCTGGAACTATCTAGGCCTGCTAACATCGTTACCGCCTTTGCAGATATACTTGCAGGCGTCTCAATTGCGGGCGGCGGGCTCTACCTGCTTGGGGGATCTCCGGTCGGATTGGCTGAGGGAACAGGGTGGCTGTTACTTGCTACATTCGGACTTTATGGGGGAGGGGTAGTACTCAATGACGTCTTTGATGCCGAACTGGACCAGATGGAGAGGCCGGAGAGACCCATTCCATCCGGCCGGGTGACGGTTGTGGCTGCTGCAATCTATGGAGCCGGTCTGCTACTGCTGGGATTAATGGCGGCACTTCAGGTGAGTATGGTTAGCGGGGGAGTTGCTTTAGCAGTCATCGCTGCAATTCTGATCTATGACATCCGGGCGAAAAAGGGTGATTTTACGGGTCCGCTTGTGATGGGCCTATGCCGCTCCGGTAATTTGCTGCTCGGTATGTCCGTTGTACCTTCAGCTCTTATCCAGACGGCATGGATTGGTCTGATGCCGTTACTCTATATTTTTGCGGTAACTCTGGTTAGCAGAGGGGAAGTACACGGAGGAAGCGAGAAGTTTGGAAACATTGCACTTCTTCTGCTTCTGCTTGTCTACACTCAGTTTTTTCTGATATCATATCTGGTGCCCGACTTTCACCTGGCCTGGTCACTCGTTGTTCTCGCAATTCATCTCTATATCGTTGTTCCTCCTTTTCTCAAAGTGGCTACAGACCCGACTCCGGAGCGGTGCGGTCTAGCGGTTAAGACAGGGATCATTTCTCTGATAACATTGAATGCCGCACTTGCCGCCGGTTTTTCAGGGCCGGTGATGGCGATTCTGATTCTGTTTTTGTTGCCCCTGGCGAAGGTGATTGCCAGATCGATGAACATAACATAAAAAAGCCTGACAGGTCTGAATACATTTTACATTTTTTTTCTCAATTTCACTCTCCGATATACACTTCAATTGAGTATCATTATCCTGAAATCAACTCCTGAAACTTGTGTTTTGGATGTCGAAATGTTACACTCAATCGATACAGAAGTCCGGGAACCGTTACGGGGATTTGTATCGGACCGGGAAGGAGGGGGTTCAGACGGGGATAGTACCAATATCTAAACCAATGTTGACAGATGTATGACCTGTTGAGATCAGGCATCCGTCAGCTTCAATCGTTAATGATAGATACGTGAACATGAACAAATTCAAACAGACACTATTTTCGTATTTCGGCGGGGTACTGGCGATGGTCTTTCTGATCGTCTCTGCATGTGCCTCTGCGGACACGACGACATCACAGGAAACAGCCGATAATACCCAGATGAACGAAGCACCCGCTGAACAGGAGGCGAACCGTCTCCACGTTCTGTTTCTTGGCGATGGGGGGCATCACAATCCGAGTGGAAGGGTAGAACAACTCATTCCTTATTTTGCGGAAAGAGGCATTCAGCTCACCTATACGGAACGTCAGGCCGATCTGAATCCGGCTACCCTCGGAAAATATGATGTATTCATGATGTACGGGAACCGTTCCGGTCTGGAAAAAGATCAGGAACTTGCCCTGGTAAACTATGTGAACAACGGTGGTGGAGTTGTGGCTATCCACTCCGCTTCAGCCAGCTTCAATGATTCCGATGCGTTCGTCAATCTGGTTGGTGGAGCATTCAAAGCGCATGCTGGCGGCACATTCTCTGTAGAACATGTACGGCCGAACCATCCTGTTAAACAGGGTGTGCCCAGGTTTGAGAGTTGGGATGAAACCTATGTTCATTCACGCCTGAACTCCGATATAGAGGTGCTCTCGGTTCGTGTAGAGGGTGATCATCGGGAGCCCTGGACCTGGGTTCGTGAACAGGGTGACGGACGGGTATTCTATACAGCCTGGGGTCACGACAACCGTACCTGGAGCAATGACGGATTCAAGAAACTGATTGAGAATGGTACCCGATGGGTTGCCGGAGATTGGGCACTGGACGCCGATTTTTCACTTCCCGAGCTAACCTATTCCGATGGTTTAATTCCTTACTATCCAGCTGGTGAGCCATGGTCAACAACCGGAGATCCTATTACTGAAGTACAGGATCCTTTGAGCCCGGAAGAATCCCTGCAGCACATCTATCATGACCCCGGATTTCGTGTAGAGCTTTTTGCTTCCGAACCGGATGTCATAAACCCGATTGATATGACCTGGGACGAGAAAGGTCGTCTATGGGTGGTAGAGACCGTGGACTATCCCAACGATTTTGCTCCGGATCGGATCGGCAACGATCGTATCAAGGTCCTGGAGGACACCAATGGTGACGGACGTGCAGATAACGTAACCGTCTTCGCAGAAGGCCTGAATATTCCTACAAGCCTTACTTTATGGAACGGTGGTGTTATTGTTGCTCATGCACCTGACTATATATATCTGAAAGATACAACCGGCGATGGCAAAGCAGATCACAGAGAAGTACTCTTCACTGGATGGGGAACTTTTGATACACACGCCGGTCCCAGCAACCTACACTACGGCTTCGATAACCAGATTTGGGGAGCGGTTGGGTACTCCGCTTTCGAAGGTGAAGTCGGTGGCGAGAATGTTCGTTTCAGCAGTGGCTTCTACCGGTTCACCCCGGATGGCAGCCGGCTGGAGCAGATGGCACGTACCTCAAACAATACCTGGGGTTTCGGTTTTAATGAGGAGGGAATCGTTTTCGGTTCTACAGCCAACAACGATATTCCGGTTTATCACGCGGTTCCTCACCGTTTCTATAGCGGATTACGAGGAGTAAACAATTCACCGGTGAACCGGAGGATTGCAGAGGACAACTCGATCTACCCTATTACGGATAATGTTCGTCAGGTAGATCAGTGGGGTCGATATACCGCTGCAGCAGGAGCTCATATCTACGGTGCGAGAAACTTCCCGAAAGAGTACTGGAATCGTATAGCATTTATTGCGGAGCCTACAGGACACCTGCTGGGTCGCTTTATCCTGGAACCTGATGGTAGTAGTTATACAGCAGATAACACCCGTAACATGCTGGCCAGCCGGGATGCCTGGTTCTCACCAATTCAGAGCAAGGTGGGTCCGGACGGAGCTCTCTGGGTCATCGACTGGTACAACCTGATTATTCAGCACAACCCGACCCCGGGTGGATGGGAGCGTGGAGAAGGAAACGCCTATATAAATGAGCATCGGGATACAGAACATGCTCGGATCTATCGCGTCGTTTACGAGGGTGAAGAGGATCAATATCAGGCTTTCGATCTCGATGGAGCGACACCAACCGAACTGGTCCGTGCTCTGACTCACAGCAATATGTTCTGGAGACTGACAGCTCAGCGACTTCTTGTCGAGAGAGGGGAGACCGACGTTCTTCCGGCCCTCTATGAACTGGTTCGCAATGAAGATGTGGACGAGATCGGGTTGAACCCGGGTGCCCTTCACGCTCTCTGGACCATGCACGGACTGGGGGCTCTGGACGGTTCTAACCGTCAGGCAGTTGATGTTGCCTATGGGGCCATGCATCATACAGTACCATCCGTACAGCGTGCTGCATTGATGACGATTCCCAGAAATCGTGAATCGCTCGATAAACTGATCTCCGGCGGGTTCTTGCCTACTCCAATGCCGTCAGATTATCCGGGATATGCCCTGCCAGCCATTTCACATATGCCCTCCCATTCCCAGGTTCGCCTTGCAGCACTGCTCGCAGTGGCAGAGATGCCTTCATCAGAGCGTGCGGGTATTGGAATCGCCGAGCTGTTTACCGTGCCGCAGATCGTAAACGATCGCTGGATACGTGATGCAGTTACTGCGGCCGGAGCCCAACATGCGGAGAGTTTCCTGCAAAATGCACTTGACAAAAGATTGCCAGGAAACGTAGACAGTACACGTATTGAAAATGTACAGTATGTTGTGGAGCGTGTAGCGAGGCACTACGCACTTGGAAATCCATCCGGAAGCCAGGTCAGTGATATGCTACTCAAGCTGGAAAATGCACATGAAACGATCGGAGAAGCGCTTATCAGTGGATTCGCTTCAGCGGATAGTCCATCATTTAATTCAAATCAGAGGACGGAGTTGGGCCGACTTCGCGGTCTGTTACAGGATTCTCTGAAAGAGCATCTGGATGAGCTTGCAGATGAGTGGGAAACCGCCGATCTGTTCGGTAGTCGATAAAGTTTGAACGAAATCACACCAGCCCCGGCTATTGCCGGGGTACTGGAGTGATTCTTATTTAATGTTTATAAAATAATAAGTTACGACTGAAGCATTCGTTTTTTGGTTCGATAATTTATACGAGAATCAGCCGTCGGCCGTTTGCGATATAGAGGAGGTTCATATCGTGAAATGGTGTTAGGCCTGTTTAGGCATCAGGAGCAATTCCGGGCACGATTTGACGATTATACAAGGGACGGAATCTCCTTTAATGGTATCGTCCCTTTTTTTATGACCACTATTACTTAAAAAAGATGAAAAAAAATATCAGGATCTACTCCTTTACACTGCCGATGTTAATTGCAATGGCGGTTCTCGGTTTTATTTCACTGAATGAAAATCAGAGTTCAACAAGTCAATTGAGCCACATTATGGATGAGTCCCCGACCGGGGAGAACCCAGCTTTAAACAGTGTCCGAGTATCGGATGGAGATACCCTGACGGTTCGAGCTATCGGTGCAGATCTGAGCTACGATATTACGGAGATAGAAGCTGCGAGGGAAATTACATTTACGATTCGATTCGACAACTCTGAGAGCACGATGCCCCACAATGTTGTATTTGTGGAAAGCGAAGAAGATATCATGCCGGTAGGTGTGGCATCACTTCAGTTCTACGAGCAGGAGTATATTCCTTATGAAACGGATGAGATGGAGAAAATTTTCGCCTACTCGTCCCTGGCGATACCGGGTAATATTGTTTATCTGACTGTAGTCGTGCCTAAAGAGCCCGGATCCTACCCATATATTTGCACCTATCCTGGGCATTTTACTCAGATGCAGGGCCGTCTGATTGTTGACGAAGAGTAGCAGCCCTGGGGCTGTCTGTAATACATTACCAATCGAAACCAATCGAACAATAGAATGAATATAGGTGTCAGTCTGTGGCTTTGGACCTCTCCCGTTACCAATGAAGTCATCGAAAAGTATGCACCCAAAATCGCCAGAATGGGTTTTGATACCATCGAAATTCCGCTAGAAGACCCAGGCTCTCTGGACGCAGCCGCAGCTGCTGCAGTATTGAAGAGTGAAGGTTTGCGAGCCACAACATGTGCCGCAATGGGCCCTGGCAGAGATCTGGTGCACAGTGATTCATTCGTACGAAATGAGACAATGGATTACATGAAACAATCCATTGAAGCAGCATCGACTCTCGGTTCACCAGTTTTTGTGGGGCCGCTCTATGCGGAAGTTGGCAGACTTTGGAGAGCGGAATCTCCCGAGCAACGAGTCAGAGAAGAGGAGCTGCTGGTTAAGCAGTTGAGTGAGCTTTCGGAGTTGGGCGCTTCCTCCAATGTCACTCTCTGTGTGGAAGCGCTGAACCGCTTTGAAACGAGCTTCCTTAATCTGACGAGTCAGGTTGCTGAGATCACAGATCGCGTAAACCATCCCAATTGTAAGATACTGGTCGATCTATTTCACGCCGGCATCGAAGAGAAAAATCTGGGTGATGCTATCCGTACAGCCGGGGAACGGCTTGGACACATTCAGGTAGCAGAAAATGACCGTGGCACACCGGGCACTGGAACCTATGATTGGCCAGGTGTAGCAAAGGCATTAAGGGATGTGGGCTACAAGGGTGATGTAGTGATCGAAACTTTCTCGGAAGATAACGAGATTCTTGCTGCTGCCGCTGCAATTTGGAGGCCACTTGCCGAGAGCCCGGAAAAGCTGGCCGAAGATGGCCTTGCATTCCTCAGAGAGCTTCTCTCCTGAGCTGCAGAAACCGGGGATTCCTGCGGTTGCAAAATCTGCGGTAAATTGTATATTTAGTCGGCCTGAATATTAGTTGGGTCTAAATTCTACAATGTACAGTCATACTTAGGCAACAGGAAGCCTTTGTCCTTAACCTGAATCAGTTGAAGGTGCCGGTTCATGCAAGTAAGTTCAGATCGTTGGGGATCGTTCTGCATTTCGCTCAGGCATGGTAGCGCTTTCAATCAACTCTGTTAAATTCACATATCTATGAGTACTACAGACACACTAACCAACAGTATAAACAGGGACCGGTTGTTCAAGGGGATCTGCCTTGCCCTGTTTCCAACCGGATTCTCCTTTGTTCTGGTCAGTAACATTCTATACCAATTGAAGACGGAGTTTATTCTAACCAATGCTCAGGTCGGTCTGATTGGTGGTGCAGCCTTATGGGGAATGGCGGTTTCACTACTGCTTATCGGACCATTCCTGGAGAAGATTGGACTAAAGAAGGCGATGATTGGTGCTTTCGTAGCACACCTTGCCGGGGTTACTCTTTTTCTGGCCGGATTTCCATTTGCCGGGGAGTCCTTTGCCTTCTACATTCTCTTTATGGGTGCCATAGGATTTGGTGCCGGTAACGGACTTGTAGAGATTGCAGGGAACCCTATGGTAGCCGCTCTCTATCCCGACAGAAAGACGGTGAAGCTGAACCATTTTCACGCTTTCTTCCCCGGTTCAATGATCCTGGGGGGTCTCCTCGGCTTCGTTATGGCACAATCGGGCCTGTTTATCGGTCACTGGACCTGGCAAATTGCCATTATCTACATTCCGATATTTGTCTACGGATTTATGATTATCCCACAGAACTTTCCTAAAACGGAGACGGCTGAGGCCGGGATTCCGACAAGGGAGATGTTTCGATATGTGTTTACTCATCCGCTGGTATGGGGCTTGATATTGATCAAAATGGTAACTCTCTCCCTTGAGATGGGTCCCATGCGCTGGATCCCTGAAGTGCTGCAGGCCGCCGGTGTACACGGTATGCTCGTTTTTGTCTGGATCAGTGGTGTCATGATGCTACTTCGTTTCTTTGCGGGGCCATTTGTGGAGAAGTTTTCGCCAACCGGTATGCTTCTCGGAGCCTCCGTGTTGTCTGGTATCGGTTTGATTCTCTTCGCATTCATCGAAGCTGCACTTTTCCCGTTGATGATTGCAGCGACTATCTTTGCGGCCGGTGTGGCTTTCTTTTTCCCTACAATGGTTGGTTTGATGAGCGAGCGTTTTCCCAAAGCGGGTTCGCTTGGCATTGTTCTACTCATCGGCATGGGATTCTTTGCTGCAGGCGGAGCGAATGCTATTATGGGAAGTGTTGCGGATAACTATCTTCCTGACCGTCTGGATGAACAGCAAACTGTGCAGATCCTGGAGAGGGTAGAGAGTAACTATCCTGAATATATCGCAGAAGCGAATGCTGCGGCTGGAGATCTGGATGCGATGGCTGACCTTGGTTATCGGGGTGTCGATGCGGAAAATGCCCTGACTCATACACGCAGTGCTCTTGAATATTACAGAAATGAAGAGCATCTGGATGGTGTCCTGACCGGTAATGCACTGCGGGCAATTATCGATTCCGGGCTTGAGCAGGAGGAAGCCCTGATTGCTGAAGCTGTCTCCATTCTGCGCCCTGCAGATAATTATGGTGGACGGATGTCATTTCTTTGGGTCGCCCCGGTAGCTTTCCTTCTCGCATTAATCTTCCTGGTGATGTATATCAGGGATCGCAGACAGGGTGGTTACAAAGTGGTTCGGCTTGGCGATGAATAGTACACAGACGTACTTAAACGAGAGTGATCCGGGAACATGAGAATCAGCTAAAATCCGGGTCAAACATTTAGAGGAATGAACCAGCTAAAAAAAGGCTGGCCCTTAAGGGTCAGCCTTTTTTAATTTACACGATTCGAAATTCATCAGAATCGTGTGGATTAAGTCATACTGGCTGGCAGGACTATTCGTCTCCTGTCATAATGAAGAGGGAGCGTCCACCGAAACTTTTATACTTCGGGCGGTAGCGTTCGGTATTGTAGTACTTGTCTACATCCACCATCTTGTTGGTACTCGTGACAATATCGATCGGTCTGTCCTCGTACCGCCCGTTGTTTAACACTGCAAGACGACCGAAATTCTTCTGCAAGATCAGATCGAGGGCGACGTTCCCGAAAGCCATGGGGACAATGGAATCAATCGCATCAGGATCTCCGCCACGTACCAGATAACCGAGCTTCTGATTGATGGTATTGATTACTTCCCCATTGTTGAATTTAGGGCTCAACTCTTTGATCTTATCAGAGACCTTGTCTCCAATACCGCCAAGTTTCGGATGGCCGAAGGCATCCAGTTCACCTCCTTCGGTAACCAGTTCACCTCCAAATCTGGCACCTTCAGAAATTAGCACAATGGAGTATTTACTAGGGCTGTTATTACGGTCTTTAACGAGCAGTTCAACCAGTTTTTCCATATCGAACTCATGTTCCGGTATCACGCAGCGATTGGCTGCACCGGCCATGGTGGGAAGCATCGCGGTAAATCCTGCATATCGGCCGAAGACTTCAAGAACGAGAATTCGCTCATGAGAGCCGGCTGATGTACGAAGTGCATTGGTCAGACTGATTGTACGCGTAATGCATGTGCTGAAACCGATACAGTAGTCGGTACCCGGTACATCGGCATCCATGGTCTTAGGGATACCAACGACTTTGAATCCCTCTTTGTGAACCCGTACACCGTAACTGAGGGTGTCATCACCACCGATAGGGACAAGATAGTCGATTCCCAGCCAGTCCAGGTTCTTCAAAACCTCTGGAGTCAGATCATTAACATCATCTTTGTATTTGTTCTTAAGATGAGCCGGAACCCGATCCTTATTTACATTGGAAGGATTGGTTCGTGAGCTGTGGAGAAAGGTACCACCTGTTCTTGCCGCTCTGTTTACAACATCTTCTGTAAGTACCTGATAGTTTCGGCTGTTATCTGCCTGCTTGTCACGTACCAGATCGACGAGTCCGGCCCATCCCCGACGAATTCCAATTACTTTATACCCTTCACGCAGTGCTCTGTAGGTGACACCACGAATTGCCGGATTCAGCCCGGGTACATCACCGCCGCCAGTTAAAATACCAATTACACCTTTGTTGTTAGCCATGTTTCAGAATGATTTCATTTCGATGTTAGCGGAAGCACGAAAGATAACAAATTAAGCTGGTCCAGACACATTCGGTGTGGAGAAGCAGATCCTTGTGTTTAAGTCTGAGCACGCTGAGTCATCTGCCTGCAAGGCGTTTTGAAAACTTACTTTAATTAGATCAGGCGTGTATCAGATAGAGTACGGCCGCAATCACTATAAAGTTGATGATGCTGATGGGGAGGAGGCGGCTCCAGCCCAGTTTCATGATCTGATTGAATTTAAATCTCGGAATAGTCCAGCGAACCCAGATAAAGAAAAAGACAAAGAAGACTGTTTTTACTGTAAAGACCGAAATGTCCAGCATCATTTTTGCTCCAGTACTTATTTCTGGCAACCAGAGCCCTGCTAAAGGCAGGTGGTAGCTGCCGAAGAAGAAAGTGGTTATGAGCATGGAGTTGATGACTACGTGCATATACTCTGCAAGAAAAAACATACCGAATTTCATACTGCTGTATTCGGTGTGAAAACCTCCAACAAGTTCCTGTTCTGCTTCCACCAGATCGAATGGGGTACGATTGGATTCAGCAAAGGCAGCAATAATGAAGATAATTGCACCGACGGGGTTCAGAAAGATATACCACCAGGTCTCTTGGGATGCAGCAATGTCTACGACACTGAGAGAGCCCACAAAGAGCACTACAGAAGCGAGTGCCATACCAAGAGGGAGCTCGTAGCTGATCATGGAGGCAGCTGCACGCAGTCCTCCCAACAGAGAGTATTTCGAATTGGAGGCCCAGCCGGCAAGTGTTACGCCGTATACGCCAAGTGATGCTATGGCAAGAAGGTAGAGAACTCCCGCATTCAAATCCGTCACATAGATTCCATCGCCAAACGGTATGACTGCAACGGTCATCAAAGCAGTGATAACAGGGATCATCGGGGCAATGGTATGAATGAAGCGAAACCCACGTTCAGGAGTCACATCTTCTTTCAAGAGGAGTTTTAAAACGTCAGCCAGCGGCTGAAAAAGGCCAAGTGGACCCACACGGTTTGGCCCGATTCGGTTTTGAATAAAAGCGGCTACTCTCCGTTCGGCATATACAGCGATTGCAGCCGAATTTAACAGCATGAAAAGAGCGGTTCCCAGAACGATATATGAGTTTACTTCTGCTTCAGCCATCAGGTCCATCAGGTTGTATTCTTGGTACGTTCACAATCATTTTTTCTGTTCCACCAGTCCGGCATCGAGATCCAGTTTCACTCCCTTCTCTTCATCCATCCTTTCGTAACTGACATCGCTCAGAAGCGGAATCACGTTCGACATCTCGGAGAAAATTTCGCGGCCACCTCCGGGGTAACTGATTTTTAGTCCGGTCAATTCTCCAAGATGGTGGAGAATTTCCCACAAGGGCAGGCAGTCTATCTTATTGTCTTCGGTCACCCAGTTGTCGAAAGAGGTTCCATAACGATCCAGCCGTCCCTGAGACATTTCGAGATTGAGTCTTCTGTTGGAGTATCGGGTTTCTTTTGCAGGAAAACTTCTCTGAATTCGACCATCTGTATTTACATAGCTGGCAGCGTGTTCGGCTATACAGGTAATGGGAATTACCAGATCTGCAATCTGCGTGGTTTCGTTCTCATTGGTTGCAAATAAAATGGTATAACAACTGGAAAGATCTTCGGTATCCAGCACACCTCGATCGATGAGTGAATCGGAGAGCATTATGACCAGTGCCTTACTATTACGGCTGATTCGATCCTTGAGAACAGAAGCATCTACCGCTTCTGCGCCAGCGATAAGGGCGCCCTGAGTGTTGGGTGCAAGGTCATCTGTAAGAAGAAACCCGTCGTCTCTTCCCTCTTCTATATGTGGAACAAACATTGGGGCATCGGTCCCGAGGAGATTCCCCAGTTTTGTGAGCATCCAGTTCTCTTCCAGCGACGCATAAGCACTACCTGTAAGTATGATTTCAGAGGGCTTGTACCGTTCAATCTGCTCAGCTGCTGTCTTCAGAGCATTGTTCCAGGACGTTTTGATACTCTCTTTTCCATCGGGCCGCAGCGCAGGTCTGGAGATACGATTCTCATTAAACATTCTGTACGCTTCACGTCCTTCATCTGTCATCCAGTGATCATTGACTTTCGGGTTGTAACGTGGAGTGATGCGAAGTACAATGTTGTCTCTGGTCCACAGGTCAATATTGGTACCCTTCCCGGTTGTAATGTCTATGCTGGGAGTCTGACTCATCTCCCAAACTCTGGCACGAAAGCGAAAATCTGCAGAGGTGAGGGCGCCAACAGGGCAGATGTCCACCGTATTCAGAGAGTAGGGGTCATCGAAACTACGGCCTGGAGCAGTGGTCGGATAGTTCTTGTCACCGCGCCGGGTAATAGTAAGTTGGTGGGTACCGCTAATCTCCTCTGTAAATCGGGTACATCGGGTACAGTTGATACAGCGCTCTGCATCCAGAATTACACGCGGACCAAGTTGTACGCGTTTGGGTTTGTGGACTTTTTTAACTTCAAATCGGCTCCCTTCGGGGCCATATTTGTATGTCTGGATCTGCAATGGACACTCACCTGCCTGATCACAGATAGGGCAGTCGAGGGGGTGGTTGATAAGAATGAACTCAAGATTGTCTTTCTGGGCGCGTTGAACCAGTTCATCCGTTCTCTGCGTCCGGACCACCATTCCATCTGTCACATCGAGGTTACAGGAGGTCTGAAGTTTCGGGAACCATCGAATGACACGTTCTCCATCGTCGTCCTTCTCAAACTCTCCGGTTTCACGGTCCCGTACTGGCTGCCCAACATTGACCATGCACTGCCTGCAATTTGCAGGAATAGACATGGTGGGGTGATAACAGAAGTACGGGACCTCAAGTCCCTGATCCAGAATAAACTGGAGCAGTTTAGGAGTGCCTTCGAACTCGAACCGTTCGCCGTCTATAAATACTTCAGCCATTATTCTCAGTCTCTTAAACTCAATATTCCTGTATGTAGCGGGTGTTTGCTTCTAGGCCGATGCTGCTACCTTTGAACGTTTTTTGCATCTCGCTTCAAACTCTTCGCGAAACCGTGTAATTGTGTGTCGAACCGGCCAGGCAGCGGCATCTGCAAGTGCACATATGGTTCGACCTTCCATCTGGGTAGTAAGATCGAGCAGAAGATCGAGATCGCGAATTTCCCCTTCTCCACTGCGAATCTTCAACATAATTTTTTCCAGCCACCCTGTACCTTCCCGACATGGAGTGCATTGTCCGCACGATTCGTGATGATAGAAGTGAGTAATTCTCCAGAGGACCTCTATCATGTCGGTATCTTCATCCATAACCACCATGCCGGCAGTTCCCAGCATGGATCCTGCCTCTCGAAGAGAGTCTCCATCCATATTTACTCCTTCCAACTGATCGGCTCTGAGTACAGGAGTCGAAGAACCTCCCGGAATGATCGCTTTCAGTTTCTTACCGTTTCGTACTCCTCCTGCAACTTTTTCAATTAGGTCGAGTGCGGGTACACCAGATGGGAGCTCGTAGACACCTGGAGAATTAACATGGCCGGAGATTCCATAAAGAACCGGTCCCGGATGACTTTCGGCTCCAATGGAGCGGTACCAGTCAGCTCCATTGCGAATAACAAGGGGTACGTTTGAAAGGGTCTCTATATTATTAATTGTGGTTGGGTGGCTCCAAAGACCCTTTTGAGCTGGAAAAGGTGGTTTAACACGGGGATATCCACGTTTCCCTTCAAGTGATTCGAGCATGGCGGTCTCTTCACCGCAAATATAGGCGCCTGCTCCGGAATAGATGTGAAACTCTACATCGAAATCACTGCCGGCGGCTCCCTTTCCGATGAGCCCCCGCGTGTACGCATCCTCTACAGCTCTCTCCATCTTTTGAATCCAGGAGTTATACTCTCCACGAATGTAGCAATATATGGCTGTACACTGCATGGCATAGGCTGCAATCAGGGCTCCTTCAATAAAGAGATGAGGATTGAATTCAAATATCATTCTGTCTTTGAAAGTACCTGGTTCAGACTCATCTCCGTTGCATGCGAGATACCTTGGCCCACCGTCAGGTTTTGGCATAAATGACCATTTCAATCCGGCGTTAAATCCGGCGCCTCCGCGACCGCGTATATTGGCCTCCTTTACCGTGTTAACAACCGATTCAGGAGTCCATTCATCGGATAAAACCGCCTTCCACTGCTCATAACCGCCATTTTCAATATATACATCCAGTTTGTGCAGATCGGGAATATCCGGAATTAACAGCGGGGTATACTCTTGCCAGTCTGAAGCCATGATCAGTTTGCTCCTTTTTGAGGCTTTTTCATTTTCATCACTTCAAAGTCGGGTACCTTCCCGTTCTTTAAATCATCGATCAATCGGTCGGCCTTCTCCTTTGTAAGGTGGTTGACGTATCGTTCATTGGTGATTTGAAGCATGGGAGCGTAGCCACAAGCGCCCAGACACTCAACCTGCTGGATTGTAAAGAGTCCATCTTCTGTGGTCTCTCCCTGGGAGATGCCGAGCTTCTCTTCCAGATAGTGAAGCATGTCGTAGCCGCCACACAGTTGACAGCTAAGACAGGTACAAACATCAAGTACGTATTTCCCTTTTTTCTTCTTGTAGTACTGAGTGTAGAACTCTGCGACGCCGTGTACATGTGCTTCAGGGAGTCCCAGGGTATTGGCTACCAGCTTCTGAACTTCAGGTTCAACATGGCCAAACTTCTTTTGGGCAAGCCAGAGCACCGGTAGTGTCGCCGGTTTTACCTCGGGGAATTTCGCCTTGATCTCTTCGATCCTGGACAGATCATCTTTAGTAAATTCGTAGCTCATATCTCTATTTGTCAGCTTCTCCCATCACAGGGTCCACACCTCCAATGATGACCACAGTATCTGCTACCATTTCGCCATCAAGGATGATCTCAAGCAGCTGCAGATTGGTGAAAGAGGGGGAGTTGATTTTCAGTCGCCAGGGATGCCCGGTTCCATCACTTTGTATATAGTATCCGAGTTCACCTTTAGGCCCTTCGACAGCATGGTACGACTCTGCACCTTCCGGAGGGCAAATACCGGTATCGGTCATCATAAAGTCGTGAATCATTCCCTCCATAGAGTAGTAGACCTCGTCTTTGGAAGGGTAGGCCTGTTTTGCATTGTCGGTACGAACCGGCCCTTTCGGCAGTTTCTCCAGGCACTGTTCAAGGATTCGAATACTCTCATGCATCTCTTCCATACGCACAAAATATCGCGCGAGATTGTCACCTTCAATTCGTGTTGGAACTTCAAATTCCACATCATCGTATCGTGCATATGGCTCCAGCTTGCGAAAGTCCAGAGCGTAACCGGAAGCGCGAAGCATGGGACCGGTAGCACCATATCGAAGAGCATTTTCCGGGGAGAGTACTCCTACGTTTTCATTCCTTTCAAAAAAGATCCGGTTTCGGTCCAGCAGTTTATGATAGTCATTCAGTTCGTCGGGGAAGGTCTCTATAAATTCCCGGATCAGGCCCATCGCTGCAGGAGTAATGTCGTTGTGTACTCCTCCGATTCGTGAATGGGATACGGTGAATCGATGTCCTGCAAGCTGATCCATGATGTCATAGATCTTCTCTCTCTCTCTGAAAGTCCAGATAAAAAAGGAGACAGCTCCCGCATCCATCACCATGGTTCCAAGCCAGAGGAGGTGGGATGAGATTCTGGCCAGTTCGCATCCAATCATTCGGATGTAGTGAGCTCTTTCAGGTACTTCTACATTTGCAATCTTCTCAACAGCTGTACAGAGCGCAACGTTGTTACTGTATGGTGAGAGGTAGTCCATGCGATCGGTATAAGGCATGAACTCCTGATAGGTCTTGTTTTCGGCAATTTTTTCTACACCGCGATGCAGGTAGCCTACGTCGATCTTTGTCTTTTCGATCGACTCTCCCCGCAGTTGCAGTACCAGCCTGAGAACTCCGTGTGTCGCAGGATGCTGCGGTCCCATATTGAGTATCATTCGAGCGGTAAGCGGATCGGAATCATCGATGGTTTCGATCGTGGTATGCTTGTCCTCGAGACTCTGATAGAGCTTCTGCTGATGCTCCTTAAAAAAGGTTGGATGTGACTTCGAATTAATGTCCGTTACTTTCATAAAAAGGGTTGATTACTCCATGTCTGGTGTTGTACCCGGCAAATCAATGGATCCGGGAACTCCAAGCAGCGGAAACTCTTTCCTCAGAGGGTAATATTCGTAATCCTCAGGCATATAAATTCGCCTGAGGTCGGGATGGTTGTTAAATCGCACCCCAAACATATCGAACACCTCACGTTCGAACCAGTTGGCGGCAGGCCAAACCTCAACAACTGAATCAACCACCGGATTTTCCTCCTCAAGCCAGGTCTTTATAAAAAGGCGGTGACGATCTCTGAGTGACAACAGGTTGTAGATTACTTCGAATCTCTCTTCTGTTGTAAACCGGTCGGCACCAAACAGGTCGGAAAGGTAGATGAATCTGTGTTCGTCATGCAAATATCTACAGACAGAAGTGATCGAATCGGGAACGATTCGTACAAATGTGTGACCGGTAGATTGCCAGATATCGACAAGCTGATCTCCAAATGTTTCTGCTAGTCCGTCAATAACCGGTTTCAGTTCAGGAGTGAGGTTCAATTTCATGGTAAGTTGTCAGGTATCGAGCATTACAGAGTGATCGTTACGGATCTTTTCCTGAATATCCATAAGTGCGTGTATGACCGCATCAGGCCTGGGAGGGCACCCGGATATATAGGCGTCAACCGGCAGAAAATTATCGACTCCCTGTACCACTCCGTAGCAGCGGTGCATTCCACCCGTAGAGGCACAGGCCCCCATCGCTATACACCATTTCGGATCGGGCATCTGGTCCCAGATCCGACGTATAGCGTGCGACATTTTATAAGAGCACCATCCTGCTACAATCATGACGTCGCTCTGGCGCGGAGAGAACCGAAAAACCTCCGACCCAAATCTGGATACATCATATTTTGGACCTGCAAATGCCATCATTTCGATGGCACAGCATGCGAGACCCATTGGCATTGGCCACGCAGCATTAGAGCGAGCCCAATTGACAAGTGTGTCGATTCGGGTAGTCAGATACCCCTCACCCAGTGCACTTTCAATTCCCATAGTCGAGTTTACTGTCTGTGATTTGTTCCTTCTATTAACACTTTGCCGAGACCGTAATCAAAGTAAGTAGCCTACTGTTGTATAGTAGCTGCAACTCGTGCTTCTTCGGGAGAGGCAGGTTTCAGTTCAAAATCCAGTGTACCTTTTTTAAGTGTATAGACCAGTCCTGCGAACAGGATCAGAACAAAAAGAAGCATCGCTGCAAAAGCTCCTCCTCCAAGTTCGAGATACCGTACTGCCCAGGGATAGATAAACACAACCTCAAGGTCAAAAATGATAAACTCCATAGCAACAATGTAGAAGGCGATGGAGTATCGTTCACGAGCCTCACCAACGGGATCCATTCCGCTCTCGTAAGGCTTCAGTTTATTCCGGTTGGGACGAAAGGGCCCCAAAACCCTGGAAAGAGTCATAAGAAGCAGCGCAAGCAGAAAAGCGATGCCAAGCAGGATAACGACTGGAATATAGTTTTCTAACATCTGTAACGGTGAAATTTGTAAGAGCAGGAGTGGTGGATGCTGTTACTGAAAAGTACCGCAGCCTGCATGCAATATCAATCCGATTCAGGCCGTGAATATAGTGGATATTATTCTCAAAACCCGCATCAGCGAGGGGTTTTTTTACCAGCCGATTCTGCCTCTTTGCGGATCACTGCTCTCTATTCGAATCTCGGGAACATCCGGCGTTACGAAACCGGGGGGAGGCTGAAATGCATCTCTTCTCCACTCCGTTTCCGGGTCATTACTTGCCAGTGTAATAAACTCGCCGACAATTGGGAGTGCGGTACGCGCTCCCTGGCCTATACTACTCGCATCACCTGTTGGAAAGCGGATTCGGCGATCTTCTCCCCCCACCCAGGCTCCCATTACAATATGAGGCATCATTCCGACAAACCAGTTATCTGCACTGTTCTGTGTAGTTCCGGTCTTGCCGGCGACATCCTGACTGACATTATAGGTGTTTCGAAGCCGGATTCCGGTTCCATTAAATGTTCCGCTTTGATCTGCACCACCTCGAATAACACCTCGCATCATATCAACCATCATGTAGGCCGTCTCGGGACTGATGACTTCCTGTCTATACTCGGGGTGAAACTCGACCAGTATGTTCCCCTCCCTGTCCTCAATCCGGGTAATGGCTATCGGGTCAATATGGACACCGTCATTTGCAAATGTAGTGTATGCACTTGTCAACTCCAGCAGTGAACTCTCTGCAGTTCCCAGTGCAATAGATGGCACGATATCTTCATTGCTCAGGTCTATTCCCATGTTCTGTGCCAAATCAGCAATCTTGCGGGCAGCCGGGATGAGATCTTCTACCCGGTTTGTTCCTGGATTTCCGGCAATTTCGGGCAGGAGTCGTACGGTTACATTATTCAGACTGCTTGCAATGCCCCTTCGCAGAGATACCATCTCCGGGCCTTCGGGAACGGAGGGATCTCTGGGGCTCCACTGCCGGCCGCTAGCTTCTATGAAACTGATCGGGTATTTGGAAAATGTGTGGTAAGGCATATATCCGTTGTCTATCGCCACGGCATATACAAAAGGCTTGAAAGTAGAACCGGTCTGCCTGCGACTCTGGTAGACATGATCGCGTTGAATCTCACTGTAGTCGGAGCCGCCTACCCATGCGAGTATATTCCCATTTCCCGGATCGATTGCTACAAAACCTGCTTCCAGGCGCATCCGGACTCTCTTCAGAGAATCTACATATGCTGTGTCAGCTTTCAGTGAATCGAAGACCACCGATTCACGTGTGGTGTTGAAGCGGCTGAATCCATTGTGATACCTGTCGGTTTCCCGGATAAAATCGTTAAAGACATGCGGAAACTCCTCCCAGTAGAGATCCAGAAATTCGCCACCCGGACTTGTCCACTCGTCTTCAAACACAGGCTGAAATTCGTCCAGATTGGTGCGCAGAGACTGCTCTGCATGACGCTGAAGCCGTGAGTCGATGGTGGTATGAATGGTCAGGCCATCCGCGTAGAGATCATATCCGTTATCCCGGGTCCATTGAAGTACATTCTGGCGAATATACTCGCCAAAATAGCGACTTTCACGTCCGGATCTGGAAGGAGGGTGGTAGTTGAGGGCAATCTCTTCTACTCGCAGGTTTTGATAAACTTCATCGGAGATAAATCCGTGCTTTGCCATCAGAGAGAGCACTACGTTTCTTCTCGACTGAGATCGTTCAGGGAACTGTCGGGGATTGTACATGTAGACCGCTTTCAGTACACCGACCATCGTGGCGGCTTCCGTTACAGTCAGATCCATGGCCGATTTTCCAAAATGAATTCGCGCCGCCGATTCGATACCGTGCGCACTGTTACTGAACTCTACCGTGTTCAGATAGAGTTCGATGATCTCTCGCTTGGTGTAGTTATGCTCCAGCTGAACGGCGGTTATCATCTCCCGAAATTTCCGTGTTACAGAGAACTCCCGTCCTATTTTCCGGTAGAGGTTTCGAGCCAGCTGTTGGCTTATCGTGGACCCACCCTGAGGATCTCCTTTCAAAAGATGAAACGGTATGGCGAGAGTGCGGAACATATCCATACCCCAGTGGTTATAGAATCGGTGATCCTCTGTGGCAATCAATGCGTTGATGACGTTGGGAGAGATCTGGTCTATAGTCACATGCCGCCTGTCCTCTACAAAGTATCGATCCAAAACCACTCCATCCCGGCTCACTACTTCAGAAGCTACGGCCGTGCGGGGATTGTCAAGTTCATCAATGGAGGGCAGGCCTTGAAAGAGATACCAGATATATCCTCCGATGCCTCCGAGGATAAGTAGTATAAATATGGAGAAGGAGATTGTGAACCAGGCAGGAATTTTACGTAGGCCCGAATTGCTAACCTGTCGGTTACCTTTCATATCCCTCTCTTTTCGAATACGGTTCCTGTATTCGGGATCATTGAAATAACGATCTCTGTCCGGTCTGTTGGGGTCGTTACTCATCTCGCCATTTTTTTACCTGCAATCTCCATAGACGGTGTCAGTGGAAGAAGTCTGTTCTCCCTGTAATCCCAAACAACGATACTGATACGTTCGTTGGTATAGAGTGCAACGGTTTTGTCTTTATAAAATGCACCGGGGTTGGCATATATGCCACCTGCCATACTTCGCACTCTGGGAATATGGTCATGTCCGGAAATTATGAAGTCTGCACTACTATTTCCGAGGTATTTTTCCGACCAGACATCCAGACGTTCCGGTCCATCCGTCGGCCGAATCCGGCAGAGAGAGGAGAAGCCCTTCATGAATCTTAATCCTGCTCCCGGAGGCAATAGCCTGCGATAGGTTCTCATCACAGTTTCAGAACTCAGAAACCGGTTCAACCCGGAGCGTTTGAGTCCCATGGCAGGATCCTGCAAACCATCACCGTGGTGAATGAAAAATCGATAACCGTCATGAGTCATATATCGATACTCCTTCTCTACATCAAAGCCTGCATCCTGTAACCGGCCCATTGTGCGGTGGTCATGATTCCCGGTGATGTAAAGAGATGGACCCATACAGTTGTGGTACTCCTCAAATCTCCCAAGTACTCTTTCGCCAAACGGGGGAGACCAGCCAGGGTATTCGATCCAGTAATCGAAAAGATCTCCCAGAACGGTAATCCGAATCTGTTTAGTCTCACAAAAATCTATGAGAGCAAGCAGCGACGGCTCCGGATCCGGCCGATTGGAAAAGGAGCCTGCCCTCAGGTGTACATCAGAAAGAAACAGTTGAGTTGTTGGGCTGAACCCGGCCATAAAGTCATCTCTATTTCCGTACCAGAATGGGATATGGATGAATACAGATCCGTTATTTTTTCCGGTTTATGATAAAATGTATGAGCTGTATGAAACGCTCTCGTGAATCCGGATCTGTCGGAAGTTTCTCCAATTCATCGATTGCACGCCGGGCATACTGCTTCATGATCTTTTCAGAAGCCTCAAGGCCACCCTTATCATGAACAAAGCGAACTATCCTTTCGATATCACGGCCGGTTTTTCTTCTTTTTCGCATCAGAGTACGAATGGCAAGCTGTTCGGTTCTGCTTGCAACGGACAGCGCTCTGATAAGGGGAAGAGTTACCTTTCGCTCCCTTATATCATTTCTGCGCGGTTTTCCGGTATCCTCCAGGCCGTAGTCGAACAGGTCGTCACGGATTTGAAAGGATATACCCATCCAGAGGCCTATCTCCTGCATTTTGTTATGTACCGTTTCGTCGGCGCTGGTAGAAATGGCGCCACACTTGCAGCAGGCAGCAATCAGGCTGGCTGTCTTTTCGGATATTATCTGAAAATAGCGCTCTTCGGTCATGTTCAGAAGACGGGAGGTTTTTAACTGTCGAAGTTCACCTTCACTCATTTTACTGACAGCTTCTGACAGGACATGCAAAAGTTCGTACTCCCTGTTATCCAGTGCGACGAGCAATCCTTTTGAAAGGAGGAAATCTCCAAGAAGAACACCAGCTTTGTTTCGCCAAAGCTTGTTGATACTTAAAAATCCCCTTCGTTTATCCGCTTCATCTACAACATCGTCATGTATGAGGGTTGCGGTGTGAAGAAGTTCGATCATAGTAGCTGCGATATAGGCTCTGCGCCCAACTGTACCAAACAGGCCCGCGGACAGAAAGACGAGCAGAGGGCGAATCTCCTTGCCCTTCTGGCGGTGCAGGTATCGTATAATCCTGTCTAGTAAAAAGACATCTGTACGAATCGAGTCATTGAAAAACTCCCTGAAATCCACAATGTGTTGGCGAACTGGCTCTGTTATCTCTTCCAGAGTCATGTAGTCGGGGGCCTCTAATTGTGTAGTGGTCTGGCTCATGAATGACGTTAATGGAATGTTAACCTGCTTGTTCGAACCGTTTTTTCACACTTTATGAAAGTTACGAACTATTTGAGGAAATGTGGTAACACACGGCCGGATCGAGTACCGTTTGCGGACAACTTCCCTCTTCTATGTTTGCGCAATGGGAGGCTTGTGAGTAAGTTCTCGAATCACTCCGGACATCGGGTCAGAGCCCGGTCCATAACACGCATAAGGAGCATTTATGATAGATACTCGCCTGGAAAGTGCATTGAGCCGGTTTGAACCGGATGAGTTTACACGTGTTAAAGCCATTGCAGAAAGTGCGACCCTTGATCTTTTGAAAGGAAGAGGGGCAGGTTCAGAGTGGCTTGGGTGGAGGCGCATAGTACGCGACCCGGATCGAGATCTTTTGGGGGCTGTTAGGAAGCATGCAGAGCAGATTCGATCCGAAAGTGACCTGCTTGTGGTCTGTGGTATAGGTGGCTCCTATCTTGGAGCCAAAGCTCTTGTCGATCTCTTTCCTGACAAACAGGAGGATGGACTACAGGTGCGTTTTGCAGGATATCATATAGGTGGCTCGGCCCTGGAGCGACTTATACGGGAGATGGAGACCCCGAGGCCGGACGGAGAAGAGAAAAGGATTCATATTAACGTGATTTCCAAATCGGGATCTACGCTCGAGACAGCACTCGCTTTCCGCGTGCTCCGAGGCTGGATGGAAAAAAAATATGGTTCTGAAGCGAAGCGGCGGATCACTGTAACTACGGGGCCGGACGGGGGGGTACTGAATCCGATGGTTCACAAATTGGGCTATAAACGATTCGTAATTCCGGAAGATACAGGGGGGCGATTTTCTGTATTGACACCGGTTGGACTTCTGCCAGTGGCAGCAGCCGGCTTAGATATAGAGGCGCTATTTGCTGGTGCAGAGTCGATGGCAGCCGAGCTGGAACGTCCTGACATACGAATTCTGACTTATGCGTCTGCAAGGTATCTGCTTCATCAGGCAGGAGTTTCAATCGATGTTGTGGGCTCCTTTGAACCGGAACTGGAGTCCCTGACGGCATGGATTCAACAATTACTTGGAGAGAGTGAGGGAAAAGAGGGTAAGGGGATCTTCCCGGTTTCTGCAGCCTGGTCCACTGATCTGCACAGTATTGGGCAGATGGTACAGGAGGGAAGGCGAAATGTGATGGAGACCCTGCTGGTTGTCGATCAACCTATATCAAATTTGAAGGTACCCACTGATCCGGAAGATAGTGACGGTTTGGGATATCTTGACGGGCTCTCCTTCCATCAGATCAATCGAACAGCTCTTGAAGGAACTGTAGAGGCTCACAGCGAAGGGGGGGTGCCAGTAGTGCAAATTCATCTGGATCGGCTTCATGAAGAGACTGCAGGCGAACTGATCTATTTTTACGAGTTTTTCACGGCTGTGTATGTATATATGCTGGAATTGAATCCATTTGATCAGCCTGGAGTTGAAGGATATAAAAAAGCGATGTACCGACGCCTGAAGATGGAGGGTGATGGAAAAAAGTAATCAGCGATTCATTGCCATTGCAGGAAACATAGGAGCGGGTAAATCGGCACTCACAGGCTTGCTTTCCGGTCACTTTGGCTGGACAGCATTTTACGAGACGGTGGATGACAACCCTTACTTGTCAGATTTTTATGAAGATATGAGACGCTGGAGTTTCAATCTGCAGGTTTTTTTTCTCTCCAGTCGTTTCCGGCGTCAACAGCAGATTCTTCAAAAGGGTGTAAATCTGGTTCAGGACAGAACCATTTATGAAGATGCTGAGATCTTTGCCGTCAACCTCCACAGAATGGGGCTCATGAGCGAGCGAGATTTCAAGAATTATCAGGCACTGTTTAATGAGGTGTCTCGATATATGAAGCCTCCGGATCTGCTCATCTACCTGAGAGCACAGGTTCCGACTCTGGTACGCCAGATTCAACAGCGGGGGCGAGCATACGAGAGTTCGATCAGGATCGAATATTTGGAGAGTCTGAATCGAATCTATGAAGAGTGGATTGACAGATATCCGCATGAGAAACTGATTATTGATACTGATGATATCGATTTTGTGAATGAAAAAGAGGATCTGGGTAAAGTGATCACGCTTGTTGAGCAGAGACTATATGGGTTGTTTAATGAATTGATTTAGTGTGTTTAACTTCCTAATTTTGGAAGTTATTAATGAATGATTCGAAACTCACATTCAGGATCCTCGAAATTCCCGATGGTAAAAGCACCCGAGAGGTGGAGCTTGCAGGGGAGGAGTTGCAGATTGAGGACCGAAAGGTTCTGTCGGCAAGGGTATCGTTTCGGTTCGACAGAAGTTTGCACTTTGTGAAAGTTGATTTCGATGTAAACGCAGTGATGTCATTGCAGTGTGACCGTTCACTCGACTATTTTGAGCACCCTGTATCGGGGAGTTATACGGTTCTGTTTAAGCCGGAAGCGGAAGAGATATCTGAAACTTCGGAAGGTAAAATCAAACCGTTCGACTCCAGAGATCTTACACTGAGTTTGGATCAGGAGGTGAGGGACACCATATTACTGGCTCTCCCTATTCGTATATTGCATCCGAGGTTTTTAGACGAGAGTGGCGAGCCGATGGACTTTGGAACGAAACGTTTTGGTACAGCGGGAAGAGATATGGAGAAATCTTCAGATCCCAGGTGGGAACCCCTGAAGCATTTGAAAAACTGAAAAGACACAGAACAGATGGCACACCCGAAAAGAAAAACTTCCAAATCGAGACGGAATAAGAGGCGATCGCACCACCGGGCAGCCGAGGTACAGCTCGCCGAGTGTCCGAATTGTAATGAACTTCACAGATTCCACCATGTCTGCACCAGCTGCGGTTACTACCGGGGCCGTCAGGTAATGAACGTTTCCAACTAATAGAGCCCGGGGCGAATGGTCATTGCTGTTGATGCGGCAGGGGGAGATCACTTTCCGGAGTATCCTGTACAGGGTGCTTTGGAGGCACTTGGAGAGAGATCTGACTTAAAGATACTTCTTGTTGGGCCGTCAGGGCCTATTGAAGATGTACTCTCCGAAGCCTCTTTTGATAAATCCCGAATCTCTGTTCTGGATGCACCAGAGGTGATTGGCATGAATGAATCGCCAGCATCCGCGGTCAAGAGTAAAAGACACTCTTCCATTGTCTCAGGTATCGGTGCACACCGAAATGGAGAGTGTGAAGCTTTTGTCAGTGCCGGAAATACGGGAGCGCTACTGGCTGCCTCGACTCTCATTCTCGGCAGGTTGGAGAATGTACAACGTCCTACTATCGCAGCAACATTTCCAACACTCAGGGGATTTCGCCTGCTTCTGGATGCGGGGGCCAACCTGGAGCTCAAGCCTGAGTCTTACGTTCAATTTGCGAGAATGGCTTCAATATATGCAGAAGAGGTTATGAGAATCGACGATCCAAAGATTGGGCTTCTGAATGTGGGGGAAGAACCTGAAAAAGGAACAGAACTCCATAAGACTGCTTTTAACCTTCTTGCTTCCCTGCCTCATTTTATCGGTAATGTTGAGGGTAAGGATATCTTTTCTGCAAAAGCGGATGTATACCTTTGTGACGGGTTTTCCGGGAATCTGATTCTGAAATTCGGCGAGAGTATTCCGGCCATGATTCAGGATCTGCTACATGGAACGTTTGGGGAAATGAAAGTAGATGAGAAGACCCGTCGTGCTGTATTGCAACTTCTTGGACGGGCACTGGACTCCTTTAATTATGAACATGTCGGCGGAGTACCCTTTCTCGGAGTAAACGGGGTCAGTATGGTCGGCCACGGAAGCAGTACGCCAAAAGCGATCAAAAATATGATTTTTAATGCTGCCAGGTGTGTAGAGATGGAGATCAACAGGAAGATCGTCGCCTCTTTGAAATCGTAGGATGAATTGGAAAGTATGGGATTGAAAAGAGCCAAAGTGTCATCTGTAGGCCACTATGTACCGGATCAGGTTCTGTCGAACAGTGATCTGGAGAAGATGGTAGAAACCAATGATGAGTGGATTCGTACCAGAACAGGGATCTCCGAGCGCAGAATTTTGAAGGAACCCGGAAAGGCAACCGCATTTATGGCTGCCGAAGCGGCAAAAGAGGCATTGAACACGGCTGGTGTCGATCCGGATGAATTGGATGCGATTCTCGTTGCGACTGTCACTCCGGACTATATTTTTCCGGCTACTGCCTGTCTGGTTCAAGCGAAAATCGGTGCTCGAAATGCATATGCTTTCGATATGTCGGCAGCTTGCTCCGGATTTGTATACGCCCTCTCCTCAGGTGCCATGATGATTGAATCCGGGCGTTACAAAAAGATTCTTGTGATTGGAGCCGACAAAATGAGTTCAATTGTGGACTACACGGATAGAACCACTTGTATCCTATTTGGTGATGGGGCGGGTGCTGTACTTTTGGAGCCGTCAGAGGACGAGACCGGTGTGATAGATTTTGTTCAACATACAGAAGGTGATGAATCCTGTACTCTTTATCAGCATGCGGGCGGAAGTCTCTATCCAGCAACACATGAGACCGTTGATAACAAGCAGCACTATATTCGTCAGGAGGGGAGAACTGTTTTTAAAAAAGCGACGGAAGGAATGGCGGACGTCTCACTTGAAATTATGGAGAGAAACGGCCTAACAGCTGAAGAAGTGAGCTGGCTTGTTCCTCATCAGGCCAATCAGCGAATTATCTCGGCTACAGCAAGGCGGATGGGCCTTTCTGAAGAGAAAGTGATGGTCAATATTGACAGATACGGAAATACCACAGCAGCAACGATTCCACTGTGCCTCTATGACTGGAAAGACAAACTTGGCCATGGAGATAATCTGGTACTCTCTGCATTCGGTGGTGGATTAACCTGGGGTGCGGTCTATTTGAAATGGAGTATCAAATGACGAAAACAGCCGCACTTTTTCCAGGCCAGGGATCACAATACACTGGTATGGGTCGCAAATTAACCGATAATGAAACACTGGCTGACAAATTCAGTCTTGCTGACGAGATGCTAGGATACTCTCTCAGCACTCTGATGTTCGAGGGGCCTGATGAGAAACTGAGGCAAACCGAATATACCCAGCCGGCGATATTTCTTCACTCAATTCTGCTATTTGAACAGTCCGGTTTGAAACCGGACATGGTTGCCGGACACAGTCTTGGAGAGTATTCTGCAGTTGTTGCAGCGGGGGTTATGGATCTGGAAAGCGGCCTGGAACTGGTCTCTCTGCGAGGCCGGTTAATGCAGCAGGCAGGGGAGAATAAACCGGGAGCGATGGCAGCAGTCATCGGACTCGAGGATCGAATAGTGGAGGAGGTATGCTTTGAAGCTTCGGAATCTTCTGGTGAAAAGGTCGTACCGGCCAATTACAACTGCCCGGGGCAGCTTGTGATCTCAGGTGAGCCCACTGCCGTAGATCTGGCGATGGAAAAAGCCAAAGAGCGTGGATGCAGGATGGCAAAAAGATTGCCTGTGAGTGGAGCCTTTCACTCTCCACTCATGAGTGCAGCCAGAGACGGACTCAAGGGGAAACTCGAAGAGACGGCCTTCTCCTCTCCGACCTGTCCGGTCTACAGCAACACCACTGCCGAAGCGGTGACTGATCCTGAGCAGATCCGCGCCAATTTACTGGAGCAGTTGCTAAGTCCGGTTTTATGGACTCAAACTCTGAATGCCATGCGAAACGACGGGGCAGAGCGATTTGTGGAGTGTGGGCCCGGAAAAGTATTGCAGGGACTGGTAAAACGTACACTTCGGGATGTTACGATTGAAGGAACCGACGAATAGTTTAACGATGTTAACAGTGTTTAAACGTAAGCAGCCATGATCCATCTTAAAGAGAAAAATTGTCTTGTTACCGGTGGAAGCAGGGGCATAGGCAGTGCCATCGCGAAATCATTAGCCGGGTATGGAGCCAGGGTCGCCATCACCTACTCCAATTCTGAAAAAGCAGCCCGGTCGGTGGTCAACGAGATCGAATCAACTGGGGGGGTGGCCAAAGCGTATAAAGCAGATGCCGTGGATTTGCAACGTGCCGAAGAAGTGATTGACGACTTAGTAAAAAATTGGGGCTCCCTTGATGTGCTTGTAAACAATGCCGGTATCACACGTGACAATCTCATTCTCCGTATGAGTGAGGAGGAGTGGAGTAGTGTGATCGACACAAATTTGAAGAGTGTATTCAATTATAGCAAGGTTGCCGCCCGGCCCATGATGAGAAGCCGTAGTGGGTCAATAATCAATATCAGCTCTGTTGTTGGACTCTCGGGAAATGCAGGTCAAAGTAATTACGCTGCTTCAAAGGCGGGAATCATCGGATTTACCAAGTCGTACGCTAAAGAGCTTGCGGCCAGGAATATACGTGCCAACGCCATTGCCCCCGGTTATATTCGAACCGAAATGACAGACAGACTGGATGAAAGTGTACTACAGTCGATCGAAGCGGAAACTCCGCTCGGGAGGGCAGGGGAGCCAGACGAAATTGCCGCAGTTGTATCTTTTCTGGCATCCGACCTGGCTTCTTACATCACAGGTGAAGTGATAAGGGTTGATGGCGGAATGGCTATGTAAATGAATTTCAATGACCTATCTTGCAACTCCCTTTTCATGTATTTTAAGTCAGGATATTGTATTTTCTGCAGGTAAGTTTACCCCTTACTGTTCAATTAACAACAAACCAAACAAACCGGACCTACTATGTCACAGGATGTTGAATCAAAGGTAAAAGCAATTATTGTAGATAAACTTGGAGTCGATGAGGCTGAAGTGGTTACTGATGCCAACTTCACGAATGATCTAGGAGCTGATTCGCTTGACACCGTGGAGCTGATCATGGAATTTGAAAAAGAGTTTGATATCAGTATTCCCGATGAAGATGCAGAGAACATAGCCACGGTCGGTAACGCTGTTACTTATCTGCAAGATAAAATCTCCTAAGGCAGTCACATCTCAAACGTTTCTATGTCAAAGCGAAGAGTTGTCGTTACAGGTATTGGAGCACTAACCCCTGTGGGTAATACGGCTTCCGATTTCTGGAACGGTCTGATTTCCGGCAAGAGCGGTATCAGGCCCATTGAACATTTTGACACGACCGACTTTCCGACCAAATTTGCTGGTCAGATTGATGGATATGATTCAATTGACTATTTCGATCGAAAAGAGGCACGACGACTGGACAAAGTCTCCCAATATGGATTAATTACCGCTGGTGAAGCGATTCGCGACAGTGGCATTGATCTGGAAAAGGTAGACAGGGATCGGGTCGGAGTTCTTGTAGGAACCGGAATAGGCGGAATGAAGACCTTCTATGATCAGGCGGTCTCCTTCTATCAGCATGGGCCCCGCGGGGTGTCACCGTTTTTTATACCGATGCTGATACCGGATATGCCTGCGGGTCACATATCGATCAAATATGGTTTCCGAGGGCCTAACTACTGTGCGGTTTCTGCTTGTGCGACAGGATCACATAACATTGGCCTGGCTTTTGATACGATCAAATATGGCCAGGCAGATGTGATGGTATGTGGAGGAACAGAATCTCCTGTGTGGCAAATTGGTGTCGCAGGTTTCAGTTCTATGAAGGCGCTTTCTACCAGAAACGACTCACCGGAGACCGCATCAAGGCCTTTCGATAAAACCCGAGACGGGTTTGTACTCGGAGAGGGCGCGGCAATGATGATCCTTGAATCTCTTGACTCCGCACTGGATCGGGGAGCCAGGATCTATGGTGAAATTACAGGGTATGGTTTCTCTGCCGATGCCCATCACATTACGGCTCCGGACCCCGATGGAAACGGAGTTCTGCTTGCACTCGGAAATGCATTGAAGATGGCTGGCATCAAGCCGACGGATGTGGACCATATCAATATGCATGGAACATCCACGCCTCTTGGAGATATCGCTGAGACCAATTCGATCAAGAAGGTATTTGGTGAGCATGCATACAAGATGAACCTTAACTCTACCAAGTCGATGACTGGTCATATGTTGGGAGCGGCTGGTGCCGGAGAATCGGTAGCTACTGTGCTTGCGATCTATCATAATATGGTTCCTCCTACCATCAACTACGAAACCCCTGACCCCCAGTGTGATCTGAACTATACAGTGAATGAGGCCGAGGTGAGAGAGATTCGTTATGCCCTGAACAATGCGTTCGGTTTTGGCGGCCACAACACAACTCTCGTCTTCAAGAAGTTTGAAGAGTAGTGGGATGTCAGGCAGAAACAGGCATCACTGGTCAGGTTTTTTGTCTGGAAATGAACCGGAAAAAGATGAATTCATAGAGAAGCTTGAATCTATTCTTTCATTTCGGGTTAGTGAGGATACTCACTACCGAAGGGCGCTTCGACACAGATCACTGGTAGATGGAGAGGATATGCACCTTTCTGAAACCTACGAGAGGCTGGAGTTTCTCGGGGATGCAGTTCTCGATCTCATTGCGACAGAGATCATTTTTAAATCGTTCCCACAAAAAGATGAAGGGTTTCTGACCAAGTTACGGGCTCGCATGGTGCGTGGAGATACACTCGCAGAGCTTGCATACGGCCTTGGTTTGAACACTGTGCTGGAGGTGGGGGGACATGTTCGCGACAAAGGTATTGAGTTGTCCAAAAGTGTCCTTGCAGACATTTTCGAGTCTCTTGTTGCGGCAATCTATCTTTCGGAGGGGTACAAGATCGCCTATTCATTTGTAGAGAAGATCTATAGTGATCAGATTGATCTGGAGATGCTGTCTGGTACAACAGATAACTATAAAAGTCTTCTGCTTGAATATACACAGGCCAATCAACTACCCCTTCCCCGATACAAGCTCGTTTCCGAGGAGGGGCCAGGCCATGACAAGACTTTTCATATAACGGTTAGTGTGGATGGATCCATCGTTGGTGAAGGAAGTGGGAAGAGTAAAAAACGGGCAGAGCAAGCCGCTGCAAAAGTAGCTTGCGATGATATTCAGAATATTGATACAGACAACAGTCGGCCAAACTGAAGATCTTGTGTTTTATCCCCTGAAGAGCGATTCTCTTCACAGCGAATGATTGAGTTCGGTATGTGATCTGATCCGATGTCGGATTTGTTACCTAAATCCTGTTAAGATGCTTCAACTGTTAAGACCTGAATTGGAAGAGCTGATTGAGAAGAGAGACTGGATCGCTCTGAAAGAGTCTATTCAGGACATTCCCTCAGTCGATATCGCCGAGCTTATTGAAGAGATGAACGCAGAGATTGCCGTTGTTCTCTTCAGGTTACTCAAGAAGCAGGTCGCTGCAGAGGTCTTCTCTCACCTGAGCAGTGCGAAGGAGGTTGAACTGTTGGATCTACTCTCCAGAAAGCAGCTTGAAGAGGTCATGTCCAATCTTGAACCTGATGACCGGATCTCGATCCTGGAAGAACTGCCCGGGCATTTGACTCAGCGAGTACTCAACTCTCTTCAGCTGGAACAGCAGCAAGAGGTCCGCAAAATGTTGGGCTATCCCAGGGAGAGCGTTGGACGGCTCATGACTTCCAGGTATGTGAAAGTGAAGAGAGACTGGAGTGTAGAGGAGGCGATTGACCATATCAGGAAGCATGGTTATAGCGCCGAAACACTGAATGTGATTTATGTTGTAGATGAATCAGAGAAATTGATAGATGACCTTCGTCTTACCCAACTGATTCTGGCCGACAAAAAGGACCGGATTGCTGATATAACCGACGACTCCTTTATTGCTCTGAATGCTTTTGAAGATCAGGAGCTTGCTGTAGAGATGTTAAGCAAGTATGACCGGGTTGCACTCCCGGTTGTAGATTCTGATGGAATTTTGGTCGGAATCGTAACAGTTGATGATATCATCGATATTGCCCAGGAGGAAGCAACGGAGGATTTTCATAAAGGTGCTGCAGTTGCTCCATTAAGGACAACTTACAGGGAGACCTCCTTCTGGACCCTTTTTTCAAAGCGAATTCACTGGTTGGTCATACTTGTCTTTGTGAACCTTTTGAGTTCCGGAGTGATCGAATATTATGAGGATGTTCTGGCTTCTGCCATTGCTCTTGCCTTTTTCATCCCCCTTCTGATAGACAGTGGCGGTAATACAGGGGCGCAGTCGGCAACGATTATGGTTCGTGCTATTGCAATCGGGGATGTAAAGTTGAATCACTGGTTCCGGGTGGCAGGTAAAGAGATTTTCGTCGGGTTGGCCCTTGGACTTGCCATGGGAGTTGCAAGTGGCTTGTTAGGTGTTTTCAGAGGTGGATGGGAGATCGGGATGGTGGTGGGCCTGTCTATGGTTGCCATAGTGTTGTTATCCAATCTGATCGGCACCATATTACCGTTTTTTCTCACTCGATTTGGTATCGATCCGGCTGTAGCCAGCAGCCCGCTGATTACCACAATTGTGGATGTGACCGGGTTACTGGTCTATTTTGGCATCGCAACTGCACTTCTACCCGTACTGTAGAGGAGAGTATCTATGCGTTCAATATACATACAATCTGTAGATTCGAAGTAAATGAAAAGTTATCTCGACCTTGTTCAAAATGTACTGGATAATGGTATCCGTAAACAGAATCGTACTGGTACAGATACCATCTCCTGTTTTTCAGAGTTCTACAAGGTGGATCTCTCTGAGGGATACCCGCTACTGACAACTAAAAAAGTGCCGTTTCGATCCGTTATACTGGAGTTGTTGTGGTATTTGCGTGGAGAAGATCACATTCGATGGTTGCGGGACGAAAAGAATTGCCATATCTGGGATGCATGGGCGGATGAAAGCGGTTATGTTGGTCCCATATATCCCGTTATGTGGAGAAGGTTTCCCTATGCGGAATCTGAAGAGGGCCGCCGATATAAAAAAAATGTGCAAGACGGGTCATGGAAGTGGGGCGAGTTCGACCAGCTTCAAAGAGCGATCGATCTTCTCAGGAATAATCCAAACAGTAGAAGGATCGTGGTTAGTGCCTGGCATCCGGCTCTTTTGGAAGAAATGGCTTTGCCACCTTGCCATATCATGTATATTTTTAATGTTTCTAACGGACGCCTAAACTGCCATCTTACACAGAGATCCGGAGATATCGCACTGGGAATACCATTTAATCTTGCCTGTTATTCGGCCCTCACCATGGCTATCGCTGCAGAAACAGGGCTAAAGCCTGGAATATTTGCTCACACAATTGTAGATGCACACATCTATGTAAATCATATTGACGGTCTTCGGGATCAGTTGTCACGTAAGTCTCGCCCGCTTCCAACACTGGAGATTAGCAGAAAGCCACTGGATCAGCTTGAACTCGAAGATTTCGTACTTAAAGAATACGATCCGCACCCTGCGATTCGATTTGAAGTTGCTGTATGAAACTGGCCATCATTGCAGCACATGATCCTGGTCTCCTGATTGGAAAAGAAGGAGCGCTACCCTGGCACTACAGAGAGGATATGGAGTGGTTTAAACGGGTTACAACCGGCCACACTGTCATTATGGGGAGAGGTGTATTTGAGGAACTGGGAGAGAAACCGCTACCGGGCAGAAGGAACGTTGTACTGTCTCGTACCCGAAATTACTCCGGTGTGGTAGTCTGTCGAACGATATCGGATGCGCTCGAAAGTGTTCGTAATGAAGATCTTGCTTTCGTGATAGGTGGAGCGGAAATATACAGTGCTCTGCTGAATCGGGTGGATGAGCTCTATATCACTGAAATTCATAAGGAGTATAGCGGGGATACCTGGTTCCCGGAGTATCGCGACCGAATCGGCTCAGAGTTTAAAGAGGTCTATCGGGAGCACGGGGAACAGATCACTTTTGTAAAATACAGGCGGACCGGGTAGATCGATCGAGCTGCAGTAACTTTAAAATTTTATAATCAACTTCCAGAGGGCCATTCCTGCCCTGTTTTAAGTAAAGGTTAAAAAAACCTAACAGGGTATAGTCTTGTTCAGGTTCTATTTTAAGTGGAGTGCTACCACTATAACAAATGGCAACCATAGTGTATCTCCTTTGGCTTGATCGATGGATACAGGTTCCCTATCTCATGAATGAGATCTGGATATACGACATGACAGAGTATGTCTATTTGCTGACTCTTGTTATTGTCTTCTCCCTCTCGACCTACCTCTTTATTCGAAGCAGAAAAGAGCAGGAGTATTTTGAACTCAACAGCTTAGAGCAGAGAGCCTACCTTCACGCAATTTCGACTTACACCCGGAACGCTTTGGTTGTTCTGGATCAAAAGGGGAGTGTTCGTTTCGCCAACCAACAATTTTTAAAGTTGTTCGACCGTACTCCATCCGGCCTCGAAGGGGAGATGATTGAGAATGCCCGGCTTCCCGAGGATTTGATACGCTGTATCCGTTCGGAGGGTCAATCTTGCACGATTTCTGATGACAGAGATGGCAGACAGGAGAGGCAAGTATACAAACACCCGATTTTAACAGAAGAGAGCCGTATGATTGGCCAGCTTGTGCTCATCGGTAGCTCGGAACTGGTTCAGAAGGTAGAGGAGAGTGATACCGGTGAGGTGATTCTGGAAAAAGTTTCTCACAATCTGAAAACTCCCCTGAATGCGATCATTGGGTACAGTCGATTGCTTGAGGAGGATATCCAGCTGAACCGGAAACAGCAGAAATATCTGAATACCATTACAGAAAATTGCACACTTCTGTTGCATCGGGTGAATGACCTTCTGAAACCCGATCAGCAAGAGAGTGGATGGGTGGGTAACGAAAAAAAGAGTGAAGAGATCCGATATATACTTGTAGTGGATGATGTAGCCATCAATCGGACACTTCTCCGCATTGTTCTGGAAAAGAGAGGTTTTGAGGTGACTGAAGCAAGAAATGGCAAGGAGGCCCTGGACCGGATCGCAGAGCGACTGCCTGATCTTGTATTGATGGATATTACCATGCCTGTAATGGATGGCCTCGAAGCACTGAATAGAATACGTTCAGCGTCTCCTCCGGTATCCGAACTGAGAGTCGTTGCAGTAACAGCCAACAGCCGGAGAGGCAATCGAAAACGCATGATGGAAAACGGTTTCGATGGCTATATTCAGAAACCATTTTCTGAAAATGAGTTGATGACTGTGGTTCGCTCTGGCCATACCAGCGAGGTTGTAGTTACATAAACGAGGAGGCCAGCTTACACGGTCTTCATTTGATGGACAGGTCAACCTCTTTCAAATGGACGATATAGTGCTTGACGACCGGTTGAGTCATAGCGATAATATTTTTGGTATCTGCAGCTTTTGAGAATTCTACTGCCTTGTCTTCCGGGTCCAGTATCCATATCCCGTCTTTTTCATATTTATAGGCTTCACTGAAACTCCTGTCCACGTGATAGTAGTGAGTTGCACTTGTGTCGTCGGAAGGCATCCTCGCCTCCCTGAGCTGACGCTTTGTTGCGTGGTGAAGCAGTTTGAGCTTGTCAGCGGCCGGTTTACGTGTGAAGAATGTTGTTCTGAATAGATTGCGTTGTAAAAAACGGCTGCAAAGATCCGAGAGGATTGGGTCGTTAGTACGACTCCAGCTTTTGAGACTCAGATATATATCGTGATCGTCCAGAGAGATATACATCTCCATGACACCTTTGGATATCACTTTCCTGGCATCCGGCCTCTCTTCAAGAAAAAAACGAAGAGGTTCAGAGGGCTGTTCCGGCCCTTTACCTGAATCGATTAATGTGCGAACTCTTCTGAAAATCATTCGAAGCAGGTGATCTGCAGCCAATACGGTCTTGTGGAGATAGACCTGCATATACATGAGGCGTCGGGAGAGGATGTAATTTTCGATGGCATAGATACCTTTGCGCTCAATGACAATATTACCATTAAACACTCTCATCGTTTTCAAAATCCGATTGATGCCAACTGAACCTTCAGATACTCCGGTAAAAAAGCTGTCTCTCATTAGATAATCCAGCCGGTCGATGTCGAGTTGTGAAGAGACAAGTTGATGAAGAAATTTCTTGGGGTACCGGTCGGTGAAAATCTCGATGGCCGTATCCAGTACACCGGAAAATTGACGGTTCAGATCTTCCATCACCGCAAGGCTCATCATCTCATGATTGAAATTTTCTATCAGCGAGTGCTCGAGTGTATGAGAGAGAGGCCCGTGGCCGATGTCGTGCAACAGAATAGCCAGGAGAGTTCCTTCCACTTCTGCATCACTAATCGTAGTATCTTTTTCCTTCAGATGTTTGAGAACCCGCTGGCCCAACTCCATCGCACCAATTGCATGTGAAAAACGGGAGTGTTCAGCAGCGGGAAACACCAGGTGCCCCAATCCGAGCTGACGCACTCTTCGAAGCCTTTGAACATAAGGGTGGTCGATCAGCTGCAGCATAATACCCTTTGGCACGGTTATGAAACCGTGAACCGGGTCGTTGAAAATCTTGTATTGCCTGCTTCTGTCCATAGAGTAGAGCGTTAGGCTGTAGAGGTTGCAACAGGTTATGTAGGCTGAAAGATCAGACCTTTCTGTCCGAAATAAAAGTGAAACAACAGGGTTGGTTCTGCCCGGTTAAAGCTGATACTCTTGTGCCGACTGAGTATATTGTGCCGGAACGGAAACAGCGGCAGGTGAAGGTTTTTACTTCATGGCTGCCTTACGAGAAAAGAAGTAATAGTATGATGAATAGCGAAATGCAGGAATTTCTCGAACAGCTACTCTCTACACCCAGTCCTGTGGGCTATGAGTCGAAAGGGCAACGGGTCTGGCTTTCCAGAGTTGGACAGTGGGCCGACCGTACAGAGTCGGATGCCTACGGCTCTGCCGCAGCGTGGTTGGAGACCAATACCGACGCAGCTACCGTGATGCTGGAAGCCCACGTGGATGAGATTGGAATGGTGGTACAGTATATTTCTGAAGAGGGGTTTGTATATCTGAACCGTCTCGGCGGCAGTGATTCCACGATTGCACGTGCAAAAAAAGTGACGATTCACTCCCGGAATGGTGGGGTGGTCGGGGTTACCGGCAATACGGCCATACACCTTCAGGACAAGAAGAATGGTGGGGGGAACCAGCCATCCTGGAAGGAGATCTATGTAGATGTTGGTGCCTCTTCACGGGAAGAAGCCGTTAAGCTGGTTCAGGTAGGTGACCCGGTGACGTATTCGGTAGAACCCGAGATGCTGAATGACGAGTTACTTACAGCACGCGCGATTGATAACCGGATCGGCGGGTTTGTGATAGCAAGTGTTATTAAAAGTCTAAAAAAACGTCGTAAAGACTTGAAAGTAAATGTGATAGCTCTTAACTCTGTACAGGAGGAAGTGGGTGGATTCGGTGCCCGGATGATGAGTTACAGATATATGCCGGATGCAGCTCTTGTAACCGATGTTACCCATGCCACCGACACTCCCGGGATTGACCATAAGGAGTTTGGTCAGGTCAAACTTCGAAAGGGCCCAACGGTTCAACATGGCGGAGCGAACCATCCGGCAGTGGTGCGGTTGGTCGAAGAAGTTGCTGAGAGGAGAGAAATAGCACTTCAGCACGAAGCGACCAGCGTTCGTACAGGTACCGATACAGATAGTATCTTCTTTCAGCAAACGGGAATTCCAAGTGCTCTTCTGTCGGTGCCAATCCGTTATATGCATTCACCGGTAGAGGTGGTCTCATTGGCAGATGTAGAACAGCTCGTTCAACTGATGACCGAGTCGGTACTTGCCATGGAAGCGGATCAAACTTTTCAGGTTCTCGATACGTAGGGGACTACTCTTCGGGATAACCCTCGGGATGGCTCTTTTGCCAGTTCCATGCGTCCCGGCACATCTCCTCAAGACTCTTTTCTGCACGCCACCCCAGCTGATGCTCCGCCTTGCCCGGGTCGGCGAAGCATTCGGCGATATCTCCGGGCCGGCGTTCGACAAATTCCCACGGGATCTCTTTTCCGGAGGCCAACTCGAACGCACGGATCATCTCCAGTACAGAGTACCCCTCTCCGGTACCCAGATTGAAAGTTTCGATACCAGAGTGCTCTTCAAGATAGCGGACGGCAGCAAGGTGGCCTCTCGCCAGGTCCGTGACATGAATGTAGTCCCGCACTCCGGTTCCGTCTCTTGTTGGCCAGTCCCGACCAAAAACAGCCAGTTTCTTCCGTTTACCGACGGCTACCTGGGAGATAAAAGGCATCAGGTTGTTTGGAATCCCTTGCGGGTCTTCTCCAATCTTTCCACTGCCATCGGCACCAACAGGGTTGAAGTAGCGAAGGAGTGCCACAGACCAATCAGGGTCGGATTTGCACAGATCCTGAAGAATCTCTTCGATCATCAGCTTGGAGCGTC
The DNA here is from genome assembly GCA_040880485.1 of Balneolaceae bacterium. Lineage (GTDB taxonomy): Bacteria > Bacteroidota > Rhodothermia > Balneolales > Balneolaceae > JBBDIJ01. The sequence continues at coordinate 160,704 of JBBDIJ010000009.1, forward strand.
CATAGGGATTTGTTGCAGAAAGGGGAAAGTTTTCCCGTATTGGAACGCTCTCCGGATCGCCGTATACGGTTGCAGAGGAGCTGAAAACCATTTTTCGAACACCTGAGTCGGACATGGCACGACAGAGATTGATGGTGCCCGCCACATTGTTTCTGTAGTAGAGTAGAGGTTTTTCAACAGACTCTCCCACAGCTTTCAGTCCGGCAAAGTGAATGACAGAGTCGAAATCAGATTCCCGAAAGAGATGGAGAAGGGATTCCTGATCCAGCAAATCTATTTTATGAAACACTGCTTTCTTATCCGAAAGTGATTCTACACGCCGCAGAGCCTCTCTTTTACTGTTTGTGAGATTATCGATTACGGTAACATTCAATCCTTTTTTAAGCAGTTCCAGTACAGTATGACTGCCAATATACCCGGTACCACCTGTGACGAGTATATGCATTCCTCAACTCCCGGTTTCACTATTGCCAGGTTTCAGGTTCGTGTCGGCCAGAATGACCCTGAAATCTTCTATTACCTCTTCCAGGATCAACTCCATCTTTTCGATCGATCGGTTCAGTTCATCATCGGGTGCATTTCCAACGATCAGGGATTTGGCGTTCTCATACTCTTCCAGAATTTCGCCAAGGTGAAGCATCTCTACAACTGGCTTTATTTTATGGCCGGCTCTTCGTAGATCTTCAAGATCTCTGGCATTCATGTTGGCTGTGTAATCGGTCCTGAACTCACTAAATGATTGTATGGAAGCTTCTGAGAATTCGGCTACATATTTCTTCTCATTAAATAGCATTTTGTAGATCAGTTCCGGTTCCACCCGTTCTGTTTTTTTCATCGATTCACTGCCATTTATATCTCCTCTTCTACCGGTTTCGATACACCGTGAGGTGCCGGACGGCCCCGTTCATCAAGGTGTACAAACACGATATTGTCAATTTTGATAATGGGTTTGTGTGTAAATTTGTGGCGAACTTCACACTTTAAGGTAATGGAGGTGCGTCCAAATCGTACCGTCTCCATACCGATCTCGATGATGTCGCCTAGTTGGGCAGAGTTCACAAAGTCGATCTCGGTCATAAATTTTGTAACGAGATTTCCTTTACCAAGCTGACAGGTCGCATAAATAGCGGCCTCTTCATCGACCCAGGCCAGAACTTGCCCGCCAAAGAGGGTTCCATGCGGATTCATGTCCTGGGGCTTTACCATTTTTCGGCTGTGATATCTCATGGCAGGCGTTTGCTCGGGCATGATAAACTGTTGAGGTCCCGGTTTCTGATGAATGAATAACAGTCCGTGTCATGGGAAGATACAAAAAAATATTTGCCGGTTGGGAAGGGGGTGACAAGGTTTGTCACTCGCTATTCATACTTTCCTGCTATAGCCATAATCGATATCATGAAAGCGGTTTTACAGGCGAATCCAATCGTAACACGTCCCGAGGATGATATATATAACCGAAAGTGACCGGATGGAGTGTCTTGCAGAGGCCGCGGCATTGCAGTTAAAGGAGAGAGTGTCTTCAGATCCTGTGGTCGGCCCACTTGTACTGGTACCCAACCGGGATACCGCGAGGTGGCTCTCTCTTGAGCTGGCAAATCGAAACGGGGTGGCAGCCAATATCACATGGCAGCTCCCCTCTCAATGGCTCTGGAACGAGATACGAAATCGGAACCCGGACCTGGCTGAGTACATCTTATCCGATCCGGGACCTCTCACATGGCTCCTCTTTTCACTACTTGGTGAGCACTCTATTTTATCGCGATACCCTTTGTTACATCACTATCTCGAGGCGGGAGGAGAGGAGAACAGAGAGAAAAGGCGTGTCTGGCTGAGCCGTCATCTCGCTTCACTGTACGACCAGTATTTGAACTACAGGCCGGATATGCTTGTGGCGTGGGAGAAATCCGTTCCCGAAGAAGTTGAAGAGAGGTGGCAGGCAGAACTTTGGAGAGAGATCGTCTCACGTATGAATCGTACCGCGAAAGGGACAGCAGTTCATCGCGCTTCACTTTTTAACTCCTTTCTACGTGAAGTCAATGAAAATAAAATAGTTAAAAGAACTCCTGAAATGATATTTAATCCGGGGCGTCTCTCCGAACCCATCCTTCAGATTCTCTCCGGAGTTGGGAAGTTTTCCGACTTTCACCTCTATCGGGTCACTCCGGGCAAAATTCATGAAACTGACAACCAAAACAGGTTGTACCAACTTTTTGGCGAGGAGTTTTTCCGTCAGGATGAGCTGTTGAGGAAAATTCTTGCAGGAAATGATTTTACAAGACATGTAATAGATAGAGGAGCTGCCAAAAGAGAAGATAGTTCTTTGCTCCACCAGCTGCAGGACTCTGTCTGGCACAACCAGCCAGTTCCTGATGGTGTAGAGCCGGATCAGTCGTTGACCATTCGATCATGTCACAGTCCTGTACGTGAAGTGGAAGTACTCTATCAATATGTGTTAGAGGCGGTCTCCGGAGAGCACGGTTTCAGCCAACTTCGGCCGGATGATATATTGGTTGTGACACCGGATATCGGGCGGTATGCTCCGGCTATAAGGGCCGTATTTGGAGAACCTGAGGAGGGTTTGCCCCATATTCCATTTAACCTGGATAGTACTCTGAATCAGGAGGGTAGCCTGACCACACTGTTTCAAGGGCTTTTGAAACTGGCTGATTCCCGATTTAGCCGGGAGGACCTTTTCGAGTGGATACGAAACGAATGGGTGATGCAGGCCTTCCGTTTTTCCAAATCGGATCTGCAAACCATAGAGTACTGGTTTCGGGAGAACAGGGTAAGAAGCGGAATTGATGCTGACCACAGAAAGGAGCATGGAGAGCCGTCCAGAGAGTGGAGAACGTGGAACAGTGCACTGAGACGAGGCTGGATGGGGCAGATGACAGGGGGAGAACCGGGTGATTATGTCGGTGAGGTGCTTCTTTACCACAGGGTCAGTAGTCGTGATGATCTGCTACTATGGGCACGATTTCAGAAGCTGTTCAACCTGCTCGTCGAATTTCGGGATGGGAGCCGCAGACTTAGGATTATAACTGACTGGGTCGCCTGGCTGGAGGAGGCCCTTGCAAACTTTTTGCAATCCAGGCTTTACGAAACGGTTGAAAGCATGAAACTGCTGGAACATCTTGAAACAGTTCGAAAGGAGGCTGAGGTTGGAGGGATGCAGGAGAGTGTGCCTTTTGAGGTAATTCGAGCCACACTTCTGTCTGAATCAGAAGGAAAGGAGGCGGGCGGGCTCCATTTTGGAAGGGGGATTCACTTTGCTTCGATGGTTCCGGCCAGAAGTATGCCTTTTCGCATGATCGCCCTGCTCGGTCTGGATGACGGGGTTTTCCCGTCATCCGATCCTGCCAGTCCGTACGATTTGATCGCCGCTGCTCCGAGACCGGGGGAGCGGGATCGAAGAGAGGAGGAGAAAGCACTTTTTCTGGAGTCTATGATGGCTGCTCGTGAGGTGTTCTACTGCAGCTATTCGGGTATGGATAGATATGATGACCGGCCCCATCCTCCATCTTCGATCCTCTCGGAGTGGGCCGAACAGGTCTTTGGGGCTGGGGGAACTGAAGCGACGTACCTGGAGCGCCAGCCCTTGCAACGCTTCTCCCGGTCGCTCTACCTGATGGGAGAGGGTATTTCACGGCTCGATATGCAAGTGGCAGAGAAACTTAGAGTACGGAGCAGGGGAGATAGCTTAATTGTGATCGACAAGCTTCCGAAAGCGGAGGATTTCGATATGGAGAGTGTCAGGCTGCAAGAACTTTGTAATTTTTTCCGACATCCTCTCAGAACTTTTTTTCAGAAAAGGTGTGGTGTTCGGTTCGATCGTAGTGAGGATCCAGAACAGGAGTTTGATATATCTTCTCTGGAGATGTTCAAAATTGTAAAGTTTCTCGCCGGATGGCGCACACGGGGTGTCGATTCGGATCAGTCGTTGCGGTGGCTGCAGGATTCGGCGATCGTGCCCGAGGGTTGGCCGGGTGAACGCCTCTCCAGGGACCTCATCTTCTCAGTGAATGAATCGTTGAAAGTGCCTGTACAGCTGGGGCACCCGGTTCGTCAGGAGCTGTTGAATATTTCAGTGGAATTGGACGGTACACTGTTGGCCGGAGAGGTAAGCACAATGGTTCAGGACGGATATTTTACCGTCTCGCGCTCCTCATCTGTGGGACGTAATCTTATACCTGTCTGGGTTACCTATCTTGCACTTCTGGTATCAGAAGCGGTTCCCCGGGGGAACGGTTTTCTGTTTGAACTCTCTAAACCAAACTCAAAATGGAGATCTTTCAAAGAACCTGAGAATCCGGAAGCGCTGTTGAAGTCGGCTCTGCAGATCTATCGGGAGGGAGTCATAAACCCTCTCCCAATTTTTCCCGATCCTCTCTGCAACTATGCAGAAAAACTTCAAAAGGGCGAGTCTGAGGAGGCAGCACGTTCTGCCTTTATCAAAACCTTTTACAGCGAGTACGGTGGAATGGCAGAGGACCCTTATGTCCGGCTTCTTTTCGGGGAACCGGAAAATGGGGAATTGGAGATATGGAGCCGAATTGTAGAGGAGTTAATATTTCCTATGCAGAGTGCAATGGAGGATTTGAATGCCTGAAAATCGATTCAATCCATTCCGTGAAGATCTGCCTCCCCGTCTGCTCATAGAGGCGAGTGCCGGTACGGGCAAGACCTATACACTTACATCGCTCTGGATTCGATTTATTATAGAACAGAAGGTTCAACCCGAGCAACTACTTGTGGTCACCTTTACCCGACGAGCCACCCGTGAGCTGAGAGAGCGGATTCTGGACAGGCTTCGTGACTCCCTGGCTGTTTTACAGAAAGGAAGCGCCGATGGCCGGGAAGCCTTTTTTCAGGATCTGATCGATTTTTGCCGCAACCGGACTGATGTTGTTGAGATCCTTGAGAGAGCCATCCGTTACTTCGACAGAGCCAAAGTGTTGACCATACACGGTTACTGCCAGCGTGTTCTGCAGGAAGAGGCAATATTGACCGCTTCACCCTTCGATCTTGTTGTTGATACGTCCGACAGTTATATCGGGGAGGTTGTCGAGAGTATATGGAGAGAGGAGATTGATCGTCTGGGAAGCAGCAAGGCTGGAACTATTTTGCTTGACAGGCTTATGTCCCGATACGGGAGTCCGGAAAAACTTTTAAAAAACCTGAAAGAAGTTTCAGGTTTCCCTTCGGTGGTCATTGAAACAGGGCCACTACCCGATATGGAGAGTATTCCGGAACGGTATCTTGGAATTCTGCAGGAGTGGGCAGCAATGTGGAAGGAGCGAAGAGAGGAACTTTGCTCTCAGATTCATGATAGCCATATAAAAAGTGCTGCACGTTATACGGATAGCCGCTGTTCCCATCTGGATCGATATATCTTTGATGAGGCTATGATGGGTCGTCCACCGGATGCATTACGCTTCTTTATACGCTCCTGGGTTCTGGATCCGAAGAATTGGAAAAATGGGTATGAACCTTTTGGGGAGGATCCGTTTTTTGATCTCTCTCAAGAGTTGTATGACCTGAACAGTGAAATGGGGCAGGTATTGAATGGCTGGTTGCGAGGCATCATCAAGCGAGCCGGGGCTCTTCTGGCAGAGAGACGAAATACGTCTGATGAAGCTTCTTTCGACGAGCTTCTGTTGCGGCTTTATGATGCATTGAATCACCCTGTTCATGGAGAGACACTTGCTCTTCGCCTGCGAAGCGAAACACCTGTCGCGATGGTAGATGAATTTCAGGATACCGATCCGGTTCAATACGCTATTTTCGATAAAATCTATCCTCGGGGAATGGATGACTCCCGATTATTGATGATAGGTGACCCGAAGCAGTCGATCTACCGGTTCAGGGGAGCCGACCTCTACGCCTATCTTGCAGCTCGGAAGGGACTCTCTGAAGATGCCCTTTTTCGTCTCGATTTCAACTATCGCAGCGATACTCCTCTTGTCAGTGCTGTCAATGAACTCTTTTCGTACCGTCCCGATCCCTTTCTGGAAAAAGAGATCCTCTACTCTCCTGTATCTGTGCCTGCTGCCCAAACCGGTATAGATTCAGTTCATACCGGTTTGGGCGAGTCGGCTCTGGATGTTGTGTTTACGATAGATGAGGGCCAAAATGTGTCGAATTTGAAGGAGTTGGCTTTTCGCTGGGCCTGCGATGAAGTTGTGAATTGGATCGAGAATGGGCGGTCGGGAACGGCACAGATCAACGGATCCTCGTTAAAGCCAAATGATATCGCTATTTTGGTACTCGATAACAGAAGTGCCGAGAGATTGAAGGGGATGCTTTCCCGAAGGGGAGTGGACGCCATTACATATACAAAAGAGAGTGTGTTTGAGAGTGATGAAGCGAGGATCCTCTCTTCTCTATTCAAAGCTGTTCTGAACCCCGATAACTCAACCGCGGTGAACAATCTGCTTTTTTCCGGTCTGTTTGGGCGCAACCTTGCGGAATTAATGGAGATGCAGAAAAGTGAGATAGCCTGGAGAGAACTCGTGGAAATGTTAACGGAACTCCTTGAGTGCTGGAGAGAACGCGGCGTCATGGCTATGATACGCCGATTGCTTACCGGTAAGGGTGCAATCGGGCAGGCTGCCGGGTTTCAAAGAGGTGAGAGAATGATTACCAATCTGGAGCATCTTGCGGAACTTTGCTCCATTTCCGAGAGGGAGGACCGCCTCGATCCCGCCGCACTTTCTCACTGGTTCGAGAGGAACATGGAAGAGAAGAGGGGCTTTGAGGATGACAAACTTCTTCTTGAAAGTGACAGGGATCTGGTCATGATCAGCACTGTGCATGGAAGCAAGGGCCTGGAGTATCCGCTTGTCATCTGCCCGGACTTGTGGAGTGTACGAAGGCCAAATGAGAGAATTGACAGCAGACCAATTGTCGGGTATTATGATTTGGGAAAGGAGTATCAATTTACGGCAAATCTTGAGAACAGAGGGAGTGAAGGGCGTCAGAGGGCAGCTCGCAGAAGCATGATTGAAGAGTGCTCGGAAGAGGTAAGGAAGAGCTACGTTGCCCTGACCCGCGCGAAATACAAGTGCAAACTATTCTGGGGTAGCCACTCCCGTTCTCACTACTCAGGGTTGGGTGCACTTCTGCTTGGAAGAGACAGGGTAGAGAGAAGTATTGGAGAATATTTGGGCCTGCCCGGTTATAATGAAAAATCTGAATTTGGAGTGGAGGATTATGCCCGGGTTTGGAGAGATATGGCCCGCCGTTGCCATTCCATTACTGTCGGTGAATACGACAATGAAGATGATGAGGAGAGTGTGAATGTAGTGCCACCGGATGAGGCCGAAACGGCACCACTTCAGCTTAAAAAGATTGAACTTCCGGTACGTATTGTGCCTGGTAAATCGATCTTCAGCTTCACATCGCTGCTTCAAAGCACTTCGGCATATGAGGAGGCCGACTACGAACAGTGGCAGGAAACCGGCTTTTTATTGAATAAAGAAACCGTCGGCGAGGTTTCACAAACGATTTTCGGTTTCCCAAAAGGTGCTTCGGCGGGTATAGTGGTACACAAGCTTTTCGAACATCCGGATTTCGATTTTCGAGACCCATCCAACTATGAGAGGATTGCATCGGAAATTCTTGATAAGTATGCATTTGATCCTGTGTGGTCCCCTGTGCTCGCTGATATGATGAGAGCTGTTCGAGGAGCTGATTTTGGCTCATTAAGGTTAGAGGAAGTCTCTCCATGCAATATGATCCGTGAGATGGAGTTTCATTTGCCATCAAGTCCGGTATCCGGTGATGAGCTTATTAATATGATTCGGGGTGGTCCATCGAACACGTCCGGTTGGGGGAGTGATCTGGATATCGAGGGATTTCTAACCGGTTTTGTCGACCTGATTGTCAGGTTTGAAGGTCGCTACTATATTCTCGACTACAAGTCCAACTGGCTGGGGAAGAGTGTAGAAGAGTACGGCACAGATTCTCTGGCCGGTGAGGTCACGGAGTCGGGCTATGACCTCCAGTATCATCTCTATCTTTTGGCAGTACGACGCTATTTGCAGAGTACGCTTCCGGATTTCGAGTACGATCGCCACTTTGGTGGGGTTCTCTATCTATTTGTTCGGGGAATGAGGCAGGGATCCAATATGGGGGTCTACCGCGACCGTCCTGATCGTACGCTTCTGGATCTGCTGGAAGCCAGAATTGAGAGAGGAGGTGGGGATGTCTGAGCATAAGAATTCTGTATTAATCAGATCTATAAAAGACGGATGGTCTGGAACATATGAAGTAGAGATGTTAAAATTTCTACAGAAAGAGTACGGAGATCTCGACAACCATTGCCAAATGACTGTACTCTTTCTCTCCCTGGCCGTTCGATCCGGTCATGTCTGTCTCTCACTCAGGCAATCTCCGGCCGAATGGGCAGCCCAACTGGATCTGGATATAGACTCCGATTCTCTCCCTGCTGAGCCGGTGGACAGGCATCTGCTGCTCTCGTCGCCAATCTGTTCCGAATCTTCCGGTGAGAGCCCTCTTCGACTTATTGGAGATCTTATTTACCTTCAACGCTATTATAAGTATGAAAAAAGTGTTTCACTGAAAATTGCCCGCCTGGTTACAACCGAACCTTTTTTAATACCCGCGAACCGAGCAATGAAGGTGTTGAATGAGCTCTATCCGGACGGTGATATGCAGGGTGGTGAGCCTGATTACCAGAGGCTGGCCACTCAGCTGGCTGGCATCAAACCCTTCCTGGTGATATCTGGCGGACCGGGTACAGGCAAGACGACAACTCTTGCGCGTACCTTGAATTTTCTGTTACAAATCTCCCCCGTCCGTCTTCGTATCGCACTGGCAGCACCTACAGGAAAAGCTGCTGATCGAATGTCTGAAGCTATTCGCGGAGAGCTTGAAGGGTCCGAAGCGGACCCTGAGATTCTGAAACAGATTCCTGAACGTGCTGTAACCTTGCACAGGCTGCTCTACGCGGCAGGCAGGGAGAGCCTTCTTCCATCAGCTGAACCCTCCACGATCCCTTATGACCTGATTGTGATTGATGAATCTTCCATGATGGACCTGACACTACTCTGGCGCCTTTTTCGTGCTTGTCACCCGAAGTGCCGTTTCATCTTTCTGGGGGACCGTGATCAGCTCTCTCCTGTAGAAGCAGGAGACCTCTTTAGCGAAATATGCCGTAACTCAGACAACCGGTTCAGCCCGGAACTGGGCAAACTTCTCGGTCTATCTTTCAGTGTTCCTGTAAAATTGACTGGTCCGAATCAGGTGTTGAACGACTCCATTGTAGTATTGGAGCGAAACTACCGTTACGGCAACCGAAGTGGTATTGGAAAGTTATCTCGTGCAATCAGACGTGGTGATGGGAGTGAGGCGGCAGAGCTACTGAAGAAGCAGCCTGTTTCGGATCTCGAACATCTGGAGTTTGGGCATTCCGAAAAAGACTATCTATTTCTATACCGTGAAGTTGCAAGGAGAGTAGAATCTTCATCAACCTGCGCTCCCGCCAGGTTGATGAAAGTCTGGAGCGAATCGATTATTCTTGCTGCTCTCCGTAATGGTCCTCACGGGACCGTAGCTCTCAATTACTGGATTGAAGAGAAACTTTTCAGGGAACGGGTCATCAGACCTGTTGGAGGGTGGTACAACGGACGCCCCATCATCATTACCAGAAACAACTATTCCCTTGGTCTTTTCAATGGCGATCTCGGGGTCTGTATGAAAGGTGAAGATGGAAAATATCGAGTCTGCTTCCCATCTTCCGGCGAAGAATTAAGACAATTTCCAGTGCATAGAATCGGGGAATTTGAGCCGGCCTATGTTCTAACAGTTCATAAGAGTCAGGGATCGGAATATGACAGCGTTACACTGATGCTACCACCTGATCACGTTCCCCTGTTAAACAGAAAACTGATCTACACGGCAGTCACACGTTCGAAGAACCGGTTCAGGCTACTGGGGGATCTCGAGATCTTCAGTAAGGCAGTAGAACGAGCGAGCCCGCGATACTCAGCGTTCAGGGATCTGCTACTTCCGGCTATTGCCACCAACGGATCAGATCAGGAGTTCCAGGATCAGATACCAGACCGTGAGTGTAGCAAAAGAGATGGGTATTCCGATTCCGATCATATATGAGGCGAGTTTCGGGTTCAACCCATACGAGGTAGCAACGATGGAGCCGGTGACCATGGGTGCCATTGCAGCTTCCATGATACTCACCTTGACGGAAAGAGAATGCCCACCAAGAATCCCGAAATAGAGGGTTGTAAGAATCAGAGGAGCTATCAGAAGTTTGACTACAAGACCACCTGCCATGGGTGCAATGAGTTCGCGGTCGGGCCGGAATTTCAACTGAAAACCTACAGATACAAGAGCAAGAGGTGCCATAGTTGCACCCAGTTTTTCAAGTGTTCCCAGAATAGCCCCTTCGAAAGTTACCCCTCCCAGGTTCATACAGATGGCAAGGAGAAACATGATAAAGGGTGGAAAGAGAAATACCTTCCGCAAGATGACTCTTTTTCTTGTTCGTCCTGAAGAGTAGATGGATGCAATTACAATACCCGCTGTGGAGAGCGCCATAAAAGTACCGGGTTGGTCGACAAGCAGGGCAATGCGTAATCCCTCTGACCCGTAGAGTGCTTCGATGACCGGAAAACCAACAAATGCAGTGTTACCGAATCCGGCAGTGAGAAGCAGGCAGCCAATGGTGTTACGATCCCATCCGGCCAGTTTTCCGAGCAATGGAATGATTATGATCGCAATGAGTAACACAAGCCAGGCAGATAGAACCGGATAAAGAAGAGTCCGGTCGATCTCAATTGCTGGTATATAGACAAGGACAAGTGCAGGCAGGGATACATAAATGACAAAGCGGTTGAGAACTTCGTGAGTATCTCTTGGACTTTTGGGGGATCGGCGTAATAAAATACCAATCAGCAGGCTGGTAAAGACAAGTAGTAGGTTATCCATCTGTGATCTGTCTTACCTGTCCGCAGAGGTTCATTCTATCCGCTATACCAATTACTTATAACACCTTAACTTCTTCAATGGCGCCGTCCTTTAATTCCAGTGTTCTGGAGGGGAAGCGTCGAACTGTTTCATAGTCGTGTGTGACCATCAGGACCGCCATTCCCCTGTTGTTAATCTGCCTGAGCAGCTCCATGATCTCTCTTGAAGCTTCGGGATCCAGATTGCCGGTCGGCTCATCGGCAAGCATAATTCTAGGTTCATTTGCAAGAGCTCTGGCAATGACCACTCTTTGCTGCTCTCCGCCGGAAAGATCCGAAGGCATTGAATGGCGCTTATGGCTCAGGCCAACCATACCGAGCACTTCAAGAACTCTTTTCTTTATAAATCGTTTACGGTGGCCGGTCACTTCAAGAGCAAAGGCTACATTTTCGTAGATATTCCTATCCGGAAGCAGTTGAAAATCCTGAAAGACGATACCCAGTTTTCGCCTGAGGCCGGGCACTCCCCGATCGGGAAGAGAGTTAATCTCTTCACCAGCGACTGTAATCCGGCCGTTCTGCGGTTTTATGTCGCGATAGATCAGTTTAAGAAAGGAGCTCTTACCCGTACCGGTTTTACCAATAAGATAACAGAACTCTCCATTCCCAAGTGAGAATTGGATTCCGTCCAAAATGGCACGATAGTCGTAGACGACCGTCACATTTTCGAAAGTGATTACTGCGTTTTCGGGCATTGAAGAACAAAGGTTATTCTCAGGCTATTGGCTCCGGCTGCACCAGTCGTGAAGCCATCCAGAGCTTCCAGAATCTGAAAATCAGTCTCTTCGGTGAGGGTTCTCATCTGCCTCAAAGTGTACGCCTTTTGGTGGTGAACTTCCACATGGCATTCGGGGGTTTTTTGGCCAACTTTTCTCGGGAATCGGATTTCGAAACAGTTGGTGTGAATGGATGTGGCGGCATCGTAGGTGCTATGCCTGGTAAAGCTGGCCCCTTCGGGAATACTCCCTGAGGTAAATTTAAGGGCTGTTGCAGCCTCTCTGGAGTGTTTGGGGGTTGTAAAATCGTAAATGAAGAGACCGCCCGGATTCAGATGCTTCTGTGCTTCGCTGTGCAGCTTCAGAATATCTTCCCTTTTTTTCAGGTAGTTGATGCTATCGAAGAGCATGTAAATAACATCGAAGCGTTTATTCAGATCGAAGCGGGTGGCATCCATCTGCTGAAATGTGATATCGTACTCCATGCCTGTTCTCTTTGCTCTTGCCTTGGAGACCATCTCTGAAGACTGGTCCGTAGCCAGAATTCGGTAGCACTCCAGCTCGTCCAGCAGAAGAGCAACGGATCCAGTGCCGCATGCCAGTTCGAGAAGATCAGAAGCGTCGGGGCAGTAATCCTGAATGATACCGTCTATAAAGTCGGCCCAAAGCTCATAATCCACATCATGCATCAGAGTATCATATAGCGGAGCAAGAAGAGTGTATTCCGGTGCGGCATGTTCTCTGTCCTGGTCACTCATAACAACTCCCGCCGGCTTTTTACAAGCTTCCAGGCCAGTTCCAATGCCGATGTAAATGAACTTTCCAAAGCTGTACCCTGTCCGGCAATATCGAATGCTGTGCCGTGGTCCGGTGATGTACGGATGATGGGAAGTCCTGCTGTGTAGTTTACACCGCTGCCAAATGAAAGTGTTTTAAACGGGATCAAACCCTGGTCATGATACATGGCCAATATGCCATCAAACTCTCTCTCCTTGCGATTGCCGAACAGTGCATCGGCAGCAAACGGGCCGGATACATGAATACCCTTGGCTCGTGTACTGTCAATTGCCGGTTGGATCACAAGATTCTCCTCCTGCCCAAGTACTCCACCATCGCCCGCATGCGGGTTCAGCCCCAGTAGGGCTATTCGGGGTTCATCAATAGAAAAATCATTGTGCAACGATTGATTAAAGCGGTGAATGGTGTCTATAACCCGATCAAGTGTGATTCCTGAAGCGACCTGGCTCAGGGGTATATGAGAGGTGACCAAAGCGATTCTCAATTTATCATGAACCATTACCATGAGAGGGGAGGATTCTCCTGTCAGATGGGCCAGAAACTCGGTATGCCCCGGCCAGTTGTACCCGGCAAGATGGATCGCCTCTTTTGATATGGGTGCAGTAACCAGAGCACTGACAAATCCCTGCATACAGAGTTGGACGCCTTTTTCTACTGCAATCATCGAGGCCCGGCCAGCTTCAGCATCTATTTGGCCGGGAGATGGAAGCTTGTCCGGAATCTCTGTCGCGTTAACGACCTGGATGAAACCGGATGGACTATTTGACCTGGACCCTGATATAGTGGTAAATGGGGGTAGATTGAGTTGTAATCGGGATTGCCAGTATTCGAAGATCTTTTGATGACCTATAAGCACGAGGGATTCAGGATCCACTCGTGAATCGGACAGTGATTTTAGGACTACTTCGGGTCCTATTCCGTTATAATCCCCCATCGAGATGGCGATCTTCTGCTCACTCATGCCTACTGCTCTTGATTGTATCGGGTCGTTGATTAAAAATTCGATATGAGCCTGAAGTCCCCAAAACCACTGGTTGCTTCGAAAACAAGCGTCCGATTTGGATAGGTCCAGACTTCACGCGCAGGCCCATCTGCCGGATAGGTTCGTTCCTTTCTAAGCGGCTCCCCGAAGTTGATGTAAGCCTTTCCCTGATCAGACTCGAATCCGGGGCGTTCAGGAGTAGAAAAATTTTCGTAAGCATAATCAACTCTTCGATAGTACTCTGCCATGAGTTCGTTGTACTCGGAATCGGGTGTCGGGTCGCGTTCACTCCAGAAGGTCCTGAATTTTCGTTCACGTTCCGTTGCGTTACCCCGGTTCAGCTCACGGATTTGATCCTGATTGACGATGAATCTCATCATGTTGATGGAAACATCTATATTATAGAGACTTACAGGCATATTTACCCATCGTGAACTGATATTGCGACTGGCAACAGGATCACTTGAACCTTCCGGTATTACACTGATCCTCATTCTTGTATTCGGAAATTCACTGTTGGGAATGGTGAGTATTGCAAGTGGAAATCCGGTATCGGATGAAGACCATCTCAGGCGCGCATCTGTTTCCGTTTCTGCCCGGCTGAACCCTTCGGTTCTATCCATATCTGTCAGGAGAATTCGGTCTGTGAAAAGTGGATCACCCGTTACGCGGCTGTCTGAACCGGATGCAAGTCTTTCGATCCGCACTTCTACCGCATCGCTATCCAGAGTACCGGGAAGAAGAACCAGTAATTCAAAATCTTCTCCATAAAGTACGTGTTCGCCAAAGTTCAACAGTTCAATTTCCTGATTCTGGCCTCCGGCATCATCTGTCGGTCGAAGCAGGAGTAGCTGCCCCTGATCTTCGTTATCGTAATCGGGTACCGTGATGGATCTCTCTCTGCTTCGTGCTTCTCTTAATGATTCTCCTCTGTTGAGATCAAGAATAACATTATACTCTCCCTGCTCCAGTTGTGCAGTGAGGGAACCGGTTACGTGTTCGGTTCGGGAACGGGTCTGCTCATAAGTTGCGGCCCATGCCGTGTCGATCCAGGTGGCCCTTGAGACCGGTTCAAAAGACTGGTTTCTGCCTGAGAGAGTCCCCCTGATCACCTCCATGCTCATTCGTACGGAGGAGAAATAGGCTCTATCGTTTCCGGAGTCGTCATACAAAGAGTTTTCGGGCCTGTAGCGAATGAAGGGAAGGAGTTCGTAGTCCATTCTGAAATTAACACTTAACAGCCCGCCACCTTCACGTGAGGGGAGGACAAGGTGCTCAAGATAGACGGCAGACTGGCTTGCCCTCTGGTGCAGTTCCGGATAGGTAACATTTCTCTGCGCCAGCAATTCAATGGGAATGATAGCAATAAGTGCACCTGCGAAGAGTAATTGTATGTTTCTCATCAGAATTGTGTCTGTTTGGCAAGATATTGCTGCAGCGTCACTAAGCCTTACTGCAGAGTTACGGAATATGGCGATAGATCTGAATAAAGAAACGGCCCGCCAATGTACGTTCGTATCTGCCATCTTGCAGGCGTCACTTTGCACCGTATTACATTTAATCAATATATAAAAAAACTGATATCTCTTCGTTCTTCAGCGGGCTTCTGGATAACCAGTGGTTGGATGGTATTTATTATCGTCTTTTTTGCCCCGAACTTTAACGGCTGATGTCTTACCTTTATGCTGCAGAGATAGGGCTGAACCGACAGATGCCTGGACATCTGAAGTGGCAGACCCACATTATATACGATAACTTTAAAAGAATGTTTTATGAGAATTGGCGTAATCGGGGCCGGTCTGGCGGGTCTTGCTGCGGGAAGAACCCTCACAAAAGCCGGGCATGAAGTCTGCATTTTTGAAGAACATGGATGTACCGGTGGGCGACTTGCAACCTGGATGGCTCCGTCGGAACCAGTTGTACCTGTAGATTATGGGTACCCCTTTCTCTCCGGTTCTTCTCCTGAATTCAGCCGTTTTCTTGCCGAACTTCTTGAGAAGAATCTTCTCACTGTTTGGGGTAATAATGTAGCTCACTTCGATGGCGAACAGGTACACTCCGAATCTCCAAACCGGAAACCTGATTTGAGATATGCAGCACCCGGGGGATTTTCGAAAATCTCACAATATATGGAGAGGTGGGTGGATATTCGCTATGGTGAGCATGCGATTGGCCTAACATACATCGGTTCAGGAAGACGAAAGAAAAGGCCGTGGATGATAAATCTTGAAAGTTTTAAAACTTTTGAAGCGGATGCTGTTATTGTAGCACTTCCGGCACCCTCAGCCTATGGAATTATTGAGAATAGCCGTGACGAGACCCCGATAATGAAGGTTATACGCGAGATAGACAATGTGCGATATGATCCGTTAACTGTTGTTATGGCTGGATATGGCAGGGCTGTAGCCCCTGAGTGGGACATTCTTACAGCTCGAAGTGAAATCATTGAATCGATAGTTGTGGAGAGCAGCAAACGGGAATCTCCTGAGACTCAACTTGTGATTCGTTCGACCCCCGAATTTGTACGCAAGTATGAGGAGAAAAGTGAAGATTACACCAAAAGAGCTCTTTTTGAAGAGGCAGGCCGCCTGATTGGGCCCTGGGCATCTAATCCCGTATGGTCCAGGCTCCATACCTGGCTTCACTACAGGCCGGAACGTTCCCTCAATCACGCATGGTTTGAAGCAGATATTAAGGCAGCCCCCCTGGCGCTTGTGGGCGATTATCTTGGTGGGTCAGGAGCAGAGTTTGCTTACAGATCCGGAGAGCTTCTTGCAGAGAATTGGTCTGTACGATTCCGGGATTGATGTTTGGTTATGTCGCTTCATCCAGTTTGAACTGCAATGGGGGACTGATTCTAAAATGAGTAATGAACATTTGAAGAGAGTGACGACTTGAAATCTCTGGCAAAACTCAATAGATATCTATTTCGTTACCGGGGCACAGTGCTATTGGGAGTACTGTTTCTGACTGCAGCAAACTTTTTTCTGATCTGGATTCCTGTGCTCATCAGACAGACGATGGATGAGGTGGAGAGGCTTTCTTCCGACTATTCACAATCGGGTGCAAGTGTTCTTGAAGTTCTCTTTTCAGAAGAGGCCGGCGCTATTCTTGCCTGGAACTCCCTGTTTCTTACGGGGGCTGTTGCCATGTATGGTCTTTTTCTGTTTGCCACTCGTCAAACTCTAATTGTGAGCTCCAGAAAGGTAGAGTATGATATCAGGAATGATATTCTTGACAAACTGTTCTCCCTGCCTCAGGAATATTACTCTGAAATGAGCCCCGGGGAGCTTTATGTTCGGGCCACAGAAGATGTAGCACGAGTACGTGAGTATTTTGGGCCGGTTTTGATGTACACAGTAAACACCATTACAAGAGCAGGGTTCATCATTGTAATGATGATTATTGTTAGTCCGGATCTGACAGTTTGGGCTCTTTCTCCACTTCCTTTGCTCTCTGCTTTTGCCTACTGGGTGAGTGGCTTTATCCACAAGTACCAGACGCTTATTCAGGAGCAGTACTCGCGAATTGCTGGAAGTGCGAATGAAGCATTCTCATCTATTCGATTGATAAAGGCATACCGACGTGAATCAAACGAGCAGAAAAAATTTGAACTGGAGAGTGAAGAGTACAGAAAGAAGAAATTGAAACTCGATATGGTGGAGTCGATGTTTCATCCTACCCTCAATTTATTGATAGGCATATCGGTGATTGTTGTCATTTGGCAGGGGGGAAGAATGGTTATTGAAGATCAGCTGACTGTTGGTAACATTGCAGAATTCATCATTTATGTGGCCTATTTGACCTGGCCGGTCGCTGCTCTTGGATACACAGTAAACAGATTCCAGAAATCGATTGCATCCTGGGAAAGAATCGAGGAGGTTCTTGACGAGAGTTTCGATATAGAGGATGACAAGAACACAGTAAAGGGCGATATTTCGGCTAATGGGGATATCGTATTCGAAAACGTAAGTTTCAAATACCCTGGAGCCGAGGAGTATGCAGTCAGAGATATTTCCCTGACTATTCCATCCGGAAAACGGGTAGCATTTATAGGAAGGACAGGGTCCGGAAAGAGCACTTTGATTCAACTGATTCCGCGACTTTATGACCCTCAAAAAGGACGTATACTTTTGAACGGTATAGACCTGAAACAGTGGCCTCTGGCAGATCTTCGTCGCGGAATCGGGTACGTGCCTCAGGATACTTTTCTCTTTTCAACTACGATTCGTGAAAATATAGCATTCGGAGTAAATGAGGCCGATGATATGCAGGTTCAACTGGCAGCAAAGAAAGCTCATGTCCTGGACAATATTTTGGAATTTGAGAAAAAATTTGAGACTATTGTTGGTGAGCGGGGTATCACTCTTTCGGGCGGTCAAAAACAAAGAACCGCGATAGCAAGAGCACTGATCAAGGACCCCGACATCATCATACTGGACGACTCCTTAAGTGCTGTAGACACGAGGACCGAAGATACCATCCTCAGACAACTGCAAGAGGAGTTGAAAAGAAGGACTACCATCATGATCAGTCACAGAATCTCATCTGTAATGAGTGCCGACATCATTTACTACCTCGATGATGGTACTCTGGCTGAAAGTGGCACTCACAGAGAGTTGATGGCACTGGACGGACAGTATGCGACGACCTACAGAAAACAGCTTATTGAGCAAGAACTGGACGAAATCTGAATCGAGAATAGCAGGGGATTACATCGCTGGAAAAGCATGCCCCCTGAAAACATGACGGGAGACACAATATGATCATTGTACCACTAGGCGTAGCATCGGCCACCCCCACAGCAACCCGGCATTTGCCATCAGTTGCTCTCTGGAGGGAGGGAAGTGTATTTCTATTCGATTGTGGTGAAAACACACAGATGAGAATGCTGCAGGCGAGCCTGAAGCGTTCAAAAGTAGATTACATATTCCTCTCCCACTTCGACACCGATCACTACTCCGGCCTTATGGGCCTTCTTTCGACACTGCAGCTTCAGCGACGTGAGAAACCACTTGTATTGGCAGGTCCAAAAGGACTTCGTGAATATGTAGAGTGGAATTTCAAATTTGCCAATCTGCAACTCTCTTATGAACTTGTTTTTAAAGAGCTGGAGGAGGATTTCGAGGTAGAACGCGTAGTGGATGAAGAGGAGTACTATGTTGAAGCCAGACCGCTAAAGCATAACATCTTTTGCATTGGTTACCGTTTTCAGGAAAAAGACAGGCCCGGAAAGGTGGATGCAGAAAAGGCTTTAGAGAGAGGAATAACCGAAGACTGGCAATACAAAGACTTGAAGGCGGGCAAGGATGTTTCACTCCAAGATGGTACCGTAGTTGAGGCATCTGACATTGTGGGTCACCCGAGGCCTGGCGACAGTGTTGCATACATCACAGATACCAGATATTGTCCGAATGCCGTCAAATTGGGGATGAACACAAACATCCTCCTGCATGAAGCTACATTTGGAGAGAGCCTCTCGGATAAAGCGGAAGAGACCGGCCATTCGACCGCTCGGGATGCCGCTCGGGTAGCAAATGAGGCACAAACCAAGCTGCTGGTTATCACTCACTTTTCTGCCCGCTATACCAACCCGTTTGTACTGCTTCGGGAAGCGAGAGAGCACTTTTTCCCCACCTGGATTGCAACTGAATTAAGGCCGATATACACAGATCCGGCACACGAAAAAGGGATGATTAAGCCAAGAGTATTTATCAAAGAGATCGACAATTCTTCGGGGAAGGAGAATAAAAAGAATAGATCAGACGACAGTAAACAGAAGCGCTTTCGTAAAAGGAAATCTGGCAGAAAACGGACGTCGTCAGGATCTGCTCCTTCAAGAACAAGACGAAGTGAAGGGGGCGAAAGCGGAAGGACGCGTAGACCAGCGCAAGAAAGTTTTCGCAAGAAACGTGAATCCGGAGACGATTCGTCACGCAAACCGAGGCATATTACTCCACGTACGCCTTTCGATGATTTTGACAGATTTTGAACCATTGTTCATTCTGGAATCCCAACGATTCATAAAACAGGGAGCGAAATCTTTTACTTCCTCAAGGAACGGAATAGCGCACGTTGAATAAGACCAATAAAAATGGAGCAGTTGACTCGGTTCTTATACGCCGTCTCTATCAATTTCTGAGACCTTACCGCTGGTATGTACTCCTTGCAATCTTACTGACACTCGCAGCATCGTTTCTTGCAGCCATTGGCCCTAAACTTACACAGATCGCAATCGATGACTATATCGAAGTGGAAGATTTTCAGGGCCTCGCCTGGATTGTTCTGCTTCTGATTGCAGTTCTTATCGGTGAGTTTATTCTATTGGTTGCCAACACTTACCTCACAAGGTGGTTCGGTCAGGGTACTCTCTTTAGTCTGCGGAATGCGGTTTTTAAAAAGATTCAGTCTCTTCACGTCCAATTTTTTGACCGAAACCCAATTGGCCGGCTCATCACCCGGACGACAAGTGACATTGAAGCACTCAGCGAACTGCTCTCCGACGGGGTGGTCAATATGGCAGGAGATCTCTTCAGGATCATCTTTATCCTGGCATTTATGATTGCCATGAGCTGGGAGTTAACGCTTGTGACGATTCTGGTACTTCCCATACTCTTCTATGCAACATTCTGGTTCAAGTCCCGTGTTCGCATCTCCTTTCTGGACGTCCGTGATCAGATCGCACGACTCAATTCATTTGTACAGGAGCATATTAACGGTCTTTCCATTGTTCAACTCTTTAACAGGGAGAAAAAGGAGAGTGAGAAATTTCTGACTATCAATTCAGATCACCGAAGGGCGCATATCGACACGATATTCTATTTTTCCATATTCTGGCCCCTTGTAGAGGTGCTCGCAAGTCTTGCAATGGCCCTTGTCGTCTGGTATGGTGGAGCCAGAGTACTCACGGAAGAGCTTACACTTGGGGTACTTGTTGCATTCATCCAGTATGCGAGACAGTTTTTCAATCCCATTCGTGGATTGTCCGAGAAGTATAACACGTTGCAGTCTGCACTTGCTTCGTCGGAACGCATTTTTAATGTACTGGATACAGAAAACCGGATCACGGATCCGGACAATCCACTGCAACTGGATAAAATGGAGGGTCGTATCGAGTTTCGAAACGTCTGGTTTCGATATCTTAAAAGTGATGAAAACTACATAATCAGGGATATCAGTTTTACAGTTGAACCGGGAGAGTCGATCGCAGTCGTGGGGGCAACAGGCGCCGGAAAAACGACACTGATTAATCTTCTTTTAAGATTTTATGACATAGAAAAAGGGGAGATCTTTATTGACGGGACTGAAATTCGGAAGCTTGCATTGAAGGATTTGAGATCACGTTTTGCACTTGTCCTGCAAGATAATGCACTTTTTGCAGGAACGATTTTAGACAACATCACATTGGGTAATAGTGAGATAGGCCGCGATAAAGTGGAGAGGGCTGCGAGGGAGGTGGGTGCTCACAGATTTATCTCCAGGCTACCCGGTGGCTACGATTTTCCACTTAGAGAGCGCGGCTCATCACTTTCAATGGGGCAGAGACAACTCATCTGTTTTGTGAGAGCGATGGTGTACGATCCCGAGATATTGATTCTGGACGAAGCAACCTCAAACATAGATACAAGAACTGAAGAGTTGGTAGCACGAGCTTCAAAGAAAATGATGAAACATCGAACTTCAGTTGTAATCGCTCATCGCCTTTCGACCATTCGTGATGCCGATCGCATTCTGGTCATGCACAAGGGTGAACTGAGGGAGAGTGGCAGCCATTCAGAACTGCTCGCAAGAGAAGACGGTATTTACCGTCGTCTTCATGAACTGCAATACAGAGAGCAGGACTGGGCGGTTGGTTCAGCCCACACTGGTTTGATTAAATCTGGCAAGACAAAGACGAAAACAAAAAAGGAAGACCATGAGTGAGAAAAAGATAAATAAGGAGGAGCTGAAAGAGGCTCTGGACGAGAAAAGGATGCTTCTGGAGAATGCCTATGAAGAGATGGCAGAGAGGCTTAGGGACGAGACATCCAGACTGGAACGTGATTTGCGCCATGAATATCGAAACGCGCGGCGCTATGTACGTGCGAACCCCGAAAGAGGAATAGGGATCGCATTTGCGAGTGGCCTTCTTACGGGTGTGGTCATAGCCAAACTGCTCACACGTTCATAGACAAGCTCATTCGTGATCCGTGTTCAGGTGAGTTCAAATGGATTATGAGATATCGGTGGCATCCAAATTCTGTGACGCCTATTTTCAGGAACCGTTCAGGTTCTGAAGGTGTAGTCGTTTTGGTGAATAAGTTGCCGGAACGGGTCTAAAACAACAGGAGAAACGCTATGGAGAAGGTTAATACGGATCAACTAACAGAACTATTCGAGCGACTGGATGCGCTCAGGGGGTATCTTTGACTACGATAAACGTCGTGTTAAAATCATAGAGCTCGAGGAGAGATCTGCTGAACCCGGGTTTTGGAACGACCCTGAAAACGCAGGCAGGTTGATGAAGGAGATCGATCGGGAGAAGTCTCTCGTCGGAACATGGGACGAACTCGATGAACTTCGGGAGAGTATCCGGGTGTACGAGCAGTTTCAGGATGAGGGTGAGGATGTAATCGAAGATCTGGATCGGGAAATAGATACATTCAGACAAAAGCTGGAGAAGCTGGAGCTCAAGAACATGCTCACCGGCGAGGACGACCATCGGGATGCTCTGGTCACGATCAACCCCGGTGCCGGGGGAACGGAGAGCCAGGACTGGGCAGATATGATCTTTCGCATGGTTACCCGCTGGGCAGAAAAGAGTGGATATGACGTTTCGGTCATACAGTATCAGCCGGGAGATGTAGCCGGTATTAAATCCGCTACCATAGAGGTTGTGGGCCCCAATGCGTACGGGTTTTTGCGTTCTGAAAGTGGAGTACACCGCCTCGTTCGAATCTCTCCTTTCGACAGCAATTCGAGACGTCACACCTCCTTTTGCTCAATCTTTGTTTCACCTGTTATTGACGACACCATAGAGCTGGAGATCAGTGAAAGTGATGTGGAACTGCAGCGTTTCCATGCAAGTGGTGCCGGCGGGCAGAATGTGAATAAAGTGGAGACGGGTGTAAGGCTGATCTGGGAAGGCTCTCTTTCTGACGGAAGCAGTGAACGGGTTGTTGCAGAGTGCCAGCAGGAGAGGTCTCAGCTGCAAAACCGTGAAAAAGCGATGCTGCTACTGAAGTCAAAGATTTATGAGCTTGAAAAAAACATTCGTGAGGCGGAGAAAAAGAGTTTGGAAGACTCCAAAAGCAAGATTGAGTGGGGCTCACAAATACGTTCCTATGTCTTCCATCCCTATAATATGGTAAAGGACCATCGTACAGAGCATGAAACTGCCGATACGGATGGCGTAATGGATGGTAGCCTGGATGAGTTTATCAAGGCGTATCTGATGTCCAGAATATCCTGATATGATCTGGGTTGGTGTCACAGGTGGCATAGGGAGTGGCAAGAGCGAATTGTGCCGGCAGATGGAACGCAATGGGGCAAGAGTACTGTATGCAGATGATCTGGCCAGGAAGTTGATGCAGTCGGATTCAGTGCTTACAGCACAGATTCGAAACACCTTCGGGGATGAATCCTACCTCGATGATGGAACATTGAATCGTTCCTGGCTTGCGAAAGAGGCATTTCAAAAGGGGCGTGTGGATGAATTGAATGATCTGGTTCATCCGGTGGTGGAGAGAGAGACAAAAAAGCGGATGCAGATAGCGGAGAAGGAGGGAGTGGACGTGTTTGTCAAAGAGGCTGCTCTGCTACTCAGAAATGGAAGGCCTCCGGAAATGGACCGGGTTATTCTGGTACTGGCTAATCGCGATACAAGAATTGAGCGCACAGTAAAGCGCGATCACTTCAGTCCGAAGGAAGTAGAGAATCGCATGGCCAGGCAGCCAATTTTTGAAGAACTCCTGCATCTGGCCGATGAGGTCATAGTGAATGAGGGAACAGTGGCTGATCTCCAGTCACGTGCCGACTCTCTCTATAAAAGCCTCCTTCAGGAGAGCCGTAGCTCTTCGAGCCGCTAATTGATGCGATAATCGATTTTCATCCCTTCTACAATATCGTATCGGATTGTATATCCCGCAATGGTCTCTACCACATACTTTGCCGGATATTGAGATGGAATACTTTCCTGGGAAAAAGCCGGAGCATTTCTGAAGATATGTACGATTTCCATCTCGCCGTTAATAAAAAGAAGATCAAGAGAGAGAGGAGTATTGGCCATCCAGAAACTTCGCTCCTCCTCCTCTTCAAAGATAAAGATCATGCCATGATCCTCCGGTAACTCCGATACACCCATTAACCCCTCGGAACGGCTCATTTCGTCATCAGCAACTGCGGCATTTATTGTGACGACACTTTCACCATCGCTGTTCAAAATGTCGACCACCGCACTGTATTCGAGTTGGCGGTCAGTATCGACTACAGGTGGATCGACTCTCTCCTCACTGCAGGATATAAGTGAAATAATAACCAACCCAAACAGGGTGGTCAAAGTGGTACGGTATGCAAAATTGGAGAATTGGATCATTTCATATAAACAATTTTTATCTGTTATCGACCTGAAGAAGGTCATTCTTTTTCTTTAAAAACAAAAATATGTTCGTTTCTGAACTCTGCAGTAATGTAGCTGTTAATGGGAAAGAGGGGGGATTCAGGTTCGCCATTGGTTGGTTTTCTCAGGCGAAAAAGCTATCTTTTGAATCTGTAGTGAGCGCCGGAGAGGTTCTCACTTTTTTTTGTTAAAAGGACGGGTGTTTCGATGAATTCGGACCGAATAAAACTTATTAAAGATCTTGCCAAACCTATTATTGAGAAGGAAGATATGTATATGCTCGATGTAGAGTTAAAACCAGGTAAGGAGACCGTTGTCTGGATTTTTGTCGATGCAGAATCGGGAGATGTGAATGTTGAAGCCTGCGGACGAATTAGCAGAGAGCTTGGATTTGTATTGGATGCTCATGATTCTGCATCTGGCCGATACCGGCTCAATGTTTCCTCACCCGGACTGGATCGCCCATTGACGGATGAGCGGCAATATATAAAGAATATTGGTCGTCAGATACACTGTAAAATCGGAAAAGAGGACACGCCGGAACATGTTGAGGGCGTATTAAAAAGTGTCTCTGATAGAACGATTGAGGTACAAACCGGGGAGGATGACCTCCGTACAGTCCATCTGGAAATAATATCTGAAGCCAAAATTATTCCACAGATCTGACTGCTTATACCGCACAGACTGACTTTAACTGATGAGGACTCCATCCATGCAAAATGACGTTTCAAAAATGATTATTCAGTCCTTTGCCGAGATTGCAAAGGACAAGGGGATCGACAGAGAACTTCTTCTTACCATACTTGAAGACGTCTTTCGGACCATGATTCGTAAAAAGTATGAGTCCGATGAAGCATTTGATGTTATCCTAAATGCAGACCGGGGCGAAATTCAGATACTTCATATTCGTGAAGTAGTTCCGGCAGATGAGCTGACCAATCCGGTGACAGAAATTTCACTTGAGGAGGGCAGAAAGCAGGATCCCGATCTGGAACTCTATGATGAGTATGCTCAGGAGATCTCTATTACAGATTTTGGACGGAGAGCGGTGACAATGGCACGCCAGCAACTCGCCCAGCGAATCCGGGAGATAGAGAAAGACAATATTTTTGAAGACTACTCTGAACGTGTTGGCGAAATTGTCCTGGGTGATGTTTATCAGGTAAGGAACCGGGATATTCTTGTGAATCACAACGGAGTTGAGCTGGTACTCCCAAAGAGTGAACAGATCTACAAGGATCGCTACAGAAAAGGAGATACCATTCGTGCAGTTGTACAGGAAGTTAAAAGGTATAACGGGAACCCTTCTGTGATCATATCAAGAACATCGTCCCTTTTCCTGGAGCGACTTTTTGAAAATGAAATTCCTGAGGTGTTTGATGGGATCATAGATCTTGTAAAAATTGCACGTGAGCCGGGAGACAGATCGAAAGTGGCTGTTGTATCTCATGATGAGAGAGTGGATCCGGTAGGGGCATGCGTCGGAATGAAAGGGATCCGCATTCATGCGATAGTTCGGGAGTTGCAGAACGAAAATATTGACGTCATCAACTACACGCCCGACAAGATCGAATTCATCAAGCGGGCTCTTCAGCCGGCCAGTGTGTTGAAAGTCGAGCTTGATGAAGAGGATAAGCATGCAAATGTACTCGTTCCGGCCGATGAAGTGTCCAAGGCGATCGGGAAGGGTGGAGTTAATATTCGGCTCGCATCCAAATTGACTGAGTGTGAGATCGATGTCTATCGGGAGGTTGAGGAGGAAGATGATATCGATCTCGGAGAGTTTGAGGAGGATTTTGGCACAGAAACCCTTCAACTTCTTTTCGATATCGGGTGTGATACGGCACGTGCGGTACTTGAGCTCGATGAGGATGAGATTGTAAGTCGAACGGAGGGCAAAATCGACAAAGAGACGGCCAGCCGCATTATCGAAGTAATCTCATATGAATTTGAGGACGAGGAAGATTGATCGTACATTGAGAATTCCCCGGAAAACAGGGGGGCAGTCTCGCTTTTATAATAGTAAATTTTCGTATGACGGACTCAAAACCAAAGAAGCTTTTTAAAGTTGCATCGGAGTTTAACGTTGCTACACAATCAATTGTGGATGCGCTTGCAGATCAGGGCTTCGAGATTGCAAACAAGCCGAATTCCAGTATCACTGTAGAGATGTATAGTGCACTGGAGGAAGTGTATGGAGTAGAGAAGCAGAAGAGCAGGGAACATGAGAAGGTTCGGGAGGAGTATGAGAGTCGCAGGAATCAGATGCACACCCAGCGGAATGAGTCGGTAACTATCGACAGTTTTCTGGAGCCGATTGAAGATCTTGAACCTGTTGAAGAGACGGAACCGGAGGATCTTCCTGAACCTGAAAAAGTAGTAGAAGAGCAGAAGGCCGCCGAGAAGAGAAAAGAAGAAGTAGAAGTAGAGTCTGCACCGGAAATTATTGAAGAATCTGAATCTGAGCCGGAGGTAGTGAACGCGGATCAGGATGAACAGAATGAGCCGGAGGTTTCTGCTGAAGAGACAGCTGAAAAAACGGTTGATGAAGAGCAGACTGAGCAAGAAGAAGTTCCTGAAGAGACCGGGGAACCCGAAGAATCTACCGGTCAGGCTGAAGATGAGGAGACTGAAGAACAGGAACAGAGTGAGGATGAAGTCGTTACTGCCGGGCAGGATGAAGTTGCAGAGGAAGAGCCTGAATCACCGGATGATGATGCAGAAGTAGAGAAGGACGAGAAGGGAAGGATCATTCGTGGAAGAGCTGGCCGATTGAGTGGCACCAAGGTGGTGGGTAAAGTGAGCGTCTTTTCCGAAGAGTCGGAGAAGAAGCGCAAGAAACGGAAGCGTAAAAAAGACATGTCTCCTGCGGAGGCCAAAAAGGAGAAAGGGAAAGCGAAAGATGTAGATCCCGATTCTCAGAAAGCGAAGTCTAAGAAGAAGAAAAAGGGCCGGAAATCCCGTGTAGATGAAGATGATGTAGAGAAGAAGATGAAAGAGACGATGCAGCAGATGCAGTCATCGTCAACTGTTGGAAGCAAGCGATCCAAACGAAGACGTCAGAGAAAGGAGGAGAGAGAAGAGGAGTTGCTTCAGCAGGAGGGAGATCAGGAAGAAGAGGTAATAGAGGTAACTGAGTTTATTACAGTTAGTGATCTTGCAGACCTTCTTGATGTAAAACCGACGGATATTATTACGACCTGTATGGAGATCGGTATGATCGTATCGATTAATCAGAGGCTTGATGCCTCTACCATCGAACTGGTCTCCTCTGAATACGGGGTGGAAGTGCAGTTTGTTGATGCTGAGGATATGATCGATGAGATCGTTGAAGAGGAGGATGATCCTGAAGACCTGGAAGCGCGCGCCCCCATCATAACGGTTATGGGTCATGTGGATCATGGAAAGACTTCGCTACTCGACTATATCCGGAAAACAAAAGTAGCAGCTGGTGAGGCAGGTGGTATCACGCAACATGTTGGTGCTTATGCTGTAAAGACAGATGATGGTCGCAAGATCACCTTTCTCGATACACCGGGCCATGAGGCATTTACAGCCATGCGCAGCCGTGGTGCACAGGCAACCGATATTGTCGTTCTTGTCGTTGCTGCAGACGATTCAGTGATGCCACAGACGATTGAGGCTATCAATCATGCAAAAGCAGCTGGTGTCTCTATTGTTGTGGCCATCAATAAGATGGATAAGCCTGAGGCTGAACCGGACAGAATCCGACAACAGCTTTCCGAGCATGGTGTGATTGTAGAGGAGTGGGGAGGCGAAAACCAGTGTGCCGAAGTCTCTGCAGAGACAGGGGATGGCATTGAGGAGCTACTGGAGAAAGTGCTCATTGAAGCAGAGTTGATGGAGTTGAAGGCGAATCCCAATCGCCGTGCTGCCGGTGTCGTTCTGGAGTCGAGAATTGACAAAGGAAAAGGTGTCATTGCCAATGTTCTCATTCAAAACGGAACGTTGAATGTAGGGGATCCATTTGTGGCAGGCCCGGTATTCGGCCGGGTAAGAGCCATGGAAAATGAGCATGGAAAGCGGTTGAAGAAAGCGGGGCCATCTGTCCCGATTCAGTTGATGGGTTTTGACGATACACCCCAGGCGGGTGATAGGCTTGTAGTACCAGTGGATGAAAAACAGGCTCGTGAAATTGCAACTCAGCGTCAAAAGTTGAGGAGAGAGCAGTCCCTGAGAAAGATCAAGCATCTTACGCTGGATGATCTGTCAAGAAGACTTGCGCTGGGAGAGGTCTCCGAACTGAATCTGATTATCAAGGCGGATGTAGACGGCTCCATTGAAGCCCTCTCCGGAGCATTACAGAAGCTGAGTACAGAAGAGGTAGCTGTCAATATTATTCATACAGGTTCCGGTGCCATTACGGAGTCGGATGTACTGCTTGCATCGGCCTCTCAGGGGATCATTATCGGTTTTCAGGTAAGGCCTACATCCAATGCGAGAAAACTGGCGGAGAATGAGAACATCGATATTCGACTCTTCAGCGTGATCTATGATGCTGTTGATGAGATACGTGACGCCCTGGAAGGCCTGCTTAGCCCATCAATTCGAGAACAGATGCTGGGCATGGTTGAAGTCAGGGAGATATTCAAAGTCACCCGGGTTGGGACCATTGCCGGATGTTATGTCACAGAAGGGAAGGTGTTTCGAAATAAACCCGTTCGTGTAATTCGAGATGGTGTTGTCATCTACGGCGGGGAGATCGATTCTCTGAAACGTTTCAAAGATGACGTTAAGGATGTTCAGGCCGGTTATGAGTGTGGAATCAGTATTGTCGGCTACAATGATCTGAAGGTTGGAGACGAGATCGAATCCTATGAAGTGATTGAAGAGAAACGCCGACTTGAAGATTCCGTATGAGCATACGTACAGAACGGCTAGCCGCAGTGATCCAAAAAGATCTTGGAGAGATCCTTCAGAAGAAGTATCAGTTGATCGGCAGTTTTATTACTGTGACAGAAGTCCGTATGACTCCGGATCTCTCTATAGCGAGAGTCTATGTCAGTGTATATGCACCTGGGCGTGATAAAGAGGCGGTGTTTCGTCATATAGATGATCATAACAGTGAAATTCGTCAGGACCTGGCTTCCAGAATTCGAAATCAGGTTCGAAGAATTCCGGAACTGCACTTCTTCACGGATGAGACCTCGGAAGTTGTGAACAGGATGGAGCAGCTCTTCAAAAAGGTAAAGGGAGAAGAATCCGACCCGGATAGCGAAAAGTGAGGAGCACGGATGGCGGCGCCCCTGGAACTTGATCAACTACCAGTCCTGAATCGGTACGCAACCGAAATTCCTGAGCCTGAAGTTTTGAATTCGGGGGCGATTATACCTGTCAACAAACCTTCTGGCTGGAGCAGTTTTCAGGTAGTGAAGTTTTTCAGAAACAGGATTGGAGTTAAAAAAGTGGGGCATGGTGGCACTCTGGATCCACTTGCCACTGGTTTGCTGTTACTCTGTGCAGGTAAAGCCACCCGGTCGGTGTCTCTCATACATCAGCTTCAGAAAGTATATAGGGCCCACATTACACTGGGAGCTTCAACACCCAGTTACGACGGTGGGACAGAATTTGATGAATCCGCCGGGTGGGAACATATTCGCCGGAAGGATGTAGAGTTCACTCTCAAGCAGCGATTTAAAGGGAGAATACTTCAGCGTCCACCTGCATGGTCGGCACTTAAAAAAGAGGGTAAACGGTATTATAAGCTAGCACGTGAAGGTAAACCGGAAACGCCGCCACCAAGGGAAGTAGATATATACAGTATTCGTGTTTTGCGGTGTAAACTCCCGGTGATAGAAATTGAAGTTGTTTGTGGAAAGGGAACTTACATTCGTTCCATTGCACACGATCTGGGGTTGGCACTGGAAAGTCGTGCCTGGCTTAGCGGCTTGCAGAGAGAAGCGATTGGGGTCTTTTCAATAAGTGAGGCCTGGACACCAGAGTCATTCGACCGGTTCACTTCAAACAGAAGAGTATGAGTCGTATAACACACCTTAACGAAGTGGTAAGAGACCCTTCTTCCGTAGTTACAGTCGGAACATTTGACGGAGTACACAAAGGTCATAAAGTTCTGATAAACAAGGTAGTTAGCATAGCAAGAGAGAACAGGGCGAGGTCTGTTCTGGTGACATTTGATCCTCATCCAAGATCCATTATTCATCCAGGCCCGGATGGAGTCAGGTTACTGACTACACTTCGGGAAAGGTGTGATACACTTCAGGAGATGGGTATAGACGAGATGGTTGTTGTACCGTTCGACAGAGATTTTTCACTTCTGGACTCCGAAACTTTCATACGGAAAATTCTTTGGGAAAAGATTGGATTGAAGCACTATATAATCGGTTATGATCATCAATTTGGCCGGAATCGTGAGGGTTCCATTGATACTGTGAAAAACCTTTCGAAGGAAATCGGTTTTACACTTCATATTGTTACCGAACAGGAAGTTGGCAACAGGAAAGTGAGCAGTTCCCTTATTCGCCGGGCACTGGAACAGGATGGTGATGTTGGCCTGGCTTCTAAACTTTTAGGAAACCTGTATCGTCTGAGTGGTACAGTAGTTCATGGAAGCAGCCGGGGAACAGAGATCGGTTTCCCAACGGCAAATATTCGACCGGACCATCCGGATAAAGTAGTTCCACTTAAAGGGGTTTATGCTGTACTGGTTTACTATAAAATGAGAGAGTTCAAGGGCATGATGAATATTGGTGTAAGACCCACCTTCAACGAGAGGGAGACAACACTTGAGGTCCATATTTTTAATCTGAATGAGGATCTGTATGGACAGGAGATTGAGATTCGGTTTGTTTCCAGGGTTCGGGACGAGATAAACTTTGGTAGCAGAGAAGAGTTAATTGAACAGTTGAAAAGAGACAGGGTGAGGTGTTTTGAAATACTTGGGTAGCCTTGATATCTGATTGCCATAAACAGGAATTAAGGCTATATTTATTGGTTATAAAACTTATGCACACGTTTAATTTTACTCTTGAAATGAGCCTTACAAAAGAAAAAAAGCAAGAAATTTTTCAGACATACGGAGGATCGGAAGAAAATTCCGGATCAACTGAATCACAAATCGCTCTCATAACAGCGAGAATCAATCATCTGACCGACCATCTGAAAGAGAACAAAAAAGATCATGCATCACGACGCGGATTGCTTCAACTCGTAGGAAAGCGGCGAAGGCTGCTCAACTATCTAATGAGTAACGATATTGAAACATATCGTACTCTGATCAAACAACTTGGAATCCGGAAGTGATTTCAAAACTTATCAAGGCATTCCTGACTTAATGAGAATGCCTTATTCCTGAACAGGTTCCGAACTTCACATTCTATACGTTGTAGTTGAAATCCGTTCTGTATCATTCAGACCGGCACCGGACCTGTTCTTTCAACCGAGAAAAGCAGAATAACTGACAATACGATGAAAGAAGACTTCAGAAGTGTAGAATTTGCGCCGGGAAAAACTTTATCTGTAGAAACAGGCCGACTTGCAAAACAGGCCGACGGGGCTGTAGTGGTCCGAATGGGAGACACGATGGTACTCTGTACGGTCGTTAGTGCCAAGGATGCTAAACCGGGGCAGGACTTTTTCCCAATGGTCGTTGATTTGAGAGAGAGTTTCTCTGCCGGTGGACGATTTCCGGGAGGTTTTCTTAAGAGAGAAGGGCGTCCATCGGATCTTGAAGTCCTTTCCAGCCGACTCATTGACCGTAGTATGCGTCCACTATTTCCGAAAGGCTATTATAATGACACACAGATCATCTGTTCTGTGGTCTCTTCCGATGCACAACATCAGGCGGATGTTCTGGGTGGTTTTGGAGCTTCAGCAGCAACGCATATATCCGATATTCCTTTCGATGGACCTATGGCCGAAGTTCGGGTTGGTCGTGTTGGTAATGAGTTTATCGTGAATCCTACGATTGACGAACTGAACGAGAGTGATATCGATCTGCTTATTGGAGGAACCTCTTCAAGCGTTCTGATGATCGAAGGAGAGATGCAGGAGATTCCGGAAAATGAGATGCTGGATGCGATTCGTGCAGGCCAAAAAGCGATAGAGAAACTTTGTGAGTTTCAAGAGGAACTCAGAAAAGAATATGGTCGTGAAAAGCGTGATTTTACACCTGTTCAAGTCGATGAAGAGCTGACTCGCAAAGTCTACGATTTGGCCGAATCGGAGATCCACGAGATCGTTTCTGTTGGACTTGGGAAAGAGGAGTACAACGGCCGGCTCAAGGAGATAAAAGACAGGGTTGTAGACGAACTTGTTTCTCAAGAGGCCTATGAGAAGTCCCGGGGAGTCATTTTCGGAATACTGAGTGATATTGAAAAGAGTGCACTGCGTCAGCAAATTCTGGAAAAGAAACGCAGGATCGACGGACGCAGCCCGGAGGATATTCGTGAGATCTGGAGTGCTATCGGATATCTCCCCAGAACCCACGGTTCAGCCATATTTACAAGAGGGGAGACACAAGCCCTCTGTTCTGTAACTCTTGGATCGAAACGGGACGTGCAGAATATTGATACTCTGTTTTATGAAGATCCAAAACACTTTATGCTTCACTACAACTTCCCGCCTTACAGCGTTGGAGAAGCAGGATTTATGCGCGGTCCAGGCCGGCGTGAAATTGGTCACGGCTATCTTGCTGAGCGTGCTTTAAAGATGATGATGCCCTCATTCGACGAGTTTGGCTATGTTGTCCGAGTAATCTCCGACATTCTCGAATCCAACGGCTCTTCCTCCATGGCTTCTGTTTGTGGGGGATCGATGGCCCTGATGGATGCAGGTGTTCCGATCAAGAAACCGGTTGCCGGAATCGCGATGGGTATGATAGTTGGTGATGGAGAATCTGTGGTACTCTCCGATATCCGAGGAGAGGAGGATTTCATGGGGGATATGGACTTTAAAACGGCCGGAACCCGTGACGGCGTAACTGCTACACAGATGGACATGAAGGTGCAGGGAATCAGTTTTGAAGTGCTTGAATATGCCATAGAACAGGCGAGAAAAGGCCGTCTTCACATTCTCGATCGGATGGAAGAGACCATTTCGGAGCCACGAGGAGATCTCTCACCCTATGCACCCCAGTTCCTGAAAATGGAGATCGACGGAGATCAGATTGGTGCCGTCATTGGCCCTGGAGGCAAGGTGATTCAAACTCTGCAGCGTGAGACGGGTACAGAGATCATTGTAGAGGAGAATTCAGAAGGCAAGGGGATCATTACTATCTCTTCCGACAATCTGGACAAAGCGAAGAAGGCGGAAGAGAGAATCCGTGCCATAACCGGTCAGCTTGAAGAGGGCACGGTCTATCTGGGTACTGTAAAAGCTCTGAAAGATTATGGTGCCTTTGTCGAAGTCGTTCCAGGAAAAGAGGGGCTGCTTCATATTTCGGAGGTCAATCACACTCACGTCAAAAACATAAATGACGTGCTGTCCGTGGGCGATGAGATAGAAGTCAAACTGTTGAAAGTGGAACACGGCGGAAAACTTCGTTTGTCGAGAAAAGCGCTGATCCCCAAAGAGGATTAAGCTCTTACTCTCTTTAACGCATGTCATTTAAGGCGCCTCTCTCTATCGGAGGGGCGCTTTTTTTATTGTCAGTTTCGAATATCTTTTGTGGGCAGAGTGAATTGTCATCTGCCAATTAAAATTGGAGTATCAGGAGTATTATGACAGATTACATCAGGAAGACGACACTCGATAACGGTCTTCGAATTGTTACTGAGAGCGTCGACAGGGTACGAAGTGTGGCCGCCGGTATCTGGGTTCGAACCGGCAGCCGTGACGAAGAGGAGAATAAAGCCGGTATTACTCACTTTCTTGAGCATATGCTCTTTAAAGGAACTGCAGAGCGCTCTGCTTATGATATTGCCTTGAGCCTGGAATCGGCTGGTGGCTACCTGAATGCGTTTACCTCGAATGAATATACCTGCTACTATGCACGTTGTCTGGATACCCGTCTGCCACTTGCGCTTGATGTACTTTCGGATATGGTTGCCAACTCTACTCTTCCAGAAGAGGAGATGGTCAAAGAGAAGAAAGTGGTTTTGGAAGAGATGAAGATGTATCGTGACAGTCCTGAAGATTATATTTTTGAACTTTTCAATTCACATCTCTTTCGTAATCACCCGCTTGGAAGACCCATTATCGGTTTTGAAGATACAGTAAACAATCTGACCCGAAGCGATCTGTTCGATTATATCAGGGATCGCTATCATCCGGGGAACCTGCTTGTCTCTGTTTCCGGAAATATGAATCATGATGAAGTCGTCCGGGTAACCGAGTCCCTGCTCGGAAAAGGTGCCGATGCGGGTTCAGACCGAAAAGAAGTGCCACTTACCGACTATGATGTCGGATGTAGCATCTTTCAAAAACCGATTGAACAGACTCACATGATTGTAGGGAGGCGAGGGCTATGGTACGATCATCCTGATAAATATCTCCTTCTGTTAGCTAATACTGTATTGGGTGGAGGCATGAGCTCCAGACTACATCAGAATATTCGTGAAAAATATGGGTACTGTTACTCTATCGGCACATTTAATCAATCGTTTACTGACAGTGGGCTTTTCGGTGTTTATATTGGTACGGATCGCGAATACGCAGACCACGTACGTGAGCTGATTTTCGTCGAGTTTGAAACGTTGAGAAGTCAACCTGTTCCTCCACAAGAGCTTAAGGAGTCAAAGTCTCAGTTAAAAGGGAAACTTCTTCTCTCCCAGGAGAGTATGAATAACCGAATGACCAGAATCGCCAAAAGTGAACTCTACTTTAATCGATATATCTCCCTGGATGAACTGGTAGAGAAAATCGATGAAGTAACCGATGAACAGATAATGGAGTTTTCTAAATCATTTTTCGATCCGGATCAATACTCCGAAGCTCTTCTTACTCCGGAAGATTCGGGGGCCGGGCTGAACCGATTAAAAGAGCAGGTATAATAGGATGAAGCAGGAAAAAGTGGTCTCAATTTCTGTATTGAAACATCATACAGGAGAGATAGTGACTCTCAAAGGGTGGGTATATAACATCCGGACAAGTAAAAAACTGATCTTTATAGAAGTACGTGATGGCAGTGGTATTTGCCAGACGATCGTATCGGCCGATGCAGTGAGGAGTGAAGTTTGGGAAACAGCTCTTCAACAAAAACAGGAGAGCTCAATAGTTGTTTCCGGACTTGTCGTTGCAGATGAACGCAGCGCAGGGGGGGTAGAACTTCATATAGAGAGATTGCTTTCTGTCCATATTGCAGAGGATTATCCGATTACTCCAAAAGAGCATGGAGTTGAATTTTTGATGGAAAATCGTCATCTCTGGTTAAGAAGCCGAAGACAGTGGGCGGTCATGAGAGTGCGGAGCCAGATCGTTTATACACTCCACCGATTTTTCCAGGAGCGGGAATTTGTACAACTCGATGCACCTGTATTTACTGCCAACGCTGCTGAAGGGACAACGACGCTATTTGAAACCGATTATTTTGAGCGAAAAGCGTATCTGACACAATCTGGCCAGCTCTATGCAGAAGCGATGGCTATGGCACATGGTAAAGTCTATACGTTTGGACCCACTTTCAGAGCCGAGAAGAGCAACACTCGTCGCCACCTGACAGAGTTCTGGATGGTAGAGCCTGAGATGGCATTTTACGATCTGCCTATGAATATGAACCTTGCGGAAGAATTGGTTCGCTATTTGTTGTTGAACATACTGAGAGAGTGCGAAGAGGAACTGAAAATCCTGGAAAGAGATACAGCACAGTTACAAAAAGCTGTTGAGAATCCGTTTGTTCGACTGACCTATAGTGAGGCAGTGGAACGCCTGAGAAGTAGTGAAACAACATCACTACTTGAGACTATGGAGGAAGAGCGTCTCAGGGAATTACAGGAACTGCAGTCTGAACATGAGAATTTGGAAGAGGAGAGGGGCGAGGCAAAGAAGTGGAGAAAATCACAGATTGATGAGAGAATCCGGGAGATTCACAGCAGAAAAGATCAGATTGAAGAGGACCTGAGAAATCTACCCGATTGGGCAGAGTCTGCAGCAACCTTTCAGTGGGGTAACGATTTTGGAGGGAGTGACGAAACGGTTCTTACACTTCAGTTCAACTCACCCGTGATTGTTCACCGATACCCGTCTGCAATCAAAGCATTTTATATGAAACGGGATCCTGATGATGATTCACTGGCATTGGCCATGGATATACTGGCTCCTGAAGGGTATGGGGAGATCATTGGCGGTAGTCAGAGAGAAGACGAACTAAAGATTCTTGAACAGCGTATTGCCGAGCATCATCTGCCGAAGGACGCATTTTCCTGGTATCTCGATCTACGACGTTACGGATCGGTACCTCACTCCGGTTTTGGAATGGGTGTAGAGAGAACCCTCGCCTGGATATGCGGCCTGAAACATGTTCGTGAAACGATTCCATTTCCCAGGATGCCGGGCAGGCTGACACCGTAAATGTGATGTACTAACAGTCATATAACAGCGTAGCATTGGCAAGGAAGAAGAGTAGCACAGATCACTTTAGAGAAGTAGCACACTCGATTCGGTCGGAAGAGGAGAGGAAGGCATTCTACTATCTCTATGGGGAAGAGAGTTTCTTCCACGATCTGCTACAAGAGGAGGTTGTGAAACGGGTAGATTCTTCTATGAGGGATTTCAACCTGGATATGCTCTATGGTAACGATACCACTCCGGCCCGTCTTCTGGATATTGTTAAAAGCTTTCCCATGATGGCTCCACTTCGTGTGGTCATAGTTCGTGACATATCTACTATGAGAGGCCAGTCTGCAGAAGAGGGTAACATGGATGATCTGATCGGTTATCTGGAGAATCCGAATCCGACTACACTCCTGTTCCTGACCGACAGAGGTACACCTGACAAAAGAACACGTATAGGACAGGTCTTAACAAAATCTGTAAATGGCTTCTCCTGTGAATTTAAAAAGCTGCCCGATTATCAGCTTCCGGATTGGGTCACAGATTGGGCAGACCGAACACATGGAAAGAAGTTTGACCCCGAGGCTTCTCAAATGGTGAGCCTGATGGCCGGAAATGATCTGACTCTGCTTGCATCAGAGATAGAAAAAATCTGTACGTTTGCCGGAGACATCAGTGTAGTCGGCAGGAGCGAAGTAAAATCGGTTGCAGGCAGCTACAGGGATTTTAATGTATTTGAATTGAAAGAAGCGGTTCTGAATCGCGATACACCCCGTAGCATAGCGATCGGCCGCAGTATGATGAGGGGCGCTGGATCTCCGGCCGGTGAAGTTATACGAACACTCGCTTTTCTCTACTCTCTCTTTTCCAACATCTGGCAGATTCGCAGGCTCTCCGGAAAGGGTCTGGGCACAGAACAGGTGCGATCACAACTGGGAGTGAAAAGCAAGTGGTATTTCGAACAGCTCTGGAAGGAGGCGAACCGATTTCAACTGTCGGAAATCCCAGGTATTCTTGAAGCGATACTCGATGCAGACAATGCAGTTAAAGGGGGCAGTGTGATGAAACCGGATGAGGTTTTTCTGATGGCACTGCAGAGAATCTGTAAAGAGGAAAATCACCACTCAAATAGCCGGTTCAAAACCTCATAAAGCCTGGAGGATGCGATCCAGCTTTGTTCCAGGATACGGCTGGCCGGAATGGGAGTATCCATTGAAGAGCATCTGACAGGTGGTGCGTCGAGCCACTCAAAACAGCTTTCGATAATTCGGGACTCCACTTCACTCATGGGGCCCATGGTCCGCGGCGCCTCTTCAAGAAGCACTACTTTACCGGTTTTTTTAACAGATGAAGCCACAGCAGGCATATCGAGAGGGGCCAAACTTCTCAGGTCAATCACTTCCAGTTCAAACCCTTTCGATTCATACGTTTTAGCAGCTTCCAGTGCCCAGTGTAAACCCATGCCATAGGTTACGATGGTTGCGTCGCGGCCCTCCCTTCGAACAGAAGCTCGTTCCAGGTCTGTCCATTCGGCTTTTTCTGACACACGATCCCTTAAACTTCTGTACAGCATTTTGTGTTCGAAGAGAAGAACAGGATTGGGATCTTTGAGTGCGGAATAGGCCATATTCTGTGCGTCCTCTACCGTTGCCGGTACTACAATTCTGAGTCCTGATTGTCCCATAAACCAACCTTCAGGAGATTGAGAGTGGAATGGCCCGGCTCCGGATCCGGCTCCATGGGGGGCACGTATGGTTACATTCAGGGGAGGCATCCATCGATATCGGCCTTTCGCCAGATGGTTAATGATCTGGTTGAACCCACAGGATATAAAATCGGCAAATTGAATCTCAACGACGGATGGAATGTCTTCGAGTGCGAGGCCGATAGCCGCTCCGATGAGTCCCGACTCCATCACTGGTGTGTTTCGAATTCTCTCCCTGCCAAATGCTTCAAGAAAGCCTTGGGTGACCTTGAACACACCTCCATATTCTGCAATATCCTGTCCCATCATCACCAAAGCGGGATCCTCCCTGAACGCCTGAAGGAGACCGTCTCTGAGGGCATCGATATATCGTTTTTCAATCAGATTCGCTCCTGGGTTTTTCTGTGTCGATACACCCCATTTTTTGCTCCTGAAAAGTCCGGCATCCTTGATTTCACGATGAATGTCCGATAACGGTTCAGGAGCATCAAGAGCTTTCTTCAACTCTACCCCGATTCTGTCACCTAGATTTTTTTTCGACTTATTAATAATAGATTCACCCTTATTGGGAAACCGGTCCTGAATCATCTTTTCTATATGAGTAACCGGATCTTTCCCGGCCCATTTTTTCAACTCGTCACCTGGAATATAATCTGTACCGGATGCCTCTTCATGGCCACGCATACGCCATGTCACTGCTTCAAGTAACACAGGTACTCCCTGTGCAGCGATTTTTCTGGCTTCACCCACTGCTTCCATTACTGAAAATAGGTCATTACCGTCCACAGTCATTCCCTCTATTCCGTAACCAGCTGCCCGATCTGCAAGTTGATTGCATGCAAACTGTTCGCGGATCGGAGTAGAGAGAGCCCATCCGTTATTTTCAATCAAAAAAATAACCGGCAGTTTCCAGACAGCCGCCAGATTAAGGGCTTCATGAAAATCTCCCTCACTTGTAGCCCCATCACCGCAGAAACTGACCGCTACTCTGTCTCTGTTTTTTAACTTCTGGGCGAGGGCCAGTCCATCGGCCATTGGCATGGTGGCTGCCAGGTGTGAGATCATACCGTAGATTTTCTTTTCCGGAATGCCAAAATGAAATGAACGGTCCCGGCCTCCGGTGTAACCATCTGCCCGACCCAAAAGCTGACAGAACAGAGGATATAGCGGGACATCCCGGGTTGTAAAAATACCGAGGTTTCTGTGCATGGGTAGCAGCAGATCGTCACTCTTCAGAGCGAGAACCGTACCGGCAGATATCGCTTCCTGGCCAATCCCGGAAAACCACTTGCCGATGCGATTTTGTCGCAACAGATGTAGCATTCTCTGTTCGATCATCCTGGGGAGAAGGATCGCTTCGTAGTATCTTGTCAGATCCTTTTCGGAAATTTTTTTTAATAAGCGATTCATAATTCCTGAAAATTCTCCGTAATTTATCAGATTAAGTCCGGAAATATACTCACTCTGTGCTGCCGGGAAAATTCAATATACACCACCGTCTGACCATTCGACACCCGACCCTGTAAAAGCTTATGGAAGCACTTGGAAGACAGATTCTCGTAGAGTATTACGACTGCTCTGAATCTACCATAAACAACTCAGTTTATGTGGAGAGCTCTCTTCTGGAAGCAGTTTCTGCTTCTGGTGCTACGATCATTTCACACAATTTTCACAAGTTCAGCCCATACGGTGTAAGTGGTGTTGTGGTCATTGCAGAGTCTCACGTTGCAATACATACCTGGCCAGAGTATCGTTATGCCGCTGTCGATATATTTACCTGTGGAGAAACCATTGATCCATGGATTATACAGGAGATGCTGAAGAGCTCTTTCTCATCGCTGAATGTGTCGAGTATGGAGATGAAGCGAGGCTTATTCAAAGTACCGAAGGGGGAGAAGCTTCTGTTCAAACCCGCCTCTGTTTCGGGAAACCAGTAGACCGCACAGCACGATATTTTTCACATCAGTTCAACTTGCAATTAATCCCATTCACGATGATGGTTAGAACCCCTGAACTCTTTGCTTTGGTGAGCGGTACAGCCGAGGGAAGAACCCGTCTCAATGCTTTTGACAATGCACTGATGGAGGCTGGCGTGGGTGATACCAATCTGGTTCGGATGAGCAGCATTTTGCCCCCCAAAGCAGAGCAGAGAAACATTTCGGAGCTCCAGCTTCCCAGGGGAGGTCTCGTTCCGATTGCTTACGGTACCATCGATGCGGTTACACCTGGCCGAATGATATCTACAGCAGTGGCCATCGGAATACCGGAGGATGATCGGGAAGCGGGGGTTATTATGGAGTTTGAGGATCACGCACCTCTCTCTACGGTAGAGGCGATTGTTAAAAAAATGGTGGAAGATGCTTTTGACTACAGAGATCGCAGATTAAAGAAGATCTTGTCTGTCGGAGCAGAGCATACTGTAGAGGTTTGTGGTGCTGTATTTGCTGCTGCCGTTCTTTGGTATCGGTAGCCCCCGATTTACTTCCATAATCGATGAACCATGCTTCAATACAACGAATATTACAATGAACGTACCGGCCTGACAGTCGGAATTCGAAAAGTCCTCTTCTCCAGACAGTCCGAATTTCAACGGGTAGAAGTTTTCGAAACGGATACATGGGGCAATCTGATGGTTATTGACGGAATGGTCATGCTCTCGGAGAGAGATGAGTTTGTTTATCATGAGATGCTGGTTCATCCCGCACTGGCCACGCATCCTGATCCGAAACGAGTCTTGATTATTGGAGGAGGCGACGGTGGAAGTGCACGTGAGGTGTTAAAGCACTCCTCTGTTGAACAGGTAGATCTTGTGGAGATTGACGTAACGGTTGTGGAAGCGGCAAAATCGTGGCTTCCTGACGTAGGTGCGTTTGATGATCCGCGTCTTCATCTCTATGTAGAGGACGGCATTGATTTTGTGAAGAATCAGAGTGGGAGTTATGATGTGATCATTGTGGACGGGTCTGATCCGGTGGGGCCGGCAGAAGGCCTGTTCAAAGCTTCATTTATTGATGCCTGCCATAATGCACTCCGGTCGGATGGTGTAGTAAGCCTGCAGAGCGAAAGCCCCTGGGTGGAGTCGTATCACACCGGTATGAGAGGT
Source organism: Balneolaceae bacterium (assembly GCA_040880485.1). Classification (GTDB taxonomy): domain Bacteria; phylum Bacteroidota; class Rhodothermia; order Balneolales; family Balneolaceae; genus JBBDIJ01. The sequence goes on from JBBDIJ010000009.1 coordinate 202,079, forward strand.
GTTTGGAACGCATTGAACAGTACATTCACCCATTCGGAAGTGTTCCTGTCCTGGATTCCTCTCTACCCCGGCGGTATGTGGTCGATGATGATCGGGTCGAAAAAGATTCATCCACTTGAACCTGATGTGTTGAACCGCTCAGGAGAGCTGGAGAAAAACCTTGGATCATTGAGCTACTATAATCGCAAGGTTCATCAGGGTGCCTTTGCACTTCCAAATTTTGTTGCGGAAATCTTCATTGATCGCGATGAATAAGTGCTTCCAGGAATTGGCGGAGCTGTTCTGCTGATTTCATATCCAGTGGTATGACCCGGCCGTTCACTTCATTCAGGTAGAGCCAATTAATGCTGTCCTGTCGTTTGAAACGAACCGTGCGACCACTCTTGAAGAGGTTATCCGCCAGGGAGCGATCCGGCATCCTGTCTGTTTTTACAGATTCCAGACCTTTTAATAGAAACTCTTCGCTGCCAACAGGTTCATTCCGAACAGAATATCTGATGTGCAGGATCCCGTGGCCGTCACTATCCATCTCTATTTTCATCTGTCCTTCCCGCCAACGGAATAGACACAGGAGGGCAATAGCAAAGAAAACGAATGCACCGAATTGCAGGTATCCGCTGAAAAGCACATTATCGGAACCCAGCCAGATAATTAGAAGGGCCAGACTCGTAATTGTAGAGAGAACTGTGATATGAGGCCAGTATCGTGAATATTTTTCATATAAAATCAATCTGTTCATGAGAGGATCCTCTTTTCAATTTGATGCCCTTCTGAGGTATAGTAGTGCCTGTACAGGTTTGCTGTAAGGCAGGAGTGAACCGGCCAGATCCGGAGAATATCTCCCGGACGTTGTTTTTCCAGCCAATCAGGTTCTGCACGAAACATACCGTGCTCTTGAGAAAGGGAGTAGAGGTAGTTTCCTGTAGAGAGAACCTCCGATGAGTCTGCACTTCGCGAGACGGGTATACCATACACCTCCTTCTCTCTCCATCTGATTCTCTCTTTTGACAGGTGAACGGCTCCACCGTAAAGTACCCCTCGTTTCTCCCTGGAAGTGCTCTGGAGCAGTGGTGCCAAAACGGTCAATGCCACATCTTCGATGTTACAACTTCCGATGGCCGTTTGCATCAGGTCGTAGAAGACAAAGTTTCCTGGCGATGCTTCTGTTGCCGGCCCATACTCATCGAGAATAGAGAAAGCAGGGGTGTCTCCCAGGCAGATGGCTCTGTCCGGGTAGCGTGAGTGGAGTTCTTTTAATACGCGTTGTACAGGGGCAAGCAGAGATTTGAGTGAGTCGGTATCCCGGCATTGGTAGGTACGTCCTTCATGGAGATAAAAGCCGTAAAAAGAGAGGTTCGAGGAATGTTCCAGAACATCTATAATTTCTTTGATCCTGTCAGGTTGGGAAGCATCTATTCCACTTCTTCCATAACCGGCATCCAGCTCCACCCAAACCTCTGCAGGTGTAGTGAGCTGCCTGTCATAGTACCGGGCTGTCTCGATGTCATTCAGAAAAATTTTCAGTCGAATTTTTGAAGCCAGTGCCTGAATTTCATCAAGGTTGGCGCTGGTTGCCGGTATTCCAAGCGTTATATCGTTCCAGCCACCCATCATGAAGTAACGGGCCATTCCGGGCGATGAGACTACGATTGAGGAGACTCCTTCATCTCTGAACCACTCACCAATCCTGAGTGACTGATGTGTTTTAAAGTGCGGCCGAAACTGAAGTCCTGCCTTTCGGACTCGTTGCGCCATCCGCGAGATGTTTCGTCGGCATATGGTTTCATCAACAATTGCAACAGGATGTGTGATACTCTTCATAAAATGATCTGAATCGACTGGTATGAGTGAGGATATGTTACATATCAGAAACAGGGACAACAGAGAAGGTAAAAAAAATCGGAACAGGAATGATTGAGAGGCAAAAAGCTCTTACATTGAGTTTCTGTGTGAGAGATCTGAATATCTGTATATGGTTCAAACCAAAGAGTTACAACATATAGGATGGCTTGAGAGAGTGGATTTTCCGGATCTCGACTTGCAAGGCCTTGATGCCAAAGTAGATACGGGAGCCAGGTCTTCCAGCCTCCATTGCCATCACATCATGTTACTGCCTACGCAAAAGCGAGTCTCCTTTTTCGTGCTGGATCCTTCCCACCCGGAGTATTCTGATCGCCAACTTGAAGCCGACGTCTCATCTATCCGATCTGTGAGAAGTTCAAATGGCGTCTCGGAAGAGAGAATTTTTATTAACACCGGCCTTTTCATTGGCGGCAGAAATTTTCGCATAGAACTATCACTTACCGATCGATCAGAAATGCGATATCCGGTTCTGCTTGGAAGAAGATTTCTTCGAGGCAAGTTTGTGGTAGATGTATCCTCTAAATTTCTTTTTTAACAACTATTGTATCTATGGATAAACGGCCACTAAAAATTGCAGTGCTTTCGAGGAATCGTAAGCTGTACTCAACTACCCGGCTCATTGAATCGATCGAAAAAGCCGGGCATGAAGCTGTTCTTCTGGATCATCTTAAATGTGATATTGTTATCGAGATGGATAATCCATCTATGTATTATTTTGGAAAAAAAGTGGAGGGAATTGATGCAGTCATACCCAGAATCGGGGCGTCGGTTACTTTTTACGGTGCAGCCGTAGTCCGTCAATTTGAGATGATGAAGGTGGTAACAGCCGTTGAGTCGCAGGCACTTGTTCGTTCCAGGGACAAACTTCGCAGTCTTCAAATTTTGGCCCGTTCGGGTGTGGGCCTTCCTAAAACTGTTTTTACGAACTACTCTAATGAGGTTAAAAAGCTGATCGACAGTGTGGGTGGCTCTCCGCTGGTTGTTAAACTTCTGGAGGGGACACAGGGGTACGGAGTCGTCCTGGCTCCTACCAAGAAAGCGGCTGCCTCCATTATCGAGGCCTTTCACAGTTTAAAAACCCGAGTCATTGTTCAGGAGTTTATTGAAGAGTCGAAGGGCGCCGATATAAGGGCTTTTATAGTAGATGGAAAAGTGGCTGGTGCGATGAAACGTCAGGGTAAAGATGGGGAGTTTCGATCCAATCTTCATCAGGGTGGAAGCGGAACGCTCATCAAGCTGACCAAGAGAGAGCGGGAAGTGGCACTGACAGCAGCGAAAGCAATGGGCCTCTCCATTGCAGGGGTGGATTTGCTTCAATCGGATCGGGGTCCCCTTGTTCTTGAGGTGAACTCTTCTCCCGGACTGGAGGGTATAGAGCAGGCGACCGGGAAAGATATTGCGGGCTCTATTATCCGATATGTCGAGAAAAAAGTAACTGAGAAGCGGAAAAAGAAGTCTAACCGCAGAAAAATAAAGAGCAATGCCTGACAGGATCGAGATAAATGGCGTGAGTGCAGGTAGGGGGGAGAGAGTTGAAGTAAATCTGAACATAGCCCGTCTTCCTACCTATACGACGATTGACCTTCCGGTTCATATCCTGAGGGGAGAGGAGGATGGGCCGGTACTCCTGCTTACTGGTGGTCTTCACGGGGACGAGATCAATGGTGTAGAAATTGTACGAAGGCTTCTCTCAAGAGGCCTGGTGTACCCCGATCGTGGGACTGTGATTGCACTGCCTCTTGTCAATGTATACGGTTTTATACAAAATGTACGGGGTGTTCCGGACGGAAAGGATATCAATCGCAGTTTTCCTGGCTCTAAAAACGGCTCATTGGCAAACCTGGTGGCCTACACTCTGATGAATGAGATCATACCCCACATCGATATTGGACTCGATTTTCATACCGGAGGATCCAGCCGTAGCAACTACCCTCAGATCCGCTGCACTTTGGATATCGGTCGAAACGTCGAGATTGCAAAGGCGTTCTCAGCACCGGTAGTACTTCACTCATCCCTTATTGATAAATCTTTCAGAAAAGCTGCATATCGTAAAGGGAAGCATATACTTGTGTATGAGTCAGGAGAGGCGAACCGCTATGATCTGCACGGGATAGAGGAGGGAATGAATGGAACTCTCCGTGTAATGAAGTCCCTTGGTATGAAATCGACGGGGCCACAGAGTCAGCGGACAGAGTTTTACAGACGCTCCCATTGGGTAAGGGCCAGATACGCCGGGCTATTCCAGCCGAGGATAGAGTCCGGGGAGAAGGTAAAAAAGAGGCAGGTCCTTGGAAAAATTGTAGATCCATTTGGCAAGGAGTCATTCAATATCATTTGTCGTAAAGAGGGTAGAGTTATTGGCATAAATAACAATCCGCTGGTGCACAGGGGAGACGCCATGATACATATCGCCACAGAATTCAGGGAGGATGTATGAAAAGCGAACTTATCTTTCATCTTGTGACTGCCGATAAATGGAAGGAGAGACTACAAAACAGCTGGTATACCATTGGCGAGAATGACCTTCCTGCAGATGAATCGGAAAATATCAAAATCCCTTGTTGCAAGCCGGATCAAGTTGAAAAAGTAGCCAATCGTAAGTTTTTGGAGAATGAGAGTGTACTGTTACTTGTTATCGACCCAAACCGTCTGGAAAAACCTGTCCGTTATCAGGATAACGCAGACGAGGAGTTCCTTTGGATAGAAAAGGGATTGAACAGTAGTGCTATTCTGGATAGAATTGAACTGACATTAAATGATGAAGGCCTCTACTCTGTAGAAATTACCACAAGAGACTAATCGGGTTGATACTTCAGCTACTGGTTACTGCTTATTTTCTCATACAGTCGCTGTAATACATCCTGAAGGGCATCAAACGATATCGGCTTGATCATATAGTCGAAATAGCCTACTTCTGCAGCTCGATTTCGATTCGCATCGTCAGAGTTGCCGGTAATATAGATGACAGGGATAGCCAGGCTTTGTGATATGATTCTGTATGCGCTGATCCCATCAAGATCATCTTCGAGCATAATATCCATCAGAATGAGATCAAATCTTCGGTTATTGGCAAGCTCTACTGCACGACGTCCCGATTCAGTGACCGCAGTCACGTGGTAACCCAGTTTTTCCACCATACGTTGTAACATCAGGGCAATCACTTTGTCATCTTCGACAATCAGGATGTTCATCATAGGTAATCACAAGAGTACATTAGGATTAGGTGCGTGCATGGATCCCCGTTCACTTATATAAATCAATATTAAAGAAGTGAAACCTCTATTAAAAGGGCTTATTTCGCAATCTGTTATCTGATATTGTGTCACTTCTGTTTGCAATCCGTTTATATATGTCGCATAATATATATTATGTAAAGTTAAAAAGATTCATAAGGAGGGATTCACCATCTACTCATATCCCCCATCCCGTCCATTCCTGCTCAGATTCAGGATTCCGCGTGGTTATAACCGGGTTAAAAATTAACAGAAGGGAATTTAACCGGAAAACGATGGCTCTCTTTCAATAATTCCTGCGGAAGCCTTTAGAGCCATTACCCCACAAGTGGCTACGCCCGCAGTCAGTGGAAGTTGCCAATACCATATAAGATCATCCCCTGCGAAATCATAAAACCAGAACACGCCAAGTGCCAACAGAAGCAATAGTTGGCCAGTGTAAAGGATGATGCGATATTTCAGTGTTGAAAAAAGAGATACTGTTAATAGTATAAAAATAAGTAAAGCACCTGACTGCAAGAGGATATTCAGAAAGTCCTTAAGGATTTCGGCATCTGAAATAAGCGGGTAAAAAATCAATACCAGAAATGGAAGATATACGAATGGATATGGAAATCTGTTATAAACAGGTTTCATTCGATAGATAAAAAGCGCTAAAGTAATAAGGAGAAGCGTAACTGAAACGAGCATTGACCATTCAGATACAACTTGTGATTGCTGTGTCGGCAGGTTTTTAAATAGAAATGGAAATGCTGATGTGATGACAGAAGCGGACAAGAGAGGTCTGAATTCAATGAGTGATACCCCCCTTTTAAATAAAAGTATGTAGAGCGTAACACCCGCGCATGAAAAAAGATAGAGTATTTCGCTCCAGATCATAGCTACGGGTTCAGTTGTTGTTGGGCCTTGATGGCTTTTTTTTCTCAATGCTTCTTTGAGCAATAAAATCTTTTTGCCAGGTCATTACAGTATCACCAATTTTTCCCAATGTAATTCGGTCTTGTTCTTCAATTAATCGCGCCATCTCCATCAGGGTTAATCGATCTTTTCCATCAAGTGCAGCTGTACCCCATACCCGATCCGGTAAATTTGTTAAAAATTGGACAATGTGCTTTCGAGTGTCTGCAATAGTTCTCAATAATATCTGAATCTCACTGCTGTCCGATTCTTTATCAGTATTTAAATACTCAGAAAATTTCAGATCAGGAGTTCCACTTAACGTAGTAATCTTTCGAAGAAAGGGAATGACCCGGCTGTTTTGAAATTCCGAGAGAGATTGCAGTTGATCCAGTATAGACGAGCTGTCCGGGGGAGCTTTACTCCAGGGAACATTCTCGATGACATCCGGTAGCTTCTCTGCTTCAAGCTGGAGCAGTGTCACTCTGCTGATTATCTCTTTGATCTCTTGTCGATGGTAGCTTCTCACTGAAAGTCCATGTAGTATCACAGTTCCAATGTTTCAGGCCTGATGAAATACTTAGTTAGCCCAGGTAGAGGAAGCAGGCGTGGAATCAGTACGTTTCTGTTGTTCAAGCAGATCTACGAGAGAGAGGCCGGAATCCCAATTCTGATCTCTGCCTCTCACCCAGTGAATATTGTTCTCCTCCTGAAAATCCCATTTTTGGCCAAATTGATGATTTCGATAGTTTCGGAGAAAGTCGAGTCGCTCTTTTAACTCTTCCTTTGGAACCAACAGACGCTCCTTATCGTATATTGCTTCGTCCCTTGAAGCGAAAACGATGTCGTAATCCTTACTCATTACAATTGCCTCTTCCGGGCAGACTTCCTCACAATAGCCGCAATAAATGCAGCGCAGCATATTGATTTCAAAGAAGTCGGGATAGCGCTCTTTCGGATCTTCTGCATCCTCGTTGGCCTGCATGCTGATTGCGAGTGGTGGACAGGCACGTGCACATAGGCCGCAAGCCACACACCTCTCTTTCCCGTTATCCCTGACCAGTACCGGCCGCCCTCTGAAGATGGCTGGCGGATCCCATCTCTCTTCAGGATACAGCATCGTAAAAGCCGGGGCAAACATCTGTTTCAGGGTGTACCACAGCGCTTTAAAGATCTCGGGGAGATAGATTTTTTCCAGAAAAGTGAGCTTGCGTTCTCGCTCGTACTCTTCATTAAGCGCATTTATGACCGGTTTTTCAAGGTTTTGTTGCATTAGGGATCACGCGTAAGATCTTTGCAGTTGAGTTACAAAAATAAACGTTTGGCAACTGTGGTTCAAACGTTTTGATTTACTTCTGTCTGAATATCATTGTAATGGGCACACCTGTGAAACCGAACTGCTCTCTAATACGATTTTCGATATACTTACGGTAATTTGCGGGCATCTCTTCCGGGTTATTCATGAAAAACTTGAATACCGGCGGACTCTGTTTTACCTGTGTGGCATACTGAATTTTAAGAGAGCGACCACGCTTCATTGGCAGAGCTCTATCCTTAATAATTTTTGTAAGAAAGTTATTAAAATCAGGTGTTGATATACTTTTATCTCTTTCATGTATAATATCTCCGCAACGGTCCAGAATCTTTTCGACTCTCTGTCCTGTTTTTGCAGAAACGCTGAGTATAGGTATCCAGGTCATGTTTGGAACTCTGTCGTATATATACGTTTCAAACTCTTTAAAGACATCAGTATCCTTCTCCGGAACGGTATCCCATTTGTTCAGTACGATCAGAATTCCCTTGTTGTACCTCTCAGCTTCTCGTAAGATGCGTTTTTCCTGATCTTCAAAACCCTGCATAGAGTCAACGATTATTACCGCTACATCACACTCTCTGAGTGCCCTGTCGGTTCGTACATTGCTGTAGAATTCCACATTTTCCTTCACTTTGGCACGTTTACGAAGCCCTGCAGTATCAATGAGCGTATAGGTCGCATCCCCATACTCAAGCTTACTGTGAATAGAGTCGCGTGTGGTACCGGGAATATCGGTAACCATACAGCGATCACTCTTCAAAAGTGCATTAACCATACTGCTCTTTCCAACATTGGGCCTGCCTACAAAGGCGATGGCTGGCCACTCGAGAGCCTCCAAATCCGCAGTTTCAGGGAGCAGGGATACAACCCGGTCCAGAAGGTCGCCCGTTCCGCTTCCACTCAGAGAAGATACCGGCCACATCTCTTCGACACCAAGTGAGTAGAACTCTGTGGCAGCCATCGTACGCCCATCATTATCTGCCTTGTTTACAACGAGAAGTACGGGTTTCGTCTCTTTTCGTAGCATCTCCAACAGGCTTTCGTCAAGCGGGGTCACTCCTGATACGGCATCGGTAACAAAAAGTATTACATCGGACTCCTGCATGGCAATATCAGCCTGCTCCCGAACACCCCGGTAGATGACATCCATGTCTTCCGGCAGGTACCCACCAGTATCGATAACTGTAAATGTGCGCCCATTCCAGAACGACTCTCCATAATGGCGATCCCTGGTAACGCCATATGCGTCGTGCACTATGGCATCCTGACGCCCGGTCAGGCGGTTAAACAGCGTTGACTTTCCGACATTAGGCCTTCCTACTATAGATACTGTGGGATTGATCAACTTTTCACCCTTCATGAACGTTGTGTATATTCATTTTTGGCCTGTCCGGCTTTAACAGTAATCATCAGAAACAGGCAATTTTAACAATCCGGAAGTTAACAATTCCGAAACGATTCCATGTTACAAACCTTTTACAATCAATTTGGATTTACAGGTTCTCTGCTCTTCAGCTTTCTGCTGTTTATCTTCTTCATTTTCTGGGTAGCCGGCCTTGCCGGTATTTGCAGACCTACTCATGAAGGCAAGCAGGCAAAACCGGCACGTATTTATCTGGCAATATTGTTTCCGCCCTACCCTTTTTTCTGGATGATTTGGGACATGTTTAATCAAAAGCGTAATCTTAAAAAGGGGCGTAATTGATCAGGTTATCCTGTACACAGCTAAACTACTGCTGGTTCCAGCAGTTTCAGAGTCCCTTTCTCCGCATCTATGCTCACCTGGACACCTACAGGTAGTGTGAACTGATTCGGTTCATGGGAGATCATTGATCCATAAAACGCAGGTATATTAAGTCGACCGATATGATGCTCCAGCACCTCCTGCAACGTCAAACTGCCTGCAGCGCTCTCCCGGCAGTCCGTACAACGTCCGAAAACAAAACCTGAAATCCTGTTTAGTACACCACTCAGAGTCAGATGTGTCAGCATTCGATCTATGCGATATATATCCTCCCCAATGTCCTCCAGGAATAGTATTGCACCGCTGAGATCCGGCATATAGTCTGAACCTATAAGCGTTGAAAAAACAGATAGATTACCTCCTGCAAGCGGGCCGTGTGATACTCCTTTTCTGATACTATAGAGTGCTTCGATCTCGCTGGCAGGGTTTTGGAAAACAGGTAGTTCGGCGTCAAATAGAAGCTTTTTAAAATGTCGGGTTGTGAAAGGAGTCCATTCGGAATTTCCGTTTGGGCCGTGGAATGTGACTATTCTACTTTTTTTGAGGATAGCGAGGTGTAAGGATGTTATATCACTGAATCCACAAAATATTTTGGGGTGTTTACGAATAGAATCAAAGTCAATCATATCGAGAATTCGATTCGAGCCCCAACCACCTCTTACCGCCATGATTGCGTGGATATCGGGATCCGCAAAAAATCGGTTAAGGTCTGCCGCTCTCTCTTCATCTCTTCCGGCCAGATACCCATATCGGTTTCGGACATGTTCACCGTAGACCGGGATCAACCCCATATTTTTAAGTTCCGTCTCCATACGGTCAAAAAGCTCTGTCTGGTAAAGAATACCTGCCGGAGATACAAGGCCGATGCGGTCGCCCTTCTTAAGGCGATTTGGGCGCAACAGTTTTAGAGGGCCGAAAGCGGATGGGACTCCACCTGCTACAGCACCAGCAACAGTGATCGCTCCTATTTTGTGAAGAAAATCTTTTCGTTTCATATTGAACCGGGGCGGAAAGTCTCCGGATAGAGTTTATGTTTAATTATATACTCTCTGACGCCATCAGGCACCTCTTCCTGTTGATGGCCACTTCGAATCTGGCTGGAGGAGAGGTTATCAGGAGAGTGCTCTACCCATATCATTCGCTCTCTGAGATCCGGCTCCACAGAAATCTGAGAATATCCAGGTCGGGATGCGATCAATACGGTGACCTTCTCCAAAAGTTCCCTGTATTGATACCATTTCTTTAGAGATGCAGCACTGTCTTCACCCATGCATAGAAACCAGGTCGTTTGAGGGTTCCTATGATTCAGGTAATCAACTGTTTTTAATGTGTATGAGGGTGAATCGAGTCGGGATTCAAGATCCGAAACTTTGCAACCATCCACTCCGGAGAACGCAATTCTGGCCATCTCGATCCGGTGATCGAAATTTTCCAGTGAAGAATTGCCCTTGTGTGGAGGATGCCATACCGGCAGGATTAGAAGCTCATTAATCAGCCCGGAATTCAGAAAAGAGTGTGCGATGCCAAGATGTCCGTTGTGAACCGGATTGAACGCGCCTCCGAATATTCCGCTACGTCCCCCCATGTTTCAATTTTCAGTCGGTTTGAGTGATTTCAGTTCCGTCTGCAGATTCTCCGAGAGAGTCCAGTTCATCGAGAGTACGGCTATAGAGTCGTTCCACTTCTTCACGATTATTTCCAGATGGGAAAAGTTGTAGATAACGGTCATAACTCTCCAGTGCCAAACGGTATCTCTCTGCTTTTCGCTGCTCAACACTATTGTCGGCATAAAGTATATAGGCTTCCATCTGCTTCATCAGTGCGGGTTCGGCCCAATCCGATTCCGGGTATTGATCCAGAATACGGGCAAAGTAGATGGCAGCCGCACTGAATCTGTTTGTTCTCATATAGAATTCGGCCGCATTGAACTGTTTCCTTGCGAGCTTGTTTCGCAGTTCATCGATATACTCCCCCGCTTCATTGACACGTTCCGAATTTTGGTGTCTTGAGTTGAACAGTCGGAAATATTCAATTGCTCGCCTGGTAAAGGCCTGATCGAGGCGATACCTCGGGCTCAAATGATAGTAACTGAGCGCGATTTTAAAATCGACCTCCTCCCTTCTGGGGGAGTCAATATAGAGTGAGGAATATCGTTCAAATTCTGCAGCAGCAGAAAGATAGCGCTCGTATCTGAAATAGCTCTCTGCAAGATAATACTGGGCTTCCTGGCCTATGGCAGTACCTCTTCCAGACTCCACTACTGTAGAGAAAGCATCTGCTGCCTGGACCCACCTCTCATTCTCAAATTGGGTATAAGCTTTTTCAAAGGCCTCTTCCAGACTGTCTCCGGGACGGATCAGTTCCTGATTACTGCAAGAGGATAGTACAAGGAGCATGATAGTCAGTAGTGGTAGCGTTCTCATCATTGTATTAATGATCCCTTCGGTTCAAAAAATTAATAATCTCCATAAGATCTTCTTTCGCAGGGGAATCTTCAAATCTATTCACCGTTGCCAGAGCAGACCTGTAGTATTCGGTCATTCTCAACTTCGCATCATCAATAACACCTGAGTCCCTGAATATCTGAACAGCATCATCCACCATTCGGTCGGTAACCTCTTTTCCTGATGTACAATTCTGTAACAGAACAAGCTCTGATCCACTGCATCTCTCCAACGCAAGTAACATCAAATATGTTTTCTTCCCCTCTCTGATATCCCCACCGGACACCTTCCCAAACTTTGCTTCGTCGGCAATGACATCCAGAAGGTCGTCCTGGATCTGAAATGCAAGCCCAAGATCCTTTCCAAGCCTGTCCAGAGCCTTGAGTTCCTGATCGGAAGCACCGGCCACGATTGCGCCTGAAACCAGTGAAGCACTGATCAGAGCAGCAGTTTTTCCCTCTATCATTTCCAGGTATTCTGAGGAGGAAACAGTGAATCTATGTTCAAATTCCAGATCCAGGGCCTGCCCCTCACAAACTGTCCGGGTTGAATCCAGAATCGTATTGTAAAGCAGCTGAAACTGCTTAGTGCTCATGCTGTCCAGATACCCTGAGAGAATTCGAAGTGCCTCGACCATAAGCTCATCACCAGCGAGGATGGCCACAGGCATGGTCCACTTTTTGTGAACGGTCTTTCTGCCCCTGCGGGTTTCTGCCTGATCCATAATATCATCGTGAACCAGCGTAAAATTGTGAATCAGTTCAATAGATAGCGCAGCAGGAAGTGCTCTGTCATGAGACGCTCCATATAGTCTGGCCGCAATGAGAACCAGGGCAGGTCGTATACGTTTCCCGCCGTTACCAAGCACATAACGGCAAGGATCATAGAGAGTCGCCGGTTTTTCCTTTATCGGGAGCTCACGAAGTGCCTTTTCAATGTATGGTATGGTATGGGTTCTCAGACGTTCCAGTACTTTCTCCAAATGTATAGAGCGATTGGATTCAAAGTGGGTGAAGATAAAAAAAAGAAGTCAGGTTCCCCTCTCAAACTTTGCGCAGATGATACGTGCGAAGCTGATCCGTAGACTGACAACCAAGAAGTGTAAGAATCATCCTCATCTCCTCTTCCCACAGGTGAAATTGCTTTTCAAGTTTGTCTATCCCACCTTCATGCAGCAGCCGAATTATGGGTGCGGCAGTCGCTGTAAAGTTAGCTCCAAGCGCTATCGCTTTTACCATATCTGCCGTGGTCCTGATCCCTCCCGATCCAATAAGATTAAAAGAGAAATCGCTTCTAAGTGAGGCGACTTGCAAAATCGATTCAGAAGTCGGAATACCCCAATCATTAAAAAAGGAATCTTCTGAAACCGGACTCTTCCTCAGATTCTCGATACGAGACCAACTTGTTCCACCGGCTCCCGCTACATCGATGCCCTTTACCCCGCACTTCAGAAGCCGGTGGGCCGTCTCCTTAGAGATCCCGGCTCCCGTCTCTTTGACAATGATCGGGAGGCTACAGCTTTCCACAAGGTCGGAAATACCCTCTTCTATGCCACAAAAGTTTCGATCCCCTTCCGGCTGCATCAACTCTTGTAAAGGATTCAGGTGAATGATAAGAGCGTCTGCCCGGATCGTGGAAATCAAGAGGTCGAGATCTTTTTCAGAGATACCCCCAATGCACTGTGCGCCACCAATATTGGCCGCAATAAAAGCTTCAGGGGCTCTCTCTCTGACAACAGAGAAAGATTTGACTGTATCAGGTTCTTCCAGCATGACCCGCTGACTTCCCACACCAAAAGGGAGATTCCACCTTTCACAAAATTCAGCGATTTCGGAATTTACACGAACGCCCCCGCTGTACCCACCTGTCATCGAAGAGATGAAAAGTGGAAAACTGAACGTTCGCCCAAGAAGTGAAGTGTGGGTTGAGACCTCATTAAAATTGGTTTCAGGCAGTGCATTGTGTATAAAATCATACTGCTCGAACCCCGTACTCTTCAGGTAATTCACATCTTCACCGAGTGTCAATTGAACGTGATCCTTCTTTCTCTTTTGGATGCTCATGACAACAACATGACAGAGAATGTTTAATAGTGGTTCTAAAGCAGCCAGGAGCCACCGTTTATATGAAAAGTAGTGCCCGTCATCTGTTTTGCCTGACCACTTGCAATAAATGAGATCACAGACGCAACGTCTTCTGGCGTAGCAAGTTCGTTAAGTGCCAGACCATCCTTAACGGACTCTTCCCCCTTTTTCTCTATCGCCTCCCGTGCCATATCGGTATCTACAAATCCAGGGGCTATATTGTAGGCCGTGATTCCCTGTTTACCATAGGATCTTGCAATGGTTTTGGTAAACGAGAGCAGCCCCCCTTTTGAAGCTGCATATGCAGGGTATTCGACGGTCTCTCCACGGTATGCAGCACGGGAGGAGATATTGATGACCATTCCGTCTCTCCCCTTCTCAAGCCAGTCCAGCACAAACCAGCGGGTGAGACGAACCGGGGCGGTCAGATTGATCATTATGGTTCTCTCCCACTTCTCATTCCAGAAGGATTCCTTAACCTGACACGATGCAGAATCAAATATTCCGGCGTTGTTTATCAGGATATCCGGAAAATGGTGTTTTTGAAAAAAGGAAGGAATGGACGAGAGGCTGTCTGGATCCGACAGATCTGCCTGTAACGCATGAAAATTGAGGTGCTTCGCAAGGTCATCAGGAACCGATGTGCGGTTCCAGGTACCATAGACAGTATAGTTGTTCTCAAGAAGTCTTTTTGCTGTAGTATAACCGATTCCTTTTGTGGCACCAGTTATGAAAACGGTTTTATTATTCACCGAATCGATCGTTTTTTCCGATTAAATACAGGAACAAATGAGCATGCCTCTCCATACATCAATTTGGCAGCGACCGGTTTGAGCACGCGGGTTGCCTCGAGATAGGCTTCCGGGGGTATATCTGTTTTCCCGCACCCCTTTAAAAGTACAAACCGGTCTCTGTAAACTTCCGGGTCCATTTCAAGAATCTTCTCTCTCAAAATTCGATTGCGAGCTGTGGCTTCATCTCCAAAGATAACCGCCTTTGCATATGGATCGGCATGAATGGCCACCAGCATCCAGGCCCAGGCAGGGACAATGGCATCCGAGCTGCATGTAACCGAGAGCCATACATTACGGTACAGACTCCAGTCATGCTCCGACAAATGGTGTCGATACTCTTTTTCGCGAAGCAGCAGGCCCTCTTCCAGAAAATTACGAATATCCAAAGTGATCCGCTTCTCTCCGTGCAGCAGTTTTTCCAGATCTACAGTAATCAGTTTGGAAGCCTGGACCTTATTTACGATTTCACTCATAGCTCTCACAATGAAAACGATTCACCACATGAACAGGTGCGAACAGCATTTGGATTTTGGAAATGAAATCCCATGCCCTGCAGCCCGTCTGAATAGTCAAGTTCCGTACCGGCCAGATAGAGGAAACTGCGTCGATCCACGATCATCTCAATGCCGTTACTGGACAGCACCTGATCGGTTTCTCCGGCTTTATTCTTCGGGTCGAACCGTAGATCGTAAGTGAGTCCGGAACAACCTCCGCTCACAACAGAAATGCGCACTGCTGAATTTGCAGGAAGACTCTCTTCCTTCAGTATTTCCGCAATTCTGGCTGCTGCTCTGTTACTTATTGTAATTTCGGACACAATGACTCCTTAACGTTTATACTGCAATCACTTCAATTTCCGGGTCAATTCGCTTGACCATACTCTCTATCGCATAAAGAGTTCCCGAGGTAGCTGTTGGACAGGTTCCACACGCACCCTGATAGTGTACTTTCAGGCGATTGCCGTCCAGTCCGAGAATTTTGAGCCCTCCTCCGTCGGCAAGCAGGTAGGGTCGCACCTGCTCGTCAAGCATCTTGTTGATCGATTGCAATCGCGGGTCGTCCGACTCCTGAACCTCTCTGCTGGCGTGAACCTCACTATCCTCTACTGCATTCAGGACCGTGTCGGCTTCACGAATCGGTGGAGCGAGTTTTCTGAGCAGGTCGGACCATACGGCTTTTCCGTCCTGAGTGACCGTAATATATCGATCGACATAATAGACATTGATTACATGGTCGATTTCAAACAGTGCCCGGGCAAGCTTATCCCCGTCCGCTTCTGAAGCATTCTCAAATGATTTTGTAACGCCATTGGTCAGAGGTTCTCCCAGGACGAAACGCATGGCATCGGGGTTGGGAGTACGTTCGATCTCTTTAATTTTTGGCATAACTCTGTCCTTTTTTGTATTCGAATTCTGTCAAAAAAAACTTTTGACGTCCAGGAGGCCTTCAACCAACCGGTCTATATCCTCCCTGCTATTGTAGAACGAAATAGTAGCCCTTGCTGTTGCGGAGACTCCCAATCTGGTGTGCAGAGGCTGAGCGCAGTGATGCCCTGTACGTACTGCAACACCCTGGCGATCCAGAAGCGTTCCTGTGTCATGGGGGTGAATCCCGTCTATTGTAAAACTGATGACTGCAGCACGTTTGTCGGCATTTCCGTAGATATGAAGTCCGTCTATATTATTCAGATGCTCCAGCGCATATTGCAGAAGTTCCTGCTCTCTGGCCTCTATGCTTTCCATACCAATCGAGTTCAGATAGTCAATGGCGGCTGAAAACCCTATACCCGCCGAAATAGGCGGCGTTCCTGCTTCAAAACGATATGGAATCGTATGATAGGTTGTCTTTTCAAAGGTGACCTGATCAATCATGTCTCCCCCACCTCTGTAGGGGGGCATTGACTCCAGATGTCTGCGTTTGCCAAAGAGAATTCCAAAACCTGTTGGCCCGCACATTTTGTGAGCCGAAAATGCGTAAAAATCGCAATCGAGTTTCTGCATGTCTACCGGCTGATGCGGGGCCGACTGGGCTCCGTCCAGTAGTACAGCGGCACCATATTCGTGTGCCAATTCAGTTATTTCCTGAACAGGGTTTACTGTGCCCAATACATTGGAGACGTGGGTAATGGCTACCATTTTGGTACGTCTGTTCAGTAACGATTCAAACCGGTCCAGATCAAACTCTCCCTTATCGGATACAGGGATGACTTTGATTTCTGCTCCGGTTCTCTCTGCTATCATTTGCCACGGTACGATATTGGCATGATGCTCCATTTCAGAAAGCACTATGCGATCGCCACTTTTCAAATGCAGAGAGCCAAAACTGTTTGCCACCAGATTGATCGAATCTGTCGTGCCGGTCGTAAAGATGATCTCTTCAGTGTCCGGGGCGCCAATAAAATGCTGCACCTTGCGACGAGTCTCTTCATAGGCTTCAGTCGCTCTCTGGCTCAGGTAGTGAATACCACGATGTACATTGGCATGCTCGTAGCGATGATAGTGGTCCAGCCGGTCGGCCACCTGTCGAGGCATCTGACTCGAAGCGCCATTGTCAAGATAAACGATTGGCCTGTCGTGAGCGGATACACCGAGTACGGGAAAGTCCTTGCGGATCTTGTCAAAATCGATCTCTTTTATGATTCCGGCATCGGCTTTCATGCAGTCATTCGCTCTATCGAAATACCTTTTGTATATCTTTTCACTTCATCCAGGAGCAGGTCATGTACCGATTCAACGGTCACATTTTCGATCGTTTCGAGTGCAAACGCATAGGTAAGTACCTCTTTCGCTTTCTCGGCTGTCATTCCACGACTCTGAAGGTAGAAGACCTCTTCAGGATCCAGCTGTCCAATGGTAGCGCCGTGTGAGCAGAGTACATCATCTGCAAAGATTTCAAGTTGCGGTTTGGTATGAACCAGACCTTCTACAGAGAGAAGCAGATTCCTGTTTTCCTGAAAGGAATCGATCTTCTGTGCATCTTTACGAACAAATATTTTTCCATTAAAAATAGAGTGTGCATGGCCTTTTACCACCACCTTGTGCAACTGATGACTGTTTGCATGAGAATATTTGTGATCCATGACGGAGTGGGTGTCGGATACCTGATTTCCGTCGATGAGTACCAGCCCGTCGAGGGTAAAATCTACTTCTTCATCATCCTGAATCACTCTGGGTTCATTCCTTGTCATTTGGCCACCGAGTGTGATGGTGTAAGCGTGATACTCGGCATGTCTGGAAAGCCAGGCAATTGGCCTGGAAAAGTGGAATGCGGATAGACTGTCTCTTTGAATCCTGACATGATGGAGGTGTGCACCTTCATAGAGCCGGAACTCCGAGACAGGTATGGTCAGATAGCGGTTTTCTGCAAGCCCGATATGATCCTCAATCAGCGTTGCCCTGGAATTTGGTTCAGCGACGACAAGTACTCTTGGTGCTGTAAAGTAGTCTTCACTGGCATCGGTATAGATTTGCAGTAACTGAATTGGAGATTCGACTGCTGAATCCTCCGGGAGATAGACAAAACTGCCATCTTCAAAAGAGAGATTATTGAGCAGTGTAAATGGGTCTTTCTCGTAGTTGATCAGTCTGCCAAGATGCTTTACCACCGCACTGTGGCCGGCATGGTCGGCAAGGTTACCAATGACAACTCCATCAGGAAGGCCTTCGATGGACGAAAGTGACTTCTGAAAGAGGCCATTCACAAATACCAGACGAGTACTTTCCGACTCTGGGATGAAGTATTTTTCGACATCGCCGGCCTCTGCCGGATCCGACTCGTTTACGGGTAGAAACGGCTCTCTGTTAAGAGGTCTCAGGTCGATGAATCTCCAGGCTTCATCTTTCGGATTGGGAAATGGAGTCTCCTCCAATTCCCGGAGGCTCTCCTTTCGAAATTCCGGAAATCCATTGCCCACAATCGGTTTGTAATTCGATGCCAATTGATGCAGTACAGAGTCTCTGATTTCCACTTTACCCATTATTCACTCTCTCCATTTACAGTTGCCAGCGATTCCAGCCACTCATACCCTTTATCTTCCAATTGAAGAGCAAGGCTCTTGTCGCCGGATTTGACAATTTTTCCACCTACCATCACATGTACAAAATCGGGCTCAATGTAGTTGAGCATTCGCTGATAGTGGGTAACCATCACAATTGCATTCTCCTCGTTGTGAAGTTGCTTGATACCCTCAGCCACGATCCGCAGCGCATCAATGTCCAGTCCGGAATCGGTTTCGTCAAGGAGCGACAGCTTCGGTTCCAGGACCGCCATCTGGAAAATCTCATTTCGTTTCTTCTCTCCCCCGGAGAAGCCTGTATTGACAGAGCGTTCGAGAAATTCACGCTTCATCTCTACCAGAGCAAGCTTCTTTTCCAGATAGTCATCAAATTCCAGCGGATCGAGCTCTTCACGTCCCCGCGCGGCAGCGATGGTATTGTAGGACTCCCTCAGGAGGGTATTGTTGGTTACACCGGGTACCTCAACCGGATATTGAAAGGCCAGAAAGATACCGAGATGGGCTCTCTCATCGGGATCAAGTTCCGTCAGGTCCTCCCCTTCAAAAAGAATTTCTCCATCAGTAACCTCATAATCGTGATGGCCGGATACAACTTTGGCAAGTGTACTCTTCCCACTGCCATTGGGGCCCATAATTACGTGGATCTCGCCACTTTTCACTTTCAGGTTAACACCTTTGAGGATCTCGCTGCCCTCACCTTCTACAACAGCATGCAAATTTTTGATTTCTAACACAGTATATAGGTTTGTTTCATTGATTGATTACAGTGAACCGGTACGAGTTTTAATGAAAACCCTCCAAGCTGGACTTTTTCCCTGCAGGCTATCCCACACTCCCTTCAAGTTTGATACCGAGAAGCTTGTTGGCCTCTACAGCAAATTCCATTGGAAGCTCCTTGAGCACCTCTTTGCAAAACCCGTTCACAATGAGTGAGATCGCATCATCCTCACTTAACCCTCTCTGTTGAAGGTAGAAGATCTGATCTTCTCCGACTCTCGACGTAGTCGCTTCATGTTCTACCTTCCCAGTCGGATTAGCCGATTCAATATAGGGGAAGGTGTGTGCCCCGCAGGTCTGGCCAATGAGCATGGAGTCACACTGGGAGTAGTTTCGTGCATTATCCGCCCTTTTTGAGATCTTTACCTGCCCTCTGTAGCTGTTATTCGATTCTCCTGCAGAGATGCCCTTGGAGATGATCGTACTCTTCGTATTCTTCCCGAGATGGATCATCTTGGTCCCTGTATCGGCCTGTTGGCGCTTGCTGGTTATGGCCACAGAGAAGAACTCTCCTGTAGAGTGGTCTCCCTGAAGAATCACACTTGGATACTTCAGGGTCACAGCCGACCCTGTTTCAAGTTGAGTCCAGGAAATTTTGGATCGTTCACCCTTGCAGATACCCCGTTTGGTAACAAAATTGTAGATCCCTCCTACACCATTTTCATCACCGGCATACCAATTCTGAATCGTCGAGTATTTAATCTCGGCATGATCGAGTGCTACCAGTTCAACCACCGCAGCATGAAGCTGATTCTGATCGTACATCGGGGCGGTACAGCCCTCCAGGTAGCTCACATGGCTGTTCTCCTCTGCCACGATTAACGTTCGCTCGAACTGGCCGGAGTCCATGTTGTTGATCCGAAAATAGGTCGAGAGCTCCATCGGGCAGATCGTGTCTTTTGGGATAAAACAGAACGAACCGTCGGAGAATACGGCAGCGTTGAGCGCCGCATAAAAGTTGTCCCCTGCAGGTACTACAGAGCCGAGATACTTTTTAACCAGATCCGGATGCTCCTGTATCGCTTCGGATATCGAGCAGAAGATGACACCGGCTTCGGCCAGTTTTTCCTTGAATGTGGTAAAGATGGAAACACTGTCAAACACTGCGTCTACAGCAACTCCGGCAAGCATTTTCTGTTCATCCAGTGGAATCCCGAGTTTCTCGTAGGTTTCACGAATTTTGGGATCTACATCATCAAGGCTCTCCACTTTCGGCCTGTTCTTTGGCGATGAATAGAACTGTATATTTTCAAAATCAGGTTTGTTGTAGGTTGCGTTGAACCAATCGGGTTCCTCCATCTTCCGCCAGATTCGGTATGCTTTGAGTCTGTAATCAAGCATCCACTCCGGTTCCTCTTTCTTCCTGGAGAGAAGACGTATCACATCCTCATTCAGCCCGCGAGGGAAATCTTCATATTCTACATCGGTAGAGAAGCCATATTTATACTCCTCACCGATCATCGACTCAAGTACTTTTGTATCACTCATACAGAGGGTAAATTTTATTGAGTTTCTGCAGCATTGCCACTCATTCAGGATGCGCTTATTTGGATTCAGTCAATATAAGCATCATCTGCTCTTTTTGAAAGAATGGAAGACCACTTCTATGCCTGTTAAAGTGCATAAACAGGGTTCACATCAGAAGAAAGAGGATGGAGAGGAGAGCGAGAAAAATTGCGACCCATTGGTGATTCTTAATTTGATCTTTCCAGATTGTAACACCTATCAGGGTTCCACCCAACACTGTCAGAAGATTAACAGCTGAATAGACGACCCCGCCACTGAGTCTGTGCAGCGCTTCAATCAAAAAAAGAATTGTCAAAAAATTGGGGATTCCGATGGTTATCCCGATCTGTAGCTCCTGACGGTTTGGAGCGAGGCCTCCCCGAATGAGAAGAAAAAAAGTTCCTGCCAGCAGTGCCGCAGCAAATACCCCGGCAATAAACAACTCATCTGCCAGTAGGGTGGAATATTCCACTTCGTAAATCTTCAGTGAGAGGTCACCAATCCCTGTAAGAAGAAACAGGAGAAGCAGCATCCAGCCGGATGTGAATGCTCCTTTGAAAAGAGTTTTGGTCTCGGGAAGCAGAAGCATCAATGCAGGAAATACCAAACCGATGCCGACCCACTGCGTGCCGGTAAGTGGATCCCCATACCAGAGAACCGAGATCAAAACGGGAAACACAAGAGACATTCTCATTGAGGCTATTGAGATACCTACACCGTTTCGATGAACCGACTTGCTGTATAGAAAATAGTTTGAAATGAATATCAAGCCTATCAGAAGAGCCAGGATCATCAGGGGTACAGGGATCTCAGACAAACCTGAAGGAAGCTGGCGGTATCTGAACAAATGGACAAGGCTGGCGGTCAGAAAAGCTGCAGCATAGTTGACTGTCAATACCCTGACTGTATCGAGTCGTCGTACTTCAACCTGTTTGAGTAGATGAGCTACCCAGACTGAACAGCTGACACATAGCAGTATGAAGATCCATGCAGTGATCAAAAATCGAAGTTAATTGGCTAGATTGATGGTCATATTTCCGAAAGCCTGAACCTCCTGTGACCGATCGTGCAGGCGTCTGCTTGTGTAATCCACCTGCCGTTCCAGATATCTTACAATTTCGTGCAGTTGCGTCTGCCTCTCTTGCCATGCACGAGCCAGGAAATAGGTAAAGATATGGTGATGCATATTTTCGAACCTTTCGGAGGCATAAACTCCGGATGATTGCCCCGTTCCGGAAGCCGCTATCAGGGCGCTGTTGGGCACAGATGTGGTCAATACACGATTTAGCTGTGCCCACGGAGAGCCTCCACTTCTCTGTCCCGCACTCGGGTTAAATGGATGATTGAATTCCAGGTCGGCGAAGAGAATCAGGCGTTCCGCCCTTCCTGAAAGGAAGGGCTCAAGAAGTTCTTCCAAGGGAATGCGGTAGATCTCTCCCTGGCTCGACAGATGAACCAGTCCCAGCTCTGTTTCCCCTTCTTCCTCTTGAAGATATGCGTAGCCTCCAAGAAACAGAAAGAGAGTTTCCGACTCTTCGGGAGCCATCAGATTATATGCGTCAATTGCAGCCTGACGCCCGGCATCAAGAGCCTGAATTCTGTTTTGTGGAAGCCCGAATGCGTCCCTGAAATATCTGCGAATCAGAAGGTGGTCTCTATCCAGATATCTGCGCTGGCCGATCTGATTGTTTTCATGGTTGCTGATGATAAAGGCAAAATCGTTGGAGGAGGCGTTTCGTAGTACGGGAATAAAGCTCTCCACGTCGATCTCTCCGAACGGAACCTCCTCAATTGTCACCACACTTTGCCCATCATTATTACCAGCCGCTGGCAGCCACCGTACTGTTGCTTCATTTTTTGAGACATAGAGGCTGGAACCGCCAAACTGGACCTGAAACCATCGCTCTTCCAGAACCGGTTCGAGAGGCAGAATGCTTCCGGACTGCAGTTCAGCAAGGATATTGTCACTATCGAAAAGCGGAGTATCACGTAAAGCGGTAATCGGTGCCTCTACCTGAAGCATCGGCTGTAAAACTCTCTCTACAGGTAAATTAAAGGACCTGCTCTCATCCTGGTACTCTATATGAACCTCAATCTCTCCCGGGGACTCCCCGTCTACTTCATGACCCTCGAAGAGCGATGCCAGGTTGATTGCAAGACTTCCATTCGAGGTTTCTACACTATCTTCCTGCATCAGGACACTACCTTCCCAGTGTACAGAAACTGAGGTAGAAAACTCTCTTCCGGCGGGTGCACGAATAGTATCCGGCAAGACGATGGTTCCACTTCTTCTCAAAAATCGGGATTCTCCGGTTCGGATCGCCTCGCCTACAGGTTTCATATTGGTGAATGCCAGAGTAAGGAGAATGGCTCCGGTAGCATTAAGGGCATAGGACTGTGTTACAGAGGGTTCAGATATAAAGCCATCCGTATTGGCCGCAAAAATAGCGATAGATGCCCCTACGGTCCCAAGAAGAGTAAAGCCCCATCTTGGAGAGTAGGGTTGAACCGTGCGTTCAACAAGTACGCGCTGGACGAATTCAAGCTCTCTGACCTCTACAAAATCAACCTCGAGAATCGGGTGGTCAGGTGTCGGTTCAACTCCGGTTACCATCGCCCAGCTGGAAGAGAGAATTTGAGGCTCTTCACGATTATCTACGGCTTCTGTATCGGTCACAACCCAGCGGCTGTTGGTGCAGTTGAGCTGTGAAATCGTGAGCAGAAGAAGGAGTATGCAGGCAACCGGTTTCATCTATAAAATAGGCTTAAAAGGTAATCGTAGCACCAATGCCGATCAGATGTCGCCAGGACCATGCAGGTGTACCTGCCGGGTCCGACAGCCAAAAAGGGACTTCATAACGGATTACAAAACCTCTTGGTCTGTCAAGATAGTCAGGAATATTCAGAGTCAAAGCTGCTCCGGCACCTGCATTAGTCACCCGTCTCCGAAGTGATTCCTGCGGAAGATACCCCTGATCGGTGAAAAGATAGGATCGAAATGAAAATAAATTGGAGACCGATTCCATGGATGGGTTCGTGCTGGAAAAGGGGTTCGGCAGGTCCAGTTCTACACTGAATGACAGGATGGTTCGGTGCAGCTTCGGTGAATCCGCTTCAAGTGAAACGATATCCGTTTTAGTGTATCCCCGCAACCCCGCCCCACCTGAAGTGTTGATAATACCACTTCTCATCCAGCTCTCCGGAATGGTCCCTCTGGACCTGAGAAATGGTCTGTGAATATGTTCAACGGCTGGCCCGACAGAGTACATCCAGAGAAATTCCGGCAATGTGTCGTCGCTGGCGACCCCGCCAAAAGCCCTGGCTCTGATGCCGAAACCCCACCTCATTGCAATACTGCGTAAAATCGTAAACGACGCTGTTCGGATCTCCGGAGCGTTCGGTTGCAGCATCTGATGAATTGTCAAACGGGTTCTGCCCAACCTGTCGACCTGTTGCCATCTCCATTCGGAGAGAAGAAGATGACTCTGTTTCATACTCCAGAGGGTGGGATAGAGCGTGTAGTTGCTGTCGTATCGCTTCAGGTAGTTATAGCCAAATGATATAGACGTGAAATTCGCCGGCTCATCGCCTCTTTGCCATCTCTTATCGAATCTAAGTCCATGACTTTGAACCCCCTCCCTCATCAGGCTCTGTAATTTGAAAGCCGCTTCACTACCATATTCGGACCAGGATGGAATCGGTTCGGTCCAGGAGAGTTGGTAGGAGAGCGGGTGAACAGGCAAGAACGTTCCGATCCAGATTCCGAGATCGACACGGTGCGGCCCCTCTTCGTGTGTCCCGGCAGCTCTCCCCTCGATTCGTGCACCAACCCGTAGCCCGTCGACCCTGTTATACCAGAGATCAGGGCTTGCGGAAATTTCGTAACTGCCCGGGCTATTTTGTGCAATGAGCACCGGTGGAATAAATAAAACCGATAACAGGAGTATCAGCTGTTTTCTGATGGAGTGAGCCACTGGTTTAAAATTTTGTCTTTTTTGATCAATTCATCAGCAAGGCAAACGATTCGGCACTGTTCCGGCCAGGGGAGCAGTTCGATCGCGGTTTCAGCTGATACCCATTGAAACTCACTATGCTCATCATCCATGGAGATGTCGGAGGCCGGATCCACTTCAGCGGCAAATGCAGGAATCAGGTGAAGAGTATCTGACCCTGCCTCATAAAAGTGATTCAGTGTAGGTACGGTCCACATTATTTTAGGGGATAAACCGGTCTCTTCTTTTAACTCCCTCAGAGCTGCAGCCCATGCATTTTCACCCTTTTTTACTTTACCACCCACCATACGCCACTGCCCGGCATAAATTTTTTTGGAGGCTCTTTTCAAAAGAAGAAATTGGGGGAATCCATTCTCTATCCTGTATGGGTAGAGATCTATAAGGCCGGTACCGACAGATGGCATGAGATCGTGTTTTCTGACTAAATCGGTTTCAGTAGTTTGGAAGTTGAACCGGCCTGATCTTTTGTCAGGTAAACCATGCAAGTCGTAACTGAAGATTCTCTCAGGTTTTCAATATGGCTGGCCGACCAACGCTGATATAGGTAAGCCCCGCTTCTGCAGCGTGATCGAGATCGTAAAGATTACGTCCGTCGAACAGGACGGGGCTCTTCATCTTCTCAGTAAAGATAGACATTCCGGGACGGCGAAATTCATTCCATTCGGTACAGATGATGAGAGCGTCTACATTATCCAGCGCACTATCTCTATCCCCTACAAATTCAATCGCGTCCAGAGTTTCAGTCCTTACAGCAGCCTGAAAGGTTTGAATCGCTTCAGGATCGTATGCTTTCATGGTAACACCCAATGAAGCCAGTTCCGAAGTGATATACAGGGATGGAGCCTCTCTAACGTCGTCGGTCTCCGGTTTGAAACTGAGACCCCATATGCCAAACGTCTTTCCTTTGATATCGCCACCGTAGTAATCGACAACCTTCCGGACGATGGAGATCTTTTGGGATTCATTTACACGCATGACCGATTCTAAAATCCGGAACTCATATCCATTATTGGCAGCCGTATAGTGAATCGCCTTTACATCCTTTGGGAAGCAGCTCCCTCCATATCCGATCCCGGCAAAAAGAAATCGTTTTCCGATACGGCTGTCTGTTCCAATCCCGCGACGAATGTGATCTACATTGGCCCCCACCTTCTCACATATATTGGCAATTTCATTCATGAATGTGATCTTGGTTGCCAGCATTGCATTGGCTGCATATTTGGTAAGTTCCGAACTCCGCTCATCCATTATGATGATGGGGTTGCCACTGCGAACGAACGGTTCATATAAAGTTCTCATACTCTCTGCAGCACGTTCGCTTCTGGTACCGATCACTACTCGCTCCGGCTTCATAAAATCTTCGACAGCAGCACCTTCCCTCAAAAATTCAGGGTTGGATACGACATCAAATTCAGTATCGGTTTTCCCGGAAATAATCTTCCGAACGAGGTCTGCTGTTCCAACGGGAACGGTGCTCTTATTAACCACAATCCGATACTCACCTATCTGACTGAAGAGCTCTCCAAGCTGTCCTGCAACAAGTTTGACGGCTCCCAGATCGGCCTGTCCGTCGGCTCCAGGTGGTGTTGGAAGAGCGAGAAAAATAATATCGGATGACTCTACCGCCTCTTTCAGGTCAGTCGTAAAAAGAAGTCTCTTCTCGCGAATCGCCCTGTCAAATACACGGTTCAACCCCGGCTCATAGATCGGAATCTTGCCCGATTTTAAATCGTTTACTTTCTGCTCATCGATATCTACACAGATAACACGGTTTCCACTATCGGCAAAACAGGTGCCACCCACGAGACCTACATATCCGGTCCCGACGACTGCAATATTCATTTGCGCTCAATTTTTCTGATTTCAAGTTTCATGGTTCCAGCCGGAACCTTAACCTCTACAACGTCACCCACCTCTTTGCCAAGAAGAGACTCTCCTATGGGAGAAGAAACCGAGATTTTGCCAAGCTTGAAATCGGCCTCTTCCCTGTTCACCAGTGTCCAGCTAAATTCCTTGCCTACAGTATGGTTCAAAACAGTGACAGTGGAGAGCAGATACGATTTTGAACTGTCGATCCCGGATTCATCAATGATACTTGAGGTGGCAAGTGTATTCTCAAGCTCAGCAATTCTTTTTTCAAGGTGCCCCTGAGCCTCTTTTGCCGCATCATATTCGGCATTCTCACTCAGGTCTCCTTTTGCGCGGGCTTCGGAGATCTCTTCAGCTATCTCCTTTCGACCCCGGGTTTTCAGATCCCGTAGCTCTTTGTCCAGTTTCTCATATCCTTCTCTTGAGAGATAGTTTTTTTGACTCATCGAATCGAATATCTATTCTATCTTGCTATTCAGCAGGCTCCTGTTGAATCTGAAGACATGGTATGTGTAACAACCTGCTTTTCTTAACAGGATTTTACTATAGTGTGCTACACAACCGACATCTGCAGTACAGATTAAAAAATGGCGAAAAAGGAGCACTGTTTATACATGCCTGCAAAAATAGGGTCTTCCGTACTGTTTACCAATATCCATTTTCCATGTGTAGTTTCCGCATAGGAGGGTAAAGGTTCGTACCTTTCAACAGGAAACAGGCCGGTTTTTATTCATACTATTTCAACAATGGCAATTAAACATTCGACAAAGGAAATACTGAGCAGAAACAGAGCTCGAAATTCACCGTTTCGTCAGAGTCTCCTGCTTTGGGCGCACAATATCAGAAGCCTTCACAACACTGGATCCCTCTTTCGTTCAGCTGACGCATTCGGCGTAGATCGATTGCTGCTTACCGGGTACACCCCTGTTCCACCGAGGCGGGAGATTTCCAAAACTGCGTTGGGAGCCGAGAGTACGGTTTCATGGGAATCACCAAATGATATTGTTCAGTGCGCTTCCGGGCTAAAAAATAAGGGGTATATCCTTATAGGGCTGGAGCAAACCGACGAGAGCATTGAGTTGCCGGAGTTTGAGTTTCCGGAAGGCAAGATCTGTCTGATGCTAGGAAATGAAGTTACCGGTCTTAATGAAGAGCTCTTTCCCTGGATCGACCACTTTGTAGAGATACCGCAGTACGGTGAAAAACACTCTCTTAATGTATCCGTGGCAGCAGGGGTTGCTCTCTATGCACTGCTTGCTTCCAGGATCCCGAATGCCTCCTCTTTAATTGAAAAGTGAGCTTTGGTAACTTTCCCATCTGTGTGGTACTTTCTGCCACACTTTTCTATGCAATCCAAAGATCGATGAGCAAACGTATACTTGTAACATCTGCACTTCCATATGCCAACGGACCGATCCACCTGGGCCATCTGGCTGGAGCATACCTGCCCTCGGATTTCTACACTCGCTATCAGCGGTTGAGAGGCAGGAAAATTCTCCATATTTGTGGTTCGGATGAGCACGGTGTGCCTATCACCATCGCTGCGGAGAAGGAGGGAAAAACGCCTCAGGAGATTGTTGACCGATTTCATGAACGCAACAAGAGTGTCTTCAGGAAATTTGGAATCTCCTTTGACTACTACGGACGTACGAGCTCAGAGGTTCACCATAAAACATCACAGGAGTTTTTTTTGAACCTCCACAAAAAGGGTGTTTTTAAAAAAAAGCGGGAGGAACAACTGTATGACGAGAAAGCGGAGATGTTTCTGCCTGATCGGTATGTGAAGGGTACCTGTCCGGTTTGCGGCTATGAAGAGGCGTTTGGAGATCAGTGTGAAAAGTGTGGATCGTCCCTCTCCCCTGCCGAACTTATAGACCCCCTGAGCATGCTTTCGGGAGATAAACCATCACTGAGAGAGACAGAGCACTGGTATCTGCCCCTCGGAGAGTTACAGGCAGATCTGGAGAAGTGGCTCGACAATAAGAGCGACTGGAAGCCAAATGTTTTGGGACAGTGTAAAAGCTGGCTGAACGAAGGCTTGAACGATCGCGCTGTTACCAGAGATCTCAAATGGGGAGTTCCGGTTCCGCTTGAAGATGCAGAGAACAAGGTACTCTATGTCTGGTTTGATGCACCGATCGGCTACATTTCTGCTACACGTGAGTGGGCCGAATCTCAAGGAGATCCGAATGCCTGGAGAGAGTGGTGGATGAATGAAGATACAGACCTGATTCATTTCATCGGTAAAGATAATATTGTATTTCACTGTATTATGTTTCCCGCCATGTTGATGCAACACGGGGATTATATTTTGCCAAAAAATGTACCTGCCAACGAGTTTCTGAACCTGGAAGGCAGAAAGCTGTCCACCTCGAGGGGGTGGGCTGTCTGGCTGGAAGAGGCTCTGGAACGGTATGAACCGGATCTGTTGCGATATGTTTTGGGAAGTATACTCCCGGAAGCAAAGGATTCCGACTTCTCCTGGAGAGATTTCCAGTCCCGTATAAATAGTGAGCTAGCTGATATACTAGGGAATTTCATATTCAGAACACTCTCATTTACAGATAGATATTTTGACGGAAAGGTTCCGGAACTTGTTAATGCAACAGAAAAAGACAAAAAAGCACTCTATGCAATTAAGCAGACCAAAGTGGCTGCAGAGTCTGCCTATGAGCGCTTTCGTTTTCGGGAAGCGATTGCAGAGACCATGAATCTGGCCCGCACAGGCAATCGCTATTTTACCGAGATGGAACCCTGGAAATCCCGAAAAGAGAACTCCGAAAAGTGTGCAAATACTCTTCATGTATCTCTTCAGATTTCCGCAGCTCTTGCTACTTTGTTCACACCTGTTTTGCCTGGTAAAATGAAGCAGCTCAGAGATCAACTTGGTATGGGAGAAGTGGCCTGGGACAATGTTTCTGATTTAATGCTGAAGGCCGGCTCTTCTGTGCGTGCCGGAGAGATACTATTTGCAAAAATTGAGGACGATCAGATGGAAAAGGAACTGGAACGCCTGAAAGGGAATGTTGAAGCCGGACAGAAAGATTATGAGCCTCAGAAGAAGCCGATTGAATACGGCGAGTTTGCGAAGCTCGATATTCGAGCTGGACGTATTGAAGAGGCGGTGGCTGTAGAAAAATCGAAGAAACTGATTCAGCTGAGGGTCGATATCGGCTACGAAAAGCGTACCATACTGGCAGGTGTGGCCGGACATTATGAGCCAAATAAACTGGTGGGCATGAGTGTTTGTGTCGTTGCAAATCTGAAACCAAAGAAAATGATGGGAATTGAAAGTCAGGGAATGGTCTTAATGGCAGAAGACAGGGAGGGACAACTCTGTATTGTTTCGACCGATGCAGAACCTGGCAGCCCGATAATGTGAGTCGAATGCAAAGAGAGACCAAAAGTCGAATTTGGGGAGCTGAGGTTACCGACGGAAGCACAACGTTTTCTCTTTACTTTTCTGGTGCAGCCGGAGTCCGGGTAGAGATTTTTAAAAACCCGGACGATACCTCAGGAATAGAAGTGGAGATGATACAGAACTCGGAGGAGGTCTGGGAGTTAACACTACCTGAAGATCTGACCGGGATGTGGTACCACTACAGGGCGTCCTGGCCTCCCGGAGAGGAACCGGATACACCCTATGCCAACTGCCCCTTTTCTGATCCCTGGAGTAAACATGTGGCGGTTCGTAACCATTATCGGCAGGAGTCGAAAAGCTGTATAATATCTGACCATTTCGACTGGGAAGGAGACCATCCCGTCCTGCCTCCTGATCCGAGGGATCTTATAATCTACGAAACCCATATCAAGGATCTGGTTGCATCGGAAATGGATCGAAGCCGTGGTGATGGCGTTTATGAGTCATGGTTGGATATGGAACAGAAAGGGGGTATCCCCTACTTGAAGAGTCTCGGTGTGAATGCTGTAGAGTTTCTGCCGCTTCAAAAGTTCTCTCCAATGGAACCTCCGTGGAAGAAGAAGACCAAAGAGGGGTTTTTAAACAGCTGGAATCCCTACGCCAGAAATCACTGGGGATACATGACAACGCATTTCTTTGCACCTGAAACGAGTTACGGGCCGGGTGAATCGTTGGAGCCCGGTAGCCTCTCAGGAAAGCATCCATTCGCGCCGGATGCACTCAAGCGCCTGGTGAAAGCCCTTCACAGAGAAGGTATTGCAGTCATTATGGATGTGGTCTACAACCACTCATCCAACTTCGATATTAATATTTTGTCTCACCATCAGTCCGGACTGTATCTTAGAAAAGGACGTAATGGTGAGCTAATGAACAGGAGCGGAACCGGTAACGAGCTGAACACAGAGCGGAAGGAGGTTCGGGAACTGATAGTTGCATCTGTGGCCTGGTGGGCAAGGGAGTATCACATAGATGGATTTCGTTTCGACCTTGCCGGGCTGATCGATGAGAAGAGTTGGGATCACATTCGAAAGGCTGTCAGGGATGTGCATCCAGACACAGTGCTTATTGCCGAACCATGGGGCGGCCGATATGTACCATGGCTATTTTCCAACCACGGATGGAGTTCATGGAATGACCAGTTTCGCAACGGTATCAAGGGAATACGACCAGAAAAACCTGACAGCCAGCTGGGATTCATTTTCGCTTCCTGGATTCACGGCTCCGACCGTGCACAGCTTGAGAATTGGTTTAGCGGTACACTTCGTAACAAGAGCGGCGGACTTTTTCAGAAATCCTCACATAGTGTGAATTACCTGGAAAGCCATGACGGGTTTACTCTTGGAGACTTTATACGAATTTCTCTTCGGTATGGTGGAGAGAATTCAGTCGTTGAGAATCGTGAAGAACACGTTCAATTGCTGCCTGAAGAGATGAAAGTGGCCAAACTGGCTGCATTCTGCCTGATGGTCTCCCAGGGGGTTGTGATGATACACAGTGGTCAGGAGTTTGCACGTTCGAAGGTGATACCGGTTCATGACGAGATCGATGATGCACAGGTCGGGAGAATGGATCACGACAGCTATAACAAGGACAATGGAACGAATTGGATCGATTTTGATGATCTGAAGAGCAATGAATCTCTCTACCACTACTACAAAGGATTGATCTCGATAAGAAAAGGAGCTCCTGCACTTGGAAAAAGTGATCCGGAGTCCATTCGGTTCGATCGGGTCAACGATCCACTTCATCTCCTCTTTTTTATCGATGGTTTCTCTGCCAACGACTTGTATGACTACTATGTGGCTATCAATGTGACCAGCAATGAGATGAAATGGGCACTGCCTGCAGGATACTGGGAGTTGCTGGCTGGAGAGCATCACGCTTCTGAACTGCCTTCCGATCTCGTTACCGGAGAGCGCATATTGCGCCCGGGATGTGCTGAATTGTTCAGAAAGTTGCGACATTAGTGGTTTAAAAATATTTTTGGCACTTTTCGTATTCGGACTCAAATACCTGCTAATTTACGAACGGAGGATCCGCTTTGGCTCAGTCAATTGAAACATCCAGGGGTACCTGGAACACCAAATATGGTTTTATACTGGCAGCAGCCGGTTCAGCTGTAGGCCTTGGCAACATTTGGGGGTTCCCCACTCAGGTGGCCGACAATGGTGGTGCCGCCTTCATTTTGATCTACCTCTTCTGCTGTGCTATTGTCGGGCTCCCTCTGATGATTGCCGAATTCACAATTGGCCGGCGAACCCAAAAGAATCCTGTCGGAGCATTCAGGGATTTAAGTAATGGTAACCGTTTCATTCCTTTCATTGGGTATTGGGGTGTGATTTGTGGAGTCATGATTCTCTCCTTCTATCTGGTCATCTCCGGCTGGACATTGGGCTACGTTTTGGAAGAGGTCCTGCACTTTTTAGGTGCAGAATCTTTTGCCGCGATCCTTGCAGATCTGGGCCACGGACCCAAAAACTCGATCTTCACCCTCTTCTTCTTGCTGCTCACTGCCTGGGTGATTACAGGTGGTGTTAGCCAGGGAATCGAAAGGGCGACAAAGCTGCTGATGCCGTTACTTTTTATCCTTCTCATTCTGCTGATAGGCTATATCTTTACCCTGGAGGGTAGTCTGGATGGCCTGTATATGTATCTCAGTCCCGATTTCTCCACCATCGATCATAACCTGTTTTTATCTGCTCTTGGACAATCCTTTTTCTCTTTGTCATTGGGAATGGGCGCTCTTATTACGTACGGTTCATATCTAAACCAAAAGCAAAATCTGGTGGAGTCAGCTGCACTGGTGACCATTGCGGATGTCGGTATCGCGTTTACGGCCGGACTTCTTGTGATCCCGGCCATGTTTGTCGCTCAATTCGGCGGTACACAGATATTTGACCCCGAGACCGGAGCTCTCTACTCCAGTGTCACTCTGGTATTTGATGTCTTGCCGAATCTTTTTCATCAGATTGGAGGTCTCACTGGTCTGTTTATCGGAGTTATTTTCTTTGTTCTTCTCGGTCTGGCAGCTCTCACCTCTTCCATTTCTCTGATGGAAGTTCCGGTCTCTTACGTCATCGATGAGTTTGAGATTCGGCGCAAGATGGCGACCTTGATCGTAAGCGGAGTCGTTGCCATCTTTGCCTTGTTGATCTCATGGGATATCTCTCTGATTGATCTCTTCGTAAATGTTTTCAATGAAGTAGGACTTCCGCTCGGCGGCTTTATGATCTGTCTCTTTCTTGGCTGGTTTTGGAAAACAGAGAGTGCACTCCTGGAGATTGAAAGTGGTTTTGAAGGAGTTTCAAACCACTGGTTTTCGAAAATATGGCCGATTTTTATTCGGTGGATATGCCCTCTTTTGATTTTGCTGGTACTGGGTACGACACTCATCAATTTTTTCAGGTAAATTGATCAATATGTTTGTTATCGATTGGCACTCACTCTATTTTCAGTGCCAATCCAATTATTTTGAGCACCTATGGCAAAAATTGATACATCCGAATTCAGGAACGGTTTGAATCTGGTTCTGGACGGGGAGATCTACTCCATCGTTGAATTTCAGCATGTAAAGCCGGGTAAAGGCGGTGCATTTGTTCGTACCAGGTTAAAGGGTGTAGAGAATGATAAAAATATAGAGAAGACTTTCCGTGCAGGAGAGAAAGCAGAGTCGGTACGGATAGAATCTCACCCCTACCAGTATCTCTATGTAGATGGAGAAATCTGCTATTTCATGCACCAGGAAACGTGTGAACAGATTCCACTTGAGATCGCCCGGGTAGAGCGTCATCAGTTTATTAACGACGGTGATATCTGCACTCTGGTTATAGATGTTGAAAATGACAAAGTGCTTTATGCCCAACCGCCCGACCATGTTTCCGGAATAGTGGCACAAACTGATCCGGGACTGAAGGGAGATACAGCCCAGGGAGGAAGTAAGCCGGCTACACTGGAGTCCGGGGCAACTGTCCAGGTTCCTCTTTTTATTAACGAAGGCGATCTGATCAGGGTCGACACGAGGACCGGAGATTACGTAGAAAGAGTGAATTCAAACTGACCATTATGGATCTTAAACTTGTCAAAAAACTGATCAATCTGATTAGTGAAAGCGATGTCGATGAGGTCTCTATTGAAGAGGGGGATTTCAAAATCAGTGTAAAGAAGAGATCGGAAGAGTTGGCCCAGACTGTGCAGCACTATCAGTTACCGCCTCAACCTGTCTCTCAGCAGTCTCCACAGCCTGCACCCCCCGCCAGTGAGGCTTCATCAGAAGCAGATAGCCAGCCAGCAGAGGGAACTACCGAGATTAGATCGCCAATCGTAGGAACTTTCTACGCATCCCCCTCGCCAGAGGACGGCCCATTTGTAAAACCGGGAGATCGGATAGAAAAAGGCGCTACCATCTGTATCATAGAGGCGATGAAGATCATGAATGAGATCGAATCGGAACATTCGGGTATTGTCGAAAAAGTGCTGGTGGAAAATGGACAGCCCGTCGAATTTGACCAGCCACTCTTTATCATTAAACAAGGCTGACCGCTTCCATGTTTAAAAAAATACTGATTGCCAACCGTGGTGAGATTGCACTTCGGGTGATTCGAACTTGTAAAGAGATGGGAATCAAGACAGTCGCTGTCTACTCATCAGCAGACCAGGATAGTCTGCATGTAAAGTTTGCTGATGAGGCTGTCTGCATAGGCCCTCCTGCCAGCAAGCACAGCTATCTAAAGATACCTTCCATTCTTGCTGCTGCTGAAATTACCAATTCAGAAGCGATACATCCCGGTTACGGTTTCCTCTCTGAGAATGCAGAGTTTTCCCGGATCTGTGCAGAGCACGATTTGAAGTTTATTGGTCCTTCGCCCGAAATGATCGCTTCAATGGGAGACAAGGCTACTGCAAAAGCGACGATGATCGGTAACGGAGTACCGGTTGTACCTGGTTCTGAAGGTGTAGTCGGTTCTGTAAAAGCTGCCAGGAAGATTTGCAAAGAGATAGGATACCCGGTGATATTGAAAGCGTCGGCAGGTGGCGGAGGGCGTGGAATGAGGGTAGCGCAGGAGGAATCCGAACTTGACAAGGCATTTACGATGTGCCGGAGTGAAGCTGCAGAAGCGTTTGGCAATCCGGAAGTGTATATAGAAAAGTTTGTACAAAATCCGAGACATATAGAGATTCAGATTCTCGGAGATCAGCATGGCAAAGTCATTCATCTCGGCGAAAGAGAGTGCTCCCTTCAACGGAGGCATCAAAAACTGCTTGAAGAAGGACCCTCTCCTGTGATGACACCGAAGCTTCGTGAACAGATGGGTCAGGCTGCTGTACGAGCAGGAGAAG
This sequence comes from Balneolaceae bacterium, assembly GCA_040880485.1. Classification (GTDB taxonomy): domain Bacteria; phylum Bacteroidota; class Rhodothermia; order Balneolales; family Balneolaceae; genus JBBDIJ01. Next base: position 237,391 of record JBBDIJ010000009.1, read on the forward strand.
CCATAAATTATGAGGGTGCCGGTACAATCGAATTTTTGGTGGACAATCAAAACCGCTTCTACTTTATGGAAATGAACACCCGGATACAGGTAGAGCACCCGGTTACTGAATCTATCACCGGCTACGATCTGGTTGCAGAACAGATTCAAGTGGCATTCGGTGAAAAACTGAAGGATCGACCGTTGCAAATTAACGGGCACGCCATTGAATGCAGAATAAACGCAGAAGATCCGGAGCACAATTTCCGTCCTTCTGCGGGAACACTGACGGTATTCCATACACCGGGCGGTCACAGTGTTCGTATAGACTCTCATGTCTATCCCGGATACCGAATTCCTCCCTACTACGACTCACTCATCGCCAAGCTGATCGTGTCAGCACCGACCAGGGAAGAGGCGATTAATCGAATGAAGAGGGCTCTTCAGGAGTTTATCGTAGAGGGTGTCAAAACTACGATTCCCTACCATCTACAGCTGATGGATGATGAAAATTTCAGGCGGGGAGAGTTCAATACTCACTATCTTGAGAAGCATTTCAAATTCAACCCTTCTATATAGATTGATATGAGCAATCTTCCATCCAATCTTAAATACACCGAAGAACACGAGTGGGTTCGTGACGAAGGCGACGGATCAGTTACCATCGGTATTACAGATTTTGCCCAGTCAGAACTGGGTGATATCGTCTTTGTAGAGCTTGAACCAGTGGGATTTAAGGTAGATAAAAACAGTGTGTTTGGAACAGTCGAAGCTGTAAAAACAGTCTCTGAACTGTTTGCACCTCTTTCAGGTGAGATAATTGAACTGAATTCCGAATTGGAATCCGACCCTGAAGTAGTAAACAACGACCCTTATGGAAAAGGCTGGATGATCCGGTTGCGAATCTCAAATCCAGACGAACTACAGGATCTCATGACATCTCAAGAGTATGCCGAAGTGATCGGCTGATTTCGAAGAATCCGCTACCCCCTTCCGGAAATATCAATTGAACTGCAAGGAGCCAATGCACGCCCATCACGATGAATGGATTCTGATTCTCGATTTTGGTTCACAATATACCCAGCTTATTGCCAGAAGGCTTCGGGAGCAGAATGTATATTGCGAAATACACCCCTGTGATACTGATCCCGCTTATTTTAATGATCACCTGCCTATGGGACTCATTCTATCCGGTGGTCCCAAAAGTGTTTATGATAAAGATGCACCGGAGTTAAACCCCGCCTTTACAGAGTGGGGAATTCCTGTTTTGGGGATCTGTTACGGTCTTCAGATCCTGACACATACCCGAAATCCGGGCAGTGTCGCCAGGGCCGAAAAACGAGAGTTTGGACGAGCTCATTTGCGTATAGACGATGCAAGTGATCTGCTTAAGGGAGTCGGGGAAGGATCTGTGGTATGGATGAGCCATGGAGATCACATCCTTGCTCTACCGAGCGATTTTCGAATCATTGCACATACAGATAATGCCCCAATTGCAGCCATCCGTCATAAAAAAAAGCCGATCTATGGCGTCCAGTTTCATCCTGAAGTAGTCCATACTAACGGGGGAGATAAACTGCTGAAAAATTTCGTACGTAATATTTGTAATTGCAGTGGATCATGGACCCCCTCTTCATTTATTGAAACTGAACTTAAAGCAATTCGTGAGAAGGTCGGAAATGACAGGGTTCTGTGCGGCCTCTCCGGAGGAGTAGACTCTACTGTTGTTGCTACACTCATACACCGGGCGATTGGAGATCAGCTTCAGTGCATATTTGTGGACAACGGTTTGCTTAGAAAAGGTGAATATCAGCAAGTTCTGAAGACCTATCGTGATGGATTGAACCTGCCGGTTCAGGGCGTTGATGCCTCCGCTCTTTTCATGGAGCGGCTCGAGGGGGTATCAGATCCGGAAGAGAAAAGAAAGATAATCGGAAATACTTTTATCGATGTCTTTGATAAGGAAGTAGAGAGTGAAAGCGGTTTTAGATATCTGGCTCAGGGGACGCTTTACCCCGATGTCATCGAGAGCGTTTCGTTCAAAGGCCCATCTGCTACCATCAAATCACATCACAACGTAGGAGGGCTTCCCGATAAGATGGATTTGAAACTGATTGAACCGGTTCGGGAATTATTTAAGGATGAAGTCCGGGCAGTTGGACGGGAATTAGGGATACCAGAGAATTTTATCGGAAGACACCCCTTCCCCGGGCCCGGGCTGGGTATTCGTGTGATCGGGAAACTTAGCAGAAAAAAGCTGGATCTTCTACGGGAAGCGGATGACATCTTTATAAAAGAACTGCACAGTGCAGGTCTGTATAACAAGGTTTGGCAGGCACTTGTCGTTCTTCTTCCTGTACAGTCTGTTGGTGTAATGGGCGACGAGAGGACGTATGAGTATACTGCTGCTTTACGTGCTGTTACCAGCATTGACGGAATGACTGCCGACTGGGCTCATTTGCCGTATGATTTTCTTTCAGGAGTTTCGAACAGAATCATAAATGAAGTACGAGGAATAAATCGGGTCGTGTATGACATCAGTTCCAAACCCCCTGCTACGATCGAGTGGGAATAGATAGAATTATAATTTTTTTCGTCTTTACAAGTTAAAGTAATCAGAAATCATCTGATCAGAATGCCCGGTAGAACGGTAATTAGCTGAGAACAGAAACAGAATGATACATACTCACAATAGTTCAGCTGGCCTGACCCTGCTGATGATAATAGCCGCATTTTCTCTGCCGAATACTCATTTGATGGCACAATCATTTGATGATGGGCTGGAGCTCTATCAGAATCAGCGCTTTGAGGAAGCGGCTGAGATCTTCTCCTCAATGAATAGCGATCGGGCCACGCTCTTTGCAGGAAAAAGTTACATGGCGTCCGGCAACTATCTGAAAGCCGCACTATACTTGAATGAAGTCAGAGAGAGTACGGAACCCGCCCTTCAAAATGAAGCGCTCTATACCTCTGCGCTGAACCATCTTCATATGAGGAACTGGACTCGCAGTCTGGAGTTGTTTCATGAAGTATTGAACCGGGAAGACCGAACAGGTCTTGGCAATACAGCGGCCATGCAATACAGAGACCTTCTACGGTTTATCGGAGATGAAGAGCGAAGGGAGACTTTTTTCTCTACGGATAATCGTTCACTCCGGGCAGATCTTATTGCCACTTCTATCCATCATATGGATTACGATGTGATCCTTGCAATGATTGGAAACATGAATGCTGCCGGAGACACCACAATTGCAGACCAGCTGCGAGACCAGTTGGGGCCGGCAGAGAGTTATCAGATTCAGACCAGAACCGGTAGATATTGGCCGGAGGGATTTATATACCGTATCGGTGTTCTGCTCCCCTCATTTGAGGCTGGTGAACCTGAATTTGCCATCTCGAGAAATCTCTATTTCGGACTAATGCTGGCTGCTGAAGAGTTCAACGCAGCGAATTCGGACCGTAAGGTTGAATTGCAATACAGAAACACTCACTCTGATCCCGATTCTGCACGGTCTGCAACTCAAGAACTGATCTGGACCGACCGTGTGGATGCACTCGTCGGGCCTCTATTTTCTGCTCCGGCCGGAGAGATCTCAGGTCTGGCGGAAACCTATAGGGTGCCTATGATCACCCCGCTGGCAAATGCAGATGAAATCAATCTTGGACATGATTACACCTATCAGCTGAATCCGACATTTTCTTTACATGGGAAAAACATGGCCCGCTTTGCTGTACATGAATTAGGCCTGGATACATTGGCAGTCCTGACAGATAGAAATTCAATGGGACGGGCTTCAGCGATCGCTTTTCGACATGAAGCAGAACGTCTTGGTGCACATATCGCCTACTACTTTGAAGATGATCTGGCAGCTGGAGGGTACGATATTACTCCATTTACCGATGTTTTTACTACGGATCCGGCATTGATAGATTCGCTCGGATATGTACCTGTAGAGGGTCTATATGCACCTTTTACCGGCCAGGCATCGGGCACTCTGGCCAATCTTCTCATGAATGATCTGGAATCAAAACAGTCGGATATGACCATACTTGGCTCCGAAGAGTGGTTGAACGCTCGCTTTCCAGACAGGCAGCTAAATCTGTTCGAAATATGGTACAGTGAGCCTTTCGGTGCCACACCGGACTCCTCAACTCTGGCATGGTTTCAAGAGGATTTTCAATCAAGGTTCGGGGTGGAACCGGACAGGTTTGCTCGTGTAGGGTACGATACCGGTACTATACTTTTCAATTCTTTTGAGCAGGCAGGTAGCCCGCAAAGAGTTCGGGATGTACTTAAAAACGCTCCTCCGCAGGAAGGGCTTGCCATGCGAATTCATTTTAATGGCAATAGAATCAATCAACTCGTATCTATTATCCCCCTATCAAACCGGGCAAGAAATAGATTGGATGAGATGAGGTTGGAGACGGATATGGAGCAGGAACCATAGATCTTCCAGTTAATCAGGTACCGAATCCGAACCCTGACTCTGTTCAAGTTGGTCACGGATACGTAATTGTTCACGAAGCCACTCCGTCCACTCTCTGCTTGCAGAGAGATGTTCCTGATAGGTTCGGTTGAATGCATGTCCTCCCTCCGGAGTTGCGACCATAAAGAGATAGTCGTGATCTTCGGGATTGAGTACCGATTCTATAGTGGAGAGATCGGGATTGGTTATAGGGCCTGGTGGCAGGCCGGGTACCTGATAGGTATTATATGGATGATCAATTTCGTAGTCTGCATAAAGCAGGCGTCGTCGTTCACCAATAATGTAAATGACCGTTGGGTCGGCTTGCAGGCGCATATTTCTGTTCAGTCTATTCAGATAGAGCCCGCTGATTCGCGGTTTCTCCGAAGGTATCCTGGCCTCCCACTCCACAATGGATGCGAGGGTAAGAACCTCATCAATTAAAAAACCGCTCTCTTCAATTTCACTCTCAAGCCTGTTTGCTACATTTCTTTCAAACTCACTGAATATTCTTCGAACGGCCCGTTCGGGTCTGGCAGTCCAGTAGATCTGATAAGTATTCGGAAGCATTCGCGAAAAAAGTGCCATGCCGTTATCCAACCCAAGTTCAGCTACGAGTTGGCTATCCTCTGCAAAGAGTTCTGAAATGGAGGAAGAGTCAGCTCTCAGGGAGTTGGAGAGAATACTCGAAAACCTCTCAATATCAATTCCGGGTGGGATCGTAACAGATCCGGGATCTTGTAGCCCGAGGGCAAGCCTGGATAGAAAATCTTCATAGGATAGCGATTCGTCAAGTTCATAACGGCCTGTCTGAAAACGCTTCCATCCGAAAATGGAGGCGGCCCACACAAGTTCATCGCTATCTACCAAAACTCCATACTTTTCAAGAAGATACATCACCTCCTCAAGCCTACTGGTCTCATGCAGGTACAACACTGTCGTACGGTCTGCCTGAATAGCATCATCGGAATAGAGCCGGTTGTAGCGATGCAGGAAGAGAGTTGCAAAAAGCAGAAGAAACAGAGCCGCAGATGATGCGAACCACTTTATGTCTGAATTCAGTTGCATAACTGTAAATATACAATGAATGTGATAAATTGATCGGATATGAAATTGATTCCTTCTGATGATCCTCAAATCTGTAAAACCGGGTCTATTATGTCCATGAAACAGATAATTACAACCTTTCTATTTCTGTCCCTCTCTCTCTTCACATCAAACAACGGCTTTGCTCAGAGTGAAGATGACACTCTGACTGTAGCACTCGATCCTGTAATAGTAGAGGCTGTTCACTCTGCAATCACACTGGATGAAGCCTCCATGGCGATATCTACTCTTCAGAGAAGCAACTTTGACCTCGCATCCCGACCAGGTGGCTCATTGGATGAGATCACATTCACCATGCCCGGAATCTGGATTAGCAATCGTGAAAATCATGCTCTTGGGGAGAGAATGACAGTAAGGGGAATGGGCTGGAGATCACCATTCGGAGTTCGGGGGATTCAGGTTATCCTAGATGACATTCCACTCACTGTAGCGGATGGCCAGACCATACTGAATATGGTAGACCCGGCTATGGTTCAGAACGTAGAGTTGCTACGCGGTCCTTCCGCATCGATATGGGGAAACAGCAGTGGAGGTGTTCTATACCTGAGTACACGTTCTCGTCCGGAATCACCCTTATTCAGATACAGAACCTATTATGGTTCCTTTGAAACCATGAAACATGAGTTTCGCCTCGACACAGCTATACAAGGTTTGCAGCTGGGTGCATATGGAACCTGGCACCGTTCAGATGGATACAGGGAACACAACCGGTCTGAACTCTTCAGAACCGGTATATCGGCCGGAATGGATGTCGGTTCAAATTCCCGGATCGAATTTAGAGCGGCATATGCCGGAATGCCACTGGCAGAGCATCCGGGCTCTCTGCCAGATAACGTTGCCAGAGAGCAGCCACGATCGGCATGGCAGCCTTTTGTAGACGCCGATGCAGGCAAACAGTTTGATCAGTTAATGGGTTCTGCTACTCTATACAGACAATTCAACAGCGGTCAGTTAACGCTTTCTTCCCATGGTGTATGGCGGGACTTTCACAATCCTCTCACATTTGCCTACATCTATGTAGAGCGTTTGGCAGGCGGAAGCCGACTCTTGTATGATTTCGATGAGCTCCCCTTTCAATTACAGGTGGGTGCCGAACACAGATGGCAACATGACGACAGAATTCAGACGAATAATGACGGCGGTATTCAGGGAGGTCAGCTGTTAATCGATCAGTTGGAAAAGGTACAGACATTGTCTGCTTTCTCCAGGGCTGTAATACCTGTCAATTCATTCAATTTGAACATTGGCCTGAGAGGAGATCGCATGTATTTTCATGCTAATGACAGACTCGGAAACGAAAGCGGAGATGTGCAGTTTTATACACTGAATCCGGCTGTAGGCCTTTCACACGCTTTTGGAGACGGCCAGATATTTGTTCAGCTTAGTACATCATTTGAATCCCCTACAACTACTGAGTTTAAAAACCGGCCGGGTGGCGGTACCGGATTTAACAAGGATCTGAAGCCGGAGAGAACAGCAGGTCTGGAGGGCGGTATTCGAGGCACACTTGCTGGTGAGAGCATTAACTACGACCTGACTTTGTTCGGAATGAACACAGAAGATCAAATCGTTCAGTTTCAGGAGGTACAAAACGGTCCGGATCTCTATAGAAACGAAGGCAATTCCAGTCATATCGGTCTTGAGAGTCAGTTTACACTTCAGCCCCATTCTGCAATCTCCATGGATATTATGTACACCTGGATTCAGGCTCGATTCAGGGATGGTGAGTGGGATGGCAATCATATACCAGGCGTGGCTCCGCATCGAGTCGCATCTTCTATATCTGTAGAGTTCGGACGTCACAGGCTGGGTCTGGATGCAGAATGGGTTGGTGAATTCTATACATCCAGCGCAAATGATTCACATAACGACAGCTACGCCCTGCTGCATTCACGTTGGCTCTTTGATGCGATAGAGTTTGAGCAAGGGAAGGTTCAACCCTTTCTTTCGATCCGAAACCTGCTCGATGTGCGGTACAACAGCTCTGTGACAATCAATGCATTTGGTGAAAGATACTTCGAGCCGGGAAGCAGTCGATCTCTCCAGGCGGGTATCACACTTCAATGGTATTAGTTCAGGAATGCACTCAAAACTCTCTAACCTGCCATATATCAGTTTTTTCCGAAAGAATTGCTAAAATAGATTCTGAAACCTATTTTCATAAATCACTGCTACCGGCAGAGTGCGATGGGGTATGTGAGTCAGTCAACAGCGAATTAAAGAATGTGCAATTATGAGTGAAGGACGCGAAGTAGGAACAGTCAAGTGGTTTCACAATGGTAAAGGGTATGGATTCATCACTCGTGAAGGTGGAGAAGATGTATTCGTACACTACTCCGAAATTCAGAATGAAGGATTCAAAAAACTTGTCGAAGGACAAAAAGTTGAATTTACTGTAGAAGAGGGTGAAAAGGGTCTTCATGCAACCGAAGTGATTTCACTGCAGTAAAACAGATTCCTGGCATTATGGCGGTTCCGGTCGCTTCAACTGCCGGAACCCCGATTCCATCTTTAGCAATCGTTGTATGGCTATGAAAGGAGCCTGGATCAGAGACATCATTTTAGATCTACTGGTCACACTGGCTATTGTTATTGCCCTTTTTTTGGATTTCCTGTGGCTGGCGTATGCGATTTACGTTTACACTATACTGATCCTTATCACGCGTCTATTGCTGCTGCGAAGCAGTGGTTTGAGAACTGTGTCCTCCAAGCAGCATTCCAGTGCTCCCAAGTGGATCTACCATCTGCTGTATGCAACGAATGTTGTGCTTCTCGCTCTGCATCTCTGGCTCCTGACAGCTGCCGCATGGGCGGTCATTTGGGCCCTGGCTGCCTATGAGCAACAGCTGGCCCACTCCTGATTGAATGTTTTTTCCTGAAGCGATGTTAAGGCCACAGTACCTGAACACAGTTACTTTATCCTACCATCATGATTCGAACCCGCACTCTCTTCTCATCAGTTCCGGCTCTTCTGTTTATTTTTGCTTTTACTGCCTTCTGTGACATTAGAAGTGAAACTGAACCCGTCATGATGGAGATTTCCCAACATGATCACCTTTCACATCTCACCTGGTCTGCCGTTATGAATGACAATGATCACTCAAAAAAAATCAAAAGAACTGAAGAGGAGTGGCGAGAACTTCTCACATCCGAACAGCATCGAATACTTAGGAGATCCGGAACGGAGTTGCCATTCATTAACCGTTTAAACTCCAATTTTAATGAGGGTGTTTATGTCTGTGCAGGCTGTGGCAACCCACTTTTTCTCTCCGATACGAAATTTAAGTCCGGAAGTGGATGGCCAAGCTTCTGGAAACCGATAGATCCACGATCCGTTGCAGAAAAGGATGACTACAGTCTTTGGATGCACCGTACAGAGATCGTATGTAACCGTTGTGATTCTCATCTGGGCCATCTCTTTCCGGACGGGCCTGAACCAACCGGCCTCCGTTACTGCATGAACTCTGCAGCTATGAAATTCATAGCAAAAACGGAAGAGGACGCATAGCCCTCTCCATTACACTATTAAGCCCCCCGTGTTCAAATTGCGGGAGTCTTTTCGGTACGGTCTGCAAGCTTGTTATTGTAGATCTTGAAAAGAACCATAACAATACCCCACTGCACCAGAACAGTAGCAACTGAGTAGGTACTTAACGGGTTGAACCACGTATCCGGGGCAATTTCAGTTGCACTCAGATAGATCCACCAGGCGAGAAGAGTAATGACCTGAACCGGGACTACATATTTGATGATAAAGACCCACCAACGTCCCAATGTGCTCTTTGCCTCCTCTGTGTTCACCAATTCGGTCCGAAACTTTTCCGGCCCAAACTTTATGACAGCAAAAGACATGAACGCCCCGGAGACCATAAGGCCAACACCCCATACGAAATCCTGATTGGCAAAGAAATCGAGGTTGATAGCCGATGGCAGACCAAATATAAATCCGGCAAGGCAGACACCTATAGTCGCTTTCTTACGTGTGATGCCCATGTCGATAAATACTTTGGTCGCAAGTTCAATCATCGATATTAGAGAACTGAATGCAGCGAAAGTAAGTGCCAGAAAGAAAAGTATAGCGAAGATCTGGCCACCCGCCATTTCATTAAAGAGCTGAGGCATCCACATGAACGTAAGGCCTGTTGATGCGGGGCCTGAATCCTGCATGATAGCAAGTATTTCGCCACTGGTCAGGTTGGTCCCGAGAGTGCCGAATACGGTTGAGAAGATTATAACAGCTGCCATCAAAGAGACCAGGTTATTTCCTATGCCTGTCTGAAAAGCACTGATCTTGACATCGTGATTCATCTTCATATAGGCGCCATAAGTCAAAATGAGGCCCCAGGCTGCTCCTGTATCCCATGCATTTTGTGTGAGGGCGTCCAGCCATAATCCAGGGTTGGACAGTGCCGACCAGTCTGGAGTAAACAGATATCGAATCCCCTCCCCACTTCCTTCAAGAGAGAGTGCGCGTATCAGTGAGATCAACAGGATGACGATCAGTGAGGGAATAAGAAGTTTGTTAATTCTCTCGATCGACTTAACCCCCTTTAGAATAACCACACCACCCAGGAGAATCATCAATGCGTGAAAAACCGATGGCAAAACAGACATTTGAAAACCCTCCCATACCATACCGGCCTGTTCGACATTATCAGGAAGAGCAGTAAAAATAGATTGAATGAGGTAGTAAACACACCATCCGGCTACCACACTGTAGTAAAACATAATAGCAGTTGCGACAAAGCCGATAAAACCACCCATCCAACCGTATTGCCGACCCACCATCTTTATAAATGAACCAACTACTCCCTTTCGAGTGTACCTTCCAATACCGTACTCTGCAATGATCAGTGGAATGGAAAAGAGAAAAAGAAAAACGATCCAGGCTATCAGAAAGGCACCTGCACCTACTTCTGTTCCATTTTCTGCCGCAATTCGCGGGAATCTCCAGATGTTACCGGTTCCGACTGCAATACCCAATACACTGAGTATCAATCCCCATTTTGTTGCAAAACGCTCCTGGTTACCTGTTGAAGTTGCATCCGCCATGTTGAGAGGTAGTTCGTGATTGTTTTAAAGCGTAAGGGCAGTTAATAAGAATTTTTCTGTTGTAAGGCAACACGAATCCCTTGATTTTACACGACTGTGATCGCGTAGTCACCGAACTCATTTTTGTTGGGGTAGTGTTGTGCATTGAAAAGTTGAATCAGTATCTTTTCGCACCTCTGCCCACGAAAATATGGAGCATTCAGACAAGAATGGAAGATGAAAATATCCAACTATAGATCCCTGCTCGAAGAGCACCGTTCTCGTAACATACTCATTGCATCTCTGACGTTTCTCTACGCTTTCGTCATCTACACGATGACGGTAGCTCCTACAGCCAGTTTTTGGGATCCGTCCGAGTACATCGCTATTTCCCACACCTTGCAGGTTGCCCACCCACCGGGGTCACCCTATTTTGCTTTATGGGGCCGTCTGTTCTCCATGTTTGTACCTTCCGATCAGGTGGCCTTGAGTATTAATATGATCAGTGTGCTTGCCTCCTCGTTCACTGTCATGTTGCTATATCTGGTCATTGTTCGCTTTATTCAAGAGTGGAAAGGACCGGCGGATAACATGAGCAGCATGGATCTTACAGGGCTTTACGGAGGCGGACTGTTCGGTTCACTTGTTTTTGCTGTAACCCATACCCAGTGGTTCAACGCTGTCGAAGCGGAAATGTACGCTTCCTCGATGTTTTTCACGGCACTTGTGGTCTGGCTTGTGATGAAATGGGCCGAAAATCACGAGGAACCCAGATCGGAAAAGTGGCTGCTTCTTATCGCCTACCTTATCGGCCTGGGAATAGGAGTTCACCTGCTCAATCTCCTTGCCCTCTTCTTTGTGGCGCTTATCATCTACTTTAAGAAGTTTGAATTCAGACTCACCACTTTCCTGATAATGACCGCAGTTTCGGTAGCCATATTTCTCGCTATCTATCCTTTTACAATCATCTATATTCCTACATTGGCCGATGACATCGGCAGGATGACCTACGGACTCATCGGACCGCTCTCCTACCTTGTAATCGTAACAGTCATTGTCTCTTACGCGATTTATTATACGCAGAAGAAAAAAATGCGTACTGCAAATCTTGTTGGTCTCGCATTTGCCCTGATTCTGACAGGATATACCAGCTACGCACTCGTTTTTATTCGCTCACAGGCTAATCCTGCAATAAATCAAAATAATCCCTCCACTGTTGAGGCTTTTGTAAGTTATCTCAAGAGGGAGCAATATGGTGCCTCACCCCTTCTAAGTGGCCACACCTATAACTCCTCGATGCAGAATATAGATACAAGTCGTGAAGTGCTGTTTCCGCGGCGTCATTCACAGCAGGGCAGCCATCTTGAATATTACGATCGTTTCGACAGCGACCTACAGTATTTCTGGGAGTATCAGGTACACCATATGTACCTTAGATACCTCTTCTGGAACTTTATTGGTAAAGAGTCTGACATTCAGAACGCTGGTTGGTACTCCGGTTTTGGTGAGACTCCTCACAGCAAGAATCCCGCCAATCGTGGTTACTTCTATCTCCCTTTTCTCTTTGGTTTACTCGGAATGTTATATCACTTCAGAAATGACTGGAGGCGGGGGCTATCGGTTCTGACCCTCTTTTTTCTGACCGGGTTGGCTATCATCTTCTATCTGAACCAGACACCACATGAGCCACGGGAGCGGGACTATGCATACGTCGGTTCCTTCTTCGCATACAGCATATGGGTTGGGCTGGGTCTCACCGGTTTGCTTGAAATGATCCGAAGCGGGATAACCGGGAGCAGGAGTGTTCAATACGGATTACTTGGACTCGCATTTCTGGCGGTTCCTTTCTGGATGGCCAGAGAAAACTGGGCGAGTCAGGACCGCAGCGATAATTATGTCGCAAGAGATTACGCCTACAATCTTTTGCAATCCGTGGAGCAGAATGCCATTCTCTTTACCAATGGAGACAATGATACCTTTCCACTATGGTACATTCAGGAGGTCGAGGGAGTACGGACAGACGTACGGGTTGTGAACCTCAGCCTTTTGAATACGAATTGGTATATCAAACAGATGCGGGACCAGCAAGCCCATGAATCTCTTCCTCTTCCCATCCGGATGACCGACAGTGAGATTGATGAGATGACATCCGGACTCACACTGCATGAACCTGCCGAAATTATAATACCTGTAGATCATTCATTATTACATTCAGCTTTCGGCTCACAGGAGCTGCCTGAACATCTTTCCAGCCAGTCAACTGATGAGATTTTCTTGAATCAGTTCCGAAGTGCTGTCCCCTACTCTCTTCCTGTTGATTCTCTGGACAGTGAGGTCAGCTGGTATCTTGAAGGTCGTTTTGCAGGACAGGATCAGCAGGGCAACGACAGGTACTATTTGCAGACCCAGGACAGAATGATACTTGAGATTTTACGTGAAAACAGATGGCTTCGGCCCGTCTACTTTGCAAATACAGTATCACCTGATGGACAGCTTGGCCTTCAACCCTGGTTCCAATTCGAAGGCAAGGCATTTCGCGTTGTCCCGAAAGAGAGGCAGACGGATAGTTTCGGGCATATTGACCCTGATATTCATGCTCAACGGCTGGAATCTTTTCAATTCCAGGAGTGGAACAACCTGGACACCTATTTTGATGAGAATATTCGAAGAATGCTAACAAACTATCGCCAAAGTTTCACTCAGCTAACAGATCTTCTTATCCAGCGTGGAGATCTGGAGACGGCGGCCAGATGGCTCAGTTACGGTGAAGAGGTGCTTCCATTCCGGGATTACGAACTGGACTGGACGCTTCCTGCACTCTACTCGTACCGCTATATGAGGGCAGATCTAAATGAAGATGCTGTAAGGCTTGCCGATTTTACAGCAGACCATATTCTTCACTGGATGGAGTGGGAAATCAGAGAACTTGTAGAACTTGAACAGCGGATAAACCGTCTGGATGGAGAGGCGAGTGAAGCACGAGCTGCAGCGCAAATGGATCGATATAACCAACTGAATAGTCAGTCTCAGCAATACCTTCGTGAACTTCAGACTGAAGTTCAGTCTGTACAGTTTCAGATCAGCCGGCTTACCATATTGCAGTATGTGTACTATCAAACAGGTGATAAGGAAAAAGCGGACCGGTTAAGAACCAGTGTAACTGACCTGATACAGAATAACCCCTATTTCGAAGGACTCCCCTCTTCTCTTGAGGAGAGCAACGAACGAATTCTCGACTTCAACCTGCCAGTCTGAACAGGTTCAGCCCCTGGATTTACTCTTGGGAATAGCTGTGCTATATTTATTTTAAAACCGGTTACCGGTTCGAACAAAGGGTAGAGAGTTATGATTCACACTTTTTCATCTGAACATATCGCTGCAATCGGCAAGATTCTGGGCGTAGTACCAAAAAATCCTGGTGATGGCCTGTACCGAATGGAATTGGAGAATCGCGAAGAGAAACGCAAGCTTGCTCTTGAGATCCAGCTAGATGTAAAGGTTGACGGGAGCAGGATGCATATGATCTCCGTCTATGCAGCAAACACCTTTCTGCAGTTACATAATTGCACTGCCTTTGCAGCCAGTGAGATTTTGCATCAGGTTACCTTTTTTGGCAAAGACGGGAAACGTATCAGTGGGCTTATCATTGAGAAAGAAGCAGGATGCAGCCTCTATGCAAATGTAAGCGAAGCTATAATAAAAGGGGATTTTACCCGACTGCCTGAAGATCTTATGATGTGTGGCATTGCCCTCTCACTTACGGAGTCCCCCGATTTCGGCGATTTCACTTATGAGGACTGATAATGTCTGAACCACCGTATCAGGCACTTGAAGGGGAATTATTCCCGGAAATCCATAATCCAACCGATCTCAATGTACCACTTGATCACTCTGTGATGAGAGAGATTTTGCTGGAAATCGAGAAATCTGAACAGATTCAGTTTGCCTTTCTGGAAGTAGTATGTGTAGAGGAGGAGGAAATTTTAAGAATCAATCGGGAGTATCTTGGTCATGATCATGTAACAGACACCATTACATTCAGGCATGATGACGACAATGGAAGCCAACATCTTGAGGGAAGTCTTTTTCTCTGCCTTTCGAGAATAATCGAACAGAGTAAAGAGTTTGATACAATTTATATCAACGAGTTTTGCAGAGTCTATATACACAGTCTCCTGCATCTTGCCGGATACGAGGACAAAATTGAAACGGATCGAGAGGAAATGAAAAAAAGAGAAGAGTACTATCTGGCACGATTTGCAAATAAGCTTGAGTGAGAAGAACCGCTACTCATCCCCGGAAACTTTCGTCCGTCTCTCGCGATCTTTGTATTTTACTCGCTTATAACTTACGGAATCATAAATGACCCTGGAATAAGAAATGGATATACGCACTCTGCGTTTGATACTGATTCTCGCAACACCCCTTGTTCTCCTCTCCATAGCATCGAGCTGGATATTTGAGTTGATGTGGCTTACTGAACTGGGTTACGATTCTGTATTCTGGACACTGAGGGGAACCCAGGTCATTCTCGGGCTAACAGCATTTTTTGCTTCTGCTCTCTTTCTCGTTGTAAATGCCCGCAGCCTTGCATCCCGTATCAGGTTTGCAGATTTCACGAATACACCCTTGCATGGCCTGAGTTTAAACTTTGCCCGTGCCGACCACTATAAAAATCTGCAGCAAATCCTTACCGTTGTTGCTCTGCTCCTGGCATTACTATTTGCCGCCGGTTTCTACATACATTGGGATGCATCTCTCAGATTTCTTTGGAACGAGCCTTTTGGAAACACAGACCCGATCTTTAACAAGGATATCGGGTTTTATCTGTTCCAGCTTCCCTTTTGGCATCTGATTCAGACGTCAGCTTCACTGCTTCTCTTCTTTGTACTGGCCGCCCTGTCTACCATCTACATGTTTACCGGGTTAGTGGGTGCACGGCCGGGTAAGGGATTGTATGCGTCCAGTGAAGTAATGAGACATCTGATGATCAACGCTGGCCTTTGGATGGCTGTGGTCTCATGGGGTTTCTGGCTCGATCGATATCAGCTTCTTCTAAAACCGGAGGGGATCGTTTTCGGAGCCGTTTATACCGATATCGTCGTGCAACTTCCTGCAATCTGGGCTCTCTTCTCCCTTACTCTTCTGCTCTCACTGCTTCTGTTCGTGGCTACCCGCGTTAATATTCAAAAACCGATCCTATACATCGCTGCCCTGACGGTATTGATCCTGATTCTCGGAAGAGGTGTACTTCCTGGTGTCGTACAGACTTTTAATGTAGAACCGAATGAGCTGGAACTTGAAAGACCCTATCTGGAGAATAATATTAAAATGACCCGGATGGCATGGGGCCTGGACGAGGTAAGAGAAGTAGAGTATTCGGCAGAGGATACCCTTCGGCTTGCCGATATTCGTACACATCAGGATGCGATAGACAATATCAGGTTGTGGGATCCCCGGCTTCTCATACAGACCTACAGACAGCTTCAGGAGATTCGGTCCTATTACGAATTTTATGCTGTTGGCAACGACCGCTACGAAGTGGATGGCAGTACCATGCAGATGATGCTGTCAGCAAGGGAGATAGCCCGGCAGCTTCCGAGTCAATCGGACACATGGGTGAACCGACGCCTTCAGTACACCCATGGATTTGG
Source organism: Balneolaceae bacterium (assembly GCA_040880485.1). Taxonomy (GTDB): domain Bacteria; phylum Bacteroidota; class Rhodothermia; order Balneolales; family Balneolaceae; genus JBBDIJ01. The sequence continues at coordinate 253,627 of JBBDIJ010000009.1, forward strand.
ACTGGTTATGAATTCTGTAACCGAAGCTAACCGTCAGGGTGAACCGATGTTTCATATTCGGGATATACCACCCGTTTCGACCAGCCCCGATCTGTCTGTAGATAACCCCGCTATTTACTATGGTGTAAATAGCACAGGATACTATATCGTAAACAGTGAAGTGCCGGAACTACACTACCCATCCGGAGATCAGAATGTATATATAAACTATCCGGGTTCCGGTGGTATACCTATCGACTCCTTTTTTAGAAGAATCTTCTTTGCATGGGAAATGAGCGATATCAATATTCTTCTGAGCGACTATATCCACGAAGAGAGCCGCCTGCAGATCTGGCGTAGTGTACATGAACGAATTCGCAAGATCACTCCATTTCTGAAACTGGACAGAGATCCATATCTGGTCCTTCGTAACGGACAACTCTTCTGGATTCAGGATGCATATACTACATCCAGCCACTTTCCCTACTCACAGAGCAGGTCCAATATCAACTATATTCGTAACTCGGTCAAAATTGTGGTCGACGCCTTTGAAGGAACTGTAGATTACTACATCGCGGATGAGAATGACCCGGTTCTGCAGGTATACAATTCCATTTTCCCTGGTCTTTTCCAATCTCTGGATTCGATGCCGGAAGGATTGGAAAAGCATTTCAGGTATCCTCAGGATCTATTTGAACTGCAGATCGGTATTTTTAATCGATACCATATGACTCAACCGCAAGTCTTCTACAACCAGGAAGATCTGTGGACGCGTCCTAATGAAAAATATGGGGGGCAGCAACTCCTGATGGAACCCTACTATGTACTTGCGAGATTGCCCGGAGAGAGTGAGCTGGAGTTCATGCTTATCAGTCCGGTGACGCCGGAAAACAGAGATAATATGATCGCATGGATTGCTGCAAAATCGGATCCGGATAATTATGGCGACCTGGTAACCTATAAACTCCCCAAAGACCGGCTCATTTACGGACCTGCCCAGATAGAGGCAAGGATAGATCAGGACCCTGAAATATCGAGACAGATCGCACTGTGGGATCAGAGGGGCTCCAGTGTGATTCGTGGTAATCTTATGGTGATACCCATTGAAAACTCGTTTCTCTATGTTGAACCTGTCTTTCTTCTTGCAGATGGTGTAGACATCCCGCAGCTGCACAGAGTGATCGTAGCTATGGGAGACAACATATCCATGCAGCCCACAATTGAGATGGCAATTCTGGATATCTTTGGAATGCAGAGTGAATGGATTCAGTCTCCTTTGTCAATGTCATGTGAGAATCTCCCAACAATTTTTGATGGAGAAATACCGGAAGGTATGCTGCAGACAGATCCACAGCAGTTAATGGAGATTCGGTCTGTGTGGAACGAAATCCAAAGTGCCCTGATGGATCAGGAGTGGGCAGCGTATGGAGAGCTACTTGAAGAGCTCGATCAGTTGATCGGAGAGGATTAATGGAGCTAACTCTTAAAACTTTATTCATTGCAGACATCGTTGGTGAATCGGGCCTTGGCATCGTAGAGACTCTTCTGCCCGGACTTGTGGACAAATACAAAAGTGATATTGTCATTGCAAATGCAGAAAATGCACACGAGGGGCGCGGGTTGAACCGGGAGATGGCGGAAAGGCTCTTCACCGCGGGTGTATCCGTCATTACGGGCGGAAATCACTCATTTGACAAGTGGAAAATCTTCTCCTATATGAAGAGTGAGAAGCGTCTTTTGCGGCCATTTAATTTTCCTGACGGTGCTCCTGGGTTTGGTTATGGCGTCTACTCCCTGGAGAAATGTGGAGTTGAATTTGGGGTTCTGAATTTACAGGGACGAACTTTTATGAATGCCATTGAAGACCCCTTCTATGCAGCAGCAAGCATGGTAGATCAAATTCGGGAAAGAACACCTCTGATTCTGGTCGATTTTCATGCGGAAGCCACTGCCGAGAAGATGGCACTTGGGTGGGAGCTCGACGGGAAAGTCTCTCTTGTAATCGGGACTCACACACATATTCCGACAAATGACGCAAGAATTCTGCCTAAAGGCACGGGATACATTACAGATGCAGGAATGTCTGGCCCTTTTGATTCCGTCATCGGAATGCAGAAAAAGGGAGCGATCCGCCGCTTCAAGAGTGGGCTTCCTCAGAAATTCCATGTTGCAAAGGGAGATTTGAGAATATGTGGGTTGAGTTCTGAAATTGATAAAAAGAGCGGGCGCTGCATACATATAGAACCTGTCATTTATCCACCCTTTGAACACTACGGAGGAGAAATGGGATGAGACAGTCTCCAGTTGTATTACGTGCCGATCATGTGAGCAAGAGTTACCCGTCCAGCAACGGAAAGGGAGAACTGATAATTCTAAATCAGGCCTCCCTTGAGGTAAAGGAGGGAGAGATTGTAGCGATTGCCGGACCCAGCGGAAGTGGCAAGAGTACACTTCTCCACATACTCGGGGGGCTGGACCGGGCCGATAGCGGATCGGTATCCTGGGGTGATCTTACAGTGGATCATCTGGATGCGAACCGATTGGCGGATGAGAGAAATCACAGAATAGGTTTCGTATTTCAGTTTCATCACCTCCTCCCTGAGTTTACGGCACTGGAAAATGTGATGATGCCGGCACTGATCGGAGGAGCGGCCTCAGGGCTTTCTAGGGAACGTGCCCACCAGCTTCTCGCACGTTTCGGGTTAGAAGAGAGAGCAAACCATCGCCCATCCATGCTCTCGGGGGGTGAGCAACAGCGAGTGTCCATTGCAAGAGCGTTGATGAACAGGCCTCCGGTCATACTTGCCGATGAACCAACGGGAAATCTTGATCAGGCCAATACCGAAGTTATTTTAAATGAATTGATTCGTTTAAGAGACGAAACCGGTGTAGCTATGGTACTTATCACCCATGAAAGAGAGATTGCCGCGAGGTGCGACTCTATCTATGAACTGAGGCAGGGAGCACTGGCCTCACTCAAGGCTTCTCACTGACCTTGGTTTCCAGCAAAAACAGTGATAAATTTATAGCTTTAAGATCATTTAGCGCCTTGCCGAAGCGATCGTCAGGCAGTTTTATTATCAACCAGATATAATTCTTTTCAGAGCCATATGGGTAAAGCGAGACGTGATGAAGTGGAACATGATGCGTTAATTGAATACTCCTCCAGAGCCCTCTATTTTTACCGGCAAAACCGGGCCGCGATCATTGGAGTCTGCCTGTTAGTTGTAGGCATTATCGGTTTTGCGATCTTCCTGATTTTTAACTCGAATCAACAACAAGAGCGTTCACAGCAACTCCTTGGAGTCGCAGAACAGTATTACTTTGAAGGAGACCTTCAACGAGCTCTATATGGTGACGAAGATGCTATGACACTTGGTTTTATTCAGATTGCCGATAACTTTCAACGAACCCAGTCTGGCAATCTTGCTAACTACTATGCTTCTGCGGTACTATATGATCTGGAAAATTATCAGGAAGCCCTGGAGTATATCGATCGTTTCGATCCTCCGGAGGGTATTTTAGGCGTTGGTTCCATCTCTCTGAAGGCGGTCATTCTCTCCGAACTTGGCCGACACAGGGAAGCAGCTGATACATTTCTCCGTGCCGCAGAATGGAATGAGAACTCTTTGACCACTCCACAACATATGCTTGAAGCAGCCGGAGCCTACAATGTAGCTGGAGAACCCGAAAGAAGTCGGGAGCTTTTGGGTGAGCTTTTAAGACTCTACCCGAATAGTCCCCAGGCCGACAACGCTCGAAAACTGCAAGGAACTCTGGCGGTTCGATAGTAGTCAAACAGACACTCGGGAGCGAACCAGAATCGCTTCACTCCTCTATTGAATTCTTTGGTGTCAAATAACTTATGGTTCTCTGGGGAAACGGTATCACAATACCCTCCTGATCGAATCGCTTCTTTATACTCTCCAAAAGGTCGCAGCTCATTGCGAATGCGGCAAAAGCATCCGCAGCCCAGACCCAGGCTCTGAGGGTAACAGATGAGTCGTTCAGGGATATGAGACGAATGGTTACTGGTGGAATCCCTTTCTCCATATCTGCCTGGGTTCGAACATCAAGATATCCTGGATGTGCCAGTACCTCCTCATTCATGATCTCTTTGGCCCTGTCGACATCCGATTGATAACTGATCCCAATCTCTACAAAGCGGCAAATTCTCACATCACTGTAATTGGAATTGACCAGAATCTCATTGCTGATGACCGCATTGGGAATTATGATTCGCTGATTTTCCAAATTTCTGACGATAGTGTGCCGCAAATTAATGTCTTCAACCACACCTCTCATGTCTATTTTCAATGTGATTCGATCTCCGATGCGGTATGGTTTGAATATTACGATAAAAATTCCACTCACGATGTTCCCAAGAGCCTGTTGAGAAGCAAAACCGACCGCTACTGCAAGAATCCCGGCACCCGCAAGTAGTGATGATGAAATGTGTCGCATGAAGGGAAACAAGTGCAGGGCAAAACTGATTCCGGTGATATAGATCACTGCAACAATCAGATGGGATAGGAAAAGATAGTTGGTTGAATCAATTTTAAGATCACCCGTGGTCCTGCTAATAAAACGGGAGAAAGCTCTACGGATCAGCCATGCCAAAATTACTGTCAGGATTACGATGACGATTGCAAATGGTACGATCTCAAGTTGAGTCATAATCAATTCACGACTCTTATGAAGTCCCTCAAGCAAACGGTCCAGAATCATATGCATCTCCATTTCATACTACTGTTCATTCAGATATAAAAACCGAATTAATTTCTGATTAAGGGAGACTCCTCCCCACTGTTTTCTGCCTCTTGTGTATCGACTTCAGAGTTCTGACTATCCGGATCTTCAGGTAGTTCAGCCCCATGAAACTGATCCTCGAAAGAGACCGTCAGTTCCGAACTAAAGCCCTCTCGAACCGGAAGAGAGCGTCGAACAAAATAGGGTTCGGGGAGTTCAAAAGGTAGTACCGAACCAGGGTTCCAGTTGCCATCTCCATCTCTGTCTCTATAGACAATAACCGTAAAACTCAACGGAGGAAGGTCAGGGATCTGAATGGATTGTGAGAATGTAGTATCGACCCGGACTTTACCCTCTTCATCAAACAGCGTCAGCCGATGATCCGACCGATTTGTTGTATCCTCCAGAGTTAGATGAATAGATCCGAGGTGGTTTCTCTGCCAGATGCGAGGTTCTATCGTTTCATGACGTTCCAGAAGGGGATCCCAGATCCTGAAGCTGTACCGTACTCCACTCTCCCACTGCTCGCCTTCTGAAAAGATCTGCAGGCGGTGCCTGTCTAAACGAACTGAAGGCCACTCTTTATGTATCTGTTCACCCTCTACCACGATCAGGGAGTCCATCACTGCGTCATCATCAATAGATCGCGAATACCCGACAATGAGTGGCTCATTTGCAAATAGACCAGGTAATCGATTGTCCCCGATTACCCTCAGGCTCACCGTATCCGGTTCTGCCGAACCGGTAAACGGGTCCAGGTTACTTGTGGCATGGTTGCCGGCTTCATCTGTAAATGGTTCAGGATTGATCGTATGTAGCTGATCTTCATTCAAAGCTTCCAGGGACTGGGCAAAAACAACAAACGGATCTTCAGCAGGCACATAAACAGGCATGCCTTGCGTAATTTCCCTGCCCATCGTATCCAAAACAGTAAAGAACGTCCCATCCTCCCAAAACACCTCTTCATTAAAGCGAAGACGCAAATAGTCACTGGTCAACAGCCCGGCTCCCTGAAGTACCGGATTCGTTGTATCCGGCCTGTCAACATAGAGGGTACCGAGGTTGACCAACTGCTCCTGTTCGAGCTGAAAATACTCCTGATGAAACGGTTGAGCCCACTCTCTGTTCTGCTCCCAGATTCTATTGCGATTTTGATCATCTACCCAGATGGCCTGATATTCTCCCTCACTTAGATAGGTGAATTGGAATCGTCCTGCTGTATCGGTCTGTGCAACATAATTCGTTCGCTCATCGGGCATGAAAGGAGTCCTGTAGAGGAATACTCTCATTCCACTCTCCCCGGTCCCATCTGAAGCATTGCGTATTCGGCCGGTTACTGTGCCATCATCAATGACAGGCCCGGTAGAGATGGCAAGTTCGTATGGAGCAGGAATCTTGTTACCTCTGGTATCAGCCAGCTCTGTTCCCAGTTTGATTATGATTGTCATGTTTTCCGGTAACGGCTGCTGAAATTGGACTGTAGCTGTGCGTCGCCTCCAACGGATATCGTAATCGATGAGCAAGTCGGGCTCAATGGATATCGCCTGTTCGAAGGTACTTCGATTGATAAATCTGGAGAAACTGAAGGAGATCTCACGGCCGGAGAATTGCACCGTCTCATTATTGGGATCTGTACCCAGAACTTGCGGTGGAGTCCTGTCTGCCGGGCCACCGGTTGGCCCCACGGGAGATGCGCAAGAAATCATGCCTGAAAAGAGCAGGATCAGTAGCAGATAGTGTATTGAGATCTTCAACGGATCCTCCTTCGCTGTACATATTCAACTATCCGGCTGCTCAGGGAGATGGGGATCAGCCTGACCAATACCGTTCCAATACGATTTAAAACACCCTCTACTGCGATTCTTTTCCCGCTCATCATCGATCTGTATCCATATTCAGCCACCTTTTTTGCATCCGGAATAGCCATTGCAGAGACAAGCAGAGTGTTCTTCATCCCCGCCCGGTCAAAAAACTCCGACTGTGTGGGCCCGGGACAGAGTGTGGTCACCGAAATACCGGTATTACGTAGCTCGGTGGCAATGCCTTCGCTGAAGGCCAGCACAAAATGCTTGCTCGCATAATAAACACTCATAAAAGGACCCGGCTGGAATGCCGCTGTAGACGCTATATTCATAATACGCCCCTCCCCCCTGCTCACCATCTCTTCGGAGAATAGTCTGGTCAAGTGTACAAGAGCCATAATATTGAGCCGGATCATTCCGGACTGAACCGCCCAGTTGCTCCTGCAGAACTCCCCATGTGCGCCAAACCCGGCATTGTTGATCAATATCTCTATCTCGAATCCGGATCGTAGTATCGCAGTATGAATATCGAGCGCAGCTTCAGGTATACTCAGGTCTGCAGCGATTACAGCTACCTCTACTCCATGCGCTTTTTCCAGTTCCTCTTTCAGCTGTAATAGTCTCTCCTCTCTACGTGCTACAAGCACCATATGATGGCCATTCTTAGCGTGAATTCGTGCCAATTCCAGGCCAATGCCTGCAGATGCGCCGGTAATAAGTGCTCTTCTCTTTTCCATCTGATATCAGGGTCATCAATACAGGGTGCATAAACTACTCCTTTTACGGATGCAGCCCAAACAATCCGGTAATAATAGCATCGTGCAAGGATTGAAACGGTTCACCGAATTCAGTTTGTTGTAGTATTGAGCCAGTCCCGTAAATCACTTCAAATCGGATTATAAATCAAAATGTATCTCGACAATCCAGCTCTATTCACTGACTATTATGAAGTTTCAATGGTTCAGGGCTATATCGGTTCAGGTATAGCAGACAAAACGGCAACATTCGACTATTTTTTCCGATCCCTGCCGTTTGATAGCGGCTATCTGATTTTCGCCGGGCTTTCTGACCTGATTCAAACCCTTGAATCATTTATATTTACAAAGGATGATCTCCAATTTCTCGAATCGATCGGTTTGAGCACAACCTGCACAGAATGGCTGAAAAAATTCAAATTCCAGGGCTCTGTCTACTCCGTTCAGGAGGGTGAACCTGTATTTCCGGGTGAGCCTGTCCTTCGAGTCGAGGGAGGTCTCGCTGAGCTTCAGTTAATAGAAACTCTGCTATTGAATATTCTCAACTTTCAATCTCTGATTGCAACCAAAGCTTCCCGGTTGAGGAGTGCTGCAGGAGATAAAAAAGTGATCGATTTCGGATTGCGAAGAGCTCAGGGGCTTGGGGGCATACACGCATCCAAAGCGGCAATACTTGGTGGTGTAGACGCTACCTCCAATCTCTATTCTGCCCACAGATTCGGGCTGGCTTCGGGGGGAACTATGGCACATTCATGGGTTCAATCTTTTACCAACGAGTTGACCGCTTTTCGATCTTATGCCGAGATCTGGCCTGACGATACTGTACTGCTGGTAGATACGTATGATACGCTGGAGAGTGGAGTTCCAAATGCCATAACAGTGGCTAAAGAGATGAGGGATCGAGGCCATGAATTGCAAGGAATTCGAATCGACAGTGGCGATCTGGCCTGGTTTTCCAGACAGGCCAGAACAATGTTGGATCAGGCAGGGTTTTCTGGTGTCAAAATTGCTGCATCCAATCAGATAGATGAAGATGTCATATGTGCACTGAACAGTCAGGATGCACCGATCGACCTGTTTGGTGTGGGAACAAGACTCGTGACGGCAGATGGAGCCCCTGCACTGGATGGGGTTTACAAGCTCTCATCAATTGGAGGAGAGCCCACTCTCAAAATTTCAGACAGTCCGGAAAAGTGTACACTGCCTGGCAATAAGGAAATTATTCGTTTAAGTGACGAAAACGGGATGTTTCAAGCAGATGGAATCATACTCACGCACGAAGCAAATAACATTCCTGAACAGTTCATACTGAATGACTCAGGGCATATTGCCTCCGGCAGATTCCATCATGAACATCTACTGAATCCGGTGATGATTGGAGGAAAAGTAGTGGATGAGCTGCCGAACCTTCACTCATCAGCCAGCTATGTCCAGGATCGGTTAAAAAAGCTTCCAGATGAGTTTCGACGATTAAGGGAGCCGGATCATTACCGGTTGGGTTACTCTGAAGAGTTGCTCGATCTTCAAAAGAATTTAATACGCGAAAAAAAACTGAGATATGAAACTGAATAGCCAGGAAGAATGAACACACTGTTGATTATCGACCTTCAAAATGACTTTTGCCCCGGTGGTGCTCTTGCAGTTCCTGACGGGGATCGAATTCTTCCGGTAGTGAACCGCCTCACATTTTGTTTCGATCTGGTAGTCCAGACTCAGGATTGGCATCCGGCAGGGCATCTCTCTTTTGCTACATCCTGGCCAGACCACAAACCTTTTGAAACAGTTAAAGCAGATTATGGTGAGCAGATTTTATGGCCGGATCACTGCGTTCAGGGAAGCGAAGGAGCCAGATTTCATTCCGGTCTTGAGACCAATTCAACCATTCTGACCATTAGAAAAGGCTTTCGACAAGAGATCGACTCCTACTCGGCCTTTTTTGAGAACGACGGAAAAACCCGAACTGGCCTGGAAGGTGCACTTCGGGAATTGGATACCACAAAACTTACTATTTGCGGCCTTGCTACAGATTTTTGTGTAAAGTGGTCTGTGATAGATGCTCTTGAAGTGGGATTCGAAGTAGATGTCGTGGACGACGCTGTATCAGGAATCGACCTGGATGGTTCTGTCGACATAGCCTGGGAAGAGATGCTGAGAGCCGGAGCAAATAAAGTGTACTCCTCGGAACTTATTTAATGCGTGATAAACAACAGATTACGCACTGTAACCGGTTTCCGGAGTTTGCAACTCATGGGCAAGGGGAGCAGTTAACTGTCCGCTGCGATCGACCCGAATGATCGAAAGTATCTCCTCGGGGGGGATCATTGCGATCTTTCGATCAATATAGTGAACTTCATCCGGGTCGTGCCTGCGTAGCAGTACCATTCTGCGTACCCTATACCAGGCAGACCGCTTCTCGTATGCTCTTCCACTCCATACAGCAAGAAAATCCTCCTCAAGTCTTTTTCGATAGCGTGCCTTGAAGAGTTGATCCAGAATCCGATACAGAAAATATCCCACCGGAAGAGTAATCAGTAGTATGAATAAGTATCCAGCCATGGCTGTCTGTATCATGTTAAAGTGAATTGACTCGACACATTATTCTAACGGCAATATACCCTATTTGTTTTATCTGATTGGTTATTTCAGAATCAGCAGTACCGCCAGGCCCTGCCTTCAGGAATTCAATGCAGTTTAAGCAACCCTTTTGATTAATTGTGCTATTTTCTGATAAACTGTAGATAACTCTTCAGGCTCAATGCAATAGGGTGGCATCAGATAAACGACATTACCAAGCGGGCGAAGCAGTAGTCCGGCATCGACGCATTCCGATTTAATCAGATCTGCAACCGGATTCAGGTAACCGCTCCCCTCCCTATTTTGAATGTTGAACGCTGCTATTGTTCCCATTACTCTTGCTCGGGTCACCTGCTCCATAGTTGCAATTGAAAGCAGATGCTCTTTATGAATTGCTTCCATCCCCCTGAAATCGCTTTCACTCTCCTTCATTAATTCAAAAGAGGCAAGTGCAGCTGCACAACCCAGCGGGTTAGCTGTATAGCTGTGGCCATGCCATAATGTTTTCAAAGGATCGCCCGAGTAGAATGCGTCGTAGATTGTATCGCTGCAAACGGTCACAGCCATAGGCAAAAACCCGCCTGTCAAACCTTTGGCAAGGCAGATGATATCCGGTTCAACCATTGCCCTCTCTGCAGCGAACCACTCCCCTGTTCGCCCAAATCCGGTCATCACTTCATCAAAGATCAGAAGCGTATGAGTCTGTTTGAGTGAACCTTTTATCTTCTGAAGAAACTGCTCTCTGCAACATCTCATTCCTCCTGCACCCTGAACAAGCGGTTCCACTATAACTCCGGCATAAAGTTCCGGATTTTTCTCAAGTCTCGACTCAAGAATCTCAATGATGGCATCCTCTCTTTCACCGGCACTCTCGTCACCAATCCAGGTTTCAGGCCAGGGCAGATACTCTACCTCAAACAGAAGATCGTTGAAAACCTGGGAAAATACCGATCGTGCACCGGCAGACATGGCACCGACTGTATCGCCATGATAAGCTCCTTCAAAAGCGATAAAACGTTTTCGGTTCTCTCCCCGGTTTTTCCAATACTGCCAGGCCATTTTAAGCGCAACCTCGACTGCAGTGGACCCATTATCCGAGAAGAAAACTCTGTTCAGATCTCCAGGCAGCACACTTGTAAGCTTCTCGGCCAGCTCTTCTGCAGGCTGATGAGTAAAATTGGAGAAGATCACATGTTCCAGCTTACTTGCCTGAGCGTGTATTGCCTCGATGATAGCAGGGTGTGTATGGCCATGAAGGTTCACCCACCAGCTGGATATACAGTCTATTACTTCCCTTCCATCTTCAAGTGTCAGCCATATCCCACGTCCACTCTGAACACGTAGTGGTTTTTTGGTTTTACCAAGAATCGTAAAAGGAGGCCAAATATTGGGATGCATCAATGAAAGAAAGTTTGATTAAAAGCATTTTCAAGATGGTCGGGCTTCAAAAAACGAAGCAGCGGCAGTGAATATACCCTTTTCACACTACCAAAATGACGAATAGCATCCATGTTTGACGAGTGGTAATCACCGTTTAGCACTACACCATGAAGTTTGAGCCCTGCCTCTCTGATGGCCATTATACTGAGCAGTGTGTGGTTGATAGTGCCGAGTCCCGATCTTCCAACCAATAGCACCGGGATATCCAGTTTCTTCATCAGATCTATGATATACTCCCTTCGGTTCAGGGGAACCAGAAGGCCTCCTGCACCCTCTACAACCAGTCTTGTCTCCGGAGGGTGAGTCGGCATATTGAAATGGGACAACTCGATCTCAATACCTTCCAGTTCGGCGGCTGCATGCGGGCTCATCGGTTCATGTAAACAGTAAGTTTCCGGAAATAGTCGATTCTCTTTCAAACCTGCCCATTTAGCAACCCTCTCGCTATCTGTCGCAGGTTCTGTTCCGGCCTGAACCGGCTTCCAGTAGTAAGCCCCCAGGCCCCTGCACAACAGAGATGAAACTACACTTTTTCCAACATCCGTGTCGGTGCCTGTTACAAAGATCCGTTCAGGCCAATCGTTCAAGCTTATTGACGTCATACAGTATTATTATCTTTGCTATTCGAAATCTCTTTTGATGGCCATAAAAACAAGGTGCCATGTGACTTCTGTAGCTTTCTCCCGGCCCCAGTGCCGGCAGAGGAGACGGAAGTCTGTTGCAGAGAGAGAGGTCCCCTTTTGAGGCGTGCCCGCTCCAACACTTTTTATGTGTCGAAAGAACTGAATAGGATTTCTGTAGCTCAAGACCCTGGCTTCCTCATGAAAATCGATCTGAACCGGGCTCTCCGAAAGCTGAATCACAAGTTGTTCAGTATCGGGAAATTGGTGTCCTGTATAGGGCAGGCCGAGCTCAACAGCTTGTTTTTTCCATTCGCGAAAAGTATCGCTGCCCGGAAAGGAGAGCAGCATCAGCCCTCCCGGCTTCAAAGCTCTGATATAGTGCATCAGCGTCCTTGCAGGATTCTCAAACCACTGTATCACAAAACTTGCACATACAAGTGAGTATCTGTTTGCATCTGGTGTCCACACCTCAGCGTCCATAACTTTATACGAAACATCAGGCGATGGATCGCTACCTGATTGGTTAAGTGAGATCATCTCCCGACAGATATCCGTAACCTCAAGAGCCCTGGTCGGAAAAAGTTTGCGAACTTCCTGCGTAAAGAACCCGGTTCCTGCACCCAGTTCAAGAATCGGACCCTCCGGAAGTGTCTCTTTCCATGGATCAAGAGCAGCACCAAGACGCTTTGCAACCTCCATCTGCAACTCTGCCTCCCTGTGGTACGTCTGAACATGATTCGAAAAATTTCTGACGATGTTCTCTTTTCTGCTCTTCATTGGTTCAATACGAGTGGCAGGCATTTGGAAGTGTGAGTTTGGGGAATATTGTGACCCGCATCAGGAATGTGTATATGCTGTACAACATCTACAATACTCTCTTCAATCGACTGCAGTTGCGACTTTGGTACAACTCTGTCCAGGCCCCCGCTTACCAGTATAATCTCGGGTACCTTACATAACAATCGGGTGTCGATCACTTCATTGGCCATCCGTTTAAGATCGGAAGCCAGTCTCTCAGAATCTGGTTCATCCTGAACGGTAAGTGAAATTTCGGTTGGATCCCCGGGCTCTCTCATACGAGAGTAAAACTTATTTAGCACATCCTTGGGACTCTTGTACAGATTCAGCTCCATTTTTCGCAGAACTCGCTGTGTCATCCTGCGGGCATGTTTTTCTACTGGCAGGAAGCTGGTGAATCCGGAAATAATAATAAGCCTGTCTGCTCTCTCAATCCACCTTTCAGAAACCTGAAAAAGACCGAAAGAGTGTGTGATCACAGTAACTGAGGCAGACCCCTTCGGTAGCTCAGCAGGAGTATGAGGAGACCTGAAATACCCGGCATCAAACGACACTACTTGAATGTCATTTGTTAATTGATCAAGTAGCGGGCTCCAATACCCGGAGTTTAACCCCCATCCATGAAATGTGGCCAGATACATCTTCATCACAAATCATTCGTCGTATTTCGTATAAGCTTCGATGTTTCCTGTATAAGATGATCTGTTTCCAAAGAGGTGTGCGCTGCAGAAAATGTAACTCTGAGACGACTCTCCCGGACTGTGGGCGGGCGTATTGCCTGTACAAATAGACCCTGTTTCAGAAGCTGTTCACTCCACTCCATCGCTCTGTTCTCCCCTGTTGCCAATACCGGCACAATTTGTGATTTCCCCTCAGGTATTCGTCCGCCGGCTTTCAATACAGCTTCTCTGAAAAGAGTGGCAAATTCAAAAAGTTTACACCTCTCTCTGTTCATAGCCGGAATAAGGTCAAGAGCGGCATCCGCAGCTCCAAGAATGGATGGTGGTAGTGACGTCGTATATATAAAACCTCCACATCGGTTGATCAGGTATTCCCGCAAGGTTTCAGAAAGCAGTGCAAATGCTCCATACCCACCCGCTGCCTTACCGAGCGTAGCAAGAACCAGGTCGGCACCCACCGTTTCAGCTCCCAAGCCCTTTCCCTGATCTCCCATAACACCAAAAGAATGTGCATCATCAAGATAAAGTCTAACCCCATACTTTTTACAAAGTGAAACCAGGTCTTCAAGTGGTGACTCATCTCCATCCATGCTGAAGAGAGTTTCTGTAATCACCCAGGTCGTTCTAAAGGTCTCAACCGAATTTCGAATCAGATCTTCAAGATGATTCATGTTGTTGTGCCTGAACCTTCTGAAGCGGCCATTGCTCGCCTTACAACCGTGCAATATAGAGTTATGGGCCATTCGGTCGACCAGTATTCCATCCTCCCTGCCAACAAGTGCAGGAATCAGGGTGGCGTTTGCGAGGTATCCGCTTCCAAAAAGCAGGGCTGCCTCCCATCCCGTAAAGTGAGCAATACGCTCTTCCAGAGCAATATGTTCGTTCGTGGTTCCTGAAATGAGCCTGGAAGCGGAAGAACCGGCTCCAAGAGCAAATGTCCATTCGGAAGCTCTTTGAAGAACATGCGGGTGCGTGGCCAATCCAAGGTAGTCGTTACTGCAGAAGTTGACGCATGACTGCTCCTTATATACAATTCGGGTACGTGACCCATTTTGCTCGACGGGTGATAGTGTACGCAGGCGATGGAGCCTCTTCCGTTGCTCTATCTCCTTCTCATATTGTGAATCTGACCCGAAGTTCAATGGTTATACCTCATAACAGGATCTGAGTCGCTTCTACTCCCTATATCGGAACAGAATCAGGGAGATGGCGGATAGGAGACAATATAATCTTCAGGATAGTCTGTAACGCTAAAGCTGGAGTCAGCTTCAAACGTACGCCCCATAGCCCTGAATTGCTGAATAAATCTTCGCTTCCCGACACCAGGTGCAAACTGGCCATATTCGACCATAAACAATCGATCCGTTTCCGGATCATGATACGTGAAGTTTACAAAAGGACCTCCCATAAGATCGGCCGTCATTCTCCATGTACCCAGGGTCTCCCAACCCTGAATACGGTCGTCACGACTGATTTCACTCGTTGTAATCGGCCGGCGATACTCGGTAGTCACGAAAGATCTCTCTCGCTCTCCCCGAACATAGATCTCCATAAGTGAGTCTCTGGTTGCATTAATCCATTCCTGATCTACAAAATCGGGGTTCTCCACTCCATCCTGCCACCAACCCCAGATCCAGCGATCATTGTCTGGTAAATATCGTCTGAACGTAACTACATTCAGAGTGTCTACCGTCTGAATATAGTCGTGCTGCATTCTCACATTCCATCCATAACTGTCCCAGAGATCCTGTGACAGTTCCGTCTGTTCCGCCCTTCTGAATACACTCTCTTCCCACCGGGCGAGTTCTTTGTGAACAGCGCTTTCTCTGAGTTCGTGACCTGCTCTTTCTATCTTTGAAGCGAGCAGAGAGTCGCTGCTTGAAGTCAAAATCAAAGCCCACTGGTCACGGTACCAGTGATCCTCAAGCGGAAAAGCAAAGCTCTCTCCGGATCGTACCCGCTCTTTCACACCCTCTCCGAGAAGGGCCCCAACAAGTTGTCCGGTGTTGCTCTCTGCATCAATTGGCGTTGCTATAATAATATTCTTGAACTTCCTGAGCTGGTCAAGTTCCTCATTGGTACTGAAATCGCGAAAGTTCAGCCTGTAGAGCTCAGTACTCATGCCATGAATCAAAACTCGATTGAATGCCATATTAAGGGCCTCAGCAGTCGCACTTTCATGCATCTCTTCATCCATGATAACATAGATCTCATGATTTTCACCGATTGCCCGCTGTCTGTAATCTCCCTCACATGCCATTTGAAATAGCATAACACCGAGTAGTAGTAGAATGGCTGAATTTTTCATAAGAGTTAAATAAGATAATTGAAACGACTATTTAAGTATCACCATATTTCAGCTTTTTCACAAATTTGAATACGTCCGATTTCCACCCTTCTTTCGGATAGCTGCTCCGTATTGAATCGATAAGTGCACTGCCTACAATAAATCCATCCGTTTTTTCGGTAATTCGTTTCGCATCCTCATGGCTCCGGATACCGAATCCAATCAGTTTCGGATTGCGAATTACATTCTTTTCTACCCTGTCAATAAATTTGGAAACAGACAGCTCAAGCTCCTCTCCGGTTCTTGCACCTGTAACACCGGTTACAGAAACACAGTAAACAAACCCTTCAGAAAGCCTGTCGATCTCTTTCATCCGTTCATCATCTGTGTTGGGTGCAACAAGATAGATCAGCGAGAGTCCATTCTTGGAGGCCTCAGCTGAGATCAACTTCGACTCTTCCGGTGGGACGTCTGGAATGATGAGCCCGTCGATGCCCGATTCAGAGGCCTCTTTGCAGAATTTTTCTATCCCTCGTTTGAGTATCGGGTTGATGTACCCCATCAATATGAGCGGGATCTCCGAACTCTTTCTGATCTCCCGTACGGATGCAAATATCCTGTCCATCGTTATACCATTCTTCAGTGCTGTCTGACTCGAATATTGTATGGTCGGTCCATCTGCCAGAGGGTCACTGTATGGAATTCCGATCTCAATGAGATCCGCCCCCTCCTTTTCAAAACCTAAAACCAGCTCTGTAGTGCTATCGATATCCGGATATCCCGCCGTGACAAAGAGAGACATTACTTTATCACCCTCTTTTTGTCGCTTGAACAGATTCTGGATTCTCCGGGATGTGGAATTCATTACACTCATGATTTAATGTTTTCTGATATCGTGGTCATATCCTTGTCTCCCCTTCCGGAAAAATTGACCACGACTATATCTTCTGGTGTGGTCTCCGGCATCAGCTTCTCCAACCATGAGAGCGCGTGTGCAGTCTCAAGTGCTGGAATTATACCCTCGAGTTCAGAAACCAGGCGAACCGCATCCATGGCTTCATCGTCCGTAACCGGAACATATAGAACCCTTTTGGTGTCATGAAGCCAGGAGTGTTCCGGTCCTATACCCGGGTAGTCAAGACCGGCGCTGATCGAGTGTGCAAGCAACACCTGCCCCTCTTTACTCTGAAGCAAATAACTCAGCGATCCATGCAATACTCCCTTTTCTCCACGAGTCAGTGTGGCTGCAGTTTTATCTGTCCGGACCCCCAGCCCTGCCGCCTCAATACCTATCATACCAACTCCTTCCTCATCGACAAACGGATAGAAAATACCGATAGCATTGGATCCACCACCAACGCATGCAAGAATCCAGTCCGGGAGCCTCCCCTCTCTCTTCAGGATCTGTTCACGTGTCTCGCGTCCTATCACAGATTGAAAATCACGTACCATTAAAGGATAAGGGTGCGGCCCAACCGCAGAACCGATTATGTAAAATGTATTGCCAACATTTGTCACCCAATCCCTGATCGCTTCATTCGTGGCATCTTTCAACGTCTTTGATCCACTCTCTACCTTTCTTACTTCTGCACCAAGTAGCCTCATTCTATCTACATTGAGTTTCTGCCTCCGCATGTCCTCAGAACCCATATAGACAATACACTCCATACCAAATTTTGCACAAGCCGTTGCTGTTGCAACGCCGTGCTGGCCAGCTCCGGTTTCAGCAATAATTCGATCTTTACCCATTCTCCTGGCAAGCAGTATCTGGCCCAGAGCATTGTTAATCTTGTGGGCTCCAGTGTGACAGAGATCTTCTCTTTTAAGGTAGATGCGTGCCCTACCATAATGCTCTGTCAACCGATTTGCGAATGTAAGCCTGGTAGGCCTGCCCACATATTCATTCAGAAGCGAATCAAACTCTTCCCTGAAAGATGGGTCGTCTCTTGCATCCAGATAGGCTTTTTCGAGCTCCTCGATAGCAGGAATCAATATTTCGGGTACGAACTTCCCTCCATAGGTTCCGTAATAACCCGAACTGTCGGGGGCACTATAGTTCATGGTGTCTCCAGTTTATCCAGTTGGTCAAACAATTTTTCAATTTTTTCAAAGTCCTTAATACCGGGCTCCATCTCCAAACCACTGGAGATGTCAAAGGCGTAGGGCTTTAAAACACTCCAGGCATCTGAAATATTATCGGGGTTCAGGCCGCCAGCAAGAAAGAGGGGATACTCCTTTTCAAGCCCACTTCCCACCGACCAGTCAAAAGGTACTCCGGTTCCGCCCCATTTACTTTTTGAACCTGTGTCCAGAAGAAAGTAGTCTGCTGCACCCCTGTATTCAGCTATTTTTTTTTCAAGCTCATCACGACGGGTCCCGGGGCCGATGTGAAAGGCTTTGATAACAGGAAGGTCGACCATATTACAATAATCAGGAGACTCGGTACCATGGAGTTGAATCAGGTCAATTCCGGTTGATGAAGCGATCTCGATGACATCGTCAAGCGGCTGATTAAGGAAGACACCAACCGTTTTGGGGCCCTCTATCCACTGGATAATTGCGGCCGCTTTTCCCGGTTCGATGTAGCGCGGGCTCTCTTCTGTAAAAATAAAACCCAGATAGTCTGCTCTCGCTCCGGCTGCAAAACGTGCATCATGGAGGGAGGTCAAACCACAAATTTTAATTTTGGGAGCGCCCATACCTATTTATCCACCTTCTGTCTGTTAATGTCCCGTAACTCTTTTTTACTGCCTGTTAGAAGGTACCGGAGCGCCTCTTCCGGTGACTTTTCCCGCATAAGGGATTCTCCGATGAGTGCGGCATCGATCTGCTGCTCCCTAAGGTAATCCAAATCTTCGGGCTGGTTTAATCCGCTTTCAGACACGCGAATGACCGATTGAGGAGACTGCTGAAGCAGAGATACACCCCTGTGCAGGTCCACTTCAAACGTATTAAGATCACGATTATTCACACCAAAAATCCTGACCTGCTCCCAATTCATTCTTTCCACTTCACTATCGGAGTAACACTCAACCAGAGCATGTAATTCATACTCCCTGGCAGCGTGAAGGAGTTCTTCCAGCTGCGCATCACTCAAAATGGCAGCGATGAGCAGCAGTGCATCCCCTCCCCACGCTCTCGCCTCTTTCACCTGATACGGATCTATTATAAAATCTTTTCGTAACAGCGGCAGTTTGATCTCCCTGGAGATCTGTTCCATATACTCCAGCTTACCCTGAAAAAAAGGCATGTCCGTGAGAACAGATATTGCAGCAGCCCCTCCATTAGTGTACTCTCGGGCAATGGCAACAGGATCAAAATCTTCACGGATCACGCCTTTGGATGGAGAAGCTCGCTTCACCTCAGCTATGATCGCCAGATCTTCACCCCGTAGTGCACCGGCAAAGTCCCGAATCTCTCTCTCCCAGGATGGCAATGTCGAGAGATCACCAAAAGAGATCTTTCGCTTTCTCTTTGCCAGGTCCTCTCTGGTCTGCTCTACAATGCGATCCAGTATCGTACTCATTACGACTTCTCCGGATGGTGGTCTTTTGTCGCTGTTACAAACGTCTTTAGTGCTTTTGCTGCAGCTCCGCTATTTATGGACTCTTTAGCCATTTCCGAAGCCTCTTCAAGAGAGTCACTAATGCCAGATACATGAATTCCAAACGCTGCGTTAAGCAGTACAATATCTCTCTGAGCTTCGGTCGATTCATCCTTTGTAATTGCACGGATGATAGATGCGTTGGCCGACGCATCACCACCCTGCAGACTTTCCGGAGATACTTTTTTGTATCCAAGTGAAGCCGGATCAAATGTAATGGATCCTGTACTGAGCCGGGAGTGCAATTCAAACAGTTCTGTAGTCGTGGTCAGGCTCACTTCATCAAGCCCATCATGAGCATGCAGCGTATATGCTCGCTCAGTCTCCAGATTTGCCAATATCTGAATCATTTTACCGGCTGCTTCACGGCTGTAGGCTCCAACGACTTGTCGCCTTACTCCTGCCGGATTTAGAAGGGGACCCAGAATATTGAAAAAAGTTCTCATGCGCAGTGCGCGCCGTGCAGGCATGATATGCTTCATTGCTGGATGAAAATTTGGTGCAAACATAAATGCGATACCTGTATCCTGAAATACTTTCTCAACTTCCGGTGCATGTAATGAAGCAACAGCACCCAGCTTTTCAAGAACATCTGCACTTCCACACTTGCTGGATATGCTGCGATTACCATGCTTCAAAACCGGAACTCCGGCCCCGGATACCACAAAAACAGCAGCTGTAGAAATATTAAAGGTTCCGGATGCATCTCCACCGGTACCACAGAGATCTACAGCTTTTTCAACTGGAACATTGACCGGAATAGCTGCCTTTCTCATCACTTTTGTGAATTCCGTCAGTTCACCGGTTGTCTCCCCCTTTGCCCGCATCCCGAAAAGAAATGCTGCAGCTTCTTCGCTACTCACATTTCCCTCAATAATCTCACCGAGTGCAAACCTGGATTGATCTCTGTTCAAATCTTCAGATTCCGCCAGCTGTTCAAGTATCTCTTTAAATGTTGTTGCCATTGTTTGGGAATAGAATTATTGCCAGATAGAATTTGGGTGCATTGAAGTACTCCCTATCCATCCAGCCAGTTTCGTATCATATCTGAACCTTCCGTTGTCAAGATACTCTCCGGGTGAAACTGGATACCCTCTACCGGAAACTCTCTGTGTCGGACACCCATGATTACATCATCTTCACTTCTTGCAGATATCTCGAGCACCTTTGGAATCGACTCCGGATCAAGTATCAGTGAGTGATACCGCGTAGCGGTAAAGAGGTTCGGGACATTACGGAAAATTGTTCTTCCATCATGACTTACTTTCGACGTTTTTCCATGCATTAGTACGGGTGCATGGATAACACGCGCTCCATACACCTGTCCGATAGCCTGATGGCCAAGGCAGACTCCCAATACAGGGATCTCCTGTCCTGCTCGCTCTATTAGCTCCTGCGTTACGCCTGCATATTCGGGCCTGCCGGGACCGGGTGAAATAAGAATACGTTCGGGCTTCATCCCGAGCAACTCTTCCACACTACGTTGATCGTTACGCACAACTTCGGTCTGCCGGCCTGTTGCAGCTACAAGATGAACGAGATTCCATGTAAAAGAGTCGTAATTATCCAGAATCAGTATCATAGATTTATCCATTCAGGTCTTTAGTCATGGATAGGTAAAATTACGGGTCAATCCGGCCGCAGAACGAACGACTTCCATCACCTCTTCTGCTCGTTCCCTTGCCTTGTTCCCGCCCTCTTTAAGTATGTCATAAAGAATCGATCGGTCGGCACCCAGCTTCTCTCTTCTCTCTCGAGCTTCGGAAAAATGCTCATTAATCAGCTTCAGAAGCTCCTTCTTCGCATCTCCATACCCATACCCTCCGTTTCTATACGCCTGCTCTAACTCGGAAATTTTTTCCGGGGAAGCAAAAAGCCTGATCAGTGAGAAGACATTGCATCGTTCGGGATCCTTTGGATCGGAAAGGCCTGCTGAATCGGTCTTTATAGACATCACTCGTTTTCCAAGGGATTTTCCTTCTTCAAAAATGCCGATCGTATTTCCATAGGACTTGCTCATCTTGCGACCGTCGACGCCCGGGACGACGGCAACCGATTTCACAATATATTCTTCAGGAATGGTTAATATATGGTCTCCAAAGGTACGATTGAATTTACCGGCAAGATCCCTCGCGATCTCGATATTCTGCTTCTGATCTTCTCCAACAGGTACAATATTCGATCGATAGATCAGAATATCTGCAGCCTGAAGAACCGGATAGGTAAAAAGCCCGATATTCGGTTTTAATCCGCTGGAAACCTTGTCTTTATAAGAGACCCCCTTCTCCATCATCGATACGGGTGTCAGACATCCCAGAATCCAGGCGAGCTCTGTGGTTTGGGGAACGTCACTCTGTGCAAATATTGTACACTGTTCCGGATCAAGGCCCAGTGCCAGGTAATCCAGAACGATCTCTTCAGTATACTCTCTGAGTCGGTCTCCATCGTTGAGTGAAGTGAGCGAGTGATAGTTGGCAAGAAAATAGAAGGCGTCTCCTTCCGTCTGCATCCGGATGTGCTGCCTCATGGCACCAAAATAGTTACCAAGATGAAGTTCACCGGATGGCTGAATTCCGGAGAGAATTGTTTTTTGATCGTTTTTCATTCTATGACTGAAACTCATCCATTTACATTTACACTCTGCGATTCCGGTTCAATGAGAGAGCAATCCTGAGAGCTTCAATGAGCGCTCCGGCTTTGTTGCGCGTCTCATCATACTCCCTCTCCGGAACACTGTCGGCCACTATACCGGCTCCCGCCTGTATATAAACTTTCTGATCTGTAACGACCATCGTCCGAATGGCTATACAAGTATCCATATTACCGGAATAATCAAAATACCCTACTGCTCCGGCATACACTCCTCTACGTGAGGGTTCCAGTTCATCAATAATTTCCATGGCTCGAATCTTGGGAGCCCCACTCACCGTTCCGGCAGGAAAACAGTACTTCAGGCTGTCTACAGAATCCATATCAGGAGACAGCTCTCCGATTACGTCAGAAACGATATGCATGACGTGAGAATAACGTTCAATAACCTGATTTCGCTCCAGATGAACGGTTCCAGGCCTGCAAACTCTGGAGAGATCGTTTCTGCCGAGATCGACCAGCATGATATGTTCGGCTATCTCTTTGGGGTCTCTTTTTAAATCCTCCTCGAGCTGCAGGTCTTCTTCCCTGTTGCTTCCTCTTGGGCGGGTACCGGCAATTGGCAGTAGCTGTACCTTGTCTTTTTGAACCCGGACAAGCACTTCCGGAGAAGAGCCAACCAGCGAAAAATGATCAAATTCGAGAAAAAAGAGATAAGGAGACGGATTCACCATTCGGAGAGCGCGATAGAGCATGAAACGGTCCCCTTCAAAAGGAAGTTCAAATCGCTGCGACAGAACGACCTGAAAAATATCCCCTTCGTAAATATACTTGCGTGCTTTGTTTACCATCTCGAGGAAACGCTCTTTGCTGGTATTGCTCTTTAACGTCGTTACATCGAGCTTCAGCTCCTCAGAACGACTCTGACCGGAATAGAGACAATTTTCAAGATGTTCGAGGGCACTTTCCGCTGCTTGGTATGCCTCGTCAGAAGAGCCATACTCCTCCGGAAAGACCGTCTTGATGAGCACCAGTTGCTTCTTAACATGGTCGAAGGCGACGATCTCGTCGTAAAAAGCCCATATCGCATCCGGCAGGCCAATTTCGTCGGGATTTTTATCAGGCAGGTTCTCTATTTCACGAACGGTATCGTAAGAGGAGTAGCCTACCGCTCCACCTGTCAGCAGCGGGAGGTCTGGAAGTTCCGGCTCTCTGTATCGTGTTGTCAACTCGCGAAGAGCTTCAAAATATGGTGTATTTAGCTTTTCAAGCTCCCCATCCCGCTCCAGTGTAACCTGCCCCTTCGTGAAACGAAGGATTTGAAAGGGGTCTCGTCCAAGGAAGGAGTACCTTGCTACCTGTTCGCCACCCTCAACCGATTCTAACAGAAATGGGTAGCGTGCACCTTCCCTCAGCGAGAGAAAAATGGAAACAGGCGTAAGAGTATCGGCCATGCACCTTCTTGCTACAGGGATGGCACTGTAATCTTTTGCCAGTTTTTCAAACTCACTTTGATTCATCAGTTCATCTATAAATTACACACGACCCTGTTTTTGAACCTTCAGACGATTCGTTTAATGATGCGGTTCAGACAAAAAAACCGCTCCAGTCTGGTTACCATACCGATGAATCTCCAGCGACTGGAGGGTCAATATCGGCAGGCATCAGTTCTGACGAACAAAATGCTCTCCATTTCCGAACCGGTCGTTCCAGAACAGCCGCCCACCAGTAAGCAGACCTTTCAAAACATAAAATCCGAATACCAACATCAGACCATATTCCTGAAAGACCAGAATCAGAAGCATATAGAGTGCAAACTGAATAAATCTGGCTTTCTTGTATCGAAATGACTCCCGGTCGAATGGTGGAAGCTTGTCAAAAGGTATCGTACTCACCATAAGAAAAGAGACCATAACAACGAGAGGGACCAAAATCGTTGAGACCCCGAATCTCATGGTTTCAAAAAATATCCACCCGGCATGAAAAGTCAGCGTAAAACCGGCCAGCATAATGGCCTGTCCGGGAATGGGCAATCCGCGAAAATAGTCGATATATGCAACTCTCGTATCTACATTATAGCGGGCCAGACGAACCGCACCACAAAGTGCCGGAAGGGCGCTAAGCAGCATTCCAAAAATGGACAGTTCATACAAGGCATAGTGATAAATGAGAAAAGAGGGAGCTACACCAAAAGAGACAATATCACATATCGAATCCAGTTCAACTCCAAATTCACTCTGTGCATTGGCCAATCGTGCCATAACACCGTCCAGAACATCAAATAGTCCTGCCAATGCGATCAGCCATGCACCCAATATCAGATTGGCGTCTGCAACAAGTATAAGGGACAAAAATCCACTCAGAAGATTCATGAGTGTAAAGAAGCTGGGCACTACAATACGCGGAAAGGGCCTACGTGTCTTGCTCCCAAGACTTCGGATTTTGAACGATTTCAGTTTTTGAACTGGATATTTCATTCATCTATGGTTGCAAGAATGGTCTCTCCTGCCCAAACACGCTCACCGGTACGAACGGCCAGCCTGGTTTCAGGAGGTACAAGTATATCCATTCTGGACCCGAATTTCATTATTCCAAATCGTTCGCCAGCTAAAACCCGGTCCCCTTCCTCCAGGTGATAGACGATTCGACGTGCCAGGAATCCGGTAATCTGCCTAAACAGAAAGCGTTTTCCCATTTCGTGTCGCACACCAAAAATAGCCTGTTCATTCCCTTCTGAAGCATGCTCTTTCCAGGCCATAGAGAAGCCGCCTGGCCTGTACTCCACAAATTCAATATCTCCTGAAACCGGAATCCGGTTCACATGAACATCAAGTGGTGAGAGAAAAATACTGATCCGTATAGCACTGGATTTCATATAACTCTTCTCTTCGACTTCCTGTATAGAGACCACTCTCCCATCAGCCGGGGACAGTACGATATCCTCTCTCTGCGGAGAAGAGCGTTCAGGATCTCTGAAAAAATAGATGACCAGAAGCAGAACCGGCACAAGCAAACCGGTTGAAAGCAGCAGAAAGGTTGAACCAAGCGCCCAATACGCGCCTATGGTGAGCAGAAGCAAAATAACGACCAACAAAATGGTGCTGTACCCTTCCCTGGAGATAACCATCAACTTCCAAATGTCCTGAGAATATCATTGAATGTGACGAGTATAATAAGAGCGATCAGAAAGATAAAGCCAATCTGTTGAAGGGCCATTCTAACTTTGGGGGATGGTTCACGCCGTGTAATTCCCTCATAGAGCAGAAACATGAAGTGGCCACCATCCAGTGCCGGAATTGGCAGCATATTCATAATGGCAAGAGTAACACTCAGAAAAGCTGTGATCCTCCAGAAACCTTCCCAGCCACCATGCTCTGTTGCCTCTCTCGTTACATTTGCGATTGCCACAGGCCCACCCAGATTGTCACGCACAGAAATAGAACCCGTAAACAGTCTTGACAGCCCCTGCAGAATGCCGGTAAACATATCCCCCGTTTCCCTGACACCCACAACTGCAGATTGCGCGACATTGTACTGAAGTCTTTGAATATCAAATACATCTGCCATAGCTGGTGCAGCAATACCAATCACTCCGGTCTCCGGGTCAGGAGCCACGTTTATAACGATTGTCTCTCCATCGCGAAGTACTGTGAGCTCCAGCTCCGATTCCGCTCCCTGAATCCACTCAACCAGCTCTACCCAGTAGCCCACTGGTTCCCCATTTACAGCAACAATTTGATCTCCACCCAACAGGCCGGCCTCATCTGCAGGGGTCCCACTCTGAACAGAGGCGATGGAACTTGGAAGTGCCATTTCCAGCTGCAGAAATGGTTCGTTATTCAGACGGTCCAGAAAGTTATCGGGAGCCCGAAGATGAATCACATCTCCGCCCCTCTCCACCATATACTCCACTTCTCTTCCTGTCAATACCGAGGGGGACATCAACTGATGGAAATAGTCTACCCTGGTTTCATTAACGCCTACAGGCCGGTCCCCGGTTTGAAATCCGACCTCCCTGGCAAGTGACTCCTCAGGAACATAGATACCCTCAATAGATGAAACCGGAAGAACTGTTTCGCCATAGTTCCAGACAATTCCAGTATAGATCACAATTGCGAGCAGTGCATTGAATATCACCCCTGCAAGAATAACAATACTGCGCTGCCAAACCGGTTTACTGCGAAACTCATCCTCAGCAGGTTCCTGATCGATGAAATCGGTGTCCATACTTTCATCTAACATGCCGGCAATTTTTACATAACCGCCAAGTGGTGTCGCTCCAAGAACATATTCGGTATCTCCTTTTTTGAATCCGAAAATTTTTGGAGGGAATCCGATAGAAAATTTATCTACACGCATTCCGAACCATTTCGCAGCCAGGAAGTGTCCCAGCTCATGAACAAAGACAAGGATAAATATAGCGGCTGCAAAAATTCCAAGGGTGCTCAATAAACTGATAATCCATTCCATAAACTATACAAGTGATTCTGCGAACGCTCTCGCTTCGGCATCGGTCTCTGTTAACGATTGTTCGGACAACTCCGTATGAAGATGTACGTTACCCAGACTCTCCTCGATGATCTCAGGTATTCGAATATAATCAATTTCACCGTTAATAAAGTGTTGAACCGCTACCTCGTTGGCGGCATTCAGAACCGCTGGTGCATGACCACCGGTTCGCAGTGCATCCATCGCTAGCCAAAGGCAGGGAAAACGATCCCCGCTTATCGGGGAAAAAGTAAGTTTACGGGCAACACTCCAGTCTATGGTCGGCAGATCTGAATGGACCCTCTCCGGCCAGGTCAACGCGTATAAAATAGGTACCTTCATATCAGGTGGTCCCAATTGAGCCTTGGACGAACCATCTGTAAATTCCACGACGGAGTGTATAATACTCTGTGGGTGAATCACCGGTTCAATTCTCTCGGGTGGCAGGCCAAAGAGCCAATGCGCCTCAATGATCTCCAGTCCTTTATTCATCATCGTTGCCGAATCGATAGTGATTTTTGCGCCCATCTCCCAGTTTGGATGCCTGAGCGCATCAGCAGGCCGAACACTCTTCAACTTTTCATTGCTCCAGTCACGAAACGGCCCACCACTTGCCGTTATAATAATCTTTCGTATGGACCCCTCCGGTTCTCCCACAATACATTGTAACATAGCCGAATGCTCGGAGTCGACAGGTATGAGCGACCCGGGAGAGTGAATTAACAGGGGCCTGATCAGTTCACCTCCTGCAACCAGAGACTCCTTGTTTGCCAGAGCTATTTTTTTTCCCGCCTGAAGGGCACGGAGTGTGGGCCTGAAACCTGCAAATCCGACAAGACTATTCAATACCAGGTCAACTGACTCCAGTGTAGCCAGGTTTTCAAGGCTGTTCTCTCCGGACAGAATCTGTTCCGGCTTGTAATCAAGTGAATCGGAGAGCTTATCTACATCTGCACTGTCACGAATATGGAGTAACGACGGCCTGAACCGGTTTGCCTGTCTGGCCAGAAGTTTGTAGTTGGACCCGGCAGAAAGTGCTATGACTCTGAATCTCTCCGGATAGCACTCTACAATCTGCAGAGCCTGAGTTCCTATAGAGCCTGTTGAACCTAAAATAGTGAGTCGTTTCATAGAGCCCGATTTATCTGTGAACCGTACTTTGTACCGGAACTCTGCCTATGAGTGCCATCATACGTCCGGCCCTCTCCCCTTCGCGTCTCCAGGAGTAGTACTCTCTGCTGTCACAAAAAGTACATCCTCCGTGTACCTCTATACGATTTTTATCTACCCCGGAATCGACAAGTTGAGAGGTAATTACCCCCTTTAAATCGACATGCGGCTTATCCCATCGCTCCTCATCAACAAACAAACCCGGAAATTGTTTTGCTACTTCTGCGCCCACCTCAAAATGTTTCAGACAGATAGACGGGCTTATCCAGGCCCGGAGCTCTGAAGGGGAACAGCCATAGAGCTCCTCCAGCCTCTTTACTCCCTTAGGGACGATTCCCTCCACAGCTCCTCTCCAGCCCGCATGAAAAGCGCCCATGGAGCCTGATCCTGGATGTGCAACCAGAACGGCAGCACAATCGGCCACCTGAATACCGAGGAGCAAACCGGAAGCTGATGTGACCAGGCCGTCGCACTCATTGACCACAGTCTCTTCTCTGACCTCTACAATACGGGTCCCATGAACCTGTCTGGCAATTGCAATATCCATACCAGACAGATCGGGATCAGAGAAAAGCTCTCTTCTGTTCTCGTTGAATTCCGCGTCGCTTGTACTGTTCAATCCCAGATTAAGACCGGCTATGGTGTGGCCGGGTTGAACCAGTTCAGGATTCTTTAAAGTAAACCAGGCACGGGTTCCGGGAATATCTCTGAAAATTTCTATCGAGTGAAGATTCATCACATCCCATTCAAAATGGTTAACAGTCGCTCTTTTACTTTCTCTGCAGGAAATGAGTGGCCAGTCCAGAGACGGAATGAGGCTTCTCCCTGTCGGATAAACATTTCGAGCCCATTAATCACAGTACCTCCAGCCTCTTTGGCCTGTGTTAGAAACTTTGTCTGCAAAGGATTGTATATCAGGTCATAACAAATCTTTCCCTCCAATATTCCAGTTTCACTATCCTTTACAGGTGAACGGCCTGCATGTGCGCCCATCCCCAGTGGGGTGGTATTGATAATCAGAGAAGACTCTTCACCACAATGCTCCAACTGGGAATAGTCACAAAGAACAAGGTTGTTTCTCTTTTTAATTTTGCTCAGTTCCGGGTTTCTGGAAATAACAAAGATAGTCTCCAAGCCCAGCCGTTCCAGAGCGCAGATAACAGCCATTGCCGCTCCGCCGGTTCCAAACACTGTTGCAGTGCCTCCTTTCAGGCGATCTTCAAGGGAGAGCAGTGGATAGATAAAACCATCTATATCCGTATTAAACCCGGTAAGCACCCCATTGGATTTTACAAGAGTATTCAATGCACCTGCAGCGATAGCAGATTCATCCAGGCGATCGGCTACCTCTAAAAACTCCTTTTTCCAGGGAATGGTAATATTGGCTCCGAGAAAGGACTCTCTATTGATCCATGATACGAATGAGCTCAAATCCCGGCTTTCAAGATCCACAGCGTAGTACTCTGCCTCTATCTGATAGTGGCGGAGTGCCAGTGTATGCATTTGTGGGGAGAGACTGTGACCAACAGGATGGCCGACTACAAGGTAGTGCGGCTTTTCTGCTTGCACGCTCTCACGAAAATCCCTGAAAGAAATCATGCGAGATATATCGGCAAAAAAAAATGCGCATCACGGGATGCGCATCGAAGCTCTAAAATGTTGCCGCTTTAAACGGTCAATTCACTTTTCTCTTCAGAAGTGGTTTCGCTCTCCGCTTCGGTCTCCTTAAAAGTGCCCGATTCGGCAAGCTCTTTGAATTTCAACAGATCACCGTTCAATTGCGCAGGCAGAGTTTCAATGAATTCTGCAAGCTCTTCGCCAGGCTCACCGTAGAACGTTCTGTAATCCAGTGAAAAATCTACACGCGTACGCTCTCCATTATCAAGTGGCGTAAAGCGAATGGTTCCGGTCTGATTTAAATTGCCATTAATCGTGATCCAGGCGAATCTTGTGTTTCGCAGGTTGTCAATAATATTTGTCACCCATTGAAACTCTTGACCACCAATTTGCGTAGTATATTCAAAGGTCTGTGAATTTACTTTGTCTACCTGATCGATCCGGCCCAGGAATTTTGGGAAGTGTACAGGGTTGCAAAGGAGTTCATAAACTTTGGCCAGTGGCAGGTCAACTTCGATTCTTTCGTGCGCCATAGTATGTACTTTCTTCTTCGGGTATGAAAAGTTGAGTGTGTAGTCTCTGATCGGGAACAGTCTGTCGCCTCCGATCGGCGGGGATGGATGTCGGTAAGGTTCACCCACAATGCAATAAATTTACGCATAATTAGATTAAGCATCAATAAATATGCCTCCCCGGGCTATATTTCTTGTTCCCTGCAGGAGCTCTCTTCTAAACAGAAATCCCAAACTCTCTGACTTTCTCTACTACGGCCCGGTGAATTTCGTCTGCAGGTCTCGTTGCATCGAGCACCACAATACGCTCTTCCCTTTCCGAGATTTCGTCAAAACCCAGAATGGTCTTCAGATAGAACTCTTTACCGGAACCCTCCATTCGGTCTTTTACCCTTTCCCCCAGACGTAATTCAGCCTCTTCGTATCCGATTCGCAAATAGAATGTGAGGTCGGGCACAATGTTGTGTGCCGCAATTCGGTTCAGATGACGAATATCGTTTAGCTGGAGAGAGTTGCGCCCAAAACCCTGATAGGCAGTCGTAGAGTCGTAGAATCGATCCAGCAGGACAATCTCTCCCTGTTTCAGCAGATTCATGATTCTACCGGCCACAAGTTGAGAGCGTGCAGCCGAAAAAAGCAGTATTTCAGTCACCGGATCGATCTCTGTGGCAGAGTGAAGTAATAGCTCCCGAATTTTCTCTGAAACCGGAGTTCCTCCCGGTTCACGGAATATGCTCACGGGTAGAGAAGCGCTCTTCAAAGCCCTGCCCAAATGTTCAATCTGGGTCGATTTTCCTGACCCGTCGATCCCTTCAAATGTGATCAGCATATCTTTTCACTTAAAAAATACCGTTCTCGGTCACAAGTCGATCCATGGAGATATCGAATGGTTCCAGAGGAAGTGTCTCTTCCATTATGCAGTCCTGATAGAGCAGGCCAATTCTGAATGCGTCAATGCCACTCAAAAAACGATCATAGTAGCCTCCGCCATAGCCCAACCGATTCCGGTTCCGATCTGCAGCCACAACCGGGACACAAACCAGTTCGATCTCTTCAGCAGATATCATTTCTCCATACACCGGCTCCGGAACTCCGAGAGAATTCAATTCAATCTGATCCGGCCCTTCATAAAAGTAGTGAACAAGGGCATGGTGTTCCGTATCCATTTTGGGAACCACCAATCTCTTTCCACTCATCTGAAGAGCGGATATAAGCGGAGTCGTATCTACCTCTCCACGGCTCTTCATCGGCAAATAGATGTGAACTAACGTGCTGGACTCCATCATCGGATAACGAAGGAGATGGCCGGCGATCTCTTCTGAAGCCCTCTCCCTATCTTCGGGTTCCAGAGAACTGCGAAGAGTCAGGTAATGCGATCTCAGTTCATTTTTTTTGGAAGAAGCATCATTCATCAGAGCCTGACCCATTTATGCATGTCGGGGGTATCACCCTCCAGAAGTTCCAGGAGTTGCCCGAAAATCTCTACACCATAGCGGTTTAAAATAGATACGAAAGCGACCTGACGTTCTTGTGGTATGCTCTCCGGAAACAGATGGTCACGAATTCTTGCCAATCTTTTCAGTTGTGTCTCTTCCTCTCTCTTTTGTGCCCTGAAAAGCTTTTTACGCAAACTGTCCAGTTCGTTCTCAAACTGGGTACCGGCTTTATCTGCGGCCGCTTCCAGGGTAGGGTCCACATTTGCAATATCGGTCAGCCGTTTGGAGGTCAGTGTGCGAACCTCCACTTTCCACTCTTCAAAAAAGAGGTCTATATCGAGGCGGTTCACCTCTTCAATATACTCGTGTTCCAGATCCTCAATTCTCATAATGTAGTGCTGCGGGTCAAAAGGCAGCTTCTCCATAATACGGTTGATAGCGGGTTCGATGAGAGTTACACTAAAACGGGGGAGTATAAATGGCATCTCCTGACCCATCAGATTGTAGAGTGGTTTCATCTGGGCATAATACCCGATTTCACCCGGTCCTGCCACACAGGCAAAAACAGGAAGTAGTCGATCCTGGAGTAGCGGCCGGATAAAGACATTGGGAGAGAAGTTCTCCGGATGTCTTCGAACGTCCTCTGCCAGTTCGGCCACTTTCCAACTCTTCTCATCTCCTGCACGCCACATCTCTCCCTCGAGATCGATTTTAATCCTCTCGTCTCCTTCTGCAAGGTAGAACAAGTTGGATTGCTGCACAGTGGCTTGCCGGTGATACCCCTCCTCTTCCAGGCTCTGGCTCTGACCCTCCAGGCACTCCAACACCTCTTCGTACCGGCTCGCTGCTACAATCATGGGCTCTGCCGACAACTTTTTGACTTCTCTGTCATCACTTCCGGCAATAATCAGCCCATGCTCTTCAAACAGTTCCAGCATGAGCCCCGCAAAAGCTTCTCTGAACGGTTTTCCCTGACGGTAGTGACGGCCCAGCTGTTTACGGAGCAACTCTGTAAAGAGATCCTCCTGCAGGGTTTCAAAAAACTGTGATTCAAACTCCTCAAAATTTCGATCCAGCACAATTCGACCTACCGGAGGGTTCCCTTCCTCCGGCTTCATAGTGAGGCTGTGCCAGTTATTCCTGTTTAAAATACCAGCCTGAGCCACTTCCGGAAAGTCATGGTCCTCATCCGCCAGCCAGAAGACCGGGATAACTGGACGGCCCAGCTCATTCTCCCATCTACGGGCATATATAATGGCTGTCAGGGTCTTATATATCGTGAACAAAGGCCCGCCAAAAAGCATCAGCTGTTGCCCTGTGACCACCGTAAGTGCACGTGGATCCTTTAACTTTTCGACCTGATTCAGAGCCTGCTTTCCACCCCCAAACGAGCGGTTCATTTTTTTTAAAATTTGGACACTGGCGGTCCGATCCCCAATAAAACTGAACTTCTCAGCTCGTTGTTCTACAGCCTCTGAATCAAAAGGATGCTCATTAAAAAACGGCCTGAGCAAGTGAGCGTTACTCAGATAATCCTGGAAAAGTGAGGAAAAGGGCAATCCCTTGAAGGGTGATGATGAACAGTTCACTCAGTCAGCTCTTCAACTTTTGAATTTGATCTCTGATTTTTGCAGCCTTCTCATAATTTTCTGTATCAATCGCTGTCTGTAGCTGCTGTTCGAGCTGTTCCAGACGGCTCAGCTCCCTGCCTTTGTCATCACCACCCTCCTCAGCCGCCACGCTCTCTTCATCTCGTTCACTGCTCTCGATACCAGCTTCATCAAGTACTTTACTGGCAACATGAATGGTTGCACCGAATCGAATAGCGAGTGCGATGGCATCACTTGGTCGGGCATCCAGTTCGATCTTCTCTCCATTACGGTCGCAAATAATACGGGCAAAAAAGGTCCCGTCATTCAAGTCGTTGATAAATACTTCACTTACCGTTGAATCATAACTGAGAACCAGATTTTTCAGGAGATCGTGAGTCATTGGTCGAGGGGGTTTGATATTTTCCAATTCCAACGCAATCGCCTGAGCTTCAAATGTACCAATAATGATTGGCAGACGCCGGTTACCGGCCACTTCAGTCAGAATGAGAGCATACGCTCCCCCGCTACTGGGACTGGTCGAGAGTCCGAGTATGTCCATCTTCACTTTGCTCAAGATCTGTTCCTCTGTTCCGTTTTTTTTGAGATCGACAATTACACCACTTCCCTGAGTATCCAGGTTGAAAGGTAACCTTTTTAGAGTTCCATTTAAACCGTTTCGGAATGCTGAAACGAGCTTGAAAAAGATCGCGTTCCACTCAGGTATAACGCAACCGAATGGTTACATTATTCAAAACTGTCCTGCCATGATACCAGTTAGGCATAATGACGGATTATAATTGGGACGCTATCGTCATAGGATCGGGGCCAAACGGACTCTCCGCCGCACTTCGTCTTTCGCTTGCAGGGCTCAAAGTTAAAGTCCTGGAAGCGAAGGATACGATTGGAGGTGGTACAAGAAGTGCAGAGCTGATTCGGGAGGGTACACTGCACGATCTCTGCTCTGCCATTCACCCACTTGCACTTGCATCCCCATTTTTTCGGGCACTTCCACTTGAGGAGCATGGAGTCCGCTGGATTCACCCGCCACTACCGCTATACCACCCACTGGATGATGGAGATGGTGTAGCCCTGCACAGGGATTTTAATGATATGCAGAGCGAACTGGGCGGAGCATATGAAGAGTGGAAATCTCTTGTTGGCCCTTACTCCGATAAATGGAGAATGCTGGTAAAAGACCTACTGGCTCCGGCCCGTTTGCCGAGACACCCTCTGCTAACAGCTCGTTTTGCACTTGACGGAATTTGGCCGGCTACCAAACTGATTCAAAGCCGTCTTCAAAATCGACGATCTGCAGCCCTGTTCGCAGGTATGGCCAGCCACTCCGTACAGTCGCTGGATCGGCCACTTACATCCGCGGTTGGCCTACTCCTCTCGATACTGGGCCATAGCACAGGCTGGCCAATTGCCGAAGGTGGCTCCAAAACCCTGTCGGCCGCCCTGGCCACCCTCATTCGGAAACATGGAGGAGAGATTGAAACCGGTGTAGAGATTCGAAAGATCTCTCAGCTTCCTCCGGCACGAGCACTTCTATTTGACCTCTCCCCCTCCTCATTGGAAAGTATTGCTGCAAACGAGTTGCCCTACCGATTCAGGAAGCAGTTAAAAAACTACAGACACGGACCGGGGGTATTCAAAATCGATTATCTGCTCTCGGAACCGGTCCCCTGGCTAAACCAGAGTGCCAAACTCGCTGGTACCCTCCACCTGGGAGGCTTCAGTGAAGAGATCATAGATTCCGAGAAGGCAATGGGGCAGGGCCGTCACCACAAACGCCCTTTTGTACTCGCTGCACAGCAGAGCCTGTTTGATTCCCTTCGAACGTCCGGAGACGAACACACGTTCTGGGCATACTGTCATGTGCCGGCCAAATCCAACCGGAGTATGACGCAGGAGATCGAAAATCAGATTGAGCGATTTGCCCCTGGATTCAGGGATGTCATTCAGGCGAAACACACGATCACAGCCCATGAACTTGAGTCATGGAACCCTAACTATATTGGCGGGGACATAAATGGAGGGGTCCAGGATCTCAGACAGCACTTTCGAAGACCCGTCTCTCTATTCTCTCCCTACTCTACACCCAACCCCCGAATCTGGATTTGCTCTGCTTCTACACCTCCGGGTGGAGGCGTTCATGGAATGTGTGGTTTTTATGCGGCCGAAGCGGTGTTAAAAAACCGGTTTCAACTTCGAAGTAAAGAGACCCATTTCGACCTGGAGACCGGATATGTATCTCAACAGCATTCCCGATAATCCGACAGATATTCTGCTATGATGAGGGGCAATTAACCCCTATTTTGGCGGGCTGATCACCATGTTTCGAAATTTTCTTGAATATACCAGCAGTTACAGGTTCTTACAGCAGGCGGGCCGAAAGCGCGGTTCCCGTTTGTGGACTCTGTTGACTGTTTGCGTCGCTCTCCTCGTTTCACTGCCAGTTTTAACCGTACTCTACAATCTGATGCTGCCCGGTGGCGATATCTGGCCTCATCTTGCATCTACAGTCCTGCCAGACTATGTGCAAAACTCCATCTGGTTAATGATCGGGGTTGGTTCCGGTGTTTTTATTCTGGGTGTTGGAACTGCATGGCTGGTTACCATGTGCAGATTCCCTGGAAGAAAATTATTTGAATGGGCTCTTGTTCTACCTATGGCTGTTCCCGCCTATCTGATGGCTTATACCTATACCGACTTTCTCTCCTTTACCGGTCCGGTTCAAACCCTTCTGAGGGATGCCACCGGATGGGCAGGCGGAGAATACTATTTTCCAAATATTCGTTCACTGGAGGGCGCCATTCTAATGATGTCTTTCGTTTTCTATCCGTATGTCTATCTCCTCTCCCGAACGGCTTTTCTGGAACAGTCTACCACTCATCTGGAGGCGAGCAGAAGTCTGGGTTCCACCCCATTTCAAAGTTTCTGGCGTGTAGCGCTTCCACTTGCGCGTCCATCTATAGCTGCCGGAATGGCTCTCGCTCTAATGGAGACTCTGAATGATTTCGGAACGGTTGACTATTTTGGTGTACAAACCTTTACCACAGGAATTTACCGCACCTGGTTTGGGCTTGGAGAGCCAGTAGCCGCAGCACAACTTTCCTCATTTTTACTGCTTTTTATCCTGATACTGATCCTTTTGGAACGCTGGTCCCGCAGCCGGATCAACTACAGAAAGAGTGGCAGTGGTCAATTCAGAAACCTGCCTGGATACAAGCTATCCGGGTGGAAAAGGTGGAGTACTTTTATCTTTTGTCTTCTTCCCCTTACACTTGGTTTTTTGTTGCCCGTTTCAGTTCTGCTACACATGATGTTCCTGAATTTCGAAGCGGCAGTGGACACAAGGTTTTTCCAGTATGCGTTTAACACGTTGCTCGTGGGGGCTACTGCAGGACTCCTTGCCCTTCTCGTTGCTCTGCTTCTTGCCTATGGTGTCCGTCTGAATCCAGCCATGACCACCAGGATTGCAGCCAGAATCGGGTCGATGGGGTATGCCATACCCGGATCAGTAATTGCGGTAGGTGTGATGATCCCTTTTGGGTGGTTCGACAATGCACTGGACGGATGGATACGGGATCAATTCGGAATTTCTACCGGACTTATTCTGAGCGGTTCGATCATCGCCCTCCTCTTCTCATATGTTGTCCGCTTCCTTGCCGTCTCTTACAATACGGTCGAGTCCAGTTTGGCAAAAATCACTCCGGAGATGGATGAAGCAGCCGAAGGCCTGGGGTATGGATTTGGAAAAATATTACGCAAAATCCACATCCCCATCATGTCCGGCAGCCTCTTTGCGGCGCTCATGCTCGTATTTGTAGATGTGATCAAAGAGCTCCCGGCTACTCTTATTGTACGCCCTTTCAACTTCGATACACTGGCCGTTCAGGTCTACAGGCTGGCCTCTGACGAACGGCTGGCGGAATCTTCCGGTGCAGCACTGGCCATTGTACTTGTAGGGATTATTCCGGTTATGATCCTGAACCGTTCGATGAACCGCTCGCGGCCTTTGGACCGTTAACGCCAGCCGGCACGATCCATTAGTCGTATTGCATCCGGATTGTTCTCACCATAGACTGCTACATTCACAGCATCTGTATCAAACGGGCCAAACTGTTGCAATACTTCCGGCAGATCGATATCGCCATAAACCGGATATTCATAATTACCGCCCGCAAACAGCATTTGTGACTCCCTCTCGGTCAGGTACTCGAGAAACTTTATAGCGTTCTCCCGATTGGGGGCATGCTTTGTGAGTCCTGCTCCACTAATGTTCACATGGGCTCCACCGCTCGCAGAGGATGGGAACCAGATCCCGACCGCTTCAGCAACATCAGTGTCGGCACGATCAGAAGAGTCGGCAAGCCGAGCGAGGTAATACTGATTTGCAAGTGCAATATCGCACTGTCCGGCTGCAACAGCCCGGATCTGATCGGTGTCGCCCCCCTGGGGTGGCCGTGCAAAATTGGCAACAAGATCTGTTGCCCATCTCTCAGTCTCCTCTTCACCAAACTGCTCGATCATCGATGCAACCAGAGACTGGTTATAAATATTATTTGAGGAACGGACACATATTCTTCCTCTCCACTTGCTGTCTGCGAGATCCATATATCCTCCCAGCTCTTCAGGATCGACTGCAGAACGATTGTATATAACGGCACGAACCCTTTGAGACAGACCGACCCAGTAACCGTTCGGTTCTCTAAGCTCTTCCGGAACTCTGCTGTCTATCAGATCAGACTGAATTGGTTGAAGTACACCGGCTTCCTGAGCCCTCCATAAACGACCGGCGTCTACAGTGATTAATATATCGGCTGGTGAGTTGACCCCTTCGCTCAACATTCTGGCTATCAGTTCATCACTTCCCCCTTCAATCAAATTGATATTGACCCCGGTTCTCTCAGTAAACTGACTGTAGAGTTCAAGATCGGTCTCATAATGCCTCGAGGAGTAGATATTAACCTCATCTGTTGAAGTGCAGGATTGCAGAAAAAACAGTGCGATTAGCAGAGTTGCGAGAGAAACTGTTCGTATATGAAACATTTGCCCGGGTTAAATTTCAGATTGGTTTTGAACGGGCGTAATTTAGACTTATTCTAAATAGTTTTCAACCGGCAAACGTTATGTCTGATTACTAAAGCAACGAGTCTATTGGAATGTGGGACAGAGCAAATGTATCGGCCACCCCGCTATATACGACCTGGCCATCAACGATATTAATGCCACTACGAATTTCAGGTGAATCGGCTGCCGCCGCCTTCCACCCCGACTCTGCAATAGCCAGTACAAAAGGAAGAGTTGTATTACAGAGTCCGGGCGTTGAGGTAAGCGGAACGGCACCCGGTATGTTAGCAACGCAGTAATGTAATGCGAACTCATCGATAAAAACGGGATCATCGTGTGTGGTAGGGTGTGAACTTTCGAAACAGCCGCCCTGATCTATGGAAACATCGACAAGAACGACCCCCGGTTTCAGGCTGGAAAGCATACGGCGTGAAATGAGATGAGGTGCCCTGGCACCTTTTTTGAGCACGGCACCAATCACCATATCCGCCTCGGCAACCGAAGCCTCAATAGTGGAAGCGTCCGAAAACAGTGTCTGAACATTTTCAGGCATGATCTCCTCCAGGTAGCGTAAACGGGGGAGATGAATATCCAGAATCGTTGTATAGGCACCCATTCCGGATGCAATTTGCGCTGCATGCGCGCCAACCACCCCACCACCAAGCACTGTAACACGTGCAGGTTTTACCCCGGGGATTCCCCCCATCAATATTCCCCGGCCACCGAAAGGTTTCTCAAGGCATCGTGCTCCCTCCTGTACAGCCATTCTTCCGGCCACCTCACTCATTGGTAATAGAACGGGGAGTGTACCATCCCTCCTTTCCATGGTTTCATACGCAATAGCAACGGAACGGGAGCGGATAACTGCGTTCGTCAGCTCCCGACTTGCTGCAAAGTGAAAAAAAGTAAACAGGATCTGCCCCTCACGCATCAAATGGAACTCCTCCTCAAGTGGTTCTTTGACTTTGACCACCATTTCAGAATCAGCCCAGAGCTGATCCCTGTCGTTTACAATAGTTGCTCCCGCCGCTTCGTATTGCTGATTTGCAATTCCGCAACCATCGCCAGCTCCACTTTGCACCATAACCGTGTGGCCTCTCTGGTTCAACTGTCTTGCCCCTTCCGGCAGAAGCGCCACCCGATATTCATGCTTTTTTATCTCTGTAGGCACACCTATTCGCATAACATTGATGACCCTCTTTCTGAAAAAATTAAATTTCTTCCGGGCTGAACCGGCTCGTTTGTTGTTCAATCTGTGAAATGAGAAGATCGGCAGTTGCCGCGATTTGACAAAATGTATATCATCGAATCTAATGCAGAGACAAAACTGATTTGCAATAATAGATTACAGACGGACCTTCTACATGATATCCAAAGAGCTGCTACGAAAGATTCACAAGCTTGAAATACGTACAAGAGGGCTTGTCAACAATATTTTTGGTGGAGAGTATCAATCTGCATTCAAAGGCCGGGGAATGGAGTTCACCGAAGTAAGGGAGTATACATTTGGCGATGATGTACGTCAAATCGACTGGAATGTTACGGCCAGAAATGGTGCCCCATACATCAAGATATTCGAGGAAGAGCGAGAGCAGACTCTTATGCTATGTGTCGATATCTCCCCAAGTGGTTTTTTCGGTACACAGACTCAGACCAAAATGGAACTTGCCATCGAAATCTGTGCAATCATCGCTTTCAGTGCCATAAAAAACAGCGATAAAGTGGGCCTCATTCTATTCAGCGACAGAATAGAAAAAGTAGTTCCACCCAAGAAAGCCCGCAGCCATGTTCTCAGACTTATACGTGAACTTCTAACGGCCCAACCCGAAGGTCGGAAAACTGACATTGCAGGAGCGCTCTCCTATGTGAATCGGCTGCTGGACCGCAGAGCTATCGTAGTCCTCGCTTCAGACTTTCAGGACCAGGAGTTCGAAAAGCAGCTCAGGATCACCCACAGAAAACACGACCTTGTATCCATTGTGATTCACGACCATCATGAAGACGACCTTCCAGATCTTGGCTTGATCCCGCTTTATGACGCCGAAAGTGGAGAGATGGTACTGGTAGATACTGGCAGCCGGAGTGTGAGGAGAGCGTATAAACTTCGAAAGGGAAAATGGAAAGAGGAGTTGTCGGAGCTGTTCAGAACATCCAACATCGACAGAATCGATCTCTGGACCAACAGGGATTACATCAAACCGATGATTAACTTCTTTCGTCGCAGATTAAGGGCTTAATTCAAACGATTAGCTATCTGCCTCTCCTGCTGCTGAATCTGGATTCGCTCGAGCTCTACGTCATAGTCTCTTCTCAAATATTGATACTCCTCCATAAACTCCTCTTCAATACTGTCTGAAGCTGGCAAATCGATCGTCAGTGAGTTAACGGGTGAGTCATTCCTGTAAAGACGGTAACAGAGATGCGGACCGGTAGCCAGACCGGTGGAACCCACATAGCCTATCACCTCTCCCTGCCTCACTTCTGTGCCGGGCCTGACACCTGAAGCAAAACGGTCCAGGTGAAGATAGGCCGTCTTGTACACACTGTTGTGACGTATCTGAATAATATTTCCGTTTCCACCTCTGTATCTCGCTTCTACAATTTCCCCATCACCGGCTGCAATGATCGGAGTTCCACGCGGTGCTGCGAAATCTACACCGTAGTGAGGCCGATTTTGCTGTAATATGGGGTGATAACGATTGTGTGAAAAACCTGAACTGACACGTGGACTATAGTTGAACGGTGCTTTAAGAAGCTCTCTCTGAAGACTGTTTCCCTCTTCGTTGAAATAGCCTCTCCTCTCCCCGTTATCGAAATAGTAGGCTCTGTAGGGTTCACCCCGGTGAACAAATTCTGCAGCAAGAATACGTTCGATTGCCCAGGGCTCGTCATCAAGATAGAGTTCATTGTAGATCACCCGAAATTGATCACCTTCGCGAAGGGCAAAAAAGTTGACCTCCCAGGCAAACACCTCCGCAAGTACGGGAGCGAGCTCCGTAGGAACCCCACTTTCCTGAAGGGTCTCCCAGAGCGAACTGCGAATAACCCCATCGGCCCTCATCTCGCGAACTACCGGTTCATTCCTGCCGGTTCGAACCGAAACACTCTCTTCATCATCCCAGGTCACAATAAGGTGATCGAGGCCAGTGCGATTCCACACAAATGCGTTTGCCTCTTCTCCGTCCCTGTAGATTACATAGTTCTGGCCTGGAATCAGGCGATTGATATTCACATACTCGGATGCAGCCTGCTGAATGAGCTGAACCAGCCGGGGCGAAACTCCATGCCTGCGTAAAATAATGTAGAGACTCTCATTTCTGGAAACCTGTCCCGGAATCCGTTCGAAACGATCCATTCGAAATCCATATTCATCGAGTTCCGGAACTGGCGGGATCTCTCTCAAGTGATCGACAAGAATGATCGGCTCTTCCTGATGGGAAGCAGAATACTTCTCTTCTCCACTGATAATGGTAACCAGCAGGATGATTAAAAGAAGTGCTGCACAACTATACAGTGCTCTATGCATGCTCGGGGTAGGGTTAATTTGGGAAACCGAAATGAAATTGGGGCTGCCCAGTCACTCCGCTAACGCATCTGTCTCTATGACTGTTAATTTATAAATCAAAGTCGGATATTCACAAATCAATTGAACAACAGAGCTCAAAATTAAATATTTTTACACGATTTCAACGAATCACCTGAAACAAAAACGTTCATCTCCAGCTTTTGTAATGTCGAAACGACGTTTGGTGACAGCGGCTCAGCTTCTGCTACTGTCTCTCTTCTGCGCCGTAGTCCCGCTTGCAGGTCAGGATCTGCATACCTGGACAGACAGGGACTCTGTACAAGCAGGTGAAACGTTGCGTCTTATCCTCGTCCTGCAACAGGACCGTGAATACTCTTCTGTGGTTCTTCCTGGCGAAGAGTATTTTGAAGACTCAGACGAGATCGAATTCCTTTCGAGAGAGCACCACCGAATCTCTGCGAGGCGGGACAGTCTGGTCTTCCATCTTCAGTTTTTTGGAGTAGAAGACGAAAATCTCCCCTCGCTACCAGTCATGCTGATCGATTCAGAGGGGGATACCAGTAAAATTGAGTCCCTTTCTGTCCCGCTTTTTTTTCGATCGGCTATTTCAGAGGAAGATAACGAATTTCGGCCCTTCAAACCCATCTTCGACTTTGCCGTATCCATCTGGCCCTGGATACTGCTGTTGGCCATTCTTTGCCTGATCGCCTGGCAGATTCGGGCCAGAATTTGGAACAGGGGTCAGAGGCCGGAGCCGCAGGAACCTCGTGAACCGGAACCCTACAGAGACCCGATTAAGGAGCTGGAAGAGAACCTGACCTTACTACGTGGGGCGGGATCACCACTTTCCAACAGAGATTTCGATCGATTTTACACAGAGCTGGGAGATGCAATACGTCTCTATTTCGAGAGGGTCTACTTAATGGATGCTCTTGAGATGACCTCGAGAGAAATATGGAATGAGTTGAACCGTTTACCGGCAGAAAAGGAGTTGACAGAGATGACCAGAAAGGTTCTCAATGAAGCAGACATGGTGAAATTTGCACGATTTACACCAGACCGGGAACAGGCATTGGCATCGCTTCGGACAGGTGAGCAATTCCTTGAAACAGCTGCCCGGATAGACCATAACAGAATCGTGAGTTTGCGAACCGAACATGAGAAGCGCGAACTGGAACGAATGGATGATAAAACCTCCAAATCAGATAATCAGATATGACCTGGGCTGATCCGCATTTCTTTTGGCTCCTGGCACTGATTCCCCTGCTGGCAGGAATTCACATCTATCGTCATGTAAAGGGTCGCAGGCCATTCCTTCTCTTCTCCGCTGTCGCCTCTTTAAGGCAACTGCCCGGTAACTGGAAGGCCCGGGCAGTCTGGCTCCCTGCTCTTTTCTATCTTCTCTCCATGACACTCGTAATTATTGCCCTGGCACGCCCTCAGGAGGAGTTTTCAACCATCGAACGGCACGCAGAGGGAATTGACATCGTTCTCTCGATCGATATCTCATCCTCCATGCTGGCAGAAGATTTTGAACCCAACCGGCTGATTGCAGCCAAAGAGATTGCAGGAGAGTTTATCCGGAGCCGGCCAAACGACAGAATTGGGCTGAATGTATTTGCCAGACAAAGTTTTACGGTTTGCCCACCCACGCTTGACCATTACCTCTTGCTAAACCTTCTTGATCAGGTCGATCTGGGAATGGTTGAGGATGGGACTGCCATCGGGCTGGGCATCGCTACAGGAATCAACAGACTTCGCGAAAGTGAAGCGGAGAGCAGGGTCATTATTCTACTTACAGACGGGCTGAACAATGCAGGAGAGATCGACCCCGTTACAGCTGGTGAACTTGCAGAGACCCATGGAATCCGGATCTACACCATGGGTATTGGAACGAGGGGTACAGCGCCCTACCCGGTCCACGACCCGGTGTTTGGAACGCGTTATCAAAATGTACCGGTAAACATCGATGAAGAGATGCTTACTCATATTGCAGAAATTACTGGAGGACGATACTTCAGGGCAACTGACGATCAGGAACTTCGGGAGATTTATCAGATGATTGACCAGCTGGAAAGAACCGAAATTGACGAGATCATATACACGGATGTAAACGACCTCTATCCACGGTTCCTTCTGCCCGCAATTTTGGCAGGGTTGATAGCCCTGCTGGCAGATCGTCTGCTCTTCCGACCGGCGATTATTTGATATTCATTTGCAAATATTCTCCCACTCCAGAGAATTCATCTGACTATAGTACAGACCCGAAGGTGATATTGCGACACGAATCCAGACCATGATAAAACAGATTCGAAAACGATTTAAGGATGAGTTTACTCCACCTCTTCGGGAGCAACTTCTCCAATTGGATGGGAATGTCTATATAAATGGTGTAACAGGATCTGCCCTGAGCTTTTTGATTGCAGACCTGACTGAGAAGGCCCCAAAACTCATCTTTATAGCTCCGGACCCTGAAAAAGCAGAGGCGGTTGCCGCCGATCTTGAGAAGTCAGACATTCATCTGCCGATACTTCTTTATCCCCCATCCGGCAGCCAGCCGTGGCAGGATCCGGGCGTAACTGATCACTCGGCCCGGATCCAGAGATCTGAAGTGCTTACCAGCCTGAAAAAGGATTTGAACTCGGTTGTAATCACTTCTCCGGTAGCTCTCTCCGAGAAGGTACTGCCGCCCGACGAGCACAGCGACACCTCCCTGCTACTTCGTCCCGGAGAAACTCATGACCCCAAAGAGCTGAAAAGCTCCTTGATAGATCAGGGCTACAGCGCTGTCTCGTTTGTTGACGAGCCGGGTGAGTTCGCAGTTCGCGGCGGAATTTTTGATATTTTCCCCTGGACAGGAGAGTACCCTGTTCGACTCGATTACTTTGGTGACGAGATTGAATCGATACGTGAATTTGATCCCGATACCCAGCGATCAGTCTCTTTTTTAGACGAGGCGATGATCGCACCGAACCGGTCCGCAGGTTCAAGAACTCCTGGAGACAGTTTTTTCCGCTATCTATCCGACTCTGCTGTCAGGATATTACTTCAGCCAGATCTTATCTTATCCGAAACGGACCGTTTCTATAGCAGAGCAGTTGAAATCAGACAGTCACTGGAGGACTCTGAGCTGCCCGAAACAGAGGAGTGTTACCTGAACAGTGACGCATTGGAAAGAGAGTTTCATGGAAAAGGACTCACATTTCACATCGGCGGGTTCGGAACCGGAATAAAGAGCACAGACCATCATTTTACGATCTCTACCTCCCCTCACCCGGAGTTCGGTGGAAGTTTCAAGCTGCTGCGCAAATGGATTACCGAACGAACAGTTGAGGGGTATCAAATTCTGATTCTTTGTGACAACCAAAATCAGAAAGACAGATTTGAGGAGCTGCTCGGAGAGGGTACCGAAGAT
Organism: Balneolaceae bacterium; assembly: GCA_040880485.1. Lineage (GTDB taxonomy): Bacteria > Bacteroidota > Rhodothermia > Balneolales > Balneolaceae > JBBDIJ01. The sequence goes on from JBBDIJ010000009.1 coordinate 298,339, forward strand.
TATCAATACACTCTTGCACTTGCACCGCTTCATGAGGGTTTTCTTTTGCCAAATCAGAAGGTAGCCATCCTCACGGACCATCAGATTTTTGGCAGATACTACCGGCCCGGTATCAGGCGGCGACGCAAGGTAACCGGAGGAATCTCTTTCAAGGAGCTCAAGGATCTGAATATGGGAGATTTTGTGACCCATATCGATCATGGGATTGGGGTGTTTGCGGGTTTCAAAAAGATCAGGGTTCGCGATACCCTTCAGGAGTCTGCCGTTCTTCGTTATCAGGGAGACTCGATTTTATATGTGAATGTATCCAGCCTGCATAAACTGCAAAAATACTCCGGACGGGAAGGCCGCACCCCAAGGGTAACAAAACTCGGTTCAGGAGAGTGGGCGAAGAAGAAATCTGCAACCCGAAAAAAAGTAAAGGAGATTGCAAGGGAGCTGATACGCCTTTACGCGCGCAGAAAGATGGAGAGTGCAACCGCCTACGAAAAAGATCAGGCATGGCAAACCGAGATGGAGGCGCGCTTTGAGTTTGAGGAGACTCCGGACCAGCTTGCTGCGATTCAAGCGGTGAAGCGGGATATGGAGTCGGAGCATCCTATGGATCGGCTGATTTGCGGCGATGTCGGTTTTGGCAAGACCGAAGTAGCTGTTCGCGCTGCATTCAAGGCGGTATTGAACCGAAAGCAGGTGGCCATTCTTGTACCTACAACAATTCTTGCCGACCAGCACTACCAAACATTCAGTCGACGGATGAAGGAGTTTCCGGTGAATGTAGAATCTCTGTCCAGGTTCCGGTCCCCTGCCGAGCAGAAAAGGGTTGCAGCCGGTATTGCAGATGGAACTGTAGACATAGTGGCTGGCACTCACCGGTTGATATCAAAGGATATCAGGTTCAAAGACCTTGGCTTGCTGGTTATCGATGAGGAGCAGCGCTTTGGAGTATCTGTAAAAGAGAAATTAAAAGAGTATCGTGCCAGTGTAGACGTACTCACTCTTACAGCCACCCCTATCCCCAGGACACTTCAGTTTTCACTGATGGGAGCCAGAGACCTGAGTATCATTAACACCCCGCCCGCCAACAGACAACCGGTTCAAACCGAAATCATTCAATTCAGCGAAGCACTGATACGTGATGCAGTCCTTAGAGAAACGGGTAGAGGCGGGCAGATCTTCTTTATTCATAACAGGGTAAAGAATATTGAAGAGACAGCCGATATGCTTCGTGCACTGCTTCCAAATGTGAGAGTACGGCACGCTCATGGTCAAATGGCTCCTTCTCAACTTGAAAAAATCATACACGACTTTTATAACCATTCGTTTGATCTGCTGGTATCCACCAACATTGTTGAGAACGGTATCGATATTTCCAACGCCAACACCATTATCATTAATCAGGCAAACCGATTCGGATTATCGGAACTGCACCAGCTTCGTGGTCGTGTAGGAAGATCGAACAGAAAGGCGTACTGCTATCTTGTAGCCCCCCCGGTTCAAAGTCTGACGCCAGAAGCTCGTAAACGGCTGTTGGCACTTGAAGAGCACAACGATCTGGGTTCCGGGTTTAACATTGCGATGAGAGACCTGGATATCAGGGGCGCAGGCGATATACTCGGTGCAGAACAGAGCGGTTTTGTAAATGATGTCGGTTTTGAACTCTACTCCAAAATTGTGGATGAAGCGGTAAGGGAGATTCGTGAGGAGGAGCTCGGAAGTGACGCCCCTAAAAGTGGAAAGGGACTCAGAATTCCGGATACTCATGTAGAGTTCGACCACTCTGCACTACTGCCGGACAGCTATGTACAGGACAGTGTAGAGCGCCTAAATCTTTACAGAAAACTCTCCTCCGCTGCTACGCCGCAGGAGGTTGACGAGTGGAAAGAAGAGCTGGAGGACCGGTTCGGCCCGCTTCCTGATGAAGCAGTAAACCTCTGGACAGCAACACGAATCAAATGGTATGGATCCCGGCTTCTTCTCAAGAAGGTGACCATTCGATCCGGCAGGATGTGGCTTGTATGCCCAGGTGAGAAGGGTGACACTGCTCCTCACTTCTATGAGAGCGGACATTTCCAGACTCTGCTGGAATCAATTGGAGAATTGGGCGAATTTGATTGCAGTGTTGTTCAGAAGCAGGATGCTGTTCGCCTTGTGCTTCAGAACATTGAAGGGCCATCAGGCGCTGCTTCTCTTCTTGAAATGCTCTATCGTCAAATTTCAGACAGCAGAGAGAAGGTGGGCACATGAACATAGATGAGGCAACAGAAGTTATATGTAATGGGGGTGTAGTAGCCTTTCCAACGGAAACCGTCTATGGCCTTGGAGCAGATGCTTTGAACCCGGAAGCCATTGCACGTGTCTTTAAAATCAAGGGCCGGCCATCGGACAATCCCCTCATCATTCATCTCTCCGACCCCGAACAGGTAGCTCTTTTCAGTGATGATATCCCGCAACACGCATTCACATTAATGAGTGCTTTTTGGCCCGGACCCCTGACTCTCGTTTTTCAGAAGAGAGACAATGTGCCCGATATAGCAACCGGTGGCCTGCCTTCCGTTGCATTGAGAATACCCGATCACCCGACCGCCCTGGAATTGATTCGACGAACGGGCCCATTGGTGGGGCCAAGTGCCAACCCGTCCGGAAAGCCCAGCCCTACCAGAGCCAGGCACGTACGAAACGATTTCGGAGACAGGGTATCTGTACTGGATGGTGGAGAGTGCCGAATTGGGCTGGAGTCCACCGTACTGGACATGACATCTGATCCACCCCGAATATTACGGCCTGGAGAGATCTCACCGGAAGCTATTCAGAAGATAATTGGAATTAAGCCCGCCTATACTCAATCCGGGGGTCACTCCTCTCCCAGCCCCGGAGTTCGATATACACACTACAAACCTGACGCGTCAGTAGCGTGGTATAGTTCCGGCACACAAACCGAATGGGACAAAACTCTTCTGATTACACATCAAGCTTTGCAGGGGAGCAGCTCAAAAATTTTTGCCCGGGTTGTTCACTACAGAGGCAATTATGATTTACTTGCGCGCGAACTCTACGATCAATTTCGGACTGCAGACAAACATGGATTGAAGCGAATCCTGATTGAACCCTTCTCCAGTGAGATTCGACACCCGATCATCGCTGCATTGATAAACCGGATTGAAAAGGCTGTTGAACGAGACTCCTCCCACGATTAAAGGGTATCAACACCATATAGTTAGCTAAATAGCAGGTTTAACAAAATCCAGGGAATAGATCACCCGTCAGAGGTTCGCTCATTTCGAAAGTATTCGAAAAGAGTGGTGTTTATGAGAAGCAAAAGAAAGCTGTAGAACGCATCTTCAACCGGTATGGAGCCCATTCGAATTCCCAGGTTTTCCAGATCATTATAGAGTACCACCGGTTTGGCAGTCAGGTAACCATTTACAATAAAAAATGGAATCATGGTGATCAAAAATGCAACCATAAACCGCCGTAGAAACCAGGGTTCTAAATGACGAAGTATAAGCAGTGTAAAACCGAGTGTTCCAAACACGACCAGAGTATAGCTCTTCTCATTAAAGAAGAGTGCCAGGATCAGAAAAAGAAGTCCGGAAACCAGAAGTGCCAGGGAGTCTTTTTCTGTAAACTTCTCCACACTCTCCCGTCGAATCCAGCACACCCATTGATAGATAAATAGACAGGAGAATGGAATCGCGAAAAAAAAGAGCCACTCCTCAAGTGGCAGGCCAGCCAGGTAGAGAGAGCCGGTAAACTGATCATTAAAGTGCCAAACTTCATATTTGGTAAAGAGAATATCCCAAATAATGAATGGTGTAGCCGTATACATGATAGCCCTGATTAGCGCCCCCCACATTTTGTACCAGGAGAGTCTCTTTTCAAAACTGAATAGAAGGGGAATGCTGATTACAACAATCAGCAGAACCATATAGTTTGACATGACAGACACCGCTTCATTCAAGATCGGTTACGCTTCGCTATCTCGCGATACTTTTTCCCTACCCATAGAAAACCAAACGACTCTCCCGGTTCCTTTACACGGTGTTTATGGTGCATTTTGTGTGCGATGCGGACTGACCTCAAATAGGAGTTGTCTACATTCCGGAACCATTTGACCCTTCTGTGTACATAGATATCATGAACAAAAAAATAGGCCATACCATACACCAGGATTCCGGTACCTGCAGAGATTAACAACGAGTTGCCGTTCATTGTACCAAATGCAAGAAGCAGAACTGATGGGATGGCAAACATCAGTGCAAAAAGATCATTCTTCTCAAGTGTATGATCATGTGGTACATGGTGATCTTCGTGCAACTTCCATAAAGCTCCATGCATGATATACTTGTGTGTAAACCACGCTACCAACTCCATAAAAAGGAAAGCGGCTAGAAATGTAGCAACAACAGGCAGAATTTCGATCATTGTATTAAAAATGAATTTGACCGGTTAACAGTTAGGAGTTTAAATCGAGGCCTTGAGCCAAACGTTCCAAATATATTTTAAAATGTTGAGAGCTGTTCTACCTGACAGTATCCCGGGACTGTTTGAATTTTATCAGGCCAACGGGAATGATTTTACAGGCTTTTCTATTCTTCAGTTTGCAGATCCATGAATAAAAGTACCAATATTTCCATCATCGGGGGCGGCCTGGCTGGCCTGATCGGAGCAAGTCATCTTGCCCGCAAAGGCTATAATGTAACGCTTTTTGAAAAACATCATCACGCGGGAGGACGGTTGCGCTCATTTGAAGCCAAGGGCTACACCTTCGATATGGGACCGAGCTGGTACTGGATGCCGGAAGTATTTGAGTCCTGCTTTCATGAGTTTGGGTATGATGTGAGTGATTTCTACCAATTAAAGCGTCTGGACCCCTCTTACACGGTGTTCTGGAAAGAGAGCAAACCACTGAGAGTCCCTGCCGATCCTGCCAATCTTGGAGAGTGGTTTGAGTCGAGAGAATCGGGAAGCAGTAAGAAGCTTGAACTTTTCCTGAAGGAGGCGGAGTTCAAATACAATACCGGGATGAAGATGCTTGCCAATAACCCGATGCAAAATCTTGGGGACTACCTGGACCCCTCCCTCTTCAGGCATCTCTTCCGCCTCGATCTTTTTACCTCTATGAACCGGCACATTGGCCACTATTTTAAGGATACTCAAATCAGAATGCTTCTCGGATTTCCCGTTCTCTTTCTGGGTGGTACCTCCAGACAAATTCCGGCCCTCTATAGCATGATGAATCATGCCGATCTGAATCTGGGAACCTGGTATCCGATGGGAGGTATGTCTGAACCTGCAAATGCGTTCTACAGAATTGCACTCGAACAGGGTGTCCATTTTCATTTTGGAGAAGAGGTTACACGTATTGTAACCCGGGATGATCAGGCAATATCTGTTGTCACAGAAGCAGATACCTATAAAACGGATGGAATCATAGGGGCTGGGGATTACCACCACATAGAACAGAATCTGTTACCTCTGGAGAGTCGAAATTATAGTGAGAGCTGGTGGAGCAGGAGAACAATGGCCCCATCCTCTCTTCTATTCTTCGTCGGGATTGAAGAATCGATACCTGAGCTGACTCATCACAATCTCTTTTTTGACGAGGATTTGGACCGCCATGCAGAACAAATTTACAACCGGCCGGAGTGGCCGGACCACCCTCTTTTTTACCTTTGTAATCCATCCAAAACCGACTCCTCTACTGCACCTGAAGGGTGTGAGAACCTCTTCTTTCTGATTCCTGTTGCCCCCGGACTGGAAGAGTCGGATGAGATAAAGAACAGACTTTTTGAAAATGTGTTACAAAAACTGGAACGACATACGGGAAGAGATTTAAAGGCCAAGATCTCATTCAGGCGCAGCTTTGGAATCAAAGACTTTACGATGGAATACAACTCTTATCGTGGCAATGCATATGGGCTTGCAAACACACTGCTGCAGACAGGTGTATTTAAACCCTCCATGAGAAATCCTAAAGTAAAAAATATGGTTTATGCTGGTCAGTTGACACACCCGGGTCCCGGTATGCCCCCGTCCATTATGTCAGGAAAACTGGCGGCTGGCCTTTTGGATCAAACGATGAGGACATTTTGAACAGAGCAATCAATCATAATCTGGCTATATACGATCGTGTTTCCAAACGGTCAAGCCGCCTGGTTACAAGATCTTACAGCACTTCATTCTCAATCGGCATAAACCTGCTCGACAACTCCATCAGAGATGCGATCTATGCCATTTACGGATTCGTTCGCCTCGGCGACGAAATTGTAGATACCTTCGTAATGCAAGACAGAGAGGAGCTTCTGAAAGCATACAGGGAAGAGACTCACCTCGCTCTTGCCAGGGGGATTAGCCTGAATCCTGTACTTCATCAGTTTCAGAAGATTGCCAACCGGTTTCAAATAGACAGGGAATTGGTTGATGCATTTTTTCAAAGCATGGAGATGGATCTTCTTTCAAAGCACTACAAAAAGGAGTGCTACAACCAGTATATCTACGGTTCGGCGGAAGTTGTGGGCCTGATGTGCCTGAAAGTATTCTGTGATGGTGACGAAACGCGTTACAAGAAACTTGTTGAACCCGCCAGAAAACTGGGGTCAGCATTTCAGAAAGTGAATTTTCTTCGGGATATCCGTCAGGATAGAGAAGAACTTGGCAGATTCTATTTCCCGAACCTGGGTGATCGCAAGCTGGATATAGAAACAAAAAACAGGATTGTCGCCGAAATTGAAGAGGAGTTCACAGTGGCCAGAGAGGGGATTTCACAACTACCAACCAAAGCACGTGCAGGAGTCACTGTTGCTTATACGTACTATCGCCAACTGCTGGCACAACTAAAATGTACCCCTCCCGATAAAATTCACCGTATGAGAATTCGCATCTCTACACCCATGAAATGCTACCTGCTTGTAAAAACACTTTTCAGGCACTCCCTGAACCGAATATGAGTGATTCAACGTCTTCACCTCTTCTTGATAGTAAGAGCAGGATTGTTGATCTTGCAAAGATATTATCAAAGCGATCTATTTTGGACCCGATCATGAGAACAAATACACTTTTCGCAGCTTTATTACTGATTACTTTGTATCCATTTGTAACGAAGGCACAAAACAGTGCGGATGCAGATACCGTAACGTTTCAGATCCATTCCGAAAATATTGAGACGATGAGAGCGCTATATGACGACAGGGTCGATGCACATTACGTGGGTGTTCAATTGAACCCTGACTGGATTGAGGTCTACAGTGAGTTGACAGAAAACAGCATTGGAGACATACTGAACATTACTTTTCAAGAGAGTGTATTAGCGAGCAGCCTTGTCCGGTTTCAAAATGAACATGGACGACTCCTTCTTGGCCCCTATAAAAACCAGGATGCCGTCAGAGAAGAGATCAACCGAATTATATATTACAATCGATCGCATCAAGAGTGACACCGCAAAACATGCCTGACCAAGTGTTATTAACCCTGCCGGATGGCAGCAGCCGAACATATAAACACGGAGTTACAGGAGCAGAAGTCGCTTCATCCATATCGGATGGTCTGGCACGAAGTGCTCTGTCAGTTACGCTGAATGGAGTGGTAACAGAGTTGACTCAACCGATCCTGGAAGATTCCTCTATACGCATTCACACCTGGGATTCGGAAGAGGGAAAAGCTGTATTCTGGCACTCAAGTGCCCATCTGCTTGCCGAAGCCATACAGGAACTCTGGCCCGAAGCACTCTTTGGGATAGGCCCTCCCGTAGAGAACGGTTTCTACTATGATATAGATTTTGGAGATAAAACGATTTCTGCAGAAGATCTCGAAACCATAGAGTCCAAAATGGTGGAACTTGCAAGAAAAAAGTCGCAGTTCGAACGGCGGGAAGTCTCCTATAGTGAAGCCATTGAGTGGTATGAGGAACGTGAAAACCCCTATAAACTGGAGCTTATTCGGGATCTGAAAGATGAAACGATTACGTTTTACACTCAGGGAGAGTTTACCGACCTCTGTCGTGGGCCTCACCTGCCGGATACCGGACCCATCAAGGCAGTCAAGCTCACTTCAATAGCAGGAGCCTACTGGAGAGGGGACTCAAAAAGTATACAACTTACCAGAATCTATGGAATCACTTTTCCCAAACAGAAACTTCTTGCGGAGTACCTTCATCAGGTAGAAGAGGCAAAAAAGAGGGATCATAAAAAACTTGGCAGGGAACTGGGCATCTACCTGATTGACAGTATGGTTGGAAGCGGCCTGCCTATGTGGCTACCAAACGGCACAACCATCCGCAGAGAGCTGGAATCATTCCTCAGGCAGGAGCAGATACGGAGAGGATACAAGGAGGTCATCACACCTCATATCGCAAATATAGAGCTATATAAGACATCGGGGCACTACCCTTATTATCAGGATTCTCAATTCAATCCGATGGAAGTGGATGACGATCAGTACATGCTAAAGCCAATGAACTGCCCTCACCACCATCGTATCTACTCCAGTGAATTGAGAAGCTACAGAGACCTGCCCCTGCGTCTCGCAGAGTTTGGGACGGTCTATCGTTACGAGCAGTCCGGAGAGTTGAACGGCCTCTCCAGAGTTCGGGGTTTTACGCAGGATGACGCTCATATCTACTGCACTCACGATCAGTTGAAGGAGCAGATCAAAGAGACTATAGAGTTGACGTCTACTGTGTTTAATACTTTTGGTATGAAGGTAGATATCCGTCTCTCCTGGAGGGATGAGAATGAAGGGAAGTATGGTGGCAGAGATGAGTTTTGGGATCGTGCTCAGCGGGAAATTCAGGAGGCTGCCGATGAGATGGAACTTGACTACAGTATAGTAGAAGGTGAAGCCAGTTTCTATGGCCCCAAGATCGACTTCATCATTCGGGATGCAATCGGCAGAAAGTGGCAACTTGGAACCGTCCAGGTAGATTATGTGATGCCGGAAAGGTTCGACCTTACCTATATTGGATCTGACAACGAAAAACACAGGCCGGTCATCATACACCGGGCACCCTTCGGGTCCATGGAACGTTTTATCAGCATACTGATCGAACACTTTGCCGGTGACTTTCCACTTTGGCTTGCACCATGTCAAATACGAATACTCCCGATTTCTGACGACTTTACGACATATGCGAATCAATGTCTGAAACAGTTGAACAGTGCCGGTCTTCGTGCAGAGATTGATCAGAGAAGCGAAAAAATCGGTGCCCGAATCCGGGATGCGGAAACGGCAAAGATTCCATACATGTTTATAGTGGGTGGCAAGGAGCAAAGCCAGAATAAAGTGTCTGTCAGAAGGCACAAAAAGGGAGATATCGGAACGTTTCCCTTTTCTGAATTTATTTCCGATGTTCAAAAAGAGGTGGCCAATAAAACATTGCCACCAGATCACAATAACTAACAAAGCGAGGATACTATCGCAAACCGAAGAACTTCCCGGCCCCGCCGGAAACGTACGGGTGACCGACCCAATGTCAATAATGAGATTACTGCACGTCAGGTACGCCTGATACGGCCAGACGATGAGCATGAGATCGTAGAACTGAATCGTGCTCTGGAAATTGCGGCCTCTTTCAATAAAGATCTTGTCGAGGTAGCACCTGACGCCAAACCGCCGGTCTGCAAGGTGATCGACTTTGGCAAGTTCATGTATGAAAAGAAGAAAAAAGAGAAAGAGGCGAAAAAAAAGCAACACACAATGCAGGTCAAAGAGCTCCGCTTTCGTCCGAGCACCGACGATCATGACCTGGAGTTTAAAATGCGACACGCAAGGGGCTTTCTAAAGGATGGAGACAAGGTGAAAGCCACCGTACAGTTCAGAGGGCGCGACATGCTCTATACAGAGAAAGGGAAAGAACTTTTACTCAATCTTGCCGAGGAGTTGAGTGATATTTCCGAGATTGAGAACCCCCCAAATCTGGAGGGTCGCCGAATGATCATGATTTTGACTCCTTCAGGTTCAAAAGGGTAACCATTCATTGTATAGCAACAGCAGAAACCTTATCTTTGACACCTTTTACAACTTCAGATGAGTCAGCTATCATGCCCAAAATGAAATCAAACAGTGGTGCGAAGAAGCGCTTCAAAATTACCGGAACAGGTAAGATCAAGCGTAAAAAAGCTTTCAAGCGTCACATTTTGACCAAAAAGAGCAGCAAAACGAAACGTCAGCTTGGTCAGGACACACTGGTAGACCCCACTAATGAAAAGGCAATCAGACGACTCCTGCCCTACGACGCCTGAGCTCTCTGACACACAGATTATAAACACTAAAAAACAAACGTTTACAAAATGCCACGATCACGAAATCTGGTGGCTTCCCGTCGCCGTCGCCGTACGATTCTTCAACAGGCGAAAGGTTACTGGGGCAAACGCAAAAACGTTTATACCATTGCTAAAAATGCGGTCGAAAAGGGGTTGCAATATCAATACCGCGATCGCAAAGTTCGTAAGAGGAACTTCAGAAAGCTCTGGATCATTCGTATCAATGCAGCTGCCCGGCTGAACGGAACCACCTACTCCCGACTTATTAGCGGACTAAAGAGTAACAACATGGAGATCAACCGGAAAATGCTGTCCGATATAGCAGTTCACGATCCGGAGACCTTCTCCAGGATTGTCGAAGAAGCAGTTAACTGACGATCCGGCTCCGGATATAGAAACTCCACCCATGGAGTCACTTCACTTGAAGAACCGGCAGATCTGATCTCAGATTTGCCGGTTTTTTTTTAGATCGTTGAAGACAGAAATACTCTTTTTTTAAAGGAGCACCCTTTACCCGGTGATATGAAGGAACATATAGAGAAAGTCAAAAAAGAGATCGAATCGGCAGACCTTCAGGATGAAGAGTCTCTGGAAGCATTTCGGCTTCATTACCTTAGTCGCAAAGGAGTGGTTCAGTCACTACTTGCCACAATAGGCTCACTCCCTGAAGAACAGAGAGCAACAGCCGGGAAGCAGTTGAATCTACTTAAGAAGATTGCTAATGATCGCTTCAATGATGCCAAATCCCTACTGAACGAGGGCAACAAAAGTAGAGTACAATCTGCTTCGGAAGATATAACCATACCGGTTCAACCCGCCTGGACCGGTTCCTTCCATCCACTTACACAGACGCTTGAAGAGATGAAACAGATCTTTTTACGTCTCGGTTTTGATATTTCTGACGGCCCGGAAGTAGAAGATGACTTTCACAACTTTACAGCTCTCAACTTTCCACCGGAGCATCCAGCGAGGGATATGCAGGACACCTTTTTTATTCGAAAATCTGAACGTAAAGAGGAAGAGGACCTGGTACTCAGAACTCACACCTCACCTGTTCAGATACGGCTAATGAAGGAGACGAGGCCGCCTGTTCGAAGTGTTATGCCAGGCAGGGTGTTTCGGAATGAAGCCGTCACTGCAAAATCATACTTCCAATTCAATCAAATGGAAGGATTGTCGGTTGGAGAAAATATTTCGATGGGTGAATTGATCGAAACACTCGTCATGTTCGCCAGAATGATGTATGGCAGTTCCGTTCAGTATCGGGTCCGCCCTTCATTCTTCCCCTTTACAGAACCGAGCCTTGAAATGGACGTTTGGTGGGGGCCCACAAAAGGTGGGCAATGGCTTGAAATACTGGGCGCGGGAATGGTGGATCCCAATGTTTTTGAAGCGGTTGGATATGATCCCGAAAAAGTGAGCGGATTTGCTTTTGGCATGGGAGTAGATCGCATTGCAATGCTCAGGTACGGAATAAATGATATCCGGGTTCTCTATGAAAATGATGTGCGCTTTCTCAATCAGTTTCCAGGTTAAACGAAGATGAAGATATCCTATAACTGGCTCAAACAGTATATAGACACCGATCTGTCTCCCGAAGAGGTGGCCAACCGTCTGACCCTTCTGGGGCTGGAAGTGGAAGGATCCGAGCCTTTCGGTAATGGAATGGACGGAGTGGTTGTCGGCGAAATACTTGAGGTGAATTCACACCCGAATGCAGATAAATTGAAACTTTGCAGGGTCGATCTTGGCGATCATGAAGTTCAAATTGTATGTGGAGCAGATAATGTTCGGAGTGGGCAGAAGGTGCCCGTTGCCACGACAGGCTCGGTATTGCCAGTCCCTGGACCCGATGGCAAGCGTTTCAACATTCGGAAAACGAAACTCCGGGGTGAGCTCTCTGAAGGGATGATCTGTGCCGAAGATGAACTGAATCTGGGTGATGATCACAGCGGGATCATGGTGCTCGATAAAGAATATAAAGCCGGCACACAACTGTCCGACGCATTGCAGATTAAGCCCGATACAGTTTTCGAAATTGCTCTTACTCCCAATAGACCTGACGCCTCCTGCCATGTTGGTGTAGCACGGGACCTGGCAGCGTGGCTCGACAGGAAAATCAAACACCCTTATCCTGAAGAACCGGATCCGGCGGTTAAGCAGGATCTTCAATTGCCTGTTACCATCCACGACAGGAGCCAGTGCCACCGCTATGTAGCCAGGATTATTCGTAATGTGACTGTAGGCCCCTCCCCTCACTGGCTCAGAAATCGATTGCGCTCCATTGGCCTGAGGCCGATCAACAACGTAGTGGACGTCACCAATTACGTACTGCATGAACTTGGTCAGCCACTGCACGCATTCGATCTCGACCTTTTATCCGGCCCTGCTATTGACGTACGCTCCTTGAGTAATGAGATTACCTTCAGGACCCTGGACAAGGTCGAAAGAAACGTCCCTGCGGGAACCCTCTTTATTTGTGATAGTGAGAAACCGGTCGCCATTGCAGGGATTATGGGTGGTTTGAACAGTGAAGTATCGGACGGTACCAGAACTGTGTTACTTGAAAGTGCCTGGTTCCACCCTCCCTCCATTCGTAAAACGTCCAAAAAGCTTGCACTTCAGACAGACTCCTCTTATCGGTTCGAACGCGGTGTTGACCCTGAACTTACCCATAAAGCAGCTGCAAGAGCTGCAGAGCTGATTGCCGAGCTGTCGGGAGGTGAACTACTCCCGGAATATACCGATTGTCACCCGGTCAAACCCCCCCGAAATCAGGTACAATTGAGGCCGCAAAAACTCAACGGACTACTTGGAACCAGCCTGGAAACAGTGGAAATTTCAGACTTGCTGAACCGTCTTGATATCCCTTCAGGCATAGTCAATGGAGGGGTTATTCAATCGGAGATACCAGGCTTCAGGCCAGATATTTCCCGTGAGGCGGATCTTATCGAAGAGGTGGGCCGTCTGTACGACTACAATCGAATTCCGAAGCCAACATCCACCCCATTTTTTACTCCGGGTGAATTGTCCGGAAAGGAAATTTTCAAAGAGCGAATACGAACCTTCTCGGCCCGGCTTGGATATAAGGAAATTGCTACCGACTCTCTTCTCTCTCGCGATGAAGCTTCGCTGTTCAGTGATGAAGAGCAGCAAATCCATACTCTGAATCCGGTATCTGCAGAGGCTACTACACTTCGAACTACGCTTGCAGCCGGATTTTTAAAGAGTGTGCAGTACAATGTGAATCGGAATGCCAACCGCCTGAAATTTTTTGAAATTGGACACGCATTCAGAAAAAAAATGAACAAAGGCACCTGGATTGATGGAATCGAAGAGCACACCTGGCTCCTGTTTGGCCTCTGGGGAGACCGGAAAGAGGAGGACTGGCGAGGTGGGCCGGAGCCCTTTACAATCTTCGACCTGAAACAGGACATCGAGTCTCTGATCCATCTAATTGGCCTATCAGATAAGACAGAGAGAGTGACAGAAAATCGGGATTGCATCCTCTACAAACTGAATGGAAAGACATTTGCACGCATTGAAGTGATGGCTCCGAAACTGTCGAACAAATACGATCTGGAAAGGCCCGTTATGATTGCCGAAACAGATCTGGATGTAATTATTGAGAGCAGTTTACTGCCAGGTTCCAGGCGATTTACACCCGTCCCAAAGTTCCCTTCATTCTCATATGACGCAGCCTTTATTGTGGATAACGACATTAATTCCGGAGAATTGACAGAGTGTATTCAGGAACACGCCGGATCTATCTTGCAGAACATCGAGGTATTTGATATCTATGAGGGTGACAACCTCGGCAGAGGGAAAAAAAGCGTTGCATTTAGGCTTACTTTTTTAGATCGTGTCAAGACTCTGAACATCAAGGACGTAGAACCTGAAGTTAACAGAGTTGTAAAGGCACTGAAGTCGAAGTTTGGAGCCAGATTGCGCTCCTGATTTCAAGCCATACAATCTCTCCAAAGCCATGTCGGAACACTCCACTGAACATAGCGGATTACAGAAGATTCATCTCCATATTCAGACTTTGGCCGGAGAACTGTTTCGCCTGAAGGATGAGAATCAGGAATTGAAAGAGGAAGCAGAGCGTTTACGATCGGAGCTTGGACATAAGAAAAAGAGGATTGAATCCCTGAACCGGGAACAAGACCCCTCCTTCAGCCGCACAGAGAGAGTCCTCCTCAAACAACAGGTAGATATTCTACTCAAGAAACTGGACAGTCATTTGGGTGAGGAGGAGTCTTGAAATCATTAAAGGTGACCATTCTTGGTAAACAGTATCCACTCAAGGTAAATGAGTCGGAAGTTCAGGCGATGCAGCAGATCGCCCGTTTCGTAGACGAAAAGTTCCGACTCTACAGAAACGAACTGATCAAACAACCGGAGAGTACAGTCATGGTTCTGGCTGCGCTGAGTATTGCAGAGGAACTGTTCGAGGTACGGATGAAACAACAGGTACTGGAACGGAAACTGCAGTCACAGCCAAAAAATGAAGAGGAACTGGAAGAGGTAAGTCAGGCTCTGGAATCTCTGCTTCAGGAACTCCGTAACTCTAACTGATCTCCCACGTCTCTGTCCCTCTGAGCAAGGCATCGAGGTCGGTATCGGGATTTCTCTCCACAACATCCTGAACCTGCCGGTTTACACCTTCATCATAAGTCGGACGTTCGACAGCATGGAGGACTCCAAATGGCCTCGGCAGATATTCATCACCCGGTTGCGGCTCGTCAAAGAATCGGGACAACAGATACGCTTTTCCAGAATCTGTTTCATCATGTATCCAAAGATCTTCTCTGGAGTAACCGTTATTGAGAGAGACCACTTCTGGTTTCAGGCCGTCGAGCCGAATCCCTTTCTCGTTATCGGCACCAAACAGGAGCGGTTTATCATGCTCAAGGTAGATAGTTTCCGACGGTCGGCTCTTTTTATCTGTATAGATCCCGAATGCCCCGTCATTGAAAACAATACAATTCTGGTAGATTTCTAACATGGATGTACCATGATGCTGATGTGATCTGAATAACATCTCCCTGAGATGTTTCGGATCCCTGTCCATCGCACGAGCTATAAACGTACCATCGGCTCCCAAACTGAGTGAAAGCGGATTGAATGCGTGATCAATGGATCCATACGGTGTAGACTTTGTAACGGATCCGCCCGGCGAGGTAGGTGAATATTGTCCTTTTGTTAACCCGTATATCTGATTATTAAACAGCAGTAAATTTACATCGACATTACGTCGCAGGAGTTGAACGAAGTGGTTCGCCCCAATCGAAAGAGAATCTCCATCTCCGGTTACAATCCATACACTGAGGTCGGGACGGCTCACTTTCAGGCCAGTTGCAATAGCTGGTGCACGCCCATGAATCGAGTGCATCCCGAATGTATTCATGTAATATGGGAAGCGGGCCGCACATCCAATTCCCGATATGAAAACGATATCCTCACGTGCCACTCCGATATCGGGCATCAGATTTTGAACCTGCTTTAATATCGTATAGTCTCCACAGCCCGGGCACCACCGTACATCCTGGTCAGAAGAGAAATCCTTTCCGGTGTATTTTTCCAATGGCCGGCCATTATCTGAGCTCTTGCCGTTGAGGTGGCGATTTACTTTGTTATCGAGAGAAGTCATCATATTGCCTTTTCAAAAACTATTCCTGTTCGAGCCAAACATGACCGGTCGTGATCGCTTCATGAATCTCATGTTTCAATTCATCTACACCGAAAGGACGCCCTTTGATTTTATTGATACCTGTTGCCTGAACTCCAAGCTCGCTGCGAAGAAGTCGTACAAGCTGACCGTCATTGATTTCAGGAACCAAAATTCGACTGTAACTCTCAAGAAGCGACTTGAGGTTTCGGGGGAACGGGCTGATATAACGCAGATGAATATGTGAAACATCCATGCCGTCAAGCCTCAATTCATGTACGACTGTTCGTAATGTGCCATATGTACCCCCCCAACCTACAATAACCGTTTCCCCACCCTCGCGACCGTTGTCCAACTCCTGCAGGGGAATATGATTCGCAATCTCCTCAATTTTCGCTTTTCTGATTTTCACCATCTTCTGATGATTTTCCGGGTCATAGGATACATCCCCTGTTTCATCCTGCTTTTCCAACCCCCCAACACGGTGTTCCATACCTGGTGTACCGGGTATAGCCCAGGAGCGTACAAGCCTTTCATCCCTGTGATAAGGCAGATAGGGATCACTCTCTTCACTTCGTTCCGGTGCAAACTCCACCTTTATTTCGGACAGATCGTTTGCAGCTGGAAAACGCCACGGCTCCGAACCGTTCGCCAGATATCCATCCGAGAGAAACATTACAGGTGTCATATGTTCAAGTGAAATCCTGCACGCTTCGAATACAGTTTCAAAACAGTCTGCAGGTGAATGCGGAGCCATCACAACCAGAGGACACTCACCATTTCGTCCATAAACTGCCTGCATGAGATCGGCTTGTTCCGTTTTGGTAGGCATGCCTGTAGAAGGCCCCGCTCTCTGCACGTTCAGAATAACGAGTGGCAGTTCAAGCATCACAGCAAGTCCGATGGCTTCCGCCTTCAGAGCAATCCCTGGCCCGGACGAGCTGGTGACACCCAGACTACCCCCAAATGCGGCTCCAATAGACGCAGAAACTGCTGCAATCTCATCCTCGGCTTGAAAAGTATAGATTCCGAACTGCTTCCATTTGGAGAGTCCGTGCAAAATATCGGAAGCGGGAGTAATCGGATAGGAACCAAAAAATAGTGGGAGCTGGGATTTGCGAGCTGCAGCCACAAGTCCTAAAACCGTTGCGTCGTTACCGGTCACATTACGGTAGGTTCCCGGTTGAAGCGAAGCCTCCGCTACTGTATACCTGGAAGTGAAAATCTCGGTATTTTCTCCAAACCAGTAGCCATCCTTCAGAACTTTTATATTCGCCGCTGCGATGTCGGGCTTATTTCTGAATTTATTCTCCAGAAATGCAATCGTAGAGTCAAGAGGCCGGTTATACATCCAGAAGAGCATTCCCAGGACAAACATATTCTTGGCGCGTTCGATCTCTTTGCTGTTGAGGTCAGAATCGGACAAGCTTTCCTTTGTCAACTTTGTGACATCTACTTCGTACAGGGTATAGTCATCCAGAGAGCCATTCTCAAGCGGATTCTCATCCTTGCCGTACTTGGCAAGATTGAGATTTCGACGATCGAAACCTGATGTGTTGGCAATGATGGTGCCTCCCTTTTTCAATAGAGAGAGGTTTGCCTTCAGTGCAGCTGAATTCATGACTACCAGTGCATCACAAAGATCTCCCGGCGTCATGATCTCCTTGCTTCCAAAGTGTAGCTGAAAGGAGGAGACGCCCGGAACTGTGCCGGCCGGAGCCCTGATCTCGGCAGGGAACTCCGGAAGTGTCCTCAAATCATTTCCCTGTAATGCGGTCGTATTGGTAAAAAGGGAGCCGGTCAACTGCATCCCGTCGCCAGAGTCTCCCGCAAACCGAATCGTTACGTCTTCCCTGATGTGATCTTGCCTTTTCATTCCTGAAACTCTTATTCTGATCTGTCGCGAGATGTGTATAATTTGTACTCCATAGAATCCCCATAATATACGACTCTCGCAGCCAAGATAAAAAGACCGGATATGCTCCGATCGTGTACTGTATCAATGAAATCGGGTACGGTTATAGGCACTATAAATTTCTCTCATATAACTTCAGACGATTTCTATTAAGAATCGGAAACCCTATACTTGAGTTAGTGCGAATACTCACATTGCCTGTAACTCTCATAGCCTTACGGATTTAATTTTGACGAAAGAACCGCTGAAAATTCTACTAGTTGAAGATGATGAATCCCAAAAACTTTTTCTTGAACGGATCATCAGTCGGTTGGGGCATACTGTAATGGGTACGGTGTCCAGCGGACATGCTGCCATCCGATCTGTTGAAAAACTTTCCGGAATAGACCTGATTCTCATGGATGTACGCCTTGATGATGATATGGATGGAATTGCAGCGATGGCAGAGATTCGTAAAACCTCTGATATAAAGGTGATTTATATCTCCGGTTTTGGCGATGACGAAATGAAAAGAAGAGCCGTTCAGACACAATATCACTACTTTCTGACCAAACCGGTGACCATAGACAAGCTGAAATTTGCAATCGATGACGCGTTCTCCGTTTAATTCAGAAACTGAATGATTCATGGCAGATCATTGTCCTGAAATTCTTTCCTCCCACCGATTTGAGCTGCATGACCACTCTCTCTTCTCCAGGTTGGCTAAAACTGGCGCTCTTCTGATACTGGCCACCACACTGTTACCACTCCTGCTCACCGCTCAGGACAGATCAGATGAGAACTCTGAACCCAGAATCGGACTCGCATTAAGTGGTGGCGGGGCAAAGGGCATCGCCCATATTGGTGTATTGAAGGTTCTTGAGGAAGCCGGTATTCGACCCGACTACATTACAGGTACCAGTATGGGAAGCCTGGTAGGTGCCCTCTATTCGATTGGCTATACACCGGATGAGATGGAGATGTTAGCCCGTACAACCGACTGGGAAGAGATCTTTTCGGATCGGTCGGATCGACGGCAGCTTTCGATGTACGAACGGGATGTAGACGAGCGCTATATCGTCAACCTGCCTGTTAGAGAAACAGGAATAGATCTTCCGGCTGGTTTGATTTCCGGTCAAAGTATTTTTTTATGGATTGCGCGTCACACCTGGCAGGTACATGAGGTGGAGGATTTCAACCGTTTCCCCATCCCCTTCGCAGCGATCGCTACAGACCTGGAGACTGGTGAAGCCGTTGTCATGCGCGATGGCTTTCTACCCGATGCAATTCGGGCCAGTATTTCGCTACCCACAGTCATGCTTCCACATGTTGTTAACGGCAGAGTATTGATGGATGGAGGCCTGGTTCGAAATCTACCTGTGGAAGATGCCCGCAATATGGGGGCCGATATTGTTATTGCTGTAGACGTCAGCACCCCATTGAGGTCAGCCGAAGAGCTCCAGTCTATCTTTACGATTCTTACACAGGCCATGAACTACCGTATGAGCAACAGTACCATCCGCCAGAAGGCGTTAGCTGATTTGGCCATCACAGTAGATGATCTTGATGATTTTCTAATCAGCGACTTTATGGAGGCCGACCGTTTTATCGAATATGGTGAGAAAGCTGCACGATTGAAGCTGAATGAGTTGAAAGAGATTGCATCCCTGCAACGTCCGGGAATTATTGTTGAAGACGAGCCGGAGCGAAGCAGGCGCATCCTTTTGAATGAGGTTCAAATCGAGGGAAATAATCTGATACCAGCCGACTATATACGAACCGAACTCGCACTGGAGTTGGGAGACAGAATCGATCTGGAGGATATCGAGTCGGCCATTAAACGGCTCTACAGTACCCGCCTTTTTAATTTGATTACCTACAGGGTCACCGAAAACACCGATTCAGAAGGGGTCTCTCTACTCTTCCGCATCGATGAAAATCGGGATGATCAGGTGCGGATCGCTGCCAGATATGAATCACCAACACAGGCGTCAATCAAAATGCACACCTCTTTGCGAAATATTGGTCTCAGAGGATCAACTTTTCGTACGGGCTTGCGCATTGGCAGGGATGCCCGGTTCAGCACAGAGTATCTCTGGTTCGGCAACTCCAGAAGCAGTTATGGATTAAGGGGACGACTCGTCTACGAGGGTGAGAGTGTGAACCACTATTCAGGCAACGAACGGACAAGCAGCCTGAGGCACCATCTCGGCCGAGCAGAGCTCTTCTCAGGCACATTCATGAGCAACCAGTCACTGGCGGGAGTTGGAATACGTTATGAAATTCAAAGATTTACGCAGGAGATTAACCCGCAGGATATCCCTTTTACAAACAGAGATCATTATGCGCTCTATGCCCTTTTCTATACAGACTCCCGTAATCGGCGCTCATGGACAACACGTGGCCAGCTTTTGTATATGAATGCCGTTCTGAGTGACGATCGAATATTGAGCACACTGAAATATAACCTGCAGGAGTTTTACTGGAGTTCCTGGTATCCCCTGTCGGAGAGTGTGACCCTTAACAACTCCATTTATGCCGGCAGAAGCTCTACAGGAGAACTCCCGTGGGGTTACTGGTTCTCTCCGAATCGATCCAGAGAGTACGTGGATACGATCCGGTTTGGGGGCTATGAGAGGTATGAGATCGCCGGAAGCAATATTCAGCTTGTTTCGGCGTCCATTCAGCTTGAACCTATACGTCACAGGTTTCTGCGACTGAGCGGTTATGCCGGTAACACCTTCGAAAGGTGGAATTGGAATCCGTTTGAGCAAAACTACCGGCTTGGATTCAGCCTGTCATTTGGTGCTCAGACCGTCGTCGGCCCACTGCAGGCCATTATCTCAACCAGCTCTTCCAACCGGCTGCTCTTCGAACTTCAGCTTGGATATGAATTCTGATGGATCAGATAGAGAAAACCCTGAATGATATCGAGCTCGAATTAAAAAGCGACCCGGCAAACCCGTCACTCTGGAATGAACGCGGGGTCGGCTATCATTTGATTGGTGAATATGACATAGCTATTGGCAGCTTTCAGGAGGCGTTACGGCTTGAACCTCAATATCCCCGTGCACACTATAACATCGGGAATACATATCTGGAAACAGACCAGCCCGGACAGGCCATCCATCATTTCCTTCTTGCACTGGAGCAAAAACCGGATTACATACCAGCCATCAATAATCTGGCGGATGCATGGGAACGGACGGAGCACACCGATCGGGCACATGAGCTCTTTCTCTATCTTTCAGAGGTTGACTCAAAGAATCCCCTTTCTCACTTTAACCTGGGTAATTTCCTGTATCGTCGGGAAAAATATGTGGAAGCTGAAGAGTTCTACCGGTTTTCACTCAAGCTAGACCCCACGTTCACAGATGCATACTATACACTTGCGCTCTGCCTCCACAAGACTGCATCGAACCGGGATGCACTGCAACAGGTTTTGAAAGGGCTGGAACAGGACCCGGGAAATGAAGTACTGCTTGAACTTAAATCTGAACTGAAAAAACTTCATGAGTCGTAATCAGAGATTTCAGATCGCCCTTGAGATGATTGACAGTGCGAACTCAAACGACCCCAACCGGGTAATAGTCGACGATCAATCTTGCCCCTCCGGGTTGATCTATGGCCAGCGCATGAGCGAAACACTCGAAAAGTTTGAACCCAATGCATCTGAAGCACTCAGGCTGGCGGCAAGAGCTCAGCATATAGAACGATGGAGCATACCAAGAGAGGAGTATCCAATGAACCGCCGTGGCTATCTTCGATGGAGAAACGAACTGAAAAAATTCCACGCCTCAAGAGCAGACGAAATTCTAGGTGAGGCCGGATACAAAAGAGAGACGATCGACCGGGTAAAAAGCCTACTTATGAAGAGAGATCTGAAAAGCGACCCGGAGTCACAAACTCTGGAAGATGTCGTCTGCCTCGTCTTTATGGAGCACTATTTTGAAGATTTTTCCTGTGAACACAGTGACGATAAAATCGTCTCTATACTTAAGAAAACGTGGAGAAAAATGTCGAAAAAGGGACAGAATGCTGCACTTGATCTGAATCTCTCCGACCGATCTGTTATTCTGATTAAACAGGCTCTTGAATAAAAAACCCGTCTGGCTTGCAACCGGACGGGTTTTTTTTCAGCGTTTCGCCCTTGCGGGCGTGTTCAGGAGCAGCCTGTAGTTGAACCGCATGTGATACATTTAAGGCATGTACCGTTACGGATCATGGTCATGCTCCCGCACTCGGGGCACGAGTCGCCTGTATAGCCAAGGTGCTTGGCACGTTCGTAATCGCTCTCGAAGTCACTTTCCGGTTCAGCCCTTCCAATGGTTTCGGGGGCTGTACTGTCTGCAACAGCCTCTACACTTCGAGACTGAACACGTCTGGCTACTTCATCTGCCAGTTCCTGCTCTTCGGATGGGCGCAGCTTGCGTAAAGCGATCTCCTCAGGAGGTACATGTGCAAGATCTTCCCTGCCGAGGTAGGTTACGGCAAGTTCCCGGAAGATGTAGTCGATCACAGATGTAGTCATCTTGATATGCGGGCTACCACTTACCATACCACTCGGTTCGAATTTGGTAAAGACAAATGCGTCCGTGAACTCTTCAAGTGGAACTCCATGCTGAAGGCCCAGAGAGATGGAGATCGCAAAACAGTTCATCAGGCTTCGGAAGGCTGCCCCTTCACGATGCATATCTATGAAGATCTCTCCGAGCTGGCCGTTTTCATACTCACCCGTACGGAGATATACACTCTGGCCACCGATCTTCGCTTTTTGAGTGTACCCGGCACGGCGGAATGGAAGTCTCTGACGGCGTGCCACATATTTATGAATGATACGTTCCGCCGTATCCACGATCCGTTCCTGCCCTGCCAGGTCTGCAGCATGTTCGCTATCCTCATCTTCAAGTTCTTCAAAAACATCGCTCATCGAATTGAGAGGCTGGCTCAGTTTTGAACCGTCACGATAGAGTGCGTTCGCCTTGAGCATCAGTTTCCAGGAGAGCATATACGCCTCCTTGATATCCTCCACAGTGGCTTCGTTAGGCAGGTTGATCGTCTTGGAGATGGCTCCGGAAATAAAGGGCTGAGCCGCAGCCATCATACGGATATGACCCTCTGTAGAGATATAGCGTGTACCTATACGGCCACACTTGTTGGCACAGTCGAAGACCGGCAGATGCTCCTCTTTGAGATGGGGGGCACCTTCTACTGTCATGGTACCACAGACAAAATCATTGGCTTCACGGACCTGCTCTCTGCTATAGCCCAAAAAGCGAAGCATATCGAACTGGTAGTCACCCAGCTGCTCTTCAGACATACCAAGTACATCCTTGCAGAACTCCTCGCCGAGTGTCCATTGATTAAAGACAAACTTGATGTCGAATGTTCCCGGAAGACCTTCCTCAATGGCAGCAATCTGTTCGTCTCCAAATCCCTTCTCCCGAAGTTGATCCGGATTTATATGCGGGCAATCCTCAAGGCTGCCTGTACCTTTCGCATAATGGATAATCTCCTCTACCTGCGAAGAGTCGTAACCGAGTTTCTTTAATGCCAGAGGAACGCTCTGATTGATAATCTTGAAATACCCTCCCCCTGCCAGCTTCTTGAATTTGACAAGTGCAAAGTCCGGTTCTATTCCTGTAGTATCACAATCCATGACCAGGCCAATGGTTCCTGTCGGAGCAATCACTGTAACCTGAGCATTGCGAAAACCACTCTTTTCGCCCTGTTCAACGGCCCGATCTGCGTCCTGTCTCGCAGCCTTTAAAAGATAGTCCGGACAGTGAGAGGGATTGATACCCAATGGTTTGATCGTTAACCCCTCATACTCCTTGTGATCTGCATTCCAGGCTGCTCGACGATGATTTCGAAGCACTCTCTGCATATGCTCCCGGTTCCGTTTATATCCGCGGAACGGTTCCAGTTCACCAGCCATTTCAGCACTCGTAGCATAGCTGCTCATGTGCAGAATTGAAGTAATAGCGCCAGCAATTGCACAACCCTCCGGACTGTCGTAGGGAACACTCTGTACCATAAGCGCAGTTCCGAGATTGGCGTATCCGAGGCCAAGGGTTCTGAACTCATAGGAGAGCTCGGCAATCTCCCGGGACGGGAACTGAGCCATCAATACCGAAATTTCTAGAACCACTGTCCAGAGACGTGAAGCGTATCGAATAGACTCCACATCAAATCTGCTACACTCTTTGTCACTGAAAAACTTCATCAGGTTCAGAGAGGCCAGGTTACACGCTGTATTGTCCAGAAACATATACTCTGAACAGGGGTTACTTGCCTTGATCGGTCCATCTACGGGGCAGGTGTGCCACTCATTGATCGTATCGTGGTACTGTGTTCCGGGATCGGCACAAGACCAGGCGGCATAACCGATCTGATCCCAAAGAGTGCGTGCCTTGAGCGTCTTCATCGGTTCCGGTTCCCTGCCCTCTTCACCAGCTCTCCTCCTTTCGATCCGGCCATACAGATTCCACTCGCTGTCATCTATCACGGCCCTCATAAATGAATTGGGCACTCGTACCGAGTTGTTCGAATTTTGCCCACTGACAGTTAAATACGCTTCAGAGTTCCAGTCCGTATCGTAGGCATCAAACTCTATCTCGGAAAAGCCCTGAGCGGCAAGCTGAATGACTCTTTCAATATAGTTTAACGGTACCTGGTCCCTCTTGGCTTTACGAATGGCATCACCGAGTTCACGATTTTTCAGAGGATCCCGGCTCACCGCGCCATTCAAAATCCTGCCATCAATCTCAACAGGCTGATGACAGAGGCGAATGATCTCCTTTAAATGCTTTTGCGTCAGTTTGGAACCGGTAACGATGGCAGCTACCTTCTGCTCCTCGCGGACTTTCCAGTTTACATACTCCTCTATATCCGGGTGATCCAGATCCAGAGTGACCATTTTTGCAGCACGGCGGGTAGTGCCACCGGACTTGATAGCTCCGGCTGCACGATCACCAATTTTCAGAAAACTCATGAGCCCGGAAGAGCGCCCACCACCGCTCAACTGCTCGCCATCACCCCTCAAGTCAGAGAAGTTTGATCCGGTTCCCGATCCATACTTAAATAGTCGGGCTTCACGAACCCACAGATCCATGATTCCGCCCTCATTAACCAAATCGTCACCTACACTTTGAATAAAGCAGGCGTGCGGTTGCGGGTGACTGTAAGCATCCACGGACTTTTTCACCTTCCCGCTCTTCGGATCCACGTAGTAGTGCCCCTGAGCGGGACCGTTAATCCCATATGCCCAATAGAGACCTGTATTGAACCATTGCGGGCTGTTCGGAGCTGCCATCTGGGTGGCAAGCATATAACAGTGCTCATCAAAAAAGACCCTTGCATCCTCTTCAGTATCGAAATACCCATGCTTCCAGCCCCAGTATGTCCAGCATCCTGCCAGACGCATAAATACCTGACGGCTGTCGATCTCGTGTGTATAACGGTTTTCCTCGTCCACCCCTTCAAGACTCTTCTCATCCGCTTCAGAACGCTGCAGCCACTCCGGAACCCCTTTCTCTCTGACCTTTCGAATCCGAACAGGCACACCGGCTTTTCTGAAATATTTCTGTGCAATGATATCGGTCGCTACCTGAGACCACGATTCCGGTACCACCACTCCATCCATTCTGAAGACGACCGATCCGTCGGGATTTCGGATCTCGGACTTTCGTTCATCAAATCGGATATCATCAAATGGTGTCTCCCACTCTGAACTGGTGTAGAATCTGCTGAATTTCATAATCTGTATCCCGGTCTGGTTGATTGCTTTTATCTCTTCGTTCGCCCTTTGCTACTCTCACGGACGACTCCTCGGTTCTCTGCTCAATGGAGTTGACTTGCAATATATCTTTGAGCTCCTGCTACAGCAAGCAAAAAACAGTATACTTTTCCACAAACCATGACAGTTATCCACATCCAGATTTTACAGGGTGTATTAAGGTGATCAAATTCAACACTATTTATGTTTTATTTAAAATAATTAAATAGTGAAATTAAAATAGAAATGGTTTCCTGGATTAACTCACCGTTTCCGGATCTTCCGGTTTTCTATTTCGCTTTTTTGTGCCAATATTCCGTGTAACAACCACTCCATCGATAACCATCTTCCCATGAGATTCGATTCACTGCAAACACTCCTGAGCGGTATCCTGATCGGCTCAGTCGGTATCGGTGCCATCTGGTTCATCTCCACCGACGAGATTGATTTGGAAACGGTCCGTGAGGCAGAAAAATTGATTGGATTGGAGTATTCCGATGAACAGAGAGAGATAATTCTCGGCAATCTGCAACAAAATCCGGCTATCTACAGGGAATTACGTGAACTGCACCTGCCCAATCATGTTCCTCTTCCCCTCTATTTTAATCCGGTTCCGCCCGGAAAATATTTTTCACCACCACCGGAAGTAGATATATCATGGGTTATTCCAGACGATACTGAACACCCCGCATCACTTGATGAGCTTGCTTTCTACTCCATACCGGAACTGGCCTCCCTCCTTCGAAATAGAAAAGTTACATCTGTTGAGCTTACCGAACTCTTCCTGAAGCGTCTTGAGGACCATGACGAACAACTGGAAGCCGTAGTCACATTGACCCGCGAGAGAGCACTCCGTCAAGCCGCCGCTCTAGATCGTGAACTGGATCAGGGAGTTTGGCGAGGCCCCCTTCACGGAATTCCATACGGCGCTAAAGATCTCTTCGCTGTGGAGGGCTACCCCACAACGTGGGGTGCCATGCCATACAGGGATCAGGTTCTTGACGAGACTGCCACCGTCATCAGGAAACTGGATGAGGCAGGAGCCATACTGATTGCCAAACTCTCTCTCGGAGCCCTCGCATATGGTGATATCTGGTTTGGCGGAAGAACGAACAACCCCTGGAATTCGGAACAGGGGTCAAGCGGCTCGTCTGCCGGATCATCTGCGGCTGTATCTGCTGGCCTGGTTCCATTTTCGCTTGGAACCGAAACTCTTGGATCCCTGGTCTCCCCGGCTGTTAGAACGGGCACAACTACACTTCGTCCCACATTCGGACGGGTGAGCCGCCACGGAGCGATGGCCCTAAGCTGGACCATGGACAAGGTAGGGCCCATGGCTCGGAGTGCAGAGGATGCCGCCATCGTTTTCGATATTATCAGAGGGCCGGACGGGTATGACCACACGGTTCAGGACTGGCCCTTTAACTATGAGAGACTGGAAAACCTTGAAGGGATCAGAATAGGAGTTGCAGAGGAGTCCTTTAGTGGTGAGTACAGCAATGCTTCAAATGACCGGGCTGTTCTCGACCTGCTGGAGTCGCTTGGCGCAGAGTTAATTCCGATTAAACTACCCGAATTGCCTACCGGCTTCACATTCAATCTCCTGACTGCAGAGGCTGCCGCAGCGTTTGAAGAGCTCACCCTGTCTGGCAGGGATAGCCTCATGGTCTGGAGTGCCGACAATGCCTGGCCACATCTCTTCAGAGGCGTTCGATTCGTCCCCGCTGTGGAGTGGATTCAGATGAATCGGGTACGATCGGAACTCATTCGAAAGATGGATGAAACTCTCGAAGGGTTGGATCTCTATGTGACACCACCATTTCGCGGTAATAATTTGACCATCTCCAATCTTACCGGCCTACCTTCTCTTGTCATCAGAAATGGATTTGATGAAGGTGGACTCCCGACCAGCATCACTCTGGGCGGGCAACTCTACGGAGAGGATATTCTCATGGCGGTTGGCGATCTCTATCAACGGACCACCGGATTTCATCTCAAACATCCATCACAATTTTTGCCCGGAAACGCCAGGTAATGCCCACACCGGGATAGACAAGTGTCTAATTCCCGAAATAGATATTCACCTTAAAGCCAACAGATCCTGCGACCAATGCTGAAAAATATCCATGACTTTATCTCACTTCTGGAACCCGAAAATAACCAGATTTTTAACATGAGTCCGGAAGAGGCGGAGAAGCTGATACGTACCGGTGATCCGGAGAGGGTTCGTACCATCGAGGGCTCCTGGACAGCACTTCCGGGAATATTTATAATCATACAACTATAACTTTTTAACTAAAAGTTATTTAATAAGAGTTGTCTTTCGGGTCAATACTCGTTGGCCCGTCTCCATATGTATGATGTAAATCCCACTTGGAAGATCATTGGCATCCCAGGAGACGGTGTGTTCCCCGGATGAGAGAGTCTCTTCAAGTAGCAGAGCTACGCGCTGTCCGACTACATTATATACACTTAGGCTAACAAATTCTCCATCATTCGGAAGGTAAAAACTGATATTTGTGAGCGGGTAGAAAGGGTTGGGAAAGTTTTGATAGAGCTCTACACGATCCGGGTTTCCCTGCTGCAATGCAGATTCAAGAGAGGAAAACGGATCGGTTTCAATAATCATAGTGAACCGGGGACGACTGTCAAGATCTGACACCGAATGGAGTTCGGGCAGTTCGGAAAGTTCCGGCCCGATCCCCGTATATCGGCTTTGAAAAAAATTCAGTGAATGGGACTCTCTCATATTGGCTGCCTGCCCGGTCACGTCATCTCTTATCCAGATTTCCCACTCATCAGGCAGCCATTCCAACTCATCCCATTCCAGTGTAAAGTTTCCATCTGAACCAAGGATAGAAACACCAATTGGAATCTCCATTCTCGTTTGAAGCTGAAGTGACAGATCTTTTCGACTCAAGTAGAGATCACCATCTGCCGGACTTTCCTGCACGTACAGGATCGCTCCTTCCGGCGAGATATCGGTATCCATATAAAATGGCCACACCTTCTCGAATCGATACATAAATGGACTGGTATCCTCATCTGAATCGGTGAATGCGATCACCGCTTCATCTCGATAATTGGGACCCTGGCTATCCATACCTGAAAGTCTGAGTACCACTCTCTCCTCATTGGATATCACCGCCGCCCTGAGAGCCTCCTGGCCCGCAGGTTTTCTAAATCGAACAGCCGTTGCATCACCCGCTTTCACTGCGAAGGGCTGCCAGGATCGAATGTGATTTTCGCCATTGTCTGGTGGGCGAAACCGGAATTGATCATGATCCCAGAGCAGTATGGCACCGGTTTCAAACTCTCCTCCAACCGGTTCAATATTTTCAAATGGAAGATCCACTGAAAAGGGATTGCCAAGCACGATCCATTGATCTTCGGTTCCCTCAATAAACAGTTCAAACTGATTTCTGGATGAGTCCCTTGCCCAGACAGTTACTTCTTCTCCCGATGATGCCCCCTTGAGAAACCAGGCCATTGGTTGATCATTCACAATACCCGTGCTGGCGGGCAATATCTCATAATCACCCGAAATGGCTTCAATGGGGCCGGGGACCGAGAAAATCTGCCAATCGGTCCCGGACTCAATAGTTCGCCCGACAAGATCAGGCGGTGTACCGGGGGTCCCAAACAGTCCGTTTGCAAATTCGCTCTGTACAATCTGCAGGTCCGACTCGGTATACTCTCCGGACTGGACAAATCCTTCATCGGCCAGTGAGAGTGCATATCCGGAATTTAACTCTCCATATTGAAGTGATGAGACTCTTCCATCGGGTGAGACAAGTTCGACAACACCACCGTCCGAATGAAACCGCAAGCCAGGCAAAATGAAGTCAAATGGCGATTCCGGCGTGTCCGGATGGCGACTGGAAAATACCACGGTTTCACGCGGTGCAAGTGGAATAGAGTGGTCAATAACACGCTCCATCTCTTCATGACGAATCATCAGGCCAATCAGATCTGCTGGCCGGTCCAAAGGATTGTAGATCTCAATGTAGTGAAGATCCTCACCTGTAGACAGATCTGCCGACATAATTTCGGAGATCAAAAGAGACCCTGGAGCAAACTCGAAATCGGGCTCAAAAAGCAGAGGTGAAATCTCAATATTACCAAGCGCCACCGCATCAAAGGGTCCATCGGAGTCGGATTGATCCGGAGATGTAGTGCTCAGTAAAAGTTCCACTTCACGGCCAGGTTCCAGAAAGAGCTCCTCAATAAATAGAGAGGTGGCTGCTGGCTGCCACTCTTCGGACAGACTGCCAAAAGCATCAGTCTGAAAAAGTGAATAAGAACGGATGGGTCGAATCCCGTCGGAAAATTGAAGATCCAGATTCAGTAACAGGGGCTTGCTGCCGAAGTGAAGAAAGGAAAGGTCGAATCGTAGCTCCAGGTTTCGAACAATACTACCTGTCTGGTTCCTGATTGAAAACCGAACAAATTCCTCTTCCGAACCGTCAACCGGCCGAAAACCGACCATCGGCGATCGTTCGTCAGGCAACAGAATATGCCCCTCAAAGCGGGTGCCCCCCTTCGAAGGTCCTGTTTCTGAAACCTCGTTTGTGAAAAATAGTTGATCTGAAGAAGCACTGTCCGGTTGTACCGGATTCAAAACCCACTCATTCAACCCGGAACGAGACTGTTCCGCCGTAAAGGAGAGCTCGAACAGACGTTCATTCTGAAGCAGGACCTGGGCGTTTACCCCATTCGCCCCGGCCAGCAGTAACGTCAGAAAAGCCTGTATCCCGAGCCATTTATAAAGGCAGCCTCTCTGTAGCTTTGCTGTCATAGGCACTAAAATGGGTTACTTCTAATACCACTCAAATCACCGATACCCCTACATAAAAGTTTCGCTACCAGCAAAACCGTCTAATTAATCATCCATGTGAAGTGCTCCCAGTTTACCCTCGGTATAAGCCACAGCAACGGCAACAGCTGCATCTCCTGTTATATTTACCGCTGTTCTCAGCATATCCAGAATCCGGTCTACACCCAGTATCAGCGCTATTCCTTCAACAGGGACCTGAATAGCCTGCAATACAATAACAAGCATTATGATACCGGCACCGGGTACCCCCGCAGCACCGATCGATGCAAGAGTTGCAGTCAAAACAATGGTCAGCTGCTGGGCAATCGAGAGATCCATACCCAATGCCTGGGCAATAAAAACAGCAGCCACAGCCTGATAGAGACTTGTCCCATCCATATTGACCGTCACACCAATCGGAAGTACGAAACTGGCGACCTCTTCATCTACACCCAGATGCTTCTCTACACGCTCCATGGTGACCGGAAGAGTGGCAGCACTGGAACTGGTACTGAAACCGAGTAGAATAGCGGGCCGGATGGCACGAAAGAAGTCTCGTAATCGCATACGACTGAACATTTTAAAAAGGGTTGAATAGACTATAAGGACATGAATCAACAGGGCAAGTGCAACCGTAAAACTGTATCCGCCAAGGGCACGTAAAAGTGAGACGGCATTTGCCGGATCATCACCTGCAAGATCCACAATCACAGAGGCCATCAGGGCAAACACACCGTACGGTGCAAATAGCATTACAATGTCGACAATTTTTATAATCGCATCATTCAGAGCATCAAAAAACCGGACTAGAACCTCCCCTTTCATTGCTGGAATCCCGATCACTCCGATACCGATCAAAACTGCGATAAAGACAACCTGAAGCATGTTGGAGTTGTCGGATGCAGCTTCGAACAGATTCTCTGGCACGACATCAACGAGAAATTGCAATGGGCTGCGTTCACCCACTTCTGTTGCTACTTCCCCCCTCTGCTCTACCTGTTCACTGTAACTCTCCATCAGAGAAGTACGCGTCGCCTCTGGTAGCATCTTTCCCGGCTGGATCAAATTCACTGCCGTAAGCCCGATAAGAATGGCACAGGTTGTAGTTACGAGGTAGAAGAGAATAGTTTTGCCGCCCATTCTGGAAAGCTGTGCAGTATCGTTCAGACTGGAGATTCCAACAATCAGCGAAGCGAGGATTAGTGGAATGGCGATCAGCTTCAACAGATCTACAAATATTGTTCCAAAAGGTCGTATGTAATTAACGGTAAATTCATTCCATCCTGCATAACTTGACAATAGCCCCCACAAAAGGCCCAGGATTAATCCGAATATAATCTTCCAATGCAGTTTTTTATACCAGGCCATAGGAGCTGATCCCATTCTTATTCAAGTTGAGTTTAGAGTTATGGATAGGACAGTCAAACTGTTCAAGGGCAGCTTAAATCCAGATTGATAGTATCAAAGTGTTTGTCTCAAACAAAAAACCAGCCCGCCATCGCCGCAGTCAGGGCACCAACACCTGATGCGAACCAGTTCACCCTGTTATTCATGAGAGTCCATCGATCCCGTTGCCTCACGGTTCTCTTCTGATCACCCTGTTGAAATAGCGAGCCAAGAAGAGAATCGAATATACACCCAAAGAAACCGGCCAGGGAAATGATTCCGAAGTCCGTCCAGCTCCATCCGGAAACTGAGAGTACATAAAGTAGTGCAACAGACGCAGCACCAGCTGCACCACCGATCAGACCTCTCAAACTCACGGCGCCATCAACACCCGGTTCAACCCGTTTCATAGAGATTAGTAACCTGGGTTTTCGTGTTGAACCGGAGCCAATCTCAGTAGCCCACGTATCGGATGTAACCACGGCAATTGCTGTGGCCGCAGAGAGAATCATCCATTCAAGCCCGGTTAAAAACCAGACAGCGGTAAAAAGTGTAAACCAGAATCCGTTGGACCAGGCCTGGGTTCCGTCTCTCCTCTCACGTTTTGTACCCGATACCTGCAACCCTCCCGGCCCTTCAAAACGATCCTCTATACGACGTGAAAGTAACGTACTGCTTATAAAAAAGAAGAGAACCAAATAGGCAATAACCCAATCACCCAGACCAAGTGCCACAGTGCCAATCACAACTACTGCAGGAATCGCATCCAGTGTAATTCGTCCAAAAATATAAGAGAGAAGTGAGATAATAATAGAAAGGCCCAGTGCGAGAACAATACGTAAATGATCCTCTGCACTGGCTTCGAAAAGGAAGATCAGAATAAGTAGAAAAAAGGCGAGTGTATTCGCAATTCGATCCAATCAATCAGTCTGTGGAGTGTGACACAGGCTTTTCACGATACCCGCGCAGAATTCCCGCCAGTACAGTAAAATAACCCGTATGTATTACGATAGGTGATATATAAAGAGATATGGCGCCGTAAACTTCGTTCTCCAGATACATTGCGGTAAATCCGGTAAAGATGAGAAGGAGGCCTCCCCCGAGCCACATGTAATGATCTGCCGAAAAGATCATCGGCTTTTGTTCTTTTCGGCTTCTGCGAGTTCTCCTGCTTTTATTACTCATATTTGTATCTCTTGCGGGCCGGATCAGTTGATTGTGGTTTCCTGTCATGAAATTCCGTCTTAAGTTATTCAGAACACATAAAAAGGCAAAAAGTAAATGTCTGAGCTTCACATTAAGTCGACAACCCGTAACCTGATACTCGCTTCTTCTAGCCCCAGGCGCAGCAAACTACTTGATCAGGCGGGTCTTGTATATAAAATAGACCCTTCCAGTGCCGACGAGCAGCTCCCCAACGGCCTCAGCCCCTGGAAGTCGGCCGAAGTAATTGCCGGGCGTAAGGCGACAGAAGTTGCAGAGAGGCATCCGGAATCACTGGTGCTTGCAGCTGATACCATCGTAGTACTGGACCAGAATATATTGGGTAAACCGAATAATCATTCTGAAGCAGCCGGGATGCTGAGAAGTTTAAGCGGCAGATCTCATGAGGTGTGTACCGGAGTCGCTATGTTCTGGACAGATGATCTATACAGAGTGACTAAAAAGATACTTTTCCATGAGCGAACCAAAGTCACATTTGCTTCGTTGTCGGATGAAGAGATCTGGCACTATATTGAGACCGGAAGTCCGATGGACAAAGCTGGCTCCTATGGTATCCAGGAGGATTACGGCTCCCTTTTCGTCAGGCGAATCGAAGGGGACTATTTTAATGTAGTTGGTCTTCCCCTGAATAAACTATATCAGATGATCAAATCAACAGATCCACATCTACTCCTGAGACAAGTATGATACTGTTCTCTCTGAAATCGATTGCACTCACTGTTCTCTGCAGTTTCACGATACTGCCTGGAACATTCTCTGCTGTAGCACAGGAGCAAACATTTCAGGAAGCCAACCGACTCCTGCAGCAAGAGAAGCTTGATGAGGCTCGTGCTTTATTCGAGGATCTGTATAGTGAAAACCCCGATGGCGGAATTTTCTTCGACCGGCTTATGGAGGTTCTGGAACGTTTACGAGACTATGAACGTGCAATCGAAGTAGCAGAAACACGAATTAATGAGCGTGGAGCATCTCCTCAGGTAAGCCTTAGAATTGCAGAACTCTATCATGCCAGTGGAGACAGCACAGAAGCGGCAGAGCGATGGAACAGACTTGCAGAGGAACACTCCTCCAATATTCAAACACTGTACAACATTGGAAATTCACTCATGCAACGCAGTGAATACAGGCACGCTATAGAGCACTACAATCTGGCACGGGAAAGATTGAACAATCCGGGGCTCTTTGCCCCTGAGATTGCGAATGCACGGCTCCATAGCGGGGATATTCGCGGCGCAATGAGAGAATATGCAGACCTTCTCGCCGAAAATCCAAACCAGTTATTCTCCATTCAGCAGCGTCTTGTACGTATACAGGATAACGATGTTATGCGCGCTGCTGCACTTGAAGTCGAAGACCGCTTTGCAAGTATGGCTGCAGATCACCCCTCTTACTCCTCTGTCAGTCAACTTCTTATTTGGTTATTAATGGAAACAGAGCAGCATAGACGTGCAATGGTTGCAGCCAGAAGATTCGAATCTTCGACCGAAAACATCCATTTTTCTCTATACTCACTTGCCAATCAGTTGCTGTCCATCGAGGAGTATGAACTTGCGGCTGAAGCCTATGATTACTACATCGAAAGTGCTCCTCCTCCATTCAATCACCAGGCTATGGAGGAAAAGGCAAGTGTCTATATCCACTGGGCAGCGTGGCTGGATGAGCACCTCCTGGAGTCCGTACAGCGTCGTGTAGAGCTTCTGGAAGAAGCGTATGAACTGAACAATACCTTGTTAGAGATGGATTCTGAATACAGATACAGGGACCGGATTTTTGTTAGACAGGCAGAGCTCTCTCTCGACTCGTTTTATGACAGAGACAGAGCAGTTGAGTGGGCAGAACAGCTGAACACCTATCTCTCACAAACGAATGCCAGTAACCGGGCGAATCTCTACTACCTGCAGGGTCGAATACATCTTTATGACAGATCATGGACTGAAGCAAGACACGATCTGACGCGTGCGAACCGGGAGGCCGATCGAAGTGACCTGACAGAAAAAGCAAGATATTTTCTCATATTATCCGATTTTTTTGCCGGCGAATATGAATTTGCAGAGATCCAATCCGGATCACTCGAGAGGCGAAATACATCCTATTATGCAAATGATGCTCTCAAATTGAGAATGTGGATTCAAAATGGTCGTCGAGATCCGGAAAACTCCGATTTCCTCGCCCCTTTCTCCCGTCTCATTGAGCATCTCTATCACGGTGAGATTCAGGATGCAGTTCATCTGATACCAGAGCTCTCTTCCGAGGGGAATCCTCTCTATGGTGAAGCTCTTTCAATGATTGCCGCCAGGTCTGATATCACCACATATCCCGGACTATACCCCTGGATCGACAGATACAATCGCAACTACCTCTGGTCTCCCTTTCGTGAAAAACTCCTTTGGGAACAATCCCTTATGGCAGAGGCCATTCTCTATGCTGGAGGCATTGAAATGATAGCTGAGTCTTCGACGAGACTGGACTCGACTATAGAAGAGCATGATCGATGGCCACAATCCCGCGCGGATGCAGCTGAACTGTTCGAAATGCTGCTTGAGGAGTTCCCACAGGGATTCTACTCCCGTTTAGCCAGGGAAAAACTTCTTAATCTGGAGAGCATCCCCTCCTGAAGTACAGTAATCTATGCAGAAAACTCTACTAACCATTCTTTTTCTCTTACTGGGCGGTATTCAATTCTCCAACGCCCAGCAGCGAATTTTAATTCCAATGGATGGTTCCCAGACCAACCATCTGAAAGCGTATGGAATCCTTTTTAACCATCTCCTTGCAGGAGAGAGCGGACAGTGGTTACTAAACTACAGGGGTGGCAGTTTTCTTACTGTCGAGACAAACGATATCGTTCGGCAGAGTCGTCTTCGGAATGTACATATAGAGCGAATCGATGAAGTGGAAGCCGTATCACTCATCGAGCAGGCCGAAGAACCTGGCGTCAATATGGCTGTAGTTCAGCTCGAAAGTGCACCGAAAATAGCAGTATACACCCCTCCCCGGTCCCTCCCGTGGGATGATGCAGTCACACTTGCACTCGACTATGCGGAAGTACCCTACGACCGGATCTACGATCAGGACGTGCTGTCCGGGGAGCTGCAACAATACGACTGGCTTCATCTTCACCATGAAGATTTTACCGGACAATTCGGAAAATTCTATGCTATGTACCGTAATGCAGCATGGTACATAGATGATGTCAGGCGTTTGCAAACCCTGGCGCGCGAACTTGGGTATTCCAGGGTAAGTGAACTGAAACTGGCCGTTGCCATGGAAATTCAACAATATGTAGGGGGTGGTGGTTATCTGTTTGCCATGTGTTCAGGTACTAATACCCTGGATATCGCTCTCGCTGCTGCCGGTCTCGATATTGTGCCTCCTGAAATTGATGGGACGCCATTGAGCCCCAATGTGAATGAGAGACTGGATTACAACCGTACGTTTGCTTTCGAAAATTTTACAGTTAACACTAATGCCTACATCTATGAACACGGCAATATTGACATTACGGTAGAGCTGGATCGGATTAGTGAAAGCATAGACTACTTTACGCTCTTTGAGTTTTCTGCCAAATGGGATCCTGTACCCTCAATGCTTACACAGAATCATGTAAGTAGCATCAAGGGTTTTTATGGTCAGAACACTGCTTTTCGAAAAGAGACCATCAAATCCAATGTGGTCATTCTGGGCGAATCACCCGGCCGGGATCAGGTCAAATATCTGCATGGAAACTATGGCGAGGGGACTTTTACTTTTTACAGCGGGCACGATCCCGAAGACTATACCCACCGCATCAACGACCCTCCTACCGATCTCGACCTCTTCCCTAACAGCCCCGGTTATCGCCTAATTCTGAACAACATCCTTTTTCCTGCAGCACAAGAACAACAACTGGAGACATGAAACCAAGCAGTAAATTTGAAGATTTTATTCAACTGATAGAGATATTAAGACGGGAGTGCCCCTGGGACAGAGAACAGACTCATCAATCGATTCGAGACAACCTGATTGAAGAAGCCTATGAGGCGGCCGAAGCGATAGATGACGAGAATGATGAAGAGATGAAAATCGAGCTGGGTGATCTGCTACTCCAGGTCGTATTTCACAGCCGTTTAGCGGAGGACAGGGAGGCTTTCTCCATCAATGATGTCCTCTACAAAATTTCAGAAAAACTGATTCGTCGTCACCCCCACGTATTTGGAGATAGAAGTGCAGAGAGTGGAAAAGAGGTGGCTGCAAATTGGGAAGAGATCAAACTGGGGGAGGGCCGAACTTCAATTCTGGATGGCCTGCCAAAGCACTTGCCATCCTTAATCAGAAGTTACAGAATGCAACAAAAGGCCGGAAATACAGGTTTTGACTGGCCCGATTCTGCAGGTGCCTTCCATAAACTGGAGGAGGAGATGGAAGAGTTCAGGGAAGCGATCGGACAGGACAACAAAGAGCAGATCCGGGAGGAGTTTGGAGATCTGCTCTTCTCGATGATCAATACTGGCAGGCTGGCCGGCATTCAACCTGAGGAGGCACTTCGTTTTACGATGAAAAAATTTGAGAGACGTTTCCGCTATGTTGAGGAGGCTCTGCGAGCCTCCCGGATGTCCATTCGGGAGGCCACCCTGGAGCAGATGGAAGAACTCTGGAATGAGGCGAAACATATGGAAAAGCGTTCAGATTAAGAACTGGTGTTCATGGAATTCAAGTCGTTCGAATCGGGTAGCAAGAGCGGCCATTCACCCTATTTTCACTTCATAATTGTCGCTCTATTTCTTACTTTACTCTGATATAAAAGTAAAGGTGTTAATGCAGGAACCGTAATATCCGTATTATCGCATTTAACACCTGAGGGAGCAAAACCCGCCTTCCTGTACCGATAAAACCGGTGGAGGGCTATATCACTTTACAGATTCGGATCTGAATAGCTACACGTATTTAGCATTCAATCCAAAAATGATTTTTTGAATGGCTGATAATAATGTACCTGAGATTAGTCTGGACAACTACCCCCACATTAACCGTGGGCTTGAGGGCATTGTAGCTTTCACGACGACCAAGAGTTTTATAGACGGCCAGAATGGCGAGCTTATCTATGCCGGCTACAACATAAGGACACTTGCGGAAAAAGCGACGTTTGAAGAGGTCTGCTACCTTCTGTGGCACGACCACCTCCCTTCAGCCAAAGAACTAGAAGCTCTTGAGAAGTCTCTTCTTCAGGAGCGATTCCTGCCTCCCACTATT
Organism: Balneolaceae bacterium; assembly: GCA_040880485.1. Taxonomy (GTDB): domain Bacteria; phylum Bacteroidota; class Rhodothermia; order Balneolales; family Balneolaceae; genus JBBDIJ01. The sequence goes on from JBBDIJ010000009.1 coordinate 336,592, forward strand.
CTGGAGTTTCTGGGGGGGGCCGACCCGAGCGCGGAACCGATGTCTGTATTGAGAAGTGCTGTATCCATGCTCGCCGACTACGCTCCCGAACCAACGGCAAACGAAGAGCGTGATCTTTACAACTGCGCTATCGCTCTTACAGCCAAGATTCCGGCGATTATTGCTTCATACGACCGGATTCGAAACGGGAACGAACCTGTAGAGCCGCTTGAGGATGGGAGTACTGCCCGCAACTTTCTGTACATGCTGAATGGAGAAATTCCGGGAGCACAGGCAGAGAAAACGATGGATCGCTGTCTTATTCTTCATGCCGAACATGGCATGAATGCCTCCACGTTCACATGCCGTACCATTTGCTCGACACAATCTGATATATTCTCTGCGGTTACAGGTGCTATCGGTGCTTTAAAAGGGCCACTTCATGGCGGGGCGAACAGCGCTGTCATGAGAATGTTTCTCGATATTCGCAAGAAGGGTGAAGATCCCGCAGACTATGTTCTTCAAAAACTCGAAAATCGGGAAAAGGTGATGGGCTTCGGGCATCGGGTCTATAAAACTATGGATCCTCGTGCCACTCTTCTTCGTGAAATGGCGCGTTCACTCGCAGAAGAGACTGGACAGGTAGAGCTATATGAGTGGTCTGAATCGATATTGAACACCATGAAAAAAGAGAAAGGGATCGATCCCAATGTCGATTTCTACTCTGCCACTGTCTACTATTCGCTTGGCATTCAGCCAGATCTATATACTTGCATATTTACCATGAGCCGAATCTCGGGCTGGAGCGCTCACTTCATTGAACAGGCAAAAAACAATCGTCTCATCCGGCCAAGGGCACTATATACTGCAGAAAAACATCTGGAGTGGCCGGTCTCGGAAACAAACAGTTAACCCTTTCTTGCCACACTCCAGCCAATTCGACTAAGTTCAGACAGGCTCTTCTATGACAATCTTACTTGTTCATAGAGATCAGAAACTCTTCATTATTCCGCGTCCCCTTCATCTTGTCCAGGAGAAATTCCATCGCTTCAAAAGCATTCATATTGTTCAGATAGCGCCGTAGAAGAACGACCTTCTCTCTCTCCTCATCCGGAACGATAAGCTCCTCCCGCCTTGTACCGCTTTTAAATAGATCGATCGCAGGATAGATTCGGCGATCAGCCAAGCGGCGATCCAAAACCACTTCCATGTTTCCTGTACCCTTGAACTCTTCAAAAATCACATCATCCATTCTTGATCCGGTCTCAACAAGGGCTGTTGCGATAATAGTCAGACTTCCCCCGCCTTCTATATTACGGGCAGAGCTGAAGAGTTGACGTGGGGCCTTCAGGGCTTCGGAGTCCACACCACCTGTCATGGTTCTACCCGAGTTGCCGGCACAAATATTGTATGCTCTGGAAAGTCTGGTAACGGAATCCATGAGCAATAGAACATCGTGACCACTCTCCACAAGGCGTTTTGCTTTTTCAAATACGATCTCGGACAGACCAATATGATTTTCCGGTTTCTCATCGAATGTAGAAGCAACCACCTCCGCTTTTGGAACCGAACGCTCCATCTCGGTCACCTCTTCCGGCCTCTCGTCAATCAGAAGAATGATGATCTTGGTCTCCGGACTGTTTCGTGAGACCGCATTTGCCATGTTTCGAAGAATGGTTGTCTTTCCGGTCTTGGGTTGCGCTACAATAAGCCCCCGTTGCCCCTTCCCAACCGGTGAAAAAAGATCAATAATCCGGGTAGTAAAGATGGCCGGATCGCTCTCCAAACGGAAACGTTCGTTTGGATAGATGGGCATCAGATCTTCGAAATCTTCCCGATTATCCATGTCCTGGGGAATTTTACCATTCACCCCCTCTACCCTGAGCAGTGCAAAGTATCTCTCCCCTACTTTTGGTGGCCGGATAATCCCGATAACACAATCACCTTGCCTGAGGCGAAAACGCTTGATTTGTGAAGGAGAAACATAAATATCATCGGGACTCGCTTTGTAGCTGTAGTTTACAGAACGCAAAAAGCCATAACCATCCGGAAGAATCTCCAATGTCCCCTCATTCAGCAGGAATTTACCCAGTTTGGCTCTGATCTCTAGAAGGCGTTCATCGAGACTGGTTGCATCCGATTCCGGAAGAACATTGCTCACATGATTCTTGTTCTTTCGATACTGTCCTTTGGGACGTCCGGTACCACTATGTCTGTCGGTACCACTATGTCTGTCGGTCCCGGAATCTGTACTTCGCTCTTTATCTCCGTCGTAACTTTGAATATGCTTCTTCTGGCCGTAACCCGAGCCTGCAGATGAAGGATCATCACTCTGGTTCCGGAACTCATCTCGCTGATCTCTGCTTTCCATAGTCTCTTTTCGGTTCTCCACCTCTTCAACTCGTAAACGGATACGATCGATAAGCGTCTGCTTCCGCAAGCCGGTCACCCCGGTTAAATTCAGGTTTCGCGCAATCTCTTTCAGCTCCTCTACCTTTTTCAGGTAGAGCGAGTCTGTGTCGATACGCGAGATCGCATCGATTAAATTCTCCGACATTTCGATTCGATATAGTGTTTGATCTGACGATTACAAAAAAGGATGTGTGCAAAGTGGCGGCCCTTCTTCATGTGGATATCTGCGGGCAGTGGAGCGCGAAGTCTTTCTAACTGTTATTCGGGAATAGGCCAGCCATCCATCTCTTTACCTGAGAATAAAAGTAAACACTTCCGGTAAAAATAACCAGTTTCGTTTTACTGGCCCGTAGCTTCTCCAAAAGCCTCTCATCATCCATTGGTATTTCTCTGAACTCAAGATTTCTATTCAGGGTTTTCAGTTGTCCAACTCCTGCACATCTCTGCAATGGAAGCTTAACGAAACACATAGCCCAATTCTCCTCAAAAGGATCGAACCACTCCGGAACCACTTTATCTTTCATCAGAGTAAAAAATATAGATGGCTCTCCATATTTCGGAATCATTTTTTTAATCTGAGTAGCAAGACTTTCCGCAGCTTCCGGATTATGTGCACCGTCAAAGTACCAGTTCAAACGGGAATGAAGCTTCTGAAAATGTGCATGTTCGGGAAAACGCTCCATGCTTCTTTCCAGTCCTCGAACAAGAGTATCAGCTGGAATCGGGTAACGCTTTCGGAGAATGCTGAACAGAGAAGATGTAATGGCCATATGGATGGCATCCACCTCCTTCCGCTCTTTCATATCTACCGAAATCTCCGCCATGTTATAATTCAATCGAACAGACTCATCAGTCTGTTCCACAATGTAATCGGATGCGGATTGCCAGTCAGATCCTCTGTTTTCGGCCACTTTTATGACTACATCCTTTGCAGCCAAATCAAGATCGCCGATCACCAGAGGTACCCCGGGCTTCACAATCCCCGCTTTCTCTGCTGCAATTTGTTCCAGGCTATCGCCAAGAAAGTCCATATGATCCATAGCCACCGATGTTATGGCTGTAGCCAGAGGGTCAATTACATTGGTCGCATCTAACCGCCCACCCAGGCCGGTCTCCATCACTGCAAGCTCTGTATTGGCGCGATCAAATGCCCAGAGTGCAATACATGTCCACAACTCAAAGTAGGTAAGAGAGATTCGATCCAATTCCTTTTCAAAAGTCTGAAAGAAGAGCAGGATATCGCTATTTAAAATCTCTTTTCCATCTATCTGCACCCTCTCATTTACTCTCAACAGGTGTGGAGAGAGGTATGTGCCGGTCCGGATACCTGCCTCTATAGCCACAGAACTCACCATTTGACAGACCGTTCCTTTGCCATTGGTACCTGCCACATGAATAAACGGGAGCCGACGTTCCGGATGGCCCATCACTTCACAAAAAGCTTTCATCGGGCTCAGATCCATCCGGGCAGCAGACCGACCGACAACACTGAACATTGGAATCTGCTCCAGATACTGCTCTGCATCACGAAATGTACTAAACCGGCTACTCACTAATCTCCAGATTATTCCACTCCTCTTCCAGCTGTTCCCTGATAAAACGGTATAAATGGTCCTCAACAGGCCACTCTCTTTCACTCATCCTGCCAACCGGAGAGATACCATACAGAGAATTGGTTACCCATAGAAGGTCTGCCTCCAGCATCTTCCCCGGGCTGAACCGCCCCTCGACTAGCTCTATACCTTCTGAAGTTAAAAGATCTATGATCCGGTTGCGCATTGTACCCGGTAAAATATCGCAGTCCGGTGAGGGTGTATAGACGGTCTCTCCCTGCCTCCAAAAAAGATTGGCTTTGGACGTCTCCGCAACATAGCCTTCCACAGAGAGAAGAATGCCGTCATCGGCTCCATTAGCAGCAGACTCCCGATAGGCCATCAGGTAGTGAAGGGAGTTACTCAATTTCAGATCAGGCGGGCGGCAAATTGCAGGGACGGTTCTCGTATCAGTCAGATGGAGAGTGATCCCTCCAGCCTGCATGGGATTCCATCTACTGGCCGAGAGGATCAGATAACCTTCCTCTGCATCGGGACCATAACCTCGGGAACCTGAGGAGAGCAGCTGCATTCTTACGACGGCCTCTTCGCTCGGAAGACTGTTTTTTTTAATCAGACTGTTAATCAGGTCACCGGGTAAACTCTCATCCAGGGGTACCGGAGGTTGAACACCAAGGTAGGTACTCCCTTTCCGAAATCTCTCCAAATGTTTATCCAGGTCCAATACCCGTCTATCGCGTACCAAAAACGTTTCAAAGCAACCGACGCCATACATCGCACCCCGAATCTCAGCAGGGAGGGCCGGTTCCCCGGCCGAATAAAATGACCCATTCACCCAAACCTGTCGATCTGCTCTATTCATCACGGATCAGTGACATCAGTTTCTCTTCCAGTTCACTCACTCCAATGCCAATTTGCTTGTCAAACAGTTTCAGATTCCGATCGATCATCAGTTGTGATGGCAATCCCGGAACCTGAACAGCCTCATAGAAGCCGGTCCCAATAACAAAGTAGAACGGATAGCTCTGTTCCTCCACATAATCCTGTACAAGCTCCCTGCTGTCGCGGACAGCCACAGCTACAACTTCCAGTTCCGGATATTGATTTTTGATCCGCTGCAGATGGTTGTGATTGCTCATGGACATGTCGGACCATGTAGACCAGAAGTCAATAACAATAGGCTTTCCCCGGAGTTCTCGAAGGTGAAGTTCATTCGAACCATTAGCAAAATCAAAGCGAAGTGTGTCAAAATCGATCGTTGCAAGGTGCTCTGTAAAACGCTGATGCTGACGATCCTGGTAGTGAAAAGTTCCGAACAGTATCAACACAAGCGAAATAGCTGCACAGACTCCCATAAAGGGGTAGAAATATTTCTGTTCCAGCCTCATTCCGGCCTGTTCCCGTAGCTTTTTTCAATATAGTTGTGAAGAATATCACGAAACTCACTGCCAATATTGTCGCCACGCAGGGTCCTGAAGTGCTCTCCATCCACATAGACAGGTGCAACCGGATCCTCAAAAGTACCCGGAAGTGAAATACCGATATTGGCATTTCTGGACTCTCCGGGCCCATTCACAACACACCCCATCACGGCAACATCCATCTCTTCTATTCCCGGATAGATCTCTTTCCATTCAGGCATCATTCGGGTCACATAATTTTGTATTTCATCTGCAAGTTCCAAAAAATAGGTACTCTGTGTACGCCCGCAACCCGGACAGGAGGTTACTTGAGGTACAAAACTTCGAAGCCCCAAAGATTGCAGAACTTGCTGACATACACGTACCTCTTCTGCACGGTCGGCCCCCGGTTCCGGAGTAAGGGAGACCCGAATCGTATCTCCGATCCCGCGCTGAAGCAGAACGGAGAGAGCGGCTGTGCTGGCCACAATCCCTTTCCGTCCCATTCCCGCTTCGGTGAGGCCCAGATGGAGCGCGTAGGGCAGGCGCTCCGAAATACGCTGATACACTTCAATCAGATCCTGAACTCCGGAAAGTTTACAGCTGATAATAATTTTGTTCGAGGGCAAACCCACCTCTTCTGCCAGTGTCGCAGATCGGCTTGCACTCTCGATCATCGTCTCAAGCATCACCTCTTCCGCTGAAGCAGGTTCAGGTAGCTTGCCGTTGGCATCCATCCGCTCCGCCAATAACTGCTGATCCAGGGAACCCCAGTTTACACCGATACGAATGGGTTTGCCGTGGATTACCGCCTGCTCTACAATGGTACAAAAGTTCCTGTCTCTCTCCCGCGCCCCTGTATTACCAGGATTGATCCGGTATTTGGCCAGTGCGGAGGCCATTTCGGGGTAGGCAGGCAGCAGTTTGTGACCGTTGTAGTGAAAGTCCCCGATGATAGGCACATCCACTCCTCTCTTCAGTAGCAAATCCCGAATAAAGGGGACTGCTTTAGCTGCCTCATCATGGTTTACAGTAATTCGAACAAGCTCCGATCCGGCCCTGTAAAGGTGTTCGATCTGATCTGCTGTCTGCTTCACATCCGCAGTGTCGGTATTGGTCATCGACTGTACTACAACTGGTGCGCCCCCACCTACGAGGACTCCGCCCACATCTACCTGCAATGTCTTTTTTCGTTCTGAAGCTCTCATTCCCGGCTGGATTCAGTTTCTTTTACTAAGATCAAACAGTTTTCGTTTCTCATCGTCCGTCAATCCTTCATAACCCTCCCGGGCTATCTTCTCCAGAATCAGATCGAGTTCATCCGCATCCGACTCCTCCATGATCTCAACATCTCTTACCGAGTAGAGGTTCTCGCTGGTCCGTTTGTTCTTTCGGCTGCTCTTTGTCGGAGATCTTCGAAAAAGACGCTCAAATGGCCTAACTAGTGAAGAGAGATCGTACCCGGCATAGTGTGCCCGGATCAAAAGCCAGCCGCACCCCGCACCTCCGAGATGCACGACGCGTGCTATATTGTCGGCAGCGCCCAGAAAGAGCAAATCGAATGCAATCAGACCTGCAACTAAAAATCTCGCTTCTATGGGAGGCAGCAGGAACAGCATGATCGGCATGGAGGGAAACATGACAGCAAAGGCCACCATCACTCCGAATACAGCACCGGATGCGCCAATCACAAAATTGACTCCGAGGAATGTGGAGATGAGAATATCAAGAAGTACACCTCCAATTCCGGCTCCAAAATAGATGACAGAGAATGTTCGCGGTCCAAGGTTCTCTTCAACGGCTCTTCCCATCCACCAGAGCCATAGCATATTGAAAAGCAGATGAAAACCGCTGCCGTGTAAAAACATATAGGTCACAAGACGCCACGGCTGAAAGAGAGCAACACTCCAGTCAGGATAGAAGGCGAACAGACTCATCAACCCTCTGTTAAAGGCAGTGCCACCCAAAACCTGAATAATGTAGATTGCTACATTGAGAGTGATGATGGTTCGAATCACGATCGGGATCCTTCTGTAGCCCCACATAAATGCGCTTCGAAAATTATCCTGTGCCATTCCGTCCTGATGAGTCATTCGGGCACACCCGGCCCGATCGTTAATAGATTTGCTTCTCCCCTTTCAAACCCCACAAACGGATCAGCAGAAAGCCAACAACCATTCCGCCCAGATGCGCAAAGTGGGCAATACCGCTTCGAGTTCCTGTGACCCCGAAAAAGAGCTCAATCGCACCGAAGATGACAACAAAATACTTTGCTTTAATTGGCACGGGAGGGATCAGAAGGATGATATACCGATCCGGAAACATCATACCGAATGCCAATAGAATTCCATAAACCGCGCCAGAAGCACCAATGGTAGGAGCTCCGCCCCCATCAATCCACATATGAATAAGAGCCGCGCCAATACCGGTCAGAAAATAGTATATAGTGAATCTTCTGGTACCCCAATAGTTCTCTATCGACTGGCCGAATATCCAGAGTGCAAAGAGGTTGAAGAAAATATGCCCCATACCGGAGTGCAGAAACATATAGGTAACCAACTGCCACGGTTTAAAACTGGGTGAATCAATTGGCCAGAGTGCTCCCTGATAGAAGATCAACTCTCCCAACCCTGGTGTGAATAGCGCCATAAAGACCAGGGCATTGACAATCAGAAGGTGCTTTACAGCCGGCGGAAATATTGAAAACCGGGTATTTGGTGTATAGTTGGAATCTTGATAATTCAAAGAGTGGAGCTGTAATTAACAGAAGTTCTATCCCGTGAATATAGCGTGAATCGCCGTAAAGTGCGGGGCCGATTTCCGGGAAAATCAGGCGATCGATATCAATTCGGCCTGATCTAACACCGGATTCTCGACCTTGTCGTCACTCTCAATCTTTCCATCCCTTAAACGAATAATTCTTCGGGCATGGTTCGCAATCTCCTGTTCATGTGTCACAAGCAGGATGGTATGCCCTGCACGATGAAGCTCTTCAAACAGGTGCATAATCTCTTCACCCGTTTTGGAGTCCAGATTCCCTGTTGGCTCATCGGCAAGCAAGATGGATGGATTGTTGATCAGCGCCCTTGCAATGGCCACTCTCTGCCGCTGCCCCCCGGAGAGTTCATTCGGTTTGTGATCTATACGATCTCCAAGCCCCACTTTCTGAAGTACATGAATAGCCCTCTCCTTCCGCTCTGTCGGTTTTACACCAGCATAGATGAGCGGGAGAGATACGTTGGAAATACAGTCGGTTCGAGCCAACAGGTTGAAGGTCTGAAAAATAAATCCGATTTCTCTATTACGTACACGGGCCAGTTCCTGATCGTCCATCTGACTCACACGATGTCCGTTCAATATATACTCGCCACCCGTTGGTGTGTCCAGACAACCAATCATATTCATCATCGTCGATTTCCCGGATCCCGAAGGTCCCATAATTGCAATATACTCACCCTCCTGTACTTTAAAATCTACTCCATCGAGAGCACGCACCTCTGTACCGCCCATATAGTAATATCGCTCCAGTTCCTGTATCTCGATCACTGCTTTTTTCGATTCACTCATCATATTTGTATTCATGGTGTCTGGGGGGTATTCCTGATTTACGGAGGTGACAAGCGAGTCTTATTTAAAAACTCAGGCTTTCATCCAATATTCCAATATAGTAGTCGAGCAGCCTCTCCTGAAATATAAAGTTATAGACAGCTCTCTGGCGGCTGGAGAGGGCTTCGGTATAAGTTGTGGTCGCCTGGTTTAACTCAATCAGCGTCGCTGCACCTATCTCGTATCGTTGCTCCTGAGTTTCAAATGCACGTTCGGCAGCCCGCAAAGAACGTTCGGTTGCTTCAAGCTCCTTCGAAAGGGATGTGTAGTCGTTGTAGGCTTGTCTGACTTCTTCACGTACCTGAAAACGGGTATCGTCAAGTGTCAGCTGAGCATTACGATACTGAATTTCGGCCTGTGCAATACTTGTCGCAGTATTGAGGCGGTTAAAGAGTGGAATGGAAACACTGAAGCTGGCAGATCGGGAGATCATCTGGTCAAAAAACTGCTCGCCGAACCCTACATCTATCCTCTCTCCGGGTGTGGGTCCGGGGATAGAATATTGATCGCTATATCGGGTACCCATACCTGCACTGAAGGAGATAGAAGGGAACCTGCTTGCCCGTGCAATGTACAGAGAGTACCGGCTGGACTCAATCTGGTAGCGCTGTGCTTCCAGGTCGGAACGCTGCTCCAGTGCGATCGCCAGAAGTTCATCCAGTTCGAGATCCCGTGGTAAAAGGGCTGCGTCATCAATCTCTGGTACGACAAACTCGAGTTCTTCAGTTACGTCTATTTGCAGCATCCGAATCAGTCTCAAGTGGCTAAGGTCCAGTGCATTTTCGGCCTGTACCACAGAGAGTTCGTTACCCGCTACAACAGACTCCTGTTGATAGAGATCCACAATGGGCCGGGCACCCACGTCCACCTGTGCTTCAATTTGTTCGAGCTGAAGAATCGAAGTTTCAAGAGTTTGGTTACTGATCTCAAGAAGCTCTCTGTCCAGCAAAACCTGGAGGTAGCGCATGGCAGTGTTGAATATGATATTCTCCCTGATTCTCTGAAAAGAGGCCAGCTCCTGATTCCGGTTCACCTTACTGCGCCGCAGGTTATTGATATTCTGGAACCCGCTAAAGATGGGGATATTTGTACTGAGATTTCCCGAAATTCCATATGTGGTCCGATCTTCAAAAGTGAGATCTTCCTGGATAAACTGGCGACCTGTGTTCCTGTTGCCACTAATTCCCCCACTCAGGCTCGGCATTAAATCTGCATAGGCGCTGGTCACCTGATGGTCGGATAGCTCCAGATTGTTCTCAGCCTGCTTCAGGCTAAAGTTATTATCGAGAGCCGTTTGAATGGCATTTTCCAGTGTTAAGACTACAGTCTCCTGCGCAAAAGCCTGCAGAGGGTATAAAATGAAGAGCAACTGAGCAAATAGTAAGGCACTAAAACGTAAACTCATGGTGGAATCAGGTTTTAAGTAAACGGTTTACCAACTGAATGTAAGGTAGAGCGAGATGATTTTAGAGCTTACAGAACTGCTCTAACGTTTTTTAACAACTTGTTACTTCGGCTCATGCGGGGGTAGTTTCTTTCTAATACTATGAGAATGAGCCCTACGGTCTGCAAACATCTCAAGACGGTCGAAGGCAAAACGTAGTGCCCTCTGGGCAGCAACCCTCTTGATCTCTTGCGTAAATAACCCTTTTAATGAGAATAGTGACGCTCCGGATGCGGAGGTGGAACCGCGACTCCTGCGGGAGCATCGACTACCGATCAGATAACCGGTAACTACTGCAATGGCAACAGTCCGCAGAGGTCTTTTCTCAATAGATTTTACAGGAAAAAGAAAGGAGAGAACTTTGCCGCGGTACCTGTCGGATATAGTAGACGCACTTGTTTCTATCTGCTTCAACTCAGCTTCTATTCGCCTTTTCCTCTGCTCGAGTTCTTTTACTGATATGTGGTAGATCTGCTCCAGATTAGCGGGTGTTTCGGGTTCAGGACTCAGTTGATTTCTTTTTCGCTCCTTCGTCTTCGTCTTCACGGAACTCGTCGAATCTGCTAATCACTTCACGCATAATTTCTCCATGAATACGCCGGGAAATAAAGACGGGACTAACCTTCATAAATATATATCCGATAAGAATAAGGGGCAAAGATGAAATGAAGAAACCGAATGCATAGCTCTCCACCCACTCTGCCAGAAAGAAACCAAGTGCAAGCCAGGCGAAAAAGAGGCCGGTACTAAAAACAATAATTCCGGTCAATCTCTGAATAAGATGAGTAAAAATAAGAGAGACATTCTCGGCAATGCTCAGAACAAGCAACTCAAAACGTCGCTCAAAATAGCGTCTGAAATTGGAAAACAGGCCTCCGGGCCCCTGAGAATCTGAGTCGGTATCGGAAGAGTGTTCGGCCATAAATACTACCCCCGAATCAGTTTCGCCAAAATAAATCCGGCTGCCGCACCGGCCAGCACACTTTTGATCGGATGTTTCCGAATCAGCAGTTCTGCTTCGGTTCGCGCCTCATCCAGGCGCTCCCGCAGGTCTGCCTCTTCCAGAATCTTCCGGCCTTCGTTTAATACACTCTCCAACTCTTCGCTGATATCGTTTATAATCTCTTTATTCATGGCTTTCCGACTTGTTACGTAGATTGTAGAAGATAATCATCTCCTCTATAAATGAAAAAACAGGAATCGGAATCAAAACGATCCCCGACTGTAAGCATAATGCACAAAAGTTTCCTATTATTGTACCCGCAATTACCTTTTGCAACCTTAATCGTAACTTTTATAAATGAAAACGGATCTAGTCGCATTTGGCGCTCACCCGGACGACACCGAACTCGGATGTGGTGGAACGCTTATCAAATTGACGGATGAGGGCAAAAAAGTGGTAGTGGTGGATCTGACCGGTGGTGAGATGGGTACACGCGGCAGTGTTGGAACCAGACATATTGAAGCCAGCAAAGCGGGAGATGTCCAGGGTTTACTGGCCAGGGACAATCTTGGCCTGCCCGATTCCGAGCTTGTCAACAGCCGTGAATTTCAGCTTCCGATCATTGAACGGGTTCGCTATTACAGGCCTCACATCTGCCTGATTTGTGCCCCGGCCGACCGGCATCCGGATCATGGGCATGCGTCTACCCTTCTCATCGACGCCCTCTTTTTCAGTGGTCTTCGCAAGATTGAGACCTTCGGGCCCGATCGAAAGCCCCAAAAGCCCCACAGACCTTATCATATCCTTCACTACATGCAGTTTCAGCCATTTGAACCCGATCTGGTGATCGATATAACAGATACAATTGATCGAAAAGAGGATGCCATTCGTTCATTTTCCAGTCAGTTCAACGTTTCCGAACCCGGTGACCAGCCTGCCACTGTGATCTCAGATCCGGACTTCTTTAAAAGCCTTCGTGCACGAGCCCGACACTTCGGCATGCTTGCCGGCTTTACATATGGTGAAGCTTTTAAATATGTGCGAAAACCTATACCTTTCAATAGTTTAGAGCCCCTATTCTCTACGTCTCCAGGAAGGTAGCTACACGCTGGTACTTTAGGTGAATCATTACTTTATCTCAAGAGAGCTCTCCGGAAGTGTCCCGACAATGGCTCTTTTCAGGTATTGATGGATGGCCGGGTTGGCCGCAATGATTCTTCTGCCCCACAACCAGTTCGACCCTCCTTTCCAGTCCGTTACCACACCACCCGCTTCCCGAACGATCAGTGAAGCTGCGGCAACATCCCATGCGCTAAGCCCATACTCCCAAAATCCCTGAAAACGACCACAAGCCACACAACAAAGATCCCATGTAGCAGCGCCCGGCCGCCGAATTCCCTGTACTTCACCAATAATTCGCCGAAACAGTACAATATACTCATCCAGAATGGAGTGGTCTGTGTAGGGAAATCCTGTCGCCAGAAATGCTCTGTCCGGATCACCTTCACTGGAGACCGTTATCTTTTCTCCATTCAGAAATGCTCCTTTTCCCCTCTCTGCAGTAAACAGCTCCTCTCTGTTCACTTCGAGTACCACTGCAGCCGTTGGCTCTCCATCTACCCATAGAGCGATGGAAATGCAGTAGACCGGAAATCCATATGCAAAGTTGGTTGTACCGTCTATGGGATCTACAAACCAGACTCTTCCCTCTGAGCGCTCCCACTCCGAGGCACTCTCCTCTGCCACGACTATATCCTCATAGCAATGTGTGCGTATCACCTTTAAAATCGCTTTTTCAGTGGCCACATCGGCATCGGTCACCAGATCATGCCGACCCTTCATTTGTATATTCAGGTCTTTTTTTTCAAACGATCGAATCACCTCAAGGCCAGCTTTTGCTGCTTCCAAAGCAATATTCAGGTCACGACTCATCCTTATCCTTTCTCATTTTATATTCAAATGAACCCGAATGTTCCGATTGATCTGAATGAATACCTTCGGGGTCCGGGAACAGTTCACCTGACGGTGTTTTCTCTATATGTGAGATCTCACGCTGAGTCCTTGCCTGCATTCGAATCACCCGTCTCTTCTCGTCGGGATCGGCGGTTTTACTCTGTTCAGCCAGCTGTCGCAGCAGGCTTTTCAGATAGTGCAATCTCAGAGGTTTCAACACACTCTTGGCACTTTTCCACTGATGATTTTCCGAACGGGAACGAATACCGGATCTCTCCAGCATTCGTTCTCCAGCAGTGTGCCGTTGCAGCATAACATCCCCAACCAACCTGGGAAAAGGTTCCTCCCTGTGAGAGTAGTGTTCCACACTCACCTCCTCCCCTTGACGATGCCGTTCTATTATGTCCAGATAGAATAGGCGAATCTCTTCGTCTTCCAGAAGGTGCTCATTACAGAGGCCTCCTATATAGCGAATCATCGGTGCTCCGTGCTCAAGCATCATACGGATGATCTCAGCCTCGTAGTGTGCGCGCCTTCTTACTGTTTTATCTGACTTCTTTACCGGTTGTCGGACACTCCCGGTATGCTCCTCTTCCGGTAATGGCGGTCCATCCATCGCGACAGGCGGTTTCTGTGCCCCTTCTGATCGCTTTGCCTGCCGTCGATGCCGCTGCTCACGCTCTGCGAGAAGAGTCCCCAGCCGTTCAAAGAGTACCCGGTCGCTGCTGTTTCGATACTTCCGGGTCATCTGATGCAGATGTTGAACATAAACCTGTCGGTTCAACTCGTCCGGTATGGCGGCAATACTTTCAAGAATTCGATTCATGAGGTCGCTTCTACCGGCCGGCCTGTCGATCTCCCCGCTCTCCTCCGACTTCCTAACAAGAAAGGAGACAAAATCGAGCACCTCTTCGGAAGCAAGTTTCTTAAAAGCTTCGGCCCCAAACGTCTTGAGAAAGGAGTCGGGGTCCTCCCTCTCCGGAAGTTCGAGCAGATTCACCTCCATTCCCCCCTCAAGTGCAATATCAATGCCTCTGGACATGGCTGCCTGGCCCGCGCTGTCGGAGTCATAGATCATGACCAGGCGAGTACCGTACCGCTTTAATACCTGAATCTGAAGAGGAGTAAGTGCTGTACCGCTCGAAGCCACAACATTGGGAACTCCGTGCTGAACCATTCTCATCACGTCAGTATACCCCTCAACCAGATAGACCTCCTCCCTTTTCCTAATCTCGTTTCGCGCAAAATTGATTCCATACAACACTTCACTTTTATTATAGACCGAAGTCTGAGAAGAGTTGATGTATTTAGCCGTTTTTTCCTCTCCAAGTACTCTACCAGCAAATGCAATCACTTTACCGGACGGACTGAAAATCGGGAAAATCAGGCGTCCCCGAAACGTATCATACCAGCCCTCTCCATGCCGGCTCGGTTTTATCAAATCTGCCTTGTGCAAAAAGGACTCCTCTATGCCCTCAATGGAAGCCGCTTTCAAAAGTGCATTTCCATCCCCGGGGGCATAACCGATACCAAAGCGCTTCAGTATATCCTTCTCGAAACCTCTGTTCTGCATGTAATCTCTGGCCAGAGCAGCCTCATCAAGCTCCAAAAACTGTCTGTAGTAGAAGAGGCCGGCAAAACGCAGTGCATGATAAATTCCCTCCCTCTCCCGGTGCTCTTCGTTATCTTCGGGAGATGCCTCCTTGGGCAGGGAGACTCCGTATCTCTCTGCGAGTGATCGTAAAGCCTCTCCAAATCCCACTCCTTCCATCTCCATGACAAAAGAGAAAACATCTCCGCTCGCACCGCAACCAAAACATTTGTAGATACCGAGCCTGGGTGTAACGTGAAAAGAGGGGGTTTTCTCTTCATGAAAAGGGCAGAGACCTGCGAAACCACTGCCCGACCTCTTCAATCGCACATAATCTCCAACCACCTCAACGAGGTCGGCTGCACTTCGAATCTCCTCTTTTTTATCGTCCGGAATCATGGTATAAACCTCGAAAAAGGATAGCGAATTTGAAACTCATATGCACCGCCTGACCTGTCTGGCTGTTTTGGCAGATCCGGGGAGATCGAGTTCACGTAAGAAGCATTGCTCACTCTTTGATAATCGGTACAGACGGGACCTGAACGGCCCTTTGAGTTTGGCAATAGATGGAGATGGTGCTATATTCCTGCCGATTAAAAAATTGCGATTCCAACCCAATCAACCTGCTTTATGAGCGTTTTAGTCGGCAATCAAACTCGTCTGGTCGTCCAGGGATTTACCGGTAGCGAAGGAACATTTCACTCCGGACAGATGATAGAGTATGGAACCAGAGTGGTTGGCGGAGTCACACCGGGCAAGGGTGGAACCACTCACCTGGACCGACCCGTTTTTAATACGGTTGCCGAGGCCGTTGAAAAAGAGGGAGCGAATACCTCAGTCATTTTTGTCCCGCCTCCATTTGCCGGAGATGCGATCTGCGAAGCCGCTTTTGCAGGAATCGAAGTGATCATATGCATAACCGAGGGAATTCCCATACGGGATATGATTGCAGCAAAACAGATTGTCTCGAATCATGGAGCTACACTTATTGGCCCAAATTGTCCTGGAGTCATCACTCCCGGCGAGGCCAAAGTAGGAATTATGCCCGCCATGATCTTTCAGCCGGGGCCAGTAGGGCTGATCTCCAGATCCGGTACTCTTACCTATGAAGCGGTTGACCAGCTCACAAAAGTCGGTCTTGGCCAGAGTACAGCGATTGGAATCGGCGGTGACCCTGTCATTGGAACAACGCATACGGATGCAGTCAAACTCTTTAATGACGACCCGGACACAGAGGCAATTGTACTCATTGGAGAGATCGGGGGGTCGGCAGAAGAGGAGTCCGCTGCCTGGATTCGTGACCATGTTAAAAAACCGGTTGTCGCTTTTATTGCAGGAAGCACGGCACCTCCAGGACGAAGAATGGGGCATGCAGGAGCCATTATCGCCGGCGGGAAAGGTACAGCAGCCGATAAAAAACAGGCGCTCAGAGAAGCCGGTGTAGAAGTTGCGGATAGCCCGGCAGAAATTGGAGCAACTCTAAAAGGCCTGCTCTAAACGCTGTAACCGGCTGGAACAGTCATTCCTTTTGGAATGATGACAATGCCATCTACAACGTAGTGCCTTTCGTATTTGCCGTCATCCAAGTGTGGACCACCCACGATTCGGACGTCGTTTCCGATTTTACAGTTCTTATCCACAATGGTATGGCTCAGGTAGCAACGGTCTCCGATTCCAATAACCGGTTGTTCGTCCGTGCGGTTATGCAATTCCGAATCAGATGGAAAGTAGTCGTTCCCCATCACTATACAGTCCTCAATCGTACTCCCCTTTCCGATACGGGATCGAATCCCGATCAGGGAGTTGGCAATACGGCTCGCCTCAACAATACACGCCTCTGCCAGTACGGTACTGTCCAGCATCGTACCCATCAGTTTTGACGCAGGCAGCAGACGAGCTCTGGTATAGATAAAATTCTCGTTGTCAAACAGATTGAATTCGGGCAAAGTTTTAGTAAGAGCCAGATTGGCATCATAAAAGGAGCGGATCGTACCTATATCTGTCCAGTATCCTCCAAACTCATAGCTGTATACCTTTGTCCCCTTGTCGATAGCGGAAGGGATAATCTCTTTACCAAAATCGGTAGCTTCAGGATGTGTGTCGAACAACTCCTGCAACTTCTTCTTGTTGAAGATGTAAATACCCATTGATGCCAAATAGTGTTTGCCCTGATCACTGAATGGCGAACCTGTATCTGAAGCCCATTTCTCCAGATCTTCGGCACCCGGTTTCTCTACAAACGATTCGATTCGTTTACGACTGTTGGTTTTCATGATCCCGAATCCGGTTGCCTCCTTTTCGGTCACCGGAATCGTAGCTACAGTCAGATCGGCCTTACTTTTTATATGCCTCTCCAACATCTCTCTGTAATCCATTTGATAGAGCTGATCCCCGGAGAGAATCATCACATATTCGTGACTGAAAGCCTCCATATGGTGCAGGGATTGCCGTACCGCGTCGGCTGTTCCCTGATACCAGTTCTGACTTTTAGGCGTCTGTTCAGCAGCGAGGATATCGACAAATCCATTACTAAACACATCGAAATTGTAAGTATTCTTAATGTGCCTGTTCAGTGACGCAGAGTTGAACTGGGTGAGTACGAAGATTCGTCGAATGTCGGAGTTCAGGCAGTTCGATATCGGTATATCCACCAGTCTGTATTTTCCAGCGATAGGAACAGCCGGTTTCGAACGATCTTTCGTTAAGGGATGAAGCCTGGTTCCACGCCCTCCTCCAAGTATGACCGCAATAACAGATGATGGCTTCATAAGCGCTCCAAGATTGAATTCAAGTTATAGTTTCCGGCCGTTTAACTGCCAGCTTTACGAGAGGCGGGACTTGCCCCTTCCAGATCGCGATAGAGATCTTTATAACGACCCGCAGCCACATCCCACGAGAAGTCCAGCCCCATCAGCTTCTTTCGATTTCGGGTGAATGCAGAGCGTTTTTCATAGAACTGAACCGCTCTTAATAAAGCTGTCATCGTTTCCGGCAGCGACAACTCATCAAAGAGAAATCCATATCCCCCCTTTTCCGAGCGATCCCGCACTGTATCGGCAAGCCCGCCCGTAGCACGTACAATCGGCACCGTACCGTAACGCATGGCATACATCTGGTTCAGCCCGCATGGTTCCACACGAGAAGGCATCAGTAAAAAGTCTGCCGATGCATAAATTCGGTGCGCAAGTGCTTCATTATACTCAAGCCGTGTGTTTACATAACCTGTATGGCGGCCGTTCAGTTCACGAAGTATCTCCTCCAGCTCAGGATCCCCTGTTCCCAATATCAGAAAACTCACATCCTGTTCGGCCTCCAGGACGTTTCGAATCAGAGCAGGAAGGTGATCGGCGCCCTTCTCTCCGACCAGCCTGCCGATAAATGCAAATAGTGGACGATTTGGATCCAGATCAAACTCAAGACAGATCGCATTTTTATTTGCCTGTTTACCCGTTTTCACACTCTCCCTGCCAAAATTTTCGTCGAGCCAGGGATCCGTCTCCGGATTCCAGACTTCGGTGTCTATACCATTGATCAGTCCGGCCATTTTCTCCTTTTCGTCCCGCAAAAGCTTCTCCAGGCCGTGACAGTCCTGCATAAGTTCGTCAAGGTAACCCTCCGAAACGGTTGTAACTCTCCATGCACACTTGATTCCCGAAGCGAGAGCATTGAGCTCTCCATCCCAGTCCAGTAGGCCAAGTGCTTCCAGATTAAAAGCAGGCAGACGTCTGTAATTATCTTTGGCATACCTCCCCTGATACTCCCCGTTATGAATTGTCAACAGGGTTGGAATTTTCTGAAGCCGTTCGTAACGGTTGCATTGGCTCATCATAAACGGGACCAGCGCTGTATGATGATCGTGGCAATGTACAATGGAAGGGGAATTTGCCATCGAGCTCATCCACTCCAGTACGGCAATTTGAAAATTAAAGGAGCGATCCATTTCGTCCCAGTAGGCATAACCCGAGAGCGGATCGGAATAGATACCGGGCCTGTCGAACCGTCCCGGAATTTGAGCCAGATAGAGATCGAAGCCGGGATCAACATCCACAACCTTCACAATGGAAAATGAGAACTCTCGGTGACCGTATGGTGCCTTTCCTTCAAAAATGGCTTCTGTCTCGCGCTCCAGAATCCACTCGGTCTCATAGAAAGGGATTATAACAGAGCTCTTTGTACCGCTTCTGTTTAAATACTTTGGCAGTGATCCGACGACATCACCGAGCCCCCCCGCTTTGGCAGCTGGATAGCACTCGGCACTGATATGAAGATTGTGCATAAGTTGTCTCTGAAAAACCCATCTTCGATTCTGACGAAAACAGCTTTCAGAGCCACGTGACTCCGTTTCTGTTTTCGGCAGAAATAAAGCAAATGATCTGATTATAACAAAACGGGATCCGTACTCATTTTGGAGTCCGGTAAAATAACTGCCTACTGTGCAGAAACCTCGAGTAGATGGCGAACTCTAAAGTCAAACTCCTCAAAGAGGCGCTCTTCGGCTATCTGTCGCCTGCGTTCGGGGTCAAAGTGAAGAAGGCTCTCCACTGCAAGATACCGGATTCTCGGATCTCTGTCTTCAAGGAGAGGAGGGGTCCGCTGTTCCCATGACTCGAGATCGTGGTCAAAATTCAAAAGAAATTCAAAGGCAGCAGACCGAATAGAAAAGTTGTTATCACGGCTCAAGAGGGGTTCCGCTAAAGCAACTGCTGCTTCCGCCTCACCCTTTCTTGCGAGGTGAACCAACAAATCAGAAACCGTCTGGCCCTGCTGTCCGTCATGAACAACTGACTCGGAGAACCTTAAAAATCGATCCGGTGAGCTGATCATCGAAAGGGACCGTATTGCCTCTCTCCTCAGATGAATCGGAGCACTGCCTCTAACTACAGATTCCAGAATTGCGATTACCGCCTCAAGGTTCTCATAATCTCCGAATGCCTGAATAAATGCAGACTGAACCTGTAAATCAAGATCTGTTCTGAACCTTTGAAGATAGATCTGATCTGTACCCGATGCTCCGTCTGTAACTTCCGATAAAGTTCTTACAAGTGCTGCATATACATCCGGGTTCTCTTCTGAATCGAGAATATCGAGCAGGGCAAGCTGCAGATCGGGATTATCGGAATAGTCTGTCAGCCCGATAGCTGCTACACGTCTATCTTCAGCGTCACTGCTTTCTCGCAACTGCTCTATCCACAGGTGGAAAGGCTTCTCCTCTTTAAAAACAAGTGCCGTCTGCTGCTCTGAATCCGGACGAATCAATACACGATTAAGAGTAGAAGGAACATTAAGCACCATTGAATCGGATGCTCCCGTAAACGCAATCTCCCGCTCCAGTACTTCCCCATCCGAAATCAGCTCTACGGTGAGACCAATCAGTTCATCTGTAGCCCTCCCTTCTGCAATAAACTGCAGGCTCAAGGAACCCTCCATCTCGTCCAGATCGTAGAGAACCCGATAGATCAGCGGTTCCGGTTCACCCACCTCATCGTCAGAAATATAAGGCTCGGGGCTGTCGAGAAGAGGCAGGCCTGTCTCTTCATAGACTTTCTCTGCCATTTCATTCCAGGTGATCACACCAGCTCGGTCTGCAGGCCATCCCGGTGCCACCCTGTCCAGGCTGAACCTCCAATCCTCACCGTTTTCACTATTCAACCACTCCGACCACTTCTCCAGTTGTTGAATAGAGAACTGATCGTAGAGGGTTCCGGCCATTCGCTCATTCCAGTATGACGTATACATTGCCGGCTCACTCCGAAGCAGAGTATTTGGTTCCCTCTCCTCCTTATCGCTTTGCTCTACGTTCTCATCTCTTCCATAAAGCCATGCCTGTAGCAGAAGCGTCGCATGTGCCTCGGCCCACATCTCCTCGCCGGACTGAACACCAAACCACTGCGAAATAACCCCTCTTCGAACCTGTCCCACCAGATTTCCCTGTGAGGGGTAAATAAAGACCAAACCCGCACCGTAATTTCGTGTCTCCCATTGGTCATCATCCAGCATGACGACTCGGATCTCGCCCCACGGAAATGGGAACCCGGTTTTTATCTCCGCCTCTCGCCAGCTTTGTTGTGCAACCTCTATTAGTCTTTCACTGAGCTCCGGGTCCGAAATATCTTCTTCAGCAAAGATCTCTACCGGATACCGGCCACCCTCACTCCATGAGTTGAACCTGCCTATTGCAAATGCAATGGAAGTGGCAGGTACAGGGCTGGAAAAACTCCAGGATGCACTCTGCATATCAACACTCTCGACTTCGGTGTCGGCCGACAAACCACCGGTTACAGCCGTACGACCTGCCGGGTAGTAGAGTGTCAGATCTGCAGTAAAACGATTTCTCGGATGATCAAAAAGAGGGAACCAGTGCTGCTGACTGCCAGGAAGCAGAGAGCTCCATATGGTGCCATTCTCATTCCTGTGAAGACCGAAACGCGGTTCTCCCTGCCAGGAGAGAAACAGAGACCCCTCATCACTCTCATCCGTTACTTCGGGAATCTGAATCACGAGCTGTCCATCCCGTACATGGTATGCAACTTCAGCTCCGTCCCACTCTACCTGTGCCAGGTCGAGACCTGTTGCATCCAGTTGCAGAGAGTCCACTCCGCTTCGCTTAAGGCGCACCCTGTATGTAGCTTCTCCCCCGACAACAAGTTGCTGGTTTACTGCCAGGCTCAGGTCCAGATGCAGAAAATCTGCATCCTGCCTCGGAAAGGATGAGTAATCCTCAATCTGGGCATAAGCGAGAGAGGATGAGAAAAAAAATAGAATCAGAAGCAATCCACGGCTGCGAGGTGAAGGTTTGGCTAAAGTACTCATCAGATATGGTTATTTCTGAAAATTAAAAGTGAATATATCAGAAAACCAGGGGTTCAGGAATCAGACTCCCCGGCCTCCGCTTTCTCATCAGCAAACAGGTTCAGAACGTACTCCTTTAATCCGGTAGTACATGAAATCGCATTACCGGATTGGATGGTGCTTACGCCCGAAACATCTGTAAAAGAGCCGCCTGCTTCCTGAATAACCGGTTGAAGGGGTGCCGCATCCCAGAGATTCAGAATCGGGTCGAACATGAGGTCGGCCCGACCGGATGCGACCATCAAATGGCCATATGCATCTCCCCATGTACGGTGTAATCGGGTTTTACGGACCAATGTTTCAAATGGCTTTCCAAAATCATACTGGTAGATGTGATTCACGTCCGTAGTAAGAAAGACCGCTTTCGACGGATCGGTACACTCTCTCACCCTGCACCGCTTTCCGTTCAGTGTTGTCCCCCCGCCTACTGCTGCAGAGACAAGCTCACCAAGAGCAGGTGCAAAAATCACCCCCACTTTAGGCACACCTCCTATCAGGATTCCGACAAGAGTGGTGTAGAGTGGAATCCCATGAATAAATGAGTGTGTTCCATCGATCGGATCCACGACCCAAACCACCTCTCTCTCCTGCCCCTCGCTTCCATACTCCTCACCGATGATACCATGATCGGGAAACTCTCTGTGTATTCGTTCCCGTATCCGCTCTTCCGCCTCCCGGTCTGCATTGGTTACCGGCGAGTCATCGCCCTTGTATTCCAGTTGAAATGTGGAGCGAAAGTGTGCAAGCGTACTCTCGCCTGCCTCCCGGGCGATCCGTTCTGCCGCATTCCGTAAAAAGTGGAGATCTGTTGCCATATGCTTACGAGAATAAAAAACCCGATAAATAGCTTACGCCATGAATAATAGGGATTCGAAAGTGGAACTACACATTGAATCGAAAGAGCATCACATCACCATCCTTCACGATGTACTCCTTCCCCTCCTGCCTCAGCTTCCCGGCTTCCCGGGCCGCTTTCTCCGATCCGCACTCCACATAATCATCATAAGCGATCGTCTCGGCCCGGATAAATCCCTTCTCAAAATCGGTGTGAATTACTCCTGCAGCCACGGGGGCCAGAGTTCCTTTCCGTATTGTCCAGGCTCTGACCTCTTTCGGCCCCGCAGTAAAATAGGTTATAAGCCCCAAATTCTCGTATGCAGCACGGATGAGCCGGTTCAAACCGGACCTGTCGATTCCAAGTTCATCCAGAAATAGTTGTTTCTCTTCCGGTTCAAGTTCCGCAATCTCCGCCTCGATTTTAGCACAAAACATAACCACAGCATCTCCGTGAAGGGATGAGATCTCCCTCACCTCTTCAACATAGCTGTTACCGCTGTTTACCTCCTCTTCCCCTACATTACAAGCATAGAGGACGGGTTTGTCGGACAGCAGGAAAAGCTCCCTGAGAGCATCACGCTCGTTTGCATCCCTGTTCAGATTACGTGCAGCCTCTCCCTCCTCCAGGTGTGCTCTCATCCGTTCCGCCGCTTCCAGACGCTCGCGAATCGTCTTGTCTCCGCTTTTGGCCTGTTTCTTCAGACTTTCTGTCCTCTTCTCCACACTCTCCAGGTCCTTCAGAATCAATTCATCTTCAATGATTCTGATATCTCTGGATGGATCTACTGATCCTTCAACGTGAATGATGTCGTCATTGTCGAAACAGCGTACGACATGAATGATCAGATCTACTTCCCGAATATGGGAGAGAAAGGCGTTCCCTTTCCCCTTTCCTTCGGAAGCACCCTTTACAAGCCCGGCTATATCAACAAACTCGATACTTGCAGGCAGAACCTCTTTCGGTTGAACCAGGGAGGCGAGCCGGTCCAGTCGTTCGTCCGGTACGGGCACCTGGCCCACATTGGGATCGATCGTACAGAAGGGAAAATTTGCCGATTCTGCCCCGGCATTGCTTAAAGCATTAAAAAGGGTTGATTTGCCAACGTTAGGCAATCCGACGATTCCACATTTCAGATTCATATCGATTTTTCTTCACTAAAGTCCTGCAATCCACGACCATGTTTTTCGATCCGTCCCTCTTCCAACAGCCTCTTCAGTGCGGCATCCAGTATGCCATTAATAAAATAGCCACTGCGCCGGGTCGAATAGCGTTTGGCCAACTCAATTGCTTCATTCATCGTCACTTTAACAGGAATCTCCCCGAAACGAAGAAATTCGCAGAGAGCCATACGCAATATCAGTTTGTCGAGAATAGCCAGGCGATCCAATTTCCAGTTTCGTATATGCTCCGAAACGATTCGGTCATACTCTCCGGAACCATCCACTGTTCTCAAAAAAAGTTGCTCGGCAAATTGAATAGGCTCCATTTGCTCCAGTTCTGCAACAACAATACCCTTCAACGCCTCTTCCGGACTGTTTCCCCCGCTCTCTACGGCGTAAAGAGCTTTCAATACCACCTCACGTAAGACGCGTCGATTCATTCAACAGCTCCTGTCTGGTTCCATTTTCCAATGAACAGTTTGCAAGCTCTGAAAATACAAACATTCACCTGAAGCTGAAATAACAAATCCCTCAAATCCTTTTGCTTCGGAACTCCGACTCTGCCTATATTCTCTGCCCCGATACACAATACATTGTGTTGAAAAGATGCAGTTCCGGGTCGAACCCAAATGTGCAACGAATATCGGGTGCTTAGCTCAGCTGGTTAGAGCGCTACCCCGACACGGTAGAGGTCACTGGTTCGACTCCAGTAGCACCCACTCTTTTTCCCCGGCACCATACAACACCCAGGAATTAATGGCCTCTCCGATCAATCGTTTCTCCCCCCTCATTTTTCTCCTGTTTCTTCTCTATACACAATGTGCCCCTCTGAATGCACAAAGCCCTGAGGACACCGAAGTGTGGCAACCTGTACCGCCTGTAACGGATCCGGCCGGACCTCACTTTACACCACCACCGGCCGATGCCATCGTTCTCTTCGACGGAACCTCTGCAGATGAGTGGGTGTCTGCCCGCAATGGCGAGCCTGCGGAGTGGATTCTGGAGGATAGGGTTTTGACGGTTCAGCCCGGAAGCGGCGACATCGAAACAAAAAGATCGTTCGGCGATATCCAGCTGCATCTGGAGTTTCGTGCACCTGCCGAAATTAGCGGACAGGGTCAGGGACGGGGCAACAGTGGCATTTTTCTACAGCAGCGCTATGAGATTCAGGTACTGGACAACTGGGAGAACCCTACCTATGTAAACGGTATGACTGGCAGCATCTACAAACAGCATATCCCACTCGCCAACCCGGGCCGAAAACCGGGTGAGTGGCAATCATACGACATCTTCTATTCCGCTCCCCGTTTCGATGAACAGGACCGGCTGATTAAGCCCGCCAGAGTCACTGTGCTTCTGAACGGTATTCTCATTCAGAACAACGTGGAAATTTTTGGGAATACCGTCTATATCGGAGAACCATCCTATGAAGCACACGGCCCTCTGCCAATACGGTTACAGGATCACGGAAATCTGGTCAGCTACAGAAACGTCTGGCTCCGGGAGGCAGAACGATTAGTCTCAGAGAGTACCGCCCGTTGAAATCTTATCTCTATTATCCTTATTCACACCCTCTATTCGCTCTTTTCGGTCTATCAGGTAGCCCTCTATGATCATAGAGGCCGGCCCCACAATAGCCAGTGCGTAGAAAGGTGCATAGATCGATTCATTCAGGCGGAATACCATCTCCACAGCTGCAATCAGAAAAGCGATCAGATACTGCCCCTTTCGGCTCTGAACGGTGGTTTTAGGGTCAGTTATCATAAAAAAGACAAAGAGCTGATACATCGGCCCGGTAATGGGTGAAAGCTCGGCCAGAAAGGCACCTCCCGTCATCCAGCTTCTTATCGCAGCAAAAGCAACAAAAGAGAGAACATATGTAGCGCAGATATGGAAACGACGAATGCGATAGATGGTTACGAATCCGACGATCCAGATCACAAGCATCGCCCACATATTATTCCCCCACTGAATACTCAGAATGGCTACATCGTCCCAGGCGATCAGTAGAAGTGCCACGACGCCGAAGTTAGAGGGGTTCCAGATGTGTGTTCCCCGGTGGCGAATCACATATTTCGAGAGTACACTAAGCAGGCTGCAAAGCATGTAGGGCCAGAAAAATGGCGATCGAACCAGAATCCCCACACTTATACCCGATATATAGGCGCTGGAGAGATCTCTCCAACGGCCGGTCACAACCCGATGCAGAACGGCTTCGGCAACCAGAGCAGTTCCGATCGCAGTAAGCAACCGTCCGTAATTACCGAGAATTCCATAGGAGATGTGCGCTGCAAAAAGAATAGCCGTAATCAGCAGCGGCGCAGCATACTTCCTGTTTAAAGAGAACTTTCCGAGGGGTTCTGTCAATGTCACTCCGGTCATTTGTCTTCAGGTCCGGGTCTGTTTATTCAATATTCTGTTGATCGCTCGAATCGGAGAGAGGCTCCATGATATGGTGAAGGTAATTCACCTCAAGCCCTTCCAGGCTCTGCACGGTTCCGGAAGGCCAACGGATCTCGGCCCTTTCAATGCCGGCATGTTCACCCAGGCCAAAAAGTAAGGGGCGCTGATTCTGGGAACTGAATCCGATCCCTCCGGTCACCACCTGTTTCTGTTTCCGACCGGCCCAGTGAAGCACGACCTCAGCACCTATGGCGCTGCGGTTGCTTCGGGTTCCCTCCAGGTCAAAAGAGATCCAGTTGCGCTCCGGCACAACAGTATTCCGATAGATCCTGACAGGCCCGTTCTGATTCGAAATAATCAAGTCGTGCACGCCCCGATTCCACAGATCAGCGTATGCAACTCCACGTGAATCGAGTTCAAGTTCTGCGCCGACAGTCGAAGAGACCTCCTGGAAACGCCCCGCCCCGTCATTCAGCCAGAGCCGGTTCATCTGATGGCCGGCATGACTCCTGTTTGCCATCGGCGGCCAGTTTGCTGCATCCTCTATGATGGTTCGGTTCCCCCCCGCGACCCTGGAAAAATCATACCAGTAATCTCCATCTCGATCGAGGGACACATAGCCGTTACCCACATAGAGATCCTGAAAACCGTCAAGATTGAGATCAACGAACTGAGCTCCATAACTCCAGCCGCCCAATTCGACACCAAAGGTACCGGCAAGATTTCGAAATTCCGGTATCATCCCCTTTTGCTCTGTTACCGGAACCCAGAGATTGTTCCCCTGAAGCAGGACACCGGGTTCGGAAATGTTCGATACATAGATGGATAGCTCTCCCCTGTTCATAATATCTCCGAATGAGACATTCATTCCGCTTTTGGGAACAAAACCGAGACCGGCCCTGTTAGACACCTCCTCAAACCGCTCCCCGTCTATGTTGATGTAGAGCTCATCGACACCATAATCGTTCGCAACTATCAGGTCGGGGTACCCCGACCCATTCAGGTCCACCGCCCCTGCTGCCAGAGTCCATCGCCTCGAAGCGACACCATACTCCTCTCCAACTTCTTCAAATATACCGTCACCCTGGTTTAACAGGAGATAGTTACGGCCTCCATTTCTTGCATACTCAAAACTTTCCGGCATCATTCGGGTCGAATTGAGCTGCCACAGATTTACATCCTCTCTGTAGGACCCACCCATAAAAAGATCGAGATAACCGTCGTTATTCACATCCAGCCAGATCGCTGTATTGATATTGGCCCACTCAGGCAATCCCGCAACATTCGTTACGTTGGTAAACCCCTCTCCATTATCATTTTGCCAGAGTTCGCTGCGTCCCCACTTATAGAGCAAAAGATCTTCATAGCCGCTGTTGTTGAAATCTCCCCAAACACTCCCCATGCTCACACCGCCCTCCACGGAGTTAAGATCGGCGAGCCCCATTTCAGCAGCCACATCCGTAAACGTGCCATCGCCGTTGTTTCGATATAGTGCATTGGATTTACCTGGTAAACTGTTTGTGAAGTAGAGATCCTGCCAGCCGTCGTTATTAAAATCAACAACCGACACCGATGCTCCCATAGAGGCTACAGAAGGGAGAATATGATCCAGTTTCGGATCCAGTACCGGGCGGACGTGCAAAAAATCGATGCCTGCCTGTCCGGATACCTCTTCCATATAAAAACCGTAGCGCTCCAGAGCACTCTCTTTAGAGGTTTGAATTGAGTCGGTACTCCCGGTATCTGACTGACGCTGCCGGATCACAAACGGAGTCGTCAACAAACCCAGGAATAGCACCAATAGTACGATCCGAATAGAGTTTCTTTCGGCACTCACAGATAGGCCTTTGTGTATTTTGTTATCACTTTTCAATGCAAATGAAGCATGTCAAAAAAATCAGGCTTCAAACAGAAGCGGCTAATCCCATACAAGCGCCTGCCGGAATGGGTGCGGATTTACATAGCGGGTATGATAATTCAACCAGTCTCCGGGATGCATCTGCACAGCCGGTTCCTCTTCCAGTTCACTGAACCAGCTATCATAAGACTCCATACCCTGCAATGGAAGAGGTCTCAGGGTACGGGAAAAACGTGTGTTGTAATCCCCATCCTTAACCCAGCCATCGGCGATGAATACAAAATTTCTCTGAATACCATCCGAAGGAGAGTCAGGTGCTTCAAACTGAAGAGCCAGTTCGTCGCCGGCATTCATTATCACAAATCTGTTATCCACTGCTTCAACCAGTTCAAGTACATCACCGAATCTGGTGTAGAAACCCTCGAGGTCCTGCCATCGCTGAGTAGTCCCGGTAACGTTCCGGTAATTTGGAAGTTCCGGTGAACGCTCGTCCGGCCTGTAGATTTCAGAGAAACCCCGATAGCGCAGATCCGCCAATTCAGGAGTAATCACCCTTTTGTGAATCTCTGCATCCGGCCGCCCCTCTGCCCACCAGATCGCATCCCAGTAGACCTCACTGTTCGTGGAAAGGCGTATTCGTCTGTCATTCGGGTCAGGAAACAGCTCGGTCATTTCTAACAGAACCGTCTTGTTTTTTCCTGCGGGAATACCAAAATCCTCTTCTGCTATCACCCATCCACCGTGCCC
This sequence comes from Balneolaceae bacterium, assembly GCA_040880485.1. GTDB lineage: Bacteria > Bacteroidota > Rhodothermia > Balneolales > Balneolaceae > JBBDIJ01. The sequence continues at coordinate 365,328 of JBBDIJ010000009.1, forward strand.
GTCGGGAACCTCAACACGTATGCCCCTCGGATGAGGATTCTTCCCCTGACTTAGCGATACATTTACAGAGCTGTCGGTTGGGCGAATCCATCCACTGGCAATCAGCCAAAGCTCTCCGTCGTGTGGCATCTCCGAACCGGGTTCAATTACAATCGAATGCTCCTCGGCAAGTCCCTGGAAAATGGTTAAATCAAAAGCCTGTAAATAGTTGCCGTCCAATTGGCTTACCATATCGGTCACATCCCTTCCCCTGTCATCAACGACACTCTCAACCGGCTGTCTTACTCCGGTCACATGTACCGAAAGATCCGGTGCCGGTATAGCAAACCTCTCATCTATAAAAATCTCGGTGTCTTCCGGGTGATCGACCACCACCAGGCCAAGGTGATCAAAAAAGTGAGACTCCCAAAGGTCTGCAGTGATGCGCAAGTCGTAATAGCCATCTCTCTGTTTCAACAGCTCTTCGGGTATTCGAACCCGATCTTCACTCTGAATGACATCGGCAGTGGTCATTGAATTAATACGAAGTCCCAGAGGAGAGCGCCATATCAGATCGGTCACAAAAGCCATCTCTTCGCCATTCCAGCTGAAGAGCCAGGGGCAGGAACCTTTCAGAATCTGTTCATTCACAACTCTGGTATCGTATCCAAGTTCTGCAAATTCGGTTTGAACCGTTCCGTTGGGCCAAATTATCCGCATCACTTCCGCTTCATCATAATCCCCAAGTCCGAAGTGAACCAGAGGAGAACGGATCAGCTGCTTCTGATAGATTGCACCGCTTCGCGTTTCAATAGCACCCCCGATACCAAACGTATTGATTCTCATATCCCCAACGGGTCCGGATGCGACCGGCCGGATTGTCTTACCCTGGTAGTCCCGGGTACCCCGGTTTCTCGCGATCTGTATATCGCTATCCCTTCCCTGTCCTAAAAGGTCCAGGCGTTCATTACCATTCAGGTCGGCAATACCGATAAGTGTCAGCTCCAGACTGCCTCCAATGGAGTCAAAGTCCAAACTCTCGTCACTTAAAAAATAGTGAGTGTTCCCCCCGTGGGAGAGAATGAGGTCGAGGCTTCCATTGTTATCAAGGTCATGTGCCATCAGAATCCCCGGTGTGGACCCGGAGAGTGAGAGAGACTCCGGCAGAGTTACCAATTCACTCCAGATCCACTCCCCCCTTTCAATACTCCAGAACCAGCTACCCAAAGCGTGATCGCGGGCCGCAATCAGCTCGTAGTAATGATCACCCGAAATATCGGCCACTCCAATCGCTGCAACACCTCGATCCACCACTCCGTCGGTTCCCAGGTCAAAACGGCCAGACCTCTCATTCGTATAGACGTGTACTTCACCCTCTTCAGTTAAAAAAACAGCATTATGAACTCCGTCACCATCCAGGTCTACGTAATGGAAATCAGCAGGGTAACGAGTCTCCTCAAAAAGTGACGTTACACCAAATGTTCCGTCGCTTCTGTTCAACAGTACGGAAATCCGGCCCTCCGAATCGGAGAGTATCAGATCCAGGTCTCCATCCAGATCTGTATCGGCCACCCAAACATGGCGCCAGGATCCCTGTAGAATCGAATCGGGCAAACCGAGCTCTCCTGAAACTTCACGAAAGGTGGTGTCGGCCTGAAGCTGCCAGATTCGCAATCCCTGATTCCCCGCTGCAACCAGATCGTTTCGAAAGGTGTAGTTGTAATCGATGGCAGCGATTGAATGAGGCCCAACTTGACCACTGCCGGCCGAAACAGGAAACGGAAGTTGCTCCCCCCGGACTTCAAGAAACCCCTCACTCAATCGAAGCAGATCCGGTTGTCCCTCGCCGGTTAGTGAGATATTCCATACCGCCTCTCCACTTCCGGCATCCTCCATAATGAACTCCATCTCCCTGTCTGGCGAAGCTGCCATTGCTGTCAGGCGGGGCAGCCACAGAAAATCGGTCATCAGAAATCCGACTTCATCCGGAGGGAAAAGAATAGCCGCGCGATCTTGCTGATAAGCTGGAAGTCCATTGAGGTCACTGTTCAGGAATGCGATCTCGAAACCGAGTTCTCCGGGTGAGAGAACGCCAACAGAGCTCTCGATTTCATCAAAACGGCTTCGAATAGACGCGGGCCAGTTCTCATTCAGTTCCGACAGCCGCTGGACAGAGCTTTCAAACAGTTCTTCATTCTCATATCGTGATGCGATTCGCAGAGCCTCCATCAGAAGCGCCAAATTATCGGGTCTCATGGCGAGAAGAGCCTCCAACTCCCTCTGTATTTCTGCTTCAAAACGCTCGGCTCCTGCACGTTGCAGCTCTTCTATGAGCATATAACGTGCTCTGAGATTTTCAGGATCGATGGCCATGGTCTCCCTTAAATATTGCGTGGAGACCTCCAGGTTACCTCCGGAACTCTCCACAATAGCCGATAAAAAGAGAATATCGGGTTGGTCGGGGGCCCTGCGTCGAGCTTCCTCCAGCAATTCAAGAGCATCACTGTTATCCCCCCTTCTAAGCGCGATCACAGCACGGTTGGCCCAGGCTGCCGGCTCCTCGGGAAAAAGTTGAGTCACCTCCTCCAGCTTTTGTGAGGCAAACATAGCTTCATCGGTTTGGATGGCAGACAGACCGACATAAAAGGCAGAGACCGCTTCCCGATATTCCTCTGAGTCCGTTCCGGGAGGGTCACGCTCTTCAACTGTACAGGAATACAGCATTGCAGAAAAGGTCAGGAAGTACAGAAGCAGTAGAGTGGAACCGGACAATGCCTGTCGGACCCAAATAAATCGTTTTGTCATGTGAAAGTCGTCACCTCCTGAGAGAAAGCCTGGCTGAATCCGGATCAGAGCGATTCCGAAACAGCCTGTGGGCCCTTCTGGAATCCAGACAGAATGTTACACATTTTGCTTTCGAACGTCAAACTTTCCGGGATTGAAAAACCGGGTTTGTATTTAGTCGAAGAACGGTGTTATTTACGTTATATACAATCGACGGCCCGGTTTCGAAGCATTACATAACTGACGGAAACCGATGGGCGCATATGAACAAAATCAAATTCAATGCAAGCACTTACCGGTACCGGCGTAATCCTTCGAATAGCCATACTAACGTCTCTGGTCACACTATTTTTATACACCCCGATAACGGCACAAATAGCACCTGATCCTGAAATTCTGTCCACTACTGCACCAGACACCTTTCAGGTGCTTTTTGAAACCACCAATGGCGACTTTACAGTAACGTCCTACAGAGACTGGTCTCCCCTTGGAGCCGACCGTCTGTATCACCTCGTACTGCATGACTACTATATCGATGTGCCTTTTTACAGAGTCATTACCGGACGCTTCGCGCAGTTTGGCAACAGTCCGGATCAGGAGGTCAATGATGCGTGGAACCGGAATCCAATTGAAGATGAGCCGGTAGTCGCCTCCAATACGCTGGGCCGAATGCACTTTGCCAGGGGAGGCCCTGAAACCCGTAGCCAGCACCTCTCCATCATGATCGGCGAGAACGCTTATCTGGACACCGTAGATGCATCTGGCATCATCGGATTTGTCCCGATCGCCGAGGTTACAGACGGTATGGACGTAGTTCTCAGCCTCTATGCGGAGTATGGTGATGAACCTCGATTAGAGTGGAACCGGGTCCGAAGAGAAGGCATGGAGAATGTTCAGCGCACCTGGCCAAATCTGGACTACATCAAACGGGCAACGATCATAAATCGTTAGATCTGACAAGACAGTTTTTTAAATAGGCCAACAGAGTTATTTCGAAAGCATGAGAGAACTGATTCGGAAGTACCTTAAAATGCTTGAAATTGAACGGAATCGTTCGGCACACACTGTCTCTGCGTATGGAAGAGATCTGAGGCAGTTCAACTCATTCTGTGCAGGACGGTTCGACTGTTCTGAAGAGAGTGTAGAGATCTCCGCAATTGACCGACTCACAATTCGGCTCTGGCTAGGCGAACTATCCGATGCCGGAATGGCGCGCAGTACCATCTCTCGCAAAGTGGCTGCCATTCGCTCATTCTTTGCACACACATGCCGAAGGGGCCTGCTTGTCGCAAACCCCGCGCGTCTGCTGGTAGTCCCGGGACGCGAGAAGCGCCTTCCCGCAACCGTACTTCCCGAAGAGCTGGAGAGAGTGATGGCTCTTGCCGACGGAGATGAACCAGACACCATTCAGGACCGGGCCATGCTGGAGATATTTTACAGTACAGGCATAAGAGTCAGTGAATTGACCGGTTTGAACCTGACCGACCTGAATCGTGAACTCAAACAGATCACAGTCCGTGGTAAGGGGAACAAACAGAGGGTCGTACCTTTGGGTTCACGTGCTATGGAGGCAATCGAACGCCACCTTACGCACCGGGAAAAATTATTTGGGAGCAGAACGGATAAAGATGCATACAAAGCCCTGTTTCTTGCAGCTGGCGGCCAGCGCATCTATGCCCGTAGTGTCCAGAGAATAGTAAACAGCTACCTGATGCAGGCCAGCGAAGCACTGAAAAAAAGTCCTCACGTGCTTCGTCACAGCTTTGCCACACACATGCTGGATGCCGGGGCAGACATACGGGTAATCAAGGAATTTTTGGGACATGCAGATCTCTCTGCTACCCAGATCTATACTCATACCAGTGTAGATCGACTCAAAAAAGTATATGAAAAAGCCCATCCCAGGGCAGAACAGCAAAAATGAAAACCTGAAACAAATAGGAAACGTCTATGAAAACCACTTTTGCAGCACGTCATTTTGATCCAGGCAGCGATTTGAAAGACTCCAGTATGGAGGCAATCACCAAACTTCAACAATTTTATGACCGTATTATCGCATGTGATATTGTGCTCGAACCAAGTAAGGATCACGACAACCCCTGCCGTGCCGAGCTGAACATAAAAGTGCCGCAAAAATTACTGAACGCATCCGAAACAGGTCCAACCTATGAGCTGGCCGTCAACAATGTTGTAGACACGGCCATTCGACAAATTCGCAAGTACAAAACCAAACGGTTTGAACACCAATAGGAGTCTTCGGCCGGTACTGTACCGGCCGGAATACCTTGTTTTACGCCTATGCCCATAAGTGAATACTCTCCGATTCCAAGAAAAGAGAAAGTTGAGATTGCCTACCTGATCCGGAAATTTCAGGAGCGTGTGGGCATCAAACTTACCCCGCTTGCCGCCGAACAGGCGGCCAGTGACCGATACGTCTCCGAATCGGATCTTCATCGTCCCGGCCTTGCGCTTGCAGGATATATAAAACTGTTTACCTATCAGCGAATTCAGATCATAGGTAATACAGAGTCTCACTATATGGAACAGCTCTCCGAAAAGAATCGAAAAAATGCATTCGGAGATCTTTTAGGGTTCGATATCCCGGTCATCTTTCTGACCAGTGGAAACAGACTTTCGGAAGAGCTGCTGCAGATGGCCGAAAATGCAGGAGTTCCTGTCTACTCCAGCAGTGAGGAGACCACAAGATTCATGTATCTGTTACGAGATTTTCTGGATGATCAATTTGCCATGCAGACGATGGTTCACGGAACCATGGTCGATGTATATGGCATCGGGATACTTATCTCAGGGAAATCGGGTATAGGGAAAAGTGAAGTTGCACTGGATCTGATAGAGAGAGGCCACCGCCTGGTTGCCGATGATGTAGTCATGCTCTCTCACAAAAGCAACATTCTGATTGCTTCTGCAACCGAAATGAACAAACACTTTATGGAGATTCGTGGTCTGGGCGTGATCGATGTGATGTCCATGTTCGGAATTAGATCCATTCGTTATCAAAAACGTCTCGAGGTCGTTCTCAATCTTACATTGTGGGACGACAGCACCCAGGTAGAGAGAACCGGCCTGGATCATGACTCTACAGAGATACTGAATACCAACATACCACTTATACACTTGCCCATTACCCCCGGTAAAAACATAACAGTTATTGCTGAAGTGATCGCGATGAACTATCTTCTGAAGCATTATGGATACGATGCAGCAAAAGCATTTCAGGATAAAGTAAAACACCATATTGCGAACAAGAAGGATCGTTTTGACATGCCCAGAAGGGCTATTGAGTACTTTGAAGGGGATTTTGAATAATGTTCTCTCTTTTTATTTGTAACAGATCCTCTTCTTATAGCTCTTGATTACTGACATGACACGGCTCTACACCTTGCTCGCCTGTCTAATATTTCCACTGGAAATCAATGACATTACATGGCTCAAATACACCACTACTACTACGATGATGATCGGTGTGAGTTTGTCCCGGTTCAGCACAACAGTAGAGACCACTTTATTCAGACTACCTGTCTCTGGATTCTGAATGGTGTTGTTCTTGGAGGAATCGGTCTCAGTCTGCTCTCCAGTTACGTTGGAACACCTGCTGAACTGGCTCTCAGGGAGGAGAACCAGGTATTGGTCCACCAACTGGAACAGACACAGCAGACGATTGAAACTCTTGAGGGAGAGGTGATCGAAATTTCAGAGTTCGATAATGAGATGTATCGCTCCATTCTTGGTATGAGCCCTGTACCTGTGTCGGAAAGAATCGGAGGAACGGGTGGCGTGGATCCCTACTCAGACTTCGACCTTTATAGCGAAGATGCATCAGAGATTCTGAGACGTACGACCGGACAACTTCAGACCCTTGAACGCCGTCTTGCTGTTCAGCGTGTTTCTTTTGACGAGATCAGGAATTACTATAACGAAAACAGGGACAAGCTTCGCCACCTACCAGCCATTCGACCTGTCAATGGAATTATATTGAGTAATTTCGGAATGAGAATTCACCCCGTTCTCAACTACCGCCGAATGCATGAAGGTCTCGATTTTCGGGCAGATGTCGGAACACCGGTCTATGCAACCGGCGATGCCATCGTCTCCTTCAGCAGCATGCGAGGTACCTACGGTTTGCTTATTGAACTCGACCATGGAAACGGATACAAAACCCGCTTTGCACATCTATCCTCGTTGGCAGAGGATATAAAGCAGGGAGTACAGGTCGAAAGAGGTGATCTTATTGGCTACAGTGGCCGCTCCGGAGTCGTTCAGGGGCCACACCTCCACTACGAAGTTCTTATAAACGGCCGTCCTGCAGATCCAATGTACTACATATTCGCCGATACCACGCCTGAAGAGTATCTGATGTATCAAGAGACCGCATCATCCAACCCCTACTCCATGGATTGACCCTTTCACCCGAATGGGTGCCGGGTCACGGTTTTCTCCGACTTCTGTACCATGTACGTTCCCCTGCTCTTGCAATTTCGATATTTTCGATTAGATTTCAGAAAAGTGTTATCACTGAACCAATGAAATCGGAATGTGCATGACACCGGTTCAATAAAAAACATGCAGGTTAAATGAACGTACGATCTATTCTTGAGAAAAAGGGGCGGGAGGTTCACTCGGTTGAACCGGATCTATCCGTATTTGAGGCGATAAGCAAAATGTCCAAACTGGATATTGGTGCACTTGTTGTGATAAAAGATCAGGCGCTGCTGGGGATCATATCGGAAAGGGACTATCGTAACAAGGTGATCCTGAAGGGGCGCACCTCAAAAAAGACGACTGTTCAGGAGATCATGACCAGTGAAGTTTACGTCGTAAGCCCGGATGAGACAGTAGAAAGATGTATGACTATTATGACCCAGAAAAAATTTCGCCATCTTCCGGTCGTCGAAAACGACCGGGTGACAGGGGTCATATCCATTGGAGATCTGGTCAAAACCGTTATCGATAAACAGAAAATAGAGATCAAAGAGTTGAGACGATATATCGCCGGATCCTATCCTGGCTAATCTCCCCCCTTTCGGTCGGGACAGCGCAATACAAAACCCTTTCTGCGTATGGTTTCAATATATTCCTCTTCGGAGTGATCCCTGATCTTCTTTCTCAGATAGCTGATATAAACATTGATATAGTTGGTCTGAGTATCGAAATGGATATCCCACACATTCTTGGCCAACTCATCCTGAGAAATCACTCGATTGCGGTTCCTCATCAGGTAAGCAAGCAGATTGAACTCGTTGTTCGTGAGGGAAACAGATGACCCATTGATGACCATATCCCTTTCTATGAGATCGAGCTTGAGATTGCCACAGACCAGCTCTTTCTCCCCACTTAAATCGCTACGCCTGCGAATCGCCTCAATTCTTGCAAGCAGCTCTTCGCTGTCGAAGGGTTTTGTGATATAGTCGTCAGCACCCACCTTTAAACATTTGATCTTGACATCTGTCTCGTGCTCGGCTGAAAGAAAGAGAACAGGAGTGGTGATATCCGCTTTTCGAATTTCGGAGCAGATGTCGAATCCATTACCGTCGGGAAGGCGCAGATCCAGTATAATCATATCATACTCTCTCTCCTCCACCATATGACGTCCCCGCTCCGCCGTATCCGCCAGGTGAACGTTATTTCCCCTGTGTTCAAGGACTGCCTTGACCAGAGTACGTACGGTCGGATCGTCTTCGACGACCAGTATATCCATTCCGTTTGCCTCCTCATTCATCTCTGTCATATCCAGATAAAATCAATTTAGTCGGTCTCTGATTGAAAATAGTCGAAACAGCTATTCGGATGTGCGCACTTGTTCCCTTCATTCCGGGTCTTGATACCAACGGGCACCACCGAAAGCCAAAACAATATATACGAAAAGATTTTTTTTAACGAATAATGAATTTACTTTCAGGGAGAATGGTTAATCGGTGCGATTGGCGCACTTTGCAACACAAAAAGTGTAAATTTGCAACATATAGACAGGATGACCGAGGTACGTAACGACTGGACACTCGACGAAATTAGTGAAATTTACCACACTCCTTTGCTCGATCTGATCTACCGTGCAGCTACGGTTCACAGAGAGTATCACCAGACTGGAGAAGTGCAGGTATGTACACTGCTCTCTATAAAAACCGGCGGGTGCCCTGAAGATTGTGCATACTGTCCGCAATCGGCACGTTACCAGACAGAAGTAGACGCAGAGAAGATGCTGGACAGCGAGGTGATCCTTGAGAGCGCCAGGGCTGCCCACGATGCCGGAAGTACACGATTCTGCATGGGTGCCGCCTGGCGATGCGCAAGAGATAACAAAGATTTTGACCGTGTCGTAGAGATGGTTCGTGAAATTACCGACATGAAGATGGAGGTGTGCTGTACATTGGGAATGTTGACGGACGAACAGGCTTCACGGTTGAAAGAGGCGGGTCTTTATGCCTATAATCACAATCTGGACAGCAGCGAAGAGTTTTATAACCGGATCATATCGACCCGAAGTTATGAAGATCGGCTCGAGACAATTAATCGGGTTCGGAATAACAATCTTTCTGTATGCTGTGGCGGAATCATCGGTATGGGGGAAACTGACAGGGACCGCATCGAGCTTGTACACAACCTTGCAACCATGGAGGAGCACCCCGAATCTGTACCTGTTAATGCTTTGATAGCCGTAGAAGGCACCCCAATGGAAGGTCAGCCAAAAGTCGAGTGGCATGAAATGGCCAGAATGATCGCAACGGCGAGAATTACCATGCCCTCTTCGATGGTACGGTTATCCGCAGGCAGAGTAAATATGAGTATAGAAGAACAGGCTCACTGTTTTATGGCGGGGGCCAACTCAATTTTCACAGGAGAAAAGCTTCTGACAACAGGGAATAATGATCTTGGTGAAGATATGAAGATGTTCAGCCTGCTTGGTCTTACACCGAGAAAAGCGTTCAAATCCCGGGCAGGTAAAAAGGAAGAGGCCAAAAGTAGCAACTACTCTGCTTCATCCGTCTCCTGATGGATATGTCTTAAAAAAACCAGTAGAAGTGATTGTTGCAGGGCTGGTGAAAGTGCCATCTCCTGCAACGAGCGCGAAAAACGGTCCAACTTCTCCAAAATCTGCACTTCATCCACTGTAAGGTCGTCCTTGCGAGGGCCTTCCAGATAGTGCTCATCCGGCTCGGCTACTCCCCCCGTCCTTCTGTGCAACAGTTCTCCCAGGCCGGTCAGAAACCAGTTGATATTCACTCCAATATCATGCAAACGGATTAAAATATGCCCGCCCGGCATAGACTGTCCTTTCAGATACTTGGCCAATGCCTGAGGCTTCATCTCCAGCTCTCTCGCCAGAGCACTCTTGTTCCCCTTAAACAGCGTATCCGCAATCACTTTCAATCTTTTTCCAGTTGCGTACATCGAATGAATATGATTATATTAAATTAAATGCGTTTGCATTTATATTGACTGCGAGCAAGATTCATCCTGAAACTTTCAGAATTAAACTTTCATCATGAAATCTAAGTAAAAAATGTTCGATCGAAAAGACATTCTGCATGATCTTGAGATCAGTTGCACCATTCTCAGGACTAGTATAAACGCCCTGGCTGCCCGCTGGAAAGTTTCCCACACCCATGTACGACAGGTCGCCATGGGCAGAAGCAAGTCCGAAAGGATCCGTAAACAGATCGAACAGACCATCACGGAAGCAAAAGGAAGAGTTCCATTTGAAACAGTAAATCCACAAAACAAGAGAGATGATGAGTAAAAAACAGAGAGCAGAAAGAAGAGATGCATTCACCGTTTCCAGCTGGATTGAGTGTGAGCTGGGAAGCAGAGTACAGTTTGAATCCAATCTGCAGAAATTTGATAAATCGTCACTTACGCTCTATATCATGGCTGGTACTGACCCATCAGAACACAGCAGAGTCATCGAACTCCTTGAACACATTGAACTTTTAACGCTTGAGCGTTAAACTTCCGGCTTGGTGTTTCATCCAACAGATCCAAAACAATTACTGCTCTGTTCATGCATTAGCCTCACCAAACATAGAGCAGGGCTTTCTGTATGTTACAGTACTCCCGGATGAGTAGAAGACAAGGATATCGCGAAACAGCTGTAAAACTGATAGCCATTCTGAAGAGAACCAGACCATGGCTTAATCCGAATCATCGGCTGGCAGATCTCTGCATAGATCTTGAACTCACAAAAATGCAGGTACACTACCTCTTCAAACAAAAGCTTGATACCAACTACAAAACATTGATTAACCGATACAGGGTCGAAGAAGCAAAACGAAGGCTTCAGAATCCTTCACGGAGTTTCCAATTAAAGACAGTGATGGAAGAGTCCGGTTTTGGAAGCCTTTCACAGTTTAACGTTCAGTTCAAAAGGTATACAGGCATGACCCCTTCGGAATATGAAACCTTCTATCATCGCTTTAGAAAATTGACCGGACACGCTCCCGATGAGCTTCATAAAGATGATCTCTCCCCTCTTCCTTTTTCACTGGACTCTCTCTATTCAGTGCATAAATAGGAGCGTCTGGCCTTCTGTTTCTTCTTTTGATTAGAAACTTCTAACCTTCAGGTCTGTAACCTCGCTGTAACAGATCCCTGTCCAGACTCTCCTGTAATAAAAGCATTACGGGATGAATCCAACCATTATCAATGCAAAAGGTATTCGGTATGCACAAGAAGAGCAGCGACCAGATCTATCATGAAATAAAAGAGCGAATTGAAAATGACCGTCTCTACATGCTTACAGACCTGAGGCGGGTCAAACGATTAGTTGCGGCAAAATGGATACTGGATCCATGTGAAGTTGAACAGATCGTACGTGAGAAGCTCAACATGACTTTTGCCCAGTGGTTGAACAGCTACCGAATCGACCGCGCGAAAGAGCTACTTGGCGATCCGCAATATGAAAGTGAAAAAATTGTAGACATCGCATGGAAAACCGGATTTAACAATCTGAGTGATTTTCAGGTTCACTTTCGAAAATGCACAGAATGCACCCCCGGTGAGTATCGCGCTTTTCACATGAATTTCAGAAAAGTGATGGGGATATCTCCTGCAGAGTACAGACTGGAGTACAATCGTTAAAGATCTTTACTGATCGAATATCGCTTTCAGGTAATCCCTCCTCATCTCTGCAATCGAAGCGATACTGATACCCTTTGGGCAAACAGCCTCGCACTCTGCAAAATTGGAGCAGTCGCCGAAACCCTCCTCTTCCATTTGAGTGACCATCGAGATGACCCTTTGACTCTTCTCCGGCTCCCCCTGTGGAAGCCGATTCAGGTGAGCTATTTTAGCAGCTGTAAAGAGTGACGCGGAAGAGTTGGGACAGGCGGCAACACATGCCCCACAACCGATACAGGTAGCGTAATCAAACGCAGTATCTGATACGCTTTTGACAACCGGGATCGAATTCGCTTCCGGTGCAGAACCGGATTTGACTGAGATATAGCCTCCCGACTCAATAATACGGTCGAATGCCGAACGGTCTACAACCAGATCCTTGATCACAGGAAAGGCAGCAGCACGCGCCGGTTCAATAACTACCGTGTCCCCGTCACTATACTCGCGCATATGAAGCTGGCAAACAGCCGTGAGACGCTTGGGGCCGTGTGCCCTGCCATTAATCACCAGATTACAAGAACCGCATATTCCTTCACGACAGTCGTAGTCAAATTCGACAGGTTCTTCTCCCCTTTTCATAAGCTCTTCATTCAGAACATCCAGCATTTCGAGAAACGACATGTGTTCATTCACGCTGTCCAAAGTATACTTCTCGAACCGTCCTTTAGCATCGCGATGCTCCTGGCGCCAGATCTTCAGATGGATCGTCATATTCGTACTGCTCATAATCAGGGATTATTTATAACTGCGTTGTTTCAGCTCCACAAATTGGAATTGGAGGTCCTCCTTGTGTAGAACCTCCTCAAGCTTACCGTTCAGGCTCTTGTATTCCCAGGCCGCCACATAAGAGTAATCCTGGTCATTTCTGATCGCTTCTCCCTCCTCAGACTGATGCTCGTCACGCAGATGACAACCACAGGATTCATTTCTCTGAAGTGCATCTTCCGCCATCAATTCAGCAAGCTCAAAGAAGTCGGCTACCCGGCCGGCAAATTCGAGATACTTGTTGTAATAGTTCGCTTCCCCGGGAACATTTACGTTTTTCCAGAACTCCTTCCTGAGTGCACGAATCTCTACAAGTGCCTCTTCCAGCCCCTTCTGATCCCTGGCTATTCCCACCTTGTTCCACATAATCTTCCCAAGCTCACGATGAAACTCAATGACCGTTTTCTCTCCCTTCACAGAGAGTAGCTTGTCCATCTGTTTCGTGGCATCTCTTGCCGTCGTATCAAATTCAGGAGCCGTGATATCCAGTTTGTCCGGTGAGGCTTCAACCAGATAATTACCAATCGTATAGGGGATCACAAAATATCCATCCGCCAAACCCTGCATCAGAGCACTGGCCCCGAGACGGTTCGCACCATGATCGGAGAAGTTGGCTTCCCCGGCAACAAACAGGCCTGGAATGGTGCTCATCAGGTTGTAATTGACCCAGAGACCGCCCATGGTGTAATGAACAGCAGGAAAGATCTTCATCGGCATCTCATACGGATTCTCTCCGGAGATGTTCTCATACATGTCAAACAGATTACCATACTTCGCTGCTATGACTTCACGGCCGTCTCGCCGAATCGCATCACGAAAATCCAGATAGACTGCATTACCGGTCCGGCCAATTCCCAGGCCGTCATCACAAACGATCTTGGCATTTCTGGATGCCACGTCCCTGGGGACCAGGTTGCCAAAACTTGGATACTTCTCTTCCAAATAGTAGAAACGCTCCTCCTCAGGGATCTCATTCGGCGGTCGATCATCCCCTTTTTTCCGGGGAACCCAGACACGGCCGTCGTTTCTCAGGCTCTCGCTCATCAGAGTCAATTTCGACTGGTAGTCCCCCGATACCGGGATGCAGGTCGGGTGAATCTGGACATAGCAGGGATTGGCAAAAGCAGCACCCCGCTTGTGGCATCTCCAGGCAGCAGTTACATTGGAATTTTTTGCATTAGTCGATAGATAGAAGACGTTGCCGTACCCCCCGGTACAGAGAACCACAGCATCAGCCGACCACTTCCCGATTTTTCCGGAAACAAGGTCACGAGTTACAATACCTCTCGCCTTTCCGTCAACAACAACCAGATCGAGCATTTCATGACGAGGGTGATACTCAATTTTGCCGGTATTCACCTGCCTCATCATCGACTGATAAGCACCCAGCAGGAGCTGTTGCCCGGTCTGTCCACGTGCGTAAAATGTTCTGGAGACCTGGGCCCCTCCAAAAGAGCGGTTGTCCAGCAATCCACTATACTCCCGGGCGAATGGGACACCCTGGGCTACCGCCTGATCAATAATTTCGTTAGAGACCTGGGCAAGCCTGTAAACGTTGGCCTCTCTTGATCTGTAATCCCCACCCTTTATTGTGTCGTAGAAAAGCCTCCAGATACTGTCACCATCATTCGGATAGTTCTTGGCTGCATTAATCCCCCCCTGAGCCGCAATACTGTGCGCCCTTCTTGCAGAGTCCTGAATACAGAAGCTCTTGACGTTATAACCCAGTTCAGCCAGGCTAGCCGCTGCAGATGCACCAGCCAACCCGGTTCCCACAACGATGACTGTATGTTTGCGTTTGTTATTGGGAGAGACCAGTTTGACATCTCTCAGATACCGGTCCCATTTCTCTTCCAGTGGTCCGGGAGGTACTTGTGAATCAAGATTCATAGAACGTTCTGCCTGTTTAGCCAAAATTATCGATCAACTGCAATTCGTACCTGCGATCAAAGGCCCGCAGCCACCGGTAAAGTAGATGTAGAGAGGTATGAAAAGAAACCCCACGGCCAGTGCCACTGCGATGACAACTCCAAGGGTGTAGACCACAGCAGACACTTTGTGGTTCTTCATGGTCAGTGATGTAGCCGCACTCCAAACTCCGTGTCCGAGGTGTGTTCCCAGTAAAACCATTACAAAGGCGTAACCGAATGCATAAAGCGGATTCTGAAAAGTATCGATAACCAGGGTCTTGATGTCATGAGTTTCATAGCTGTCCACCAACACTGTTTCTGTTTCTCCGAACGCGAATGTATTCAGATGCAGAATCAGAAATAAAAGCAATACAGTCCCTGTAAATGCCATACTGCGTGAACTGAGACCCTGTTTGCTAGGCCCGCCACGGCTGCTGTAGACTTCATATCCGTCAGGTCTCGCTTTCCTGCGCCTCCACCATATAGAGAGGCCAATCCAGGCATGGAGTCCAAAGGCTACTGCCAGGCCGGCCCTGGCTACCCAGAGTAACCATCCAAAATCGTGCAACTTCATAGAGTAGCGATTCATCGCCTCTGCCTCACCAAAAATGGTCAGATTACCGGCAAGATGGATGAAAACAAAGAAGAGGATAAGAAACCCTGTAATTCCAGTCAGGAATTTTCGGCCAACCTGTGATCTGGCTGCTTCAAGAAAAGAGGGCATGGACAATCTGGTTAAATCAATTGTTGACAGGCCTGCGGGAGGTCAGTCGCCAGCAAAACCGGTGCGGCCTTGCCGCAAATTCATAGGACAGTTGAAATTCGTTGCTTTTGCACTAAAAGGCAAGGTGAGACAGGTGAATGCATTTTTTTTGTAGTTTTACCTGAAGCCAAAAAAGAGTTCCGGACATATTGGAACCTCCAACTATTCAGGATAACGTGAAAACCGTCACCACCCATACCGAGGTTAGCCACCGCAAGAAAGGCTCCTCCATTGAGATCAAACAGCCGTAAAAAATTCATACCTTCTGCCCATGAAGATCTACACCAAACAGGGGGACGCCGGGCAAACCGCCCTCTTCGGAGGAGAGAGAGTCCCGAAAGACGCATTGCGAATATCCGCCTACGGAACGGTCGATGAGCTCAACTCCCTGATCGGGGTGGTACTCACACTCTCTCCCTGTGAGAAAGTGCGGCCCTTGCTGGAGTCCCTTCAACACCAGCTCTTTCTGCTCGGTTCCGACCTGGCAACCCCGCTGGAGAAGAAACAGAGGATCCGACGTATCTCTTCGGATGAGGTCGCCTGGATGGAAGCGGCAATCGATGAACTGGACAAAGCGCTCACTGCCCTAAAGCAGTTCATCCTCCCGGGGGGAACTCCTGCAGCGGCCACCCTTCATATGGCGCGAACCGTCTGCAGGCGTGCAGAACGGGACGCTGTTGCCTGTTCGCAAAAAGAGTCTCCACTGAATGAGCAGGCCATTATCTATCTGAACCGCCTGTCGGATCTTCTGTTCGTCCTGGCTCGGCATGAAAACCACCAAGCCGGCAGACCGGATATTCCCTGGAATCCGGATCTGAATGAGGGCGAAGCGCCGGACAGCAACCACTGAATTCAACCAAACAAACGAGAGATTTATGGCACTTATCGTATCCGTCTCGGGAATCCGCGGTATCTTTGGATCCCACCTCACCCCTGAAAATCTGGTCACCTACAGCGCAGCCTATGGAAGCTGGTTAAAAGGAGGAACCGTTGTGGTCGGCAGAGATACCCGCCTGACGGGCGAGATCTGTGAAGAGATCGTGACCGGAACTCTCAGAAGCACCGGGTGCGATGTCATTCGCCTTGGAGTCGCCCCCACCCCGACGGTTGCCATGGAGGTGCTGCGGCACAAGGCGGCGGGCGGAATCGTACTCACAGCCAGCCACAACCCGGAACAGTGGAACGCCCTGAAGCTGCTAAACGGAAAGAGTGAGTTCCTGGACGAGAAGCAGGGCAGTGAGGTGCTCTCGCTGGCGAAGGAGAGGAATTTCGACTGGCAGGAGTATGACCAAACGGGTTCGGTAAAAGATGTGAGTGATGCGCTTCAACACCACATCCGAAAGATTCTGGATCTGCCATGGATAGACCCGAATGTGATCGGGAAAGCGCGATTCAGTGTAGCGGTGGATGCGGTAAACGGCGCAGGATCGGATGCGATCCCCGCCCTGCTAAAAGCATTAAGCGTAAAACGGGTCGAAACCATCCACTGTACCCCGAACGGCCGGTTTCCGCACAATCCGGAACCGCTGCCTGAACATCTGGAGGATATCTGTGAGCTGGTTCAAGAAACGAAGTGCGATCTGGGCTTTGTCACCGACCCGGATGCCGACCGCCTGGCCGTGGTCGACGAAAACGGGCAGGTCTTTGGAGAGGAGTACACCCAGGTAGCTGCCTTCGACTTTCTACTGGAGAAGACCCCGGGAGATACCGCCACTAACCTCTCCTCCTCGCGGGCTGCCGACGATATAACCGAACGCTACGGCAAGAGGTGCCATAGGTCGGCCGTCGGCGAGATCAATGTGGTAAAAGCGATGCAGAATCACGGTGCTGTTATTGGCGGCGAGGGAAATGGAGGGGTGATCCTTCCAGATCTCCACTACGGGCGGGATGCCCTGGCAGGTGTGGCCATGGTGCTTCAACTGCTGGCTGAACGAAAGCTGAAAGCGTCGGACTACCGGCAGAGCCTCCCCCACTACGAAATGAGCAAGAGCAAAATACTGCTGGAGGATCTTGGAATGGAGGCCGGTCAGGTACTTGATAAGCTGAAGAGCGCTTTCCAGGACAGAGAACCCGACACCACCGACGGAGTAAAAATCGACTTTGAGGAGGGATGGGTTCACTTCCGAAAATCGAATACCGAACCGGTCGTCCGGGTCTATTCGGAAGCGAAAACGGCACCGGAGGCCGAAAGGCTGGCCAAGAATGTCCTGAAGGCGATCCGATGAGTAGTTCCGACAACGATAACGTTTACACCGTAACCTGAAAAACAACACTATGGCTTCATTCGACATCGTCAACCAGGTCGACACCCAGGAAGTGGACAACGCCGTCAACAACACACTGAAAGAGGTTTCGACCCGCTACGACTTCCGCGGGCTTCACACCGAGATCAACTTCGACCGCAAAGCGAACACCATCGACATCACCGCGGCCGAGAGCATGAAGATGCGTGCCGTGAAGGAGATGCTGATCGGCCACTTCGTGAAGCGGAAACTCTCCCCCAAGATCCTGGAGTTCGGCCCCGAAGAGGGAAGCAGCCAGGGTTCGGTGCGTGTGAAGACGACAATGAAAGAGGGCATCGACCGGGAGACAGCCAAAAAGATCGTCAAAGAGATCAAGAGCCTGAAAGCGAAAGTTCAGCCCGCCATCATGGAAGACCAGGTACGTGTTACCGGAAAAAAGATCGATGACCTGCAGGAGGTGATCCAGCACCTGAAGAGCAAGAACTTCGGGATCCCGCTGCAGTTTGTGAATCTGAAGTAGCGGCGGGTACGGGTTGAGCCCGTGCGGGGGGTGGCAACATCTGAAAGTAAGATTTTAAATGGGGTAATAAAGAAAAGATTCTGTTATGGACAGGATCATAGGTAATATTTCTATATAGAACGAAGACATATTCATCTCTGTAATCTATATCAGTATCGTTGAATCTGGTTTCATCAGTTTAAAATTTTGTAGAGGTTCGTAAACGGACCGAATCATTTTTCGCTTCAACCATCGACCCGTTATTCTGTTAGCGCTTCAATCCTCTATGAACCATCATACAAATCTTTTTTTAGAATATTTAGAGACAAAAGTGGACAATATCCACAAAGGCCTGAGAGTAAACGACTCTGCAATCTCACTGATATGGCCGGCACATACGGTACAGAATAGGCGTAGCTGATGAGGACAAAGAGATTGCAGCGTCACATTAAATGCGATACAGAAAGCGGATAAGAGAATTTTACCCTGGCAACCCATAATGACGCCCGGTAGTCGTCATGAATCTCAAGGAAATGATAGTCCGTATCGTTAGTAATTCCTGGATATTCCGGAATATCAAATCCCATAAATCCAGGAGAAGGCCATGAGTAGCATCAAGCAAGTCCGGCCGTGGAAGTGAGTTCAAACTCGATAATCAAAAGACAGTCGGTCAAATTCAGAATTCACCGATTGGATATAAATATATAGTCATTTAACTAACTGAAATCATTTCACTTAAAAAATATTCCTCACGGAATCAGGTCATAAGTACCGATGATCTGTTCCTCGTTTTCTGTGTCTCCAAAAACACCTATAATTCTATTGTGAATATGATCATAGGCCATCGTTGTCGGGCAATCAGTTAGCTTGACTCTGGATAAAAATCTTCCCTCCCAATTATATATATGTATTTCACTTGGGTTTTCGATGCAGCTTCCATTTTCTATCTCCCCTATAGTCCTGTTTATATACAACACAAAAATTTTGTCACCATAAGAATCAATAGCACCATAGTTGAACCTTGCCTCATCCAGAAGTCGATACCGGCCATCTCTTGATTCAATTTCAAGTTCAGGGGTATCATCCAAACGACTTACAATGATAAGATTCAAGTTTTTGTCATAGATTTCCAATTGTCTGAAATAGAGAGAAACAACAGCGATGAGACCACTCTCATTATTAACTGTCATTTCTCCTGTGTATAAATAACCCTTATTTAGTATATCGTGTGCAATCGCAGGCACAAATTCAGTGTGCTCACTTATAGAGTCTGCCGCCATGTCATACTTGACAAGCTTACCGTCATTGCCACCCCCCAGTCCAACAAGTTCTCCTTCATTCATAGTGATCACTCGCTGAGAGTGCACAAGCTCCACTGGTAAATGTATACTCCTTATTGGCACAAAACGCTCATCTTCAATGATATCCTCTATATCAACCTTATAATACACTTTGTTTGAAAAATCAATCATAGAAAGAAGGGGCTCACCTTTCGGTTCATCCCTTGTTAGAAATGGCAGTAATCCAAACTCTTGAGGACCAGGGCCTGCGATGCCATAACTGCCAATGTGTTGATATTGATGAGTGATGGAAAAAACTTTAAGCATTCCTGAATCTGTATGATCAGAAATTACCAGATAGTCTCCCGAAACACTGATGAATCTCGGATCACTAACTTCTCTGCTGACATGAGGAAGATACACGGCTGGTAATTCCCCGATGGTGCTCCAATCCTCTATATCAACGTCAATTACATGAACAGAATCATCATATGATTGAATCTTTGGCTCACTACAACCAGTCACAAAATATATTGTAGTAAATAAATATATTAACACGTATTTATTCATCCCAATATCTAATTCTTACAAATATTACTTAGTTATTCACACTGACACTCTTCTTTAGGCGTGCCAAGAGATATGACATCACAATTGCAAGTAAGGAATCCCTGATTACCCGCTGCACCCCATTTTTTGTACCCATTTTGCCAACACTCTCCGCAACCTTGCTCATCCTCCTCCCCGCCACTCTGCGCAAGAGCCACAATACTACTCAAGGTGACATTTATACTTGATTCATTTGCATAATTGTTTGAGATCGACAGGTTGATCGCCATCAGGAGTGCAAACACAAATACAGATATTAAAATAAGAATTCTCTTTTTCTTCATCATCGTCAATGTTCGTGAAGGTTCATAAACGGACCGAATCGTTTTTCACTTCAATCATCGACCCGCCATTTCGTAGGTACTTAATTCGACTATGAACCATCATACAAATCTTTTTTTAAAGGGTCAAAACAACTTAAGCGGTTCTTGACGGATGAATGTTAACAATTTTGGATAAATATTTTC
>JBBDIJ010000010.1:0-109597 GCA_040880485.1 Balneolaceae bacterium
TGAACGGTAAACATATTTGTTATTAACTGGCATACACCAACTTACGGAATTTTAACTTTCCTTAAGTTGTCTTGACCCTAAAAAAAATCTCTGGCCAAACTATTCTCTTACTAATGTATCAGAAATAATGAAAACAGCACCTGTGAGGACAAACATATATACTTTACATAAACTCAAAGCCTAATATCCATAAGCCTATAATTAATGCTACTGCTGAAAACGCAAATAATATAAAATGGTATTTTAATACTTGAATTAATTTATTCTTGTCAATTTTATAATATAAAATATAAATATAAATTTGTAACAACAATACTATAATAACTATTATGGATGCAAATATAATTTGACTTTTTGTATATGGAAATATACTATTATCATTTATAATTAATGCGTAATTTGGAGGCAATATTATTCCAAAAAATAAAATCCAATAAAATATATCTCTTATTTTCTCAGTTGTTGTGACATTTTTAGTCAATTGACCATTAACATCTATATTACTCATGGCATTAAATATATTTTTAATATTAACATTGCGATATGCACAAATCATAAGAATCTTGTGCACTATTATAACAAATATCATGGATAAGCACTGCAATCCCGACACAAGTGATATATGCAGGGGAACCAGGTATTAAAATTGTACAACCTGCAAACGTAGCCCAAAAAGTAGCATTGCATGACCCTTTATCGTTTTCCCATTGAATCTCACAAAACTGTTCACACTCATCCTCCTCCTCCCCGCCACTCTGTGCAAGAGCCACAATACTATTCAAGGTGACATTTATATTCGATTCACTTTTATGATTGTTTGAGATCGACATGTTAATCGCCATCAGGAGTGCAAACACAAATACAGATATTAAAATAAGAATTCTCTTTTTCTTCATCATCGTCAATGTTCGTGAAGGTTCATAAACTGACCGAATCGTTTTTCGCTTCAACCATCGGCCCGTCATTTCGTTGGCGCTTCAATTATCTATGAACCATCATACAAATCTTTTTTTAAAAAAATATAGGGACAAAAGTAGACAAAAGTAGACAAAAGTGGACAAAAGTAGACAAAAGTGGACAAAAGTAGACAAAACAGGACAAAAGTGGACAATATCCAGAAAGGCCTGAGAGTAAACGACTCTGTAATCTCACTGATATGGCCGGCACATACGGTACAGTATAGTCAGAACAAAGAGCTTGCAGTGTCACATTAATGCGATACAGAATGGGGATAAGAGAATTATTTGACTCTGGCAACCCTCAGTGACGCCCGGAAGTCGTCATGAATCTCAAAAAAAGATAGTCGGTATCGTTTGTCATTCCCAGGAATCGGGTGTTGTAGATGTGCCCATCCACAACATTGATAATTCTGCTGAATAGGAATTGCGGGAAATTATTCACTGAAATATGGTTGTAGAAGTCCAGTGTATCCGGATAGGTATCGGTTGGTATCACTGTGTATCTTGCATTCTCATCTCCTATGTAAATCTTGCCTGCAGAGTAGTCCAGAGAAATACTATTCGAGCCAAAATCGCCCGGACCTCTGCCTGGACTGTCCACTCTGTAGAGTAAGCTTCCTTCCAGATCGTAGAACAAGATCAAATGACTATTAAAGGGGGAGATTACAATCATGTTTCCGGTGAGAACCACATCTCCGGAGTAGGCGCCGTAGTTGGGAATCAGATGGCTCTCTTCCAGTTCCATCTCCCTGACGAATTCCAGCTCTGCATCGCACTCAACGACGGAAAACTGATCCCTGCTGTTCCCTGAAGCAGCCAATACTGTTCCCATCCAATGTACAGCAAGTAAAAAGGCCCTCCCGGCAATCGATCCTGATCCAGGAATTATCACTATTATCAGCAAAGGTACAGCCGCTGGATCCTATGCCACCCGAGTGACAATCTGACCCATCCACTCCGGATAGTTGCCTTGATTTGAAACCGTCATACCAGTCCGCAAAATTAAATTCGGTAATGTTCAGGCTGATAATACCGTCTACCTGGCGAACATCATCCTCATTATCCACTGAAAATGGAATGGCGCCACCTCCATGAGTCACTTCAAGCACCCCGTTATTGTGGGACACCTGTGTGATCTCTTCTTCAAAACGAATCCCTTCGGATCCCGTCCCGATGAGTATATAACCAGACGATGAACCTTCGATGTATAAAGCCCCCTCTCTCTGATCTATGACATAGAATCCATCATCCTGTTCATTACCTATAAATTGATACGCAATGAAAACACCAAAAAATAAAATAGAGATCCCAACGATGACTCGTGTCATACATTCAATTTTTTAAATTTCGATTCCACGAAATTACAAAATCAGTATCTCTTCTCAATATGCAACACACCTGCATTGAAATCAGTCCAACGGAATAAACAGAGACTTTCTCCGGATCGGTGTCAGATTCCGGGTTTTGTGCCCTTTTCCGGTCGTATCCTCGGCAAGCAGGATCTCCCCCGCTCCGAACCTTCGCTTCTCTCCCAGTGAAGTTTCAATTTCGATCTCCCCGTCCAGCAGTACGATATACTGTTTCCGGGGTGCGTTGTGGAAATCGTAGTCGTAGCCCGGATCCACCTCGCGAAATAGCAGCTCCTTTACCGCCACCGGTTCGGAAAGGGCCCCGATCTCTCCCAACTCCTGCAGGGGCACCTCAATCTCCTCAAACCGGCTCTCGCCGTGTTCGTCACAGTATAGCCTGGTGATGGTAAACATCTGAACCTCTGTTTCTCTTCTATTTATAGCAGTAGTAAAAACCTACCAGGCACCGAGGATAGCCCCCGCGATGGCGAGGCCGACCACGTGATACCCGTTGTCGATAAAATGCAAACCGAGCTTGTTTTCGGAGAACAAACCTGTCGTTCCCGCCAGTGTGAAGACAAAACCGGCAGCCGCTCCAAACCCGATTAGCGAGCCGTGCAGGGCAGTATCAATGGCAAGGGCCTGCAGAAAAACTGCCAGAGTCACCGTGGCTGTAAACTGAAGCAGGAAACTCCACATAAAGATCTTCGGATCAGGATCTTTGATGTCCTGTTCTCTCAACTTCCTGAGAGCCATCCACTTTTTTGAGAAGAGAGGGCCGTACCAGATCCATCCGAGCATAAAATAGGTGACAGCCGCCACAAGCACGGCCCATACGTTCAGTGATATAATGATTTCAATCATAGTACTCCTGTGTTGGTTTCTACTCTGCCTTCGCCTGAACCCCGTCTATTCAGCCGTCCCGGGTGTAAATGCAACAACTCTATTCTCTACGGGTGCTACCGTCTGAAGGTAGGCATAGATTGCCTGCAGATCTTCATCCTCCATACCGGTGTACATCAACCAGGGCATGATCGTCTGAAACTGGCCGGGCCTGATCAGTTTTTTCATGAGAGAAGTGGATTAGGTTGTCAGTTTTCCAGGGCCGGTCTCTGTAGAGCTCCAAACCATTACGGTCCGGATCATTCAGGTAGATCGCCTCCGAAACCCCATGATCGCTGGCACCCGTAATTGGAATGTTATTATCCATCAAGCGTTTGGTGATCTCGGCCAAATCTCGCCTTGCAGGATACAGTATGGCCGTATGGAACAGGCCTGCGCTTCGAACCGGGGCAGGTGGCGCTCCTTCGGAGTGCCATGTGTTCAACCCTATATGATGATGGTAGCCACCGGCAGAGATAAATGCGGCCTGATCTCCATAAGTGGTCATCAGTTTGAACCCCAGCAGATGGCAGTAAAAGTGAAGGGAACGCTCCAGATCTGCAACCTTCAGATGAACATGACCGATCGACGTTTGGTCCGGAACTCTGTAGTTTTTTTCTGCCATAAAAACTCCTGCGGGCTATTCGCCTTCATTTTCCAGATGCACCCATCCACAATGGATCGAAAAACCAATTGGGGCTTATCCTTCAAGTTGATAGCTCACCAACTCATCCGTATTCCCATTTTGATCTACCCACTTCACTTCACCTACTCCCGGCGCAAAATAGATCCTCTCGTTCGTGTCCAGATTCTCATAGACCGAAGCCTGGAAAGTGCCGGCGGGTACCGTCACCTCCTCCACTCTGTGCTCATAGGTAAACTCCGATTCTCCTACAGAAATAGTGTACTGTTCTCCATCCTCCATACCGGTCCTGAATAAGAGCACTTCTCCGACATGAATCCCCTTTTCACTGATCACAAATTGGCTGCCATCGTAGGTATCACTGCTCACAACGTAGATTGAAACCCCTACCAACAGGCTGCTGTCCGACTGGGTATAGTTCAGAATGGTCTGCTCCCACTCCTCCTCTTCCTGATTCTTGTAGACCCATTTACTTCCTATATGGATCGGAATCAGCAGTGATTCCCTGTCGATGAATATCTCCTCTTCTTCTTCAGGTTCATTCGTGTCCGCAACATCGCACCCCTGAAAAACCGCCATCAGAGTGAATAGAAGCAGGGTGAACAGGGTACTGTGGTTGATTGTTTTCACTAATTCTGGAATATGGATGGATGGGAAGTTGCACGGCTTTAAATATAGAACCTGAAAAGCCTCAAATTATTATCTGAACTGCAAGAAGTTCCTGCCGAGACCCCCCTTTACCTGGGTGTTCCCTGCCTCTGATCTACCTTCTCACGATATTTCTCATAGAATTGAAGGTGTGCATCCCGCATATCAATCTTTCTCCCTTCGATATATGCCTGCAGGATCTCTGTATCGTACTCAAGCGGATGGCCGGTGGTAATCAAAAGTGTCGCATCCTTTCTGGGTTCAATGGTTCCGAGACGATCCTCGAAACCAAGTATTTCAGCCGGTGAGATTGTGACCGCTTTTAATGCCTCATCCAGTGGCAGACCGAAGGCCACAGCCGCTCCTGCCTCCCATGGCAGTCGATTGGCATAAGCTGCGTCACTGGCGCCGGCAATAGCAAACTTGACTCCCGCATCGTAGAGTTTTGCCGGGAGAGAGTATCGGGAATCATACGGCTCCCAGTCTCTGTTTGGCGAATCGAGGACCGATGTTACGATCACGGGAATACGGTGTCGGGAGAGATGGTTCAAAATATAGTGTGAATCCCTCCCTCCCAGTATAACGATTCGAAGCCCCTCCTCCTGTGACCAGGATATAGCATCCTGAATCTGGCGCACCTCATCTGCCTGCACGACAACCGGAACATTCTGCTCCAGAACAGGGATCATCGCCTCCATCCGAATATCGAAAGCGAGGGCTGAACCCTCTCCCATCGCCACTCTGGCACTGCGGTAGGCTCTCGAGTCCGCAAAAAACTCCCGAAGGTATTTGAGGGAGTTCCCATAGCTGTTTTCGTTATTCGTTGATGGCCAGTTGATCACCAGGCCCGCACCCGGCCGGATCACCATCTCCTGCCACGTCCATCCGTCTAGCATCATCGCTGCAGACTTACCGGAAATCAGACCACCAGCAGGAGTGCTAACAGTTGCCAGCACCCCGGCAGAACGGGCTACCCCTATGTGACGACTCTCGGGATTGAACGCTGCCTCCGCCCTCACATTAGGGTTTACAGAACCCTGTTCATTCAGGTCAACGGTCATTGAAACCTGCCCAATTTCAAAGAGTCCCATTTCGGACCACGCGTCAATGAGCCCCGGAAAGAGATGCCGCCCATCCAGATCTACAATCTCGGCATTGGAAGGGATCTCTATACTCTCCCCCACGGCAACGATTTTACCCATCTCCACAAGTACAGTACCCCCCTCCACCACACCGTTCGAGACGGTATGAATGGTACCATTCACAAACGCTAAAGGCCGCTCCTGGGCCGGAGCAGGAACCTGTGAATAAAGCGGCGTCATGAATGTCAGAAGTGTTATGAGCAGAGTAAAAAAAGGCGTCAGAATATACATGGGCTGGTATTTTTTAAGACGGTTCATCTTTTCAGGTTTCTCCGGTTCAGAGTTCAATCAGTTCGACTCAATCAACTTACGTATAAGCATCTCTCTCTCTCTTTCCACCTCTTCGCGCAAGACCCGGTCCTGCTCCAGATCAAAATATTTACGGCCATCAATCCATGTCTGCTCGGCCACTGTAAAGGTTGACAATGGATCACCACTCCAGATCACAAAGTCGGCATCCTTGCCCGGTTCAAGTGAACCGACACGGTCGTCGATTCCAAGCAGTTTGGCCGTATTGATGGTCACCAGTGCCAATGCCTCTACCGGCTCCATTCCGGCACGTACCATTTTAGCTGCCTCCCAGTTCATCCTCGACGCGATCTGGCTGTTATCTGAATGGAGAGAAGTGAGTACTCCGGCTTCGTTTAGCAGCCTTGCATTGTAGACCGTCGCGTCATATGACTCTATTTTGAATGACGACCAGTCGGACCATATCACCGCACCAATACCCATTTCGGCAAGTTCGGGTGCCAGTTTGTACGCCTCAACCCCGTGATGAAAAGCGACCACACGTGTACCAAACTCTTCGGCCAGTTGTGCCAGCATTAAAATCTCATCCTGCCTGTAGCTGTGTGCCTGGATCAAAATCTCACCTTCAAGGATGTCTACGAGAGCATCCATTCTCAGGTCCCTGCGGGGAGGCAGGCCGTCTCCACTCTCCTCCCACTCCCTCCAGCGATATCTGTAGTCCTGCGCTGCCCTGAAGTGGTCTGCAATGATCTGTTCAGTTCCCATGCGGGTCTCCGGATAGCGGTTGTTACCCACACGTTTCACATTTTCACCCAGAGCAAACTTGACGGTACGCGGTGCTCCCTCCAGTTTCAACTCATCGGAAAGCCCGCCCCAACGAAGCTTGATATGTTGATTTTGCCCGCCAACCGGGTTGGCCGACCCATGCATCAGATGTGCAGTCGTCAACCCCCCCGCAAGCTGCCGGTACATCCAGATGTTGTGAATATTCAAGACATCCCCCATCCTCACTTCAGGCACAATAGCATTGCCCGTCTCATTCACACCATCAATTCCCGAGTGCAGGTGAGCATCAATCAATCCTGGTGTAACGTGCCTTCCCCCCGCATCAATCACTTCGATTCCTTCCGGCACCGGAAGATCAAATCCGACCTCTTCAACCCTCCCCTGATGTACAAGCAAGTCTGCCCCTTCGAGAACCCCTTCACTTCCCATCGTCCAGATCGTGGCGTTTCGAACCAGAAGCCTTGACGGCTGGTCGGGCAGAGAAGTACGCCCATACTCCATAGCAGGGCGTATATCCATCAATTCCAATTCTGACTCATCCAGCTCTTCATCATCTGAATCCTCATCCGATTCACTCTCATCTGTTGAACCGGGATCAGTCAGATTCGTTTTAGAAGCATACCACTCCGTACGTCCTTCAGTCAGAATTTCAGCCCAGCCGGACATGGTATTCCCCCGGATTGTAGCCGTCAATCGCAAGGGCGAAGAGAGATCCAGAGGCTCCGTATCGAAGACCATTCTGAATCTGCGGGCCTCATCGAGAAGTTCAGAAGATTGCATCTCCAGTGTCTGACCACTCACACTTAATGTACCTTCAAAATCTCCGGGGCGACCACCAATCTCAATGGTCGCAGTTAACTGCCCGTCCGCGGTGGTAACTGCCCAACTTCCACGAGGATCCACACCGGGCTCCGAATGGACTGAATATCGCTGTCCGTCAATCCAAACGTCCAGAATTCGGGATGAACCCGTCAGAAGATCGCCATCCGATACAATAAAGCTTGCCACTTTTCCCTCTTCCAATGTTCCGTGCGTAGAGGAGATGCCAAGTATCGAGGCCGGACGTGTGGTAAGTGCAGCCAGTGCCGTCTCCGGAGCCAGCCCGCGCTCTACTGCGCGCCTGAGATTTGGTAAAAAGTCTGAAAGCTGGTTCAGCCCGTCTGCCGTAATGGCGAACTCCACTCCGGCAGCTGCAACACGAGCCGGGCTCTCGGGAGCCAAATACCAGTGGCGCAGTGTGGAGAGATCAATATTCAGGGCCTCTTCGGGCGAACCCGCATCCGGGGCCGAAGGAAAGTTAACGGGAAGGATAAGGGGCAGGTTCAATCCGGTCAGACGATCAGGCAGCCGATACTCATGCCCGCTCCCACGAATCCAGAAAGGTATTGAGAACTCTTCTGCAATTCGAAGGCTGCGCAATACCTCCTCATCGTTCACGGCTTCAAACAGAAGAGGTTGATTGCCCTCAATGACTGATTGAAGGGCCTCCAGCGCATCGTTTGTTTCCGGTCGGCGTACTCCCTGCGGGTTGGAACTGTAGATTCGCTGTGCGTCACGATACCAGTTGGCATCATAAAGAGTCTGTCGGATCAGAGAGATAGCCCCCGTTTGTGAAGTGGGATAGCCCCCACCAAGCGAACCGCTGCGGCGAAGTGAAACAGACTGGGCGACACCGTTCCGGATCAGCCGGTTCGATACAGCCCCGTCTGCAAGACTCACAACAGAGGTTTCTCCCCTGAAAATGCCAAGATGAGGTACCGAATGCACGGCTGTAAATCCCTGATTTCTCATCGCCTCCACAGAGTCGTCACCACCGTCAAATTGTTGACCGGCCGACAGATGTGACCTGATTTGCGGATTCCATGCGAGAGCGCCACGATCGTGATCGTCGTTCAGGCCCTGCATTCCTGTCCTGGAGTGCGCATCAATCCATCCAGGATAGATTATTTTGCCCTGCAGGTCCCAGACTCTGGCATCCTCAGGAATGGATATATCTGAACCGACCGATTCAATCACTCCATTTCGGATGACAATTGTGGCCTGCTCCAGACGAAGACCTGGTGATACCACAATAGTAGCCCCGGTAAAGGCATGGGTAGAGATCGGATTCTCATGCAGTCCGGTTACAGGTTCCGTCTGGCCCGATGACCATTCGGGTAGAACAATGAGTGCGATAATCGATAAAATGAGTGAGAGCCGGGCACCTGGAGAGTATGGCATACATGAAACAGTTAAATCATGAGTAGATAAATCAGTCATGCCAATTTAAAAATGATATCCTTTTAATCAATTCGAAAGCGCATGATTGTTGAATTCTATTCAAATAAATTTCAGACTTCAAGAAAGAGTTCAGATAGCTATATTGACGAGTTGTTGAAATTCCAATGGAGTAAACCACACTATGATTACATCCATGACCGGTTTTGGGCGCGGAGAAGCGTCAGAAAACGGAATTCATATCACCGCAGAAATTAAAACCCTGAACGGTCGCTATTTTGACCTCTCTGCAAGGCTGCCCGGTTCCATTGCAGCCAAGGAGCTGGAGATCAAAGAGCGAATTCAGGGAGAGATACACAGGGGCAAAGTCAATCTCAACATCTATCTGGACAAGGCGAAAACAGGGGAACCCGACATCGCACTGAGTACGGAAATGATACGCAGCTACACGACGATGCTGCAGGAAGCAGGCAAGAGTGCAGGAATTTCCAGTGATTTGAATATAAAGGACTTGCTTCATTTTGATGATATATTTTTACAAAAAAGCGAGAAGCCCGGGACTGTAGGGCTCATCTGGGAACTCACTTGCCTGGCAACAGAGAAGGCACTGGAGACCGTCGTTCGTATGAGAAGAAAAGAGGGCGGCCAGCTGAAGAGTGAGCTGCAGAACCAGATCAACAGGATTCAGTCTCTGCTCGGGACCATCGCCTCTATCTCCAGCCAGAGAGTCCCCGAGGCGATGGAGAAGCTTGCAACCCGCCTTCGTTCTCTGATCGACGAAGAGAAGATAGACCCCGACCGGATGGAGATGGAGATTGCAATTCTTGCAGATAAAATGGACATCAAGGAGGAGGTGGTACGCCTCGAATCTCATCTCAAATTTTTTCTTGAAGCCCTTGACAGCAAGGATGCTGTAGGCCGCCGCCTTAATTTCCTGTGCCAGGAGATCAACCGTGAGTTAAACACGATCGGAGCCAAATCGAATGACTCCGAAATCTCCCATCAGGTTGTCTATGCCAAAGAGACCCTCGAACAGATCAGAGAGCAGGTACAGAATATTGAGTGAAACCAGAGGAAAGATCATCATACTGGTGGCTCCCAGCGGCGGCGGAAAATCGACTATGGCGCAGCGGCTCCTCAAAGAGTTCGACAAACTCAGATTCTCCACTTCAGCTACAACAAGGGACCCCAGACCTGGAGAAGTTGATGGAAGAGACTATTACTTTTTGTCGGACAAAGAGTTCACAAAAAAAATTGAAAATAAAGACTTTCTGGAGTGGGAGGAGTTTTTCAACGGAACACGGTATGGAACACTTCGTTCAGATGTTGAAAATCAGCTCGATAAAGGGTATTTTGTTTTGTTGGACATAGAGGTATTGGGAGCGACGAGCGTCAAGTCCCTTTATGGTGAAGACGCGCTGGCCATCTTTTTGAAACCCCCCTCCTTCGAAATCCTCAGGGAGAGGCTCAGAAATCGCGGTACAGAGTCTGGAGAGCGCCTGAAACAGCGGATAGAACGAGCTAAAGAAGAGCTCCGATACGCCGACCGTTTCGACCGGGTGGTCGTTAACGACGATCTTGAAACTGCATACAGCAAGCTCAAAAAGCTTGTTCAATCATTTATGAACACTCATAGTTAATCAGATGCCTGTAAAAACACTGGATATAGAAAAAGTGGGACAGTTAGGTAACAACAAGTATGAAATGCTTGTCGTCATGTCCAAGCGTGCCCGTCAGATCGCTGCTCAGGAGAGACTTGAACTGGATGAGAAGCTCAAGTACTTTGAAGGGTTTGAGGACGAGGACGAATTCACCTTCAATGAGGAGCAGGAACGAATCTCCAAAGCCTTCGAAAAGCTTCCTCACGCAACCCAGCGTGCAGTTGACGAACTGCTTGACGAGAAAATCCACTACAAATACCCCAACCGGGAAGAGTGATGCGCCTGGATGGCAAAAAAATTCTGCTTGGGGTAACCGGTGGAATTGCTGCCTATAAATCCGTACTCCTGCTCCGGGAACTGCAGAAAAAAGGAGCCGACATTCGTGTGGCCATGACCCCTTCTGCTACACGATTTGTCGGCACAGAGACATTCACTTCGCTTACACACCATGAAGTTGCTGTCGAAATTTTCTCCGGTAACCGGGCTGACGAGAGCTGGACACGCCACATTCACCTGGGCGAATGGGCCGACCTCTTTTTGATTGCGCCCTGCACGGCCAACACTCTGGCCAAACTGGCTCACGGCCACTCCGACAATCTTCTTACATCTATAGCACTGGCCGCCCGCTGCCCGCTGCTTATCTGTCCGACCATGGATGGAGAGATGAATAATCATCCTGCAGTCGTACATAACAAAGAGCTTCTCGAGAGATACGGTTTTCATCTGATGGAGCCTGAAGAAGGGTATCTTGCAAGCGGTCTTCAGGGTCGAGGACGATTGCCGGATCCCGGAACGATTATAGAGAAAGTTGAAGAGCTGCTTCTCCCTCCGAAAGGCTCCCTTTCTGGTAAGAAAGTACTTGTCACGGCCGGCCCTACACGTGAGTATCTGGATCCCGTTCGTTTTCTGTCGAATCCGAGCAGTGGTAAAATGGGATGTGCAATGGCCGAAGCGGCCCGCAATACCGGTGCCATTGTTACACTTTTAAGAGGGCCCGGTACGGTTCCGGCTCCCCGCGGCGTCACTTCAGAATCATTTGTAAGTACTGCAGATCTATTTGAGCAGGTAAAAGCACACGCAGATGCCGATGTAGTAATCATGGCAGCAGCCGTTTCTGACTTCCGTCCACGCTCCCGGGCCGTGCAGAAGATCAAGAAGAAGAATTCACTTACTGCTATAGAAATGGATCCGAATCCCGATATCCTGAGCTGGCTGGGCTTTCAGAAGCGGGAGGATCAGGTTCTTATCGGTTTTGCAATGGAAACGGAGAATTTGCTGGAGAATGCCGGTAAAAAACTTCAGGAGAAACGTGTAAATTATATTGTAGCGAATGAATTGAACAGCAAAGAGACGGGGTTTGACTCCGATTACAATCGAATTTTTCTGATCGGTGGCGAGAAACCGGTAGAGATGAGCGGAACAAAAAAAGAGATTTCTGAACGCCTTCTGAAGCAGATTTTCGGGTAAAATGAATATCCGACTGTTCAAACTCCTGCTGCCAAACCACTACTACTCAATGCTCCATCGATAAGTTCGGTGTGTTTTGTGGTGTGTACACCCCAAAGCCTCCAGGCTGCGTTGCATCAGCCAGTTCTTTTCGCTCACCCAGGCACCCTCCAGACTCTCAAGATTGGGAGCCGCACTGTGAGTCATCTCAATACCTTTCACAAAAGTGAGCGCCTCCAGCCCCATTTTTCGATATTTCGGAAGGGTTCCGTAGACTACTGTCCTTAAACGGCTTGCACTATGTTTTAGCCGGATAAGACTCCAGATATTCCACCACCGAAGCCGGCCATTCGTTCTTGCAGAAATCTCATTCAGATCGGGAATACAGACAATAAAAGAGGCCGGCTCACCATTCACGAAAGCAAGCAGAACACTTTCCGGAATCATTATTCGCTTGAGCTTCTGAACCATCTCACGGATCGTCTCCTCCGTCAGTTCGGTAAACTCCTGGCCTCTCTCTACAATATCCTGATCTCTCCAGGCTTCATTATAGATCATTCGAATCGATTCGGCATCTCTGTCCAGATTCTGCATATCTATAGGTCGTAGTTCCACATCGGCCCGGCTTGCGATACGATCTGTAATACGAACCAGACGGTCCGGGAGCGGTTCACTAAACTGACGGGAATAGCTCCAGTGATCATCATACTTCTCTGCCCCGCTCGCTTCAAAAAGATCACGATACCAGGGGGGATGGTAGAGCATTCCATAAATCGGCGGATCATCAAAATTCTCTACCAGCAGCCCCCAATAGTTGTCATTTTCTCCAAAATTGACAGGTCCACGAAACGCTCCATACCCTCTCTTTCCGTGCCATTCAGAAGCGAAATCTATGATCGACTTCATCAGATCGACATCCTTTCTGAGTTCAGTGAACCCCATTCCCCCCATCTTCGGATTAAACAGATGATCCTTGCGCTGGTTGTTCATGAGAGCGAAACGCCCCACCACCTCTTTTCCCTGCCAAACCAGAAAACGTTCGCACTCTCCATGCATAAAATAGCTGTTCTGCTCAGGGTCAAAGATCTTCTCGATCTCTGCACGGAAAGGTGGAACCCAGTTCGGGTAATCTTCATATATTTCAAATGGAAGGTGGTGAAAGTGCTCCACTTCTCTTTTGAATTCGATACGCTTGATCCGGTACGACATTCTCTGGGTCTGTTGTTCTTTTTTTCAGCCATTGCCAATGTACAAGCCGGCAGGCAGAACTCAAACGATATTCATCTTAAAACGACGTCCAGGATGGTATGGCGCCCCGAACATTTGTGAATAGTGATCCGGTTCGGCTGAAACGCTGGGTCGTCTGGCTTCTTACAGCATCGGTAACCGTCTCGGCCCTTCTACTGCTCACATGGGAACCGGACCCGAGCCGTCCTTTGCAGAGTCTGGATCAAGTCGATTCCCTCATCACCCTGAATCTGAACCGATTTAACATCCCCTCCTCCCAATATCGCCGTAACCGCATTCCGATCGACTCGGTTCGATATCGAACTGAGTGGAACATCGACCTGCCACCTCAAATTTCCCGTTCCCACTGGCACTATGAACTGGACCGGCTTCTCCGCCCATACGGATTTGAGACACCTGCCCGGGTTCACTTTCCGGAAAGAGATCAGAAGATTTATCTTGCCTATGGCTCCAACATTGTGGGTACACTTTCGATACAAACACGCTCCGGACTCATTCGCTTCGGTACTCCCGTCTCTCTTGTTCTGGCCTTCGATACGGCACCATCACCCTCCCGTATCGCCTCGTCTCTGAGCAGTCTGAACAGACCTGTCGCGGTCGCTGTTCGAACCCGGGAACCGGCACGAGAAGGAGTCGCCATACGTGAAATCAGAGAGAGGCACAATCCGGTTTTATGGTGGGTCACAGGCACCATACCTGAAGAGAACCATTCAGCGGCAGAATTACCCTCTTTTTCTGAACTTCTTGATCAAATCGTACGGGAAGACAGTGGTGGCATGGTTCTGCTCACCGCAAACAGTATGGAGCAGATCAGGGATGAATGGAGCAGCAACCATTCAGATCACCTCTACCTGATTGAGGAAGACAATTGGCACCACCTCCCATTACTGTCGAACAGAAACCGGATGGAACAGACCGTGGATGAACTGATTACAGCACCTGCAGAATCGGGGCCGCGGCTCCTGCTCATAGACGGAACTGATGCAAATCTGGAACGGCTACCAGAGCTGCTTCAACTCTTTAACCGCCAGCATATCTACCTTGCACCGCTAACACCTGAACATCCATTCCACAATCCGAATGAAACTCTTTGACAATTTTGAACTGGAACCCTTTCCGGAACCAGATCTGATTCGTCTGAAGTATCCGGTTCTGCTCTGTCACGGATTTGGTTCTGTCACATCCTTGCTCAAGCCAACCCCACTCTTCGAAGTGTGTCTATTGATGAGACGTCACGGTGTCGTTGCGTTCGCACCCAATATTGTACCCTATGCTACCATCGAGACCAGATCCGAGGAGTGGATAGAGAGAATTCGTACGTTGACGGACCGCTACGGGTTCGAAAAGGTAAATCTGGTCGCACATAGTATGGGTGGGCTCGATCTTCGGTATGTGATCTCACATAAGGAGATCCGTGAACGGGTCGCCTCCCTCACCACTGTGGCAACTCCGCACCACGGGACCAGTCTCGCAGAGTGGATTCTCGACACACCTGAGCTGGTACTTGACAAGCTGGGTGAATTCTTTAACTGGTTTGGCAACCAGGTCTATCGGGGGCACAAAAGCAACTCTTTGGAAGCGGTTCGGCAATTGACACGAAACAATGTGGAACTAAAATTTAATCCGGAAACACCAGACCCGAAAGGAGTTCCACTCTTCTCCTGGAGCAGTGCGGTAGGCAAAGGAACCGATTGGCCCATACAAGCCCTGCTGAAATATCAGAATGGAATTATCTACGAAAATGAGGGGATGAATGATGGCTTCGTATCGGCCAAAAGTGCTGTTTGGGGAGAACATCTGGGGACCACACCTCTCTCTCATCTGGATCAGCTCATGATTAATACCAGTGGAGAGCGGAACCGAATGGTCAGCGAATTCTGGCTCAGGCTTCTATATACCCTTCAGAAGCAAGGATTCTGAGCGGAATGTCCGGCAGCTACAGCTCGATGCCTTCCAGATCCCTAAGCAGGGAATAGGAGGTCAAATCGTACTGAATGGGAGTCAAAGACGCATATCCTTTTTCAAGGATCGAAATATCATTTTTCTCATCACTCTCCAGCAACTCGAAAGTACCCGTCAGCCAGTAGTAGGATTTGTTGTGCGGATCTGTGCGGCCAACAAACTCTTCAATGTACCGGCTGTTGGCCTGTCGCGTCCATCGAATACCTTTCAATGGCCCGGATGGGACATTCAGGTTCAGAGTCACCCCGCGGGGAAGGCCGTGGTTCAACACATAGCCGATCACCTTTCTGGCAGCCTCTTTCGATCCGGAGAGGTCCGCCTTCTCCTCTATATCGGTACAACTCACTGCCAATGAAGGGTAACCCAAAATGGTCCCTTCTGTTGCCGCACTCACTGTACCGGAGTAGAGAATATTGATACCTGCATTGCTTCCGTGATTGATACCGCTCACGATCAGGGATGGCCGTCGGCTCAATAGCCGGTTGTGAGCCAGTTTAATGGAGTCGGCCGGAGTGCCGGTTACCGCCTGACCGCTGAAACGGTTGTCGATCATAAAGGATCGGGAGCGAATCGGGGTGCTGACCGTAATAGCGTGGCCAACTGCACTCTGCTGACGGTCCGGTGCTACAATCTCCACGTCGCCAAATTCATCAGCTACCTCGGCAAGTGCCTTAATACCCGGGGAGAAGATTCCGTCGTCGTTGCAAACCAAAATGAGCGGTTTCTCCCGTTTCGGTTTACTTTCACTCATAACACTCGTCCCGGTTTGGAAAATCGAGGCTCTTGACGTCGCTGATATAACGGCCGACTGCACGGCTCATCGACTCTTCAAGATCGTCGTATCGACGAATAAAACGTGGTTTGAAGTCCTTGTTAAGCCCCAGCATATCGTGAAGTACCAGAACCTGGCCGTCACACTCCACGCCGGCTCCGATTCCTATGGTAGGAACCGAGAGGGTCTCTGTCACCTTCCAGGCCAGTTTGGTTGGAATCTTTTCGAGTACCACTGAAAAGACACCACTCTCCTCAAGCAACTTCGCATCCCGCAGCAACTGCTCCGCCTCCTGTTCCTCCCGGGCACGTACCTTGTATGTGCCAAATTTATAGATACTCTGCGGAGTCAGCCCCAGGTGCCCCATCACAGGAATACCGGCATCAACAATTCTCTTGACCGTATCGGCAATCGCTGCTCCACCTTCAAGTTTCACACCGTGAACCCCGGACTCCTTCATCATGCGGCCCGCACTGGTAAGTGCTTCCCGTGCTGTAACCTGATAACTCATAAACGGAAGGTCTGCAATGACGAGTGCCCGTTCCGCCCCCCGAACCACACAGGCGGCATGGTACAGCATCTGATCGAGAGTCATCGGGAGGGTCGTTTCGTGGCCAGCCATCACATTACCGGCCGAATCCCCCACAAGAATCACGTCAATACCCGCCCTGTCTATAATTCGGGCCATCGTATAGTCATACGCAGTCAGCATCCCGATCTTCTCCCCGCTTCTCTTCATATCGACAACCGTCTGGGTTGTCACCTTCACCGCTTCTCCTGATACCGGCTTATTCTCTCTGCTCATCCCTCCCTCTCTTTAGGTACGATAGCTGCAGAAGCCTCAAGTTCACAAGTAACCTCACCATCCACTGTTGCAGTCCCCTCCATCACGATAAAATTACGGCGGTGCTGCAACAGTTTTACCTCCATTATAAGCTGGTCTCCCGGCACCACTTGTCGGCGAAATTTGGCACTCTTGATACCGGTAAATACGAGCAGGTTCTTCTCCGGATCACCTACCTGATGCTTCATGACCATAATTGCGCCGCTCTGTGCCATCGCCTCTACCTGAAGGACCCCCGGCATAATAGGTGCACCCGGAAAGTGTCCGTTAAAAAACTCTTCGTTGGCCGTCACATTCTTGAGTGCAACAATCCGTTCCGCCTCAAGCTCCACTACCCGATCTACAAGTAAAAAGGGATAGCGATGGGGTATCAACTGCTTGATCTCTTCAATTTGAATCATTGGACTTCAATTTTTAGCTGCTCTTCCGAGGTTCAGTTTCCTTTGCAATATAGTCATTATCACCAACGGTCCCCACATATACGTAGGCGATGCCTCCGGTCAATGGAACCTGGCGGGTCGATGTAAAGCACCCTGCCTCCACCATCAGATCGATAAATGCGTCTCCGGCCGGAAAGGCCGCACTGGTTTCAGGAAGATAGGAGTAGGCTTCTCTGTTTCCACTGATCCAGCCACCAATCGCCGGCATCACCTTCCTGCTGTACCAGCGGTACGGTATGCCGATCAGCCCACCCGGTTGACCGAACTCCAGTACAACAACCCTGCCTCCGGGCCGAATCACTCTTGCCATCTCCCGTAACGCTCGCACCGGGTCATCCACATTGCGAATACCGAACGCAATACTGGAGATGTCGAATGAGTTCGAATCGTATGGAAGATCCATCGCATCTGCCACTTCAAACTCAATTGTGAGCCCCTCATCCTCCGCTTTTCCTGGCGCCAGTTCTATCATCTTCCGACAAAAATCGGTACCCAAAACAGAACCGTCCACACCTGTCGCCCTCTTGAAAGCGATCGCCAGGTCGCCAGTACCTGTTGCGCAATCGAGCACACGGTCTCCTGGTGCAGCACCGCTGTGAAGAACCGTCTCGTTCCGCCAGTATCGATGAATCCCGAATGAGAGAATTCCGTTAATTTTATCGTAATCGTTCGCAATGTCTGCAAACATACGCTTCACTTTTTCACTCATAGCTGTTCCGGGTCTGTCATTCTGTTATCGAAAAAGCTTTTTCATCCATTCCCTCTCACCCCGCATGTAACCGTTCACTGACCGGTCTCAAGAATTTCCCGGGAGTGTTTGTTTCGGGACTGCATAGACGCACAATATACCCCGATTTGTAAAGAAAATGAATCAAAACCGCGTCCATTCCTTCCGTTTTACGCCTCGGCAACCGTCAGGATTCCACTTCGCTCTGCCCCTGCTTCCACGATACTCTTCATTAACTCAAAAGTGGTTGCACCGGTAGTAAAAACATCATCTACAAGTATCGGAAGATGGTTCCGCCAGGCCGGGTCCGGTTCAGCCCGAAAAACACCCCTCACATTCTCTCTCCTCTCCTCCAGCGAGAGCCCGGTTTGTGAATCCGTCTGACGTACTCTCGTCACAACTCCCTTCTCAAGAACCGGCCAACCTGTTGCTGCAGAAACACCTCTGGCAATGATAACTGCCTGGTTATACCCTCTTTTCCTCTCTGTTGCCGGGTGAAGTGGAACGGGAACCAGCAATGGACGATTCTGCGAAACGAGTCTGTTTACCCGGATGCTTTCCCTTGAATGCCTGCCCAGTTCATATCCCAAATCCCACCCAAGTCCTGCTACATGGCCATACTTCAGATGATGCAGCAACTCTCTTATATCCCCACCTTTGTCGAACCGCCACATGGCACACCGAAAGAGAATCCGTACAGGTAGAAAGAGCCGCAAAGCTTCGCGGTCCGGATCCAGTCTCTCAAAGCGATTGTACAAACAGAGTCGGCACAGGGCTCTCTCACCCGGCATTCGAAGCTGACCACAGATCAGGCAGTCTTCCGGAAACAGAATCTGCAAGAGGGATGTAAAAAGCGATGGCCCGTTCTGCTTTTCCATACAGGTAGGAACACTTCCTGTGCCTGAACTTGCAGACAACCAGAAATAAAGGTCAGACTTTCCAGTAGGCCGATTATTAATTAGATTTCAACGATTGCGGTGAAATCAACACTTTCAGGACATCTATGGCTTCCATCGGAAAAGACCTTGCCAGAATCCGGAACTATCTCGGGATATCCCGGGAAGAGATTCACCGGACTACCAGAATCCCCGTCGGCACCATTCGCCGTATAGAAGATGGCTCACTGCTGTCCAATACCGAGGAGAACCCAACATACATTCGAAGTTTTGTACGGACTTTCGGGCGTGCTCTCAAGCTAAAAGACGAACTGATCGTCGAAGCACTGAACCAGCATGAAGCGGGCGAGTATACCCATCTACTCCTCGCGGCCTATCCGGAGCTATCCAGTGACATAGGAAAATCCGATTCTTCCACGCAGCATGAGTCCCGCGAAGTTGACGAAACTGTCACAGAACTGCCCGAAACCGGCTCCTCTCCCCTGACTGCGCCCTCTTCTACCCAAAAGACGGAACAGGAATCAAACACTTCACCGCCCTCCCTTCGATCGGTCAACTGGGCTGACATGGGGAAAAAATTTAAAAAAATTGAGAGGAGCGCACCTCTGTGGCTCATCAGCCTGGTTATCATCCTGATTATTGCTGGAATATCTGGCTGGGTGCTCTATAAACAGAATCTGATAGGTTTTTCGAATCAATCCGATGAGGCCGATGTTGAGAATCCGAACGGATCAGAACCGCCCTCCATGACCCTGATTCCAGAAAGTGAACCTGAAGAACCGGAGCCGATTCCCGAGCTGGAAGAGACGCTCTATCTTACAGTTTACGCTGCCAACGGGCAGCTGGAACCTGTACGGGTCTGGTCGGACCTGAAACCCCGGGTGGATCCCTACTGGATGGAAAGTGGCATCGCCTTCAATTTTGAATTCCAGGACACTATACGGGTCAGAGGGCAGTACAGCCGGATGCTTCTCTTTTTAAATGGCCATCGTATCGAAAGTTTTCGCGATGCCTACTACTCTCCCGACGAAGATGCCGTGCAGCTGGTGAGGGAGATTTTTGAGGGGCAGCCCCACTGGGCTGAACCGGTTCCACTGGAACTTCCCTCCAATGTACCTGCACCCGACACCCTGATGAATCGTCCCACTTTTTAACGCGCTACGCAGGAAGATGAACCAGAAGAGCGCCCGGAAACGGGTGAAGGAGCTTCGGGAACTGATTGAGAGGGCCAACAGGGCCTA
Organism: Balneolaceae bacterium; assembly: GCA_040880485.1. GTDB lineage: Bacteria > Bacteroidota > Rhodothermia > Balneolales > Balneolaceae > JBBDIJ01. The sequence goes on from JBBDIJ010000010.1 coordinate 20,113, forward strand.
CTACGACGAAGCTCAACCTTTTATCACCGATCGGGAATTTGACGATGCTCTTCGTGAACTCGAAGAGCTTGAAAGTGAATACGATCTCGCTACTCCCGACTCCCCCACCCGGCGTGTGGGTGGGGCTCCGTCTTCCGATTTCCCAACTGTAGAGCACCCTGTACCGATGCTCAGCCTGGACAACGCTTTTACAGAGGAGGAGTTCAGACAGTTTGCCGGCAGGGTTCAGGAGGCACTCTCCGGACAACCCTTTACCTGGACTACCGAGCTCAAGTTCGACGGTGTCTCCATTCGACTGAGATACGAAGATGGGGAACTCGTTCTCGGGGCAACCAGAGGGGACGGACTTCGCGGAGACGACATCACAGCCAATTTGAAAACGGTCCGCGATATACCCCTCCGTTTAAGCGGAAAGTTCGGTGAGGTTGTGGAAATACGTGGTGAGGCCTATATGGAGAAGGAAGCCTTCATACGGCTTAATCAGTTTCGAGAACAGAGCAGTCTGCCACCATTCGCCAATCCGAGAAACTCTACAGCCGGATCACTCAAGATGCAGGACACCAGGGAGGTAGCAAGGCGGCCTATCCGGTTTTTCGCCTTCGACCTGATTCCAGAGGGTGGAACCCGAATAGAGACCCACAGGGAGAAAATGGAGACTCTGAACAAGCTCGGGTTTCGTATCTGTGAGCATTTCAAAGTACACCGTTCCGCAGACGAAATGCCCTCTACCCTCAGAGAGATGGAATCGAGGCGCCGGGACCTGCCTTACGAAATCGACGGTGTAGTGGTAAAGGTGAATGAGGAGCGTTTCAGGGAGGAGCTTGGATTCACCTCAAAATCTCCACGCTGGGCCATCGCCTGGAAGTTCAGGGCCGAACAGGTTACTACTATACTGGAATCCATAACGCTTCAGGTAGGGCGTCTTGGCAAAATCACACCTGTAGCCGAACTAAAGCCGGTTCAGGTAGCCGGAACGACGGTTCGGCGTGCTACACTTCATAACGAAGACGAGATTCACAGAAAGGATATACGCCCGGGAGACAGCGTTGTTATAGAAAAAGCGGGAGACATCATCCCACAGGTAGTAAGTGTTGTAAACCCCGACCGGAAAAACAGGGGTGCACACTTCCGTATGCCCGAAAATTGCCCCGCATGCGGAAGTCTGCTTGAGAAAGGGGAAGATGAGGCCGACTGGCGCTGCGTAAACACCGAATGCCCACCTCAGATCCGTGAGAGGATTCGCCACTTCGCATCGCGCGATGCGATGGATATCGAAGGCCTGGGAGAAGCGGTAGCCGATCAATTGGTTTCCACCTATTTGATATCAAATATTGCTGACCTCTACTCCCTTTCAGCAGAAGATCTTTTACCTCTGGATCGGATGGGCTCAAAAAGTGGCGAAAACCTGGTCGACGCTATAGACAAGAGCCGTGAACGTCCTTTTGGAAATCTCCTGTTCGGTCTTGGAATTCGATTTGTCGGAAAGACTGTGGCAAGAGATCTGGCCAAACATCTGGAAACGATGGATAATCTGCTCTCCGTAAGTGAAGAAGAGATGGAACAGATCGACTCCATTGGCCCATCCATAGCTCATTCCGTAAAGACTTTCTTCTCTGCCCCTCAAAATCGAAAGCTTGTTGAACAGCTTCGAAAGGCCGGGCTCAACTTCCAGGCCAAAAAACAGAAGACTGAATCGGCGGCACTGCAGGGAATGACGTTCGTCATTACTGGTACTCTTCCCACGTTCACCCGCAGCGAAGCCGCTGAATTGATTGTCCGTCACGGCGGAATAACCTCTGCTTCTGTCAGTGGAAACACAGATTTTCTCCTGGCTGGTGAAAGTGCCGGAAGCAAACTCGAAAAAGCCATAAAGCGTGGTATACCTGTCATTGACGAGAAGGCGCTTCTCAGCATGACGGAAGAGAGTTGAACGCAGAATATAAACCGGACTTCACTCCGATCCGTTTTGTGAATCTCGGAATCGGGTGCTATACTTTTCAGGCAGTGAACTTCCGGATTCAGACATGGGACTTTAATTGAATAGGTTGACTCACAATCGGGTATATTGACAAATGGGACTATTGCAAAAACTTGGCCTCGGTCGAAAGAGGAAAAAAGACGAAGCAGTTCTGCTCGGAGACAAAGCGCGCGTCGATCAGCAGAAAGTGAAGAAAAAACGGTTCTACATACGACTGACCATCTTCCTCGCTTTTTTCGCAGTTGTAATCTACGCTCTTCCTCAATCAAGTTTTCGTCAGGTAGCCAACTACACTGTGGGAGAGCCGTGGATGGCCGACGACCTGACAGCTCCTTTTACTTTTTCACTAAAAAAGGCCGAAGCGGAGCTCGAGGCAGAGCGCGAACAGATCAGGGAGAATACCGAACCCGTTTTCCATATTAATCACAACGTGCAAAACACTATACCAGGCAGGATCGATTCTGTTTATCAGGCTTTGCAACCGGTATTGGACGCTTGGGTTCAGTGGCGTCGGGCCGACCTGAACCCCGATCTGCAGGCAGAAAACGACAGTCTGCGATTCGAGGAAGAGCGCGCTGCTTCCTCCATCAACCTCTCCGATACTTCCTGGGAAACACTGCTTGAAAGCTATTCAGAGACGAGGCTCAACAATCTTCCAGCAGATCAGTTTCTTGGTAATGAGATTGCAAGCCAACTGGAGATCCTGACCGGTGAGCTATTGAACACCGGTATCATCGATCTCGACAAGATGGATCTGCCGCAAAACGAACTGATTATCCGCGATCTCGTTCATCGGACTCAACGAACCGTCTCCCTGACTACGGTTCGTGATCTGGATGAGGCAGGAGAGTACGCAAGATACTATTTATCTACTGAGTTCGGTCCCGAAGAGTCCCGATTGGCCACCGATCTGTTCATGATGGTCATCCTCCCTAACTGGATTTTCAGTGAAGAGGACACAGAGATCCGACTGCAGGAAGCGATGGCCGATATCTCCACCACGAAAGGGGCGGTTGCACAGGGTCAGGTGATCATACGGCGAGGGGATATTGTAGATGAAGAGATCTCCAATACGCTTCGGAGTCTTGCCGAGGCTCGTGCCGAGGCGGCTACAGACCTGGAAAGATGGCTCCGCTATGGAGGAGAGGTCCTGGTGATTGGCGTCGCCATACTCTTCTTCCTCTTCTACCTCTACCTCTATAGACGCCCGATCTATGAGAACAATGCCATGTTTCTTCTCGTCTTTCTGATCATGGGAGCCATCTGTCTGGCAAGCGGCCTTCTCTACGACTTCAATGACCTCTCTCCCTACCTCGTCCCGATTGCGATTGCACCGCTAATACTAACCATTATCTTCGATTCCAGAGTGGGCCTGCTTGCCGCCATCGCACTTGCCATCATCACAGCAATCTACAACGACAACAACTTCGAGTACCTGATCGCGACCCTGATGGCTTGCGGCTTCGGAATATTCTCGGTACGCGACATTAACAAGCGGACCCAGTTCTTCGTAACCACCCCTCTGGTAATAATCTCAAGTTATCTGTTTGTGATCAGCGGATTCGCCCTTACACGATTTGCTGGATGGGAGAGCTATCTGGACGATCTTTTATTCATTATGATGAACGCCCTCTTCATTCTCTTCACCTACCCGCTTATTCTGTTTCTTGAGAAGGCATTTAACATTACCACAGATTTTACACTTCTCGAACTAAGCGACACCAATCTACCGCTGCTCAAGGAGTTGATGAACAAAGCGCCCGGTACATTTCATCACAGCCTTCAGGTTGCAAACCTGGCAGAATCTGCAGCCTCAGCTATCGGTGCAAATGCTCTTAAGTGCCGAGTCGGAGCACTCTATCATGACATCGGCAAGATGAAGAAACCGGGTTACTTTATTGAGAATCAGTCCGGACGAAATGAACATGACAAGCTGAAACCGAGAATGAGTGCACTGGTTATCAAGGCACACGTATCCGACGGTGTCTCCATGGCAAATGATTACGACCTGCCCGATGTCATCATCGATTTTATTCGAACGCATCACGGTACATCGCTCATACGCTACTTTTACGACAAGGCACAAAAGGAGACCGGAAACGAATCGGAGATTCAGGAAGAGGATTATCGCTACGACGGTCCGCTTCCTTTCACACGGGAAACCGGAATCATGCTTCTTGCAGATGGTGTAGAAGCCGCTTCGCGTTCCATGAAGGACCCAACGTACAGCAAGCTGGAGAACCTGATCAACCGGCTGATAGACGAAAATGTACATGAAGGTCAACTTCGCCACTGCCCAATCACATTTCATCAGCTCGATATCATTAAAAAAACCTTTCTGAATATACTGGTCGGTGTATACCATAGCCGTATAGAGTATCCGGAATCGGATGATGAAAGCCCCCATCCTTCCCGGTCGGGAGCTTCCGAAAGCAGGAAAGAGAGCAAATCCCGAAAGCAGGAACCTGCTCAGGAAAAGCAGGAATCTGACGGAGAGTAGATGTGGATTCGTTTGACGAAGCAAAAGCCCGTTTTCTGCACTTTGCTCGCCTCGAAAAGGGCCTTGCAGAGAATACTCTCATGGCCTACGAAAACGATCTGAAGCGATACTTCTCATTTCTGAATAGTGATTATCACCTGAAGGAACCTGCCGGAATTGCACTCCACCACATCGAAAAATATCTTGAACAGTTAACCGGACTGGACCTGGCCAGAAGCACCATCTCCCGAAACATATCTACTCTTCGAACTTTTCATGAATTTGCGCTGGCCGAACAGATCACAAAAGTGAACCCGGCCGAACTGATTGAGCTCCCATCTCGCGCACGAAACCTTCCGGAAGTACTCACTGCCAACGAGGTGGAATCCATACTCGATCAACCGGACAGGGAACAGCCGGCCGGAATCCGTGATGCTGCTATACTCGAAACCCTTTACGCAACCGGCATGAGAGTGAGCGAACTGACCGGACTGGAACTGAATCGCCTGCATTTCGAGATCGGATTTATCCGCGTTATCGGAAAGGGAAACCGGGAACGCCTGGTTCCTGCCGGCGAAATCGCACAGCTCGCACTGGAGCACTATCTGGAGAGAGCCCGTCCTCTTTTTTTGCACTCCACCCGTCCGGAACTCGCCCGGAACCGCCTGTTTTTGAATCAAAGAGGCCGCCCCCTTACCAGAATGAGCATCTGGAATATTGTAAACCGTTATGCAGCAGAAGCGGATATCGATAAAAGTGTATACCCGCACATCTTCCGGCACTCATTCGCAACCCATCTACTGGAGGGTGGTGCCGATCTGCGTGCAGTTCAGGAGATGTTGGGACACTCCTCCATTACAACCACTGAAATATACACACATGTAGACCGTTCGTTTCTGCATCAGGTCCACAAAGAATTTCATCCCAGAGCCTGAATCGGCAACCTCTACCGAAACACACCCGAACGGGATAACCGACCATCTCTAAATGACCACCTGCATCTCCATTGCCAGTGCATCGGCCAGTGCCGCCATTCCCGGACCCTCACGCAATAGCTCCGGAGGAGAGGTCGTCAGGTCCACAATCGTAGTCTCCAAATCGGGTAGCGGTTGCTGGTTGTCAATCACCAGATCCACCAGGCCATCGAAACGGCTCAAAAATAGCTCCCGGTCACCATGTTCGGGAGTACCGTGCTCCACCTCCTCCCGACGGGCTGAAATAGCAATGAGCGGAGTTCCCAAATGACCGATCAACTCCTGGCAAATCGGGTAGTCGGGAACACGAATGCCAACCGTTTTTTTTCTGGGGTGAACCAGCAACCTCGGCACCTCACGTGTAGCCGGCAGTATAAAAGTGTAGGGGCCGGGAGTCAGGCGTTTCACAAGTTTGAAGGAGGGGTCATCCATCCGTGCAAAGACCGAAGCGTGCTGCAGGCTTTCGCAGAGAACAGTTAGATGGTCGTTTTTGTCAAGGCGCCGAATCTGGCGAATGCGCTCCATTGCACCTTTACTTCGATAGTCGCAGGCAAGCGCATACTGGCTGTCTGTCGGGAGAAGTATCACTCCATCCTCTCTCAGAACATCGGAGATCTCAAAAATTCGTTTGCGGTGAGGTGTTTCCGGGTGAAGCTTGATCCTCTGGGTCATGGCATCGGGGTTTGAGATTAGAGTACGATTCGATTGTTATGCAATATGGCATGAATCCGGGTCGATGGCAACGAATCCAGGCAACTCTTTCTCGGTGTTCAGAGGTAGTGATTGAGCACAAAAAAAATAAGAACGCCTGTAACCGACACATAGAGCCAGATGGGGAGTGTCCATTTCGAAACTTTCCGATGGGTACGAATTCGTCCGGACCAGGCAAAATAGAAGCTGGTGAGCACCAGTGGAACAACAAATGCAGAGAGGATGATATGGCTGATCAGCAATGTAAAGTAGAGAGGCCGGATCAACCCGTCTCCCGGAAACGGCGTATGTCCGACGAAACTGTGGTAGAGAAGGTAACTGACCAGAAATAGGGTCGAGGCCACAAAAGCGCAGAGCATCCGACTCATATGTCTTCCTATCTGCCTGCGCCGTATTGCCACATAACCGATAATTATAAAGAAGGCACTTACACTATTCAGGAATGCATTCAGAGCGGGCAGCTGGTAGACCCAATCCTGTGCGCGCTCTGCCGCATCACGAAAATAGATGAGCCAGATCAGAAAGAGAAAGGCAGCCATACTCACCAACAGTATCGCAGACAGTGCACGTTTAACACTCAGGCTTTTAACAACTTCATAGGTGTACTTCTCCAGATCTTCCATGCTGTTCATTCTCTTGAGAGGGTGATCATAACCTTTCCGGATCAACCGACTTTGATACTATTCCGGTTTTGAAGAAACCGATGAGCCAAACGACTGTTTTTCCCCTGCAAATTTATCAATTTTCCGGCACAACTTATTAAGATCTGTTTTATCTTCACGGCCGACGGCAAATCACAACAGATAACATATGCCAGCGATCTACAGTAATCCGGCAGGCAAGGGTTGTACATTACTCGCTCTTGCACAAGCCATCTATTTAGATCGTGTTTAAATATCATTACAGGGCCACCATTCGGTATGTTAGTTTTCAGATTTTCGGTACTTTCTGACCTGCTGACCGGTGTGGTACACCCACCAGATTTCTGTTTAAAACCTGACTGACACTATGGCTCAAGTTTTCCCCAAGTGGGTAGACAGCATACCCAAGCGGCTTCTGATCGGAATTATTATTGTTTTAAACGGTGTCGTATTCGGCATCTGGTACTTCTTTTCTCCCGAGTTTACACATATGGGATATGCTCCTGAACAGCCCGTCCCCTTCAGCCACAAACAACATGTAAGTGTCCTCGGGCTCGACTGCCAATACTGTCATACCCAGGTCTTCGAATCTAGACACGCGAACATCCCCGGTACGCAGACCTGCATGAATTGCCACGGACAGCTTGCGACCGAAAGTGAGGCACTTGCCCCTGTTCGCGAGAGTTCAGATACAGGAAGTGCCATCGAATGGATTCGTGTCTATGACCTTCCCGACTACGCCTATTTTAACCACAGTGCCCATGTAAATGTCGGGGTAGGTTGTGAATCGTGTCACGGACGTGTCGATCGAATGGATGTCGTCTTCCAGGCTACCCCGATGAGTATGAGCTGGTGCCTGGATTGCCACCGTGAACCGGAAAAACATGTTAGGCCTGTAGATCAGGTAACCGAAATGGGATACAATGTTGCCAATCAGCTTGAGACAGGCCGGGATCTGGTGGCCAAACACAACATTAACGCCCCCCTCTACTGTCAGAGTTGTCACTATTAAATGCTCTGTACGATTCTGAATCAAAGTCTGAAAGACGAATGAGTGAAGAAGTGAAACAAAACAGTTACTGGAAAAGCCTGAAGGAGCTCTCCCGAAATGAGGAGTACGAGAAGTTTCTACATCGGGAGTTCCCGGAAAATGCCTCCGAAATGACCGATCAGGTTTCGAGGAGAAGTTTTTTGCGTGTAATGGGCGCCTCCATTGCACTCGCCGGTTTTGCGGCGTGCAGGCGGCCTGCGCAGAAGATTTTACCCTACTCGGCAATGCCGGAGAATATGGTACTTGGCGAACCACAATTCTATGCAACCGGAATGCCGTTTCAGGACACTGTGACTGGCCTGCTTGCAGAGAATAATGAGGGGCGCCCCACCAAAATTGAGGGTAACGAACTGCATCCCTCCAGTAGTGGCCGAACCAATATATATCATCAGGCTGCTATTCTGGGGCTCTACGATCCCGATCGATCACGCGCCATCCATCACAATGGTGAGAGGGCAAGCCGGGAAGAGTTCATCGACTTTGTCCGGGAACACTTCTCTGACGGTAATCGCCGAATTGCTTTTGTTTCTGGAGAGAACTCTTCACCAACGCTCAGCCGGTTGAGAAACCAGGCCGAATCGGCTTACCCCAATGCGCAGTGGGTCAACTGGGAAGCGTTCGGCGAAGAGAATTCACTTGAGGGCGCCCGCATGGCCTATGGACAGCGTCTTCGCACTGTGCCCCATTTTGATCGTGCATCGGTTATTCTCTCTCTCGATGACGACTTTATGAATCCATGGGCTCATAAAAACAGTGTAATTAACGCAAAAGAGCTGAATGAAGGGCGTCAGGTTCGTTCTGTCGAAGACCGGATGAGCCGCCTCTACATGGTAGAGAGTAACTTCTCCAATACCGGCTCCATGGCCGATCACCGCCTGCGGTTGAAAGCGTCCGAGATAGAGACGTTTGCCAGGGCACTGGCCGAACGTCTCTCACGCTCAATTTCCGGTCTGAATGCTTTTTCCAATGTCAACAACCGCTTTACCGATCATGATTGGGTAGAGACAGTAGCAGCGGATCTTCTGTCCCACCGTTCCGAATCTCTCGTTACGGCCGGAACCTTCCAGGGTGCTGAACTACACGCCATCGTAGCAGCCATCAACCTGGCGCTCGGAAACATCGGACAGACTCTTACACTTCATGAATTGCCACACGACAGTGGCCGCACATCCGTCGAGGGGCTCCGGTTTCTGACGGAATCTCTGCAAGCCGGAGAGATTGATACGGTTATACTACTGGGGACCAACCCCGTATTTAACGCTCCTTCCGACCTCGGGTTCCCTTCGGCACTCGAACAGGCGGGCACGGTTATCCACCTCTCCGATTATATAGACGAGACATCCAGACTGGCCACCTGGCATATCCCGCACGCCCATTTTCTTGAGGCGTGGGGAGACGGACTCGGGTTTGGCGGTCATAGATCCGTGATCCAGCCCCAAATTGCCCCGCTTCATGATGGCTGGAGCGACATTGAACTTCTTCATCTGATCGTTGACAGAGAGTGGTCAGACGGATATGATCTGGTACGTGAAACCTGGCAATCGTTCTATCCCGGAAATTTTGAACAGCAATGGCGGCGTATACTGCACGATGGAATCGATCCGGAATCAGGATTCGAACCCGTCTCTGTCTCTCTGAACGGCAATTTTTCTTCAGAGATCCAGTCTGGTGGCACCGACCCGGTTCAGGGGATCGAAATCACGATTCGACCGCATTCGACCATTTTTGACGGGCGATTTGCGAATAACGGATGGCTTATGGAGCTACCCGACCCGATGACCAAAATCACCTGGGACAATGTAGCCCTGATGAGTCCAGCCACCGCAAGAGATCTCGGAATCTCCGTAGAACGAGGCCTTAGCGAGCGAGATACTCCGGTCATTCGAATTGAGGCTGATGGCGAAACGATCGAGATTGCTGCCTGGGTTCAACCCGGGCATGCCGACAACTCCATCTCTCTGACTGCCGGATTCGGCCGCCGCAACGCGGGAAGGGTTGGCAACGGAGTCGGTGTAGATGTCTATCCTTTACGTACTACAGACTCGATGTATATCCAGTCCGCGTCGGTAACAGTAACCGGACAAAGCTACGAAATCGCCTGTGTTCAGGATCATCACAGCCTTGAAGGGCGTGCCTTGATCCGCAAGGCAACTCTGGAAGAGTATCGTGAGAACCCCGATTTTGCCTCTTTTGAAAACGTTCACGGTTATCCCATTCCGGGCCTTAAAGAGGGGATTGCAGAAGGGGGCGATCGTCCTATCTCTCTATTTTCCCCACAACAGTTTCCGGAACATGAACCACAGTGGGGAATGGCGATTGACCTGAACTCCTGTTTCGGGTGTGGCGTATGCACCATCGCCTGTCAGGCAGAAAACAACATTCCGGTTATTGGGAAACGGGAAGTGACCCGTCGCCGCATCATGCACTGGATTCGAACCGACCGGTATTACGAAGGGGACGCAGACAATCCAAAAGCACTACACCAGCCTGTCCCCTGTATGCATTGCGACATGGCCCCGTGCGAGCAGGTCTGCCCTGTTGCAGCCACCACACAGAGCGAGGACGGAATCAACCAGATGACCTACAACCGCTGCATTGGCACACGTTACTGCTCAAATAACTGTCCATTCAAGGTGAGGCGATTCAACTTCTTTAACTACACAAAAGAGTACCTGACGACCGGCGATGATCCGGAGATCATACAGATGGCGATGAATCCCGATGTGACGATTCGGTTCCGCGGGGTCATGGAGAAGTGTACCTACTGCGTGCAGAGACTGCACCGGGCCAAACTGGCAACCCGCCGCGAAACAGGCTCGAAGAAACCTGCAGATGGCACTGTTGAAACTGCCTGTCAGCAAGCTTGTCCGGCCAATGCGATCTCCTTCGGCGATCTGACCGACCCGGAGAGCCACGTCACCCGGCTCAAGCGGAATGAACGCAACTATGTGATGCTGGAGGAGCTGAATGTGAGGCCCAGGACCTCCTATCTGGCCAGGTTGAACAATCCAAACCCGGAATTGACCCAATAAAGGATTTAAACAGAACAATCTGAAGATGAGTAAAACGTACGAATACGTACCAAAACCGGCACTGGTCAAGGGTGATCACGACTTCAGCAGTCTCACTTCACTCATTACGGACATCAATTTACGTCCGACGCCAAAAGCGTGGTATGTGGCGTTCGGGATTGCAAATGTACTGCTGCTTATAATGCTGGTAGCCGTTGGCTACCTGATCTGGCAAGGAACCGGTATCTGGGGCCTCATGCAGCCGGTCGGCTGGGGCTGGGCGATCATCAACTTCGTATGGTGGGTTGGAATCGGCCACGCCGGTACGCTGATCTCCGCCATTCTGTTTCTCTTCCGCCAGGACTGGCGTACCGCCATCAACCGGTTTGCCGAGGCGATGACCATCTTTGCCGTAATGTGTGCCGGCCTTTTTCCCGCGATCCATGTTGGCCGGATCTGGGTTGCTTACTGGATGTTCCCTATTCCCAACCAGATGGGCCTCTGGCCCAATTTTAACAGTCCTCTACTTTGGGATGTATTTGCCGTCACCACCTACTTTACGGTTTCCGCCCTCTTCTGGTATGTAGGACTGGTACCTGATCTGGCCACCATTCGGGACCGGATCAAGAGCAGGATGGGTAAAGTCGTTTATGGAACATTCGCACTGGGCTGGCGCGGGAGCAACCGTCACTGGTGGACCTACGAGAAGTGTTACATGATTCTGGCCGGCCTGGCAACTCCTCTGGTTCTCTCAGTGCACTCCATTGTATCGTTCGACTTTGCCGTTTCAGTGATCCCTGGATGGCACACCACCATCTTCCCCCCCTACTTTGTAGCAGGAGCCGTCTTTTCCGGTTTTGCGATGGTGCTCACATTGATGATTATCTGTCGGAAGATCTACAAACTTGAAGATGTGATGACACTTGATCACATAGAGAAGATGAACATCATACTCCTCGTTACAGGCATGATGGTCGGATTTGCCTATGGTATGGAGAAGTTTATCGCCTGGTACGGAGGTGTTGAGTATGAGAAAGCGATCTTTATGTATCGTGCGAGTGGCCCCTATGCATGGGCATACTGGATCATGATATCCTGTAACGTATTGGCTCCCCAATTCTACTGGGTCAAAAAATTCCGGCGCCACATCGGGCTCACTTTTGTGATCTCCATCATTATTAATATTGGAATGTGGTTCGAACGTTTTGTGATTGTCGTTTCCTCTCTCTCCCAGGATTATCTGCCCTCCTCATGGGGGTATTACACTCCCACCATATGGGACGTCATGACCTATGTGGGCACATTTGGCCTCTTCTTTACCTTTTTCCTGCTCTTCCTCCGGTTCCTGCCGATGGTCGCTGTGGCGGAGTTGAAAGGGGTCTTGCCACAGGCCAATCCTCACAACTACGACAAAAAAGGAAACTACGTGCCGCCGAAGAGTGAACCACCAAAACCTCAATATGAATCCTGAAACGGGGTTTTAGCATGAAAAGAGATTACACCGACAACAACAGCATTTACGGTATTCTCGCAGAGTTCCGCAATCCGGCCGAGCTTCTGAAAGCGGCTACAGAAGTGAGTAATAGCGGATACAGAGAGTTCGACACGTACAGCCCATTTCCTGTCCACGGCATGGACAAGGCGATGAAACTGAAGAAATCGAAGCTTGGGTGGATCGTATTTGCACACGGTCTCACTGGTTTTTTGGGGGGGCTGGCACTCATCTACTTTGTAATGGTGGTAGACTATCCGCTGAACATCAGTGGCAAAACCTTTTATAATGTTCCGGCCTGGATACCGGTTATATTCGAAATCACCATCCTTCTTTCTGCATTCGGAGCATTCTTTGGCCTCTTCTGGCTCTGTGATCTTCCGAGGTTCAACCATCCGCTCTTTAACTCTGAACGGTTTCAAAAGGCGACCAATGACGGATTTTTCCTATGTATCGAAGCGGCTGACTCCCAATTTGAAGAGGAGAAAGTGAATCAGCTTTTAAAGGGGCTGGGTGCCGTGAATACAGAACAGATAGACAGCGGGCTATAGCGCAAAACTCCAGCCGTAACACAAAATTCAAATGAACGCGATCCGAAACCGATGAGATTGTCAAAACTCTTTTCAACCGCTACCCTGCTGCTGGCAGCCGTTACTCTCGTATCCTGCCGGGGACAAATCTCGGACAAACCACCGATACAACTTCAGCGGAACATGATGCAACAGGATCGGTTCAATGCGCAGCAGGAGAATACCTTTTTTGAAGACAACCGCTCGATGAGACTTCCTGTAGAGGGAACCATTGCCCGGGGAGAAATGCGTGAAAATCTGGAATACCATGAAGGAATTGATGAATCGGGAGAGTTTACGGATCAGATTCCTGTAGAGCTCACCCGCTCGTTTCTCTATCGCGGGAAGGAACGATACGACATTTTTTGTGCTACCTGCCATGGCGGAACTGGAGATGGACGGGGTATCATCATTACAGGTCAGTATGGTTATGTACCCCCCCCTTCATTTCACGATAACCGTATTCTGGAGATGCCGGACGGTGAGATCTACTCTGCCATCTACAATGGCGTCAGGACGATGCCCTCTTATCGAAGCCAGGTGCCCGTACAGGATCGGTGGGCCATCGTAGCCTATATTCGCGCCCTTCAGTCGAGTCAAAATGTACCGGAAGCCGAAATGGAGCAGTACGATGTAGATCTGTCAGAACTTCAGAGAGCCTGGACGGAAGAGCAGGAGCTTCTGGCCGCCAGAGAGGCAGAACGTGAAGCTGCAGCAGGACCGCCCGCCGAAGCGAGTGCCGACAGGGGGCGTGAACTCTTTACACAACAGGGTTGTCAGGCGTGTCACTCTACGGATGGTGTGAGTGGCATCGGCCCTACGCTGGCAGACCTCTATCAGAAGGAGGTAGAGCTACAGGATGGCTCTACGGTCACTGCAGATGAAGAGTATCTCCGTGAATCGATCGTAGAACCGTCTGCGAAGATTTCAGCCGGGTACCCGGCGGCCATGCCGCCCTTCGCACACCTGGCGGATGATGAGATCGACTCATTGATCGAGTACATCGAAACTTTGAGCAACAACGAGTGAGTCAGGCAGGTTCTTAACACCTTTTTTAACCTATCATGATTTAATCCATGGCAGACAGTCATCACACAATTACCGACCCGGTTGAGTTCCCCGGCGGGATCGACACTTCGAAGACTCTGTTCGGCGCAGGAATTGCCGGACTGGTAATAAGTGGCGCAGGTTACTTTCTGGACAGTGACCAGTTCTTTTTCTCCTATCTCACCAATTTCACATTCTACACCGGTATTGCCGTATCGGCACTCTTTCTGGTGATGGTACACCACATCACCCGTTCCTCATGGGGCACAGTGCTTCGCCGCATTCCTGAAACCCTCTCATCCAACCTCTGGTTATGGGGGCTCTTTGTCATTCCGGTCCTGTTCGGTCTTTCGGCACTTTACTCCTGGTCTGATCCCTCCTATATAGCCGGGGATCCAATCATGGAGGGTAAAGAGTCCTATCTGAACCGACCCGCTTTTATTGTTCGTCAGATTCTCTACTTCGCGATCTGGGGCTGGATGGGATACAAACTCCACAAGATCTCCCTGGAAATGGACCGGACCGGAGACTGGGGTATTACCACACTCATGCGTAAAATCAGCGCACCGGGTATCGTGATCTTAGCCGTAACTCTGGCGTTCGCCAGTTTCGACTGGCTGATGTCCATTGAAGGACACTGGTTCTCCACCATGTTCGGAGTCTATTTCTTTGCGATGAGTTTTCAGGCTCTCTTTCCTGTACTTATTCTGATTGTATACTGGATGAGGAAACGAAACATTCTGGTAAATACGATTCGGAAGGTCCATATCTACGACCTTGGAGCCTGGTTTTTTGCATTTACGATATTCTATGCCTACATCGCATTCAGCCAGATGATGCTCATCTACTACGCCAATCTTCCGGAGGAGACGGTCTGGTTTTATGCCCGCATGGAGGGTAGCTGGTCACTGGTGGCCTACTCCCTCATAATATTCCGGTTTGCAGTACCCTTCCTGCTTTTGATGAACCGGGATATGAAACAGCGTCCGAGAGTACTCATTGGTGTATCCATTCTTGTGCTCTTTATGCACTTCATAGAACTCAACTGGATCGTGATGCCGGTACTGTATCCTCAGGGAGTCAGCTTCAGCTGGATGGATGTAACATTGTTAATCGGATTGGGCGGTATCTTTCTGGGACTCTTTTTCCGGACATTCAGAAAAAATAATATGGTACCCATTAACGACCCGACCCTTCCCGACTCACTGGGAAAACAATACCACCAATAAACCGTCTCTCGAACAGATATGAGCAACGAACAGATTCACACCAGAGAATTCAGAGCCAGAACAGTTCTTGAAGCGGTATCCGGAGAACTTGACCCTGCAACAGTAGCCGAAAAATATGGGATTTCTCCAGATGAGCTTATACGCTGGGCCGAAGAGATGGATTTGGACCCGGAACAACTTTCCCGGTTGAGGAGTGCAGCCGCTGAACATCACTCAAGTGGCGAGGAAGTATGGCTTGATGTGTTGGATGATCAGTTTTCCTCCGAAGTAGAAACCGGAGTCGCTTCTGACTACCAGAATATGAGCCGTCTAAATTTCTGGACAGTACTTGGAGTCAGTTTTGTGCTTCTCACCATACTCTCACTGATGGCTATATACAGCTATCATGCAGAGACAGTAAACCGAAATGTGAGTGAGCAGAGTCAGTATTATGAAGTTCGCGAATTGCAGGAACGTGATCAGGAACACCTGGACTCCTATGGAATCACAGACCTCGATAACGGACTCTACCACATTCCGATTGATGAGTCTATCAGCCGTATGGTAGAGGAACAATAAGGGCTAGTTACAATTACACGATTTTTATATAGAAACCGATATCAATTTTGACCAACACGGGCACACATAGCGCATTCATGATGCTAATGGCGCTTCTTCTGACTCTGCCGGAGAGTGCCTTCCCGCAGCTGAACCAGAACAGGCCTGCCATCCTTGAGGAGGTCGGTATAGAGGAGAAGCTGGGGGACACCCTTCCTCTGCATCTGGAGTTTACCACTTCGAACGGCAAGCAGGTCACACTCGGAGACCTGATAGAGGATGGTAAACCGGTACTGCTTAACCCGGTCTATTACAACTGCCCCCGCCTTTGCGGGCTTGTGATTGATGGAGTATTCCAGGTCGTTCATGAACTTCAATGGAATCCCGGCCAGGACTACACCATCATCACCTTCAGTATCGATCCGGAGGAGACTCCCGAACTTGCTTCCGAAAGTAAAACCCGATTTCTGAACGACCTGCAACGACCCGAAGCTGAACAGGGATGGCACTTTCTAACCGGTTCCGAAAATTCTGTAAGAGAACTCACTGAAGCGATCGGATTCAGCTACAAATGGGACGAGACAACTGAAGAGTTCGTCCACGCTTCCAGCATTATGTTGATCAGCCCTGACGGTGTCATTACCCGTTATCTGTACGGCATCCAATATGCAGAGTTTGACCTTCGCAATGCCCTCTATGAGGCGGCCGACGGAAAGATAGGAAACACATTGGACCGGGCCGTCCTCTACTGCTTCACCTACGACCCTTCTTCAGGTGGTTATGTGCCACTGGCGGTCAATATCATGAAGCTGGGCGGCTTGGCTACACTGATAATTCTGGGTATATTTCTCGGCCTTTTCTGGCTAAAAGAACGCAGACCTTCCCCATCACCAAAATTCGATATTCAGGAATGAACAGACTGAATGATTTTTTGCTTCCGCCAGCCAAAAGCACGACGGCCGCAGAGGTGGACGCCCTCTTCAACTTTATCAATCTGGTCAGCATTTTCCTACTGCTGGGGATCACCATAGCCATGATCTACTTTGTGATTAAGTATCGCAGGCGTTCCGAAGATGATGTCACTCCGCTGATCCACCACATCAACTGGCTGGAGATCACCTGGTCAGTGATTCCGCTGCTTCTCGTACTCATCGTTTTCGGCTGGGGATACAAAGGGTACACGGATTTGAGAACCACACCCGACGACGCCTATCAGGTACGCGTTGTGGCCAACTCCTGGTTTTGGGAGTTTCACTACGAAAACGGACATGTGAGCATCGATGAGCTCTATGTGCCCGCAGAACGCCCGGTCGAGCTGGTCATGAGATCCAGCGACGTCATTCACTCCTTCTACGTACCCGACTTCCGGGTCAAGCATGATGTCATTCCCAACCGGTACACTTCGGTCTGGTTTGAAGTGAAGGAGCCCGGAGAGTCGGTCGTTTTTTGTACCGAATATTGCGGTTTCGCCCACTCTGACATGTACGCGACTGTCTATGCACTGGAACAGAACGAATTTGACGACTGGCTTGCAGCCGCCGGTTCAGATCTCGACGATCTGCCTCCGGCTGAACGCGGTCAGGTTCTGGTAGATCGGTACGGATGCACGACTTGTCACTCAACGGACGGATCTACACTGCAGGGTCCCTCCTTTCAGGATAACTTCGGCCAGAATCGTGAGCTCACGGATGGCAGCACGGTGGTTGTGGACGAAAACTTTATCCGGGAATCGATTCTTGAGCCTTCTGCAAAGATAGCGGCAGGGTACCCAGACATCATGCAATCTTTTGCCGGCTCGCTCAGTGACGAGGATATCGACGGAATTATCGAATACATCAAAACTTTAGAGTAGAATCAGAATGGCGACAGCGGACACCAATACACCAAGAAGGCTGCAAGTCCAGCGGTTCAGGCCGGATGACAACCCGAAAAAGCACTACCTGAACGAAGAGACGGGCCTGTGGTCGTGGCTTACAACCGTCGACCACAAAAAGATCGGGCTCATGTATCTGGGTTCCATCACCCTCTTTTTTCTGGTGGGCGGGATTATGGCACTGTTACTCCGAACCGAGCTGCTATCTCCGGCAGAATCGTTTGTTGCAGCAGACACATACAACCAGATCTTCACGCTGCACGGGGCCATTATGGTCTTCTTTTTTCTTGTGCCATCCGTACCGGCCGCTCTCGGGAACTTCATTTTACCACTGCAGCTCGGGTGCAAGGATGTCGCCTTCCCGAGGTTAAACCTGCTCAGCTACTATATATATGTAATTGGAGCCATATTCACACTCATTGCGATCTTCACAGGCGGTGTAGACACAGGGTGGACCTTCTACACCCCCTACAGCTCCACCGCCGCCGGCGGGAATGTGATGATGATGACCTTCGGAGTCTTCATTCTCGGATTTTCATCCATACTTACGGGTCTTAACTTTATTGTAACCATACACAGGATGCGCTCTCCGGGCCTCGGGTGGAACCGGCTCCCTCTCTTCCTCTGGGCACTCTATGCAACCAGTGTGATCCAGGTCCTGGCTACACCTGTACTTGCCATTACCCTCCTGCTGCTCACCATGGAGAGGCTTTTGGGGATCGGTATTTTTGACCCGAACATCGGGGGAGATCCCGTACTGTTTCAACACTTCTTCTGGTTCTACTCACACCCGGCCGTCTACATCATGATTGTACCCGGCTTCGGAATCGTATCGGAAATCATCTCCACCTTCTCCAGGAAACATATCTTTGGATACTGGGCCATAGCACTCTCCTCACTGGCCATCGCTTTTATCGGATTTCTCGTCTGGGGGCACCACATGTTTGTAGCGGGGCAGTCCTCACTGTCCAACCTGGTCTTTTCATTCCTCACCTTCCTGGTAGGGATCCCGACCGGTATCAAGATTTTTAACTGGCTTGCCACACTGCACAAGGGCTCTATAGACCTGAAGACCCCGATGCTCTACATACTGGCCTTCATCTTTCTCTTTACGATCGGTGGCTTTACCGGCATCATGGTCGCTGCGCTCTCTGTAGACATTCACCTGCACGACACCTATTACGTCGTCGCACATTTCCACTACGTGATGATGGGTGGTATGGTTATGGCATTTATTGGTGGACTCCACTACTGGTGGCCCAAAATAACCGGGAAACTCTATAGTGAAGTCTGGGGCCGCATCGCCTGCACCCTCCTTTTCATCGGGTTCAACCTTACGTTTCTGCCTCAGTTTATAATGGGCTCTCTCGGTATGCCACGCCGTTACTTCAACTATCTGGAGCAGTTCCAGACCTACCATCAGCTCTCTACCATGGGAGCATATACGATGGCGATCGCCTTTGTGATCATCGCTATTTATCTGGTCCATTCAATCTTCAAAGGGAAAAATGCGACCGCCAACCCGTGGGGAAGCCGCGCCCTCGAGTGGCAGGTGAACACCCTGCCGCCGCTTCACAATTTTCACCATACTCCGGTGATTATTAACGGCCCCTATGACTATCACAAGCCGATGGCAGAGTTCCAGCTTGGCATTGCCGAGACACACAACGGCCACGGCTCCGGTGAACACATGGAAGATGCAACCTCGAGATCTGCCCCGGCAGACTCATAATTACTGAATAAAAACCACCATGTCACAATCTTCGGCCATTCCCAAAAAAGGGGATCATGTTCAGGAACATTTTGTCAATTCGAATCAGCAGTTCGAGGCGGCAAAACTGGGAATGTGGATCTTTCTCGTAACCGAGATTCTCTTTTTCGGCGGCCTGTTTGTCGCCTATATCGTATACCGTTCCTGGTATCCGGAGCTCTATATCCTGGCTTCAGACCACCTGGATGTCTGGCTCGGCGCCATTAACACAACCGTGCTGATCGGAAGCTCTCTGACAGTAGCCCTCGCCATACGCTGTGCCCAGACAAACTATACCAGAGGAATCATCATCAATCTCTGCGTAACCATTGCTCTGGCATGTGTCTTCATGGTCATCAAATATTTCGAATATTCAGAGAAGTTCGAGCTGGGAATTCTGCCCGGTGCACACTACACGTATGAGGGGATTGCTCACGAAAAAGCGAACATCTTTTACAGCATCTACTACATGATGACCGGCCTGCACGGGGTGCACGTAATTGTCGGGATCGGACTCATGGTGTGGCTCGTTATTCGAGCTAACAAAGGGCATTTCAGCAGCGAGTACTACACCCCTGTAGAGATCACAGGCCTCTACTGGCACCTTGTAGATATCATCTGGATCTTCCTCTTCCCGCTGTTCTACCTTATTGACTAATCCCAAAGACAACTCCCATGAGTGGACATCATATTTCTTCGGTAAAGTTTTTGTGGGGCATCGCACTCTCACTTGTCGTGCTTACTGTAGTCACCGTTCTCGCCGCCTGGATGCACTTTCCGGAGCCGTGGAATGTTGTAGTCAAGCTGGCCATCGCGACAGTCAAAGCGTTTATCGTAGCTTCCTTTTTTATGAACCTGTGGTGGGATTCTAAATTCAACGTCCTGCTACTTGCTATCTCTATTGTTTTCTTCTTTATTATGGTTGGAATTACGCTACTGGACACTCTCTACAGGACCGACCCGATCCCTCTATTTTAGGTCAGGAAGTATGTCAACAGCCGGATTTACTCCGTTCGGACCATTTGAACTGGCCTCGGTAAATGCGGGCAGCCTCTTGCTCGATGGCGGCGGGATGTTCGGAGTGGTTCCAAAAGCTCTTTGGGAAAAAGCGAGTCCTCCTGATAAGAGAAATCGCATCCGTATGCAGATGCGCTCACTGCTCATACGATCCCGAAATACAGATCGCCTATACCTGACAGATTGCGGAGCCGGGACCAAATTGACACCCAAAATGGCCGAGATTTATGGGCTGGATGGAGACCGGGATCCGCTGATCCAATCACTTGAAGAGCTAGGAATCGAACCCGGAGATATCACGGACCTGCTCTTTACTCACCTCCATTTTGACCACTGCGGAGGTGCCACCCGCTACGACCCAAGTGGTCGATTGCTTCACAACTATCCCAATGCACGATATCATGTACATGAGCGGCATCTTCAGACGGCACTGAACCCCAATCCCAGAGAGGGGGCAAGCTTTATGAAGGAAAATATTGAACCGATAGTCGCCTCCGGCCAACTTCAAAAGTCAAGTGACCAGCACATTTTCGAACCAGGACTCTCTGCCATCACCGTAAACGGCCATACAGCTGGGCAGCAGCTCCCCCATATTGAGGCCGGTGGCCAACATCTGCTATTCGCTGCAGACCTGATTCCAACCGTCGCGCACCTCCCCCTGCCCTGGATCATGGCCTACGACATGGAACCCCTGAAAACCCTGGATGAAAAGCAGCGAATTCTCTCTCAGGTTGTTCATGAAAAGTGGTTCCTCTTTATGGAGCATGACGCCAGCCACGAAGTGATTACCGTCTGCAAACGAAAAGGCAAATTCGGGATAGATGCATCAATTCATCTCTCCGACCTCGGTTGACACTCCATTCGAGCGCCCATTTTAATTTATACTTCCTGCCCCTTATTTTTGTTAGAAGTATAGTGTGTGTAATCTACAGAGTGCTCACCAATCACATGACCCTTAATGGCCCTTGTCTAACCAGTCAGAGATCCCGCCCCTTCCACAGGATCTGCTCCAGGAGCTAGAGCGGAAGGGACGCGCTCTGCGAATGAGAGGCCGAATCGGACTGGTTCTGCTCGCAACTGTCATCCTTGCAGGCAGTACAACCCTTCTTGCAGGAATGGAAGCCCTCTGGTACCTGCCTTCAGGAATCAGGACCCTGTGGTGGATATGCACCGCTCTGCTTCTGCTGTTCATCTGGCAACAAAGCGAAACTGATGGGCCGGACAGCGCCGACACTCTCTACCGGGATTTTTGTAGCAGATTTGGTTATGGAGAGATCGAAAATGCACTGGACCTGTATCAAAAACGAACTGGCGATGAGCTGCTCTTCTACGATCTGGCCATTCGCCGCAATATGGCGAAGCTGGACCGGAGTCAATGGGAGAAGGACCTGAAAAGTTACCTGTACGACCACCCCTATCGTTACCGCCTTCGCCGGGTCTCCACTGGTTTGGCGTTCGTACTTCCGGTTTTTATGTTCATCTCATTCACCTCCACTGATGCACTGAAGCGAGCTCTCTATTTTTGGGAGAGTTACGAACGGCCCAATCCCTATAGCTGGACCCTTGAACCGGGGGACATAACCCTGGAGCATGGAGCTACTTTTACTCCCACCATCCGTTTTTCGGATGGCCCGATCCCGAATCAGGTCTCCCTGGCTATCCGAACCGGGATTGAAGAGGAGTATCGGCTGCGGCCGATGACTCCGGACGAAGAGGGTAACTATCGCCCCCGATCCATCGAGATGAATCGGAACAGCAGTTACCATGTGGTCATGGACGAATATCGAAGCGACAGCTATGAAATCGAACTTCAGATGCTGCCCCGTTTCGATATTCTGACTGTACGAGTGACACCTCCACAATACATTGGCCTGGAGACCGAAGAGCACCGTTACCCATTTGCAAAAATATCCGCCCCGGGCGGCTCCACAGTAGAGCTGATGGGCAGAACCAACAAGCCGATAGAGCAGGCTCGTTTGATCGGCATAAACGGAGAGAGAGCCATAAACCCGGTATCTGGAGATACTCTCAGAATCACTATTGAGGTCACCACCTCCGACACCATTCAATTCGCAATGACCGACCTTGAAGGGCTTGAAAATCGAAATCCATTCCGATTTGTATTGGAAAAACTGGAGGATCAGGCTCCATCTGTTACTATTCGTGAACCCGATTCCCCACTCTCGCTCGATGATCCGGGAAATCTTGACCTTTTCTACCGGGCATCGGATGATTTTGGCCTCTCCAGAGCTGAACTGCAGTGGGAGCTTACCCGCGCCTTCTCATCCGAACCGGAACGGGGCACTGCGACCATACCACTACCTCAAAACCACTCCACTGCACATTCGGTCTGGGAGCTGGGCCAGCTTGATCTGCGGCCGAGAGACCGTCTGGAGTATCAAATCCTGGTGTGGGATAACGACCGTTATAATGGCCCCAAATCGGGAGTTTCCGGTACCCGAGTGATTGAAGTTCCCTCCATTCTTGCACGGTACGATGAGATGGAGCGGGAGGAACGTACCCTTCAGGAAGCGCTTGAAGAGGTATCAGACGATTTTGGTCAGATGGAGGATCAGTACCGGCAGTTTCGTGAACAGATGATCAGAAATCCCGACGGCGGTTGGGAAGAACAGCAATCTCTGGAGGAGGTGCGCGACCGCCAGAAGCAGATCGAACAAGCTGCAGAGGAACTGAATCAGCGTTTTGAAGAGCTCTCCAGAGAGATTGAGCAGAGCGGTATGGTATCAGACGAAACCCGTGATGCCTACCGTCAGTTAAGGGATTTGATTGATGATCTGAACGACCCCGCACTTCGCCAGGCACTGGAAGAGCTCCAACAGGTGATGGAAAACCTGAACGCCAGCGACCTGCAGGATGCTATGGACCGCGTAGAGTTCAACGAAGATCTCTACAGACAGAGGCTGCAAAGAACCGCAGAGCTTTTCCGGACACTCAAGATGAACAGCAATCTCGACAGGCTGGCTTCACAGTATGAAAACCTGGCGGGTCGAATGGGCCGGGTCGCAGAGGAAGATTTGACTGAAGAGGATAAACAGCAGCAGGAGCAGTCTGTGAGAGATGACGCAGTAGAGATGAAACCGCAGTTGGAGAGGCTGGATGAGCAGCCGCCCCGAAATTCGGAAGATCGGCTGAGAGAGCTGTCGGAAGAGTCTCTGCAAGAGCTGGAGGAGATTGAAATGGAGCTCGGCGAGCTTATTAATGGATCCTCCGGCCTGCAACCTGAAGAAGAAGAGGCCAGACAGGAGATGAGAGAGAGCATTCGCGATCGGCTGCAGGAGCGGTCCGAGACTTTCAGACGTTCTCGCGAACAGATGAGCGGCCAGCAGATGCAGATCAGCCTGCTCACACTGCAGCGCTCCCTCTACACCCTTCTGGAGCTCTCCGATGTTCAGGAGGAGATTACGCTGCGGGCCAGTCAGACCCCCTCCAGAAATCAAGGGTTTATAGAGATCGCCAGAGTCCAGCAAAATATCAACAACCAGTTCACCATGGTAGCTGACAGCCTGGTCGGTGTACTGGCTCAGGTACCCCATCTGAGCAGCAGGATCAGCCGGGAACAGATCGAACTGGAAAGGCAACTTCAAACGACCAGGGAGCAGATGACCGAGAGGGATCAGAACCTGGCAAACATCGCTTCCAGAGAGTCTATGGGCGGGTTCAATCGCATCGCATCCCTGCTGGCAGGTGCCGTCGATCAATTAATGAATCAACAACAAGAGAGTGGCGGCTCGGGAAGCATGTCGATTGAGGATATGGCGGAACAGCTTCAGAACATGTCCGGAAACCAGCAGGAGATCAACCGACAGGTTCAGGAGATGATTAACGATCTTCAGGGGGAGCGTCTGAACCAGGAACAGTCCGAACGGTTCAACCAGATCGCAAGACAGCAGAACGAGATCCGGCGTCAGCTCGAAGAGTTGCAAAAAAGCGGGTCACTTCGGGATGGAGACAGGGCACTGAGCGAAATGGAACGCATGATTGAGGAGATGGAGAGTGCAATCAACGACATTCGAGGCGGTGTCACCGATCCGATCATGGTTCAACGCCAGCAGAATATTCTGTCGCGCATGCTTGATGCCGAACAGGCACTGGAGGAGCGTGACGAAAGTGAAGAGTACGAAGGCGATGCTGCACAGGAGCAACTACGTGCCACTCCGCCGGAGATGACTTTGGAAGAGTTACGCCAGGAGATCAGATCCAGACTTCAGGACCCACAATACACCCGGTTTAGTGAAGATTACCAGCGGCTCATAGAGCTCTATTTCGAACGGCTACGCCTGCTCGAAGGCAATTCGATACCGTAATATTCGCTGTACCAGGCCAAAAATTCAGCTATACCTTCAGGAAGTTTCACTTTGGGTCTATAGTCGATGTAATCGAAAAGATCCTCCACATCGGCCCAGGTGCGAGGCACATCTCCCGGCTGCATATCCATCATTCGTTTCTTCGCCTTCACCCCAAGTTGTCTCTCCAGTTCCCCGATAAAATCCATCAGATTCACGGGGCTGCCGTGACCTATGTTAAAGAGTTGTGTAGGTACTCCACTCTCTCCAGCCGGCGGTTTGGGTACAAGCCGGGCAACAGACTCTACAATATCTCCAACGAAGGTGAAATCACGCTCCATCTCACCATGATTATAGACATCGATCGATTTTCCCGAGGTGATTCTGTCTGCAAATTTAAAGTAGGCCATATCGGGACGCCCCCAGGAGCCATAGACGGTAAAGAAACGAAGGCCGGTAGAGGGAACGCCAAAGAGATGGGCATAGGTGTACGCCATCAGTTCGTTCGACTTTTTGGTTGCCGCATAGAGGCTCACAGGATGGTCCACCGCATGGTCGGTTCGAAATGGAACCTCCTTATTCTCCCCATACACAGAGCTGGAAGAAGCGTAGACCAGATGTTCTACCGGATGGTGACGGCATCCCTCCAGGATATTCAAAAAAGCGTTCACATTGCTCTCGATATAGGCGTGAGGGTTTTCAAGGCTGTAGCGAACCCCGGCCTGGGCTGCCAGATGAACCACCATATCGAACTTGCTATCCGAGAACAGAGATTCCACCATCTCTCGATCCGATAATTCTCCGCGGATAAAGTTCCAGTCCATTCCATCTTCTCTCTGTGACCGAACACTCTCCCCGTCTGCAGATCTCTTCACAAGGTCGGGATCGATCCCGGCACTCCGAAGCCGGCCATACTTCAGCTCCGTCGCATAGTAGTCGTTCAGGTTGTCTACACCTGTCAGGTCGTGGCCCTCACTCAACAGACGTTCTGTGAGGTGGTAGCCGATAAATCCGGCGGCTCCTGTAATGAGAATGTTCATTTAAGGCAGGACTTCATTTAGAATTCGGCACTTCAGGCGGCATCCACTCCTTTCAGCAAGCGCTCTACGGCCTCCTCTACCGACTCCTTATCGGTATCAATTACAAATTCGGCGCTATCCGGTGCTTCATGACCGGCATCGAATCCGGTCAAGCCCCGGATCTCGCCACTCTTCGCTTTCGCATAGAGCCCTTTGGGATCGCGATCCTGTGCCGTTTCCGGTTCACAAGTGACAAAAATTTCAGAAAAGCGACCTTCAGGCAGCAGGGCTCTGACCGCTTCCCGATCCTTTCGAAAAGGAGATACAAACGTACAGAGTACAATATTTCCATGTTCAAAAAAGAGTCGTGCCAAATGGCCAACACGGCGTATGTTCTCGGTTCTATCTTCCGGGCTGAACCCGAGATCACCTGATAGCCCGTGGCGAAGCTGATCACCATCCAGCAAGATAGTCTGACGCCCTTTTCCCCACAGTTTCCGTTCCAGTTCCTTTGCAATGGTACTCTTTCCCGATCCCGAAATACCTGTAAACCAGAGTACATGTGCCTGATGCTGATTCCGTTTTTCGCGCACTTCACGAGGTATGTTCCAGGATTCCCACACCACGTCAGGTGACTTCTCTGTTGCTTTTCCGGGTTCAGAATCCTTTCTGTCCAGGCTGCTCTCAATGGAGTCGCCATTGCGGGCTGCCGCCGTACTGGCAGAGCGGATCATTCCGGCACCCACCGAACGGTTGGTTCCAGGGTCAATCAGTATAAAACTGCCCGTCTTCTGATTCAGTTTGTAGGAGTCGATAAAGAGAGGCGTCGACGTCTTGATTCGTACGCGACCGATTTCATTCAGTTCCAGCCGTTCCGCATCCTCCCGGCTCAAAGAATCGACATTCATTCGGTAGATCACGTCATCCACAAAAGCCTGTGCTGTTCGTGACGTGTGCTGAATCAGATAATTTTTGCCCTTCTCCATCGCCTCTTCATCCATCCAGCAGAGGTAAGCTTCAAACTCGCTGCTCACCGTCGGGACATTATTTCTCCGGACGATCATATCTCCCCGGCTAATGTCTATCTCATCCTCGATTGTAAGAGTCACCGAATCCCCTGCGAGTGCCTCATCCAGCTGGCCGTCACGAGTAACAATCTCGCTGATCCGGCTCTTCATCCGGGAGGGCAGAACCATCACTTCATCTCCGGGATGAATTCGGCCTGAAGCAATACGGCCCGAAAATCCCCGGAAATTCTGGTTTGGCCGTATCACATACTGCACCGGAAGCCGAAAATCGATGAAGTTGTGAGATGCATCTACTTTCACCGTCTCCAGATGATGCAAAAGAGTTGGGCCATTGTACCAGGACATATTCTCCCGGTTGTTGACCACATTGTCTCCCTTCAACGCAGAGATCGGAATATAGGTAATCTGATCTACATCCAGCTTCTTCGCGAATTTTCGAAAATCACTGACAATGGAAGAGAACACCTCCTCATCATAATCTACGAGGTCCATCTTGTTGACTGCCACCACAAGGTGCGGAATCTGCAGAAGGGATGAGATAAATGCGTGACGTTTCGATTGGGTCAACAAGCCTTTGGATGCATCCACCAGGATAATCGCCAGTTCCGCTGTAGACGCGCCGGTCACCATATTTCGGGTGTACTGAACATGGCCAGGAGTGTCGGCTATAATAAATTTCCTTTTTGGCGTGGCAAAATATCGGTAAGCAACATCGATCGTAATTTTCTGCTCTCGCTCCGCCTTCAAACCGTCTGTGAGAAGCGCCAGGTTCACCCCCTCCTCCCCGCTGCTTCGGCTGCTCTTCTCAATCGCCTCCATCTGATCTTCAAATATAGACTTGGAGTCGTAAAGTAATCGGCCGATCAGTGTGCTCTTCCCGTCGTCCACACTGCCGGCAGTTGTGAACCTCAGCAGATCCATATCAAGATAACGACTAAGCTCTTCAGTCTCTTTCTGGTCTTTTTTACTCATATCCTTTTCACCATTCAGGTGCTTCGATTCACTCATCTGTAGTGATGAATTGTCTGGTTGAACCCGGATTCCGGAATCTAGAAGTATCCCTGCTTTTTGCGATCTTCCATGGCGGTCTCGCTCCGCTTGTCGTCGTGTCGGTTGCCCCGCTCGGTCTGTCTGGCCGTAGCCACTTCCTGTATAATCTCCTCCATCGTCGAGGCATCGGAGAGCACAGCACCGGTACAGGTGGCGTCACCAATGGTTCGAAACCGGACGGTGCGCGTCTCCAGTTTCTCTTCCGGCTGACGATTTACAAACTCGGTGTCGGCCAGCCACACGCCGCGCCGGTTAAACACCTTTCTCTGATGGGCAAAATAAATTTCCGGAATCTCAATACCCTCCTGTGCGATATACTGCCATACATCCATCTCCGTCCAGTTACTCAACGGAAAGACCCTGAAGTGCTCGCCCTGATTTTTTCGCCCGTTAAAAAGGTTCCAGAGCTCCGGACGCTGATTTTTGGGGTCCCACTGACCAAATGCATCCCTGTGTGAAAAAAAACGCTCCTTTGCCCGCGCTTTCTCCTCGTCCCGGCGTCCTCCACCCAGTGCTGCATCGACCTGATACTCTTTCAGAGTATCCAAAAGAGTAACCGTCTGCAGAGCGTTTCGGCTGGCTTCCGGGCCGGTCTCTTCGCGAACCCGCCCCTTGTCAATCGACTTCTGAACACTGCCTACAAGAAGATCCACACCGTACTTTTCAACCAGCCGGTCACGGTACTCAATCGTTTCGGAAAAATTGTGTCCGGTATCGATGTGCATCAGTGGAAAAGGAATCCTTCCAGGGTAGAATGCCTTCAGGGCGAGCTGAAACATACAGATAGAATCTTTCCCCCCTGAGAAGAGCAGCACAGGGCGCTCGAATTGAGCTGCCACCTCTCTCATTACATAGATTCCTTCATCTTCCAGTTGCTTTAGATGGGAATTTCTCTGTCTGCCTTCCATGATGATCTGTAGAAACGGTCTGCGATTTTCAGTCTTTAGAGTGGATTCCGCCCATATTTGGACGAACTCTCCACAGCCTGTAAAGATACGGATTTATTTCTATTAACTACAGTCCGGCCACAAACTCACCGTTCCTTAAATCAGGTTTATTGTAGGAGAGTGAAGAGGCCCGAACCGTTCCACCCGCTCCGGAGTAGCGGAAGACTGCATCTCCCGCCGCTGTATCCCACTCCATGGTGGGACCAAAACGGGGATAGATATCAGCTGTACCTTCGGCAACCAGACAATACTTGAGTGAACTGCCTGCTGTGATGGTCTTTCCAACTCTCACACCCATCTCCCCTAACTTCTCCTCGAGGTTCTCCGTCCCATGAGACCGGCTGACAGCGGCTGTAAGAGGGTTCGAAAGGTCGGGTGCCTTCGAAGTAATCTGTGCCGCATGCCCCTTTTGGTCGATTCGGCAGGAACCGGTTTCGGACCCCCCGGTATAGATGATTCCTTTCACCGGAATACCGACCACTCCCAATACAGGAACGCCCTCTTCAATCAGCGCAATGTTTACAGTAAATTCTCCATTCTTCTTGATAAACTCCTTGGTGCCATCCAGCGGATCAACCAGCCAGAATCGTTCCCAGCTTTTTCGCACACTGTAGTCGGGAATACTCCCCTCTTCGGAAAGAATCGGGATAGAGGGATCCAGTTTCGCCAACTCCCGATGAATCGTCTTATGCGCCATCGTATCGGCCAGTGTAAGAGGAGAGTCGTCCGACTTTCGTTCAATCTCAACATCCTGCTTGTAGTAACCCAGGATCACATCTCCCGCCAGACGGGTAATGCGAACAACTTCACTGATCAGTTCATCCTGTTTCATATCGATCCATTAAAATTGACTTTTATGGGGTTAAACACGGGAATTTTTTTTCCGTCCATACCTCTTCCCCTTTCGATTAGAAAGACCAAATCACCGGAACCAGAAAAATCGTAATCACACCTACAATCAGATTCAGGGGCAAGCCAATTTTCAGATAGTCGGTAAATCTATAACCGCCAGGCCCATAGACCATCAGGTTGGTCTGGTATCCGATAGGTGTCGAAAAACTGGCGGAAGCCGCAAAAATTATGGTCATCACAAATGGCATATAACTGACTCCCATGCTGGCAGCTACCGAAATGGCGATCGGAAAGATCAGAACAGCTGCCGCGTTGTTCGTGATCATCTCCGTTAACAACCAGGTCGCCAGATAAGTGGCAATCAGAGCCATCCATGGATCATCGCCCGCAAGGCCAATAAATGTTCCGGCCAACGCCTCTGCTGTTCCGGTCACGTCCAGGGCGTTGCCAATCCCCAGAGCTGCTGCAATCACAATAAGTACCTGCCAATCGACTCCCGAACGGGCAGCCTCCGTTCTGGTGCAACCGGTAAGCAACATGGCCCCTGCTGCAAGAAATGATGCCTGAAACATGCTCAAGACCCCTGTAGTGGCCACAAGAACCATCAGTCCCAAAATCATCCAGGCCACCCACCCCTTCCGGTAATCCGGAGAGCCGTTATGAGTCAGAGTACTCACCAGCAGAAAATCGTTTGACGATTTGTACCGGTCTGCAAAATTCCGCGGTGTCTCCATAAGCAGGATATCCCCGGTCTGAAGCGTGATATCCCCCACTTTTCGCCGTACCCTCTCCCCCTGGCGTGAGACTGCAAGAATAACCGCCCCGTAACGGTTTCGAAACTCCCCCTCTTTTACCGTGACACCGTTGAGAGGATGTGACGGGGAGACGACAGCTTCCACCAGATGGCGATCCCTTCGTGGAGCGTCCAGTTTAAAGACCTGATCGGTAGCGGGTTCCAGCCCGGGGATCTGTTGCAGATCCACAATGGAGTCTACCATACCTGTAAATATGAGCCGGTCTCCGCTGCGCAATATTTCATCCGGTTCCACAGCTGCCAGAATGGTTCCTCCCCGAACGATCTCGACCAGAAAGAGGCCAGGGAGATTTCGAAGTTCGGCATTCTCAATATTCTGGCCTACCAGATTGCTTCCCTCCCTGAGGATCATCTCAATCGTATACTCCCTTGTATTTTCAAACGAAGAGTAGATTGATTTCCCTACGGGAAGAAGCCTGCGGCCAAATAGCATAAGATAGAGCACTCCCGTCAAGGCCAGGGGGATTCCCACCCAAGCGGGGTCAAATATGTTCAATGATACTCCCAGCTCGGAGATAAGAAGACCGTTCACAATCAGATTTGTACTCGTTCCAATCAATGTACAGGTTCCACCCAGTATAGCAGCGTAGCTGAGTGGAATCATGATCTTGGAAACCGGTATCCGGTACTTTCTTGCCCACTCCTGAAGTGCCGGAATAAAGGATGCGACAATCGGTGTATTATTCAGAAAAGCACTCATACCCATTACAGGGCCGATGATGCGAAGTTGCGATTTCCACAACACCCTGGATTGGCCCAGAAGATTCTGAATGATAAACTGTATGGCCCCGGTCTCTCTCATCCCGACCGACACCACATAGAGAGCCGCCACAGTGAGCATACCTTCATTTGAAAAGCCCACAAGAGCCTCCTGAACCGGAATGAGTCCAAAGACCACAATGAGTGTCAACGCACCCAGAAAAACCGCATCCGCAGAGATCCTCGTGAAGATCAATACGATCAGCATTAGAAAAATGATACCCAGTACAGCCAATCCTTCAGGTGTCATCGGGATCCATGATTACGGTTCTCTTCAATAAGGCGCCTGTAGGCCACCAGTACTGCATGAGTCGACTCTTCAGAGAGGACTTCTGCCACTGCCTTCGTCTCCTGCTTTGCGTTGGCAGGTGCAAAAGGCCGGCCCACGACCTGAAGTGCCACTACATCCCCGCCACTGTCGCCAATATACGCCATCTCCTCAAGAGTGATTCCAGTCTCCTCCTGAAGCAGGTTCAGCCCGGCTCTCTTGTTGTTTCCACGAATCAGCGTATTCACGGAAATATCTGTATAGTGCATCTCCAAATCCGGATAGTGTTGATTAATATGATTTTGGATCTCCTCACGAATCTCAGCGATGTCATGCTTGTTGGGCGAAACAACTCCCGCATCCATCATCTTGGAAAACTCGGGAATAGCACCGGGATAGAGAGGAAGTATTTTACTGCGGATCCACTGTTTCAGCTTATTGATCGATGCAAGTTCTTCATCACTATCGTCATTCAGGGCAGTTCTGAACCGGTTTTCTCGCCAGTCATACATCCCGGCACTCTCAAAAATGACCGGATAGCGTACATCAAGCCACTGAGCGACCGCTTCGGCATAGGGGTATGGACGACCGGTACAGATGGTTACTGGGGGAATCGACAAATCCTCCCGGCTCTGCTGGTTCAGTTCGCGTATCTTTGTAATCTTCTCCCAGTCGGGAGAGTGAAAAGGAGTGGTAAGGCAGCCGTCGAGATCCAGTACAAAAAGTTTAATCACCGCAGTTTTGGAGTCAGGTTTGAGATTCAGTTTCGGCCTGGCGAAACCCGGGGATGAGCAATGCAGCGACAAGGAGCACCAATCCGGATACCAGCAGCCACTGATATCTGTTGCTGTAGTCGGCAAACTCCCGAACTGCAAATTCTCCAGTCTGAAGATCGTCAAGACGTGTGAGAAAGGGTGAGATATCGGCTGTATTCGCTGATATCTCATAGTAGTTTCCACCCCCCCTTCGCGCAATCTGCTGCAAAATTTGCGGTTCCAGTCTCGTGACCACCTCCTGTCCGTCGGAGCCCCTGTGGTGGCCCTGCAGCTGGCCTGTATTTCTGTTGTAAACGGGAATTCTTCCGCCCTCCTCCGTACCAATACCCACCGTGAAAATCATCACTCCCTGCGAGACCAGGGCATCGAGGGCACTGCTGAAATCGGGCCCGTGGACCTCACCGTCAGATACAAGGAGTACCACTCTGGCTGCATCCGATGCCAACTCTTCCAACGTTTCGAAACTCTCTGCGGCCCGCCCGAACGAAGCCCCGATATCCGTAGTGCTACTGGGCATCTGGCCGGTTTCAGCTATATCGAGAAACATTCTGAGAGCCGAGTGGTCCAGGGTCATCGGACTCTGTACAAACGCTTCACCGGTAAAGACGATGAGCCCGATCCGGTCTCCGGAAGAGTGACTGATAAGTCGCTCAATCTCAAACTTCGCCTTCTCCAGACGGCTGGGGCGAATGTCCTCGGCATTCATACTGCGAGAGAGATCGAGAATTACCATCAGATCCACCCCCCTTTGCTCCATATCTCGCACTTCCGTTCCGATCTGCGGGCCGGCAAGGCCAACCGTAAAAAACAGAAAGGCTGTCATAAGCAGGCCCAGGCGTAGCCTCTCCCCAAAAAACCAGTACCCCTTACGCAGATTTGCAAGCAGGCGGTCGTCAAAATAGCGTTGCCGGATCTTTTTCCTCCGCCAGCTGTAAACGTAGAGCAGCAGCAGTGAGGCTGGAATCAGTAGCAGGAGCCAAAGATATGAGGGTTCGAACCAAATCATGCCGGAAGATAGGAGTTTGCTTTCAGAATGTAACGGGGCAATAAGTGCAACAAATATAGATGTGAAATCGTATGTTTCCAGAAGGATCTCAATCGACAGTAGTGGAAACGCAATTATGACCAAACGACTTGTCAAATCTCGTACCGACCGAAAACTGACGGGGGTATGTGGTGGTATTGCTGAATACCTGGGATGGGACGCGACCCTGGTACGAACACTCTATGTTATTCTGATTCTCATGTTTGTCGGCGCACCGGTCATTCTCTACTTTGTATTGGCACTCATAATGCCGGATGAACGACCACCGGAAGAGCCGCAAAACTCCTCCTCCAAACGGGAGCCTTCCAGAGAGCCGTAGGTACCAAAGGCACGGCTGGATTTCTGTAAACCAACCCCAACCCTATGCGTGTCGGAATCATTGGCGACGCGAATAGAACCGTCGCATGGGAGAAACACCTTCGCCCGCTCTCTGCTGTCACAGAGGTGGTCATTGCACCCGCGCTGGCAGATGCCGGAGAGGTGGAAGCCTGTCTGCTCATCGACGACAGCAAAGAGAATCTCGCCAGGCTCTCCGAAGCGATCAGATTGGGTGTTCATACCTATCTCGTCTCAAGACTACCCACCGAACGAAAAGAGCTCGAGAGCATCTACCACTACAGCCAGGAAGCCGATGTTCGTGTCCAGTTCTCACACTGGCCTTCCATCGCTCCCGCCACCGAGTGGATGCGAAAGCAACTCCCAAAACCACAGACACTTCAGGTGATCCGTGAACAGAGCCAGATTCACTACACAGAAAACCGTCCCTGGTTCACCCACAACTGGATCGACGAATTTGCCCTCATCACACGCTGGATGGACAAGCCAACACACCGTATAGAGGGGCATCAGATCACTACAGACGGCGTCTCTCTCGGTATTCAGCTTTTTTTACGCTATGACAGCGGGGCTACAGCCTCTCTATACTTTATGACCGCCGCCAGTGAAAACCACCACAAAAGAGTCGTCTCGGATGGCAGGATGCTGCTGGAGCTCGACGTAACTGAGCAGCGGGTGCGAAAAATCGTGGTAAATGCTTCGGAAGAGCTGGTAACAGAGAGCCGAAAATTTGATGCCTCCCGTGCCGCCGAGCAGTCTGCCGTTCACTTTTTCAAAGCGATTCGCCTAAGGCAACCCACTCTCTTTAGCCCCTATGACGCTATGAGAACAGCCATCGGTATTGAAAAAGTGAAACAGCTTTTCTGAGGAAACTCAAGCCCTCTCAAAGAGCCCGGCTGCCCCCATCCCACCGCCTACACACATCGTAACCAGTCCATAACGGCCTCCTCTTCGCTCCAGCTCGTAGAGAATCTGCGTGGTGAGCTTGGCCCCGGTACAACCGAGTGGATGCCCCATCGCTATGGCGCCACCGTTCACATTCACACGCTCTGGTTCCATATCCAGCTCCCGAATGACCGCCAGAGCCTGAGCAGCGAACGCTTCATTCAGTTCAATCAAATCGATTTCGCCCATTTTCACTCCAGCCCTTTTCAGAAGCTTCGGCACCGCTTGTACCGGCCCGATCCCCATAATCTCTGGCGCTACCCCAGCCACCGTGAAACCCCGCCAGATCGCAAGAGGTTCCAGATCCAGCTCTTTCGCCTTCTGGCGGCTCATAACCAGAACCGCCGAAGCGGCATCATTCATCTGCGATGAATTACCGGCCGTCACTGTACCCCCCACAAGAAAAGCCGGTTTCAACCTGGCAAGCGCTTCAAGTGACGTATCGTCCCGCGGCCCCTCATCTTTATTAAACAGGCAGGTCTCTTCCTGAGGCTTCTCCATTTCATCTACCCGGTTCCAGGTGACCTCCACCGGTGCAATCTGGCCGTCAAAGTCGCCCTCCTTCCATGCGCGAATCGCCTTGCGATGACTCTCCAGGGCAAACCGATCCTGATCTTCCCGGCTCACATCGTACTTCTTTGCCACCCTCTCTGCTGTCAGTCCCATACTCATATAGATATCGGGGCGCGTGTCGGTCAGTTCGGGGTTGGGATGCATATGAAATCCCCCCATTGGAACCAGTGACATCGACTCCACACCACCTGCAATGATCACATCTGCAAAGCCACTTGCGATCCTGTCGGCCGCCATCGCCACCGACTGCAAGCCGGATGAGCAGAAACGGTTGATTGTCATGGCCGGAACTGAATCGGGTAGCCCGCCAAGAATCGCGCACTGACGAGCGACGTTCATCCCCTGGGGGCCCTCCGGAAAAGCGCATCCCATCACCACATCTTCTACCTGATCCGGGTTCAACCCGGGAGAACGCTGCAGCAGTTCACGTATGACCACGCCCCCCAACGTGTCGGGTCTCACAAATCTAAGGGATCCCCGATTCGCTTTGCCACAAGCTGTTCGTACTGCAGCTGTAATCACAATATCATCTTTTCGGCTGCTCATGTTTACTCCATTTCAGTTTCTCAGCGGATTGCCGGTTTTTAGCATCTGCTCCATTCTGGCCAGCGACTTTTTCTCCCTTACCAGTTCACCAAGCGCCTCCCGCTCCAGTTTCAACACGTAAGTTTCGGGCACATCCTGTGGCTCGCTCAAAGCTCCACCTGTTAGAATTCGGGCTACATGAGTGGCCAATACTTCATCCCACCCGGTTATTTGACCCGCCTCTTTCATCATTAACAGGCTCAATTTCAGAGCGCTGAATGCAGTTCGCCCCGACAGACGTATCATCGGATCCGGGGGCGGCACATAGCCAGAGTCGGACATCAAAAGGGCGCGGTTCTTCGCACTCTTCAACAGCAGATCCCGATTCATCACAATGGTATCAGACTCGCGTAAAAAGAGCATTTTGCGTGCCATAGGTGCACTTTCAGAAACCTTCGCCAGCCCGATCGTCTTGAATGCACTCCGAATCCAGGGCAACGGGTCGCCCTCCTCCTCACGGTTCACCATGGCCAGGGACCGCCGTAGCAACTCTTTGGTACCCCCGCCACCGGGAATGAGTCCCACACCAAGCTCCACCAGGCCGGCATACAGTTCGTGATGTGCTACTACATGATCGGCGTGCATCATAAACTCGACGGCGCCCCCCAGAGTACGGCCCGCCACAGCAGCTACAACAGGATATGGCTGCCGGCGAAGATCCACGGCGGTCTGCTGGAACTCCTTCACACCATTGTCGATAAGGTTGAAATTACCCTCTTTGGCCGCTTTCAGAACCTCTGCCAGATTGGCTCCGTAACTGAAATTCTCGCCATCATGTCCAATCACCAGTGCTTCAAAAGAGTCACGAGTCCGACCAAATGCCTCCTGCATTGCGTCTATGAGCCCGAACCCGAGGGTGTTTTGCCGGGTGCGAAACTCGAACTGCGCCACCCCGTCTCCCATATCGAGCAGGGCGGCGTGATCGTTGGACCACACTTCGCTGCTTTCCCGTTTCAGGATCGCCGCAGTGATGGCACCGGCCGCTGGAGGTTCTACCGGTTCCGCCTCCCCTTTTACTAGATTCCATACACTGCCTCCCTCATAGAAACGATTACGTCCCGCCTCCAGCATCTTCAGGACAGATTCGGGTACGCTTCGCCCATCTGCCTTCATCTTTTCGACTGATGCCTCTACCCCGATGGCGTCCCACCGCTCGAAGGGCCCCAGTTCCCAGTTGAACCCCCGACACATCGCGCGATCCAGAGAAGAGATCGACGGGGTGATCTCCGGAATACGGTTGGCCGCATAGAGTAGCAGGTCCCATGTAATCTCCCGCAGGAATGATCCCACCTGTCCGTCATCGTCCAGAAGAAATTTCAGTCGTTCGCCCGCTGTCCCACCCTGCTTTTTCGCCTGATCCACGACATCGAATCGGGGAGTCTTCTGCGGTTCGTAATCCATCGTTTCCGGGTTCAACACGTGAAACTCCTTCCCCTTGTCTGTCCACACTTTCTTGTAGAACCCTCCATTCGCCTTGTTTCCAATAAGCCCGTCGTTTACCATATCCTTAACCCCCTCCGGCAGTCGAAACACCTCCCTCCTCTCATCGTCCGGAATAGCCGGCCAGAGATTATCTGCCACATGCGCAAGCACATCGATTCCCACAATATCGCTGGTTCTGAACGTAGCAGGCCTGGAGTAGCCGGTCAGAGTTCCTGTTAGAAGGTCGATCTCTTCGGCCCTCAACCTGCCGCTAAAAAACCAGGGGAAAATGGAAGCCATCGAGAAGATCCCGACCCGGTTAGCAATAAAGTTGGGGGTATCGTTGCATCGCACCACCCCTTTACCCAGAATCACTTCACAAAATCGGTGCATCGCCTTCGTTACGTCCGGATCGGTTTGCCCGGTCGGGATTAGCTCCAGCAGATGCATGTAGCGGGGCGGGTTAAAAAAATGCGCGCCAAGCAGACGCGACCGGAATTCGTCGCTGCAACCCTCTGCAATTTCCGAAATCGGCAGGCCGGAGGTATTGGAAGTGACCACTGTATGAGGCCCTGTAGCTTCTTCAATCTGTTTCATCAGGCCACGCTTTACATCCATCTTTTCGATGACCGCTTCGCAAACCCAATCTACCTCCCATAGCCACCCCATGTCATCCTCAAAGTTGCCTGCAGAGATACGATCGGCATACTCCGGGAGGGCCAGTGGTGAGGGCCTCATCGTTTTCAACTTCTTCACACTCTCTTCGGCGATCTTGTCGGGGCGGGTCGGATCATCCGATTTCAGGTCCAGTAGCAACACATCCAGTCCTGCATTCACACAGTGGGCCGCAATCTGGCTTCCCATCACTCCGGAACCCAGTACGGCTACCGATCCAATTCTATAGTGTTCCTTCACTCTGCTTCCGTTTCTCATGTTGGTTGATTCAGTTTCAGATACCCGCTACTCCTCATCCTCGTAGAGCCGGCTGATCTGTTCGGCATATTTCTCATTCACCACCGGCCTCTTCACCTTCAAAGTAGGCGTCAGCTCCCCACCTTCGATGGAAAGGGGTTGTTCCAGCAGCTCAAACCGTTTGACTGTCTCCCACGGAGTCAGATCCCGGTTTGCCCGATCCACCTCGGTCTGAACCAGCTCCCTTACTTTGGGATCGGTGTGAATCGGCTCTTCAGGTGTGTAACCCT
This sequence comes from Balneolaceae bacterium, assembly GCA_040880485.1. Taxonomy (GTDB): domain Bacteria; phylum Bacteroidota; class Rhodothermia; order Balneolales; family Balneolaceae; genus JBBDIJ01. The sequence goes on from JBBDIJ010000010.1 coordinate 58,397, forward strand.
CCCGCTTCAGCCGCTTGTGAATGTTAGCTATATTGGGCGCGATCAGGGCGGCGCAGAATTTACGCTGTTCACCCAGAATAACCGCCTGCTCCACAAATCCGCTTCCAACCAGCCGGTTCTCGATATTCTGCGGAGCCACATACTTACCAGTCGAGAGCTTGAACAGATCCTTCTTGCGATCTGTGATGTAGAGGTAGCCATCTTCATCGATCTTTCCGACATCTCCCGTCATCAGCCATCCGTCCGATGTCATCACCTCGCGAGTCAGCTCCTTATCCATAAAATAACCCTTCATTACATTGGGACCCTTCACGAGGATTTCATCGTCTTCAGCGATCTTCACTTCAACATCCGTTAGAGGTAGCCCGGAGCTACCGATACGCAGGTGTTTACGATCCTGAACCGCGATGACCGGTGAGGTCTCCGTGAGACCGTAACCCTGTCCGCAGTAGAGGCCTAGCGCATTGACAAATCTGAACAGATCGGGTGATAAAGCCGCCCCGCCGGAAATCATCCCGCAGAGGTTCCCCCCGAACAACTCACGGATTTTCGAGTAGACTACTTTATCTGCCACCATCCGCTTTGCAGCCGCCAGGCCGGTGGGTGGGTGTTCCGGATCGTATCTCTCGGCCAGATAGATGGCCCAGTAATAGAGTCTTTTCCTGAGCCCGTCAAAATCCTGGCCCCGCACCTTGACCCCGGTCTGGATCTTTTCCAGAAGCCTGGGAACGGTGGCAAAAAAGAAGGGCTGTATATGCTTGAAGTCATCCTTAATGTCATCCACCTCTTCGATGTAGTGAACCCTGCCTCCCATCGAGACATAGAGATAGGTCATCAGCCGCTCAAACACGTGAGAGAGCGGAAGATAGGAGAGTATATTCTGCCCCTTTGCCTCCTCCATCGTAAAAGGGATCCTCTCCAGAGAGCCCCGAATATTTGACGCAATGTTGTTCTGGGTGAGCATCACACCCTTTGGAACCCCTGTAGTCCCGGACGTGTAGATCAACGTAGCCAGGTCATCCGGCTTTACCTTCTTCTTCAGTTTATCAAACAGTTTGGGAGTTTTGGCGATCTGCTTGCGCCCTTCTTTCAGAAGCGTCTCATAGTGTTTCAGCTTCTCGTGCTTTGATGCGGAGAAGGTGACAATAGCCTTTACACCCGACACCTCCCTGATGATCGATTTGGTATCGGCAAACAGTTCGTCACCGGAGACGAAATGCACCTTCGCTCCGGAATTCCCAAGAATGAAACGAATCTGATCTCCCGGCTGGGTCGTATAGATCGGTACATTGGCCGCTCCAATCGACTGAACGGCCTGATCGACCACCATCCACTCAGTGGAGTTCTCGGAGTGGATCGAAACGCGATCACCGGGGCGCACCCCGAGTGCATAAAGGCCCATCGCCACTTCCCTGACCTGGGTTGTAAAGGCCTCCACGCTAATCGGATGCCACCTCCCGGAGCGCTTGGTGGAGAAGAGTGTACTGCCGGGTTCATACTTCTTGAGTCCGGCATCAAATAACTGAAGGATCGTGGCAGGTGGAAAGGTCATGGGTGTCCTCCTTCCGGTTCATGTTGAGAAATCTGACGTGAAGACTATACAGCTGCCATGCACTTCATCGGGGACCATTCGGTTCACGTTGGTTAGACAGACGTACTCACTTATATTAAAGAAAAAAACGATCGGAGCGTTCACGTCTATGGAGATTGAAGAGTCTGTCCGTCACAAGGTTACACCTTTCATTGAAAGCGGCAAAAAAAACATGGGGCACGCCCTGGGAATTCGATTCGAACAATTCAGTAAAGATGAGATGGTGGCAAGTATGCCGGTTACCGAAAATACAGTACAGCCAATGCGTATTCTACATGGAGGTGCATCAGTCGCTCTTGCCGAAACGCTCGCTTCCATTGGAGCCTGGTTGAACCTGGAGGATGAGTCGAAAACCGCTGTTGGCCTGGAGATCAATGCCAATCATATCCGCTCCGTCCCGGAAGGAAGAATGGTTCGCGGTGTATCGGTTCCCATTCACCGTGGGCGGCAGACGCAGGTCTGGGAGACGCGTATTTCCGACGAACAGGGGAAACTGGTTTCGATCTCCAGATGCACTCTTGCCATTGTATCGAAGTGAGTACGGTTCAACCCGTAAAACGGTTCGTCTCAAACCCCTGCCAGGGGAGGGATACCCGAAACAGCGAGCCGGATAGTGGCGCGTGCTCAAGCTGGCGCCGGTTCAGCCCTTCACGCGCTGTTGTGATATAGAGTTGATCCAGATCGGGGCCACCGAACGTACAACAGGTGACCAGCGGGACAGGAAGGCGAATTTCGAGAAGCGTGCTGCCGTCAAGCGGGTTCACCCGGATCACCTTTCCCCCATTATACAGGGCTACCCACAACATTCCCTCCGTGTCTATCGTCATTCCATCCGGCATCCCCTCTCCCGGATCAAAATGTTTCACAATCTGCCCCCCCGAAAGCTCCCCGGTTTGCTCCACATAGTCATAAGAGTAGAGATTGCCAGTCGGGCTGTCGATGAGATAGAACGTCTCCGAATCGGAGCTCCAGGCCAGGCCGTTGGAGATCGTGAGGCCACCCACCACACATTTTATATCGAGATTGGGCGTCAGGCTGTAGAGGCTGCCGGCCCCCAACGTTTCGTTATACGCCATGGTACCGGCCCAGAACCGGCCGGCCGGATCGCACTTTCCATCATTGAACCGGTTTCCCGGACGGTCTTTTTCGGGGTCGGCTACCGGCTCTCTCTTCCCGTTTTCGCTATCGTAGAACCAGAAACCGGATTGTGCGGCCAGAATTAAGCCTCCCTTCTCCCGAATGGCAAACGCTCCGATATGTTCACAGACTTCGAAAGAGCGGTTTGTCCGCTTCATTGGGTCATATTCATGGAGGGTACCGGAGAGGATATCGGTCCACAGGAGTACGTTTCTGTGCTCATCCCAGACCGGCCCCTCTCCAAGCTTCGCCTGGCCCAGCAGCTCCAGTTCCGCATCAATCGGTTTCCAGTCACGGAAGTGGCTCATCTCTGAACACCTTGAGGTTAGGATTCCGGGGTCTTGCTTCCTATAATTCGAATACCGATTCCCCCATCTATTCGAATCGGCTGGCCGTTGATAAATGAACCCTTATCGCTGCAGAGGAATGCGGCAAGCTCTCCAATCTCCTCCTTCTCCCCCATTCTACGGACCAGATGAAGGTCTATCGAGTCTCGCCGAACCTGATCCGGATCCGGGGACGCGTTAAACGCCTTCTCATTCAGAGGGGTGTCAATCACCCCGGGGCAGATCGCGACACATCGGATGTGAGGGGCGTAATCGATGGCTATACTTCTGGTAAGCCCGAGCAGAGCCGTTTTGGAGGTAGAGTATGCTGCACCCTCCTCCTGCGTTACGAACGATTGAATACTGCCCAGGTTCACCACCACACCAGACCCCGCCTTCTGCATATACGGAATTGCGAATTTCGAACAGAGATAGGGGCCTTTCACATTCACATCCATCACACGGTCCCAATCCTCCTCGGCCGTATTGGTCACACTCGCATAGTGCATGATTCCTGCATTGTTGATCAGAAAGTCGATGGAACCGAACTCATCTGCCACCCGGTTCATAGCACTCTGTACCTGCGCAGCACTGGCTACATCGCACTTTACGAACATCGCACGCTCTCCCAGCTTCCGGGCAAGGGCTTTACCCTCATTCTCATCGATATCCAGCAGGGCTACTCTGGCACCTTCGCGATGGAATATAGTCGCGCAACCCTCCCCGATACCTTTCGATCCACCAGTAATGACCACCGTATTATTCTTCAGAGACATGTCCGAACATACGATCAAAAGAAGAAATTCAGAAATATTGTTGGATGTCGAATGACATTCAGTTCATCATTTAGCAATCAGAGTATCAAGGAGCTCTACAAATTATTTATAAAGGTACCTTGTATTACAAGGTAATATGCAATAAATTTGCCTCTACAAACTGATAAACCATGAGTAAATCAAATAAGTACAAGCTGGAAAATGCGGAAGCGCAGATGCGCAAAGGGTCACTGGAGTTCACGATCCTGCTCATCATTTCGCAAGGTGAAGTGTATGCAAGCGACATTATTCGTCAGCTGAAATCGCACGAATTGATAGTAGTAGAGGGTACCCTCTACCCTATTCTCTCCAGGTTGAACCGGTCCGGCCTTCTTGACTACTCCTGGGTGGAATCTGAATCGGGACCGCCAAGGAAGTACTATTCATTGACACGCGAAGGAGTAAGAGCGCTGGAACATATGACCAGGGTGTGGGAGAGAATGTCCCGGTCGGTTCGTCAGCTAATCACCCAATACAAGAAAGTGAAGTCATGAACAAAACGATCAGTTTTACCATATCCGGCATGATATTCCATGTAGAGGATATTGCATACACCCGCCTGGAAGCCTGGCTTGCTGCTGTGAGAAAGCATTTTCTGATGTACGACGACAGCAACGAAATCCTTCAGGACATAGAAAACCGAATCGCAGAGATTCTGACCGATCGATCCGATGGCGGCAAGCGCCCTGTGGGCATGGCAGATATTGATGACGTGATTCATCAGATCGGGACGGTTCGGGACTTTGAATACTTCGACACAGAAAATGAGGATGAACCGGTTTCCAGTACCGCAACCCCGAAAAAACTGTACCGTGATCCGGACAACTCCATTCTGGGTGGTGTGGCTGCCGGTGTAGCGACCCATTTAAATATTGACGTCACATTAACCCGCATCCTCTTTGTCATATTTGCGCTCATTTGGGGAGCCAGCATTTTCATCTATTTTGTCCTGTGGCTGGTGATGCCGGTGGCCGACACTCCGGCAAAAAAACTGGAGATGAAGGGGGAACCCATTACACTGGCGAGTATTGAAGAGAGGATCCGGGAGAAAACTCCCTCCAACGAGGAGGTTAATACATCCATCGGACGTTTTCTAAACCGTTGTGCCGATGTCATTCGGGACCTTGGGGAAGCGATCATTTCCATCTTGCGAAAAATGGGGCCGGTTCTTGTTGCCGTCACCGGATACGTGCTAGCTGCTATCGGAATCGCAGCCATGATCATGCTCACTGTTACTTACATTGCCATGCTTACGAACATGACATGGGTCGGGCACTCATTTTTCCCACCACATTTCCCCTTCGGTCCTCTCATCATGCTGATGTTTCTTACGACCGTCCTTCTCCTTCTGGCCATTCCAGCTATCCTGATCATTTTGGCAGGAATCGCTCTCATTCGCTCTAATAACAATGAACGCAGATCGAAGGTGCCGATAGTCATACTAAGTATCTGGATCATCATCGTACTCATAGCATCGGCTTTGGCAGGATTTCTTATAATAGCCTGACGACTGGATTTTTGGAGTCAGTTGATTGCCTCCTCTCTGATCGTAACTATAAATTCACTACCCAGACCCGGTGCCGAATTCACCGTGATGGTTCCACCCAGCAGATCAACGCTTTTTCTGACCACAGCCAACCCGATTCCTGTACCACTATAGCCCGGCTCCTTGTGAAGCCTCTGGAACAGCTCAAAAATTCGATCGAACTCTTTCCGTTCAAGTCCGATTCCGTTATCCTTCACCGAAATGTGCCACTCTCCTTCGCTCTGATATGCAGTAATGGCAACCTCAGGCGGCACCCCTTCCCTGTGATACTTGATTCCGTTGCTGATCAAATTCTTCAGAATGATTTCGATCAGGTGACGATCGGTGGTCAGCACCGGTAAATCCTGATAGGTAATCTTCGCATCCGTTTTCTCTATCGTATCATCCATCAGGGTAATCAGGCTGCTCACCACATTGCTCAAGTCCACATTAACCCGTTTAATGGTTGTCGATTCCGCCATGGAATACTCCAGCAAATCGTGAATGAGGCGGCTCATCCGATTGCCGCCATCCATTGCAAAATCGATATACTGCCTCCCCTTCTCTTCCAGCATGGGGTAGTAGTCCCCATGAAAGCGTTGCAGAAATGCGTTCACCATCCGCACCGGCTCCTTCAACTCATGGGAAGCGAAGTGGACAAACTGTTCCAGCTCCCGGTTTTTGGCCTCAAGCTTCTGAAAGGTTAGATCCTGCTCCTTCTGCTTCTCTCTCAGCTCCTTCTCCAGCACCTTCTGTCTTTTGAACGTACTACCAATACCCTTGAAAAGTCCTGGCACCAAAAAGGAGGAGAGGAAACTGAGGAAAATCAGATTCACCGAAATAGCAATCCACTCCGCTGTGCTCATGGAGACCGGGCCTTGCACAGGCGTCCACCCGTAATGAAGAGCTGCAGCATAGAGAACGCAAATCAGCACATTAATCCAGCTCCAGAGGTACGCATACCGCGAAGGCAATATGATCAGGGCGAAGGTACAGGCGGTAAGCAAATAGACCAGTCCCGGACCTTTGGAGCCGATGAATGTGAGCAGATAGATACCAACCAGATAGGCTAGGCCAATGAACAGGAATTTCCTAGCCGGTATGGACATGCTGCGGCCAAAAGCGATCCATAAAAGAATAGCCATCGAAAGTGTGTTCAGCCCGGCCAACACGAACAGCCCCTGGGAGAGGCTAAAGGCCGTGCCGGGAAGCAAAGTGATCAGGCTCAGTGGCAATATGGCCTTAATGGTATTTGCGAAAAGCTTATTCTGCCAATACTCCACGCTGTACAACGGAGCTGTCGACGTCCCTGTACAGGAGTACTCAATGGTCTCTCTATATGATTTGAACAAGTCTTTCATCGTGCCGGAATTCAGGGCTTCTCTACCAGCTTTAGCCGGCCAAAATATTGAGGCCGGTGAGGATGATATTCGAATGTCGGTTGCCATGCGATAAAATCGCGGAGGCCTTCACCCCGGCCGGGATGGGGGCCTTGAAGGCGATAGAGATTGATTCGAAACTCGTTACCTGTTTGAGCCGATCGTTCATCAATAGATGCGATAGGAAGACGGAACTCGCCATACCAGACCCTGTCTTCGGGGTTATGACGTGCCTTAACTTCCCAACCGGAATCCCATAACCATTCGTCCCCCCGCCCGATACCCGGGAGAGTCTGATCGATCTTCATGTCCAGATATTCACCCTGCGGGGATACCTGCAGCTCATAGTATTTGGTAATGTCTACGAAATTTGCCCCGATATAAACTTCCATCACGTCGTGATTCCATAGCTGGTTCGTCTGGACATCGGTAACCGGATTTGGCCTCAAATTGGCCTCTTCATAGGAGCAGACGAACATGAAGTAGAGGTGCGTGTCCGTCCAGCGCGAACGAACGTCTGTATGAAGCGCGGGCACAACTTCACCAGTGTTGATTCGACGGTCGAAGGTAATGCCGGTCACATCCCGCCAAAATGGTGACTCCGGATTGGCTGTGAGTTCGGCAGCTTCTTCAGGAGAATAGACACTGAGAAACACAGACTCATCGGGTTCGGGCTGGAAGGGTTGCTCCTGATCCATCGTGTCTTGCGCATTCACAGTAGCAAATAGTGAGTTCAGCAACTCGTCAGGATTCTGCCGGTCGTCCCCGACTTGCAGTTGTAGCACGAGCATGACTGCCATCAGGAACAGGAAATGACCGTATTTATTCATTGGTTTGATATTTGATTAATCTACTCCTCCTGATACTCATCCTGCTGCATCAGAACCTCTCCATAGGAGATCTCTTCACCCGCCAGTACCATAACCGTAGTTGGCAAATCCTGAAGCCTACTCTGAATTTTTTCATAGTAGCTGACAAAGTTCTCATCCGGAGAAGCCATTCCCATTAGTATAAGATCAGTCTCCCCGGTTGATTCATTAAGCACCTCCTTAAATGATCTGCCATTCGATACGATCACCTCCCCTTTGGCACCGATTCTTAATTTTTTAATATTTACGGACAAATTTTGCCTGGCATCAACTGCAGATTGTTCATTCGGAACCATCATCTTTACCGTTACCTCGGCATCCCACCAGCTTCGGCTACTCTGTAACAGGTAAGCAAGAATCATCATCAAACCCCCATTGCCCTTCAACCCGCCCCACCAAAGATCAATTTTTTTACGCTCTCCAAATATATCTTCCTTGTTATCGTGTATAATAATGATGTTTCTGTTCAGTTTGTGAAAATGGGAGATCATGTCACAGTACTGTTGTCTTATTTCTTTGTTTTCACTATCACCGAGTATGATTGTATTCGGAACCAGGGCTCCCAAACCATACGATTTAACCAATTCCTCGGAGCCATCAAAAGCATTCGGAGCCGAGATAACCCGAACTAATCCCTGGATGCTTCTTTTAGAAAGAAAATCACGAATATTTTCCTCCATCTTTTTTTGACGGTCGGGGCCCATATTATTACCTGAAAGGACGGTCGCAATCGTCAAAATTCCTCGGTTGTGCGTTATGGAGTTCGCAAAATCGATTAAGTGCCAGCGTTTGGTGGGCGCACCGGATAGAACCAGAGGGTTCGGCCTCCACGTCTTTGCCTCTGTGTCTATACTTATTCTCATCAGGCCTGCACGAATGAGTGCCATCCAGATGCCTTTATTGACGTCACCCCAGGCGGATTTCATCTCCCTGCTTTGTAGCCAGATAAAGATGAGCAACACAAATACAAGTGCTAGCATGGTTGCCATGGCATTGATCAAAAACATCACAGAAATGCATCCCATCCCTCCCAGGAGTGAAAAGCTCCAGTGGACTTTAAATTCAGGACGAAAAGATGGGCTTTTCAGCAGGCGTTCTATACCCGCAGCAGCATTCAGGACACCGTAAGTGGTCAAAAAAAACATCGTTAAGATAGGGGCAATGACATTTAAATTTCCCAGATAAACGGCAATCAGGGATATCCCCATCGTAATCAGCGTCCCCACCCTTGGTGAATCATCTTCTCCATCACCTCTGCCAAGCCAACGCATCCATCGTGGTAAAATTCCATCCCGTGCAAGAGCCTGGAGTACTCTGGGGGCACCCAGAATACTGCCAACAGCACTCGATAAAGTCGCTCCCCAGACACCAATGAGTATCGCATCTCCCCACCAGGCCATTTTACGCATAATCAACGGATCATCGATCAAGGTTATGGCATCCGCACGTGTTGCCAGTATAATGGGAAGTACCATATAGATTACATACCCAACTCCAATGGCATAAAATGTACCCCTCGGAATGGATTTAGCTGGGTTTTCGAGATCACCGGACATGTTTACACCTGCCATAATTCCGGTTACAGCAGGAAAAAAGACGGCAAAAACCACCCAGAAGCCTTCCGAGTGACGATCAGCGGCACCCCACATTTCGATCGAAGTCTCCTCAATAGGACTGCCGAACACCAGTGAAAGCAGAGACAACCCAATGCCAAACATAATAAAATATTGAGCTCGGATAGCTACTTTGGCAGATATCACAGCCAGCATGGCAACAGCAATGGTTGTCACCAGGCCGACGATCTTGAAGTCAAGAGAGGGAAATACACCGGCAATACTTTCAGCAAATCCTACGGTATACAAAGCAACCGATAGTGCCAATGCAATGTATAACGGAATCCCGATAGCTCCACCAATCTCTATACCCAGCGAACGGCTGATCATATAGTAAGCACCGCCAATACGGACTCGCTGATCCGTCGCAATAGAAGAGATAGAAAGTGCCGTCAAGAACGTAATGGACGTTGCGAGCGTAACCATCAGAAGAGTACCTATCAGGCCCAGATTGCCCACAACCCACCCAAAACGCAGGTACATGATGACACCGAGAATCGTAAGGATTGATGGGGTAAATACCCCACCGAATGTCCCCAGCCCACCCTTGGAGGAGGCTATGACATGTTCTTGTTGCGGTGAATCGTTCTTAAAAGGATTTTTCATCTGCGCTTTAAACGGATTGCTTCTACGGAAAGTGAATGCAGGCAGATCGGGATAATAGAGCCTGTGAAGAGCAAGATCAATGAATAGTCTTTTTAAAATAGGATTTCTGGAAGCTCACGGAACCAGATCGAACGGCCTTAAAAACGAACAATTTTACAAATGAATAAAATGAGCCGACTTTCACGGCCGGCTCATTAATTGATGATTTAGCTGAATAACTCTGAACACATTACCCCTGGATATGAAATTCCCCATTCAGGTCCATCAAGTTTTTAAGATTGTAAACTTTCGCATTTTCGAATGGAATTTTTTCATACATCACCTGCATGACTGCCTGAAAAGCGAGGTCCGGATTCACCCCATTTTCCGGTTTCAGTTTCTCCCGAATGGTTTCAATCAGCTCTTCACTTTTGATTTTTTCATTACCATGCTGGTCCAGGTACTTTTCGAAGTAGCTCCCGTTACATGGTCCCATTCTCTTTCTAAAACTCATCAGGAGTTGATTATTGTATATAATTACTTTGACGTTTTCCGGATCATATCCCTCGAAATAGATTCCGCGAATACTTAGTGGAAAAAATGCAGAAAGCTGAAAAACCTTTTGCAGGTTCAGGCTATCACGAATGGAATGCAGAACGGCAATTAAAGCTCTGTAAGCCAGGTCAGTTCTGCCCGGATTACCCAATTTTTTTGCTATTTCACTCACCCAATCTTGTTCTTCCTCAATTTCGCCTCTAATTCTATTTATAGTGCCTGTTCTCTTATTTTGTAATGAATTATTTATCGTTTTCATTTTTTTATAATATAAATTGTTATGATTTATGTATCAATCTTTATTTATAATGCTTAATTACGCGTATTCGTAATTACGGGTTAGAATCTTTTCCGCCTGAATTGTTCGGACAACGTATTCTATACTGTCTCGCTTTACGGAAAGATTTTTGTATTCAGACAGAAGTGCTGAATAAATAGATGAGGCGATATATTTATGGCAACCTTCAATACCCGCCCTGTAATACACCTCAACCATTTCCTGTGTAAAATCATGTGATTTTTGAATGGCTGTATGAAGATCACTCGATTTTAAACCACCCTGTTTTTTCGCAGTCTCTTTTAAAACTTCTTCAACCAAAGTAGACACCAGGTCGCAAGTGTGCTTTTTATTAACTGTATAAAATCCCGTGTACATATCAATATGCAACATAGCATAATAATTAGAAGACATTATTATTATAGAATCATATACACTCTTATTTTCTTTTCTTTTTGAAATATATAAGAATATCAATTCAGCAGTCAGATATGCAGTTTTCGCTACACACTCTTTAATTGAAATATGCTTGGAGGAATATTCCTCCAGATTCTTTTTAATTTCATTTAGAGTATTATTCTTGTGCTTACTACTTGATCTTTTATTAAAAAACAGAATATTCAACATTTCCATAGCATTCCTTTTTTAAAGTTTAAAATTCAAAAAAAGTAATTTTAAGCCGAATGCTGTAGATGTTTATTAACAGTACCGTGGTAAATATGTAAGGTTTATAACTCTTGATGTTAATAGCATCTAATGAGGAAGAAAATAAAAAAGAACACCTTTCTCATTACACAAGAGACGAAATCATTTACATAAATCCTTGTCTGTTTCCCGGCAAAAGGTGGGGCTTGATGAATGGAAGATGCCGGAAAACGGGTATAGTCAGACCCTTAACGATCCAGGAAATGCCCTGGAGGCAAAGTAAGATTCTGCACCGTTGTCATACAGGAAGACAGTGTTAAAACGACCACAGTTTTTCATGAACGTCAGCCCATTCAAGACCTTTATGGCGCTCCATGTTTTCGTCGAACGGGCTTTCAATCCACCCAGTAGTGAGTCTCGCTGTTCTTGTAACAATTCGATTTTAATAGGTGATCTATTCATTTCACAGCAACTCTTGGAATGGCATGCGGCAATCGACTTACCAGTTCGTTGTTCATTGCATTTGTAAACTCCGAAAACGACCGGATACTGATCACATGATTGTTCTGCCGTCCAATGAGTACCACTTCGTCCCCGACTTCGACATTTTTTATATGGCTTACATCCACCATAAACACATTCATGTTGATTAACCCGACAACAGGTGCCTTTTTCCCGTGGATTAGTACTTCACCCTTATTTGAGAGTGTTCTCGGATATCCGTTGCTGTAACCCAACGGTAAAACGGCAATGGTCATTTTTTTGGGAGCCTGGTAGCTTGTTCCATATCCAACAAATTCATCTTTCTTCAGATGTTTGATATGCATCACATCGGTCTTCCATGTGAGAACTCTCTTTAGCGGGGCATCGCTTTTTTTACCAGTATGTTGCAGATGCATATTATAGATATCGGGACTTGGCCACATGCCATAGTGTGCAGTTCCGATCCGAGCCAGGTCCATTACAGTTTCCGGAAAAGCGAGTGCCGCAGCCGAGCAAGCGGTGTGACGTAAAGCAGGTGTGATTCCAATTGACAATGTCCGTTGATAGAGCTCTTCAAACTTGTCCAGCTGCATTTGGATCCGAAACTGGTTCGACAAGTTTTCAATACCTGCAAAATGCGTGCAAAACCCCTCGAACCTAAGGTGCTCCTGATTCTCATTAAGTAGCTTTAATGCAGCATCAAGATCCGATTCATCCAGGCCTGTACGGTTACCGCCGGTTTCCACTTCAAGATGAATGATCGCCTTCTTGCTCAGTTTTTTGGCCACCTCAATCGCCTTTTTCAGACGCTGCAGATCAAAAACAAAAAACTCTACCTCATGACCGATCACCCAATCCAGATCATCATCATACAGAATCCCCATAATCATAATGGAGCTATTCTTTGTCCGGGCTTCGTTCACCTCCCACGCTTCGTAGCTGGATGCAACTGAAAAATGCCTGATCCCGGCTTTCTCAGCCATGGGTACAAACGTGCCGATCCCATGACCAAACGCATCCGCTTTTACTACCGATGAGAAGATCACATCGGGGCCGATCTTCTTCCGTATAAAATTGATATTCTGTTTGAGCGCTGCCTGACTCAACTCAATTCTGGATGAGTGACGAACCATATGTGCAAACGTTAAATTGGATTTAAGTGTCCTGCCGGCTCTATCCACTGGTAAGATTCACCCCAACTGGTTTTTGCCAGTTCAGTTACTTTCGCGATCTCGTCTGCGTCTACCCTGCCTGGATCATCAAGGTCCGACTGGTTGAAGTGGAATGCATAAAGCCGGGAGGCAAACTGATGAAACGGCAATGAGGATTCTCCGGCTCTCTCGCCATTTCCCGCCACGGTTGGGCGCATGTTTTCCTGCCAGCGCTGGCGGCCTTCGTTGTTGGGATTTAAAATATACACACGAACCTGCCCCTTTACTTTCCGAACCCGAAGAATAGAAACCGCATGAAAACCGATCAACTTACCGGTAGAGGAGGTTAAAAAGATCCCGACAGGATTCGGATACGCCAGGTCATTACCACCATTGTATTCGGGATGATGAGTAACATAAAAGGTTCTTATAAACTGTTCGTAATCCTTGATCGAGTTGGTCAAATAATCATACGTAGAAATGAACCCGGTTGGAATCCAATGTCCATACATTGCAGGATTCACCCATTTATGCGGATCATCCGCACGGTTAGCTGCCCTCCGCATCATCTCATTATAAATTTTATCGAGGTGAGGCACCAACACAACCGATACAGCATCCAGGTTGTAGTCCAGTTCTATTACAAGGCCGGGCGCCAGCTGTTCCGATTTAATCACCGTTCCTTCAAACCTCATCGACAAGCTGTTCGATTTAGCCACACTTTCCACCATACGTAAAAGCTTGCCCGGAGCATGACTGCTCCAGAGACTGATACCCCTGGCCGATTGACATGTCGGGTTCCAGCCCTGGCCGATCCCTAACGGTTGCCCCAAAATGCCAAGGCATTCGGCTGTTAATATGTATGTAGCATCAATTGTACTGTTTTGTCTCGATTTTCTGATGTTCGCTTCTACTTCACTGTGTAAACTCAGGCTCATAAGCCGTTGAAGTCCGCTCTTCACGGGTTGATGGGATAGCAGCGAACGCTCAAGCAGCTTTGCCAATCCAAAACAGGAACGAGATGTTTCGGAATGAATCACATTCAGAATCAGCTCACTAACGAATTTCTTGTGTTTGTCCAGTTCAGCTTTTCCCACATCATCCAGACCAAGGGCCATTTTAACCAGCCCAACATCTTTTGCCACATGCCTGAGGAGAAGGACATGATACTCTACAGACAAGCCCGTATCATGCATCGTTTCAGAAAGATCCTCACACTCTTTCAGGATCTCCTTTCGTTTGGCCCGTTCAAGAAATGTTTTGTACTGCTCCGGAGTCAACTCTCCGGCTTTTTCGGAGGGGGTATATACTGCATTTACGTAATATTCCAACCTCCGGTCCTCTTCATTTTCAGAAGAGAGTTCGATCTCATTTTTTACAGTTTCAATAATTTCAAGAACTCTGTCGGTTACCACCGGCCTCTGAGCACATATCAGTTCAATCTCTTTGGCCAGTTTACCCTTTATCCTGTTTATCGATATCTGATCCGTAAGGAAATCAAACAATAAGCGAATTTTTTTCAGGGTATCCTCACCAATAGAACGATTCTCTTCCGAACCTGATGGAAAAATAAGGTCGAGATTGCTTACGAGGGTTTCCTCCAGATAGATTCGGGCTTTCCCGGCAGAGAATTTCTTATGTAGAATACTTCCATTTGCGATCGCTAGTATGCGCAGTTCACTAATGACCTCAATGATCGTGGTTTGATCACCCGCCTTCAGAGTGCCCCCAACCAGAGCCGGTACCAAGCGGGCAGGATCATCCCACATTGTATCCCTGAAAATACCAGCCTCCGTAAGCTCGGAAATGTGATTATACAGGAACTGAATCCCCTCTATAGTGTCGGTTAAAAGATCGAGGCTGCTGAACAGTTTCTTTTTGTGATTCTCTGCAAGAAGTGGAGTTGCGTCCCTGAAGTTTTCAAGGGATTCATTGAATTTATCTTTTACACCTTTCTGTAATGAGTTACTGCTCTTTCTCAATGGAATACTCTTTCCTGATTTTTGATTTATGTTCAGGCGTTCTGCCTGTATATAGTTAAAAAGCCCCCCTTTAAAGCGGGCTTTAACTAAACGTGATACTGGTGTTGTCTTGTAAGAATGCTACTTAAGCATAAAAATCTACATCCTGGTAGTGGCGCAACAGTTCACGCATTCTCTCGGGATCGTCGCCATTAAAAAAGACCGTTCCGTAGTGATTGCCAAATCCTTCACGCTGGTCAGAAACCTTGTGCTCAGATGGTGCATAGAGTGTGTGATCCTCGAAAAAAGAATCCTCCTTGAGCTCGTCGGGAATCTGAAGTTTTGAAATATGTCCCGGTTTGGGATATACCATAACACTGCCTGCATATTGCTGATCCTCTCTAATATCGTGCTTTGGAAAGAAGCTCTCAACCTCTTCATCCGTAGCTGAAGGATCGCTGCAGAGAACAAGTGCCTGTATGGGATCAAACCCGTGAGCCTTTTCAATCAGTTCAAATATATGTCCTCCGGGAATGCGGCAGGCTACTTCACCGAAGCTGAGTGTATTATCTTCGGTTAAAAACCATTCAGGGTGAATCATACCATATTCAATACCAAATGACTTGACCAGACGCTGCATGGCATCGAGTACGAGAGGTCGTTTCATCTCAAGATCGGGTCCTGCTGGTACAAAATTTGAATACCCAAGCTTCACGTACTCTGTAATATTCAGAAACCTGATTTTGCCGTTGTGAATAAATGCTTCGCACGAAAACTCTCTACCCGGCAAATGGCTCTCTACCATGCAGGGAAAATCTTTATCAATCACTTTTTTTTCAATGTCCTCTTTACTGCGCAGCAACTTGTGGCCTATGGTACCTGCTGCACTGAATGGCTTGAGATGAACCCAGGCATCCTCTTCGCCTTCAAGCTGGAGGTTGGCTTCATTGAGCCGATCCATAAAATCATGGACGCCTTGTCTGGAGTATACCTCCTCAAACAATCCCACTCTGAGGCCAGCGAGAAGTGCTTTGCGTTTCATAATGGCCTTATTGCGGAATAGATATGCACGATTTAAAAGCCGTGGGTCGTCCCGAAAAATAGAATTCAGCGCACCGGCCCACTCCACGGTTTCTTCAAAAAGTGGAACGGCAAAATCAGCGTTGTGTTCATCCAATAGCTCTTTCAACTGCAGACTGTTAGACTGCTCATTCCACTCGTTAAAATTCCACCCTACAAAAGGAATATCATTCTCTTTCGCCGATTGTTCAAATTCCGGAAAACTTACAACGACAAACGGCCGGTCCATTTTTTGCATGCTCTCAATGGCCTGCAGACTCCAACCCAATAGTGCTACTTTTTTATCCATAACTGATGGTAAACTTTTAAATTTAACGGGATTACATGGTACCAAGCCCTGAAAAATATTGGCATTCAGAGACTGATATACTAAATGATTTGAAAGACTATATCATTCCAATCATTTTAAAATAACAAATACTGAGCTCTCCCAAACTGATAAGCTGGATTCTCAGAAAGAAATGCAGGAATTACCAAAAACCAGACTCTCTTAGTCTTCAATGATATTCAGTGTTGTATCGGATGGAACCTCCTTCAGAACTTGAACATGACCGGTAGGCCAACGAATTGTCATCTGTTTCACGTCGGCATTGGCAAGGCCAAAAAAAAGAGATTTTGTACTTGTACTCTGAAAGGAACCACCGGCTTTCACTTCCTGCATTTGCACGTGCCCATCTGTCCGCTATAGTACAACATGCGCCCCGATCGCATCCCGGTTGGACACTGTCCCCTGTTTCTGAAGAAGAGATTCTCGGCGTCGGAAGGGTGTGGGTCCCATACAGGGCCGGCAGCCATCACAAGATCCAGATGACCGTCCCCATCTACATCGGCTACAGCAACTCCGCCTCCCATCAATTCCACGTACGATGGATTCGCAGCATTCACTGTTGCTCTACGGAAAGTTTTTAAACCTGAATTTTCGGTGATGTCTTCGAACACAAATCCTTCCGGGTTTTCCACCCATGGAGCCTGCAACGTGGCCTCTTCAACAGCCATCCAGGGTTCATGAAAGATGAAGTTTAGGCCCGGAATCTGATGCGGCCCATAGTTATTCACAGCAAAAAACAATAACGGCGCGGCGTGCCCCACATCATTTTTCAGCATAAAATAGGAGACAATACTTACCGACGGAGCAGTGACCAGTAGCGCAGCGATCGGACCTAAACCCATTCCGATAAACAGGAAGCTCATTACGAGGGGAATCTCAAACAGGGTGGGAATTGCAATCAGTGTCCCGAAAGCAGCCATCACGATGATGGCGAACCGTCACGAGATACACCCTCAGTGAATGTATTAGGGGCCCCGGTGGCCACGACAGTCAGAATTTCCGATTACTGCTGCACAGACGGCCAGCGTGTGTAGTTCATAAATATCCACCACAATACCAGAACGATGCCAATGCCAAACCAGGTCTGTTTTGGAGCAGAGCGTATCTTCATAACCCATTGGTATAAATAAGACTGAGGCATTTTTAAGTATTAATAGTATTTTGTATGTAACTATACATATGGAATCATCTCGTGTCAAGTGTTATGAGGTATACCGTAAAAGGGTGGAAAATAACGCAGAACAGTAATAATTATAAAACTATTGGCTACTCATATAATGAAGCTCAAGCGAATTCAACCCATCTTATATGAGTGAATGAATTTCGAACCAAAAAACTAATACTATGAAAATTCATCAAATTGTAACTATTCCCGTACTAAGCCTTGGATTAATATTTGGAGGGTGTAGTAAATTAAGCAACACTGCCAAAGGGACGGCTGTTGGTGCAGGAGCTGGCGCAGGCATTGGAGCTCTTGCAGGCAAGGCATTAGGTTCTACTGTCAAAGGAGCTCTCATTGGCGCTGTAGTAGGTGGGGCTGCCGGCAATATTATTGGCCACGAAATGGATGAACAGGCCGAAGAGCTTGAACAAAGCTTACGAGATGCCGAGATTCAACGGGTAGAGGAAGGCATTGCCATTACGTTTGATTCAGGATTACTGTTTGGCTATGATTCTTCTGTCCTTCAGGATGAGGCGAGGGATAACCTGGCGCAACTGGCTAATAGTCTGGATCAGAATCCTGATTCAGATATCCTGATAGTGGGACATACAGACAGCAGTGGCAGTGATGAATACAACCTGGGCCTATCAAACCGACGTTCTGAAGCAGCTAAAACCTACCTTGTTTCCAGAGGCATTCCATCTTCACGTATACAAGCACAGGGTCGTGGGGAACTTGAACCCATAGCTGATAACGACCTGGCTTCAGGAAGAGAACAAAACAGAAGGGTTGAAGTCGCAATTATTGCAAGCGAGGAGTATGTGAAACGCATTCAAGCGGAAACGGAAAACCGGTAGGAAACCAGGGAGAGACAGACATGACTGACCTGAAACAGGTCAGTCATCATTTTCCCCTTCGTTAATAGCTTCTTCAGCTTCCTCGGCATCGCCAGCATCCGGTTGGGGTACTTCATTTGTTTCGGAAGCACCGGGATCGTAGTCCAGAACCACGAATATGGGGAAATGGTCGGATCCGATGTCTGAAAGGCTGCGAAGCTCGACGAGAAGAAAATGACGGGTTGCGAACACATGATCCAGAGGATAGCGCAGAAAACGGCTTTCTGTGTCATAAGTATTGAATAAGCCTCGGCCCACTCTGGGGTCCATCAGTCCTCCGATTCGCTGAAATAGATGCGTAGTATATGACCAGGCTACATCATTGAAATCACCAGCAACAATGACCGGGGCGTCCCCCAAATCACGTACCTCTTTGGCGACTGTGAGCAACTCGGCATCCCTTAAATCAGAGTCTTCGCGATCTGTATCTTCCTCAACATCACCATCTGCTTTTTCGTCGCGAATTTTTATACCTGGAGGTCGTGGATGCACACCATAAAGAGTTACTAAAGTTCCCGACCGGAGCCGCACCCTGGTACGAATCGATGGAATTTCCGATTCAATTAAAAAACGGATCTCTGAATCTTCCAGCTCCAGTCTGGAATAAAGCAGCATTCCATAATGATTCTCTTGAGGCTGGTATAACGTGTAAGCATATTCTTCTTCCAGGCCGTCGAGCTGTTCAAGCCACCACTGAGTCGGTTCACTTAGAAGAATGATGTCAGGACTGTTATCGAGTATGAGCTCTCGCAGTGCTTCCACTCTCCGATTATCGTGAAGCACATTGTAAATCAATAGTGATATTCTATTGGAATCGTTTTCGGCGCTACTGTCCGACATCTGCACGGGATAAATTACCGTATATGGAGCGATGGAGATGAGCTGCCAGACCATCGCAAGTCCAACAAAAGCTGCAAGCAAGTGTTCCATTGGCCGTAATCGTCCGTAATAACTCAGTGTTGCATAGCCTGCCAGCGTTAGCCCTATCAATGCAGCAATCTGAATGCGAGGAAAATCGAAAATACGTATCCACCAGGCGTTACTACGGAAAAGAGGGATTGCGGTAGCTATGATCAACGCAAACGAAAGTAGCCCCACAATGACGCGGAAGAAGAAATGGAGTGCTTTTCCATTGGGTTTTATTGACATAATACCATTAAGAAATTTATCGATCTGATTGATGGATGGATTCTAAATCTATGTAATAAATACAGGCTATCCTATAAACTTATAGTTTTAAATTTATATATAAGAATCCTAGCTAATTTTACAATACATCTTCAAGACTTAAATTGTACCTTGACAGGAATATATGTTTCAATTATAGATCATGAAAAGGGCGCTATTTCTTATAGTGATCACGGTTTTGATCATCCTGACGGGAATGTTCATCTGGCTGCGGTACGGAGTTGATCAGGATCAGATTCAATCAATGGTGGCAGATGCATTGGGACCGGATTACAATGTAGAGATAAATTCTGCCCGTATTTTTCCGCTACAACGAGCCATTTCTATCGGGCATATTGAAATATCATCTTCCATTGATGATCGCATCATCTTCCGGACCGATACCCTTCATATTTCCGGTATGAGCCCGAAGCTTTTTTTTCGTAAAAACATCATCCTTTCAAAAGTGAGAATGGATACGTTCACTTTCGATTGGAACACATCTAAAGAATCCTCTAAGGGAGACTCCAGTTCTAACGATTCTGTAAAAAAAGTGGGGATTGAGTCACTTGATTTGACCAATGGAACTATTATTTCAAGAAAAGATGGAAGGGCCAACAAGCAGATAAACGACTTGAATCTGAATGCAGGATTTCTATTTGAGTTTACGGTTGAACCGGACTCCATGAATTCGCCGCAATACAGCATGAATATTGACTCACTTGGATTTCTTTACTCAGAAGACAGGTACCGGCTTTCACTCTCCGGTTTTAATTTCGAACATCAGGATAGTCTGATGACATTATCGTCCATGAAACTGATCCCTGTAGGTGGATTCAATCAGTTTATGAGTACTCTGGAGTTCGATGCAGATATGTTTGAAATCGAATTAGAGAATTTTACAGCTTCCGGAATAGATCCGGACGCATACTACAAGCAAAATATCATTAAGGCCAGATCATTGGATGTTGATACTTTCCACCTTCATGTGTCCAAAGACAAACAACTGCCCAAACACCCGGACAAAAAAAATCCAACATTACTCAATGAAAGCATTCAAAATCTGCCATTTGCCATTCAGCTCGATTCTCTGTCCTTCAGAAACACGAATATACAGTATTCCGAACAGCATAAAGATGGTGCTCGTCCCGGTACGATCTCATTTATGAATTCTACCATTCATATTCGTAATGTGAATTCACGCTCTCCATCACCTGCAATACTAAATGCGGTTACATACCTTCAAAACCACTCTGAACTGAACACAGAATTGAATTTTACATTAGATGACAGCCAATTTCATTTGACCGGATCAGGTGATTTGAAGCCATTCGAACTAATACAGCTGAATTCCATCTTTATGGATCTGAGCGGGGTCGAAGTTTTGAGTGGAAATGTACATGAACTTAATTTTGATATTGAAATGCTGGCTGACACCAGCTCAGGCAGAATGCATTTTGTATATGAAGACCTGAAATTGGATCTAATTGATAAAGATGATTATCACGTAAGTTTTACGAATTCCATAATTAGTTTCCTGGCCAACAATATTGCTGTGAGATCTGATAATTTAGCTGATTCCTCTAATGAAGTGCGTACCGGAGAAATAGGTCACACTCACGAACCTGAAGCTGGTTTTTTCAAATATCTTTGGCACTCTCTCAGATCAGGTATTTACGACATTGTTCTTCGAGTATGATTCACAAGCCATAAATCGGATTGCTTTGCCAGATACATGCATTTGCTTGTTTTAGAATCGGGTTCAATTAAATAAATCCCGAACGGCATCCAGAACCTCTTCACCTCCGCGTTCAGAACCCATCCTTAGTACTTCCCGGGCCAACTGTTCAGCAATTTCCTGAATAATATTTTCAAGAGCCTCCTGCCCACCTCCTCTACCAAGATCGTTCATCTCGATTCTAGCTATTTCGGCATGAAGCGACCGATCACCACCTATATCCAGAAACATATCTACCGAACCGTCGGTTAGCAAGAAGCGATCGATTATAATCCGTTTGTCGGACGTTTCACCGGCCGATACACTTTGGATATTCCCGAGAATTGAATGAATGTTATTACCATTCAGCTTCTGCTCCATGACGATAGCCGGTGTGGAAATCACAATTTCGTTCACCAATATTTCATCTGAAAAGACGGATAATACTTTCAATTCGATTGTGAAATCGTCCACTTCAAATGCATAATCGTAATCAAATCCCTCCGGGTTAGCTACACGAAATCCGGTGATTCGACCTTTCCCGGAAAACGGAGAAATCATGACGCGGTCAACAGTTACAGCCGTACCGGTCATCTCTGTACCGATATCTTCAATACCCGATTTCACGATCGTATTGAGGCGAAACATGATCACCAACAAAATGATGATTGCCACACCCAGAACTCCGCTGATTACGTATTTGATTGATTTATTCATAACGATCTCTCTTTACAGATAAACAGTTATTTAAGTTGACTGTCGAAAAGACTGTAATAGTCCGGTAATCCTCAGATGATAATCTTTATAGCCACCTTCCCACATGTCATGCAGCCACTCATCAGCCATATTAGTCCCGCCGATATAAGCCATATTACCATGTCTGCACCAACATGTCGTGATAATCGCCCTCTTTCAAATTTGCAGCCATCCTGTCAATAGCCAGATACCGACTGTACCGGATCAAAACATCCTCTACGTAATTGACTGTTTCGTTCCCGTTTTTGTATCCGTAGCGGGCATGCTGAAAATATTCCGGATCCATCAGTTTGAGAAGGGCATTTGCTATATTTGGCCATTCATCAGGGTCTTTGCCCAATCGGACTGCCAGTTCCCTCGCGTCGGCGAGGTTCCCCATGCCAACATTATAAGCAGCCAATGCCATGGAGTGACGATTCAATGAATCGAGATGCGCCTCACGGGTTAAATGCTTTTTTATATAGCGTACACCTTCACGAATATTTATTTCCGGATCATACAGTTCTGTTTTATCTACTACCCTGGAAAACCGGGGAATGATCTGCATCAACCCAAGTGCACCGGCAATACTTACTGCTTTTGGGTCAAATGCAGACTCCTGTGCCATCACAGCAATAACCAGCCTCCAGTCCACACCGGCTTCCTCTGATATCGATTTTACCATCTCGTCATATGGAGACAAAATACCTGTATAAATAGCATCGTAGGCACGATCGTGGTATCGACTTATATACTCGTCTTCTTCGAAATATCGACGGTGTACAAGGTTTAAATAAGACGATCGGAGAATGCGTCCGTCTGACTCCCGAACCTTAATGTGTTTCCCAATGAATTCATCCATTTTTTGCTTCAGCACCGGGGCATTTTTCCGGGTCACCCAGGCAATGCTGTCACTTTTAATAACCGTCAATCCCGACGATTTTTCCCCAATATAACGAGCTGCAGTTTGATATTTTTGAATACTTGAACCAACCATTTCTTCATCAGGGAATGGAAAAAAAGACGAATCATCATTCCGGGCATTACTGATTTCATAAACCTGATTGATAAAATTATAAGGTGTACTATAGGTTACGTGTTCCAGCAGTTCTACGTCGATCACAAAGTGATCTGCAATCAGATCACCCTCTCCACTTTCCAATAATTGCAACGGATCTTCATTTGGCCCGATCAAAACGACTTCAACTTTTAGTCCGTTTTCTCTGGCAAAACGCGACACAAGTTCATATTCAAAACCACGATCTCTACCATCCAGTAAAAAGTAGGATATTGGATTGTAACGGGTGATCATCCGAAGAGTGCCCCTATTGTGTATCTCTTCAAAGTCGAATTGAACAGGTTGCACTTTTTTAACATAAACAGGTTCTGCAATCTCAATAACAGAACAGGAGTGGGTGCCCATAATGAACAGGGCAAAGAGTGAAGCCACCATTATTTTTGACAGACAAGCTTTAGTGAATAGCTTAATCATTGTGAATCTCTCTCATATTAACCAACATATAGGTATCCCCTTTTAAGTGGATCGCAGGCATTAGTTGATGCTTCTCTCTTTTGACTTATACAATATTGATGCCAACGCAGGGAATGATAGAAATCTATTCTATCATTTTGAGGAAAAACCGCCTTTATGTAACAAGAGAAGGGTTATTTATAAGATGCCACAAATCCGGGGAAAGGTAGAGATCAGGCCAGATCACTCGTTGTATGGATGTGGATAATCGAATATGAAGTAATATTTACACACCTTGCAGAATCAATTTTTCACAATGTCTGCTGAAACAGATAACCTCTAAATCTTATCAATGGTGGTTCTTCTTTTTTCTTTAAGCGCTTTAAAATGCGATGGGGTTAACCCTGTATGATTTTTAAACTGCGATGATAAGTGGGCAGTGCTGCTATAATTCAACTTATATGCAATTTCGGAAATGGTATCTTCACCAAAGATAATTAGCTCCTTTATCCTTTCAATTTTTAATGCAATAAGAAATTGTTCGATCGTAGTAGCTTCAACCTCTGAAAACAGATTGGATAAATAATTATAACTACGATTTAACTTTTGGCTTACCAATACAGAGAACTTGATTTTAGGCTTGTCATCTGAATCGGAAACATAATCAATCATCGCTTTTTTTATTTTTTCAATTAACAGCCCCTGCTTTTTTTCTAACAACTCCATTCCTGCTTTTTTGATTTCACCATTCAGCTTCTCTTTTTCATCATCTGAAATATTTTGCCTGGTTTCTATCTCCCCTAATTCAATTTTAACATGTGGTATGCCAAGTTCTTTTAACGTATCTGTAACAAAGATTTTACAGCTTTCACAAGCCATATTTTTAACATAGATTTTCATTTTATGCCTCTCTAGATTAATATTTGCACTAAAATTCGGAGTAAAAACAAAAACAATACCCATTGCTTAGACAACGTTTGAGTGAGTGGGAAGTTGTAAAGCAAACCGGGTTGATGTTCTGCATATGAATCCTTTCAATAGAGCGCTTTGCCCTGAATAAACTACTGTCATAAGAAGCCGCATTTTATTACTTTGTAACATTATAAGATTCAGAAATGCTGCTATATGAAGAAATTAATCACGCTATCACTGTTCCTGTTTGCTTTCACTGCCTGTTCCGGGGATCAGATTACACAGACGGAAACTGAAGAGGAAGAACAAAAGGATACGACTCCGGACGAGGAAGAAGAATTAAACGGGGATCCATATACCTGGCCTGAATACAGCCCGAACATAGAATATGATTTCCGGGATGATTATGGGGACGTTCCCATGCCTGAAAATGTCCTGGACGATTGCGAAGGGGTCGTTGGAACACAATCATCCGAATGGTGGACATTCCGCTGGGGATCCACAGCCAATTCGCTGGTGACCAGTGATGCAATCACACCCATGCTGGAGAGGTTCAACACAGACTTTGCCTATTTCAGAGAAATGGGCTGGCCTCCCGATTTAAGAGCAAGAAACGGTTACAAAAGTACCATCTATCTATTCGGTTCCAATTTATGCACCGATGATGAGCCCAATACAGCCCTGGGTGGTTGGCAAAGCGCAGTTTATTACGATGGCACATGGTGGCCCATGGTTCTGGCTTCCTATTATCCCGTCTACAGTTTTGACCCTGCCTCGACCTATTCCGACAAGGAGTTTCAAAAGGGCGCCATGATCCACGAAGGGATCCACAGCATCCTTGCAAGCATGCCTGGAGTTAAAAGTGCAGGATGGTTCCACGAAGGTGGAAACACCTGGCTGCAGCAAACGGCCGATTCCGAACGGTCCGGGGATTATTCGAGCATGGGCTTTTTAAGCGGCGCCGCCATGATCGCGCCGTTTATGCCTATTGAAAGTTACAGTGGCTGGCTTCAGGATGGCAGTTTTGGCGGGCCAAATGCCCAGGGGGTAAACATGTACGAAGGCAGCCAACAGATCAATACCTGGCGAAACTTTTTGGGCGGCAACCAATACGGAAATACTTTCCCGACGTTTCTGGGCCTGACACTGGGAGAGGGCTCGATTCCATGGATCTGGAAATACGCCGAATCCACGGTATTGGAAGGCATTGCAGATGGAATCGGAAGTACGCAGATACGCCGGCTGATCACTGAATACAGGGCGAAACAGGCAGTGGTCGATTTCGGGGTATGGACCGAGGCTGTCATCGGCCTGCTTGACGCGTCAATGGGAATGGAGATCGGGACTGAATGGGAACCCTATCATATCGATGTTGAAACATGGATAGCTACACCCTACGCCCAAACAATGGATGACGGGAGCGGGGAGCTCACTCCCGAATACAGAACCACACCGGGATGGTCAGGTGCAAATCAGATTCCATTGACAGTTTCGGACAGCACTGTTACCGTAGAATTCCTGCCCCAGGATGAAAATATGCGGCTGCAACTGGCTTACATCGCCACGGATGGTTCAAGAGTGTATAGCCAAATAGTATCCGAAGGTAAAGTAGCTCTGGATCTGGAAAAACCTCCTGCCAACGAAGTAATTATTGCAGTAGTCTCGAACACCAATTACATCTACGAAGGGGAAGCAACCCGTACCGCCCACTTTGATTACCGTCTGCAACTCGTAAGTGGTATATCGGGCACGGCTGATATACATACGCCCTGGTACAAAGGAACTGATCTGACGAGTATGAGTCTGAATTCCTTAGAGAGGGCTACTATGCATGACCATCCCCATACCGGTACAATTTTAGCTTATTGCAGGCATAACCTGAGCCCACCTGAAAATCCGCAAAATTACAGGTAGTAGAGGAGTAATCGGGTTGAACCGGTCCGATTGAGTCGCTATAGCACGTAGCGATTTTTTAAATTTCAATAACCTCCTCCCTTTCAGCCATCTCTTTAAGCCATTTGTGTAATGAATCCGGTTACCATGCGCTTCATAGGCTCATTCTCATCTAAACAATACTGTGATTTATATAAAATCCTTACAATTATGTATAACAGGTTTTATGGATGTTATAAATATGTTAGTGAGTATGTAAAGTAGAATTAACATCCAGTAAAGTAATTAAAGGGATATTATGGATAGCGCAAATAAAATCAATTATTATACGTACGAACCAAAAAAGAGCGTATCCTGGAGAGCAATTTTCGCAGGTACTTTGACGGTATTGTCAATTCTGCTGATTCTCAATTTAATAGGACTCGCTATCGGGTTAGGCACCATCGAACCTACCGAGGAAAACAATCCGTTGAGCGGGATTGGCACCGGGGCCCTTATATGGTGGGTCGTCAGTAATTTAGCAGCTATTTTTGCCGGTGGATTTGTCGCCGCTCGTGTCGGTGTTTCACTTACTGATATTAGTGGAGTTGTACAGGGGATTATGACCTGGGCCCTGTATACACTTTTATCAATATGGTTATTAACTACGGTGGTCGGTACCGTTATATCCGGTGTCGGAAGTGCAGTTGGCGGTGTGCTAACTACAACGGGAGAAGCTGCAGGAGATGCATTTGCACCGTTGATTGAAAAGTCTGTTGAAGATCTTGACGTATCACTGGAAGGTGCCAAAGAGACCTTCTACTCTCTGCTGAGAGATGCCGGAAGTGATCCCGAAGAAATGGAGTCTGATGTAGAAGATGGCGTCTCCCAAGGCCTCAGGGATGGTGATGTGGAGGAGGCATTCTCAAATGCCAAGGACAGACTAACCCAGACATTCGAAGAGGTGGACAGAGAAGAACTTGTCAACATACTGGTTGAACGGACAGATATGTCCCAGACAGAAGCCGAAAGTGCTGTAGACAATGCTCTGGCCGAATATGAATCTTTACGTCAGGATGTTGATGAATTCCTGGCTGATGCAGAAGAGACAGCAAGAGAACAGGGAGAAAAAGCCGCTGAAGCAGCAGCCAAAGCCTCCGGGTATCTGGCTGTAGCCCTCTTGCTTGGATTGTTCGCCGCTGCATTAGGTGGAATAATGGGTGTCAGAGATCTCAGGGATGACTATGAAACTCATTATGCGAATTCAAATCATGCATATGGACCGCACTTGCATTCCGACCCGCATCCCTCTGATAAACCGCGTAGCTAATACGCGGGCGGGGCAGTTAAGCTTCGAGATTCGGGATCGGGCTAAATTGGAAATGTATAATATGATACTGATTGAGGCGTTGAAAGGGTAAGAAGTTGCTCTCTTTCTCTCTTTCTCTCGATTCTATCTATTATGCTCAAATTTGCTCTAATGTCCTGTTTTTTAATGGGTTGTATTTTTATTAGTTGTAGTCAGCCTACCGATACGCTGCATGAGTCTTCTGTTGATGAACCTCTTACCCCAATTATTCAATTGGCTGATTTATTGCAGGGAAGTCAAAGGCAAACCATGGAATTTCATATTTCGGATTACTTTGATAGCAAAGTTCCTATTGTTAACTCAGTGCTTTATAGTGATGAGCTTCAGATCACGGTCACTTCATTGGGAGATGGTCGTTTCAGGCTAAGTCAACCCGAAGAACTCTCCGGTGAATTTCGGATTCAGGCCAGAATTACTAATAGTGATAATGAAACCCTCGAAGCTGAGTTACTGTATCTAATAGAAGAGAATTCAGAACCCCCTGTTCCATCGGATGAAGTATTGGTCATTATGCCGTTGGGTGACAGCATGACCAACGATTCCCGTTCAAGAGTAAAACTGTGGAATTTACTGAATGATGGTGGCTATAAATTAGACTATGTAGGCAATCAGTATCAGGAAAGCTCCATCCCTGATGCTGATCATGAAGGCGTAGGCGGAATAAAGATCGGGGGCATCATGGATAAAGCAGTATCACTGATGCAGTCGCACAGCCCCGGGTATGTAGCCCTGATGGTGGGAACCAATGATATTGCCTGGTATTTTGATGAAACCGCTACGGAAATTGCTGATCGGTGGAAGGATCTGATCGAGCGTATTTTTGATTCATCCGAGCCTGGAACGTATGTTCTTGCCGCTACAATCCCGCCCGTTTCACCCAGGAATGTGGGACAGCCAGACATGGCGATTCAAGATAGGGCAATCATGGTACAACACTATAACGCCGAATTGCGCTCTTACATTAAAGATCGAAATGCAAATGGAGACCACATCATCCTGGCTGATATGGAGGCTGTTTTAGATCCGGATAAACACCTCTCAAGTGATGGAGTGCATTTGAATGAAGCGGGATATGCCATCATGGGAACAGTATACTACGATGCATTAATTGAGGCGCTGAAAGAACAGGAGTAAATAGGGCGAAGCGGTGTACGTTCAGATTTGCACTATACTTAGATTTATATAAGAATAAGCCATCAATAAATAACGGATTTTGTCTCTTGATTAAATATTTTTGATATACACTTAACAAAGTTAACATCAAAATAAACAAGAGAATGGCAAAAAATAAAAATGAAGGAAAGTTAGCAAAAGAGATAGAAGAGTATACTGCAGAAATTCCATCAGATGCCTATCTGTGGTCTGCTTTCAGCATAATGAGCGTGTCATTTACCCTTAAACTTTTACGAAAAAACGAAATTGCCCTGTTTGTGGGTCAATGGGCCGCCCCTCTTTTATTGATGGGCGTATATAATAAAATTGTTAAAGTTGAAGGATCAGATTAATCATCAATATATTAAATTTTAAAAATACTAAAATTATGAAATCAAGAATTCTATCCGCATCCACGATTACCGGACAAAATGTCTACAATCTAAATGATGAAAATATAGGAGATATCAAAGACTTAATGATCGATCCGAGCAATGCAGAAGTTCTATATGCTGTATTGGCATTTGGAGGATTTATGGGCATAGGCAGTAAGTTATTTGCAATTCCACTCGAAGCACTTCAATTTTCAGATAAGAATGATACGATTCGACTGGATGTGACTAAAGAAAAACTGGAAAATGCCCCCAGCTTTGACGAAGACAATTGGCCAATGACGGCCGATAACGACTTTGTTGATTCTGTATATAGCCATTATGGATATCAGGACCGACAACACACTCTAGCTGAATAAAGGCTGTTTTCCTATTACAAATAGACTTACATCTATTTTTTATAAGAAGAGCAATTTTCTTTACTGCAAAAAAACAATAGATATCCTTCATTTAACGACTTAAAAATCAATAAATTGAAGGATATCTTTTTTTAAACAAATAGGGTGTTACAATCCCCTCTTCGAACCCTTAACTGCAAAATCTATTGAACCAGTCTGTGTCTTAACTATCCACTTCAAATGGTAGCCAGAAGCTTGTTGTGGATCATATCTGCATACTCTTTTCTGTATTGAACCTTGTTTTCGATCGCATGGATTACAGGGATTGAAAAATCCACACCTTCAAATTCGCTTGTGCCCTGTAGCCCTCCGGGACTAAACACGTTAATTTCCATAAGCTTATCGCCCACAATATCGAGCCCAACCATAAACATGCCGTCAAGTACAAGTTTCGGGCGTATGATATCGACAATCTCGAGCATCGTTTCATCCACTTTCACCTTTTCGGCGGACCCACCGGCCGACATGTTGCTGCGAATATCCCCCTTTTTATTTACACGACGGAGCGCGGCGTATTTCCCTTTCCATTGAAGCGCTTCACCATTGACCACAAATAACCGCACATCTCCTTCAGTCGCTTTGGGTAAATATTCCTGGGCAATGACATATCCGTCACGGCTTATCGCTTCGATCATCTGGTTCAGGTTTACTCCATCATCCTCTTTTACAAGGAAGACACCTGCGCCACCGGAGCCCTGAAGCGGCTTCACGATAATGCTGCCACCCTGTTCTTCATGAAAATCATGGATCTCCTTGGGGTCACGTGTGATCAATGTTCGAGGTCGCACGGATTCAGGAAAATGCTGGAAATACATCTTGTTTACAGCTTCCGAAAGGCTATTGGGGTCATTGAGAACGATCACACCCTGCCTGAGGGCAAGTTGACCGAAAATCATAGCGGCGTTTTTAGCCCATCCCCGACCGACGGATTCCGATGCGGGATCGTTGCGTAGCATAAGTACATCCAGGTCGTTCGCCTTAACCTTTTCCATCTTTGCATTATCACCCTGGATAGCCTGTAAGTAAGTCTTGGTGGTTTTATATTTTTTACCCGGGGCTCTTTTTGCTGTTGCTCCCATATGACCATCCGGATAATACACCAGATCGGCGACACCGGTAAAATAGACTTCGTGACCCTGATTGTGCATTTTCAGGGCCAGGTAAACGGAAGTGTAATCCGAACTTTCAGTTTCAATATCATTGATGATCAGTGCGATTCTCATTTATCTCTCTCCTTCATTTTTCCATTTATTAATAGGTTGTTGCAATCATTTGTTCCAGCAGAAGGTCCAGGACCGATGATCCCAATTTCAACTGCTCAAGTTTCGATCTGGCTTCAGGATAATCCAGATAGTGTGGACGAAATGGTGCCGGACGCAGAATGCCCCGGTATAGCAGCTCATCAATGAGCGGCAGATAATCTTCACGGATTTTACCAATCAATAGAGGTTCAAGCTCATTACCTTCTTCCAACCATTTAAGAACACGCATCAGGCCTTTCAGGTAGATTGCATCTTTGGTAAGGCCTCCCCCGCGGTAGACACGCATCGCTATGGTGAATGAGTGACGGGCATCGAACCCGTGATCTTCATGTAGCATATGAAACGTTTCAACGAAATCGGCTCCACGCATGATGGCCTGTACGGTAACCACCCTTGCCGCCAATAGCCGAAGACGGCTGGACGACAGCCCGCCAACCAGATACTCGCTGAGCACTGCGAGGCCTTCCTGAAGCTCTTCGTACCGGGGTAACCCACAATAGAGCAGTTTAAGTTGCTGAGCCCGACCATTGTAATAGGTCAGGATGTGAGTACCCACTTCATGCTGAATCAATGCCTCTGCTCGCACAGATGCGATTCGAGCATCCGTACCTATGTGCAAATTTCCGTTAGAAACGAGCATCCCGGCGATATCGTCCTGTACATGTACCTCGGCATCTATGGGTTCGTATCGAGTACGATAGTAGTCGATCTCTTCCCGGGCAAGTACGGCAAAATCCTCCGGTGATATCCTGCTTATCTCACAACTGTCTGAATTAGGGGGAATAGCCGACAGCAGATTTGAAGCAAGTGTGGTTACCGACTCTTCAAGCGGGCCGTAGTATTGCATACTCCCCGGCATGAACTCCGGCTTGCCACGTTCCGTGAGCAAAGTCAGCATTTTATCGAGCTCGCTCCGTTTTTCCCGGAACATAAACTCCAGAGTCGGATCTTCGACCCGTTCAATCGATAAATTGTAGAGTTCGCGCTTCAGGGTCTCCGGATCTTCGGACATCAACCGGTAATGGAACTGAGGTTTTTTTTCAAAATGATTGCTTTTGAAATCCAACCAGGCTTCTTGAATATTAATGGGTGTAACCAGCTGAAGAAACCTGAAACTATCATCGATTTGAGCCAGTTTACTGTCTATTTCACGGGCTGAACCTGTCATCAATCGTCGTCCCAACATCTGGAAATGTGAGACCTCGAGGCTCGTTTGAACCCTCACGAATTCGAAGAATGTACGGTGTAGCGCTTTAGAAAGTTCTCGGGCCAACTTTCTGAGCAGAAGAGGGTACGGGGCATCGGTTTTGGAGTTGATGTAAAACGGACGGATTTCCACCCCGATCAGCAGGGCTCCCAATTCTTTGAGCTCATCCGCTTCCAGTAATTGTATGAGTTTGGGGGGATGCCGGTCTTCCAGGGAAATTTCTGCAGTTGCATTCTGATAGCCGATTCGGATTTCCTCCAGATTGTTTTTCAGGGAGCTTACACTTGAATAGGAGATCTCATGCGGGGCTCGGATAAGAAAGTCTGCCTCCGATTCTGCTTTTGTTTGAAGGTGCACCGATTGGCAATGATCTGATGATGTGTTCTCCCCGGATTTGGATGTGGGTTGTTGGGCCCAAATCTCAATAATCAAAAATGCACCGCTTCTATTGGAGATGGTTTTGGCGATCGCATGTACGAGTGCCTTAAGGTCTTCCGGCTTGCCATTGGCCGGCGTAATCAGAAAGGATGTCTGGGATCGCACCAACAGGCTAACCGATCGGTTATCATCATCCACCGGCTGGCGATAAACCACCAGAAAGGGTAAGGGACGATCGAAGTGAAGCAATCCGCCATCAGGTAATTCCATTCGGACTTGTTTGCTTCCATTCAGCTTTTGAGTGACATCCTCAATGAACTCATCGAATGGTACGCCTAAGGCCTGGCTCTTTTTCATATGAGGCCCCCGGCATGTATTTCTCTGAATTTGTTACTGTGAACCAACAATCCCGGGAGGGTCCCAACAAGGGCGAAGTAAAGTGCTTTGAGTTTTACCGGATCGTATTCATGAGTCCATTCATTCATAAAGATTTTTTTGAACTCAATGGCAATGGCACAGCTCTTGTCCCCGAATTCCTGCTGTATCCAGTGTGAGAAATGCCCCCCCTTGAATCGGATATTCTCCCCTACTGATAGATGGCCCCCAGGGAATGTAAACGCGCGGAAATCTATGGCCAGCCTGTCGACGAGCCGACCCCAAATATTCCTGTTCAGATTTGATGTGCCCAGATTTACATCGGGATGCGTAGCCGGATCGGCAGGTTCTGAAAACGGCCCCTCCCGCATATGATTGTAGGAGTGAATGTCGTAGACGATGACGTAGCCATATTTGAGAATGATTTTACTGAGAAAGACCTTCGAATCCGCATAAAACCTGTCATAAATGGCCAGTGATCTCTCTACCGATTTTTCGTCAGGAATTTCCTTCCAGACATCGAGGCCCCATGCCTCCTCGGGGGTACGGTACACGGCAACACTGCGTTCCCGATTCAAATCAACTTCGAACCGGGATGTCCGGACAACAATTCGGGCAGGGACAATAGCCGTGAAGAAGTCTGTATGAGGATCTTCTTCACGCAGCCGTTCTGAACTGCTGATGTTGATGAGGGGTTTTAGCTCGTTTCTTACCTGATGACCGCTATGGAGCGCAACCGCCACGACAGGACTTTCTCCGCCATAAAAACGATAAGATTGGCTGGACACTTTCTAACTCCAGAAAACAAATTCTCTCTTTGACTCTTGATTATTAAAAACCTTCAGTAAGTCTGTAACAACAGACCAGTCTCTTGCAATTAAACTCCTTGACGTCTACTATCTTAAACGAATTCAAGCGGCGAAACGTACCCGGTAATTCGGAAAGGCCTGGCAATAGTACATTCGCTCTTTACTTCTTTTGTTTGAATGACAGCCCGTGCTCTTCAAGCGATTTTCGAAAAACAGGTAGTGAAGCTTTCCCAATACCATGAATTTTCAATATCTCCTTCTCAGTATAGAAAGACAATTTTTCGATGGTGTCTATTCCGTGATGAAGCAAAGCATTTCTTGCCGGATTACTCAATAATGCTAAAAAGCCTGAGGCAGGTTCCTTCAATTTCTCACAAGTCGGACAGGTTGGACAATCACTACTTTTATAAAAAGTATGTCCGAATTCACAGGTTTTTTTGATCTTATTTGTCTCCAGTCTGCTTTTATTCATTTCGTAAAATCTTATCCATCTTTTTGCCTTTAGCCAATTCGTCCACCAGCTTGTCCAGGTACCTTACCTGCCTAGTTAACGTATTTTCAATTTCCTCTATCCGGTAACCACAAATGACACCTGTAATGAGGTGATCATTCGGGTTCAATTTGGCTTTATTGAAGAATTTTTCAAAAGTTACGTTCTCATCAATGAGCTCTTCTATTTTATTGTGATCGAAGCCGGTTAGCCAATTGATAACTTGATGTAATTCATCTTTGGTCCTGCCTTTTCTCTCTACTTTGGTGATATAGTGTGGGTAAACAGATGCAAATGTCATTGTTGCCATTCGTTCATCGTGTTCAGGAGTAGTTTTCATACTATTTTTTTCTTAGAACGATAATAATATTGAAGGACATAATCCTGGCGGTACTCAAACTGACGGACTATGATAATATTCCTCCATGATGAAGGCCTGTTAGTGACAGACCTGTCTCTATTCACGGTCAATCATTTTGATCCCGACGGAAATTTTGTGAGAACATTCAGGGGCAAAGGACGAGGGCCAGGAGAGATCGATTTTATTGGCCTTACGACCCTACATCCGAGTGGGCAGTATGGATCTCCCGGAAGGAGCCATACACATTGCACAATTCTACGAAGACCGAATCCTGTTCAGGTACCCATCCGACAATCCGGATATTCTGAAGGCCAGAGGTCAAATAAAGTAACGGATTGGGTACATTATTTGTTAAAACGATTCTGGATGCTCAATCCCGGGCCGAAAAGCTGGTTGACTTTACGTTGCAGAAAGTGAAGTTTTTTGACCGCTTCAGAGACCAATTCAACGAACGACAACGAAAAGTCATCAACCGGATGCTTAATGAAGGCCCGGATGGTTTTGAGGGCGGCATGAATGCCAGAAAATACGTCAACATGACAAAAACCTCCAAAGCTACTGCCACGATAGACATGCAGCATTTGTTAGAAATCGGTGCGTTTAAACGATTGGGGAAAGCGGGTGGCCGCAGCACGCGATATCAGATCAATCTTTGAAACTCATTCCTGGGCCCAAAGCACAAAACCCATGCTACCACTTTCCATATTAGATCTCGCAGTTGTAACGGAGGGCAGTTCTGCCCGGCAGACGATTCAAAATAGCAGAGTTCTCGCTCAAAAAGCTGAAGAGATGAGATATCGACGCTTCTGGATGGCGGAGCATCACAACATGGAGAACATCGCCAGTTCGGCCACTTCAGTGCTGCTTGGCCATATTGCAGATGCAACCAGGAAAATCCGTGTTGGGTCGGGTGGAATCATGTTGCCCAATCACTCTCCACTGATCATTGCTGAACAGTTCGGTACACTGGAAACGATCCATCCCGATCGAGTAGATCTTGGACTGGGACGTGCACCGGGAACCGATCCGGTCACTGCAAATGCAATTCGTCCGGACAGAATGCAGCAGGTACAGAAATTTCCACAGTTGGTGCAAGAGTTGCAGAAATATCTCTCAAAAGATAACAGCGAAAGTAAGGTTCGTGCATTTCCGGGAGAGGGAACCGAAGTGCCCATCTGGATTTTGGGTTCAAGTACAGACAGCGCCTTTTCGGCGGCAGAATTGGGGTTACCATACGCATTTGCGAGCCATTTTGCTCCTCAGCAACTCATTCCGGCTCTTCAAATTTACCGGGAGCGATTCAAGCCATCCCGACAACAGATTCAACCCTATTTCATGCCTTGCATAAATGTGATCATTGCGGATACGGATGAAGAAGCAGAATACCTTTCAACATCCATGCTGCAGATGTTTATGGGGGTAGTGACAGGAGATCGGTCGCCCATGAAACCACCGGTTGACAGCATGGAGGGAATCTGGAATGAGCATATCAAATTTGCAGTAAAACAGATGCTGGCCTACTCATTTGTTGGGAGTGCAGAGCATGTACGCAATGAAATCCAGAACTTTCTGCACCAGACAAATGCCGATGAGCTTATGGTTTCAACGAATGTCTATGATCACGATCAGAAAGTGAAATCTTACAAGCTACTTGCGAAAGCGATGTCTGATTAAACGTCATCTGGCCGATTAACTTGTTATTCCAAGGCTGGAACATCGAAGTGATGAGCTGAATGAAGACCGGGAAAGCAACTTGAATTAGAGAATCATTCCCGGACCAGTGGAAGTGTACAGCAGCGAAGTGACCCGCCAGTGCTTGGGGCTCCATCAAAGGGGATTTCAATGACTTCAATGCCTCTTTTTCTCATTTCTCCCACAGCTCTTTTGGATTGCGGATGATCCCTCGCGATCACCAGGCTCCTGGAAACAGAAAACACATTCGTCGCAAGAGCTTGCTGTTCTTCCCTGGTCACTTTAATCAGGTCATATTCCTTTTCAAAAAAATCCGGAATGGGTTTGATGCCATCCTCATAAAACAACGCACTATTCTCTCCAACCGGGTTAAAAGTACAATCAAGATGAAGTATTTCTTCTTCCTTTTTCAAGTCCGTTAAATAGACAGGAATTACTTGCATCTGATCTGTAAAATTGAGCAGAAGCCATTCATATCCTTCTATGTTAGTACGCGTGCTCAATCCCACAATAACCCTACCCTTATCCACTATAATATCCCCTCCCTCCAAAAGGCAATCGACCTGTGGAATAAGAAGCGTGGGCTCATCACCCGTATAATCTTTGAGGAGTGGAAAAATACCGGCAATTTCATACTTCCGGCTCCTTTTCGCCATGTTGCAGATGACGATCCTGTTCCCGATAACGGTGGCAACATCACGTGGTGTTAGCTGATCGTATAGAAATTTCCCCACATATTCGGGGATCAGCACTTCCACACCATGGTCTTCAAGCGCCTTCTGAAACTCTTCAAATTCTGATTTCAGCTGATCTATAGATGGATCATTACGTTTCTCATTAAGAACGTTCGAGTATTTCGCATCTGCATGAAAACCCTCCCACCGGCCAATGATTACGGTTTTTAGTGTGTCGGTTTCGTTAAACTGCGAAAATGTTCTCTTCATATAGCAGCACCGGGGGACTCAAATGGAGGTCCTGATATCACCGCTCTACCCGTACTATACCGAATGGCTGGGTGTAGGTTCTGCCGCCATCAGTCACTATTACAGCACGGACAAAAGTGGCGGTTAAAGGGACCTCACTTACATCAACATCCGTTCCGGTGTGTACTACACGGCTTTCACCAAATTCAGGATCATGTGTGATCCACTGGATCTCGTTATAATCGCCCTCCAGCGTCAACTCTATCTGGCTTCCGCTGGTTTGCACATTACGAATCCGAATATCCGGACGACCTCCGCGTTCCACGGGCACATAGAGAAACAGGTGCCCTTCAGCCATTGCATGTCTAACATTTTCAATGTTTAGATCCGAGATCAGAAAAACATTACGGTTCAACCCGAAATGGGTCGTTCCGTGTGTGTCGTCGTTTGCAAAACCCCAAACCGGTCGGTCCGGCATTAGTTGATGCAAAACCTGGTCCCATTTATCCCGATCCATTGGATAACGGTCGGCCTGATTGTAGATCTCCTGGCCAATCACATGCGGATAGGTACGGTAAAAATCGATGTACCAGTCCACATCCCGTTCGTACCTGCCCGGGTGGAAAAACATGGCAAGGCCGTCCCTTTCGCCGACCTCACTCATCGATTCATGTTCATCACGACTGGCGCCGGCATATTCGCTCATATAGCTTCCGATATGATGGCTGGCAGATAGCTCACTTCCTTCCACCGAGAGCATACCGAGCTCTTCAGGGTCCCGGTTCTGCCACACTTCGTTGGCACGGGATTCAAAAGTTCTATCATAAATTGGATTTAATTGATCTCTGATCTCAAAATAAATATCGTTCAGCCGTGTCCAGGGATAGAGGGATTGAGGCCGTGCATCGTGATGGTGGATATCGTGATCGGTCAGGGCAAGAATATGATACTCAAGATCATGATACATATCTATAGCCTGATGCGGGTCATAGGAACCATCGGATAATGTAGTGTGGGTATGCAGATTAGCATCGTAGTAATGTACCGTTTGCCAGTTGATCTGCTCATAGGGATTCAAAAAATGATTGTTTTCAGATGGCATGAAGAAAACAGCAAGTGCAACAACAATTATAATAGCGAGAAGGCTAAAAAGTATTCCGGATCTATTCATTTGCTTGTAAGATTATCTTATTTAACTAAAAAGAATCACTGTGATGCTTTACAAGCATTTATAATAAATCACCAATGGATGATTAGCAAATCGATTACAACCCCGGATTTTGGATTACAGGGGTTCCGGATGGCCGGGTTGAACCGGTCACATCAGGGCCCATCTCTGCATCGTATGGAGGGGCAACACAAATAATCTCTTGAAATAGAGTACTCATTTTGTTACAATAATAAAAAATGAATCTTATGATGATCAAAACCATCGTCCGCGCCCTTAAAATTATTGTAATTGGATTTATAGCTATAGTTGTCAGTTCAATATGGGGGGTATCTCATCTTGAAGGAGTAGCTGATCCTTATTCATCTTTTACACGGGATACTCTGGATTTAAAGGTGCCGGAGGGGGCGGCCGAAGTTGAACAGACCACCCATGGAAGGAGACCGGCTCCGAATATGGTCGCAAGTTTTGACGGTCTCGGCTTTGGCTTTGAAGGGCCACATGGTACGTCCAGCCAGCGGAACCCGTCAGATAATTCACTGGCTGTGGGACCGGATCATATTGTACAGGCGATTAATACCCGAATGGCCATCTTCACCAAAAAAGGTGACAAATATGACACGACCGGTGAGCCACTCTATGGACCCGTCGAAACCCGAAATGTATTCCGCGGATTCGGCGGGCCTTGTGAACAGCAGAATAACGGGGATGCCGTCGTGCAGTATGACCAACTTGCGGATCGGTGGCTGGTTGTCATGCCAATATTCAGCCGGATAGCACAAAGCACAGACCGGGAGTTGCTCAAGATGGGTGACCCTGCCCGGGAAAGCATTCCGGGACGCCCCGGGCAGCCCGGAGAGGCGATGCGTCTCTATGAACCGCCTACAGATGGATCTGAAGGGGAACCTCTTCCGGAGAGGCCTCAAGCGAGCGATGATGGATCTTATGCCATGTGTTATGCCGTGAGTACCGGACCTGATCCTTTCGGCCCGTACTATCGTTATGAATTTGTGAGACAACATTTTCCCGATTATCCACGCCCTGCCGTCTGGCCGGATGGGTATTATGTCCCTACCAGCGCAGGGGACAACGTAATTAGAAAACAGGCATGTGTCGTTGAACGTGAAAAAATGCTTAGGGGCGAAGATGCTGCAGAGCAGTGTGTGATCATCGACGATGTTAATTTTCTAAACAATGCGGATGTTCTTGGAAAACAGCCTCCACCTGAGGGAGCACCCAACATTATGATGGCTACCGGCGGCACTCAACTGGACGAAGATTTCGAGGATGACGGAATCTACGCATGGACATTTGATGTCGACTGGGATAATCCATCAAATACACGTGTCGATGGACCTGAGAAGATTCCGGTTGCCCCTTACCGCTACCTGTGCGACGGACAATTGAACCCCTGTGTCCCCCAACCGGGTACAGACGTGCGTCTGGATTCACAGGGTGACAAGATTATGGCCCGACTTGTTTACAGGTGGTTCGGCGATCAGGCATCCATCGTTGCCGTACACTCTGTGAACACATCAGCCGGCGGGGGCGGGGTGCGGTGGTACGAGTTTAAAGTCGATGAGTCGAATGACATCAGCCTTTTCCAGCAGGGAACCTACGCCCCGGACGATTATTTTCGATGGATGGCCAGCCCGGCTATCGATTCGCATGGTAATATTGGGATCGGATACTCATTCGGTGGAACGCCTCATTTCGCTGGTCAGCGTTTTGCGGGCCACAGGGCTGGTGATCCTAACGGGGAACTTACCCTCAGGGAAGCTGTACTTGCCGAAGGTGAAGACGTTCAGAAAAATACCATGAGGTGGGAAGATTACAGCCAGACTGCTGTTGACCCGACGGATGATTGCACAATCTGGTATGTCGGAGACTATTACAAGAAAGATGCACCCAGTTATTCCACACGGATCGGTGCCTTTCAATTACCGGGGTGCGGCAATTAAAGCATTCGGGTTGAACCGATTCGGCAGCACGTATGGTGGGTTTACCGTGACAAATTTCCGACTTATTCTTTTACGTAAAGTTGTTCAAAAATAACTGGAAATCCCGAATTGAATTCCGGCAACTTTTGCCGCCGGATTGCCCAAAATATCCTGGTGTTGCATGTAACGGTAATTCAAACGAAGTACCGTTTGAGCAGAAGGTCTGAAGCTCGCACCGGGAACAATGGCCCATAAATCGTCTGAAATATTCCCACCCGTTTCCCGGAAGGTACCCACGTTCCAGTCCACGTATTCCAGCCTGACGGCCAGGTTCAACACCGCGTTCTCAAAGCCACCCAACGACCGCCTTAAAACCGGTTGAACAATATCCAAGAACCCTCCCTGCTGCCGGTCTCCGAATTGCTGGCCGTAGGTTTCCGGAACATCCACCATCACCCAGGCCCATTCGCCGGTGATGAAGGTATTTGTTTTCTCCAGCTTGGAATTAAAATCTAAGGCAAAAACATCCAGCCGTCTTTTCTCATCAAGAATTAAGCCATCATCCTGAAAGGTATTGTAAATCCCTCCCATATAAGAAAGGCCTATTTCCCCGATGTTTTGGTTTTTCACAGCTAGTTTACCAGTAATCAAAGGCTGGCCGTTGTTAGTTTCTTCAAAACGTTCGGCATTCTTTTTGGACGCAGGCAAAAAGGTTCTATTCTCCCCGTTTGCGATGATACTGTTATCAAATCCGTTGGTTAGATAGATCTCGTAGCCAAAACCCCAATTGTTTACAAATTGCTTGCCGTACAGGCCAAAACCCACGTTGCTCCAGGTTGCAGGCAGCATTTCGATCATAGCGATAGGCCGGTCAACAAATTCCCATTTAGGGCCGTCATGGTTTTGATTAAAAGCACCTATGGGATTCATAATAATGCCACCGCGAAGATTGAGCATCGGTAAAAAACTGATATCCAGTGCGGCAAACTCAATGGCAATTGCTTTCCCACCCTCTTCAAATTCAGTTTCAGAAAGGAACCTGATTTTTGGATGAATGGACGAGCCTACAAAAAGAGTAAACCGCGGAATACGGAAGGTATGGCCTTCGGTAATCCCGTCTTCCCCCATATATTGGTAGTCGGCCTCTATATATCCACCTACTGAAACAGGTGATGTACCCGCCTGATAAAACGGCCGCTCGTAAACGGCATCCATATTCATAGCATCTGCCGTCAATGTATCGCCCCGGGTATCATCGAACAGGGTACTGTCAACCTGGGCATTTGCATTGAGGGTACATGCAAAAATCGAAAAAAGCAGTATAATTTTCTTCATAAATATTAGCACAATGATTCTAACAGTGATGAAAAATATATTTAGCTCATATTAATTTTTAATATGGTACTGTCAAGAGCTACAGGGAAAGTTTGAAGCGGCTCTTCTGCCGGTCCGTTTTGCACATCTCCGTTTTGGGTAAATTCACTTCCATGGGCGGGACACTGAAGCCGGTCGCCATATACCTGAAGCTCGGTACCCCTATGGGTGCATCTCATGAGTAAAGCACGATAATCCGTATCAGAAATCCTGAAGATGGAAACCGGGTATTGCAATCGGTTGTTATAGGCCACGACATAT
Organism: Balneolaceae bacterium; assembly: GCA_040880485.1. Classification (GTDB taxonomy): domain Bacteria; phylum Bacteroidota; class Rhodothermia; order Balneolales; family Balneolaceae; genus JBBDIJ01. The sequence goes on from JBBDIJ010000010.1 coordinate 100,200, forward strand.
TTACTGAATTCAAATGCAGACAGGGGAACGAGCATGAATCCATTTTCCAATTCGGCATTCAGATATTTTGGTGCGGCACAACCTTCCAGGAAAAATGCAGCACCCATCAGGCCAAGACAGCTATAACTACAGGTTTTTATGAATTTTTTTCGCTCCATATTATCTATTTAAAGAGATTCCAGAAATTTGATCAGGGCTTCCTTTTCATCAGTGGAAAGAGCCTGAAATTGATCACGGCTGTTTTGGGCCTCACCTCCATGCATCAGAATCGCCTCTTCGATACTCTTTGCCCTCCCGTCATGCATCAGAAAATATTCTCTGCCTTGTGAATTGGGTGCCAACCCCAACCCCCACAAGGGAGGAGTCCTCCATTCGTAAGTTTCCGCAGAACCTTCAGTTACACCGTCATCGAGACCCGGGCCCATATCGTGCAGCAGAAGGTCGGTATACGGGAAAAATGTTTTGTTTGAAAGCGAGGCGATATTCGATTGCGGAGTGGTCCACTGCGGAGTATGACACGTGCTGCACTGGAGAGTAGTGAATGTCTCTTTACCCTGTAAAACCTGGGGATCGTTCGGCTTTCGCTGGATGGGTGCCTTTAACGTTTTCAGGTAAAACACGACATCTCTTATGGTTTGATCCGAGACTTCAGGGTCTATCGTCAAGCCCGAGTAAACATCTTCTAATTCAAAAGTGGAAGTAACGCCAATATCCTGGTTGTATGCCGTAGCGGTTTGGTGCAGCAAATCAAGAGTGGCCGCTTTTTTCCCAAGCCTGCCTATATATTTACCATCTTGTGGCTGGTGATGATCTTCAGGGATAAAATAATCAGGCGGAGTAACATAGTTGGGAACACCGGAAATACCATCTCCGTCTTCATCATTGGGGTCGGCATTTTCTAAAATTTGTTCATCCGTTAAGGCCATAAGCAGGCCCAACCCGGTTACGGCCGGTGCGGTTACTTTCATAAAAGGCACCCCATCAGGTAAATTCTCCGGCTGATATCCCGGAATCGCCCGGTTTTGAAGTTGAGGTGCTCCGGTTATATCCGATACAGTATTAGGCTCAGTTTGACCATAACGGATAAGTGATGTAGATGGATGCCCTTTTCCATCTCCGGGGTGACAACTGCCACACGAGGTGGCCACAAAAACAGGACCTAAGCCCGTTTCAGGACTGAAAACGTCATCATTGAATGCAATATCACCTTTAAGAAACTGAAGCTGTTCTTCATAGTTGAGTCCTGATATGGGGCCATCCAGAAGATCCTCCTCAGCCGGCGCTTCCGGTACAATTCCCTCACAGCTTGTCATCAGAAAGAAGCCTGCCGTAAATACTATAGACATCCAAAAGGCATTTTTTTTCATACTTATAGTAGTTGATCTATTATTTAGCCTTAGCTAAAAATATAATTTGACAGTATTAATCACAATCAAATTTTGTACTACACGCCATGACACCCCTTCAGGCCATTGTGAGGTGGTATCATTTTATGGCAGGTAGTGCCAACCGCTATGGACGAGATGATGAGCAACGGCAAGCAGGAGCAGAGCGAAAAGCTGATTAATTCGCCAGGGTCAGTTTTTCAGTTATATACTCATTTAAGCTCTTCCCCTCTTTCTTCGCACTCACATATACTTTACGATGAACTATGATTATTTAACTTTAGATGTAGGGAGTCCTGCTTCTTTTAAGTATCGTCAGACTGATTTCAAAGCCCCTTTATCCGTCTCTTTCTGTGGATAAGGTCGATGAAATACCGCCTTAACATCATTCAAAGCAACCCGAATTCGAGATCCCCTACCCTCACTTACTTCCCCGCCTAATGCAGAGAATAATGATTCGATCTTCTTCCATTCAACATCAGATCGAACCGGATTATCAAAGATCGCTTTTAAAGTCTTTCGGTGCTTTGCACTTAACTTCATAGTGTCATTTTACGACACTACTTATATAGACCCAATTTCTTTGACAGTTATTATACAGAAGCGAACCGTAGAAGCTGAACCGCCCCGGGTTTGCTGGAGACTCCAAACTTTGACAACTTGGAGTTATGAACACATCAATACGTTACTCTTCAGAAGTCCGACAACGGGCTGTTCGCATGGTGCTCGACCACGAGCACAGTTACCGATAGCAATGGGCTGCCATTGAGTCGATTGCCGAAAACATTGGCTTCACACGCGAGTCGCTTCGCCGCTGGGTTCGTCAGCACGAGCAAGATTTGTGCAGCAAGGACGCTTCGATTCCCAATGATCCAGACAGGGTAAAAACGCTGGAAGGCACGTGAGACAGATCCTGCGCTGCGCTCGACCCGCTGCCTGCGAGACGAGCATCTTCGGGTGGAAGTTAAGCGCGTCTGGGAGGCGAATTTCCATGTGTTTGGCGTACGAAAGGTATGGAGACGACTTAAACGCGAAGGTTTTATCGTGGCGCGATGTACTGTCGAGCGACTGATGAAGGAGCTTGGGCTACGCGGAGCCGTACGCGAACGTGCTGTAAAAACCACGATGCCAGCCGATGTTGCAGAACGCCCCCGGGACCTGGTCAGCAGGGAGTTCACGGCCGAGCAGCCCAACCAGCTCTGGACTCGCATCTCTCTAAGCTCTACATTTCATGCGTTTTTTAGATGGGTTCAACAAACCAGCATGATATGCCTGAGCAGCTGAAGCGCGAGATTCGAACGACCGGGGCGGTATTGATGGGGCTAGGCTCCATTATCGGTACCGGTATCTTTGTGAGTGTAGCTATCGCTACGCAGGTGGCCGGTAATGGGATCATCATCGCTATTGGAATCGCGGCTCTGCTGGCCGCGTTAAACGGGCTCAGCAGTGCTCAGCTGGCCGCAGCTCATCCAGTCAGCGGGGGCACCTACGAATACGGCTATCGGTTCCTGAGCCCAGGGTTCGGGTTTACGGCCGGCTGGATGTTTCTTCTGGCCAAATCGGCTTCGGCGGCCACAGCGGTTCTGGGCTGTATCGGGTATCTCTACTACGCATTCGGGCTGGGTGCCTCGCCCATTCTGCATTCGCTCTCCGGCCTGTTGCTTCTCCTGGCGGTCACGTGGCTGGTCTCCGGTGGCATTCGTCGTAGCAACATCACAAACAAGTGGGTGGTGGGAGCCACTCTTATGGGACTGGCCACTCTGGTTGTGGCGAGCCTGATCACGAACGGGCTGCCCACAGACCCTTTGCTGAATTCGTTTTCCGGTTCAACCCCCTCCTCGATTCTCTACGCGTCGGCTCTCATGTTTGTCGCCTATACGGGGTATGGGCGAATTGCGACTCTGGGAGAAGAGGTGGCCGAACCCCGAAAGACCATCCCGAAGTCCATCATCATCGCCATGTTGGTCATCGTCCTGCTCTATTTGGCGGTGGCGTTAACCGCTATTCAGGTGATGGGGGCCCAGGCATTCGGGCAGACGGTTCAGGAGGAGGCCGCACCGCTTATGGTGGTGGCACAGGCGCTCTCTCTGCCGTTCATCGGCCCGGTGGTCACTCTGGCGGGCATCACGGCGATGCTCGGGGTTCTTCTGAACCTGATTCTCGGCCTTTCGAGGGTGATGCTCGGTATGGCGCGCCGCAGGGACCTGCCCCACAGGCTGGCTGCAGTGGACCCCGTTCAGCAGAGTCCGAAAGCGGCGGTTTGGGGAACGGGTCTGTTGATCGGCCTGCTGGTCTTGACGGGAGATATGGTCTTTACCTGGTCGTTCAGTGCCTTCACGGTTCTTATCTACTACGCTATCACCAACTTCTCTGCCCTCTCCCTTCCGCCGGAGTTGCGGCTCTACCCGAGAGCCATTCCTGTGCTGGGCCTGATCGGTTGTCTCTCTCTCGCGCTATTCATAGAGCCCGGAGTTCTGCTGCTCGGTCTGCTCTTTATCGCTGCAGGCCTGCTCTGGCACCGCATGGCGTTGCGCATTAGGGCAGGTGGAGAGCACGATTCATGAGCTGTCGGTTCAACCCGATGCCCCTCCTGGCGGTCTTTTTCGCTCTGAACCGTTACCTTTGGCGTGTACAAAATCGCAACCCGTTATACATCCTGCACCGATGAGCAAGAAAAACGTGAGCCGAAAGGAGTTCCTGAAAACCGGTATGCTCTCTACCCTGGCGCTCGGCGCTCCGCTGGCGGGGCGCGGGCTTCACCGGCCTGCCGGCCCCTCGCTGCCGGGAGATGCCAAAAGTGTCATCTTCCTGGTATCGGACGGGATGAGCTCCGGTACCCTGGCCCTGGCCGATCTGGTCAAACAGCAGAAGTTTGGCCAGGCGTCCAACTGGATGCAGCTCTACGCTTCGGATCGGAAGTTCCACAGAGGGTTGATGGATATGGCTTCGCTGGACTCTGTGGTCACGGGTTCTGCTTCAGCGGCCTCTTCCTGGGGCTGCGGCAGGCGTATTGAGAATGGCCGAGTGAACTGGGGGCCGGATGGAGAGCAGTACAAGCCGGTCTGTCAGATTTTCCGGGATGCGGGGAAGGCAACCGGGTTGGTGACCTCCACGCGCATCACACACGCCACCCCGGCAGGTTTTGCGGCCAATGTCCCCTCACGCGAAATGGAGGACGAAATCGCCCAACAGTATGCGGATCGGGAGTACGACCTGCTGTTGGGGGGTGGTTTGCGCCACTTCGAGGGCCATTCGCGGGAGGACGGAACCGATCTTCTGAGTCAGTTTTCGCGGAAAGGGTACACGATCGCTCAGACCAGAGAGGTGCTGGAGCGGGCCCCTGCCGATGAACGTCTGCTGGGTCTGTTTCATGACTCTCACCTCCCCTATGTCGTCGATCACGCAACCGATGCCGGGCTTCAGCGCACGACGCCAACTCTTGTAGAGATGGCAGAACAGGCTCTGAACCGTCTGGACCGAAACGAAAACGGATTTCTTCTGCAGGTCGAAGGGGGCCGTGTAGACCATGCAGCACACGCCAACGATCCGGCGGGCCTGGTTTACGATCAGATCGCATTCGACGAGGTGATTCGCTCGGTTCTGGACTTCACGGAGGGGCGGGACGACGTACTGGTCCTGCTGACGACCGATCACGGCAATGCCAACCCCGGTCTGAGTGGCCTGGGCGACGGGTACCGGGATTCTCCCGGCATGCTGGAGACCCTGCACCACTACAGACACAGCTTCGAGTGGATCTATGAACAGCTGGGGTATCACTGGTCCATGGTCACCCTCGATACTATAACGGTCAGCAGGATCCGGGAACTGGTTCATGAGGCCACGCAGACAGCCATCAGCCGTTCGGAGGCGGAGATGGTTGCCCAGGCTTTCAGGGGGGAGTTTCGGGCTCCTTTTCATGATCGGCAGTGGCCCGGGGCGGTACTGGCTGGTGTTTTAGCCAACTACAACGGCATCTACTTTGTGGGAACCAACCATACGGCCGACTTTGTGGAGTTGGCGGCCTGGGGCCCCGGATCGGAACGCATTCCCTCGTTTGTACGTAACACCGAGTTGTTTGAGCTGATGGTCGATATGGCCGCAGTAAGGGAATTTGCCGGTTGATAGTTGAACGCCTCTCCCACCGCTTTGATGCGGCTCTGTTTGTCTACCATTAACGGGCGGGTCAGCTCCCAGCTCGGGATGCCCTGGTTCTGTACCATGTAGGTGAAGTCCATATCCAGAAAAACGAAATAGCGGTCGGTGTCCAGGACGATCTCTTCCAGCTCCGTACCATACACCAACTCCATGAATGCGGCTCTTGAGTACCCCTGTATCAGATAGAAGTGCGCTTCGGGCGAAGTTCCCTCCCCGACCCACGCAATCGGTTCGTGGTTCAGTAGATCCACAGCGGTGTAATTGCAGCTGTCCTGCAGGTAGATGAACGCCAGCCGGTCATATTGATCTCTGACGCGCTCGAATGGCAGGGATGCGACACCGGTGTAGACGGTCTCGATCATCTGCAGGTTCAGTGTCCTATCCAGAGACTCTACCCGGTTGAATTCGGCCATAGGATTCCTTGAGCAGGAGGCGAAGGCCAGCATGAATATCAGAAGTAGTGTAAGTTGGGGGTGGGTGGGGTTGTAAGGTATCATCTCTCTTGTTTTTTGTCTCTCCAAATGAGGGTTCGATGCCCAGCATACTTGTTTCGGACACCAAATTGCGCGATCAAAACTCGACACGAATAATCCAGGGGTTCAGCTGTTCCGGGTCGTTCTCTGCCAGTATCTGCTTCGCCCTCTCGATATTGCCGATACCGGAAACATCTTCGCCTTGAGACAACCACCATGCAACGGACGTGGGGCTTATGCTGTAATAGAAGATATTCTCATCCGGGATGGTCGCAACCACATTACTTATATTGGTCGCAACCAATCGGGGATGGTGTACCGACGCCTCGCCGGTATCGAGAGAGACCACAGCAACATGGGGCTGTCTCATATGTGTAAAAGGGATGAGCACACGCCGGTCGTTCAACGGATAGACATTTCTTACCGACACATAAGGCGACATACGCTGGTTGAGCTCGATCCGCCTGTTAAAATTCTTTTCGTCCAGAAACTCTCTCAAAAGATCCTCCGGAGCTGTCCACTCCATGAAATCAAACCGGAAGACGTCGGAGGCCTCCCCCTCTTCGATCCGGTGCAGCTCCGTACTATATGGGAGAAAAAAGTAGACCTCCCCGTCAAGCACCGTGAAAGTCTGAAAATTCCGGCCGCTCAATTCTTCCGTATTCGTACGGAAGTGGGACTGGTAGATCTCGGACAGATCCAGGCTGGTCACATGCACCTGATCGTGATCCGGATTAGCTTTCGGGTTGGCGCTATAGTGATAGATGCGTTCATTATGGATGATCGCTCTGCTCAGGTAGAAAGAGCTGATACTCATGTGGTCGGCATGCAGGTAGCGCCCCTGTTTGTCATACCAGAGAAGCTCTCCCGTCTCCGATCTGGCAAATCCGAGCCGCTCGCCCTGCGGGTCGTACAATACATCTGTCAGATATCGATACTCGCCGGGCCCGTCCCCGATATTCTGAATCGTTAAACGGTGCGTGCCCAGAGTATCGAAAATCAGGGCTTGCCGTGCCATGGTATCATAAATAATAAACTCATCCTCTGTTCGGTAGACCCGGTCAATCCCCTGCATCAGGGAGTGTGTCGTGGTTTCGAGCGGATAGATTGTCGCTCGCTTAACCAGTCTATTAAAGTCAAATTCAATATCATCCAGGCTGATCGAATAGGCCTCAGGGACTCCCTCTTCGGGCTTGCAGGACGCGAGGGCCAGCAGAAGCATTAGAAGAAGAGGGAGCAAGAGGAGGGTGGGGTTGTTCGGTGTCATTTGTTTGTTGAAAGTTCAGATTGGTTGTTACTCGGCATCAAGACACGTTACCGGGTCGCAGGTGTTGTTCGCTCCGCCTGTATCACAGTTCCATGCACAATTTTCACAATCAAAGTAATAATCTACTCCAATCGATGTATCAACGCAGATTCCATACATACAGATTTGTCCCGGAATGGATGCAGTGATCGTTGTTGAGCAATCATGCGTATCCATCCTGTAATGCCCATAATGTGGATACTCCGGATCGGCATCCATGGTCATCATAAAGCTATCCAGCGAGGAGTTTTCGCTCTGCTGCTCTGTGGTGTTCATCATCGCATTGACGGCCGCCAAGCCCACCGTAAAGACGATTGCGGTAAGTAGTAGGATCTTTTTTCTCATCTTTTTCTCCTGATTACATGAATGTATGTGTAGAAGTAAGAGTAGAAATCGCTACAAGACTTGCACTCTTTTCCGAAAAAAAATGTTTGATTCACAGGAGTGGATTGTTCGCCAAAATGCCACCCAAAACCCTGTCCCATAACAGAATCGCTACCCAACCCCATGGACCTGATTCAAAATAGCTTGCAGGAGAGCCAGATGGTGATTCTACTCTCCGTGCTCCTTCTCCTTTTCCTTTGGGAGACGGTTCAACCCTTCTACTCATGGTACCGCGGATCACTCCGTGAACGCGGCCGTCACGCTGTGCGGAACCTTGTGATCGGCGCACTCAACGCCCTCATGATCTCCCTGCTCTTCACGGGGCTCTGGCTGGGCGCCTCCCTCTGGGCCGAAGCTCATCGCTTCGGAATCATGCACGGGCTGCAGGACCTGGCCGGCTTCCCTTTGTTGGCCCACGCGCTGGGTGCCATCCTGCTTCTCGATCTCTGGACCTGGCTCTGGCACTGGATGAATCACCGGATTCCCTTTTTCTGGCGGTTCCACACGGTTCACCACTCCGACAACCGCATGGATGTGACCACGGCCAGCCGCTTTCACCTGGGCGAAATCCTCTTTTCGTCCATCTTTCGAATCCCCCTCATCGTGCTCTTCGGCATCTATTTTTGGGAACTGGTGCTCTATGAAGTGATCATGTTTGCCGTGGTTCAGTTTCATCACGCCAACATCAGGCTGCCGGCAAGCGCCGACCGGTTTCTCAGGGCTGTCATCGTCACGCCCAACATGCACCGGGTCCACCACTCCCGCTGGCAACCCGAAACCGACTCCAACTACAGCTCTCTCTTTTCGTTCTGGGATCGGCTGGCAGGAACGTTCCGGCTTAATCCCGAACCCGAATCGATTCAGTTGGGGCTGGAGGGGTACGACAAAGACAAGGATCAAAGCATCCGGGGAATGCTCGATACGCCGCTTCGCAACAGAAAGTCGGCCGACAAATTAGATTAGATAAGAAGGGCTGAACCGGCCACACAGCCGCAAAGCCGCGCTGCGGCCCCACAGCCGAACACCCATTTTACTCCCCGAGCGCACCATACACCCTGGAGACGAACTCCCCTGCAAGCTGTTTTGAATCAGGGGGTGGGTGGGGTTGTAATGTGTCATCTCTCTTGTGTTTCATTTCTCTGTTGATGGTTCGGGTTGTCTTGCCGTGTAATTAAAACTCTACCTTGATAATCCAGGGGTTCAGCTGTTCCGGGTCGTTCTCTGCCAGTATCTGCTTCGCCCTCTCAATATTGCCGATCTCTGAAACGTCTTCGCCTTGAGACAACCACCATTCAACATTCGTGGGGCTAATGCTGTAATAGAAGGCATTCTCATCCGGGTTGGTGGCAATTACATCTTGTAGGGGTGCATTATTGAATCTGGAAATGTGTACCGACACCTTGCCGGTATCGAGAGAGAGAACTGCAATGTGTCTCATCATTTGATGTGAAAATTCAATGACAACTCGCTGGTCGTTCAACGGATAGACGTTTGTTACCATCACATAGGGCATTAGACGCTGATTAAACTCGAGTCGCCTCTCCAGATTATTATCGTCCATGAGCCCCTTCACAAGATCCTCCGGAGCCGTCCACTCCATGAAATCGAAGCGGAAGACGGTAGAGGTCTCCCCCTCTTCAATCCGGTGCAGCTCCGTACTATATGGGAGAAAAAAGTAGACCTCCCCGTCAAGCA
>JBBDIJ010000011.1:0-14547 GCA_040880485.1 Balneolaceae bacterium
TTCGGCATAAAAGAGCGTATCCGACCGCTCTCCCTGGACCCCATCCAAGTGGCGAATCAGCAGCCGGATTCCGCTGTAGTCTCCCGTGTCGTCCAGCTCCGGGTCCACGGTTACCTGCCCGCGAATCACCGTCTCCATCCACTCCTCTTCCGGATCGGCCTCCTTCTTTCCACAAGCCTGAATCACAAGGAGCATCATGAGTACTCCTGCCAACGGTTTGAACCCGAATGTGAACCTGTTCATGGTTCTCCTCTCAATTTTGGTCCAGTTTCGCGGCAATCAGCTCCCGCACCTGCTTCGGGTTCGCCTTGCCCCTCGACTGTTTCATCACTTCGCCGATAAAGAAGCCAATCAGCTGCTTCTTTCCGCTCCGGTAGCGCTCCACCTCATCGGGGTTCGCCTCGATCACACTCTCCAGGATCGGCTCGATGAACCCGCTGTCGGACACCTGGATCAGGTTCATCTCTTTGGCCAGCGCTTCCGCATCCTCCTCGCGGCCCAGCATTTCGTTAAAGATCTTCTGCATGGCCGACGAGTTGATCTTGTCCTCCTGTTTGAGGACGATCAGTCCGGCCAGCCTTTCGGGTTGAACCGGGAAGTCCTGTACACCGATGCCCCGCTCGTTCAGCACGCGAAGAACTTCGGTGAGCACCACATTGGCCACCGCCCGCGGCTCGTTCAGGGTCTCGAGAACCTCTTCGTAGTAGTCGGCCAGCAACCGTTGGTCGGTCAGCGTGGTCGCGTCGTCGTTGCTCATGCCATACTCCTCCATAAAGCGCTTGCGGCGGTCATCCGGCATTTCAGGGAGTTCAGTGCGCACTTCATCGATCATCTCCTGCGTCACAATGACTGGAGGGATATCCGGTTCCGGGAAGTAGCGGTAGTCGTGCGCCTCCTCCTTGGAGCGCATCTGACGCGTCTCCAGCTTGTTGGCATCCCAAAGCAGGGTCTCCTGCACTACTTCTCCGCCCGCTTCGATCCGCTCGATCTGCCTCTGGATTTCGAAGTGGAGTGCCCTCTCCACGTTGCGGAAGGAGTTCAGGTTCTTGAGCTCCGTCCGGGTACCAAGCTCCTTCTGACCGCGCGGTTTGACCGAAATGTTGGCGTCGCAGCGGAGGCTCCCCTCCTCCATGTTGCCGTCGCAGATGCCCAGGTACTGCACGATCTGGCGAATGCGCACCAGATAGGCGTACGCCTCCTCCGGTGTGTTCATATCGGGCTCGGAGACGATCTCGATGAGCGGGGTTCCCGCCCGGTTCAGATCCACCAGGGTGTTCAGCGGGTCCTGGTCGTGAATGGACTTGCCCGCGTCCTCCTCCATGTGAATCCGTGTGAGCCCGATCGTCTTGTTGTACTCCTCCAGTTCAATATGGATCTCCCCGTCGTAACAGATCGGGGTTTCATACTGCGATATCTGGTACCCTTTCGGCAAGTCGGGGTAAAAGTAGTTCTTCCGTGCAAAGATCGACTTCTCTGCAATCTTGCAGCCGGTGGCCAGGCCCATCTTTATCGAGTAGCGTACATGATTTTCGTTCAGAACGGGCAACGTGCCGGGGTGGCCCAGGCAGAGCGGGGTCACCTGTGTATTGGGCGCTCCCCCGAAATCGGTGGATACGGGGGCAAATGCCTTGCTTTTCGTCAGCAGCTGGGCGTGAACCTCCAGGCCAATGACGGCCTCAAACTTCTCGTGGGCAATGGTAGACATGATTCGGAAAAAGTTGGTTTTTCGGAATCGGAAAAGATAAAGAAGTTCTCAGGCAATAATAAATCCATTTGCGTGAGGTGGTGAGGCCCTCTACAACCCGACCCCGTACAACGGCTGGGTGATGCAGTGGATGCCCCCCTGCCCCCACACCAGATCGGCACACGGCACCCCCGCCACTCGGCGATCTGGAAAGGCGCGCACCAGCAGCTCCATCGCCTGCTGGTCGTACCGATCGTCATAGAGCGGCATCAGTACTACTCCATTCGCGATGTAGAAATTCGCATAACTCGCCGGAACATGGGTGGAACCGTCCACCGTAGTCCCCTCAATCTCTGTTTTTGGCATCGGAAGCGTTTCGATCCGCAGCGGCTTTCCCTCCTCCGTTCGCACTTCGCGTAACCTCTCCAGATTCTCGTGAAGCACATCGTAGTTCACATCCGCCGGATCATGGGAGATCATCGTGACCACATGGCCGGGAGCCAGAAATCGGGTCAGGTCGTCGATGTGACCATCGGTGTCGTCGCCCTTCAGCCCCGCTTTGAGCCAGACCACTCGGTTCACCCCGAGGTATCTCCTCAACTTCTCCTCAATCTGCTCCCGGTTCAACCCGGGATTACGGTTTGGATTCAGCAGCACCGACTCGGTGGTCAGGAGCATCCCCTCACCATTCACCTCAATGGCCCCACCCTCCAGCACCATACCGGGCTCGAACCGGGGCACGCCAAAACGATCTGCCAACCGACCCGGAATGGCATTGTCCGCATCCCACGAGGAATATTTACCGCCCCACGAGTTGAACTCCCAGTCGGTAAAGGCCACCTCCTCTCGCTCCTCCTTCTCCCGCTTCACGGCAATAGGGCCGCAATCGCGCGCCCACACATCGTTCAAGGGAACCGACATGAGATGCACCCGATTCATGTCGATGCCATACCCGGCCAGCCGCTGCCTGGCCAGATCCTCTACCTTGGGATCGGTGAGCAAAAGAACCGGTTCATACCGGTGCAGAATCCCGATAATCTGCAGAAAGACCTCCTCTACCCTGAACAGCCGCTCCCCTGGCCAGGTCTTCCGGTTGGAAGGCCAGTGCATCAACGTCCCGGAGTGCGGGTGCCATTCGGCCGGCATCCGAAATGTCTCCGGGTTCTTATCAGAGTCTGAATGAGCCATCGCTTTCTATAATCTACTCAAGCCTGTTCATTAAAGGACGCGCATGATGCTGTACAGTGTGCAGAGCGAAAGAAGATCGAAAAAATGGAGGCAACTTTCCCTCCGCAGTGCTTTTCCCTATCTTTCGGGCTGAACCGGATCAGGCCATCGTACCACCGCCCTACCCTATGAAAAAAGTGGCATTCGACACCCTCGGCTGCAAGCTCAACTTCTCGGAGACCTCCACCATCCGGAGGAATTTCGTGAACGAGGGTTATGAAGTAGCCGATGACGAGTCGCCGGCAGACATCTACGTGATCAACACCTGCTCGGTGACCAGTGAAGCGAACCGGTCGTGCCGGAAATCGGTGCGGCGCGCCCTTCGTCAAAACCCGGAAGCCTTCGTCGCGGTCATCGGCTGCTACGCCCAGCTCGAACCGGAAGAGATTGCAGAGATTGAGGGGGTGGATGTGGTGCTGGGCGCCGGAGACAAATTCCGCCTCACCGAACTATTCGACCGATTCGAAAAACGGGAGAGTACGCTCATCTACCGCAGCGACGTCAACGAAGTGGCCGATTTTCATAACGCCTTCTCCTCCGACGACCGGACGCGGGCGTTTCTCAAGATTCAGGATGGCTGCGACTACAAATGCTCTTTCTGCACAATCCCCCTTGCGCGGGGAGCCAGCCGAAGCCCCTCCATCGATACGGTGGTTCGAAATGCCGAACGGCTGGTGAGAGAGGGCTACCACGAAATCGTACTCACCGGTGTGAATGCAGGCGATTTTGGCGCCGGCACAGAGGAGAACTTTTTTCAGCTGCTCCAACGGCTGGATCAGGTTAGGGGGCTGGAGAGAATCCGCACCTCTTCGGTAGAGCCCAATCTCCTGTCGGAAGAGATCATCGAATTGGCGGCGGTTTCAGATAAAATTCAGCCGCACTTTCACCTGCCACTGCAGAGCGGAAGCAACCGGGTGCTTCGCCTCATGAAGCGGCGCTATCGCAGCAGCCTCTACCGTCACCGAGTCGAAACGATCCGCCGGCTCCTTCCCGACGCCTGCATCGGTGTGGACGTGATCACCGGACATCCCGGAGAGACGGAGGAGGATGCCCGCCTGACCCTCGACTTTCTTGAAGATCTGGATATCTCCTACCTTCACGTTTTTACCTACTCCGAGCGGCCCGATACCCACGCGCTCTCGCTGAACCCGGTGGTTCCGAAACCGGTACGAAAAGAGCGTACACACCATCTGCGGCGCCTCTCCGATAGCAAACGGTTCCAGTTCAACTCCCGGTTTACAGGCCAGGTGCGACCGGCCCTGTTCGAAGCTCCCGACCCATCGGGTCGCGTCGAAGGGTGGACCGACAACTACATTCGTGTGGCACTGCAGGATGCCCCCGAACTGGAGAACCGGATCGTGCCGGTTCTGCTCGAAAACCGCCTCTACGGAGGGGTGATGAGCGGACGGGTTGAACCCACCCTTCTGGAAGAGATGCGAACCATAGATGAACTGGTGAGCCTGTGAGCCTGAAAGAGGGACAAAACCACCCCACCGACGAGCAGAAGCTCATGGAAGAGATTCAGGACTTTCTGAAGATGGAGCGGGAAATTTTTGGGGAGTTTTCTTTAGAACTGGTTAAACCCTCTTCACCGGCCGAATGCAAGAGCCTCGAAGAGCTGCGCGCCTGGTGTGAAACGGCTGCCGGCTTGCGTACCGATCTGGAGGGAACCCGCCTCGTCTTCGGAACCGGACACCCCGAAGCGGATCTCATGCTCATTGGTGAGGCACCGGGCTTTCACGAGGATCAGCAGGGGGAACCGTTTGTAGGCAAAGCGGGCCAGCTTTTGAACGACATTCTGAGTGCCATCGGTTTCAGCCGGGACGAGGTCTACATCGCCAACATTCTGAAGCATCGGCCACCGGACAACCGCGATCCCAAACCGGAGGAGCGGGAGAAAAGCTTGCCGGTCCTGTTGAGACAGGTGGAACTCATCGCTCCAAAATTGATCCTCTGTCTGGGGCGGGTCTCGGCCACCACGCTTCTCGGCCAGGAGGAGGCGCTGGGTAAAATGCGCGGGCGGTTCCACCCCTTTCACGGGCGGGAAATGATGGTCACTTACCACCCCGCCGCACTGCTGCGAACAGCAAAGTGGAAACGCCCTGTATGGGAGGATGTCCAGCTTCTGCGCAAGCGGTACGATGAATTGGGGGGAGAGCCAAAAGGCACGAAATAATCTCGACCTTCAGAGACAGTTTTCTTATCATACCCGGCCGGCCTTTCCTTTCACAGCCGGGAGTACCACGCACACAGATCCATGCCCGACCGCTCCGATTCATCTTACAATAAGTCCAACGGCAAGAACGATTCCGAACTGCCGGATGTCGCCGGACGCGTCCCTCCTCAGGCGATTGAGGTAGAGGAGGCGGTACTGGGGGCCATGCTCATTGAGCACGAAGCGGCCACCATCGCGCTCCAGATGCTGCGCCCCGACGACTTTTATAAACCGGCTCACCGCCACATCTTCGAAACCATCTCGGAGCTCTACGAGCGGGACAATCCACTCGATCTGCTCACCGTAGAGAATGAACTGCGGGACAAGAAGCTTCTGGACAGTGTGGGAGGGGGAGGCTACCTCTCCGATCTTACCAGGGCGGTCAGCTCGTCGGCCAACATCGACTTTCACGCGCAGATCATAGCCGAAAAGGCGATCAAGAGGAACCTGATCCTCAACTGCACCGAAATCATCAAAAATGCATACGATACCACCACAGAAGCTCTGGAGGTGCTGGATGCGGCCGAGCAGCGAATCTTCGATCTGTCCAATACCAAAACCAGGGCCAATGCGCAGCCCATCGGCGATATACTGAAAGACACTCTTCAATATCTGGAGGAGATCCGGGGCAAGCCTTCGGGAATCACCGGGGTGCCGACCGGCCTCGATGTAGATAAACTTACTTCCGGTTTTCAGCCGGGTGATCTGGTGATTATCGCCGCCCGCCCCTCCATGGGGAAGACTGCTTTTATGCTCTCTGCCGCTCGCAACGCTGCGCTGCACGTCGACGAGCAGCTTCAGACCAACGTGGCCATCTTCAGTCTGGAGATGTCCAATCAGTCTCTGGTTCAACGCCTGCTGACCATGGAGGCCAGGATTGATGCGCAGACCGCACGCTCCGGCCGTCTCAAGGATGAGGAGTTCAAGCGGCTGATTGACGCCGCCAGCCGGCTCTTTACGGCGCGTCTCTTTATTGACGACACCCCTGGACTCAGCATCATGGAGCTCCGCACCAAATGCCGCCGGCTGAAGAGCGAGCACGACATCGGTATGATCATTGTGGATTACCTGCAGCTTATGACGGCGCAAACCCGAGACAACAGCAACCGGGAGCAGGAGATTGCGACCATCTCCCGCGGGCTCAAAGCGCTGGCCAAGGATCTTAAAGTGCCGGTCATCGCACTCTCGCAGCTCAGCCGGGCAGTGGAACAGAGAGGCGGCGACAAACGCCCGCAACTCAGTGATTTGAGGGAGTCTGGATGCTTGACCGGAGACACACTCATCCCGGTTCACTCCGAAGGAAAACGTATTCCAATTCGAGATTTGCTGGGTAAAAAGAACTTTGAAGTTTGGGCTCTTAATCAACAGAGTAAAAAGCTTGAAATATCGCCGGTAAGCAGTGTCTTTTCGACTGGCATCAAGAGTGTATACGAACTGGAGACCAGAACCGGCCGAACCGTACGGGCAACCGGCAACCACAAGTTTCTAACCATCCAGGGGTGGAAACGTCTGGATCAATTAACGGAAGCCGATTTAATCGCAACACCGCGGAAGCTCACATCAACTCAGGTTAATGATGGAGACCGGGATCAACTTGCACTGTTGGGCCAACTTATTGGGGGAAGTCCAATAAGTGAATGGCTTGATTCACTGGGCATTTGGGGGCTACGATCTTATGAGAAAAGAGTTCCTGAATGGGTTTTTAGTCAATCCGAAAGTAATGTTGCTCACTTCTTGAAGCATCTTTGGACAACAGATGGTTGTATTCGTATGAGGGGTGGGCAAAAACCTTATCCAATCATTTATTATGCAACAAGTAGTCTTGGACTGACAAAAGATGTTCAAAGTCTTCTTCTCCGGCTCGGAATTGTAGCACGAGTCGTTGCCTCTAAGGAGCTTGCAGCTCTATCAAATAGCGATATTTATTGGGATCAGATTATCTCTATTAACAGGGCTGGTGAGGAAGAGGTGTACGATATCACTGTTCCGGTACATCACAACTTTGTTGCAAACGATATTGTAGTCCACAATTCGATAGAGCAGGATGCGGACGTAGTCATGTTCCTCTACAGGCCAGAGTACTACGGCATAACCACCACCCCGGAAGGCCACTCCACCAAAGGCCTGGCCGAAATCATTGTTGGCAAACAGCGGAACGGACCCACTGGCGCAAAGCGACTCTTCTTTGTGGAAAACTACGCCAGATTCGAAAACTTCACACAGTCTGGCAGTCCATACGGAGAGAGCCATTCCGATAGCGGATCAGATGAACTGCCGGGATCTCCGGAGGGCGGCGCCCCATTGCCCCCTATTCCCGGTGGCCCCGGACCCGACGACGATGACGACGATTCCGCCCCTTTTTGATGCTACTGAATTTCGAGTTTCAGTTTTTTACCCAGAGCTCTGTCTTATCGGGTACAAATCTCAGAAAAGTTGAATCATTGGCCTATAGTTCTTGTCCGCTGCGGCTTGAACCCCGACTAAAACGACCCCTTCACCTCTACAGTTACCAGCTCGTCGAATAGACTGTCGTACTCATCGATCTTCCAGCTCCAGTCCAGGTGCTTATTGATATTTTGAAGCGTCGAGACCGGCAGCGGTTTGGTCTTGCCCGTCAACAGATTCCGCAGAAATTTAAACAGCTCATCTTCGCTGTTATAGAGCACCGGTGCGTGTAACAGCGGGTTGTGAAGGGAATCAGGAATCAGCTCCGGATAGTGCAGGGTGGCCGGCACAAGCGGGTGGCATCCGCAATAGACCGCTTCCATAATCGCTACACAAAAGAATTCGTAGGTAGCGGTCGATACCACAATATCCCCCGACCTGAGCAACTTGCTGTAGGTCTCCTGGTCATCCACATAGCCGAAGTGGGTGATCTGCTCCCCATAACGGCTCCAGGCTTTTTCAAACTCCTCCGGCTTCTTGTGGCGGGTATCTCCAGCCAGAATGAGATCGAACTTCAGGTCAATGTCATTCAGCCGGTTCAGCACGCGAAAAAACATGGCGGGATTCCGGTCGAACTGCCAACGCTGGTTCCAGACAATCGCCGGACGGTTGTTGTTGGAGCGCGTATTGGGGTGTTTGTCAAACACCTTCAGGTCCAGTCCTGGATACATCACAATACTTTTCTCCCGAAGCTGATCCGTCGATTTGCGATGCCCGTCGTCCGGAAAGTTCTCCAGAAACTCCGGCAGCGCCTCGAAAAAGTCGTCCCGGTGAAAGCGGGAAGAGAAGAGCAACCGGTCGGCGGTCAGCATACTCAGATAGTTGATATAGCAGTAGGTAAGGTCGCGCTCCTCCCCTTCCGGAACCGGCTGCGTCAGCTGGTTCTCATGCATATACATCACCTTCGGTGTGTGGGCAAACCGGGGGTTGGTGAGTGCCAAAAAGGCGGGCAGGTTGGTCATACTACTAATCAGAAGCAGGTCGATCTCCTCCTGAATGTGGCTGGTCATCTCTGCCAGAGAGACCGAATCTCCATGCATACGCCACTTCCAGCCCCTGTAGTTAAGGCTCACCGGAATGACGTTGTGCCGCGAATGCTCCTTAAGACCTTTCAGAAAGGCTTTGTGAGATCCACTGTAAAAGGGTTCTACTGCCAGAATATTCATGCCGCCATGATACGCATTTAGTGAGGGAAAGGGAATGGTTCGGGCTGAACCGGCCTGTGTGCTTCCTCTACCGGAACCTGTTTTTTAACTCGTCCAGCGAGAGATAGATCAGGGTTGGGCGGTCCATCGGATCCCTGTAGGGATCTTCGCAGGCAAAAAGCTGATCCAGCAGCAGCTCCATCACCTCTGCGTTCAGCGGACGCCCGCGGGGGATGGCGGTCTTTCGTGCAAAGGAGATGGCCACCTTGCGGCGGGCATCCATCTTCACTTTCCGGTCCAGACTGCGGTACTCCTGCAACATGTCGCGAAGCACCTCTCTTTCGTCCCCGATATCGATATCTGCAGGCACACCATTGATGATCACCGTGTGGCCGCTCAGCAGTTGAATGCTGAAGCCAATACGCTGGATCACCGGAAGAAGCTCCTTGAGAAGGGCGTGGTCTGTGGCCGAGAGTTCCAGTGTCTGTGCGAACAGCAATTGCTGTGTTCCCGGCAGCGCTTCTTCAGTGGCGTTCAGCGCTTTTTCATAGATGATACGAACGTGAGCCACGTGCTGATCCACCAGGCAGAGCCCCGTCCGTGTCGGGGTCAGGATGTAACGGTTGTGAAGCTGCCAGAAACTGCGTGTGGCCATTTCGGGTGATCGGCTTTCTACTTCCCGATCTGTGTCTCGCGCCGCCGGCATCTCCCCGCTCTCGTCTTTCTCTTTGGAGCCGGTTCCGTACAGCAGTTCCCCTGCACGATTTCCATCCATTCCCGGCCGGCCGGTATTGATACGTGAGGGCAGCTGCAAGCGCCCTTCCTCTTTCATGGACCCGCTTCCCGGCTGCAAAAATGAGATATCGAATGGATCCCCATCATCCTGCGCCTCCGCATCGAAATCGGGAACCATCAGATATTGATTCAGCGCTTTACGAACCACCGAACGAACAAGCTGTATGATGTTCCGCTCTTCTTCGAACTGCACCTCCAGTTTGGCCGGATGGACATTCACATCCACACCGGTCGGATCCAGCTCCAGATAGATCGCGTAGAAAGGGTAGTCTCCCTCCCCGGTCCAGGCGTCATAGACTTTCAGAATTATGTGGGTTAAAATCCTGTGTTGAACCGGCCTGCCATTCACAAACAGAAACTGCTCTCCGCGACTCCGGCGGGTCACTTTCGGATCTCCCAGTACGCCCCGGATATTCACAAAACTGGTCTTCTCTTCAAACGGGATCAGGCTGGAGCGGTATGGTTTTCCGAATATGGTGGCCACCCTCTCCTCCAACGTACTGGCGGGTAGTCGGTAGATCGTCTCGCCGTCTGCCGTCAGGGTAAATGAGATCTCCAAATGAGCCAGAGCCGCCTGCTGAACCGTACGAAGGATGTGCCGAAACTCGGTGGCATCGGTTTTCAGAAACTGGCGGCGGGCCGGCAGGTTGTAGAAAAGGTTTCGCACTGTGACCACGGTTCCCGGTTCTGCAGCAGTCGGTTCTGCACGCCTCTCTTCGCTCCCGTGAACTTCGTAGAGATGCCCCGTTTCATCTTCGGGGCGCCGTGTTTTTACCTCCACCTGGGCAACGGCCGCGATAGAGGCCATCGCCTCCCCCCGGAAGCCCAGGGTTCGTATTCGGTAGAGGTCGTCGATGGTGTGGATCTTGGAGGTAGCGTGCTGCAAGAAGCAGGGGCTCAGATCTTCCGGGCCCATTCCGCACCCGTTATCCCGTACCCGGATCAGTGTTCGGCCCGACTGCTGAACATCAATCTCTATCCGGTCGGCACCGGCGTCTACCGCGTTGTCCAACAGTTCCCTCACTACAGAGGCCGGCCTCTGCACCACCTCTCCGGCCGCAATCTTCCCCGCAAGTTCCGGGGGCATCGCCTTGATGATCGACTCCCCCGCTTCAGATTCAATATTCAATGTCGGTTCTTTACAGCGTTCTTCAGTTTCCGTGACAGCCTCTAAAGCATGGACATGACCCAGACTACAAATGCGAGGCCAAGAGCATAAGCAAACACTTTAGGCCCTTGTCGTGAACGCTTACGGATCGATCGGGTTTCGATCCGTACCCTGCGCTTCTTCCTCTCATCCTCTTTCGGATCGTAGTAACGGAGTGGAAGGTCGAATTTTTTTGGTTTGGGCCGATGGCCAAACATCGGTCGTAGCATAATTAAAGCGGGTTTATCAGTGGATGTGAATGGATCCGAACACTATCTGTACAACCCGTTTCCGGGCTACATCAAATATACATATTCAACAGGAGAATCCTGAACCGGATTCCCTTTGGCATGGGTGGAACCGGGCCTGTACTCCATGAGGTAAATCCGTTGTGAAATCGCAGGCACCCCCGAAAAGCAGTTACAGGAGGCCATTTGCAGTGCAAATCGTTCTGCAAATTGGTATCTTGAAGTTTGATTGTTTTGTTCCGGTTCAAACCGCTATCCAAACTTAATTCACTCTTTTTTATGAGATTTGAGAAACTGACTGCACCCGACAGAGGAACGGTAATCGAGAAGAAGAAAGATGGCTCACTGGTTGTGGGCAACAATCCGGTGATCCCCTACATCGAGGGTGACGGGATCGGTATCGATATAACTCCCGCCATGAAGCATGTACTGGACAGTGCCGTAGAGAAGGCGTACAGCGGGAAGAAGAAAATCGAGTGGTTTGAGGTATTTGCCGGCGAAAAGGCGGTGGCGAAATATGGCGGAGATGAGTGGCTTCCGGAAGATACGCTGAAAGCCTTTGAACACTACAAGGTGGGCATCAAGGGGCCCCTCACCACCCCGGTTGGCGGGGGAATTCGCTCCCTGAACGTGGCCATTCGCCAGAAAATGGATCTCTACGCCTGCGTACGACCTGTCCGCTACTTTCAGGGAACCCCGAGCCCGGTACGTCAGCCGGAGCTCACAGACATGGTCATCTTCCGGGAGAACACCGAAGACATCTACGCCGGTATCGAATATCAGACGGGAACACCGGACAATGACAAACTCAAATCGTTTCTCATCGATGAACTGGGGGCTACCAATATCCGCTTCCCGGACACTTCCTCCCTGGGTATCAAGCCGATCTCTATTGAAGGGACCCAACGCCTGGTTCGGGCAGCTATCAACTACGCAATTGACCAGGGCCGCAAGAGCTTAACCCTCGTCCACAAAGGGAACATCATGAAGTTCACTGAGGGGAGCTTTAAAAACTGGGGTTACGAACTGGCCAAAAAGGAGTTTGGCGCCAAAGAGATCGACGGAGGCCCGTGGTGCCAGTTGCCAAACGGCATGGTGATCAAGGATGTGATTGCCGACGCGTTTCTACAGCAGATTCTGACACGGCCGGGCGAGTACGACGTAATTGCCACCATGAACCTGAACGGAGACTACATCTCCGATGCCCTGGCAGCCTGTGTGGGTGGAATCGGCATTGCGCCGGGAGCCAACATTAACTATGAATCCGGAGTTGCTGTCTTTGAAGCAACCCACGGAACGGCTCCCAAATATACCGGGCAAGACAAAGTGAATCCCGGTTCACTCATCCTCTCAGGTGTCATGATGCTTCGCTATATGGGCTGGAATGAAGCGGCCGCCCTGATCGAAAAAGGGCTGGAAGCGGCCATCAGCAGCAAACGGGTCACTTACGATTTCGAAAGGCTGATGGAGGGTGCTACCCTCCTCAAGTGCTCTGAATTTGGTGAGGAGATTGTGAGTAACATGTAAGGGTGCAAGATGGGCGGGCGGTGCCGGCAAACGGGCTTACTCTCGCTGGCGCCACTCCTCTTCGAACAGCTCGTCGGGGAGAGGTTCCAGTTCATCCAGATCGAGCAGGTTCTGCTCTACCAGTTCCATCTCCCGGAGTGTGGCCTCCACCTGGTAGCTCTCACCCTCTCTCCACAGAGTCAGCAGAATAGAGTCTCCGGGGCGGAACATCGCTACCTTCTGCTGCAGGTGGTTCACTTCGTCCACCATCTCTCCATTCACCTCCAGGATAATATCCCCCTCCTCAATTCCCGCTTCACTGGCCGCACTGTTCTCCCCTACCAGTGTTACAAACACGCCCCCGATCCGGTTCAGCCCGTTGCTTCTGGCGCGTCGGTCATCCACGTCATCCAGGCCTATTCCTAGCATACCTCTGCGAAATTCCCCATACCGGATCAGATCCTCTGCCACCCTCAGTGCCAGATTGCTGGGAACTGCGAATCCATACCCCTGATAGTTTCCGCTCTGTGTAGCGATCGCAGTGTTGATCCCGATCAGTTCGCCACTTGTGTTCACAAGAGCGCCACCACTGTTTCCACGATTGATAGCCGCATCTGTCTGTATAAAACTTTCGATTCTGGATGGGCCGCTTAATATCTGTACATCCCTTCCCATTGCACTCACAATACCCGCCGTTACCGTTGAGCGGAGCCGAAAGGGGTTCCCGACGGCAAGTACCCACTCTCCCACCTGAACCCGGTCGGAGTTGCCCAGAACGATTGCCGGCAAGTCTTTGGCATCAATTTTCACAACGGCAAGGTCGGTACCGGGATCTGAGCCTACAACCCGGCCGGTGTAGCTGCGCTTGTCGTTAAGAATCACACGTATATCACTTCGGGAAGATCCCTCGACCACATGGTGGTTGGTCAGGATATAACCGTCTTCGGTTATCAGTACACCCGATCCGACTGTCAAAGCTCTCCTTTGTGGCATGAGCCGATCCCACATACGCTCCTCCTCTTCATCATCCACACCGCTCCTCCTGCCGTTCAGGGGAATAGTGGTTTCGATAAAGACAACGGACGGAGTGGCACCCTGAGCAATGGACTGGAAGAGAAACCGGCTGTCCAGGTTTTCCAGAAACTCCGGCGTAATGGAGGGTTCTATACTGCGGCTTACCTCTGTAATGCGTACATCGGCAAAATCGTTAAATAGATGACCTCTCGACAGTATGGAGAGGACCAGTCCCACACAGACTCCGATCAGGATCAGAAGGGTACCGCTCAGAAGGATGTCTCGGGTTCTCATGGGTTCTCTACAGGGTCCTGGAGGATTTGATCGAAGATCGCATCGGATCTCCGGGGGCGAATGCCTTCCAGATGATAACGAAAGTAGTGGTCCAAATGTTCAATGAGTTGTCGAAGTTCTGATGCGGGCAGGTTGGCCGCCAGAATCGCACTGCTTCTGGTGCAGAGAACTCGTTGCAAGTACTCTCCCTGAAGACGGCTCAATGATCTGGAACTCTCCGCCTCCCGGCCGGATCCTACGGTACCGGACTCCACGTTCAGATATTTGGGTACGCTGTCGGGTCCTCCTTGCATCGGCTGCAACCCCAGCCCCAACAGATCCAGCAGACGGACTTGAAGATAGGGAAAGAGCAGACGGCTAACCTCCTCCTGCAGGTCCAGCCAGATCAGTACCCTCCGTACAAACTGAAATACAGGGTGATTGACCTCTCCATCCTGAAGTACCTGGCTGGTGAGCTCCATGAGCCCCATGACCAGGGCGGTCTTTTCAATATCTATATAGAGAGTTCGTGCACGCGTTTCGAACTCCAGCCGGGAGAGTGTCTGGACCGACCGGGTGGGCTTGTAGTAGTATATGGCCGTCAACAGATGGCCAGGTTGCAGCAACCCGGCATAGGGGCTTTTCGGTTTTCTGGCACCCTTGGCAATGATCGCAATCTTGCCATGCTCCTCACTGTACACAGTGGCAATCTGGCTGGACTCACTGTAGGAGACAACCCTTAAAACGATAATATTGGATGTGGTAACCAACGGGATTCAGTACTTGTATCTATAACGGGAATCGTGGTTCGAGGATCCCGGCATACCCGGGATCAAACTCCGGCCATG
>JBBDIJ010000011.1:14647-23655 GCA_040880485.1 Balneolaceae bacterium
CCCGGTTCAGCCCGGTTCAGCCCGGTTCAGCCCGGTTCAGCCCGGTTCAGCCCGGTTCAGCCCGGAAAGTTGAACAGGACTCAACAGCAAAATAACAAACCACCCCCTAAAAGCGAATCCAGTTGCGATCCCCCAGGATTTGAATGAGAGCCGGAAGAAGAGTAAGCGCCGTTAAGAGAGTCATTCCGATCCCCGCAACCGCCATCAATCCGATCGACTGCAGCCCGGGATGTGAGGTAAAAAGCAGGCCGGCAAAGCCCATCATCGTAGTCAGTGAACCGATCGAAATATGCTGGCCGGTACTGGAAAGCACATCCCACATACTGTTTCTCCCCTCATCCAGGTAGCGGTGCGCGACGTGGACCCCGTTGTCGCAACCGATACCCAAAATTGCGGGCAGCACCACCAGGTTGTAGAAGTTAAAATTGAGGCCCGTTAACAGCATGATTCCGAAGAGAAAGAGAAGACCTGTGATCAGTGGAATCATCGCGATCAAAGACCAGCGGAAAGAGCGAAAGGAGAATCGCATGAATGCAAAGACGATGATGAACGTGATAGCCACCATATAGGGGCTCTCCGATATCATCAGGTCCAGCATCTCCGCGGCCACAATAGAGGTGCTGGCCGCATAATAGGCCTGCCCGTCACTGACTTCAATCCTTCCGATCTCTTCCTTGAACGCGATGGACTTCCGCCCGTCCGATAGCCCATCGTTCGGATAGATAATGATAAAGCGCCCCAACTCCCCTTCCCTTGTCATAAATCGATTGAGTAAAAAATCGGGTATCTCCTCCATGTCCGGCGGGGTTACGGTTCCCGCCCCACGCCTCAGCAGATCCAGATCCTCGTTCTCCTGATCTGCAAGAAACGGATTATCAAGAAGACCCCGAATATCGGAAATCGTCTCCAGCTTCTCCCCGACCAGCTCATTCGAAGGGGGAAAACGCTCTTGCAGCGCCTCTACATCGAGAATCATTGTTTCGGGGTTCGTCTCTTTCATCTCCCGAACACGCTCCACAAGCTCAAACAGATGCTCATCAGTATCGGCCAGTATGTAGGCGGGATTTCGCCGGCTCGACTCATCCACTCCGCTTGTAAAGTCACGAAACGCTTCGTATTCCGGAAATTCCGGCTCCAGTTCCCCGAACTGATACTCAAACTCCAGTTTGTTCACCTGAAACAGTACGGCTGCAGAGAGCAGGATGGAACCGGCAACGATCGCTTTGGAAAAGGGGTATCGCCACTGGCGGGCCTCCTTGCCGTTTGCTTCTGAACGCCGGTTCAGCAGCATCCAGTTAAACCTCTCGAACAGAGTGAGCAGTGAGGGTAGCATAAAGAGCATACAGAAGAGGGCGAGCAGAATCCCGGTACCGGCTATAAATCCGAACTCGGAAAACCCGCGAAAATCTGCAACTGTGAGTACAAAGAGGGCTGCAGAGGTTGTCAGCGAACTCACCATTATCGCGGCTCCTGTACGTTCGTAGGCGTGCAGAAGAGCCTCTTGAACACTCTGGCCATCTGAACGCAACTCGATGTAGCGGGCGTAATAATGGATCCCGTAATCGATTCCCAGCCCGAACAGGATCACAAAAAGTACAGAGGTCATCGTATTCAATGTCCCCAGAACAAAGTAAGCGATTCCAAACGTCCAGCAGAGGCTCACGACCAGGGGAATTCCAATCACCATCATGGGTATGGGAGCTCGAATCAGGTGGCTCCAGATCGTGTGGGTCTGATCTCCGCGACTCCCTCGGCGATAGCTCATGTATTTCTTGAAGAAGAAGAAGAGCAGAACCAGCAGGATTACACTGGAGACCCCCAGTGCAAAGCTGTTGAAAACGTCACTCATAATCGATTCCAGCTCATTCAGATGCCGCTTCAGACGCCCCCCGAACACCACCTCCATTTCGGGGTAGCGGGTCTGATACTCTGTGGACCCCAGCATGTTGCCGTACTCTTCGAACATATCCTCAAGATAACCGATGTTGCTCTGGGATCCGGTAGGGTGCAGCGACACGATCACCAGGGTACTGTCCTCATTCACGGGATACTCCGAGGGAATAAGCTCGTTATAAGCAGTTCTAAAATCTTCCAGGTTGCGGGTCGGTTCCGCTATATCGTCATCTTCATAGTCGTCGGAGAAATCAATAAAGAAGGGGTTCGCCTGCTCCCGGGCCTGCTGAATCTCCTCCTCGAGCCACTCCGTGATCTCTGTCAGTTCTCCGGGTGTGGCAAACCAAAGTGCATTGTCGCGAAGCATCTCCGTATCTCTTCGAAACTCTGCACGGTTGAAAAAGGTATTATTGCGACTCTCGTCCCGCATATTCAGGCTGCGCTCAATCAACTCTTCCGCAAAGGCGATGTTATCCTCGAAACGGGGCGACCGGATAGCCACCTGCATCACGGTCTCACCACCCAGGGTGGCCTGAAGCTGCCTCAATGATTGGACATGGGGGTTCGACTTCGGAAGAAGATTGGCAATATCGGTATCGATTTTCAGCTGTATGGCAAAACCAGCCAGAATCACCGCACTCACCAGCCCCAGCGAGATGGCAAAAAATGGATGGCTGTAGTTAAACCGGACCAGAGGCCGCAAAAACTGTAGAAGTCTATTCATAGATCGATGCCGTCAGGCGTCTGAATCATCAACCGGTTCGCCGACTGCCAAATTGCGAAATTCCGGAAGAGTTTGAATGAGGTCGTTGTAATTACCGGTCGCTTTCAGGCTCCCGTTTTCGAGATAGAAGAGCCGGTCCGCTTTACGAACCGTAGAGAGGCGGTGGGCAATCGTGATAATCGTGCGGTCACCGCGCAACTGTTCAATGGCCGAGACAACCAACCGCTCCGTCCCGGTATCCAATGCAGAGGTTGCTTCATCCATCACCAATACCTGTGGGTTGTTGTAGAGCGCCCGTGCGACTCCGATTCGCTGCCGCTGGCCACCGGAGAGACGCACACCGCGCTCGCCGATCTTCGTATCCAGGCCTTCAGGTAACTGCGACATGAACTCTTCAAGTTGAGCGGCCCCTATCGCATTTTTCAGTTTCTCCTCATCAATGTTCTCGTCCGGAAGACCGAACGCGATGTTCCGACGTATCGTCGTATCGCTCAGAAATATGGTCTGGGGGACGTAGCCCACATTCTGTTGCCAGTTTCGAAGCCTATGTCGAATGTTCTTCCCATCGACCAGAACCGCTCCATTTGAGGGATTCAGAAGGCCTAACAGAAGATCGACTATGGTCGTCTTTCCTGCGCCGGATGGGCCTACAATACCGACCGCCTCCCCCTGATGAATCGTCAGAGATACCCGGTCGATAGCGGTTTCACCGCTGCCTGGATAGTAATAACTCACATCTTCCAGAGTAATTGCCCGATCCATCTTCAATTTTCCGGTTTCAGGGCTCTCGTTCACTTCGGATCGGAGTCGGTCCATCTCGGTCAGATCGTCATAGACCGGGTCGGTCACATAGCTGTAGTAACGAACTTTGGTGTAGTGTTGAACCACAATTCTGAATGCGGGCATCAGACGGGCAGTCGCGGCAGCCATCAAGGTCAACGACGGGATAATCGCCTGAAGGGACTGGCCCTGCCAAAAGAGTAAAAGTGCGATGAGCAGCACGCCCGTCACGGCTATGGTTTCGATGAGCGGGATGGTCAACTGCTCCACAAAATCCCGAAAACCCGCCGCTTTGGTGGTCTTTCGAATATTGAACCGGAATTTATCGCCAAAAAACCTGGTGCGTCCCATCACCCGGGCATCCTTGAGTCCGCCGATACCTTCGTTCACAGACTGGATCATTCGGCTACGGTAGTCCTGCTCCTGCTTGCCATACTTTTGGATGCGATCCCGAAGAATTCGCATAAAGAGAATGGAGCCACCACCCAATACCAGAAGTATCAGAAACGTAATAAAGAAATCTACAAAGATGAGCAGAAAGATAGTGACCGTTACGATGAGCGAGAGGTGCAGGGCCAATTTCAGCAGGGGAAACAGAAAATTGAGAACCAGATGCTGCGTCTCCTGGGTCACATTACGAAGGAGCTGTGCAGAGTTCCGGTTCAGGTGGTAGGCATAGGGTGCTTCCAGATAGCTGGTAAAGAGCCTGTCCCCAAGCTGGGCATACTTCCTGAAGATAAAGATGGTGCTCACATATTTGTAAAAGGCGAGATAGGTGTTCTTGAGCAGAAACGCCCCCACCAGAAACAGGGATCCGAACAGGACCAGCTCCCCCTCATCCTCTATTCCGAAGTAATCCCAGACGGCAGTAAAACGCTCATCCTCCAGAACCGAACCTCCATCGGCCAAAATGGCCACCAGAGCGGGAATCGCACTTACACTTATCGCGTCAATTAAAGATGCGATGAGCATCAGGACAAAGAGTCCTGCCATTTTAAGCTTGTCTGCCCGCCCGAACAGGCGGTAGAGCTTTTTCAGATGGTCCGTCATTCCGGGTTGTATAACTGGGGTAAATAATCTGGAAAAATACGAATTATGGGGTGGAATCGATAATCGGGAGGAACTTTCCTGTGATCTCTCTGGTGATCTTCTCTATATTCGACCACTGCAGACGGAGAATGAAATCAACGGAAGATGTGTCCGTTCCGCTTGTACCTCGCTGTCCCGAAAACGTTACACCGAAATGTAAATCTGAACAATGAACAGGCATAAGTCCGATACAGAACCCAAACGGATAGATGCTGTCATCACATGGGTCGATGGAAGTGACCCAGAGCATCGCAAAAGGCGCCTGACTGCGCTGAAGCAGAACAGGCTCAATGAGTGTCCCGACAGTCGGACAGAACCTGTAACTACAGCCAATGTAGAGGAAGTGCGTGCAGAAAGCGAACCGAGCCATCCCCAAACCGTGCCAATTGGTACCACACTGCATGCAGGAACCGACGAAGCACGATTTTCAGATAATGGGGAGCTCGGCTACTGCATTGCCGGCATACGGACATTCGCTCCCTGGATAGACCGCATCTATCTTGTGACTGACGGTCAGGTACCCTCCTTTCTGACCCCGGAAAGACAGAAAGAGCTCAATGTCCGGATTGTGGATCACAAAGTGATTTTCGCAGGTTACGAATGGGCCCTTCCCACGTTCAACTCCCGAACCATAGAAACAGCAGTTTGGCGCATACCCGACCTGTCGCCACATTTCATCTATTTCAATGACGACTTTATCCTGACCGGCCCGGTCCGTCGGGAAGAGTTCTTCCGGGATGGCAAAGTGATCTCCCACGGAGTTCAAAAGCGAATGCATACCTATGGCCCCCTGCGAATGAAGTTCTCCAAAACGATGAACCTGCTTGTTAAAAAGGTGTTGGGTATCAATCGGACCATGCACCACCTTCAGCAGATTCGATCCGCACAGGCTGCTGGATTCAGAAACCGTTATTTTCGTCTGTTTCATATGCCCCACTCGCTACGTAAAACCACCCTTGAAACCTTTTTCAGGGAGAACCCGGAGCTGTTTGAAAACAATATCCGATACCCTTTTCGGGACACCAACCAGTTTTCAGCCGTTTTTCTGGGTTCTTCACTGGAGTTCAATCTGGGAGCGATGGAGCTAACGGTACCGGAAGGGATGCTCATGATCAATGGTGAGACGGATCGCGGAATCTGGATGAGGCGAAAATTGAAACGACTGGCCAGTGGAGATGTGCGTTTTCTCTGCCTCCAGTCTTTTGAACAGCTTCCGGAAAAGTGGCGGCAGAGGATTGAATATGTCCTGCAGGAGAGTCTGGGACTAAAGCCGGTTTAATCGACAATAAAGTAGCTGTAGTGCATGGGAGTCATATAGCTGCCAGATTCTAACTGCCCCTCTCCGCGAAACTCGATAATCTCTCCTCTCAGATACCCCCTTGCGATCCTTCTGGCCAGTCCTCCAAGCTCCTGAAGCAGTGCGAAGGTCTCCCTGTCCCGGGTACGTACCAGGACCGAATTGGGCCCCTCCTGATACTCCACCTCGACTTGTGTAGGGAGGGAGTGTCCCGAAACACTCTGGTTGCCAGACACAGAGATACGGTTCGGTTTAGCCAGTGAAACGGTTCCGTTACGGTTGCTCAGACTGTAGCCAATCACCTCGTTGCCATGCGCCAGAAAGTGTCCAGCACCCCAGGAGTGGCTGCCATTTTGCCAGATGTATCGGTATCCGGCGGTTAGCAGCTTCGTAGTTATCTTGTCCTGGTGCGTATGATCCATATATGCAGTTCCACGGACCGGCTTCTCCTCATCGTTGATTTTTACATTTCCACTCACTCTTGCCCAGGGAATATGCGTATACATCCCGACGTCTGTTCCGTCGATTCTAAACTGGCCGTTTCCCCATCGATACCCCTGTTGGATATTGCTCAGCTCCAGATGAATGTCGTAGTCAACCCCGTCTTTGCGGGTCCGAAAACGTATCTCGTGTCGCTCTGGAAGCTGCCCCTCAATCCAGATATCGCGCTCCGGATGGAGTTGAAAAATCCAGTTCTCGCGATCGGTCACCAGTCGGTCCAGAGGATACTCCCTCATCACCTGATAGGTCCTGTCGCTAAAGCCCAGTATAGAGATACGTACTCCGCTCACCGGAGATTTCAGAGATCCAAAATTGGCCACAGAGAAGACCATGGTGATCTCCAGGTCTCCGTCCAGATCGAACCGGTAGGTCCAGAATTCGTTATACGAGTTTCCCGAGAGGGTGTGGGGCCAGAAATCAACAGAATCTGTCTGTTCCAACTCCCCGGCCGGTACGCGGATCTGGTCCTGTGCCTGCAGTGGTTCAGCCCGCCATACTATAAACGAAAAAAGAAGCAGTAGCGATAAAATGCAAAAGGTTTGTCTCATGTAATTCAGGTTCGGGCCGCACGGCGGCGAAGGTTGTCCAGAAGCGCGTCAAATCCGTGCTGCCGGATGATACTTTGAAACTGCCGGTGATAGGACTCTGCTGTAGATACACCATCCACAACAATATCTGTGATCAGCCAGTTCTCCTCCGACTTTTCCATGAGATAGTTTACCGGTGTGCGAACATTATCCAGACGAGTCTCCGTCTCGACGATGGCCCGCTCTCCGCTCACCTCCACATTTTCGTAGGTGACTTCGGCACGGTAGATGTCCAGGTTGGACATCGAATGTTCCCGAATAGTTGTAGAGAAATAGTCGACAAACTCCTCCCTATGTTCACTTGTGATCTGTGTCCAGGTGTCGCCAAGCGCGGTATTGGCCATTGCCCTGTAACTAACAATCTCGTTGATCACAGTTTTGATCTGCTCCCGGCGGTCATCGGTATACTCCGTGCCCGCAGGGCCTATTAACTCTTTGATCTGTTCGTCTCTGCTATCCAGTAGCTGCCGAATCTCCTGCTCCGGATCGGGCCGGTTCTGCAAAGGTGCAGCCGTCGGTTCCACAATTAGTCCGATCCCGAAAAAGGGAAGCATGGAAAGAAGCAAGACGGATGTCAACATTTTCATAAGGGCTCCCTGAAGAACGTTATTTAGGGTTGTGCTATACCCGTAACGGACAGACCGGCTGTTTTGTATAATTGAGCCATTTTCCGGTTCAACTCGTACATTTGACGCTTCAAATCGACTCTCAATTCCAGTTCGGTCCTTACCGCTTCCACCATATCCTCCATCTCACCAAATCCAAAATCGTAGTTTAGCTGCTCGTGACGAACCCAATTTCGGGCAGTGGTCAGCGATTCATTCGTGCGGCTGACTCGCTCTTCTGCAACCACAGCCTCTGCATAGTGCTCGTTCAATTCCAGAGTGATCTGATCTGTAAAAGCGTCCCTCAGATGTCGTGCACGGTTGTACTCGATCTCCGCCCGTTCTGTACGATTTCTGAGTGCGGAAAAGTTCAGGTTCTGACGAATCCCCAGGCCGACAGCTGCTGTCGCAAAATTGGTGTTGTTGATGATAAAGGGGTTTGACTGACGCGGACGGTTGGGTGTATTGGCGAAACTGGCTGTCAGGCCCAGATAAAGCATTGGAAAGTTTTGTGCCCGGGTCGCGTCGGCCGACAGGCGATAAGCCTCCATCCCGGCTTCTATACCTCTCATCTCCGGCCGCTGTACGAATGCACTCCGGAGATAGACCTCGAAAGGTTCGAGTTGAACCGGCACCGGATCCAGAAATTCTTCCGCCGGCATCCAGACAACTTCTGCCTCACCATCGGAGAGTATATAACTCCATACCCGCCGTATTCGCTCCGCTCCCTGCTCCACCTCCAGCTTCTGCACCTGAAACTCCGATCGGTAGATCTCGAACTGAAA
This sequence comes from Balneolaceae bacterium, assembly GCA_040880485.1. Taxonomy (GTDB): domain Bacteria; phylum Bacteroidota; class Rhodothermia; order Balneolales; family Balneolaceae; genus JBBDIJ01. The sequence goes on from JBBDIJ010000011.1 coordinate 22,909, forward strand.
AACATCCTTCTCTCGCAAACCGGGGTCCTCCTCCTCTCTCATCTCTTCAATCACACGATCTACCTGGTTGATCTGACTCTCCGCCTCATTGACAATCGCGGATATCTCCATGGAGAGCAGGTAGCTGTAGTAGAGCTCGACAAGCTGAAGTTCCACATCTCCCCTGGCCGCTATGAATCTCTCCTCAGCAGCACGAGCTCCCGCTTCAGCTGCACTCACCGCCTTGTTGATCGCACCCCAGGTATAGACAGGCTGCACTGCGCTGATTTCTGCCCGGGTAAAGATCGCCCAGTCCTCCCAGTCGTTCTCCAGATTGGGATCCAGGTAGTATTGGCTCTCCGGCAGATTATCATCCCTGCTCACCACACCCGGAACCAAACCATGATTTGTATCCAGGTTAATGTTGGGCAAGATCCGGGTCGATCGCGCCTGATTAACCCGGTTTTCGGCGAGCCGGACGGCGCCCTCCTCATAGGCTATCTGTCCAGATTTCTCCAGCCCACGCTCTACAAACTCTTGCAGTGAGACCCGCAGTGTGTCCTGGGATCGTAGCTCCGTTGCAAATACCGTGATGAATAGCAGCAGTAGCAGGGTCTTCATGGCGTGGGTCATAATGAGTATGGGAGTCAATATAAAAAAAAGAATCCGGCAGCCATCAGCCGGTTTCAACTCGGCAACAGCTCCGGATTCTGAGCGGAGGGAGAGGGATTCGAACCCCCGGAGCCTTGCGGCTCAACGGTTTTCAAG
>JBBDIJ010000012.1:0-23573 GCA_040880485.1 Balneolaceae bacterium
CTGGCTACGATGATCAACAGCATGGCACTTCAGGATGCACTTGAAAGAAAGGGAGTCCAGACCCGACTGATGTCCGCCATACGGATGGAGGAGATTGCCGAACCGTATATTCGCCGAAGGGCCATTCGTCATCTGGAAAAGAACAGAGTTGTCATCTTTGGGGCAGGCACTGGCAATCCCTATTTTACTACAGATACAGCCGCCTCTCTGCGGGCCATCGAGATCGAATGCGATGTAATCCTGAAAGGAACTCGGGTGGATGGAATATACGACTCCGATCCGGAGAAAAACCCGGATGCCGTACGATTTAACAGAATCACCGGAGACGAGATTCTTAAACGACGACTGAATGTTATGGATCTGACTGCATTTACCCTTTGCAGAGATAATAAAACCCCTATCATCATTTTCGATATGAACCAGCCTGGAAATCTGCGCCGTGTTGTCTGCACAGATGAAGAGATTGGTTCCAAGGTGGTTTGGGATAACCATTAGTTTTATTAATTTTTTTCGGCCTTCGATGGGCTATATTCAGTAATGAATTCACCCATTTTCCGGCTCAGACGGACAGCTTGCCGATCAGACGAATGAACAGCTATGATTCCAGAAGAACTGAAACAGATTTTAAAAGGGGCGGAGTCGGATATGGCCGGGTCCGTACAGTACTGTAAAAGTGAACTCACTAAAATACGTGCCGGTAAAGCGACACCTTCTATTTTGGAGCAGGTGAAGGTGGAATATTACGGATCCCAAACGCCTCTGAATCAACTCGCAAATATCAACGCGCCGGAGCCGCGGCTTCTTACCGTGGACCCCTACGACAAGTCGGTCATCAACGAGATTGAGAAGGCGATCATGTCTTCCGGGCTGGGACTTAATCCTGGTAATGATGGAAATTTGATACGTATACCTCTTCCCATGCTCTCTGAGGAACGCCGTAAAGACCTTGTGAAAATTGCTCGGGAGATTGGGGAAAATGCCAGAATCAGTATCAGAAATTTCCGGCGAGATGCCAATGACGAGATTAAAAAAAGGGTGAAACAGGACTCGCTCCCGGAAGATTCACAGTTTGAAGCGGAACAGAAGATTCAGGAGTTAACGGACAGAATGACCAAACAGATTGACGACATTCTTGATCAAAAAGAGAAAGATATCCTGACCGTATAGACCATCCGATATGTACATTTCTGAACTTGATCTTCACGGCTTCAAAAGTTTTGCACACAAGACGACGATCAAGTTCGACAGCGGGATCACAGCCATCGTTGGCCCTAATGGTTGTGGAAAGTCGAACGTTGTAGATGCTCTTCGATGGGTCCTCGGCGAGCAACGCCCTACCCTCCTTCGCTCCGCATCCATGAATAACGTGATCTTCAACGGAACGTCCAGGCGCAAGAAGCTCGGGATGGCAGAAGTCTCTCTTACCTTCATAAATAACAAAGGGGTCCTGCCAACAGAGTATAGCGAAGTGACGATCACCAGAAGGTTGTACAGATCAGGAGAGAGCGAGTATCTGATGAATCAGACGACTTGCCGCTTGAAGGATATCATGGAACTCTTCATGGATACAGGGATGGGAGCCGATGCCTACTCTGTAATCGAACTAAAGATGGTGGAAGAGATTCTGAACGACCGTAATAACGATCGAAGACGTCTTTTTGAGGAAGCAGCAGGTATTACCAGATACAAGGAGAAGCGAAAAAAGACGTTCCGCAAGCTTGATGAAACTCTGAAGGATCTTCAACGCATCGACGACCTTTTAATCGAGGTCAGAAAAAAAGCCCGGTCTCTCCAACTTCAGGCCGAAAGAGCCGAAAGAGCCAGGACTATTCGTATAGAGCTGGAACAGCTCGACAAGGCGTGGAACCGCCGGGAATATCTGAAGATAGAGTCGGAGCTTGAACCCCTTCGCAAGCAGATCGCCAGTGCAGAGAAAGAGAGAAGCGAGATAGGCGACCTTCTCGAGGAAAAAGAGCAGAAGGAGCAGCAATCTCGCGAAGAGATGATCTCCAGAGAACAGCATCTGGCTGAGATGCGAAAAAGTGCCGGGAACATCGAATCTTCGATTCGTGAAATGGAAACCCGGATTCGAATTACCAGTGAGAAGGTGTCAAATGAGGAGAGCCTGATAGGCCGGTACAAAGAGGACATTCGTCAGGCAGAAGAGGATCTCGATGAGATGAAGCGGGTACGAAAGGGAAATATCACCCGCTTTGAAAGCATCAGCAGTGAACTGGAAAAATCTGAATCAAGTCTCAAGGAATCCAGAGAACGTTTTTCTGAAGTCCAGCAACAGTTCACAAAGGAGAGACACGAACTATATGAATTGGAGATTTCGACTAGCGACGCATCCGGGAAAGTCGATGAACTGAGGGCTGCCCGTATCAAGCTTGAATCGAGGATTGAAAATACAGAGGGAGACCTGAACCGGATCGACCGGGAAATTGAAGAGCTTCGTCAGAAAGTTGAAATACTGGAGCGGTCGATTACGGAGACGGAAGAGACTCTCCGAACCCGGTCCGAAGAGCTCGAAAGCGAAGAAGAGCGGTTGGAGAACGCACTTGAAAAACGCAAAGAGCTGGAAGGGCAAAGAGAATCTTACCGTGACGTCATGCGCTCCGGGCAGAGTAGAATAGAGTCACTGATGTCTGAAACCGCACTAATGAAGGAGCTTGCAGAGTCCAGGGATATGCTCCCATCCAGTGTTGCCTATTTGATGGAACATCACGGAGGTTCTTTCAACACGCTTGAAGTGGTTTCCAATATCATTCAGACAGATGAGGAGCACGCTCCAGCACTGGAAGCTGCCCTGGGCGAAGCGATCCACTACATGATTACAGACAATATGGAGGAGGCTCTTCGAGCCGCATCCATACTCAAAAAGAAGGAGCAGGGAAGGGCCACTTTCATACCTCTGGATGAGCTCAAGAGCCATTATGAGAGTGAGAAACACAGTATTTTAAGCGTTGTGGAAGTGGAGCCGAAGTTCAAAGCTGTTGCAGAACTCCTGCTAGGCTCCGTGCTGCTCTCCGAAGATGTAAACCAGGCTCGCAGGCTGCTTCAGGCTGGAGGCAGTGCCGCTGTTACCGGAGATGGAGACCTTGTAACATCGAATCGATTCTACCGTAGCGGCAGTCTGAGCCAGCAGGCAGGGGTTCGGCTCGGTCTCAAAGACAAGCTTGAAAAGCTTGAAAGTGCCCACATCCGAGTCGCCGGAGAGCTGGAAAACAAGAGCAGAAAACTGAAAAAGACGGAGGAAGCTCTCAAAAGCCTGGATACCGAAGCCCTGAGGCGATCTGTTCGGGAACGAGAGAAAAGTGTACAAAGCATTAGACAGCAGCTGGGTCAGATGAAGTCGGAGGCCGGAGTATACCGGAAAAGTGTTGAAGATCTTGCCCTTCGAAAATCGAGCGTACTGACCAGCGAAGACAGTGCACGGAGCGAACTGGAAAATCTGTCCCCGAAACAGAAGGAACTCACTTCCAGGATTGAGGCCCTTGAGAAGAGCCAGAACGAGCACAAAGAGAGGCTGAAAGTGCTTGAGGAGGAGAGATCCATTGCTCAAAACCGATTTAACGATGTTCAGCTTACCCATCAGGATCTCAAAAACAAGGCGCAAAATCTGGAGAGAGAGATAGGGCGGGCAGATAGTGGTATTGAGAGCCTTGAAAAGCGTCACGCAACAAGACAGGAGTTGATTGATGAGGCACGAAGAAGAATCAGGGAGTACGAACAACTGCTTGCAGAGACAACCAGAGAACTTGAGAGAGCTAAACTCCAGAAGGAAGCTACCAATGAGAAACAGGCCGGGGCAGAAGAGGCTTGTAGCCTTCAAAGAGGAGTTATCAATGAACTGGAAACCTCACTGAAAGAGCTTCGAAGACGAAAAGAGGTGAATCTTGAACTTGTGCACCATTTAACGATGGCGCGTGAAAAGTTCGAACTGCAGGCCCAGAACCTGGCAGATCATGTGTGGGAAACGTACGGTATCCTGATGAAACAGATAGAGGAAACCATACCTGATGAGATGGAACCTGAAGCTGTCAGGGAGAGGATAACCCGACTGCGGCAGCAGTTAAGTCAGATCGGCGAGGTCAATCCGCTCGCCATCGAAGAGTATGATGAGGAGAAAGAGCGTCTGGATTTCCTTGAAGAGCAGACGGGGGATCTCAGAGAGGCAGAAGAGCAGCTGCGTGAAACGATACAGGAGATCAACGAGAAAGCAACTGTCCGATTTAACGAAACTTTTGAGCAGATAAGAAAAAATTTCATATCCGTATTTCATACTCTCTTTGAATCGGATGACTACTGCGACCTGATCATCGAGCAGGATCTGGAGGATCCACTGGAGGCGAAAATCGAAATCAAAGCCAATCCAAAAGGGAAACGGCCATCCGGAATCAATCAGCTCTCAGGCGGGGAAAAAACACTGACCGCTATCGCTCTTCTGTTTGCCATCTATCTGGTCAAACCATCTCCATTCTGTATTCTCGATGAGGTGGATGCACCCCTGGATGATGCCAATATTGAACGTTTTGCAAATATGATCCGACAGTTCAGTACGGAGACCCAATTTATTATTATCACCCACAACAAGAAGACCATGTCCAAGGCAGAAATGATGTATGGCATCACCATGCCGGAGACGGGTGTAAGCCGTCTGGTGGGTGTAAAACTTGATGAGATCGAAGAAGCAGCCGGTTAATTAACGCCCCTTTCTGGATCTCTTATTCGACTTCTTCTCTTCGAAATGTTTGTAAAACGCTTCCTTCTTCTTTTTCCCGCCTCTCTTCTCAGCTCTTGAATTCGTACTTCGGCCACTTTTATGTCCCCTGCCTCCACCACCACCCTGTCTTGCGCCACGAGAAGACCGACTGTCATCATTATCCGGCCTTTCCCGCTTCTCACCATTCGTGTCCTTGAAATTCTGGCTGGTTGAATCGCTCTGCATCTTCAGAAGCGCTGCAGCTACTTCCACATGGGTGAACTTGCCGGCAACCGCCCTTTCCACACGCTCAATCCAGGGGCGGAGCCCACCTGCCTCAAGGGTCGAGACCACTCTTTCGAGATAGGTGTCGGCCCTTGAATCCTCTACATCCTGAAGAGTGGGCATCGTTGCAACATCCAGTTTCATCTTGAGTGCTTTCTCTATCGCAGTAATATTTCGACGTTTCCGTCCCGCCCAAAACGTATAGGCTTCTCCTTTTCGCCCTGCGCGGCCTGTTCGTCCGACCCTGTGAACATAATATTCAGGATCCTGTGGAATATCGTAATTGAAAACTACATCCACATCCTCTACATCGAGGCCTCTCGCGGCAACATCCGTCGCAATGAGTACTTCTACCCGGCCGCTTCGGAACTTGCGCATCACACGATCTCTTTGATCCTGATTCATATCTCCGTGAAGTACATCGCTGCTATACCCCCGGGACTGCATCTCTTCTGCAAGCGAGTCACATTTGCGTTTCGTATTGCAAAAAATAAGAGCCAAACGATACTCGCCCTTGTCCAGGAACCTGCAGATCGCTTCCGTTCGCATCGAGTCCCGAACTTCCACAACCCGGTGCTCGATCCCCTCTGCCGTAGTTGCGGTTCCAGCCACCTCAATCATCTCCGGATCGCTGAACCAGCGTTTCATCATAGCCTTGATCTCTTTAGAGAGAGTTGCAGAGAACATGACTGCTTGTGATTTCCCGGAAGTATAATTCAGGATGGTCTCAAGATCATCACGGAAACCCATACTAAGCATCTCATCCGCTTCATCCAGAATCACAGTGGAGAGGCCCCCGATATTCAGGGTACCCCTGTTGAGATGGTCGATCACTCTGCCGGGTGTCCCGACAACAATTGAAGTGCCTCGCTCCAGCTGGCGAATCTGTCTCTGGATCGGTTGCCCTCCGTAGACCGGTGTAACCTGTATCCCGTCCATGTATCGTGAGAGCTTTATAAACTCTCCTGTAACCTGAACGGCAAGCTCACGGGTGGGACAGAGTACCAGAGCCTGAACCCCTTTCTCCCCGGATTTGTTCTTCTCAAGAATCGGAATGGCGTATGCCGCCGTTTTCCCGGTGCCCGTTTGTGCCTGGCCGGCAAGATCTCTTCCCCGAAGGACAGCTGGAATAGCAGCTGCCTGAATTCGGGTTGGGGCTTCGAAACCCATCTCCTTAATTGCTTTTAGTATCTCGGGCTTCAGTCCCAGTTCCGAAAATGTTGTGTCAACCTGACTCATGTATAACTCGTGCGATCTGTTTCTAAATAGTGAATTCCGGTGATCCGTCCTCTTTATGAAAACCGGAGAGCAACTTGCCCGGTCTCTCTGTCTCTGGGTACTCCGTTCTGCACTTTTTTTACAGTTCCGGAACGCATAAACATCATCTTGAAGGGCAACTTGTTTTGAACCTTCAATATACCAATTAATCCGCTGGTTTCTCAGGACGGATTGAACCCGGATGAGCCTTGCCTGAATATTGGTTATATTTTCAATTCAACACCGACGAGTATTTTATGGCCAGAAAAACGTTTGACATTCCGGACATCTTCACCTCACCGGTCATACGGAAAGTGAAGGAGGCGAACCAGATCACCGACCCGAAAAAGAGAGATCTTGAACCGACCACGCTCAATTTCGGTGATCTTCAATTCCTCATCCCCCGTCACTTCGGTTTTTGCTACGGAGTCGAAAATGCAATCGATATCGCCTATCGTACTATTGAAGAGAATCCAGGCAGAGATATCTACCTCCTGAGTGAGATGATCCACAATCCGGCCGTAAACGAAGACCTGGAAAATCGGGGAGTTCGTTTTCTTTTTGAAACCGACGGTTCCGAGCGCATTCCTCTGGATCAACTTGAACCGGAAGATATCGTCATCGTTCCTGCATTTGGCACTTCACTTGAGATTCAGGATCAGTTGAAGAGCCGGGGAATAGATCCCTATGAGTACAATACTACCTGTCCATTTGTTGAGAAAGTATGGAATCGCGGAGAGCAGCTGGGTAAGAGAGGGTATAGCCTGGTCATTCATGGGAAACACCAGCATGAGGAGACACGTGCAACCTTCTCACACAGCCGTGCACATACCCCATCTGTAGTGGTACTGAACACTGAAGAGGCGAAAATTCTCGCAGAGATTATGACTGGAGAGAGACCACAACGAGAGTTTGAACAGTACTTCGGGTATAAGTCTACTCAAGGGTTTGATCCATTGAAAGACCTGGAACATTTTGGAGTGATAAATCAGACCACCATGCTGGCATCTGAAACAGAAGAGGTTATGAATATTTTAAAAGAAGCCGCGGCCGATCGATTTGGACCAGAGATTTCCGGGGAACATTTCGCAGACACTTCTGACACACTCTGTTATGCAACCAATGAGAATCAGTCGGCTACTTTTGCCCTGGCAAATGCAACCCCACATCTTGCCATTGTAGTCGGAGGGTACAACTCCTCCAATACGATGCATCTTGTGGAAATTCTGGAAGGCAGCTGCCCTACCTATCATGTGCGGGGCGCCGAAGAGTTGATATCACAAAATACCATTCAGCATTTCGATCAGTGGAGTGGACAGATGAAAAAGAGTGCCCAGTGGCTTCCGAATCAGCCGCGTCCGATACGGATTGCACTCACCTCCGGAGCTTCCTGCCCCGATACTCTGGTTGATGAAGTACTTTTAAAGATTCTTGGCTTTTTTGACGGACTGAAATCTCTGGATGAGGTGATGACTCCTTACCGGTAGAAAGCAGAACTCCGGTACCATTTTTTTTTACGTGAGAAGCGAAACAGGTTCAACCCGTTAAAAACAGCTGATTTCTACTCCAGAACATTGAAGTAGGAGATTTTGGATGGCTGAATATTTCTCACTTGTATATCATACTCCTCCGCCATTCGCTCCAGCTGCGGTGTTACAAAGCCGGTGGTATCCTGTTCAATCTCAGCATACTCGACCCAGGCAATAAATGGCCGGATACTTTGAACCTGGCTGAATTGACCAATCGGTACATCGTACCGGACTCGTACAGAAGAGGGATTAAAAGTGACTGCGCGACCGGCAGGCAGGTTGCGGATTCGTACAGGAATGGATATCTCCCCTTCAGTAAATTCAGTTACTTCAAAGATATATGATACCACCGGCGGCTCCATAACTATCCCGGAAGATGGGCGAATTAATGAAAGCTCCAGAGTGGAACCCGTTCTTACATCTTCCAGGCTGCGTTGTTCTGTCTCCACCCTCTCCACCTCGCGAATTTGAGTAGAAGATCCGGTTATTCTCACACTATCTGGCCAAAAAACAGGATCTGATAATATCCCGTACCGTTCCCTGAGCTGGATATCTACACGGGGTACGACAGGCACCATTCTGCTGGCCTTCTCTTCTATCTGCAAATTCAGAGAGAGAGGATCCACATTAATCACACTGAGCCCTGAAAGAATACTCATCTGTTGCTGTACTTTCTCAAAGAGGTTGATCTCTCCGCCGCCGGACAGGTCAAGCCGGATTTCCGGCGGGTTGTTATAGATCGGAATCAGCTTCCATCCCTCTCCTGTGACTCCCACGCGGGCGGTTTCAGGCACATCTCCGATTATAGCCATATCATCCGGCAGATTCTCCACTTCTATAGGCAGTGCGATGGAAATATTAAAGTCCCGGCTCAGATTTACAATAAACCAGAGGCAAAATGCAAGTACGGCAGAGATAGCAAAAACCAGGATTTTCTCTCTAACCAAATAGCTGGTAAAACCGGTCTCCTCATTTCCAGGCTGTGACAGGTATCGCCTGATTTTTAGAGATTGTTGAAGTAATTTGAACATGTAGCCCGATTGGTATATTGGATTTCTTTTGGAACCCGATTTAGCAGCGAACAAGAATGGTGGAAACGACTTCACCGTTCACCTTTTCATTCAACCGTTTTGCAATAGTAAAACGATTCATATGAATTTCATATCTCCAAGCCTCATTCTCTGCAAGGACAATCAGTTTATCCCCCTCAAAATAGAGATTTCGCGTGGCACGTGCCATCTGTCCGCCAACCACATTTGGCCAGAAGTGCAGAACCATGCCACGTTTCATTTCCCGACGCCGTGGCATCCGTTCGAGTACCTCCTTGAGGATGGTGTCCAGGGGCCGGGGTTTGTTGGAATAAGCCATTTAATTTCGTCTTGTAACCGTTCCATTTTCTACAGAGAACCAGGTAGCTTCCTTAATACCTGAACGATCCAGATATTCCAGAGGACTCTCGGTGGCTGAAGTGATAAAAACCTGTCCAGGATGCTGAACCAGCATTTTTAGAAGTATTTCCGTTTTCTGAGAATCGAGATTTCCGAAGACATCGTCAAGCAGGATAATGGGCAGATCATCCAGTTCGTCGGAGTAGTAAAAGAGCTGAGCCAGTTTGAGTGCCACCGAAAAGAGACGATGTTGGCCCTCCGATCCGTAGGGCCTCAACTCCATCTCACCCAGGCGGAACAGAATCTCATCTCTGTGTGGGCCTATCAGGCTTTGCTCTCTGGCCACCTCTTTACCGAAATTCTCCTGCAGTTCCAGGTCAAACGTTCGTCCGATCTGCTCCGGATCGGATGTACTGTCCATGGATCCGATGGTCTTATATTCAAGACCGGGTTTGAGATCAAGCCCACTGAATGACCTGAACTGTTCGTCAAGATACCCTTTAAATCGATCCAGTACCTCGGCCCTTTTTGCGATTATGTTTGAACCGGATTCTGCAAGCAGCCGATTCCACGGTTCAAGCCTCTCCCTTAACAGCTCAGATGGTATCTCTTGTGACGATTCACCCGCCTGCTGCAATAGACTGTTTCTCTGTTTCCTTATTTTTTTGAACCGGATCAGATCTCTCAAATATGCCGGGGAGAACTGACTGATAAAACTGTCCAGAAATGCACGCCTTTCAGCAGGCCCTTCGGCAGTCAGTTTCCGATCTTCCGGGCTTATCACAACGACCGGTACCAATCCGATCAGATCAGATAGTCTGTCCAGCGGACTTTCATGGACAAATATCTGCTTCCCTGCCCCCGTTGTCCAGGTACAGCGAATCTCAAGTTGGCTGCGTATCGATCCTTCAAACTTCCCTTGCACTGTGAAGTGCTTCGTGCCGTTTTGTACGACATATCGGTCGCTTGCAGAGACAAAGCTCCGCGACATACACAAGTAGTGTATGGCATCAATCAGATTGGTTTTTCCGGAACCATTTGGTCCCGTAATCAGATTGATTCCCGGTCCCCACTCCACACATGTGTCGGTGTGATTCCGAAAGTTATTGAGTGTAAGTTGCGTAATCTGCATGTTGGAATATAGCCTGCAGAAGCCACCCGGTCAGCAAATTTCGCAAAGATTCACCCATCACTGGGTTCAGGGTCTGGCTCCGTTTAAAAGCCGAAGGTGTCTTTTCCAAGAAAGAGCGCGCTCCCTCCAAGCTCCTCCTCTATTCTGAGCAACTGATTGTACTTGGCAACCCTATCTGTACGACTCATAGACCCTGTTTTTATCTGTCCGGCGTTTACTGCTACTGCCAGATCTGCAATGGTCGTATCCTCGGTCTCCCCGGACCGGTGTGATATGACAGAAGTAAAATCGTTTTTGTGTGCCATCTCGATGGCATCCAGTGTCTCTGTCAATGTACCAATCTGGTTCACCTTGATCAGAATCGAATTACCGATTCCTTCACGTATACCTTTCGCCAGTCGGGTAGTATTGGTCACAAACAGATCGTCTCCAACCAGTTGAACCCTGTCGCCAATCGCTGAGGTAAGCTTTTCCCAACCTTCCCAGTCATCCTCCTGCATGCCATCCTCTATAGAGATAATCGGATACTTGTCGACCCAACCGGACCAGAACTCAACCATCTCGTCGGCATCACGCTTACTTCCATCACTCCATTTAAATTCATAGAGCTTCTCTTTGCTGTTGTAAAATTCGGAAGACGCCGGATCAAGTGCGATCAACACTTCGTCGCCGGGTGTATAGCCCGCTTTTTCGATCGCCATGAGTATCACTTCCAACGCCTCTTCATTGGACTTGAGGTTGGGAGCGAACCCACCCTCATCACCAACAGCAGTGTTGTAACCTTTTGCTGAGAGTACTTTTTTCAGATTGTGAAAAATTTCGGCTCCCATTCGAACCGATTCAGAAAAGCTGGTGGCTCCAGCAGGCATCACCATAAACTCCTGAAGATCTACATTGTTATCGGCATGTGAGCCACCATTGATAATATTCATCATGGGTAGCGGCATCAACTTGGCATTCACTCCGCCTATATATCTCCACAACGGCAGGCCTGTAACATTGGCTCCCGCTTTGGCAGCAGCCAGTGATACCCCTAGTATGGCATTAGCACCAAGCTTTGCCTTGTTCGGAGTTCCATCCAGATCAAGCAGAAAATCATCCAGCTCCGTCTGCATCAATACCGGAAAGCCTCTCAGCTCCTTGGCAATCAACGTATTAATATGCTCGACTGCACGGGTAACACCTTTGCCCATATAACGTTTATCATCACCGTCACGCATCTCAATGGCTTCATGCTCTCCTGTAGATGCACCGGACGGCACAGAAGCCCTCCCCCTGATTCCGTCTTCCAGAATTACATCGACCTCAACGGTCGGGTTCCCTCGTGAATCGATGATCTGTCTTCCTGTCACCTGGTCAATAAAACTCATACTCGTTTTCTTTATTCTTTTGTTACTGCTGCCGTTATATCGAACGGGCAACGATGCCCGGTGGCTCGATGCGTATCGATCTCAAGGCGGAAAGGTAAGAGGAATTCAAATAGCAATAAAGAAGGGATCGATTACCACATTCTACCAAAAATAAAGCTGATCTGAGGAGAGCCAAAGAAGCTCTGTGAAGGATAGAATGGCTGCATTCTCAGATCACAAGTACCAGAAATGTATTCAGTGCACTCCTCGGGAGTCAGTTCAAACTGAAATTCACCTTGCGCAGGCTGCTGCTTCCGAATAGGCTGATTAGGTATCATAACCTGCACACCCTGATGAAAATAGTAGAATGTGTAACCGAACTGAATACTTGTGAGTCTCGAAAAATTATCTCCTACATCGAGACTCAGTTTCAGCTCACCGCCAAGGCCCAGTTTCCATGAACCATCCCCTATGCCGGTTAAGACATCATAGACCGGCTCATTATAGATCGTAAATGTCTCCCGGAATCCATTATTATTATCATCCCTGAAATAGGGGTAGGTAAATGCCGCTACAGGGCCGGAAGCGGCTTCAAGATAGAAACGAAAATTATCATCTATGGCCTCCCCAAACACCCTCTGTCGAAAGCCAAAAAAAGCCGGAAAAGCAAATGCACGCTTATATTTGTTGGGTATAAGTTGTTGCCCGAAAAAATCAGTAAAAACCTGTTCACTTACGTCTCTGAGACCGGTCCAACGAACCGTTGCGGTTACCTCCGAGAACGAAGAAACGACCCGCTTGTACTCCATACCGATACCAAAACCGAAGTTATTTACAATCGCATTGAATCCCAGCCCGTTTCTGTATCCTTCCTCCATTGGTGTCCGTACCTCTCGTGTACTAAGTAGCTCAGGCTCCTGAACTTGAGAGTAGAGCTCTGCGTGGGGCAACAGCAATAGAGCCAAAGTGGTCAAAAGAAGTGATGTAAACCGTTTGCAACTCTTCATATGATAGTAGTCATATTGCCATTGAACCCGTTAGAAGCTGAAAGCCCTCTACCTTGCACTCATTGCATTAATCAAAAAAAGTGTAAAAAAATTCCCGGAATTCCAATGCAATTGGAACAACAATGTACATTTGCTTCTTGTCTGATTTAGTTTTTTATTCATCCAGACTGTAAACTGGTGGTAACTGCGTCTGTCGGGCCGAATGGACGGGCACTGCCAGATTCCAGTCCCGTCTGGTGTAATTAAATATTCAGACAGGAGTATTCCGGGGCAGACGGAGGGGCTCCCCTCAAACGGCAATGAAATCGAATATGAGTACATTCACCAGGTACATTCTATATGGACCGGACTCCACCTTGAGAAGGTTGGCGCCCAAGCTGCAGAATGAGTTTACCCCTACACATCATTACCAGTATGAATCCAGCGAGAAGAAGGTTCAAATTGATGTCATGATCTTTGAAGAGTATGAGAAACAGATCAATGCCACAGTGACCCTCGCATGCATCATTGAGAGTAGTGGAGAACGAACGCTTATCGAACTCAAAAAGTCGGGAGGCCGAATGGGATTCCGGGGCAGCTCTCTTTCTGAAGATCATGGAATTGAAACCGATGTAACCGATTTCGTAATGGACTACAGCAAGAGATTTGGCCTGTCACTTCAGGAGGTCTTACCAGACGAATCGGATGAAGAGGAGGAGTCCTGACCGGATTTCGGAGATGAATCAACCTCCCAAAACCTGGACGGTCCTCTCTATTATAGAGTGGGCCACTCAATGGTTTGAAGAAAAATCGGTTCCCGATCCACGACTGAGCATCGAACTGCTTCTTGCACACGTTCTGCAGATGAAACGGCTGGATCTCTACTTAAAGTTCGATCGCCCTCTCTCTCCAGGTGAACTTGATCGCATTCGCCCTCTCGTAAAACGGCGGGGCCTGCAGGAACCTGTTCAGTACATCCTCGGGTACACCGATTTTTTCAACTGCCGAATCGAAGTAGACTCTCGAGTTTTGATACCGAGAGTAGAAACGGAACAGATGGTTGCTCTTCTTCTCGAATCCACAAAGATGAGAGAGGATGAACCACTTCATCTGCTCGATATTGGTACCGGATCGGGAAACATTCCGATCGCCATAGCCAGTGCACGGCCAGCATGGAGTTGCAAAGGAATTGATCTCAACGAAGATATTCTGGAATTGGCCAGAAAGAATGCCCGGAAAAATGATACTGAAGTCCTGTTTGAACGCATAGACCTGAATGAGTTAAACGAAACTTCATTCGATGCGTTCGATCTCATTATATCCAACCCCCCCTACATTTTGCCTGATGAGAGGCGGGAGATTGAACCCCAGGTTGTAAATTATGAACCGGCAATGGCACTGTTCCATCAGGAACCTCAGCTTCTCTACAGAAAGATAAGTGAATTCGCCTCATCTATGCTTCGGCCTCGTGGCTCACTCTGGTTGGAGTGTAGTCATCAACTTGCCGAGTTGACTCTCCAGGTTGTGAGGGAGTCACTTCCGGACTCGCACCTGAAAGAGGATTTTGAGGGGAAAAAAAGATTTGTGATTGCGTACAAGGATCTCTGAATTCACAACACCGGTTTCGATGCCCTTCTCCACTACCCAAAGAGCCATTCTCCGTATATGTAATATAATGTGGATAACTTGTTGAAAAGTTATTCGAAATAAATCTGTTTGGGCAGACCCCCTGTAAAACCTGCGCCTGAGCAACTTCAGGCCCAGTCAAGTCCTAAATAACAATAATTATAAATAGTTGTTAAACCTATATCTGTCATTATTTTAATGTGATTTTAGATTTGTGGATAACTTTCTCAGCAGCGATGATTTTTTTTTTGACATACGAAAGAGAATTTATCATTTTCCTTCCGGCAATGAGCCAAGTAAGCCAATCTAAGTGTGGATAACTACAGGGATCAAGCATGAAATCGGGTGCGTTGGAGGCAGTGCGAGTTTGAATACGTTAACGGCAGATAGTGCCTGGGATGAGTGTCTGGAAGTCATCCAGGATAACATCAGCTATCAAAAGTATAAATCGTGGTTTGAACCGATCAAACCGGTTCGACTGGAAGAGGATACTCTAACAATCCAGGTTCCAAGTCAATTCTGGTATGAGTGGCTTGAAGAGCACTACTATGGTATGTTGAGGTCTACCATTGCCAAGGTGCTTGGAAATCAGGGAAAACTGGAATATTCCATTCTTGTCCAGAAGTCGAACGATAACATCGAAGAGAATCGAGCCGTCAGGCTGCCTCAACAACCGATGCCGCCATCCCGCCCGCAGGAGATGAACACGTATAGCGACTATCAACCCGGGAGAATAGAAAATCCGTTTATTATTCCGGGTATTCGCAAAACGAGAATCGATTCCAACCTCAACAATAATTACGTATTCGAACGCTTTATTGAGGGCGATTGTAACCGGCTGGCACGCTCGGCTGCCATGGCTATTGCCGAAAATCCGGGAAAAAACTCATTCAATCCATTCTTTATCTATGGAACAACCGGGCTTGGAAAAACTCATCTGGCTCAGAGTATAGGCAACCGTATAAAACAGGAGTACGGAGATGAAAAGTCGGTTCTATACGTCTCTTCCGAAACATTTACCAACGAATTTGTTCAGGCTATTCGGAATAACCGGGCCAGTGAATTCTCGATGTTCTATAGAAATATCGACGTTCTGATTGTAGACGATACACAATTTTTCAGCGGTAAAGAGAAGACCCAGGAAGAGTTTTTCCACATCTTCAATGCACTGCATCAGGATGGAAAACAGATCATTCTTACCAGCGACAGGGCGCCAAAAGATGTCCCCGATATAGAGGAGCGATTGATCTCCAGGTTCAGCTGGGGCCTGAGTGCAGATCTGCAGATTCCGGAGTATGAGACCAGGTATGCCATCCTCGAGCGCAAGGCAAATGACAACGGGATACAGCTTGATCCCCAAATCATTGAATTTATAGCTCACAACTTTAAATCGAATGTTCGTGATCTGGAGGGTGCTATCATCAAGTTGCTTGCACAAGCCTCCCTTAAACATGTCGACGAAATAGATCTTGTAATGGCCAAAAGCGTACTGAAAGACATGGTCCGCAATTCCAATGCACAGATCTCAATTGAATCGATTCAGAACTATGTCTGCGACTACTTCGACATAGACCCGAACAAGGTACGTGAGAAAACCCGTAAGCAGGAGGTTGTGGAAGCGAGGCAGATTGCCATGTACCTTGCAAAAAAATATACCAAGTCCAGCCTGAAGACCATTGGGCTTCATTTCGGAGGAAGGGACCACTCAACCGTCATCCACGCAATTACAACCGTAGATGAACGGCTCACCACCGGGGGCAAGTACAAGCGAATCCTGAAAGAACTCGAGCAGAAAATCGAGGTCGCCACTCTGTAACATACTGTGGATACCCTTACGCTCAAATCACTTCAACTGGATGGCTTTCACGGTGTGCAACCGGAAGAGAGGGAGAGAGGTAACCGCTTTGAAATCGACATTATCATGAGAGGAGACTTCAAAAAGGCTGCTTCCGGGGATGACCTGCAGTTGACAGTAAACTACGAGTGGGTAGAGGAGATCGTCCTTCAAGTTATGCATGGCCCGTCCCGCCAGCTTATTGAGACTCTGTGTCACAATATCGGCGAAATTCTTTTCAGGGAAGCAGCCCGAATTGAACACCTTGAGGTGGCGCTCCGCAAGCTAAACCCACCCCTTTCCACACCCGGTGCATGGGCCGAAATCCGAATGGAATGGCAAAGGTAGTCATCGCTGCCGGCTCCAATCTCGGAGACCGGCACAAGTACATCTCAGAGGCCGGATTGTTTCTTGAACGAATCTCATCCGGACCTGTAAAACGCTCCTCCATTTGGGAATCGGAACCGGTCGGGCCATCCAGATACCATTTTCTGAATGCTGCGGCTTCCATTGAATCGAATCTTCCTGCAAATAAACTGTTAGACCTTTTGAAAAACCATGAAGTGAGCGCAGGCAGAGAACCTGATCCGGCGCGCTGGATGCCTCGTGTAATAGACCTCGATATCATCTGTATCGATCACTTGGTCATTCGTAAAGAGAGCCTTATCATTCCCCATTCCGAATATCAGAATCGGCTGTTTGTACTGTTCCCTCTAAGGGAAATTATCCCATTCTGGATAGACCCTGTTTCGGGTAGAACCCTGGATGAGATGATTATGAGTGCACCCGCAATGGAGATCGAGAAAACTGACCTTGACTGGTGAAATGGCGAACCGTTTCAACTACATTGCTATAGAGGGTGTCATAGGGGCAGGCAAGACTGCTCTTGCAGAGCGACTGGCCGAAAGGCATAATGCCCGTCTGATCCTGGAGGAGTTTGAAGAGAACCCTTTTCTTCCAAAATTTTATGAGGATCACAATCGCTTCGCTTTTCAAACTCAACTGGCCTTTCTTGCGAGCCGCTTTAAACAGCAGAAACATCTGAACAGTGGTGATCTCTTTCACGACTTCATCATCTCCGACTACATCTTCGAAAAAGACCGGATTTTCGCAAGCCTCAATCTGGATGAAGACGAGTTAAGCCTTTACAACAGTATCTATCAGGTAATGGCCGGAATTGCAGCAAAACCTGATCTTGTCATCTACCTTCAGTCCAGTGCAGAAAAACTGATCGAACAGATTCGAAACCGTGGGCGTCAGTATGAAAAATCGATTACGGAAAGTTACCTCAGGGAGTTGAGTGAATCGTACAATCACTTCTTCTACCACTATGACAGAGCACCGCTTCTCGTGATCAATACCAGAGACACAGATTTTATACAAAATCCCGATCATCTCTCTTATATTGAAGAGCAGGTATTTGAACGCCCGATTCGCAGTAAAACCCATATCCATATACTTCCTGAATAATGAGATGGCTGTTAATTGCCCTCCTTATCTATATCTTCTATCGACTCGTGCGAGGGCCACGCAGACGCAAGGGGACTCCTCTTTTTACGTTTCATTTCGGGCGGACTCCCGGTCCGAACACGGAAAAGAGATCAAACGGAAAGAAAAAATGCCGTGAAGACCTCGATCAGATAGAAGATGCTGCATTCATCGACATCACTGAAGAGAAAGACAAAGATACTACATGAGCTTTGAAGAGAAATTCAAAAAGGGTTACGAACTACTCCACGAACAGGATTTGGACCACAGTCTGGATATTGCACGCGAACTGCAAAAGATGAATTCCGAATCTGCAGAAGGTTACATGCTTGAAGCAGAGGTGATGCAAAAACTGAACCAGTGGGAGGCGAGCGTCAAAGCCCTCCATGAAGCGATTGAAAAAGATCCTGAAAGCGGACGCCTTTTCAATCTTCGTGGCTATTCCCTGCTCAATATGGAGAAAATACAAGAGGCAGAAGAAGATTTTACCCGAGCGATTCGCCTGGATGACCTGCCGGCAGCTCACCGAAACAGAGTACTATGCCAGATCATGAGCGGCAGGGGACAAGAAGCGATTCGTTATCTGCTGGACCGGATTAAATCAGACCCTTCCGATGTAGAGAACTGGATCATGATGGGCGACCTTATGAAAAAGGGGGGGCATTCGGAGAAAGCGGAGAGTTATTACCAACAGGCAGCCAAAATGGATCCGGACAACGACTATGTTCAACGGCAGCTCAGCGGCAAACAGGCCGATTGAGTTGAAATGAAATCCTTTGGAGCCATAATCGGTTCTATTACAGTGCTAATCCCGAAAAGAGTCACAGATATCTTATGAGTTTAGTTGACCCTACTGGAAAAGAGATCACAAGTAAAGAGAATAAAGAGGCAGGTGAACTGGAAAAAGCCCTCTCGAAAAAGATGGAGAAGCTTTTAGAGCCTGTATTGAAAAAGATTGAGCTTTCCGGAGGGCAGTTGCCACGGGAACAATTGATCCAGCTCTCATCCATGGCGCATCAGATGCTTTTCTACAGAATGGTCTACAATCTGGCCATTCATGCAGGGGTTAAAAATCTGGATGAGCTTATTAGTGAAGATGATGTTACAGAACTGCAAACTTCATTGAAAAATCAGCTGCAGATTGCAGATACTTCCAATATGAAAGCCGACTCCGACAAACCGGGAGAGCAGTAGCGTCATTGCCGGTTCCCGGTTTAGGTGGATCAGGTAGTGTATTCTGCATTGATTCTCACATACTCATAGGAGAGATCGGAACCCCACCCGACTGCTTCACAATCGCCCTGATTCAGTACAAGTGTTATGGTAATGGTTGAAGTCTGCATCTCCTTCTTCACCTCTGCCCTGCTGTGATCGGTTGGCTGTCCTCTTTTGAGAACCTGCACACTCTTGTTGGTCCCGAAATAGAGATCTACCTGATCGGGATCAAACTCTACACCTGCCCGTCCTGCTGCGGCAAAAATACGCCCCCAGTTCGGGTCGGTACCAAAAATGGCCGTCTTGACCAGATTTGAGTCGGAGACTGTCCTGACGATCTGCCGGGCCGCTTTCTCGGATGAAGCTTTCTCTACCCGATATTCTACAAGTTTCGTGGAGCCCTCGCCATCCGAGACTATGAGCATCGCCAGATGGGTACAAAGCTTCTTCAGGTGTTGGGCAAACAGTTTGTACTCCTTGCTCTCTTCTGATGTAATCGGATCATTCTCTGCCATGCCATTGCACATGACACCTACCATATCGTTGGTCGAAGTATCCCCGTCCACTGTGATCATATTGAACGTTTTATCAACAGCCTCCTTCAATGCCTTGTTCAAGAGTTCCGAAGAGATCTCTGCGTCGGAGACGATAAATGCAAGCATTGTTGCCATATCGGGGTGAATCATACCGGATCCTTTGGCTATACCCGCCATATTGATCTTCTTCCCGTTCAGTTTGAATGATGTGAAGCCCTCCTTTGCGAACGTGTCTGTCGTGAGAATGGCATTAGCGGCTAAGGAGCCTGCCACATTTCTTCTCGACAATTTTTCAGAACACTCTCGAATCCCATTCAACACCTTATCCGTCGGAAAGGGTTCTCCAATGATCCCCGTAGATGCAACCAGAACAGACTCCTTCTCAATACCCAGACACTCCGCAGTGGTCTCGGCCATGGCCACGGCTCCCTCCCACCCCTTTTTTCCGGTACAGGCATTGGCATTCCCGGAGTTGATCACAAAGGCCTGCAGTTTACCGTCTCTTACATGGATTCGACTCAGCTTCACCGGTTCGGCACATACAAGATTACGGGTAAATACAGCCGCCGCCGTGGCAGGCTTGTCCGAGACGATAAGCGCCAGATCCCTGCGCTTAGACTTGATACCCATATGGGCACCCCAGGCTCGTATTCCCTTTACATCGCATAAATTGTTCTGCATAATACTGGCCGTCTGTTAACTGTTTACTTTGTAGTCCTCTATTTCGGTACCAAAATTAACTCAGGGATTGAGAGGCGGGTACCTTAAGCCTGACCACTCAATGAGCCCAAACATGATATTCATATTCTGCACAGCCTGCCCTGCAGCACCTTTTACCAGATTATCGATCGCTCCGATCGTAATAATCCTGCCTGTTCTTTCGTCCCAGGTAGCATACAGATCACAATAGTTGGATCCTCTTACACTTTTGACAGCCGGCGGGTGGTCCATCACTCTCACAAAGTGCTCTTTCTCATAAAAATTGAGAAAAGTCTCTCGTATCAGATCACTGTCCACCGCTTTGACCGGGGTTGAATAGGTTGTTGCCAGTATCCCACGGTCGATTGGCAGGAGGTGTGGCGTAAACTGAATCTGTACCTCTTGGGAGGAGGATCCGCTCAGAATAAGCTCCATTTCCGGTGTATGGCGGTGGCGTAGCAGGCCGTACGCCATGAAGTTTCCGAATTGATTGGGGAAATGAGTATTCTCCTTCGGTTTTGCACCGGCACCGGTCACACCCGACTTTGCATCTACAATAATCGATTTTGGATCAATCAAACCCGCATGAACCAGAGGCAAGAGAGCCAGAATGGTGGCGGTAGGATAACAACCTGGATTGGCAACCAGTCTTGCATTGCGAATTCGATCCCGGTTCAACTCGGGTAAACCGTATACCGCTTCACGTATGTAATCCGGACAGACATGCTTCTTCTCATACCATTTTTCGTAAACGGTCGGAGAGTTTAATCGAAAATCACCTGACAGGTCTATAATTTTGCAGTTGCCAAGCCCGTGTTCTTTCAGAAATTCCATCGAAATCCGATGAGGTAAAGCAAGAAAGAGCAAATCCAGGTCCCGTTCGCCAAGTACATCCGGTGTTTCAAGCTCCCTGTCGAAAATGCCCTCAAAGGATGGATAGATTGAAGAGTAACGCTTTCCAGCATAGGATTGCGATGTAACGAGCTCCAGAGATGTTTCCGGATGTTCCAGGAGTATTCGAACCAACTCCACGCCGGTATATCCGGTTGCACCAACGATTCCGACTCTGTATTTGGCCATACGATCCTCTGATTATCTTATTTGTCTCTTCTGTTTCGGATTCACCCTGTCAGGCAGAATTTTTCTCTTGCGTGGCGGCATACTCCTCTTTCATAGAAGAGAGCATCACATCTACGACTGTATCAATTTCCTCTCTGGAAATAACAAGGGGTGGAACCAGACGCATCACCGTTTCGGATGCACAGTTGGCCAGCACTCCTTTCGACATCATTCGCTTCACTACCGGCCCACCTTTAAAAGTGAGTTCGACACCCACCATGAGTCCGATTCCCCGAACCTCCAGTACATACTCCAGCCCGGCGGTTCTATCTCTCAGCGTTTTCATCAGGTATTCCCCCTTTTCAGCAGCTGCATCACAGAGCTTTTCGTCCCGAATCACCTCCATATTAGCCAGAGCTGCTGCACAGGCAAGTGGATTTCCTCCATAGGTGGTTCCATGCTCTCCATAATCGAGTATGGATGCGGCCTCTTCTGTAGCCAGAACTGCACCAATAGGGAACCCGCCGCCCAACGCCTTGGCACTACATACCACATCCGGCTTTACTCCGTAGTACATCCATGCAAAAAGATGTCCTGTCCGGGCGATCCCGCACTGAACTTCATCGAATACAAGCAGAACATTATGCCTGTCACAAATCTTGCGGGCTGCCTCCAGATAGCCACGGTCGAGAGGTTTCACACCTCCCTCACCCTGGATCGGTTCCATGATAACTGCGCCCGTTCCGTCATTCACAACTTTTTCCAGGGCTTCTACATTATTTGGCTCTACCCTTTCGATATCAGGTGGCATCGGCTCAAAAGAGGCTCTGTACTTCTCTTTACCCAGCGATATAGTTCCAATGGTTCGGCCATGAAAGCAGTTCTCGAGAGCTACCAGGCCGCCCCCTTTCCCCTTCAGATTTCCATTTTTACGCCCCATCTTCACAGCCGCTTCAAGCGCTTCTGCACCGCTGTTACAGAAAAAGACACGATCATAACCCGACATCTCCGCAAGAAGAGCTCCAAGACGGCTCTGAGGTTCGCTGTAGTAAAAATTGGAAACATGAATGAGCCTTTCTGCCTGCTCCTGGATCGCCTTTACGACCGCAGGATGACAGTGTCCCACACTGTTCACCGCAATGCCGGATAGAGCATCAATATACTCTCTGCCATCGGCATCTACCACGACAGAGCCGCTACCACTCTCGATCGCCACCGGATAGCGTCGGTAGAGCTTAAACTGATTCGATTCTGCGCTGGTAATGATCGGCTCTGATCGGCTGTTCCCTTTAGTCATTTTCGTTCAGTTTGGTTTCCATTTTCAATTCGAGTACCACACGGCTCCACAGAGAGCAGCGTCTTAAGGAGTGTCCCGGGCTGTGTTCCGCTGATGATGTGTGCATGTGCCACACCCATCTCCAATGCAATCAGGCAGGACTCGACTTTCGGAATCATACCACCTTCAATCGTTGAACCGATCGACATTTTTACCTCTTCAGCCGATATCTTGTGGATGGCCGACGAAGCATCAGTCGGATCAGAACGCAGCGCATCCACATCGGTCAGGGCCACATACGCTTTCGCCTTAAGTGCGCCGGCAATATGGCCCGCAAACATGTCGGCATTGATGTTGTAATCCATCTGATTTGCTCCCGACGCCACCGGCGCGATAACAGGCAGAAAACCACTCTCAATTAAACGCACCAAAAGTTCAGTATCTACGCTCTCTACATCACCGACCTGGCCAAGATCGATCTTCCTGCTTTCTCCACCCTCTTTCACTGAATGATAGCGCTTTACCGCACTCACCATTCCCGCATCTTTACCGGACAATCCTACAGCTCGAACTGGGTATCGGTTCAACGCACTCACAAGAGCCCCGTTCACCTCTCCGCAAAGAGCCATCTCCACAAGCCTCATGGCTCTTGAATCGGTAATACGATGCCCGTCAGCAAACTCCGACTCCAGACCGACCTCGCCAAGCAGTCTGCGAATAGCCGGGCCTCCCCCATGGACCAGCACCACAGGGATCTGAAGTTCTCGTAACCGGGCTATTTGTCCTGCCACAGAAGATTCAGCGCTCTCATTAACCATGGCGTTTCCACCATATTTAATGACAACCACCGAACGTCTCAACGATTCGATTCTGGCGGGATCCATCTCAACCTGAAATTCAGTTTCAACCCTTGTTACCATCTGAAACGGCTACCATTAGAGTTTATCTCCCCTGCCGTAACAGGGTTCCAGCGGAAAATTTCTGCAATCGCAATGTAAGAATCTGTACGGGAAAAAGTTAGAGGGGAAGAGCAGGGGTAGACCTGCTGCTCTCATATAATGAAGTGCCAAGCTCCGTAAAGCTTTACGTAAAAACATCTGTACAATCGAAAGCTGCGTACGACCGGTTACTGGAACCGCTGATGTGATGAGATGGTCGGGGCGACAGGATTTGAACCTGCGACCCCTCGGCCCCCAGCCGAGTGCGCTA
>JBBDIJ010000013.1:0-105496 GCA_040880485.1 Balneolaceae bacterium
TTTAATCCAGTATTTTTGATACCACGCCGGCGCCTACGGTACGGCCTCCCTCACGAATCGCAAAGCGAAGACCCTCCTCCATCGCTACCGGCTGAATCAGGTTTACTGCCAGCTTCACATTGTCTCCAGGCATCACCATCTCTACTCCGGAGGGAAGCTCGCACTCTCCCGTCACATCGGTCGTACGGAAATAGAACTGCGGACGATACCCCTTGAAAAACGGAGTATGACGGCCACCTTCATCCTTGCTCAGTACATAAACCTCACACTCAAACTTCTTGTGTGGAGTGATGCTTCCCGGCTTGCAAAGCACCATCCCGCGCTCTAACTGATCCTTCTGAATCCCGCGAAGAAGAATCCCGGCATTGTCTCCCGCCTGGCCCTGATCCAGCAACCGGCGAAACATCTCAATACCCGTTACAACACTCTTCATCGGCGCTTCTACAATCCCGACAATCTCAATCTCGTCGTTCAGCTTGATCACTCCACGCTCTATACGGCCCGTGGCTACGGTCCCGCGTCCGGTAATCGAAAAGACATCCTCTACAGGCATCAAAAACGGCTTGTCTACATCTCGCTCCGGTGTCGGAATCGTCTCATCTACCGACTTCATCAGCTCTATCACCTGTTGCTCGGCATCCGCATCGCCATTCAGCGCATTCAGTGCCGAGCCCTGAATCACAGGAATGTTGTCGCCATCAAACTCATAGGAAGAGAGCAGCTCACGAACTTCCAGCTCTACCAGCTCCAGCAGCTCCTCGTCATCCACCAGATCCACTTTGTTCATAAAGACCACAATCTGGGGAACACCTACCTGACGTGCCAAAAGAATGTGCTCACGCGTCTGGGGCATCGGGCCATCGGTGGCCGCAACCACAAGAATCGCTCCGTCCATTTGGGCAGCACCCGTGACCATGTTCTTCACATAGTCGGCGTGTCCCGGACAGTCCACATGGGCATAGTGACGACCGTCGGTCTCATACTCTACGTGTGCCGTGGCAATCGTAATCCCGCGCTCCCGCTCTTCAGGCGCATTGTCAATCTCTGCAAATTGCTTGGCCACACCACCATAATGCTTCGCCATAACGGTCGTGATTGCCGCCGTCAGCGTCGTCTTGCCGTGATCCACGTGGCCAATCGTACCTACGTTTACGTGAGGCTTCGTTCGTTGAAATTGTTCTTTTGCCATGAGTCTTTCAGTTTAGTGTGGTCAGTTAATTTTGTTCTTCGATGATCTCCAGTGCTTTGCTTTCCGGAACTTCTACATACTCGGAGAACTCCATTGAGTAAGAAGCCCGGCCCTGCGTTAGCGAACGCAGGTCGGTAGAGTATCCGAACATTTCGGAAAGAGGCACTTTGGCTTTCACAACCGAACCCTCTGCCTTGTTATCCATACTGGAGATGATACCGCGCCGGCCGTTAATGTCGCCGATGACGTCCCCCATATACTCCTCAGGAGTAATAATCTCTACATCCATGACCGGTTCAAGCAGTTTGGGTGAAGCTTTTCTGGAGGAGTTCCTGAAGGCGAGCCGTGCACACAGTTCAAAACTGAAGGCATCGGAATCCACATCATGATATGAGCCGTCATAGAGTCGTACACCGATGTTCTGTACTGCATAGCTGGCTTGAATACCGCCCTGCATCGCTTCACGAAAACCTTTCTCGACCGAAGGAATGTACTCCTTCGGGATATTACCACCCACGATTTCATTGACGAATTTGAAGCCCTCGCTAAGAGTAACTTTTTTGTCGTCGTCTGCATAACTCTCAAAATGTTCGATCGGCGCAATTTCAAACTGGATGTCGGCGAATTTTCCGCGACCACCGGTCTGTTTCTTGTAAATCTCTCTGTGCTCGACCGCTTTCGAAATCGTCTCTCTGTAAGAGACCTGCGGTGCACCTACGTTGGCCTCTACCTTGAACTCTCTTTTGAGGCGATCCACAATAATCTCGAGGTGGAGTTCGCCCATACCAGCGATGGTCGTCTGGCCGGTCTCATCATCGGTCGTCACTTTAAAAGTAGGATCCTCTTCGGCCAGTTTGATAAGTCCGGTTGTGAGTTTTTCTGCATCCGCTTTGGACTTGGGCTCAACAGCCAGCTTGATCACCGGCTCGGGAAATGTAATCTGCTCCAGGAGAATAGGATGCTCAGTATCGGAAAACGTATCTCCGGTCCTTACATCTTTCACACCAACGGCAGCGGCAATATCCCCTGCGCGAACGATGTCGATGTCCTTCTTGTCGTTGGCGTGCATCTCAAGAAGACGGCCGATTCTCTCCTTTTTACCTGTAGTTGTGTTTAAAATGTAGGATCCCTTTTCGAGCTGCCCCGAATAGACCCGGAAAAATGTGAGTTTACCCACATAAGGGTCAGACATAATCTTGAAAGCGAGAGCAGAGAAGGGTTCGTCAACTGACGGCTTTCTCTGCATCTTATGATCAAGATCCTCGGGGTCCTTGCCAGTGATTGCTTCAACATCGAGCGGACTCGGAAGATAGCTTATCACCTTGTCGAGTAGAATCTGCACCCCTTTGTTTTTGAGTGCTGTTCCACAAAGTACCGGGGTAATATCACGAGCCAGTGTAGCGGAGCGGATGGCTTTTTCAATCTCATCGACAGATACCTCCTCCTCCATCAGATACTTTTCCATCAGTTCATCGTTATGATCTGCAATGGCTTCGATCATAATCTTTCGATACTCTACCGCTTTCTCTTTTAGCTCGGCCGGAATATCCACTTCATCATACTTGGATCCGAGAGACTCGTCATCCCAGATAATTCCTTTCATATGAATCAGATCCACAACACCCTGGAAATTCTCTTCAGAACCGATTGGAATCTGAATCGGGATCGGATTGGCGCTAAGCTTGCTGCTCATCTGCTCAATCACGTTATAGAAGTCGGCTCCGGTACGGTCCATTTTATTAACGAAGGCCATGCGAGGCACCTTGTACTTATTCGCCTGACGCCAAACCGTTTCTGACTGAGGCTGAACAGCCCCGACAGAACAGAACACACCGATCGCTCCATCCAGAACCCTTAGCGATCGCTCTACCTCTACAGTAAAATCTACGTGGCCGGGTGTGTCAATAATATTAATACGATGATCTTTCCACTCACAATGTGTTGCAGCAGACGTAATGGTAATACCTCTCTCCTGCTCCTGCTCCATCCAGTCCATGGTCGCAGCACCATCATGTACCTCCCCAAGCCGGTGGCTGCGGCCTGTATAAAACAGTATTCTTTCGGTTACAGTGGTTTTACCCGCATCGATATGCGCCATGATACCGATATTGCGGGTACGCCGCATTCGGTCTATAATATTTGGGTCAGACTGGGTCTTTGGTTCAGACATTGTAACTGGTTTAAATACTCTTCAAATATAAATTCTGTTCTAACTGCGCCGGAGAAGTTTTCACGAACTCTCCAAAAATGGTGTGATCATTAAAAACGGAAGTGGGCAAACGCCTTGTTCGCTTCCGCCATACGGTGTGTTTCATCCTTTTTACGAACCGCACCACCTTCATTTTTTGCGGCGTCCATCAACTCTCTGGAGAGCCGAAGCGCCATCGACTTATCATTTCTTGAACGGGATGCTCGAATGATCCAGCGCATGCCAAGAGCAGTACCACGCTCCGACCGCACTTCTACCGGTACCTGATAGGTAGCCCCGCCAACTCTTCTCGACCGTACTTCAACAGCAGGTGTAGAGTTGCCCAATGCGTTCTTGAAAACTTCGATCGGCTCCTCGCCGGTCTTCTCTTCGATAATCTCAAATGCCTGGTATAGAATGTTACGTGCAACGTTTTTCTTTCCGTCACGCATCAGATTATTGATAAACCGGGTTACCGTTTTGTCTTCAAAAACCGGATCCGGTTGTACATCCCTTTTTTCAGCTGTTCTTCTGCGCATATCCGTTATGCTTCTAAATTCCTGTTCTCGTGTCCAGAGTCTTACTCACTCTACCCTTTCGGCTTCTTGGTGCCGTAGTGGCTTCTCCCCTGCTTGCGGTCCTCTACTCCGGCCGTATCCAGCGTTCCACGAATAATATGATAGCGTACACCGGGAAGATCTTTTACACGGCCGCCGCGGATGAGGACAATACTGTGTTCCTGCAAGTTGTGGCCTTCACCGGGTATGTATGCGGAAACTTCAATTCCGTTCGTGAGCCGCACTCTGGCGACCTTGCGAAGAGCAGAGTTCGGCTTTTTCGGTGTCGTCGTGTATACACGAACACAAACGCCCCGTCTTTGCGGACAGTTCTGCAGTGCAGGAGCGGTTGTTTTGCTCTTCTTGCTTTTTCTACCTTTACGGATTAATTGCTGTATCGTTGGCACGTGTTCAGATCATTTGATTTCGTGAATTCAAGAGCTTGCTAAGTTACATTCTTTTGAAACAAGATTGCAACTATTGGACCCTCTTAAATTCCTTTTTTTTGCTGACCGGATACAAAGGGTGCCTGATACGTCATTGAACGGGGTAACCCGGTTCAAAAATTGTTATAAACATATATATCAGTATTACAGTTGAAACTGACCGATCTCCCATACCTGAGCAGCCTCAGAGCGCAAGCCCTGCAGAAGCACGGAATTGATTCACCGGAGGATCTTCTCATGCTCTTCCCCTTCCGATATATCGATCGTACCCGTGTTCAATCGCTCTCTTCCCTTCAGGGAGAGCAAGAGAACATAACCATTATCGGTACCATCAAAGCGATCAGAGATGCCGGTTTTGACAGGAAAAAGAGAGTGGAGATCATCCTGCAGGACAAGCAGGGAGCAGAAGTCAAGGGAGTCTGGTTCCGCGGAGGTGGTTACTTTAAACGAGAGTACAAGACAGGCGAACAGGTCTCTTTTTTCGGTACAGTTCGAATATTCGGGAGAGATCTCTCCATGGCACACCCCGAAGTTGAACGAATCAGGAGCGACCGCGAGATCGAAACTTTGAAACGCATCGTGCCGGTGTACCCCGGCAACAGCGAATTCTCCAAAGCGAGAATCACTCATCGCATGCTCCACAACTGGATCAACCGGATTCTGGAGCAACTGCCGATTCAGGAATTTCTACCCGAAAGCCTTCTCGAATCACTCTCCCTTCCGGTGCGCAATCAGGCTTTTCAAGCCATTCACAATCCTGAAACAATGGAGGCCCCTGCTGCTGCACTGGAGAGGTTCAAGTTCGAAGAACTCTTTCTCTTCGAACTTTCAATGGCCCGGCTCAAGCAAGTCTGTATAGAGCCGCTGGAGGGACACCGATTTTCGGGGCCGGGTAGCTATACGGAAACGTTTCTGAACGATCTGCTCCCATTCCAACTTACCAATGGCCAATCCGATGCCCTTGAGGATATTCGCAAAGATCTCACCTCCGGCAGGCAGATGCATCGCCTGCTTCAGGGAGATGTAGGGTCGGGGAAAACGGTCGTGGCTGCAGGAGCTATTCTGATGGCTATGGACAGTGGTTATCAAGCTGTGTTAATGGCTCCAACCGAAATTCTGGCCGAGCAGCACTATCACACCCTCACCAGGCTTCTTGGCGAACTCAACCTGGAAATCAGGCTCCTCACCGGTGGGCAGAGTTCCCGGCTTCGAAGAGATCTTCTGACAGCTATCGAGGGAGGAGCGTGTGACCTGGTTGTTGGCACACATGCCGTCATTCAGC
The DNA here is from genome assembly GCA_040880485.1 of Balneolaceae bacterium. Classification (GTDB taxonomy): domain Bacteria; phylum Bacteroidota; class Rhodothermia; order Balneolales; family Balneolaceae; genus JBBDIJ01. The sequence goes on from JBBDIJ010000013.1 coordinate 5,663, forward strand.
AGGGTGTCCGATTTCGAAAACTGGGCCTGGCTGTAGTTGATGAACAGCACCGATTCGGAGTTCAACAAAGGTCCGCCATACTGGGAAAGGGAGACCACCCCCATCTGCTGGCGATGTCCGCAACGCCAATACCGAGATCCCTGGCCATGACTCTCTATAGCGACCTCGACCTCTCCACCATTCGTGAACTCCCTGCTGGTCGGGAGCCGGTTCGAACCGCTGTGAGAACAGAAAAAGCCAGAGATGACCTCTACAGATTTCTGGAACAGAATATTGACGAGGGAGGGCAGGCCTATATTGTATACCCATTGGTTGAAGAGTCCTCTGCCATGGACCTGAAGGATGCCACACTGGGATTACAGAAGATTCAGCACCGTTTTCCCGGACTGGAGGCGGGCCTTGTGCACGGACGCATGAGCCAGGAGGAGAAGGAGCATGTGATGGGACGTTTCTACAATGGAGAGCTTAAAATCCTCGTTGCCACTACGGTTATCGAGGTCGGTGTAGATGTGCCCAATGCGAATGTAATGATCATCGAACACGCCGAACGATTCGGCCTGTCGCAGCTTCACCAGCTTCGGGGCAGGATCGGCCGCGGAGAACGCCAGAGCTACTGTATTTTGATGCCAGGAGAGAAGGTGGGTAATAGCGCACGAATCAGGCTTAAAAAGATGGTCGAAACAGGTGACGGTTTCGAAATTGCTGAAACTGACCTGAAACTGCGAGGGCCCGGAGACTTTCTCGGCACGAAGCAGAGCGGCCTCCCCGAATTCCGATATGCCGACATCGTGGAAGATCAATGGCTGCTGGCACGGGCCAAAGAGAGTGCGTGGTCGCTGATGCGTAGAGACCCCGACCTGTCTGCACCGGAACATCGAGAGCTGGCCAGGGTGTTTGAACCTGTTTTCCGTGAACGGGCCGCCTGGTTTGGCCTCGGTTAACCCATTGCACCGACCGACCGGCTGCACTGCTGGATCTACTTATGATGAACAGGAGGGAACCCGCAATGGATTTGCCCCATTTTTATCTCATTCAGAAAGCGCAGTTTGCATTTGATGTAAAATTGGGATTTATTTGTTACAGGGATACGTGGAATAAAGACTGGCTAACTTGCTAACTCTTAAAAGACACTGTTTTGAAGAGAACCGTATCCCTCCTGATCGCCTCTATACCAGTACTGCTAATTTCAGCCATACCGCCCGAAATCAACGCGCAGGCCTGGATCACCGAAAGCGGATATGTTGAGTTCGCATCGGAGGCCACTATGCTTTCGTTCAAGGGAACAAGTAACCACCTTACCGGCCTCATCGATCTGGAGAAAAATCTGATCGATTTCTATGTAGATCTGAATACACTGGAGACCGGTATCAGCCGAAGAGACCGGGATATGAGAACCCAGTATCTGGAAACAGATCAATACCGCTATGCCGAATTCACCGGGTCGCTCCGGGACGGGTTTAACCCGAATCTTGAAGAGACCCAGGAGGTGGTGGCTACCGGCCAGTTTACGATCCACGGGGTAGAGCGCGAAATTGAGGTGTCGGGCACACTGACCCCGCTCTCTTCAGATTCACTTCGCCTGGAAGCCTCCTGGACTGTGCGGCTGGAGGATCACAATATAGACCGGCCAGGTGTTCTCTTCCTGGAGCTCTCCGAAGAGCAGAAAGTAAGTATTTCAGCCGATCTGGCACCCTATGTTGAAACTGAAGAAAACTGAAACCTCCAATCCTGACCATCATGCAGCGTACACTGATTCTTTCTTCGACTCTTCTCCTCCTTCTCTGCAGCATCACCCTGCCTGCCCACGCACAACTCGATCGCACACCGGTGGTCTCCGAAAGTCCGGTAGACCTTCCGTTTCTCTCCTCCCGGATTGCGTCGCACTACACCGTGATTCAAGCCGACCAGGGAGAGCTGCACAGCTCTGTAATGCATGTCTTCGGCCCTATCGACAGCGGGATCGGCAACCTCTGGGGGCTCGATATGGGTGCTAATGTGCGACTCAGCCTGCAGTATGGCGTAACAGACCGTTTTTCACTTGAATTGGGGCGTACACGTACAGACAAGGTGGTGGACCTGACAGGCCGGTTTGCACTTTTGCGTCAGTTGACAACCGACCGGATGCCGATTTCGGCCTCTCTGGTCACCTCGGCCAATGTTATGACGCGTCGTGTCGGATTCCTTTACGACTACTCTCTTGCCGACCGTATGGCATGGTATGCTGCCTTGCCGATTTCACGCAAGTTCGGGCCGCGCTTCTCTCTTCAGATCTCCCCTGAGATCGCCCGGTTCAATCGGATGGAACCGATTCTGGTGCTCCGGGATCCCTCAGAACAGACCTACCTCTCCATTGCGGCCGCAGCGCGCTATATGGTAGGATCTTCGACATCCGTGTCTCTGCTTCTATCCCGGCCCATCGGCGAATCGGAGGGGGCAAAACCCCACGCCACTCTGAGTCTGGATATCAATACCGGCGGCCACGTTTTTCAACTCTTCCTATCCACATCGCAAGCACTGAACCCCGCCTGGCAGATAGCGGGAGAAAATAGTGACCTGTCCGACTTCGCCTTTCGTTTCGGATTTAACATCAACCGGGTCTTCATGCTTGGTGACTAACAGAAACGGGTTGAACCGGGCGCTATCACTGCAGGAGCCGGGTGATCATCACAACCGCAACTACGACGGCAAAGAGTGCGAAACCGGCTCTCAATAATCGAGGGTTCGCAATACGGCCCAGTAAGACTCCACCCATTCCTCCCAGGAAAGCTCCGGCTACAACCGGCAGTGCCGCCCCGAAATTAACCGCACCCAAAACAAGACCGGACACCCCGGCTGCAGGCTGGACCAGCAGGGCAAACTGAAGCCATCCGGAGAGTGAAATAAGTACAATTGCGGCAGAAGAGATGCTCACGGCTCTTGCAAGGCGGATGCCAATCCAGAGATTCATAATCGGAACCATCACAACTCCACCACCGACACCGGCCAGGGCAGCCACAAATCCGCCCGCGCCGCCGGTAACAAATGCACCGGACAGCCCTGGCCCGGTGTTTCCGAGAGGGTTTTCGTCGGCTCGACTCCGGGCTTCGGCAGCATATGGGCGGCTGCGCATCCAGTAGAGTAGTGAAACCAGAAGCAGGAGCAGAACGAAAAGAGTCACAAATATCTCCTCTGAAAACCAGTGGGCTGTAACCACACTCTTTCCCCCATAAACACCTGCCGAGCCAAAGATCCCGACGAAAAAGCCTTCACGAAGGTAGAAGCTGGATTGACGGAATTGCTGAAACGAACTGCCCAGAGAGGCTGTAAATGTACAGAATAGTGAAGTACCAATGGTCCAGCTTACCGGGTCGGCCACACCTTGAAGAGTGAACAGAATGTAGAATACAGGGGTAAATAGCAGACCTCCCCCGATGCCGAACAATCCGGCCAGCACCCCGGCAAATGTTCCGATGATAAAGAGAATAGCAAGTTCCACAGGGCTCTGACGTCCGTTTTTTGAGAAGGTAGTAAAGCACTCACGGAATTGAAACCGAAAGCGCTCTTTGTCCCTGAGCAAATGAATGCCGATTTTTGGGGAATGGAGAACAAGCACCTGAAATACGCCCCGGATAGCACTCTGGACAAACTTGGATTCGATTTTGTTCTCGAAAGGGTGGCCTCTGCATTGCGCACCCCTGAAGGTGCCGCACTTCTTGAGGAGCTTCGCCCCTCTGCAGATCCGGAACAGATCGACCGGTGGAGATGCCAAAACGCAGAAATTCAGGAGCTGACGACTCTTGGAGAGAGGCTCCCGATTCCAAATCTCGAGGAGCTGGAGGCATGGCTGGAACAGATACGGCCGGAAGGATCCTGGCTAACACCCGAACCGTTGTTGATCGTTATGGATCACTGCACCGCTGCAAGACAGCTTCACACATTTTTAAAGACGAGACGCCAGGAAAGGCCTGAACTCTGGAAGATCGCATCCGAAATAGATCCGCTTGTATCAACGGAGGAGTTGATCCGAAATGCTGTCTCCGATCAGGCTCTGCTTCGTGACTCCGCTTCACCCGAGTTGAAACGGCTTAGAAGAGAGCTTGTAGATACGAAACAGCGATTGCGAAAAACCGTTCAGGCCGTTTACAGAAAACATCTCAAATCGGGACTTGCCGGTGATGAGGGACCTACCTTACGTAACGGCAGGATGGTCATCCCGCTTCTTGTGGAACACAAGAGAAAGGTGGAAGGATTTATTCAGGACGTCTCCGCAACCGGACAGACCGTCTATATGGAACCGGCTGAAGCACTTGAAATCAACAATAGCATACGCGAACTGGAAGCAGCCGAAGAACGGGAGGAAAAAAGGATACTCCAGGAAATTGCAATCCGCCTGCGCCCGCTAATACCGACAATCCATCGGAATGCCGGAAAGACCGGGCAACTGGACCTTATTGATTCCCGTACACGCACGGCGAGGCAGTGGAATGGCTCCCTCCCACCGCTGTCGGACAATGGAACCCTGATCATCCGGGATGGAAAGCATCCGCAACTGATTCACAAAATGAGATCCGGGTCTCCGGATGGAGAGAGAGGGGTTATTCCACTAAACCTTACGCTGGAGGGGGACGAGCTTGGTATAGTAATCTCGGGGCCCAATGCGGGTGGTAAATCAGTTGCACTCAAAACGGCCGGCCTCATCCTCATCATGCAGCAGAGCGGTATCCCCGTACCTGTACATCCCGATTCGAGGCTTCCGGTAATAGACGGTATATGGGTCGATATAGGGGACGAACAATCGATCGAGAACGATCTGAGTACTTTCTCGTCCCGCCTTCACTGGATGAAGCGTGTACTTGAACGTGTTGGGCCAGGAGATCTGGTTCTGATAGATGAAGCCGGCACGGGTACCGACCCCGAAGAGGGAGGGGCGCTTTTTCAGGCTTTTATAGAAGCTCTCCTCGAGAGAGAGGCCCGTATGATTGCCACCACCCATCACGGGGTGCTTAAGAATTTTGCCCACCACCACCCAGCCCTTGTAAACGGTTCGATGGAGTTCGATCGAAGTACTCTTCAACCCACATGGACGTTTCGGAAGGGTATTCCCGGCAGCAGTTACGCATTTGAAATTGCCGGCAGGCTGGACCTGCCCGGCACGCTTCTTGGCCGCTCCAGAGATCTGTTGGGAGAACAGAGAGAAAAACTTGCCGGGCTTCTGACCGATCTTGAGGAGAGGTTGCAAATAGCTGAGCAACGACGTAATGAAGCTGAAAAACTGGCTCAGAGCGCAAGCAGGGAGAGAGAGGTTTTTGAAGAAAAAGAGCGCGAGCTGAAGCAGGAACGAAAACGGCTTCTGGAGAAAGCGTGGCTGGAAGCGGAACAGATCGTAAAACAGGCCAATAAGAAGATTGAAAACGCCGTAGAAAAAGTTGGGCAACTCAGCACTTCCGGGAAAAAAAGTCTCTCCGGAATACGAAAGGATATCAATGAGTACAGCTCCAGGGTTCGGGATAAAAACCGCAAGCTGAAAGGCAGTAAGAAGGAACGTGCGCCTGAGGAGAATCCCCGGCCGGGTGACCGCGTAAGGCTTCCGGAAACCGATACCACCGGAGAACTTCTGGAGCTGGACGGAAATAACGCGGTGGTACTCTCGAACGGTTTGAAATTAAAAACGTCGATCGACAACCTCGAAAAAGTGCTCGGAAGTGCAGCACCCGGGAGAAGAACCGGTCAGAGTAAAAAAGGGGCATCCTGGAGTGGGCGGCGTGCCTCGACTTCACTCGATCTTCGGGGCTTGAGAGCTGGTGAGGCGGAAAACCGGATGATGCACTATCTGGACGATGTAATGATGAGTGGCCTTCGGGAGGTGGAGATCATTCACGGAATTGGTGAGGGGATTCTTCAAAAGGTAGTACACCACTACCTTGAAAGCCGAAAAGAGGTGTCGGGGTTCCAGAGTGCCCCACCCGAACGGGGCGGTGGAGGCTGCACCATTGTTCGCATCGGTTAACGTTCCCGGATGGTTGTCCGAATAAGCTCCGCAACCGATCTCCAGCTCCCTTCTGCCTGCCGGTGTGGAATCAGGGACTCTTCTTTCATCTTTTTCGTCACGCCGGGACTTGCCGAAAGGAGCGTCATTTCTGAATAGTCGAGATCGGGAAAAGCGGTCCGTGTTCGAACCACTGAACCTCTGGAGTGAAAAAGGATATAATCCGGCGGGCGGCGTGCAACCTGCTCCCGTTTTAGTTGCAGTTCGGTTCTACCCAGGGAAACGGGCTTACAGACAACCATCTCTACCACCTGCATACCCAGCTCCTTCAGAAGTCCCGGCATCTCCTCCGAGGACCCCTGCGCACAGGGATAAAGGGTGGGGCCTTTATGCGAAATACGCAGGATAAACTCCATAATATCGATCGGTCGGGCTCCTTCGCGTGGCTGGATTGCCGGAATACCTGCTTCTTCCAGCATTTTCGCTATTAACTCGTCCGACACCAGATGAATCTTCTGTTTCATCACCGTTTCTGTGCTGTTCTCCGACATCCAGTCCAGGTAATAGCGTGTGTTACCGGCTTCCGTACAGATGACAAATGCAAAACGATCGATCAGCTCAGAGAGCGCATCCTGTTGTTCTGCGTCCAAATAGTACTTAACCTTCTCCAGAGGCAGGTTCAACAGTTCGGCCCCCTCTCCTTCCAAAGCGGCAATCAGAGGTGCTGTATGGCCCGCATCAGCGGTGACCAAAATTCTGCAATGCCCTGACTGATCCGGATGATTCTTCTCCATATCCTTCAAGATTTGATAGTTGTTACCGGTTTGGAACGGTCAAAAGAGATAACCTACACCCGCATATATACGAATCATCTCACCCGAAAAGCCAATATCTCCACGCAGAATAAAATCGGGGTTCAGAATGGAAATCGCTCCACCCGCACCCCAGGTATATTTCCACTCCCTCCTCAGCTCCTTCGGCAGCTCTCCCTGCTCAAATACCCGTCCGGTATCGAAAAAGAGCTGTCCACCTACCCGAACCATTTCGTCCCACATCGAAAACATCCACGTTCTCACCTCTGCAATGTAGAGAACGGAGGCATCGCCCATAAACCGATTCAATGCATACCCCCTTAACCCGTTTTCGCTACCAAGATTGGCCAGATTCCAAAAGGGCGGGTTGCCGCTCCGCGCCTGAAACTCCAATTTTTGGGCAACCGTAATCCGGCTGTGCAGAGACCGGAAGTATCGGAACTCTGCCATCATACTGTTAAATGTGTAGTTACTTGCGGTCAATGGACCCGAGTAACTCAGGTTCGCCTCTATCCTGTAACCAGAGGACGGGTTGAACCGATTGTCGCGCCTGTCGAGTATGACTCCGCCTCCGGCCAGGTTCACCCAACCTCCACTTGAACCGTGAGGGGCCTGTAGAGCATAAATCGACTGTTCACTTTTCACTTTGGGACTGGACCAGTTGAGGCCAAACAACAAAACACCTTCAAGCCCCCCCCGGTCAGGATCACTGTAGAGCGGGTAGCGACCTCTATAATCGAACCGAACCTGCCTGTCCTCAAAAAAGTAGATCCCCTGGTCGTACTGTTCCTGCTCGAAGGAAGCCTCATTACCGACACCGAAAAAGTTGCTCTTAATGAGCCGCTCCCCCTCCAGAGTCCACCGGCTCTCTAACCTCTGCCCGAAAGTGCGAGATGTTTCGAACTCAGCTTTACCGGAGAGATACCCCTTTGTTGAAACCAGGGCCTGAAAAGAAAGTCGGTTCGTAAAGGGCCTGGATAACTCCTCTCCATAATTGATCCTCTGGAATACACCACCCCCAATCAGTCCCTGATCGGAGTCGTACGCCCCCAGTGGAACAAAGACCGATATCACACCATCGGTCGTGTCCGGCAGCGGTATCTGTGCCCAGAGAGAGTTTATACACAGAAACTGAATAGCCAACAGTCCCCACAAGGTTTTGCTCATACCGTTTCGCTTTATTGTTATCTTCTTGCCGATGGATTGATTTGCCCGGGGCACCCTGCTCTCTGCTCCATACCGGACATGAAATTTCTGTCTTGACCGGTACGGTTTCAAAAACTATCATTTTTTTTGCTCTCATTTGGGAAGAATTTCCCGAAAAAACAAAAATCACACCCAATCCATGGCCTGGAGACAGAAATCATACCGGCATAAACTGGCAGTCATGGGAGACAGTATGGGCCAGGGATTCAAAAACGGGGGGATCTACAGAACAGATCTCAGCTTCCCCGCAATGCTTTCCCGCTGCTTCGCCCCTCCGGCTCCCTTCAATATCCCCTCCTTTTCTGCACAGGGCGGCATACCGCTCAACCTCGAGGTGATGGTCAGAGGACTATCAGACCGTTTTGGAAACCGGATCTCCCTGAGACAGACGATTCCAGCGGTATGGCACCTCTACAAGACCCTTCGGAGGATCAAACAACATTGGGAAACGCGCACTGGGCCAATTATTGGCACTCCGGACATCCCCTGGCACAACCAGGCCATCTGGGGATTTGCAGCCAATGACACCTGGCTGATCTCCGACAAGATCTGCCGTGCCTACCTGAATGAAAACAAAAATCGCTACTCCATCTTCAACGTTCTTCCGAACCATGCCATGTATATTACAGGGCGCATGGTACTAAATCCCTCACTTTCTCCTGAACAGGAGAACCACACCCAGCTCGATAACATCAAACAGTTACATCAGGATGGTGGGATAGAGAACCTGATTGTCTGTGTGGGGCATAATAATTTTATCGGAGCGCTTACAGCGCTGGATATCAGCTACTCCAATCCAAAACATATGGATTCTCCGCACTTCAAAAGAAACTATACGGTCTACAGGCCGGAGCATTTCGAGAAGGAGATGAAACACCTCTTCGAAAAAGTGGCCACTATGAGTATTCCAAGGGTCTACGTGCCCACTTATCCCTATGCAACCATACCACCGGTCACCAGAGGGATCAATGAAGGAAGAGCTCCACACAAAGGGGGATACTTCGATTACTATACTCGATTCTGGATCTGGGACGAGGATTTCGATCCAGATAAGAATCCACACCTGACAAGAGAGAAAGCGATCGAACTGGACCAGCTGGTAGATCGATACAACGAAATAGTTCGATCCCTGGCTGCAGAGTATGGATTCATTGTGGTACCCGCACATAAGTATATCAATGCTGTTGCCAGACGACGGCTCGGTGTAGATGCAGCACGTCCGTATCCGCCCCGATTCGTCGATGCCCTGAAGCGGAATCCGATGACTTCACACCTCGTGAATCCAAATGGAGGAGTCCGCCTCTCTACAGACTACATCCGGGTCGATCAAGAGACCCGGAAAATTACCACCGGAGGGATATTCAGTCTGGACGGGCTGCATCCCACCACTGTGGGATACGGTTTGGTCGCAAATATCTACTACATGACGATGAAAGATGCAGGAACCCAATTCGAACAACCTCTGGACTGGGACTGGATTTTGAATGAGGATACTCTGATTTCCGACCCCCCTTATCTGCTCACCGAGCTTCGCCTGCTTTTGCGTTTTCTTTCTATGGGCCGTCAGGAGCGATTTACCCGTGTCGGGCAGGGAATGCTTCAACAATTGCTGGATCTCTTTACGAGACGCTAGCATCTGAAATTTTCCCGGCCAGGTCCAGGCCGTTGCAAATGCAGTCGGGAACCGAAATCCCACCGCGGAAGTTACCGGCCAGGTAGAGGTTTTTGTGTCTCTTTTCGAGTGTTTCCACCGCCGACAGAACTCCACCGTAATCGGGAGAGTAGTGTGGAATCGATTTGGGCCAGTAGATGTGATCGGCAAACCGGGGTTCCCCTTTTACACCAAGCAGGTCGCGGTGCTCGGTGGCCACGATATCCATCAACTCACTGCTCTCCAGTTGGGCGAGCTCAGGTTGCCGGCCACCCCCGACAAATGTGGTTAGCAGATGGTGTCCCTCTGGTGCCCTGCCCGGAAAGAGAGAAGAGCTGAAGAGGGTGCCAAGTATCTTTCGTTTCTCTGCAGATGGAACCAGAAAGCCAAAACCGTTGAGTGGATGTTCAATCTGATCCTTTTGATATCCGGACAAGAGTATCGATAGCGGCGGATAACCTGATTTTCGAACGACATCCAGAATCTCTCCTCCCCCATCCAGTAACTGTTCATCATATCGGTAGAGCGGAATATTGAGAATGAGAATTCCGAAAGGCCCGTGTCTCATTCCCTCTGAGTGAACCACCCACCCCTCCCTGCTTCTCTCCAGTCGGGTTACCTCCTGCCCTGTTCTCACCTCCTTCAGCCGTCCCGCTATAGCTTCAGGGAGCTCTGCGATCCCATCACGAAAAGAGATCAGTCTTGTTTTGAAAGATCTGTCCATGAATCGTTGTACAGATTTCACCATAGCACCGGCTGAAAGTGAACCGTAACGCTGCTCCAGTTCATAGAGCCGGGGGAAAGCGAACCGGACCGACAACTGATCCGGCAACCCTGCGTAAATACCGGCCACAAATGGGTCGATGAGGTAGTCCAGAAACTCCTCTCCCATTCGGCGCCTTACAAACGAGGAGAGAGTCTCGTCCTTATCCTCACCTCTGCGACGAAAGGGTTCGGTTAGAACTCTGACCCTGCCCGATCGGGAGAGTAGAGACGTAAACGCCGCCTCTTTTAGTGATTGGGGAAGCTGGACCAGTGTACCGTTTCGCACCACATATCTGCTGGAGGCCGACGGGTTCGCCTCCACGATTCGGTCCTGAAGTCCAAGATGCTCAAGATAGTCGTAGACCCTCTCGGAACGAACTTGCAGAGTATTCGGACCATACTCTACTATCCAATTGTTCACACGAACCGACCGAATCGCTCCACCCACACTCTCACGGCGCTCAAACAAAACTGTTTCAAAACCTGCTTCCTGCAGTTCGAGTGCAGCTGTCAGTCCAGTAATTCCACCGCCTACAATAGCTACCCGCTCCTCTGTTTTCATGCCATCCGCCATTCTCTGAAACACTCTGAATTCAGTGCCAAAGATAGGTAAATCACTCCAAATGAATGGGTGTTCCCTCACTTTTATGATGAGGGGAACCTCTTACGGTTCCGGAATGGTTTACGTACCTTCACCTCACCATACAATCCGCCTGACAGAGGAGAAATTCTCCTCTGTCCGAAAGCTGCATTACGAATCCGAAACAGAGGTTCCCTTATGAAAGAGATCAGCATAATTGGATGTGGCTGGCTGGGGCTGCCTCTGGCTCGCCGTCTTATAGAAATAGGCTACAGCGTTTACGGCTCTACGACCAGCGATCACAAAATCCGGTTACTGGAAGACAGCGGAATTAAGGCCAGGCTTCTCCGGGTTTCGGCCCGAATAGAGGGTGACGATTGTGACGACCTCTTCCGGCCGAAGATTCTCTTTGTAAACATTCCGCCCGGCCGAAGAGAACCTGACGTTCTTCAACGCCATCCGAAACAGATTCAGGCCATTCGTAAAGCAGCGGAAGAGGGAGAAGTAGAATGGGTTATATTTGCCAGTTCCACCTCTGTATACAGCCCATTTGGCGGACTCACCCTCGAAGATCAGGCTTCCGGCGACAACGCGTCTTCCGATAGCGGGAGAGCGCTGCTTCAGGCAGAGAGATTACTGCTGGAGAGCCCCCGGTTCAATACGACCATTATTCGATTTGGCGGCCTCTACGGTTATGATCGCCAGCCCGTCAGGCACCTTGCAGGGAGGGATCATCTGAAAGGGGGTAACAAACCGGTCAACCTCATTCATCAGGATGATGCTGTAAGGGTCGTGGAAGAGATACTTCGACTGAATATCTGCGGAGAGATCTTCAACGCCGTTGCTGACGGACACCCCACCAGAGAGGAGTATTACCGCTCCGTCGCCAGACGGTTCGGCCTGGACGAACCTGCCTTTCTGGAAGACACAGAAAAAAACTATAGGGTCGTCTCTAATAAAAAACTGAAAGAGAAAACAGGCTTCACTTTTCTGCATCCGACACCGATCGACCAGGAGTAGCCGTACGTGCAGAATCAGGAAATCAACACATAGAGTTGTGAAGCGATATTATGACTGATCACCTGCTTTTTCCCCTCTATCTCCAGAGTCAATGGACCGTCAAACGGTTCTTTTCCGACAATACGTATTTTGACCCCTGGTATCAGGCCAAGCTTCTCCAGATACCGAAGCCGTTCAGGATCCTGATTCTTAACCCGGTTCAGAAGTAATTCCTTTTTCTCCTCCGCTTCGGTCAGGGGCAATGAGGCGATCTCGGGAATCAGGCCGTCTTTGGAGGGTATAGGGTCTCCGTGAGGATCGTGTGTGGGATGATCCAGAAGCTCTGCAATTCGATCCTCAAACTGCTCGGAAATATGGTGTTCCAGCCGCTCCGCCTCGTCGTGTACCTCATCCCAGGAGTATCCCATCACTTCGGCAAGGTAGAGTTCCAGCAGTCGGTGATGCCGAATAATTTCAAGTGCAATCTTTCTGCCGGCCTTGGTCACCAATGCTCCACTATAGGACTCATACCTGACCAGTCCCATTCCGGCCAGTCTTTTGATCATATTGGTTACGGAAGCAGATGAGACACCCATCTCATCCGCAATCACCTTGGTTGGCACACCCTCACCCTTTCGCTCTGCACCGAGGCGGTAGATCGTTTTTACGTAATCTTCAACGGCCTGACTCAGTATCATAGATAACTACTCGTTTTGTTCCGAAAACTCTTCGAAGCTCATTTTCTGCCAGGATCCGGTTCCCACAAATCTCAACAGATCGGCAAATGTACCAGCCGGGAGAAGTCCCGGCTGTTGGCCGATCACCTCCCCACTCTTATTCATAAAGTAGGTGGTGGGAACACTTCTGTACTGAAGTGCACGAGCGAACTCCATCTCCGTAAAGTCCTGGCCCAAATAGACCAGAGGCCGGTTTGATTCGCTATTGATTCGAACCGGAATAAAGTAATTACGAACCTGCTCCTCTACTCTTTCATCCGGATAGACGGTCCCCTGCATATTTTGACAGTAGGGACACCACTCTGCATAGACATCAATCAGGATCATCTTGTCCTCTTCAGCAGCAATCTCCAGAGCCCTCTCCATATAGACCCAGTCGAGGTTATCCGCCACAGCGCCGTCTCCGCTCTGTGCATTCGTCCGGAACGGGGCCAGAAGGATAAGAACCATCACATACCATACCCGGCTCCCGGCGAGAGATTGGAAGAACTTTGACTGAATAGTCATGACTCTGTTTCCGGTCATATATACTTCATTCTGTTGGTTGTAATGCGTAGCGGAACGGCGTCACATCGGTTTAAAAAATATTACCTGAAAATACAGAAAGTTACTCTCTCTTGACAACGATCAACGTCATATCGTCATGCTGTTCCACACCTCTTGTAAAGGTGGAAACTTCATGAAGGATGCGGTGGACTACTTCCTCTGAACTACCAGCCTGGTGGAAATAGACGAGGCGATGCAGCCGGTCCGTACCAAAAGAGTGGCGTGTCCGGTTTTCCGCCTCTACAATTCCATCTGTATAGAGTATCAGGAGATCGTCACGATTGAATGAGACCACCTGTTCTCTGATATTGCTGTCGAAAAGCTCTCCACGTACCAGGCCTATGGCCAGGCCATCCGGAACAAGCGGGCGTAGTTCATTTTTACTTCTGTCGTAGTGCAGAAGAGGATTGTGGCCGGCTCGTGCAAATCTGAATTCACCCTCCTTCAGATCTATAATTCCATAGAGCATGGATATAAAAGTACCTCTGCCGGTATGATTGAAGAAGAGTTCATTCGCTCTTTTCATTACCGAGACGCTGGATTCGTCCTCACGGCATAGCGCGTGAAGCATCCCCTTTACAAAAGTCATGTGAAAGGCCGCCTGAACTCCTTTTCCGCTTACATCTCCAATCACCACTGCTATGCGATTTTCATCCAGCTTCAGAAAATCGTAATAGTCGCCGCCCGTCTCCTGTGCCGGAAGGCACACAGCAGCCAAATCCAGGCCTTCAAACCGGGGCCTGGAATTAGGTAGAAACGATTGTTGCACCTTTCGTGCTATCTGAAGTTCATTTCGAATCCTCCTCTCTTTGGCAAGCTCTTCAATATAACCTGGCCGGAATCGGGGCAGCACTCCGGAGGGCTTGCCCCGGATTATTGCTACCAAACCGAACAGCAGGAGCCCTCCAGCGATGGTCAGGGTAAGCAGAAATGCATGTGTATCCGGCGATCCGGGAACGATCCAACCGCCGGAAGTATGAATCATCGACTCGGCGAGAGTACAAGCAATCAGCGGAGTTAAAAAATCTCTGCGGGCAAACAGCACTCCCAGAACTGCACCAAAGAGTGCAGAAAGAATCCATTCATCACGGCCGGGGTGAAAAACAAACTCGAGAGGTGTGAACAGGCCAAAAATCAGTGCCGATATGACCACTGTAAAAAGAGTTCCGGAAGAGTAATTTCCGAGCTTCCCCAGTAGCAACAGAAAGATCGTCTGCATAAACAGAATGCTAAATAGAACACTCACAAGCAGCCCGGCCGGAGCTGATGCGAAGAGAAGACGAGGGGTAAAAACCTGGGTCACTCCCAAAGATGCCGAGGGGAAAATCCATAAATAGATGGCAACCATAGCTACCAGAATCACAGACCAGAGAACCCCGTGTAAAATGGATCGTCCCAGTGGTCGGTTCAGCAGTGGCCCGGTCCGGAGCAGATCGAGTGTCCTCACCCGGCCCGCCATATATTGCCTTGCTACAGACTCTCCGGTTACCGTCACTATAAAATAGCCAAGGGATACAAATGCGCCTGTCACACCGGCAAAAACCAGTGGAAGCATCACATCAATCCAGTTGAGTGAGCCGGGGTACAGAATCATGCTTCTCAACCAGCCAAGTAGCTCTGTGCCTGGAATAACCACGCCTGCGGCAATGGTGATGGGTATAGCCGTCTTCACGTCAACCACTCTGGACCGCAATCGAATATAGAGCTCGGAAAGCACCCAGAAAAAGAAGAAAACCAGCAGGAGACCTTGTAGTACTCTCGTCAGCGTAAGTGCCCATATGGACTCTCTTTGTAGATCCAGCCAATTTGCTTCCAATGCAATCAATTCGCCAAACAGCCCCAGCCTGACCACCAGCTCTGCCTCGAATCCATCGGGCGTGTCCACAGCTTGCCAATAGAGGGTAATACCTTCATTTGAGAGTGCTGGTGGCATCACTACCGACTGAAGAGTGAATCGTTCGCGGGGCCAGGCACTCACTCTCAGAATCCGTTCTGCAATGGCCACCGCCTCGTCTTGCCCGATCGGATCGGGATCGCCAGTCACTTCGGCAAGCCGGACCCTGTCGCTATTTCTGAGTTCCAGCCATTCGCCTGCATCGTTGTAGCGAAGCTGTATGGCGGCTGTCAGGCTCTGTGAAAACGGTATCTGAACTCTGCCAGGCTGCTGACCGGTATGGTACAGATCTACCTGCCATCCGGAGAGTGGGTAGAGTTGCTGAAATTCTGGGTTTTCGTGATGTCGGGTAAGAAGGCCGGCTCTCTGAAGGGAATCGGCCAACCCCTTGTGAACCGTGTAATATGCATCCAGAACGGAGTCGTCCTGTTTAAATCCATATCTCTCAAGTGTCTCTGTTGCCCTCTGCATTGCAGAATCGCTCCCCAGAGTGGCATCTGCACCATTCAAAGGATGGAGACCGGGGCCTGAATACCATACCCACAGAACCGACAGAAGTGCCGCCAACATCAGCAGCAGATCTGTGAAACCTGGTCTATATTCTGTTTTCAATTTGGAACCCATACACGTCTACAGATGCAAATCAGTTCTCCGGAAATTTTATTGAATGGCCGTGAATCAAAAAACGTTTATATGAAGCCAGACCTTCTTCCAAAGAGAGCCTGTAAGATACATATTGAACAGAAGATAACTCAAGACCGCATCATTCTCATGTGCCTTCTTCTTGTTGCCTGGAAAAAAATACCTGGTGTACCCCTCCTGATCGCAGCAAACCGCGACGAGTTTTACAACCGAGCTTCAGAGCCCGCTCATTTCTGGCCGGAAGAACCGAATCTGTTGGCTGGCAGGGATATGAAGAAGGGTGGAACCTGGCTCGGCCTCCATCGAACCGGTAAAATAGCAGCGCTAACCAATTATCGTGATCTCAAAAGGGCGAAGTCAGGGGAAAAAAGTCGTGGCGAATTGCCAGTCAGATACCTGAATTCCGACATCTCTGCATCCCGGTTCCCTGAAATGATCTCGTCGGAGATGAATCTTTACGACGGGTTTAACATGCTGCTGTACGATTCACACTCGCTGTGGTACTTCTCCAACAGGGAACCGAAAGGTCGTGGAGAAGCAAAGAGTCTGACAGAAGGTGTATATGGATTAAGTAATGCTTTTTTGAACACTCCATGGCCCAAAATAGAGAAAACCAGGAGCCGTTTTAAAAAACTTATTACTACATCGGCAATATCTGAACTGGGGCTGTTCGAGCTCCTCACAGACCGTGAAACCTGGCCTTCCGGGAAGCTTCCGGACACCGGCTTGACACCGGAGATGGAGGAAGCGGTATCCGCTCCTTTCATAAAAACTGAACATTATGGAACCCGTTGCACTACCCTGCTCTGGGTATATGAAGATGGACAAGCACGATTCATAGAGAGAAGCTACTATCCGGGCGGATGCCGTGTGTCCGGGCAGAAGGAGTTTGAATTGAACCTGAACCTGAATCTGAATCTGAATTAGAGGAGATTCTACAGGTCGGACATCCGCTCTGAAGCTCTTCTTCTGAGTTCTCTATCCGTATCCAAACTTTGCACTCTGCGAAAGTAGAAAGCGGCAGTATCCCGATTCTGTAAACGCTCTGCCGTCACACCCGCATAGTAGGCACTCAATGCGAGAAAACGCCGGGAGGCCTGGTTCGGGAGGCGAAGCCCGGCCATATAGCTCGATTCGAATGCTTCATAGGCCTCCTCATATCTGAGAAATCGAACCAGGATCCGGCCACGCCAGTGCATTAGTTCCTCAACAAGCAGGTCATAATTTGCCAGGCCCGATTCATCCCACCTGTAAAGAAGGCTCTCGATCCTCTCCAGTGCCCTTCTGTCCTGGTTCTGCTCGAAGAGGGAGCGGACATAAAGACGCTGGTAGAAGGAGTTATCCGGGTATCTGTCTGTAAGCAGTTGTAAATGCTCCGTGGCACGGCTGTACTCATTTTCATAGTTCAATCGAATATTCCCGAGAAAGTAGAGTGCCTCGGGTCTGGCGAATATCGCATCCTCACTTGCTCTCTCCAGTAGTTCGAGCCCCTTCACCCGGTCCCCGTCGGGTAGCAGCCACGACACAGCCCTCACCAGTGTGTAGGCTTCCGGAAGATAGTCGGCATAATAGAGAATCAGCCCTTCGGCCAGGTCGTTGTCCGGCAGATCAGGGGCGATCTCCTTCAAACGCTGGTGTGCCTGAAGTGCACGACGTGCGGTACGGATACTTACAATCCAGCGCTCCCTGTTGGCGTGTTGCCTGGCTGCATACCCTTGTGCCACAGCCTGAATCACCCAGGCGTCGGGATGGTTTGGCTCTCCTTCCAGTAGTTCTTCGGCAGCACGGACGGCATCATCCATTCTCTCAAACAGCTGCTCATCATATGTTTCATCCTCCAGGTCTACAAGAACCACCCACCAGAACTCCATCGCATCCCAGAGTGTCCATATAGGATGTTCCGGAAGCTCCTCTCTCCATTCGCTCAGAAGTAGCTGCGCCTCAGCCGGAGAGCGGTTGTACAGAGAGTCGATAGCCCCGCGCGCTGCCTCCCTGAAGGAGTCATCATATACCAAAACCGGTGTCTGTGCCTGGAGGGTAAAAAGGGGAATCCAGAAAATAGCGAGAAGAAGGAGAGATCGTTTCATAGACAGATAACGCAACATCTGTTCAGATCATACATCTGATTCAATCCCGGTCGTTGTCATTAAACTCAAGCGGCTGAAGCTTTACCATCTTTCTCAAAGCATTCACCTCCTCCTTGCGAAGATAGCGCCAGCGGCCTACTCTCAGATCTTTGTCACTTAAACGGGCGTATCGAACTCTTTTCAATCGAACCACCTGAGCCCCAAAGTGTGAAATCATACGCCTGATCAGATGATTTCTACCCTCATGGACCGTAATGGCAAGTGTTCGGTCATCGGTCGGATCACGTTCGATATGTTCAGCCCTGGCAGGGCCGTCCTCGAGCGTCACGCCGTGGACCAGCTCCAGCAACTGCTCGTCACTAAGTGGCTGGTCTGAAGTAGCCTCATACACTTTTTTCACTTTGTACGAGGGGTGCATCAATCTGTGTGCGAGATCTCCGTCATTGGTTAGGAGCAACAGCCCCATCGTATCCCGATCAAGACGGCCGACCGGATAGACTCTCTGACCTGTAGCATCCTCAACGGAATCCAACACCGTATTTCTCCCTTTTTCGTCATCCGTTGTACTGATGGTGTCCTTCGCTTTATTTAGTAAAATATAGATAAACGGTTCCAGCGTCACATGTTGTCCGTTTACCTCAACCCGGTCGGTAATTTTCACTTTCGTACCAAGCTCCGTTACTCTCTGGCCGTTCACAAGCACTCTGCCCTCGCTAATCCACTCATCCGCATCCCTGCGGGAGCAGAAACCGGCATGAGCTATAAACTTGTTGATCCGTATATCATCCTTCAGGTGCTTCTCCTGGCGGGCCATTCCGGACACCTTCCGACTGGCGTATCCGCCTGGTCGTACTTTTTTTCCGCTATCGCCACTTCTCCGCGGACGGTCGTTTTCGCCACTGCTGTTCTTCTCTCCCCGTCGCTGCCTGCTCACTTCTCCTCCGAATTTCGATTCTCCTCGTCCCCATTATGCGGCGGGTCCTCCACCGTATCATCAGCATCATCAGACCCGCGATCTCCGAATCGATCCAGAATCTCTTCAGCCGTCTCTTCGTCCAGCTCCATCTGTCGCTCCATCAAAAGCCTGCGATGTTCAGCCATATCATCATCCTTCAGGATCTCCTCTATTTCTCTCGGCTGAGGAAGTTCATCTACAGAGTTGATACCGAAATGCTTGAGAAAGTGATCCGTCGTCTTGTAGAGCAGAGGTTTTCCGGGCGAGTCGGCCCGGCCGGATACACGCACAAGCATCTTCTCCAGAAGCTGTCTCAGTATGTATCCGGAGTCGACCCCCCGGATCTCATCCACCTCCGGTTTTGTAATGGGCTGCCGATAGGCCACAATCGCCAGAGTCTCTACAGCGGACCGGGAGAGTTTCCGATAGGCGTTTTCGTGTTGAAAAATGCTTAGCCAGGGGTGATACCTCGATCGCGTGGTAAACGTGTACCCACCCGCAACCCGGTCGATCCGAAACGAGAGATCATTCTCGTCATATCTCCGGTTCAACCGATCGACCATCGCTTCAACCGAAGCTTCATCGAGTTGAACCTCCTCTTCGGACTCAGTTATGATACCGGCTACATGATCCCAGGAGATCGGATCGGGACTGGCAAAAATCAGTGCCTCAACCACCGATTCCAGTCTCGTACCGTCCACAAAACGATAATCTGTCATGACATTACTGCGTATAGTCTTTAGAATCTGTGTAAAATAGTGTTTTCTGAACTGTCTCCATAACCTCCGGATTCTGACAGATCAGATGGGTGAGACCGGTTGCCCGACACTACTCCGTAGCATCGACGTTCACATTGATACGGACGGAACCGGAACCGTCAGGTTTCTCACTCTCCCACTCCTCAAACATCCGGTCGAACAGAGTTGAAATACCGTCTGCGTTCAACCCGGGCTTCAGTTTTAGAATGACTTCCCAATAGTAGTGACCGTGCATCCACTCAATCACAGCAGGTGCAGGGCCGTGAACCGATCCGGCTGGAAGGTTCCGCCGCAACAGACCGGCGAACACTTCTGCCGATTGCGCAGCCTTCCCTGAAGACCTGCTTTTGAACTCAAATTTCGCAAGGCGGGAATAGGGAGGGTATAACAGGTTCATTCTCTGTTCCAGCTCCGATTTTGCAAAACCATGATAATCATGACGTTGCGCAAACCCCACAGCCGGGTGATCCGGCTTCCAGGTCTGAACCCACACATGCCCCCTCTTTTCGGCACGGCCGGCACGACCGGCCACCTGACTGATCAGCTGAAACAGGCGTTCGCCGGACCGGTACGACGGGAATGCGAGTTCATTCTCTGCCTGCAATACCCCGACTACGGTTACATTCGGAAAGTCCAGTCCCTTTGAGACCAGCTGGGTGCCGATCAATATATCGGCCTGGCCGGATAGAAAACGATCATAGATTTTCTGATGCGCATACTTGCCACTGGTACTGTCCCGATCCATTCGCAACAGCACTGCATCCGGAAAGAGCCTGGCCACCTCCTCTTCTACCTGCTGAGTACCCGATCCCTGCAGAATGAGGTCGCTGGATCCACAGGATTCACACGCCCGGTCGACCCGACGGGAATACCCGCTGTAGTGGCAAAGAAGCAGATCCCGTTTACGGTGGTACGTAAGGCTCACCGAACAGTCGGGGCTCTGCGGTATATGGCCACATGCGCCACACTGAATGTACGTCGCGTACCCCCGACGATTGTAGAGCAAAATTACTTGCTCCTTGCGCGATAGAGCCCCTTCAATCGCCTGAAAGAGTTCGACGGTCAACGGGCCTCTCATGGCGTTACGATAGTGCTTCAGGTCAAGCACCCGTATATTCGGCATCTCTCCCCCGGGCCGCTCCGGAAGTTCCAGAAGTGTATGCTTCCCCTTCCTGGCAGCATAGAGTGAATTCATCGATGGAGTCGCACTTCCCATGATGACCACCGCCTCCTCCTGCCGTGCCCGTACCAGTGCCACATCCCTGGCATGATATCGCGGAGCAGGGTCAAACTGCTTGTACGAGCTGTCATGCTCCTCATCGATGACGTACAATCCCGGATTTTGAACCGGTGCAAACAATGCCGACCGGGGGCCTATTGCCACTCTCTTCTCGCCGGATTGAAGGGCCCGCCACGCCTCTGCCCTCTCACGATCGCCAAGACGGCTGTGCAGAACGGCAATCCGGTTCCCGAAAATACGTCGAAAACGGTATACCGTCTGAGGTGTGAGTGCGATTTCCGGAACCAGGATCACAGCCCCCTTGCCCAGTTCAAGTGCTCTCTTCAAAGCGTGTATATAGATCTCCGTCTTCCCCGACCCGGTAACCCCGTGAAGCAAAAAACTTCGAAAACGATCGCTCTCCATCGCCTCCACTACCGGTGAAAGAAGATCTTCCTGCGCCTCGGTAAGTACAGAGATGGAATCGGGGTCCTCCGCCTCGTCACTCAATTCTGATGGCTCTTCCCGATAGAACTTCTGTATGAGCCCCTCCTTTTCCATTCGCTTGAGAGTGTATGGAGTCAACAATGGATGTTGAATCAACTCCTTCTGGGGGGCTGGCAATTCCAGCGTAGCAATAAGCCGGTACCCCTCTACCCACTTTGGTGCCTCCTTCCCTGGTGCGGGAAGCTGACTTTCCAACCGCTTTTGTTGCCGTTCATCTCTCCGATCCCACCAGACCACACTTCTCCGCTCCCCGATTTCAGATGGTTCCTCCCAAATCTCCAACACTCCCCTCCTGAGCAGAGATTTCAGGCGTGCAGCCTCATCTCCATCTCTCCACCGTTTTCGCACCTCCTGGAGAGCTGCACTTCTCTCCAGAAACTCCTCAACCATCTGCTTCTCCAGCTCATTCAGCTCGTTCACCACTACAGATTCTGCTACCCGAACTCTCTTCTCGGACTGAAAATTGAGACCTGGCGGAAGAGTGGCCTGTATGGCCTCTCCCCATGAGCAGTAGTAGAAGCGATGTATCCACTCCGTAAGTGTCAGGAGCCCTTCATCCAGTACAGGTTTTCGATCCAGCACCCGCAGTACCGGTTTCGTACGAAAGGAGGGAACTTCGGAGTGCAGGCGGACTACCATCCCGATGGACCGTTGATTCCCGAAGGAGACCCAGACCCGCACACCGGGAACCAGCTCTAACCCGGCCGGTACGGAGTAGGTAAAACAGCGGCGAACCGGTGTGGGGAAGGCGATCTCTGCAAAACGGTTGGACATAAAGGCAGCGTTTCCGGCGTAAACTGAAAAATCCGATCTTTTTCGTCTGTAGTTCTTAACTTTCGCAACTGAATCAGCATCCGGGGGCTCCCGGATAACCTTAATCCAGGCAAGCAAAAATACATTGAATCCCGATCAGTTACACTCCGCTGTCTTACTCATGCACTGCAAGGATCAGAAAGGCCTCGTGGCCGATGTAACCACCTTCCTGGCAAGGCACAATGGCAACATCCTTGAACTGGACCAGCATGTAGACAAGCATCGAAATGTCTTTTTCATGCGCATAGAGTGGGATCTGTCGCTGTTTGATCTTCAGGACGAAGAAATTGCACCTGTATTTCTGAAGGAAATTGCTGAACCGAAAGAGATTGAATTTCAGCTTCACTTCAGCCGGGAAGTGCCGCGCATGGCGATCTTTGTTTCGAAGGCAACACACTGCCTGCATGATATCCTGGCCCGATACGACAGTGGAGACTGGAGAGTAGAGATTCCGCTCGTTATCAGCAATCACGCCGATGCCGGCCCGGTCGCAAAAAAATATGGGGTGCCGTTTCACCAGTTCAACATATCGGCCGAAAACAAGGCTGAATCAGAGTCCGAGCAGCTGGAGCTGCTCAATGAGCATCGTATTGACTTCATGGTACTGGCACGCTATATGCAGGTCCTCTCCAACTCCTTTGTCTCCCGTTTTCCGGCACGAATTATTAATATCCATCACTCCTTCCTTCCCGCATTTCCGGGAGCGCGCCCCTACCAATCCGCCTACCACAGAGGGGTCAAGATCATCGGGGCGACCAGCCACTATGTAACCGCCGAGCTCGATGCAGGGCCCATCATCGAACAGGATGTGATTAATGTGAATCACAAACACTCCGTTGATGACCTTGTACGTAAAGGAAGAGATCTCGAAAAGATCGTCCTCTCCAGGGCGGTTTGGCACCACCTGAAGAGACGAACCCTCGTGTTCGAAAACCGAACGATCGTTTTTCAGTAGTACCAGAGTCGAATCAGTGCTGTGTCCGGCCCAGCATCTCGAGTGAAATGAGCGAAAGTGGTATGGGGCTGGCTGCAAGAAACTCGTCCATGAACTCTGTCAGGTTAAACTCCTCACCTCTCTCCATAAAGACCTCGGTCATCAGCTTCTCGATCTGTATAGGCCCCACCACATAACCGACACCGTAGAGCGGCGAATGCATATAGAGTTCAAGATCGTGCCACAACGTCGGGCTATCTTCCGGAATCCAGTCGTACGGAGTGGCATCTACTACATAGTCCCACGCCTCTTCAAAGGTCATTTCGTTGCTGTGCATCTTCAGGTCGGCCACAGCCCGGGCGGCACGAAATGCCTTCAGGTTATACATCACCTCATGTGCGCCGGGAACATCGTCTACCAGGCCCAGATAGTAGTGAAACTTCTCCTGGCCAATGGCAAATGCCTCCTGTCGGACTCCATCCAGAAAGTAGAGGCGGCTTTGGCCACGAATCGGACGATCGTCCCTCGCTTTGAACATGGCATCATAATCGTGGCCTCTTCCATGAGCCGACAGAGGAAGCGGATAGCGATCCAGTACATGTGCAAAGTAGTCCGTTTCCCCGCTGCGGTTCCAGTTGGACACAGGGCCTACCGGTTCAATAAAGTCCGGGACTGTGAAGAGCTCCACCGAGTTCAGGAACCGATAGTAGTGCGCCAGAGCGTTATTGTACCGCTCCACATACTCCTCTCTGCTCTGAGCCGGTTCCAGTTTCGGAGAGTGGCGATAGCGGTGTTTCATCAGGTTCATCCCGGCCACGGCACGCTCATACTCTCTCTGTGAGAGGGTCACTAGCTCCTGCCATGTATAGGGAAGCATCGCTACATGTTCCAGATACCAGTCGTACATCTCTTCCCCTACTCCGGCCCCATTCCGCATGGACGGCCGGGTATCGATCAGCCACTGCCGGTACTCAACGATCGCATCCCTTGCACCCTCGGCGGCCTGTACCAGGCTGGCACGATCGCTGTTACTGTCAATAAATGATTCCACCCTGCCTATCTGCCTTTGTGTCGTGTAAATCGCAATATAGGCGTGATCCGCAATCGGATCGGTCAGGTTCACACGCGCCTGCTCAAGTATACGTGGAATCGCTTCAAGACGAGTTTCAAGTTGTGAGGCGTTCTGATCGGATACCGACCCACCCGGAAGACTCAGGGACATATGCATCTTGGGCCCGAACTGGTAGTTGATCACCGCATAGAAGGCAGGATCTCTCTCCCAGGACTTTTTTGCAATGTGTTCGAACTCGAGCCCTCTCATCTCCCCTTCCACGACTCGGTAATCGACCTGCTCGGCAATCGGCCACCCGGTGGTATCGATGGCAGCAAGACGCTGTTGCATCTGTTGAAGGCCACTATACTGGCGCTCCATCGCTTCAGGTGTATAGTCCGGAATACCGTCATTCACTTCAGGAAAACGGAATGAGCGGAACTCTTCATATAGTTCTACAAGTGCTTCATGGGTATTGGCCTCTTGAGTGTCGGACGAAGCGGGTTGTGTAACCCCCTGTGTGGCGCACCCGGCAAGAAGCATAGAGAAAAATAGCAGGTTAACAAGTGACTTTTTCATTGGTTTTCAGTCTTTTGGGTTACATGTTTTGAACCGTATCTCTTAAATCTCCACATCGAATCGATCACTGAAATAATCCACAACCTGCTCTTCCAGTGTGGTCAGAAGAACCGGCCCCCGCTGAAGTACAGCTTCATGAAAATCGCGAAGATCGAACTCCTCTCCTAGCGCTTCGGCAGCACGTTCACGAAGCTCCCGGATCTTGAGTTCACCAATCTTGTAGGAGAGGGCCTGGCCTACAGCACGGATGTAGCGGTCGGTCTCATACTCGATCTCCCTGTGTGAAAGAGCGGTATTTTGTGTCATAAAGTCGATGGTCTCCTGGCGGGTCCATCCAAACACATGCATACCGGTATCCACCACCAGTCTGCAAGCCCGCCACATCTCGTAAGTAAGCCGGCCAAAGTTGTAGTAAGGGTTGTCGTAAAGTCCCACATCGAGGCCCAGGCGCTCGGCATATAGTGCCCAACCTTCGGAGTAGGCCGTAATCCCGCCCACGCGTCGCGGTGCGTCATCCAGTTCCTGTGCGAGCGCAAAATCGAGATGGTGGCCAGGGATGCCCTCGTGGTAAGCCAGGGCCTCCAGAGTATAGAGCGGACGGCTGGGAAGGTCATATGTATTCACCCAATACTGGCCTGCCTCGTCCCCTCTGCCCACATAGTATCTCCCGCCTGTGTAGTTGGGAGCCAGATGTGCCGGAACAGGCGCCACACCATAGGAACGGCGTGGCAGGTTTCGCACATGAAAGATCTCCGGCAGCTTCCCATCCATCCGTTTGGCCAGCCATCCGGCTTCGCGCAGCAGCTCTTCCGGGGTATCGACATAGAACTGCGAATCGGTTCGGAGAAACTCGAGAAACTCCGTCAGCCCTCCGTCGAAACCGACTTCCTCAATGATTTCCAACATCTCGTTACGGATTCTCTCTACCTCCTGAAGGCCAATATCGTGTACCTCCTGTGCGGTCATAGGCAGGGTGGTGTGATACTCCACCATGTGTTGATAGTACTCCTCTCCGTCGGGCAGGGCTCCCACACCTATAGACTCCCGTATGTTGGGGTGGTACTCATTTACAAAAAAATCGTAGATCTCATGATATTTGGGTAGCACCTCCTCTTCGAGGATACGGGTTCCCTCTGCCCTAAACCGTTCGCGATCGGCTTCCCCGATACCATCCGGAAACTCTTCAAACGGGCCGAAAAGTGAACTCTCTTCTGCGTTTTGAACCAGCAGCGGCTGTATGTCAGACTCAAATTCCTCTTCGCTGTATAGAATACGCGGCGGAGTATAACCGATCTCGATCCCCAGTTTAAGGCGATCCAGATACTGGTCGAAGTAGGCCGGAGCTGCGCTCAATCTGGACAGGTAGTCCTCGTATCCCTGGACGTCATCCGTTTCAGTCCGGTTGGGCAGGCCATTCAGATTGGTAAAGAATCCGGTGGGAGTCAGGTAGGTCTGATACTCAAACTCTGCAATGTTGTTTCGCACCGACCGGTGGAACGTATCGTAGGTGATACGGTGATTGGCGTCCAGACTCTCGCGGTCAATCTCCTCTTCCAGCTGCTCCATCACTCCGAGCCAATACTCGTTCCTCTCACGCAAATCATCGATCGACTCTCCTGGCAGCTTATCATTCTCGAGGTAATTGCCATCCGAGTCGGCCCTGTAGGGGTTCACGCGAATCTGAAAATGTTGCGTATCGTCAATCAGTTCGTGAAGCTGCGTTTCATGGTCTGCCTGCTCCGTCTCACACCCGGCTGCAGACACCATCCAGATCGCTGCAAGCAACCCCGTTGCGATCTTGCGGAACTTCCAGCTCCATCCTGTTTCACTCATTTTTGAACCCATCATATCGATATCCCCTGTGTTGTCTTTCCGCAGATCGTTTCTGCACTGTTATCAATTCTCGTTCGGCCAGTTCCAGAGATCCACACCCTCTGTCTCCATGAACATCGGCATCGGGCCGGCCGGCAGGCCCGCCTCTTCTTTAGCCCTTTCAACCATTCCCCGTACGTCATGAAGCATTTTTGGCACATCATAGAGGATGCCGTCCTTGATGGTCCAGTTGATTCCTCCCACTCGTTCGACCACTCCGGTCTCATCGTTCAGGCGAATGGTTCCGGTCCCGAAGAGTACCTTCAGGTTTTGAAGAGGGTTCTCATCCACAATGACCAGATCGGCAAGTTTGCCCACCTCTATACTTCCCAATTCATGATCCCGGCCGATCACCTCGGCACCCTTCAATGTAGCCGACCAGATCACCTCCAGCGGATGGAATCCAGCCTCCTGCAAGAGCTCCATCTCCTGAATATATCCAAACCCGTACAGATTATAGATATAGCCTGAGTCACTTCCGACCACCACTCTTCCTCCTCTGTTTTTGTACTCGTTCACAAATGTCATCCAAAGGCGGTAGTTCTCCCTCCAGTCCAGCTCATCCTTAAGTGTCCAGTCGAACCAGTAGGAGCCGTGAGCTCTGCGGTCGGGGCGGTAGAACTCCCAGAGATTGGGCATGGTGTAGATCGCATGCCAGTCGTTCCGGCTCTGCCTCATAAGATCCCGGCTCGCAAGATAGGCTACAAACGTCGGAGAGATCGTAAAGTCCATTGCAAGCAGCGAATCCATGACAGCATTCCACTTCTCACTGTAGGGTTCTGCCGCCTGCTTCCAGAGACGGCCGGCTTCTGCAAACCGATGCTGCTCGTCGTTGTAGTTGTAGTCCACCGGATAGTTCTGTACCGACTGATTGGTAAACATCGCTTCCGGGAGCCCATACCAGTGCTCCATAGAGGTGAGTCCCATCGAGGCGGATCTCAGAACATTCACCCGGGTCACATGAAGCTGCGCATGGTGCATCGTCGTCCCCAGGCCTTGCTGTGTCGCTTCATCCAGAGCGGCCTCCATTATGTGAGGCGCCGCACCGAAAAACTTGATGCCGTCAGCACCCTGCTCTGCTATATTCTGAATCCATTCCCTCGCCTGCTCCGTGGTCAGAATCGGGCCGGAGTTCCCCCGGCCGAATACCGGCCAGGCCATAATACGGGGGGCGGTAATGTCGTTCGCCTCGCTACGACGTTTGTTATCCAGCAGCCACTCTGTGCTGTGGGCGCCCAGATCACGGCTGGTGGTAATACCATGCGCCATCCAGAGTTTGTGTACATACTCTATCGGCACACCCTGTCCCGAGTTTGAGGTGTGCTGATGGCCGTGTGAATCGATAAAGCCTGGCATGATATACATCCCTTCCACATTCAGCTCCCTGTCTCCGGCAGCAGGACGCCGGTTCTCAATGATCGGTACTCCGGGATAACCTACCTGATGCACACCGGTTATCCGGTTGCCCTCAATCACTATATCGACCGGTCCGATTGGGGGAGCACCCGTGCCGTCAATCAATGTTCCGCCCCTCAGGACCAGCCGATCCCAGGGCCCCTCCCCTTCTGTCCTGTCGGGAGGGTTCACTCCGTCACCCGTCTGCGCATGGAGTACGACAGGTATCATTTGAACAAACAGGCTAATAAGAAGCCCGGTAAAAAGGGCTTGAATAGTTCGATTCAGATCATTCATGGTTTCACATGTGATGTTAAGGAAATTCTTCAGTGTCAGGACCCTGATCGCTCACTGATATAGTTGCGAACCTGCTGTTCCAGTACAGGCAGGGTTACAGGGCCGTTCATCAATACCGCTTCATGGAAGTCGCGAATGTCGAAATCTTCTCCCCACGCTTCCTCTGCCTCGGCACGCAGCTCACGAATTTTCAATTCACCGGTCTTGTATGCAAGTGCCTGGCCCGGAACCGAGATGTACCGGTTCACCTCTGTATCGATTTCATGATGCGACAATGCGGTATTCTGTGTCATAAAATCGACAGCTTCCTGACGGGTCCAGCCAAAGGCGTGCATTCCTGTATCTACCACCAGTCGGCACGCACGCCACATCTCGTAGGTCAGGCGTCCGAAATTGTAGTAAGGATTATCATAAAGCCCCACATCGAGGCCCAGGCGTTCTGAATAGAGTGCCCATCCCTCAGAATAGGCGGTTACACCACCCATCCGTCGGGGCAGATCGTTCATCTCCCGGGCCAGAGCAATTTGAAGGTGGTGTCCCGGAACTGCTTCGTGATAGGCAAGTGCCTCCAGAGTATACAGCGGCCTGCTGGGCAGATTGTATGTATTCACCCAGAAATGACCGGCACGGTTGCCTCCGCCACCGGAGTAACGCCCTCCAGTGTAGCGTGGCGCGAGATGGTCCGGAACAGGCTCTACACCATAGGGAAGCCGGGGAAGGTTGTGGATGTGAAAAATTTGAGGAAGCTGCCCATCGATCCTCTTGGAGATCCAGGATGCCTCTTTGATGAGGTCAATCGGCTCCTCAACGTAGAATTGAGGATCGGTTCTCAGAAACTCGAGAAACTCCTGAAAACCTCCCTCAAATTCGACCTCCTCTATAATTTCAAACATCTCCTCACGAATTCGCTCTACCTCATCCAGGCCGGTCTGGTGTACCTCTTCGGGTGTGAGGGGCAGTGTGGTATGGTGCTCTACCAGATGCTGATAGTACGCTTCGCCGTCTGGCAGGTCATGCGTTCCAATGGTCTCCCTGGCATTTGGAATGTACTCCTCATGCAGAAAGTCGATAAATCCACTGTAGGTTGGCATGACAATATTTCCAACGACATCACGCCCCTCGGCAGCCAGACGCTCCCGCTCATCTGCGGATATTTCGTCCGGAAAGTTCTCGAAGGGCTCATAAAATCCACTCTCTGTGGGATCGTCCACTATATGCGTTGCGATGTAGTGGTCATACTCCTCTACAAATATGACGCGTGGAAGCGTATAACCAATTTCGATTCCCTCCCGCATTCGGTCGATGTGCTGTTCGAACCAGTCCGGGATCGAGCGAAGACGAGTCAGGTAATCTTCGTAGTCCTCTACGGAGTCCAGAGAAACACGATTTTCCAGGCCAATCATGCGATTGTAGAATCCGCCTTCATGGTTCAGCGGTATCAGATAATCTCTGTAGATGTGCTCATTTACATTATGTTTTAAAGCTCGCTCAAACGAGTCGTAAGTGATCTGATCGTGAAGGGAGAGGGCATCCCGGTCCACCCCGGCCTCAAAGCGTTCTTGCAGGTCCACCCAAAACTCATGGCGGCGTTCCAGATCCTCAATCGACTCACCTTCGAGCTTGTCGTTCTCCAGGTAGCGCCCGTCGGGCCCACCCCGAAAAGGGTCTTCCTGATTCTCGAACTCTCCAATCTCATCCATGAGAGAATGCATGAGATCCACGTCATCTGAAGTTTCACAGGAGGTGAAGAGCAGAAGCAAAAGTGAAATGGTGAGGAGTCCTCCTACACGGCTCACCCCATTGAATAATTCATTCATCATATTGAAATCCGACTGTTGTAGTTCAAGTGATTGGTTGCTGATCTTTAAAAACCCCTTTTTCAGACCTTTAAATAGGGTTCGACAGACTGCCGAACTTCCTGAATTTTGTCCGATTCTAATGCCCTGTTGCTGACCTGCTCATGTCTATTCCGGCACCGGAAGCGACTCGATATTGTAGTGTGGTGGCTCCGTTCCGTGCAGATGCCGCACAAAATAGTCCCATCTGCTTCTCACAAAAAACGGGTGATGAGACAGCCTGTGATGCATATTGGGCATAATGAGCATATCAAAATTCCTGTTGGCCCGGATCAGTGCATCAACCACCTGCATGGTGGCGGCAGGGTGAACATTTTCGTCGAGCTCTCCATGCACAAGCAGCAACTTCCCTTCAAGTGCGGGTGCGTGTGTCACGTTGGACTGCTCTTCATAGTGTGGGCCCTCCGGATAGCCCATCCACTGCTCGTTCCACCACGCCTTATCCATTCGGTGGTCATGATTCCCTGCCGAAGAGACCGCTACCTTGTAGAACTCCGGCCGGGTCAAAATGGAGTGAGCAGTGTCATAGCCTCCTGCAGAGTGGCCGTAAATACCTACCCTGTCGAGATCCATATACGGATAGGACTCAGCCATCTGACGCATTACAAAGATCCGGTCGTCTATACTCGCACCTCCCAGATTTTTGAATGACTCTTCCCGAAATGCACGGGATCGTCGGGCGGTTCCCCTGCCATCCACCTGTACAACGATAAAGCCGAGTTCCGCTATCGCCTGGGCATCCGATCTGTATGCGTTGAATGTCTTGGGTACGTGAAAGTTGTGAGGGCCGGTATAGACCTTCTCAATGACTGGCCAGGAACGACTGGAATCGAAATTGGATGGACGCCAGATGACTCCGAACAGTTCGGTCTCGCCATCTGTCGAGAGCCCCTGAAACGGCTCGGGGGCCACCCAACCGTGATCGTATAGCCTCTCCACGTCCGCTTCGGCGAGAATCCGTACGATGGACCCATCCTCGCTGCTCCGAAGTGCGGTGACCGGTGCGTGATGGACCAGGGACCAGGTGTCACGAAACCACTTCCCATTTGGTGAAAAGCTGGCGTTGTGATCCCCCCCTTCAGTGGTCAGGGCTCGCAGGTTCCTGCCGTT
Organism: Balneolaceae bacterium; assembly: GCA_040880485.1. GTDB lineage: Bacteria > Bacteroidota > Rhodothermia > Balneolales > Balneolaceae > JBBDIJ01. Next base: position 36,893 of record JBBDIJ010000013.1, read on the forward strand.
AAAACCGACCCTGTAGATTTGTCGCAAATAGGGGTCCACCCCATCTTCTATGCCTGCGGCTGCGAAGAAAATCACCTCATTCTCTTCATCCACATGCAGAATGTCACGCACCACCCACTCCCCGGAGGTGACCTGATTTAAAAGCTCTCCGCTGGAGAGGTCAAAACGGTAGATGTGATGCCACCCGTCCCGTTCGCTTGTCATTAGAAATTCGCCCTTCTCTTCCAGAATCTCAAAGCGGTTCATATCGGCATCAATATGTGTGTCCAGCTCTTCCCGGTGAACCAATTCACTCTGGCCGGTACGGGCCTCGATCCGAACCAGCTCTACCACCTCAAATCCGCGTTTTCTATCCAGAAACCAGAGCGTTTCACTGTCGCTGAACCAGGTAGGGAGGGCTCCGGATCCATACCATCTCAGGGGCCAGGGATCTACATCCGCCTTCACGCTGCGCCTCGTGTGAATGTTGAAAATATGGATTTCCGAAACGGGTACCGCCGCTTCGGTGGCCAGGGGATAGGAGTAGATGTAGTGAATTGGCCGAAGCTGGCTTCTCGGTGAGGATTGAACCAGTGCAAAATCACGAGCCGATCTCTCATCGAGCCTGTACGTGACCAATTTTCGGGAGTCGGGGGACCACCGGACCTGAACCGAACGCTCTACCTCCATAGACTCCTCCTGTACCATCTGGATGGGCGACGGTTGGGGTATCGCATAGCCATATCCTTCATGTCCGTCGGAAGTGAGCTGAAGAACTTCACCCGTCCGGTTCGATCTCACGAACAGATTGTAACCCTCTACAAAAGCAGTCCATTCACCATCAGGAGAGGTTCCGGGCGGTACGGGAGTATCAGGTTGCCGCTCGGAACAGAGGTACTCTTCCAGATCACACTCCCACTCCCGGCTGCCGTAACGGAACCGCATCGTAAGAAGGTCCTCGCCAAACAGATCGTACTGATTGAAAGGGAGCTCAAGTGGCCGGTGGTTCCGGCCGGTAGCCTCTCCAAGCGCTGATGCGAGTCGTTCGTGATCAAATGCCGGAGTTCGTTCCCCGGACTCCGGCTCCACAATCCAGTACCGTTTCATCCCGGGCCCGTCCTCCCTGTAAATCAGTTTTTCTCCTTCGCTCACCCAGGCAGCGGAAAGGGTGGTGTTGAAAACAAGCGAATCCAGCTTTTGCGGCATGAAAGATTCGGCACGCTGGTAATCTTCCAGACTACCCTGTCCGGCAACTGTAGCGGGTAGCAAGAGGATCAGTGTAAGAATCGAGAGCGTTGTGCAGGATTTCATGAGAGCAGATATGGATCGATGTTTGAGACGAGATTCAGCCAGGTTTAAGAGAACCGAATCGGAAAATGTGAAATTACCGGTACATTTCCACATCTGTTTCGATTCATTTTCCGGTTCTGCCCCCGCACCCTTATCTTTGAACCTCTTTTTCAACCTGAATATCAGACCATCCAATGGGCCAGCCCATTTATTCTACTCATCACGGTATGCGGGACATCCTCCCGGACGAGAGTCCAAAGTGGCGTGCACTTGAGACGTTGATTCACCAGGAGGCAAAAAAGTTCAATTTTGAGGAGATTCGCACCCCCATTCTCGAACCCACCGAACTGATCGTTCGTGGCGTAGGGCAGTTGACGGATATTGTCTCCAAAGAGATCTTCTCTTTTCAGCGGGGCGAAGATCACTACGTCCTTCGCCCGGAGTGTACCGCGCCAGTCGCCCGCTCTTTTACAGAACACCATCTGGATCAACGGGGCGGCACCCAGAAACTCTATTACATGGGCCCGATGTTTCGGGCCGAACGACCACAAAAAGGGCGCCAGCGCCAATTTCACCAGTATGGTGCAGAGATACTGGGAAGTGATGACCCGGTAGCCGATACGGAGGCAATCTCCTTTATGATGCAGATCTGCCGTAAAATCGGCATCTCCAATACGACTCTCAGAATCAACTCCATCGGTGACCCCGAGAGCCGTGATCGATACAAAAAAGTGCTCATTGAGTACTTCACCCCCCAAAGTGACAAATTGAGTGAACTTTCTCAAAACCGGCTAGAGAAGAATCCTCTGCGTATCCTGGACTCCAAAGAGGAGCAGGATCAACCCCTGATCGAGAAAGCTCCCACGATTGCCAGCTATTTGAATGAGGAGTCGGCACTGCACTTCGAAAAGCTCAAGAGCTATTTACAGAATCTCAACATCCCATATGAAGAGGATCACCGGCTGGTACGTGGCCTCGACTACTACACAAGAACCGCATTCGAGCTCATCAGTCCGGACCTCGGCTCCCAGGATGCTCTTGCGGGCGGGGGCAGGTACGACCTGCTTGTCGAAGAGATCGGTGGTCCGCCGACACCTGCCGTCGGTTTTGCTGCCGGAATGGAGCGAATGTTGCTTGCCTGTGAAGAGCTGGGCATCGAAATCGGAGAACCGAAATCAGTAGATATCTACCTGGTTACCCGGGGCGCCGAGGCCCGCGCATGGGCGATAGAAACCCTGCCCGTCTTGCGTGAACGGGGCTACTCTGCCACCATGGATTACGCCGGCCGTTCGATCAAGGCGCAGATGAAAGACGCCGATCGTGAACAGGCCCGGTTTGCAGTCATCACGGGAGAAACGGAACTTCAGAGTGGTACATTCACCTTCAGGGATATGCAGAAGAGCGAAGAGACCGCCCTTACTCTGGAACAGATCCTGGAACGACTCTAAAAAGTGGCCGGGCCCGTTCCGGCATTTCGTGCCAAAATAAACTTCATCACCTCCTGGGCACTCTTTGCCTCACTTACTCTCTTCACATCGTCTCCCGGCGGAATCAGCTTGACCACTCTGTTCAATGCATCCAGATGTTCCTGGGCTTCCATAAACCGCGGACTGAAAAGAATCAGTACCACATAGGCCCGGTTGGCCGTCTGCTCAATTTTAATCCCGTCAGTCAGGGTTCCGATAAAGAGTGCCTGCTCTTTCACTTTGGAGGTGTGAGATTCATAAAGAACCACTCCCGGCATCACCTCCGGGGTATAGTCCGTAGAATTCTCGAGCAGCCGTCGCGTAAGTCGCTCCGTTTCTATTGACTCGAACAGCTCATCTCCTGAGATCATCTCTGTGAGTAGAGGCACGATCTCATCGCTCTGCAGACCGGTATGGATCCTGTCCTCCCTGAGCAGAGGTATCTCCCTGTCCGGTCCACCTCCCTGCTCCGGCTCGGCGGGAACCTCCGAAGCGTAGACCGTAATGAAACTGAGCTGAGGGTATCTCTTTGAAATCACCCTGGGAAGCCGGTCCAGGCCAGGCCTCCAGGAGAGTGTCCCCTCCCTGGTACTTACAAGTACAAAAAGATCGTTCTCTCGCCGATTCCCCTCCAGCCAACCGGGCAGGTTGGACCACAGGTTAATGGATGAAAAAGCGACTTCAATATCGGGCTTCACCATCTCGATGCGTCGTTTAACTTTCGGTTCCCTATCGTGAGTCGAGACGACCAGAACTTCCACACCCATCTGCTCTGCCATGAGCTTGAGCGAACGTACAGCCCCCGAAAATCCAATCTCAAGTGAGGCAAATGGAGGAATGGCAATGACCAGCCTTTCAAAAGTGTTCACCGGCTTCTCAAATTTACATACCATCACCATCTCGTCCACCTCTTCGAGAAGCTGATCCAGAATACTACCGAAGATTCTTCGGCGGGTAGAGACCTCTCCGTTCCAACCAATAATGATATTGGAAATCCGGCTCTCCTCGACGGCTCTTGAGATGCCTTTGGCCACATTGAGATCGACCCTTGTAATGGGAGTAACCTGTACTTCTGCTGCGGCCGCATGGATCACTGCATGGCTCAGCATCTTCTCGCCTCTCGCTACATTGGAATCTACGTTGTCACCGTCCCTGGCGACCGTCAGCGGATAGATCGGCTGTCCCGACTTCTCGTCACGTACCATAAATGCAATGTCCATGAGTGCATCCGAGGTTTCGGGGTTGGACAGAGGCACCAGGAGTCTTTGAGGAGCATCTGCCGGGTTGTATGGTTTCTCTTCATCCCCGATCGCTACATCCCGTCCATATTTTTCGACCAGCCAGGGGCCAAGCAGACAAGTAATCAGAATCATGATGACCACTGCATTTACGGCGGTCGTGTCGAAGAACCCGAGATCGAATCCTACAAGTGTGACAGCCAGAGTGGCTGCCGACTGGGGAACCGTCAGGCCATACACCACCAGCCCCTCGGCGGCAGTGTAAGAGAAAAACAGTTTGGAGAGGCTCGCTGCAATCCCTTTGCCGATAAACACAAGTAGCGAGAATGCAATCGCCTTGATCCAGACATCCAGATCGGTGAGCACAGAAACATCCACCAGCATCCCGACCGAAATCAGAAAAAAGGGTATAAAAAAGACATTTCCGACAAATTGTACCCGGCTCATCAGGGTGCCGCTCTCCGGTACCAAACGATTCAGCAACAGGCCCGCCATAAAGGCGCCTATAATGGGCGCCAGCCCGGCCAGGTCGGCAAGAAACGCTGTGGAGAAGAGCAGTGCGACGATAAAAACGTAGTCCGTATTGTTCTCATACTTTACATTACGAAAATACCACCGCCCCAGCCTCGGAAGAATCAAAACGGCCGCCGCGACAAATATAACCACCGACAAACCAAAACCGGTCCAGTATCCGGGCCCCTGCTCCCCTCCAGCGCTACCGGCTACGATGGCAAGTACTCCCAGGGAGGCAGTATCTGTGACCAGCGTTCCCCCCATTGCCATAGTCACGCCCGTATTCTTGGTAATGCCCAGTCGCTCGACAATCGGGTAGGCAAGCAGTGTGTGGGAACCGACGATGGAACCCAGCAACAGGGAAGTGGCCAGTGAATAGTCGAGCAGCCATACCCCTGCGGCAATCCCTCCGAGTTGGGGTATGAAGAAGGAGAGCAGACCGAAACCGATGCTTCTCTCCTTCAGCTTCTCGAACTGGTTGAGATCTATGGAGAGACCCGCCATAAACATCAGATAGAGCAGCCCCACTGTACCCAGCAGTTCGATGGTGAAGTCTCTTTCCAGAAGCCCCATTACGCTTGGCCCCACGACCGTTCCGGCAAGAATAAGTCCCACGATGCCCGGAATTCTCAGTTTTCTGAAAGCGAGTGGTGCCAACAGGATGATGAGCATCACGAGAGCGAAGATCAATACAGGGTCCGAGAAGGGGAGCGAAATAGAAAATCTTTCGTCCATACAGATATTTGGGTGCCAGATTTGATTCACGACAAGAATACAGCTTTCTGTAATAAGAATCTGACCCCCTGCCCGAATCGAATTGACTCTCACCGGCTAAAGGTGTAGCCTCCTTCAAAAAAAAGTAAGGACATGAACCTCTCCCGCGCCAAAGCGACATGGAGCATTCAGATAGACACCGGTGGAACCTTTACCGATGCCATCGGACAGGATCCCTCTGGAGGAATTTATCGTTGCAAGGTGTTAAGCAGCAGCTCGGTACGGGGCCTTGCCTTCAGAGAGACCGATCGTTATACTCTCGAAACCAACCTGCCCGGCTCCCTTCCCGACCATTTTTTTAAAGGATTCCGGTTTCGATGGAGCGGCCATCCCGAGAGAGAGTGGAGAGTCACCGACTACCGTAAGAGCGGTGCACAAATACGTCTCAACTCCCCCGCTCACTTTCCCCGGGAGAGCTCAGGTGAAAAGCCTCCTCTTTTTGAACTACAGAGCCATGAAGAAGCTCCGCTGCTGGCCGCCCGCTGGATGACTGGAACGGCGCCAGCTGACCCGCTTCCATCCATCGATCTAAGACTGGCAACGACGAGGGGAACCAACGCACTTCTGGAGAGAGAGATTGCAACGGTACTGCTGCTTGTGACCGAGGGGTTCCGGGATCTGCTAACGATTGGCGATCAATCCCGGAAAGAGCTCTTTTCCCTTCATATAGAGAAGCCACCTCCATTGACTCAATTCATTGTGGAGGTTCCGGAACGGATATCCGCAGATGGAGAGATTCTGCGCCCCCTGGACCAAAGGGTGCTTAGAAAACGACTTGAAGAGGTTCCGGGAGAGATCGATTCGGTGGCTGTCTGCTTTATGAACAGTTATGCCAATCCGGCCCATGAGGAGATGGCCGCAGAGATCGTTCAGAAGTGGCGACAAACAGATCTCACTCTTTCCAGCCGGCTGAATCGTCAGATTCGAATTGTTCCCAGAGCCTCCACAACGGTTGTCAATGCGGCTCTTGCACCCGTCATGGAGAACTATCTGAGGCGGGTTGGAGAGGGTGTACCGCTCGAACGCATTCACATGATGAACAGTGCCGGAATGCTGACCCGGGCCGATCGCTACCTGCCGAAGGAGGGGCTTCTGAGCGGGCCGGCAGGCGGCGTCGCCGGAGTGGCCGCCATCGGCCGGCGGTGCGGCGAAAACCGCCTCATCTCCTTCGACATGGGAGGCACCAGCACCGATGTCGCCCGCTACGATGGCGGCTTCGAGTACAGCTACGAACACACGGTGGGCGACGCTCGCCTGCTCGCCCCGGCCCTTTCGATCGAAACGGTGGCAGCCGGGGGCGGGTCCATCTGCGGTTTCGACGGGGTGAGTCTTACGGTGGGGCCGGAGAGTGCCGGGGCGGTGCCCGGCCCCGCATGCTACGGGGCCGGGGGCCCGCTCACCCTCACCGACGTCAACCTCCTTGCCGGACGGCTGAGCCCGGACCATTTTCATCAGCCTCTGCACAGAGCAGCAGCTGAAAAGCGGCTACAGGAGTGCCTCGATCAGATCGGGCAAGAGAACAGCATTCATGTCGGCAAGACCGCTGAAGACGAGAGAGTCTCCCTGCTGGAGGGATGGATCGATATTGCCAACGAAAAGATGGCCAGGGCGATACGTACCACCTCGCTGGAGAGAGGGTTCGACCCGGCCGAATATACTCTGGTCTCCTTCGGTGGAGCAGGTGGACAGCACGCAGCTGCTATTGCCGAAAAGCTTGGCATCACAACGATCCTTTCACCAATCGACGCCGGACTGCTCAGCGCATACGGACTTCAACAGGCGCGGCTGGAGAAGATAGGCACCCGTCAAATACTGGCCCCACTGCAGGAGATCGGAAGCGAACTCCCCGATCTGTTCAGGGAGCTGGATTACCAGACCCGAAAAGAACTTCAGGAAGAGGGGGTGCCACCCGACGACATCTCCTGTCGGAAACGCTCTCTCTTCCTCCGACTCGAAGGACAGGAGAGTACACTGGAGATCCCCTTTAAAGAGAGCCACTCCCCTGCCGATGCGTTCAACACACTCTACAAAGACCAGTACGGTTATCGGCCGGACCGGCGGGAAATAGAGCTGGAGTCGATTCGGATTCATCTCTCCGAAACCGAGCCTGAACCCACAACCTCCACACTCCCGGATACTCAACCGCTACCGGACCCGGTCGGTGAGCAGCCGCTGCTGATTGATGGCCAATGGTTTACACTGCCGCTCTATGAGAGGGGCTCCCTGTCGCCGGGCTGCCACCTGACGGGCCCCTGCCTGATCCCCGATCCCTGGAGTACGCTATTTCTTCCCTCGAAGTGGGAGGGGCGCATCCTGAGCGATGGCACACTGATCGCCAAAAGCTTCGGCAAGCCGGATAGAGAGGAGTCGCGCAATCAGAGTGAGGCGGTTCAACTCCAACTCTACACACAGCGCTTCCGGGGGGTGGCGGAGCAGATGGGGACCATGCTTCGGCACACCGCACTCTCCGTGAATGTAAAGGAGAGAATGGACTTCTCCTGCGCCCTGCTGAACAGCCAGGGGAGGCTGGTGGTCAACGCCCCGCACATACCCGTCCACCTGGGGGCTATGGGGCTTGCCGTCCGCACCGTACTGGAAATAATGCCTATGGAGGATGGAGACGTGGTAGTCACCAACCATCCCGGATTTGGTGGCTCTCACCTGCCCGATATTACGGTCATCACTCCTGTCTGGCATCGGGGCGAGCGAGTCGGGTTCACAGCCAGCCGTGCTCACCACTCGGAAATTGGTGGCACGCGTCCCGGATCGATGCCGCCAGATGCCCGTTCGCTGCAGGAAGAGGGTGTCGTTATCTCCCCCTTTCACCTCATCCGCAGCGGCAAGGAGAACTGGGGCCGGCTCCGGAAGTTGCTGGAAGCACCCCCCTGGCCCTCACGCTCCCCGGAAGAGAACATGGCAGACATACGTGCGGCTGTGGCCGCCAACCATCGCGGGGCGGCCGACCTGATCCGTCTCATCGATACGTTCGGACAAAAAGAGGTGACCGACTCCATGAGGAGTATGGAAAAATACGCCTTCAGCCGGATGCGTCACACCCTGAGTCAAATTCCGGACGGCACCTATCAAGCCGAAGAGAAGATGGATGACGGATCGCCGCTACGTGTCTGCTGCCAGGTTCGCGGAGAGAAGATGGAGATCGACTTTACCGGCAGTGCACCGGTTCACCCCGGCAACCTGAACGCCAATCCGGCCATTGTAAACAGTGTGGTGATCTACCTGTTGCGGCTGCTGGTCGACGAGCCGCTACCACTGAACGACGGGTTACTGCAGCCGGTTCAAATCCGGCTGCCGGAGGGGATGCTGAACCCGCCCTTCCCGCAGGAATTCTCCCGCTGCCCCGCCGTGGTGGGTGGTAACATCGAAACCAGCCAGCGGCTTGTGGATACACTCCTGAAAGCGTTCGGCCTGGCTGGCTGCAGCCAGGGAACCATGAATAACATCCTGTTCGGAAACGACCGGTTCGGTTATTACGAAACAGTCGCAGGTGGAACCGGAGCCATAGAGGGGGGCGACGGCGCAGATGCTGTCCACCAGCACATGACCAATACACGGGCCACCGATCCGGAAATTCTGGAGAAGAGATATCCGGTTCGGCTCGAAACATTTGCCATTCGAAGGGGGTCCGGTGGAAGAGGACGCTGGCGTGGCGGTAACGGGGTGGTGCGTGAGATTACTTTTCTTGAACCGGTCTCCCTTTCGGTTCTCGGCCAGCATCGTACCCTCCCACCCTACGGCATGGAGGGCGGCGAGCCGGGGGCTTGCGGCGAGTGGTATATCCGGTTGGCAAGCGGTGGAGAGAAGCGGCTCTCCTGGTCCGATTCGGCGGAGCTGAAACCGGGTGATCGCCTGATCCTTCTCTCTCCCGGAGGGGGAGGCTATGGCGCCCCGGACGATTTGCAATAGGAACCCGATCGGATAGCACACCATTCTCTCTGAAAATCCGTACCTTTTGCGCTTTCCACAACAGCGAGACCCCCTGTCATGTTCGACAATAAGCTGGTTAAGTGTTTTCGCACACTGAAAACCCCCTTTTTTTACTACGACCTGGAACTTCTGGAGAGAACCATCCGGAACATAGCCGATGCGGGATTTTCCCGGGGCTACAGGGTTCATTACGCTCTGAAAGCGAACAACAACCCGAAAATTCTGCACCGATTACGGGAAGCGGGCTTCGGCGCCGACTGTGTGAGCGGCGGCGAGATCGGGAGAGCGCTTGAGGCCGGTTTCGCACCGGGGCAGATCGCCTTTGCCGGGGTCGGAAAATCAGATGAGGAGATCGAGGTCGGTCTGAAGCATGAAATTTTCTCTTTCAACTGCGAATCGGCCGAAGAGATTGAGGTTCTGGACCAGATGGCAAGCCAGAGAGGCAAAGTGGCCAGGGTCGCACTGCGGATTAACCCGAATGTGAAGGCGAACACGCACAAATACATCACTACCGGCCTCAATGAAAACAAGTTCGGCATCCTGTCAGAAGATCTTCCCGGGCTACTGGATCGCATAGACAGTTTCAAAGGGATTCGACTGACCGGTATGCATTTTCATATCGGCTCACAGATCCTGGACCTGAACGCTTACAGAACCCTCTGCGAAAGGATCAACGAATTGCAGTCTCTCTTCTCCGACCGGGAGCTGAATATCCGTCACATCAATGTGGGCGGTGGGCTCGGGATCGACTACAGTGCTCCGGACCGAAATGGGGTCCCTGATTTCAAGAGCTATTTTTCGACATTCGAAACCCATCTAAAGCTTCGGAAAGGGCAAGAGGTTCACTTCGAACTGGGTCGAAGCGTCGTCGGGCAGTGCGGCTCTCTGATTACGAAAGTTCTCTTCACCAAACAGGGGCGCGCCACCCGTTTTGCCATCGTCGATGCCGGAATGACAGAATTGATCCGGCCTGCACTCTATGAAGCGCAGCATAGCATCGATGCGCTCACCAGCAACAGAGAATATCAGACATACGACGTTGTAGGGCCTATTTGCGAAACCTCCGACACCTTTCGCAGAAATATTCCCCTGCCGGAAGTACGACGCGGCGACCTTCTTGCCATTCGCAGTTGTGGAGCATACGGACAGGTGATGAGCAGCTACTACAACCTTCGCGAGAGGGCGGCCGCATACTACTCCGACGAGTTCAAAGCGGAGTGAAAAGCACTGCAACAGAAAAACTGCACCCGTAGCCGGAGCACCCGCACTACCTGGGCGAAGGAAAAAGCGCCACAATGACGATCCGGGTTGCTATACAATCCGGTTACTCTCCGTCAATTCTCATCTCCGAGGGTTCTCTCTCTTCCCGGAGCCTTTCCGCCGTCTGCTCTGCTTCACGCATCACCCGCAGTATGTTCCTTCCGGCAATCATCTTTAGCTCCTCCTCCGTGTAGCCTCTGCGCAGCAGTTCGGCAAACAGATCGGGGTAGGTCGTCACATCCTCCAGTCCGGACGGCAACTCAGTGATTCCGTCGTAGTCGGCACCGATGCCTATATACTCCACCCCGATTCGATCCCGAATATGATCGATATGATCTGCAACCTGGCCAAGAGTCGCTTCCGGGGCAGGATTCTCCTCATCCCACTGCTCCATCCCTGCCTGTACCGAATCGGGTCTTCCGAGCCACAACGTCTCCAGCCTGGCCAGATTCGCACTCCTCTCCGCACCGTGGCGGCGCAGCTCTTCCGAAATAAATGAGGTCACATTGGTTACCATAATCACACCCCGGTTCTCTTTGAGCCGGTCAAGTGCTTCATCCGGTACATTCCGGGGGTGCCCGTTCACACCTCTTGCAGAGGAGTGGGAAAAGATGACGGGTGCTTCAGAGACCCGAATCGCAACGAGCATCGCCTCCGCAGAGACGTGGGAGAGATCGACCAGCATTCCAAGCCGGTTCATCTCCCGCACCACCTCTTCACCAAACGGCGAAAGGCCTCCATGCAGAGGTTCGTCGTTGGAAGAGTCGGCCCAATCGAGAGTTCGGGAGTGGGTTAACGTCATGTATCTGCCCCCCTGACGGTAGAATTGACGCAATACAGGCAGGGAGTTTCCAATTGAATGCCCTCCTTCCAGCCCGATCAGAGACGCGATTTTCCCCTCTGCGAAAATTCTCTCTACGTCATCGGCAGTCAGCGCCAGTTCAAAGTGATCGGGGTAGCGATCGATCATTCGATAGACAAAATCGATCTGCTCCAGCGTCGCCTGAACCGCCTCGCTCTCTGGCATATCGGCCGGAACGTAGACCGACCAGAACTGCCCGCCAACCCGTCCCTCCCTCAGGCGGGGAATATCTGTATGCATGGGCGGATCCAACAGGCGGGTATTCATCAGGTCGATCTCCGAAAAACGGTAATTTGCACGTATCCGGTACTGCCAGGGTACATCGTTGTGACCATCCACAAGGGGCACCTCTTCCAGAATTCGAATCGCCTGCTCACGCAGATCCTGGTCCTGAAGAGCCTGGGCAGAGCTGCTGCAGGAGACCAGAGGGATGACGAAAATCAGCAGCAGAGTGGTGTAGAGATTTTTTTTAGTCATGGTTCTGTCGTCAGTTTCGCAGTTGTCAATCGTTTTCAAACCTCTCCCAGGGGACCCAGGCGTTCCTTGTGCGCCGAAGAGGCTCTGTCTGTGTCCAGGTGAGGATTAATCCGTCTCTCGCCGGTGTCATGCGTGGCGTACCACTTCCCCGCCCCATGTCGGCTGTGGCAATCCTGTACTGCTTCTGGAGTCCCTCCAGGGGGTCTACCTGCTGCAGCTCCAGAGAAGCGAAATTCTCGTCCATACGTTCCAGCCAGCTCACATAGATCCGGCCATCAGGCCCGATCTTCACATCCACTCTTCCCAGTGGAGTGCCCCGATTGATCTGCACCGGACTCTCAAAACTCTCACCCCCATCCCTGGATAGGGCAAGCCGGACCTGTGGCTCCTCACCGGCTGCTGTAAACCATGCGACAGCCACCAGATCTCCCCGGCTGTCGATACGGGGGCCGTTCACCGGGCAGCCGGCGATCTCCCACCCATCATCATAAACTGATACCGGTTCACTCCACTCACCACTCGAAATATCATATCGTGCAATAAGAATATCCCGCACCTCCCCATCCGTACGCCCCCTGTAGACCAGTAGCAGCTCCTCTCCCTCACGGACCATACCTGTCGGGCAGCAGTCGCAAACCATGGAATCGATTACTCGTTGCCGTTCCACTCTCCCGTCTGCATGCACTTCAGCCGACCGAATGGTCATCGCATGATCCGGATCATCATACCCCTCCTCTGATCTGCCCTCCGTCTGACGGCCGTCGAGCCACACGGCTACCACACTCTCTCCGGATAACGGCGCCATAGAGACAAACCCGTGTTCGGTAGGTGTTCCATCCAGATGGGGGGTCACGATATTGGACCACCGTCCCGACTCATCCCTGAATGCGATATCGATATGGTAAGCGTGAGGCCCACCCTCAACTTGCCGTAGCCAGTGAAAAGCGACCGGTTCCCCATCCAGAGACACCACAGAGGGGAAGTCGGCCCAGTTCACAAAGAAATCCTCACCGATTCTAACCGTACTTGTCTCTCCCCAGTTCAACGAGTCGAAATCTGCATACTGAAGCGCATAGAGATTGTCCTCTACCCGAAGAAGCCAGCTCATAAACACCTTGCCTGTGTTGTCTGTCCAGAGGTTGGAGTAGCGGCTTCCCCTCTCGACAGGGTCTCCCATCGTGAAATATTCGGAAGGACGCTGGCGCAGGGTCTCTTCACAAGAGAGGGCCGGCAGGGATAACAGAAGCAGAAGAATGAAAACAGATGGTTTCATAATGTGCTGAATATACATCACTCCAATGAGACTTTCGCAGATAATACCGGCCGTTTTCCTTGCGTCCGAGCCGATTACTCCTGATCTTTCCGAATGCTGCAACTCGATTCGATTACGCTCCGCTTCGGAGAGCGCACCCTGTTTCAGGATGTCCACTGTACCATCAATCCCGGAGAGAGAGTCGGGCTGGCTGGTCCTAACGGGGCGGGCAAGTCTACCCTTATGAAAATTATCACCGGAGACTTTGAGCCCGACAGCGGCGAAGTCCTTCTGGGCGGGAACCGCACAGTGGGCTACCTGCCTCAGGACGGTATCGATCCCGATCCCTCCCTGACCCTTTTTCTTGAGGTCGAAAGTGCCTTCCGCGAGATATTGAAACTCAGGCGGGATGTCGAGGAGGTTCAGCAGAAGATGGCGAGCTTCAAGCCGGGCTCCGAGGAGTCCGACCGGGCCACCGACCGGTTTGGCACCCTTCAGGAGAGGCTCGAGCTGTCCGGCTCCTACACGCTGCGCAGCGATATCGAACGGGTACTGAAAGGCCTCGGATTTCAGGAGTCCGACTTCGACAGGCCTGTTACAGAGTTCAGCGGCGGCTGGCTGATGAGAATAGCCCTTGCCAAATTGCTTCTCCAAAAACCGGACTATCTGCTCCTGGATGAACCGACCAACCACCTCGACATTGAGTCTTTGCAGTGGCTCGAACAGTTTCTGGAGAAGTATGAAGGTGCGGTCGTCGTGATCTCTCACGACCGCGCCTTTCTGGACAAGATCACCCGCCGAACCCTCGCCCTGCGGGGCGGCATGCTTCGGGACTATGCCGGTAACTACACCTTCTTTGAAAAAAAGTACCGGGAAGAGAGAGAACAGCTTATAAAGGAGAAAGCCAACCGGGAGAAAGAGCGAAAGCAGACTGAAGAGTTTATCGATCGCTTCCGGTACAAGGCAACCAAAGCGAAACAAGTTCAGAGCCGGATCAGGCAGCTGGAAAAAGAGGATGAGATCGAAATTGAGGATGATCAGGAGGAGATCTCCTTTCGCTTTCCAACACCGGAGCGCAGCGGTCTCGTGGTGATGGAGCTGAAGGGCGTGAGTAAAAGCTATGGAGAGAACCGGGTATTCAGTGACCTGGATTATCAGGTAGAGCGTGGCGACAAGGTAGCGGTTGTGGGGCCCAACGGGGCGGGAAAAAGTACTCTGATCCGTATACTTGCAGGACTGGAACCGATCGATTCGGGTGAGTTGAAAACAGGACACAACGTAACCCCTTCCTATTTTGCCCAGCACCAGGCCGAAGAGCTGAACCCGAAAAAGACAGTACTGGAAGAGCTTCGCGAGTCGGCACCGCTCGAAAGTGAGAGCCGCCTGCGCACGCTGCTCGGCTGCTTTCTTTTTCGGGGAGATGATGTTTTCAAAAAAGTCAGTGTCCTTTCGGGCGGGGAGAAGAGCCGGCTGGCCCTCTCGAAGATGCTCATTGCCCCCTCAAATTTTATCATTCTGGATGAACCGACCAACCACCTCGACATGCAGTCCAGGGAGATCCTTCAGCAGGCGCTGAACCTGTACGAAGGGACCTGTATGATTGTCACGCACGATCGGGACTTTGCAGATTCTATTGTCAAAAAAACTCTGGAGGTTCAACCCGGTAGAGTAAAAACCTGGCCGGGACATGTATCGCACTATCTCGAGATGAGAGAGCTGGCAGAGCAGGAGTCCCAATCTTCAGAGAGCAACAGGAAGAGCGAAAACGGAAAAGGAGAAAACGGATCTCTGAGCAGGAAGGAGGTCCGAAGGATTGAAGCACAGAAGAGACAAAAGCTGGCATCCAGCGTAAATCCCCTTAAGGAACGCCTCCGTAAGCTGGAAGAGAGCATCGCTTCTATGGAGGAGCGCATCGGCGAGATCGAAGCACTGATGGCCGATACATCGTTCTATAGTGATGAAGAGCAGGTAAAGGCCACCACCATGGAGTATGAAAAACTGAAAAGCGATCTGAGTAACAGCTACTCCAAATGGGAGGAGCTGGCAGGGCGAATCAACTATCTTGAGTCGGAAACGGAGTGACTAATCGGTGGCAAAAATACGGCTCTTGTCCCGGAATGCCTTGAACTCCAGTGCGTTACCGCTCGGGTCCAGAAAGAACATGGTCGCCTGTTCGCCAGGTTCCCCCTCAAATCGAATATACGGTTCAATGACAAAACGGATTTCGTGATTTCGGAGCCGTTCGGCAAGCTCTTCCCACTCCTCCCACTCCAGTATGACCCCGAAATGTTTTGCGGGCACAGCATGTCCATCCACATCATTGGATGAAGAGCGGCCCGCATCGTCGGGACTCAGATGGGCCACCACCTGATGGCCCCAGAAATTGAAGTCGATCCATCGATCGGAACTGCGCCCCGTTTCGCAGCCAAGAATGTCTCTGTAGAAGCGTAGAGTCTCTTTGAGCTCCTTTACGGGGAAGGCGAGGTGAAACGGAGAGATAGAATCAGGCATATTTCACGGGTTTTTTAAATCAACATTCAGTAGGGCCAAGATACATAAAAATGAATCTACCCGGTACACGTTCCATCCCCGGTTCACCCAAATGAAGTTAGCCTTCGAGCCTTGCAGCCCTTATTTTAAAGTTTCACAGACAATTGACCCGAGCAGGGCTTGGACCAAAAGCCTGAAACCAACGGACCACCATGACCGATACCAACGCTGAAGTTCGCGTACGATTTGCTCCCAGCCCCACCGGATTTCTACATGTGGGAGGCCTGAGAACCGCACTTTACAACTATCTCTTTGCCAGACATCACAAGAACGGGACATTTATTCTTCGCATCGAAGACACAGACCAAAGCCGGTATGTGGAGGGCGCCGAGGAGGATATCATCCGCTCTCTGGAGTGGTGCGGGTTCAAAATCGATGAGGGGCCGAACCGGCCGGGAGAGACAGGGCCCTACCGCCAGAGTGAACGAATGGAGCTCTACCGAACCTATTGCGATCAGCTCATCGAGTCCGGGCACGCCTACTACGCGTTCGATACCACCGAAGAGGTCGAAGAGATGCGGGAGCGGCTCCGGAAGTCAGGTAATCCCTCGCCCCGATACGACTCTATCACCCGCCAGTCGATGAAGAACAGCCTCACCCTCTCGCAGGATGAGATAAAGGAGAGGCTGAAGTCGGAGGAGGAGTATGTGATTCGTCTAAAAGTACCCCGTCGCGAAAGTGTCCGCTTTACCGACCAGATTCGTGGCGTGGTCTCCTTTGAAACCAGAGGCCTGGACGATCAGGTCCTTCTCAAATCTGACGGCATGCCCACCTACCACATGGCCAATGTAGTGGATGACCATCTAATGGGCATCACACATGTCATCCGGGGAGAGGAGTGGCTGAGCAGTACACCCAAACATCTGCTTCTCTACAACTATCTGGGATGGGAACCACCCGTCATGGCTCACCTCCCACTCATTATGTCCCCTTCCGGTGGTAAACTATCGAAGCGAAAGGCAGAGGAGGAGGGAATACCGGTGAATGCTAAAGATTATATCGAAGGACGCTACGAACCCGAAGCGCTGGTCAACTTTCTGGCCTATCTCGGGTGGAGTCCCGGAGACGACAGCGAAATTCACTCACTGGAGGAACTTTCAGCGCTCTTTACCCTGGATCGTGTCAGCAAGGGCGGAGCTGTGTTCAACTACAAGAAACTGCTCTGGTACAACGAACACTACCTTCGCGAGAAACCGGAAGAGGAGCTGATGGAGAGGGCGGCCGAAGTAGCTCATGAATCAGGGCTTGAAAACGCAGACAGGGAGACCCTGAAAGCGATGATCCCGCTCATGAAGGAGCGTGTGAGCAGGGTGGATGAACTGATTACACTCGGACGATTCTTTTTCGAAGATCCCGACAATTACGATGAAAAGGCGTTGAAAAAATGGAAAGATGATAGTGCACAACTGGTTGCCGCCTATCGGGACAGGATTGCAGACTGGAGTGAAGAGGAGTTTCTCGCCGGGCCTCTGAAAGAAGCACTGGAAGAGACTATAGAGGAGAAAGAAGTCGGCTTCGGAAAGCTGATGATGCCGCTTCGTATTGCCGTTACCGGGCTCGGTTTCGGGCCCGAACTCTTTCCGGCCATGGAGCTTCTGGGTAAAGAGACCGTGCTCAGAAGAATTGACCTTGCGATTGAAAAGCTTGGTTGAACCGGTTCAGCCCGTCACCGTCTTTTCAGCCCTTTTTCTCTCATTGTGATCGAGGTGCAGCTTGCGAATACGAAGTGATGCCGGGGTGACTTCCAGCAGTTCGTCCCGGTCAATGAACTCGATGCACTGCTCCAGGCTCAAATGAACGGCCTGTGAGACTTTCACAGAGTCTGAGGTCTGTGTGGCACGGTGATTGGTCAGATTCTTCTTCTTGACCACATTGACAACCAGATCGTCTGCACGGTTATTCAACCCCACCACTTGCCCTGCATAGACCGAATCACCCGGTACTACGTAGAACTGGCCTCTGTCCTGAAGACCCTCCAGCGAATAGGCCGTAACATCTCCCTGTTCCAATGCGATCAGTGCACCCCGGCTTCGGCCCGGGATCTCTCCGGCCCAGGGTTCGTAACCGTCAAAGAGCTGATGCATCATGCCGGTTCCTCTCGTTTCGGTGAGCATCTCGCTTCGGAAACCAATCAAACCTCTGGAAGGAACCCGGAATGTGATTCGGTTATTCTCTCCCTCCCGTACCATGGAGGTCATGATGCCGCGCCGTTTCTGCAGATTGTCTATCACTTTGTTGCTGTAGTCGTTGTGTACATCTACCACTACCTCTTCGAATGGTTCTTCCACTTTACCCTTCACTTCCCGCAAAAGGACTTCAGGGCGGGAGACCGCAAACTCATACCCCTCCCTTCGCATCGTTTCGGTAAGAATAGCGAGCTGAAGCTCTCCACGGCCAGACACTTTGAAAACATCCGGATTGTCGGTCTGTGAGATCTGGATAGAGACATTGGTCCGAATCTCGCGCTCCAGCCGGTCCTTCAGCGCACTTGAAGTCACATGATCCCCCTCCTTGCCGGCAAAAGGTGAGCTGTTTACGCGAAAGAACATCGCCATCGTCGGCTGATCGATCACTACACCTGTTATAGGTTCGGCATCGGCAGGGTCAGTCAGTGTATCTCCCATGTTCACCTTGTCGTAACCGGCCAGTGCAACAATATCACCGGCCGAGACCTGCTCTACAGGTTCGCGGTCCAGACCGTTGTACGTGAAGAGCCGTGTGGCCCTGGCCTTCATCTTCACATCTCCCTTCGCACTCATCAGAAGGATCTCGTCTCCGGTCTTCAGTTCTCCCTGCTCTACCCTTCCGATCGCGATTCGCCCGACATAGTCGTTCCAGTCCACACTGCTTGTCAACATTTTGAACGGAGCATCCGTGATCCGTTTCGGGGGCGGAACATGCTCCAGAATGGTCCTGAAAAGAGGTGCAAGATCTCCTCCCTCTCCCTCCGGTGTTTCGCGGGCGATACCCTCCAGCCCGATCGAATAGAGGGTCGGGAAGTCAAGCTGCTCATCCGTTGCATCCAGCGTTACAAAGAGATCGAAAACCTAGTTCAGAACGGCATCCGGCCTCGCATCCTTGCGGTCGATCTTGTTGATGAGTACAATGGGCTTGAAGCCGAGTTGAAGACTTTTACGCAGTACAAATTTTGTCTGTGGAAGAGGCCCCTCTGCAGAGTCCACCAAAAGGATCACTCCGTTCACCATCTTCAGAATACGCTCTACCTCTCCCCCAAAATCGGCGTGACCAGGTGTATCTACAATGTTAATCTTTACTCCTTCCCAGTTGACGGCCGTATTCTTGGAAGAGATCGTGATTCCCTTCTCTCTCTCCAGATCGTTGGAATCCATCACCCGATCCCGTACCTGTTGATTCTCGCGAAAGGTTCCGCTCTGCCGGAGCATCTGGTCTACAAGTGTAGTTTTTCCGTGGTCGACGTGGGCAATGATGGCAATATTTCGAATATCGGTCATGGGAGATATAGGGTCTGCCCGCAAGGCGGGCCGGTTTCTGTATTGGGAATTATGTACTACTTTCCATCTGCAGAGAAGATGGCTGTCTTCCGGCACGATTCTAAATCGCCGGATGTCTGAAAATGAAAAGGTGTACAGCCTGTCAAGATACACTTTTTTGCCGTGAAATAGACAAACCATTTTACCGAACTTAACAGAGCCGGGAGCGCAGAGTATGGATCTGACTATCGAGGGACAACGATTTCTGGTATGTGGTGCCAGTAGCGGGCTGGGCAACGCCACCGCACACGCACTTCTCAGGGAGGGGGCTTCCCTCCTGGTTACAGCCAGAAGAGCCGACCTGCTGGAGAAAGAGTTCTCTTTGTATGGAGAGAGAGTGGTTGCGATCGCCGGAGATATCAGAGAAGAGAAACTTTTAAAAAAAATTGCCTGCAGAGCCCTTGATGAACCTCTGCACGGCATGATGCTGAACGCAGGAGGTCCCCCTGTCGGTACGCCACTGGAGACAAAAATGGAAGATTGGGACAGAGCCTGGGAACTGGTCATGCGCTGGAAAATCGAACTCACGCTTGCCATCGCTCCTGCGCTTGCCAAAAGGGGCTATGGCCGGATTCTTTATCTGGAAAGCAAAACGGTCAAACAGCCACTTCCCGCCCTCGTTCTGAGCAACGCTTTCAGGGCAGGCGTCACCGGATTCGCAAAATCACTCTCCCGGGAAGTGGGTAGCCGTGGTGTAACCGTGAATGTGCTGGCTCCCGGCTCCCATGAAACCCCGGCGATCGAACGTGTGATCCGGAAGCAAAGCGAGCAGGAGGGGATTTCTGCAGAGGAGGCCAAAGCAAAAATGGAAAAAGCCATTCCCGTTGGACGCATGGGCAGGGCCGAAGAGTTTGGCCAGCTCGCAGCATGGCTTCTCTCTCCACTAAGTGGATACATAACCGGACAGACCATCAGCCACGACGGTGGCGACGTGGCCGGCCTGTTCGGATGATCTTTTCAGTGCGTCAGGGAAGCGGCGAAAAGTCCGCACTGTTCATGTAAAAAGTCTCTGCCTGCCTGACGATTGGCCCGTCGGCATTAGACTCCTCATAAACCTGCTGCCACTCCGGATCATTTACAAAAGCCTCCCAGCTGGTCTCGGTGGCAGCCTGATTCTCATAGGAGACGATACAGATCAACGTGTTTCCATCTCCGGCAGGTGGTTGTGGAATCCAGTAGCCGATACTCTCGATGCCGTGCTTTTCAAAGATCCTGATGGTGTGGTCACGAAATCGGGTTTTTAAATCCTCGAATTTTCCTTCATGAGCCGTATAGATGCGCATCTGGTAGACAGGCTCTTCCACTTGAGGTTCACTTTCTGCGGTGCCCGGTGTCCAGCCAGCCAGAAGGCTCAGAAGCAAGACACCTAAAATAGCATTGAGAATGACAGGGACTCTTTTCATTTTACTCATATCAGACAGTCGTTTGAGATTCGGGTATGGTTGAACCGGGCCATCGTGCCCCGGCACTACGAAGCATAGAATATGCACCATTTTTTTTTAAATAGACAGCAGGGATAGTACCATGACATGGATTCAGAAACAGATCACACTCCGCTCAAGGCCTCGCGGTTTTCATCTGATCACCGATGAAGTACGGGAGCAGTTGCCTGAACTCTCCGGCCTCCAAACCGGCATCGCACACCTGTTTATTCTTCACACCAGTGCCGGTCTCACAGTAAATGAGAATGCAGACCCATCGGTACGCAGGGATTTCGAGAGCCACTTTAACCGCATGGTTCCGGAAGATCCATCTCTTTTTGAACACACACTGGAGGGTCCGGATGACATGACCTCCCATATCAAAAGCTCAATACTGGGGCACGCTGTGACCTTGCCGATCACCAAAGGAGAGTTTAACCTGGGAACGTGGCAGGGCATCTACCTATGTGAACATCGCAACCGAGGCGGTTCGCGCCGCCTGGTGGCCACTCTCATTGGAACGCCCTGAAACCCGACAGGGTTCATGCAGTCATCAATCGTAACGGAAATGTCTGCGTGTGAAGAGAGAGGTCGATGAGAGAAGGATTTACAAGGTAAACAGCAAACCGGTTCGGCCGGGGCCCATTCTCTACTGGATGAGCCGGGATCAGAGAGTGGCCGACAACTGGTCTCTACTCTACGCACAACAGCTCGCACGAGCCGTCGGCCGGGAATTGATCGTTGCATTTTGCCATTCACCCGGCTCATCCCCGATCTCATTACGGCAACTCGACTTTATGATTCAGGGCTTAAAGAGTAGTGAGAAAACCCTTCACGATCTTCACATACCATTTCAGCTGCTTCCAGGTGAACCAGAGAGTGAGCTGCCAGCACTCGCACATGAACTGGAAGCCGGTGCCGTAATCGCAGACTTCAATCCGTTACGTAAGACCCAGGATCTCCTGCACAGGATTGCGGAGAGGGCACCATATGCGCTACAAGAAGTCGACAGCCACAACATTGTGCCCTGCCGCCATGTGTCGGGCAAGCAAGAGTACGCGGCCTACACATTGCGGCCGAAAATAGAGAAGCTACTACCCGAATTCCTGACTGATTTTCCCGGAATAGAGAAGCAGGAATCGGAAAAGCCTTCGGTGCAGTCCGACTGGGAGACGTTCACAGTTTCTTTTCTAGCCGATCGGTCGGTTCAACCCGTAGAGAACGTCCGGCCGGGAGAGAGAGCGGCAGCATCCGTACTGAAGGAGTTTCTGGAAAAGGGTTTGGCCTCCTATGCAGCCGACAGGAACAACCCGGTGAAAAACGCTCAATCAGGCCTCTCCCCCTATCTCCATTTCGGACAGATCTCTGCCCAACGTATCGCACTTGAAGTCCACAAACACGCTGGTCACAGTGAGAGCAGAGAAGCCTTTCTTGAAGAGCTTATCGTCCGGAAGGAGTTGTCCGACAACTTCTGCCTCCACAACCGGGAGTACGATACGGTGGATGGCTTTCCCGACTGGGCGAAAAAAACTCAACGGGAACATAAAGATGATCCCAGGGAGTATCTTTACACACTGGAGCAGTTTGACGAGGCAGAAACGCACGACGCATTATGGAATGCGGCCCAGTCGGAGATGGTGAACAGAGGTAAAATGCATGGATACATGAGAATGTACTGGGCGAAAAAGATCCTGGAATGGACACGTACACCCTCTGAAGCTATGGCCATCGCCATCTACCTGAACGACAAATATGAACTGGACGGATGTGATCCTAACGGGTATGCCGGCATCGCGTGGTCCATCGGCGGAGTGCATGACAGAGCGTGGTTCGAGAGGCCTCTGTTTGGAAAGATCAGATATCTGAACGCCAATGGATGTCGGTCAAAATTTAACACAAAGAGATACATCGACATGCATTTAAGCGGAGAGGGAGGGATTCGAACCCTCGGTACCCCGTGAAGGGTACAACACCTTAGCAGGGTGCCGCTTTCGACCACTCAGCCACCTCTCCCGGACGCCAGTCTCCGGATGGAGCGGGCGTTTCAAGATGTCCAATATAGGAACCTTGACTGTCCATCTGCAACCCCGATCAGAGGATTTCGACGCGTAGCACCTTCGCGGTCTTCGGCCCGCATTTCACCTCCTCCGAGACCGTACCGATACGGCCTTTCAAATATGGATCTCCCAACAGAATGGCAGCAACCTTCCCTCCTTCACTCTCAATTATAGGGACCTCCTCTTTTCTTGCTGCGTTCACCTTCAGATGAGTCAGGTGGTCCGCTACGGTCTGGTGCCCGGCCATGCCCAATGGGCGAATTCGGTCCCCCTTTTTCCAGTTTCTCAAACGTAATGGCCACTGCAACCGGTCTGTGTCGATCTCCAAAGCGTTTTGATCCGGTTTCCCGCTCCACTCCCCAAATGAAAAGCGGTATCCATTCCACTCTGCTGCTCTCATTTCGAGCTGACCGCGGGTCAACAGTTGCTCCGCTACCCCTCCCGATCCGGTACTCTGAATCCGAAACTGGTCCCTGTCGCGTACCAGCAGGGTAGAGTGATCGATCTGCAGGGAGCCACCGGTTTGCAGCTCTGCTATAGACTCCAGTTGCCGAACCGCCCCCTCCGTCAATTCCCCCTCTCTGATTATGGAGGTTAAAAGCTCGTGCAGAACCGGTCCTCTGGCCTGTTTATCCAGAGAGAGTAATTCCATTCTGGAGATTCCCATGTCATCCGACACCAGACGTTTGGCCATCTCTCGAACCACCGCCTGCACTTCGGCCGAACGTTCTGGCACCTTTAAAAGATTCTCCCTCCAGCCAGGGAAAAGCTTTTCCATTACCGGAAACCAACCGTGACGAAGGAAGTTACGGGCATACCCGGACTCCTCTTCGTTACTTCTGTCGAGACGATAGGGAACCTCCATGACCGTCGCGAACTGAAGTATTTGCGACTTGGTAAAGGGCAACAGCGGCCGGAAAAGGAGCCCGTCCCACACTTTCATTCCTTGCCAGGCTGGAATACCGGAACCACGAAGAATTTTCTGCAGGATCGTCTCCAGTTGATCGTCCTGATGATGGGCAGTAACCATCGCATCCCCTCCCTCCGACTCTATCAACTCCCTGAATATACGGTATCGCTCTTCCCTGGCCCGGTTCTGAAGGTTCGCTGCCTCATCTCTCTGCATATCGATCTTCAGGGAGACCACTTCAAACCCCCACATGGATGCCACCTCCTCTACCAGCTCCTGATCCAGGTCAGAATCTATGCCGCGGAGTTGGTAATTACAGTGAACGACGACCGATCGTACTCCTGCAGAGTGCAACATATAGAGTAGGGCCATCGAGTCCGGACCTCCACTTACCCCTGCAATGAGCAGTGGATCTCTCTTCGGAAGAGCCGTTTCAAGCTGCAGGCGTACGTGTTCAATCAGTAGTTTCGATTCGGATCTGTTCATAACTGAATCTTCTGACATCCATCTCTTCAGACAGTAGTAGCAGCCGCCCCTTACTGTCCATACCTAGAAATTTGAATTGGCCTGGTAATGGGTCTCCATTTTTTCTGATGGTTATCCACTCACCATACCCGCACAGACATGGGTTCAGCAGCGCCGGAAGATCCGGATCCAGCCTCTCCCAGCGCTCATAGAGCTCCTCGACTTCTGTAAGAAGTTCGGCAAGCAGATGTTCTCTGCAAACCGGTTTCTCACACAGGCTGGCGAGTGAAACCGCCTGACCTGCAATCTCGCCTGCAAACTCCGTCTGATTCACATTCAGGCCAACACCGACAAGCACACGTTCGAGGCAGGTACCATTAAAGACACACTCCGTCAGGATTCCGCCCGCTTTTTTCCCTCCGACCAGCAGATCGTTTGGCCACTTCACCCTGAAAGGTAATTCCGATATCCTGCTGCAGGCATCGCTTAATGCTACTGCTGTCGCAAGGGTCAGAAGTGGCAGACGATGCGATTCTGATGGCTGAAATGCGATGGTGAAAGTAAGGTTCTTACCCGGCTCGGAAATCCATTTCCGCTCGAACTGCCCCCGTCCGCGTGTCTGATGATCGGCCAGTAGAAGCGTCCCGTGTTTCAGCTTCTCTGCGGGCAGGCGCTTCAGCTCCAGATTGGTGGAGTCGGTGACCTCTCTGTAGACGAAATCGCGTCCCAGCCATTTGGTTTCGAGTTCACCCTGAAATTGCTCTGCATTGAACATGAGCCAAACTTGTTGGTTTTCACACTTCGAAAATATCACTCCGCGCAGTGCCGGCAGAAGGCTGTCGAGTACAAACAGCTTCTACAGTTCACCAAGCCGACTTTTCAATAGGTCGATCTTCGTAATGGGAGTGGGATCCACTCCCTGAATCCAGGCCAGGTAGCAACTGACCCAATCGCCAAACTGGACGAGCGAAAATTGGCGTGCAAGCCTGCTGCTACCGTGAGCCTGCACTCTTCTCACTGTGACCGCCTGGTCACTGATCAGATCCTCTACAACCTCCATACGCTGCATCACTTTTCTGTGTCCCTCCAGATCTTCAAGGAGGATCACAGAAAGCCGACCTGTCAGGTGTGAAAGCTGTTCCCAGCCGACGATCTCATTGTGAGTCATCTCTGCAATAGAGTTTCCATAGGAGAGGGTTTTGGCATTCTCTTCAAACTGTGAGGACCAGCGAACCCGTACAGGAGACATCAGGCCCTCTTCCGAATAGACAAGAGGGAGAGTCTCCGAAACAGCTTCTGCAATGGCCAATGCCGGATTCCCTTCCGTCTGCGAGAGTAGCGCAACCTGTCTCTCCAGAAGCCGGGCCGTCTCCTCCAGGGCATCATCACCACCATGGTCCATTCCCAGATACTGGAAAAGCCGAAACAGAGGAACAAAACTGTATGCAAGTGCAGCCCGGGGTGGAATCCCGCCGGGAATCCTGACATAATCTATAGCACCGTCGCCCACCTCCATAAGCAGCTTGCCGCCGGAAGTAACCACAAAAAGGGACGCTCCCCGGCGGCGGGCTTCCGACAGAGCTGAAAGTGTCTCCCCGGTGTTGCCGGAGTAGCTGCAGGCCACAAACAGGGTTCCCCTGCCCACCCAGCCCGGCAGGTGATAGTCCCGGGTCACTTCGACAGGCCGGGTTAGCGCCGGTGAACAGCAGGCCCGCACCAGATCTGCACCAATAGCGGACCCTCCCATACCTGCAATGCAGATGTTTTCTATTTTTGACGGATCGAACCGCCAATCGTGATCCAGTGTAAAGGTCATCGCTTCGCGCCAATGTCGTGGAAAAGAGATCAGTTTCCCGCGCATGTCATCCTTGTCGTACTGCTCTATTAAATCGTTTGTCAAGCTCATTTCATGCCCTCCCGCCCGGGTTCAGCCCGCATGTTTAAAAATCGTTCTGCTTCTGCACCGTCACGCAAAGCGAACCACTCTTCAGACAACGCTTTCAACTCTGCCAGGCTGTGACGGCAGAGGAATTTTTTTACTTTTGGAATGGACGCGGTGTTCATGCTCAATTCGTTGATTCCCATACCAACCAAAACCCCCGCAAGCAGAGGCTGGCTGGCAATTTCGCCACAGACAGAAATTGGAATCCCGGCATTCCGGGCGGCTTCCATTGCAATGTTAATCAATTTCCAGACCGCCGGATGACTGTCCCTGAACCTGGAGGAGAGCTTCCGGTTGCCTCTGTCTACAGCAAGAGTATACTGAGTCAGATCATTAGAGCCTACACTGAAGAAATCGGCTACTTCAGCCGCTCTGCCGGCAAGAAGAGCTATGGAGGGGACCTCTACCATCACTCCGACCGGAATCTTCTCCTCTACCGATACTCCCTCTTTTTTAAGTACCGACCGAGCTTTTTCAAGTTCTTTCCGGAACTGCACCATCTCCTCAGGGTCACTCACCATCGGGACAAGGAGGCGGACACGTCCGGGATATTCGGATGCGACCCGGAGAACGGTACGAAGCTGCTGTTGCAGGAGCTCTTTTTCATCGAGTAGCAGGCGGATCCCCCTCCATCCCAGAAACGGGTTTGGCTCCTTGTGTGATCGTTCCGGAAGTTTGTCGCCCCCTATGTCCAGAAGGCGAATCACCACCGGCTCATCACCGCAAGCTTCAATAAAGGCTGAATAGACTTTTCCGTGACGCTCGCTGTCGAATCCACCCTGCTCCAGAAACAGGGTTTCTGTTCTCAAAAGGCCAATCCCAGCGGCTTCAGTTCGCTTCAGTTCCGAAATCTCGGCCAAAAATTCCGCATTGGCTCTCAATACAAAACGGGTACCGCACCGGGTCTCATTCGGTTGTCTGATCACCTCTGCCACCTCCCTGAGCCAGGCACTGTGCTGCATCATCCGTTCCTGAAACTTCCTTTCGGTCGGGGTGTCGGGACAGATCACAACCTCTCCCCGTTCTCCATCCACCCAGGCCGGTTCACCCCCTTTTAGCGGGCTGTCCATCCAGTCGACATTGGTCACACAGGGTATACCGAGAGATTGTGCAATGATCGATGCATGAGAGGTCACACCCCCGGATGCCAACACAACAGCCTTTGCCCCATTCTGAATAAGTGAGATCATATCCGTCGGAGAGAGCTCATCTGTAAAGAGCAGATCACCGCTCTCCCCGATAAGACTCTCCTCTCCTTCAGTGTATCCGACCAACCGGTCGCGAATCGACTCCAGATCGACAGCCCTCTCTCTCATACGGTGTTGATCGGCCCTTCGCATCAGCTCGATATACTCATTGAGTACCGAATAGAGCGCATATCCGGAAACGAGTCTATCCTTCCTGATCCTTTCCTGAACCTGGCTGTCCAGTTGAGGGTCATGAATCACTTCAATCTGCGTCTCCAGAATCTCTTTCACATCCCTGTTCGCCTGGAGAGAGGCCATCGATTTTAACTCCTTCTCCAGTTTCTTCCTGGCATCAACCCATTTATTGAGTTCACGCTCCACATCGTTATCGTGAACAACCACCCTCTGCACGGGTGGTCCCTGGCCCTGATGAATCTGCACAGACCCCTGCTCCACACCGGCCGATGCCGGGGTGCCACTCAACAGAATCTGTTTCGATTCACTTCCTCTATTCATCCCTGTCCAGGTTGAACCGATTATCGAAGAGGGAGGCAATGGCTTTCATCGCCTCTTTTTCATCCGGACCATCGGTCATCAGTTCCAGTTCCGCCCCACACTCTGCCGCCAGTGTCATCACACCAAGGATGCTCTTTCCGTTCACCCTGTACCCCTGCAAACCGATATAAAAATCGGATTTGAATGTGGATGCGAGTCGGACGAGCTCGGCTGATGGCCTTGCGTGCAGGCCGCTTTCATTTTGTATTACTGCTTTTTGGGTGGTCATATTTTCAAAGTTATCGGGAAATCGCACTATACTGCGCTCTCAATTGCGGCTTTCAGAGCTGTAATCAGGAGGCATCATTCTGACCTTTCAACTTTTTCAGTTCAGACTTTAACTGTTCAGCCGCTCTTTCAACCATGCCCGACAGTTCCTTTATCCTTTCGCCGATCTGCTCTTCCAGTCCATCGAATGATGTACTCTCTTTGCACTTCTCAAGGGACAACACCAGATCTTTGACCTGATGCATACCAAGATATTCGAAGGTAGGCTTCAGGGTATGTGCGGTTTTGCCCACATCCGCATACTCTTTTCGACCCCACTCATCCCCCATTCGCTGAACAAGACGGGGGGTTTGCTCCAGAAAGAGCTCCAGCATGTCTATCATCATCTCCGTATCGCCGGCAGTCATTTCATGCAGGGGAGCCAGATCGACCACTGTCTCTTCCGGGCTCAGCTCATCGGCTCCCTGCTCCGTACTCTTTTCTCCGGATAGGGCTCCCGTCTCCTTCTGAAGGGCACTTCCGATCCGGTCCGTCAACTCCAGCCAGGTAAATGGTTTTGCTATGAACCCATCCATTCCTGCACTCTTGCACGCTTCAATATCCGCATCCATAATCGATGCCGTGACGGCAATTACAGGTATCTGTGAGACAGGCGGGTCAAACTCCCTTCGTATGGCGCGGGTGGCATCGAGGCCGTTCAGATCCGGCATATGGACATCCATCAGAACGAGATCGAAAGGCTCCATCCGCAGCTGTTCAAGAACTTCATTACCATCGGCAACGGAGTGAGTGATTACACCCAGTTTTTTCAACATCCCTTCCAGCAATTTTCGATTCACCGGATGGTCGTCGGCAACAAGGATCCTTTTCCCCTTTATAAGTGCAGAGCGGTCATCCGGCTTGAGGGAGGTACTGGACGATGTGTCGCTCCCGGAATCTGACTGAAGTCGAAACGGGATTTTCAGGTCCACTTTCGTTCCCTCTCCCTCTTCACTCTCCACCGAAATATCACCATTCATCAAATCCACAACCTTCTTCACAATGGACATGCCGAGCCCGGTTCCCCCGTAACTGCTCATCGTACTGCGAGACGCTTTCGAAAAGCTCTCAAAAACCGAAGTCACGGCCTCTTTTGGAATTCCTATACCGGAATCAACAATACGAATCCGAATATTCACATTCCCCTGGTCCAACAACTCCGAAGTGGCCGTCACCTGGACACCCCCCGATTCGGTAAATTTGAACGAGTTTCCGACCAGTTGCATCATGATTTGCAGAAATCGCTTGCGATCTCCAATGAGTAGTTTCTCCAGGCCTGAATCCATTTCCAATTCAAAAGAGATCTCTTTCTTCTCTGCGCGGTTTTCAAAAAGTTTGGAGAGCGTATCCAGCACCTTCTCAAGGCTAAACGGCTTCTCCTCAAGTACGATGTCCGCTGCCTCCATCTGAGCAAATTCAATGACGTCACTCAGAATATTGATCAGGCTTTTAGCCGAACTCTCTATCGCCTCCAGATAGTCCTGTTGCTCCTCATCCAGTCCCGACCGCCCAAGAAGCTGAGCCATTCCGAGAATTCCACTCATCGGTGTTCGGATCTCGTGACTCATTCCGGCTATGAATCGCTCTTTAATTCTTCCTGCTTCCTCGGCCAGATCCATCGCTTTTCGAAGCTCGGCCTCTCTCTTTCGTGTTTCGGAAATATCCCGGATCATGGTTACAATATGCCGAATCCTGCCTTTCTCTCCTGTCACAGGAAGGATGTCCAGATCGGCCCAAAATGCTGTGCCGTCACTTCTTGAGAGAAGCATCTCGGTTTGAATCCCATTTCCCTGCAACACACTCTCTCTGATCTCTTTCAGCTTCTCCTTGTGTCCGTCAAGCCCACCCAGCAGATTGCTCTTCCGGGCTCTCAGCTCTTTCTCATCAAGCGATGTGAGCCGGTAAAACGTCTGGTTTGCAAACAGAAAATTCTCTTCCTGGTCAAAGACAGCCACACCTTCATCCATCTTCTGCAGAACCTGATGAACCATCCCGTCATCGAAATGAAATCCTGACGAAACTGCACCCTCATCCTTCATACCTGTCTGTGATCGTTTTGAAATCCTCATCAGCTGCAAGCTATAAAAAAGAGAACTACCTGAAAACTGCCGATGAACAACTTTTTAGCCGATGGATACAGAGCCACCAAGAAGAGTTTATAAACAGACTCAAATACAGATAGATCGGTTCAAACCATTGTGGAATACCTCATGCAGACGGCCGGATTACCCCGTAAAAATCACAATGGCGATCAGAACCAGGAGAGTAATTTTAAAAATGAGATGTTTCCAGTTTTTCATCCCGGGTACATCGTTGAGCGTTTCGAAGAGTTTCCTGAAAAGCAAAGTGGTATGTACACATTAATCGAGTTAAACTCAAGTTATCCACAGCAAATAATCCTGTTTTTCTACAAAACTATCCACAACAGATTACTTCATACTGCATTGAATTCAGGCTTGTACAGAACAAGAGTCTCAATTCGGGTGATTGTTACACCAAAATTATCCACACACCCTTCGTCGGGCATGGCCATCCATGCAACTTCCTGAGTCGTGGCAGGTTCCCTTCGGCACCTCTCAGCTTTCGGGATTCAGGCGAATGGAGGCGAGCCGCCTGGAGTTGGCAATCACATTTACAGAGCTCAGCGCCATTGCCGCCTCTGCAAGAACCGGGTGCATGAGCCCGATAATAGCGAGGGGAATCATCACTACATTATAAAAGTACGCCCAGAAGAGATTCTGACGAATCTTTCGAAACGTTGCCCGGGCAAGCAGAAGGGAGCGCTCGACCGCATACAAGCTTCCGTCTACCAGTACGATCGAGCCCGACTCAATCGCTACATCTGTTCCGGTTCCCAGTGCCAAACCTACATCGGCTCTGGCCAGCGCCGGTGCGTCATTTATTCCGTCGCCGACCATCACGACCACAGCCCCCTTGTCCTTCAGTTTGCGAATTTCCGCCTCTTTTGCATCCGGAAGCACCTCCGCCATCACGTGGCCGACACCCACTCTTGCAGCTACCGCTTCGGCCACGCGCTGGTTATCTCCCGTCAACATACTACTTTGCAGTCCCATACTGTGCAGGCGTTGCATGACCTCTTTTGCCTCCGGTTTCAGTTGATCGGCCAGAGCCAACAGTGCCCCCACCTCTCCGTCGAGCAGCACGTACACAACACTTTTCCCGTCACTCTCCAGACTCTCGGCCATCTCCACTTCTTCTCCATCCAGCTTCACACCTTCACGCTCCATCAACCGCCGGTTTCCGATCACCGTACGAACACCACCCGCTACCCCTTCGACCCCCAGTCCGGTATGTGTACGATAGCCCTCCAATTCATGCCTTTTTGTGGAAAAGAGCTCTGCGTAACGGTAGATCGCCCTGGCGAGAGGGTGTGTCGACTGCTGTTCGACCGCAAAGATGCGTGAAAATAGATCTTCCCGGCTCTGCACTCCCGTCAAATGAACATCGGTGACCGACGGTTCGCCCACCGTAAGTGTACCTGTTTTGTCAAATACAATATGCGTCGCTTCGCTGAGAAGCTGAATCGCTTCTCCGCGCCGAATCAGTATTCCGCTCTCGGCCCCGCGCCCCGATCCCACCATCAGTGCGGTAGGTGTAGCGAGCCCCAGAGCACACGGGCAGGCAATGACCAGTACCGCCAGGGAGGCATAGAATGCGAGAGAGATCGTACCCATTTCGGGTTGAACCCAGGGCACAAAAGGGGCCGCCCACTCCAGAACCGGCAGGAAAAGACCCGGTACCATAGCCCACAGCAGAAAGGTGACCAGCGAAAGAAGCAGAACCACCGGAACGAAGATCGCCGTTACACGGTCGGCGGTCTCCTGAATGGGGACCCGGGTTCCCTGGGCCTCTTCTACAAGCTGGACTACACGATTCAGAAAGCTCTCTTCCCCCACCCTCTCTACCGTCACAAGGAGCCACCCCTCTACATTCACCGTTCCCCCGATCACCTGGCCCGAAGCCTTTTTGTGTACCGGCATCGACTCCCCTGTGACCATCGATTCGTTGACCGTCCCCTCTCCCTCTGTAATTTTACCGTCTGCAGGAATTTTCTCTCCTTCCCGGACCACCACCTGATCTCCCGGTAGCAGATCACGGGCCGGAACCACCACCTCCTCACCATTTCGGCGTACACGGGCCGTCTCGGCCTCCAGCGTAAGAAGTTTGGTAATGGCATCCGACGCATGACCTCTCGATTTGGTTTCGATATACCGGCCGGTCAGATGAAACGCCATGATCATGGCCGCAATCCCCGCGAAGCTATGCATCGGAAAGTCGATCCATCCGGCGTGATGCATCAGAGCGGCAAATCCGGTACCCACGGAGGCCACCGTACCGATGGCTATCAGAACGTCCATATTCGGCGAAAGGCTCCTCATTGACCTCCATGCACCTTTCAGGGTCTCACTCCCTGGGAAGAGTATTACATAGAGGGCACTCGCCGTCATCGCGAGCTCCATCCGGAAGTGCCCCGTGAGATGAATTCCAACCACCATATCAAGAAACATCCAGACCATCACCGGACCGGTTACCCACCACGCCCTGGTCATTCGCCTGCGAGCACCTTCCAGAAGCTTGCGATCCCGGTCCCGCTTCTCCTGCAGACGCCCCGACCCCTCCTTCCTGCGCTCTTCAATGGAGTAACCGGCTCGCTCCGCTG
Organism: Balneolaceae bacterium; assembly: GCA_040880485.1. Lineage (GTDB taxonomy): Bacteria > Bacteroidota > Rhodothermia > Balneolales > Balneolaceae > JBBDIJ01. Next base: position 69,496 of record JBBDIJ010000013.1, read on the forward strand.
CACGAGCCAGGTCTTTAAAACCTGTCTGATCTTCATTGTAGCGAATCGTTGCTGTGCCCGCTGCCAGATTCACGGTGGCGGCCTCTACACCTTGCACACTTTTCATTGCTTTCTCGACACTGTTCACACAGCCCGAACAGTGCATTCCTCCTACAAGATAGATCTGCTCTTTCACCCTATTCGCCTCATAAATTTAATGATCAAAAAAAAACCTGAACAGTGAGCAACAAAGTAGGAGTTCGATGTTGTACAACCGTTATAATGAAGCGACAACGATGTGTAATACTTTTACACCCGGTCCAGTGGAGTGCGAACCGGGTTCTCCTGCTTGAGGTAGTCGGTTACGGTCAGACCTGTAACATCCCGGAACTGATTGGAAAGGTACTGGACACTGCTGTACTTCAGCTTCCAGGCGATCTCGCCGAGCGTCCGGTTTCGATGAGCCAGCAACTCTTTTACTCTCTCGATCTTTAACCGTATCAAATGCTTTTCAATGGTCTCTCCCGTTCGGGAAGAGTAGAGATGGCTCAGCCTGGAATAGTTACGATACAGCCGGCCAGAGATATAATCAGAAAGCTTGCCCGGATCGTCACCAAATTCAATCTCTTTCAAAAAGTCGATCAATGCAGTTCGGATCTCTGTAACTGTCTGATCGTCTCTCTCCTGAGAGAGCCCGAATCCCCGCTCTGCAAGCCGTTTCTCCAGCCGGTACCGATCATCAACCGAAATTGAATGTGCCGTCTCGACCCGGCCCAGTGACACAGCCGACGTTTCGATATTCAACTCATCAAATAGATCCCGGACCGACTGTATGCAACGGTCACAAACCATATTTTCGATGATCAGTTTCATACACCCTTCAACAATAAGGATTGAAAATGGCGTTCCGACCTGAAGCCCGGTTCAACCCGTTACAATACGGTTACTCTACGGTCACACTTTTGGCCAGATTTCTGGGCTGATCGACATCGCAGCCCCGATTCACTGCAATGTAGTAGGAGAGGAGCTGAAGCGGAATCACTGTCAGAAGCGGAGAGAGACAATCCTCCGTCGTCGGGATCGAAATAAAGAACTCCGAAAGATCGACCACAGCGCTGTTTTCGGCATTTGTCACGGCAATCAGCCTCCCTTTCCGGGCCTTTACCTCTTCAATATTGGAGACCATTTTATCATTGGTGTGGTCGGTAGCGGCAATGACCACCACCGGCATCATCTCATCGATCAGTGCGATCGGGCCATGTTTCATCTCGGCAGCCGGGTACCCCTCGGCATGAATGTAGGAGATCTCTTTCAGTTTCAAGGCCCCCTCCAGCGCCACAGGGAAGTTGTACGAACGCCCCAGATAGAGGAAATTGGGCGCATAGGTAAAGAGCTGTGCCATCTCCTCAATCTGCTCGCACTGTTTCAGTATGGCCCCTATCTTCTGTGGTATCTCGTTCAGCTCTTTCAGCAGACTCTGGCTGTACTCCTTCTTTAGCACCTTTCTGCTCTGCCCCAGAGCGATCGCCATCATCACCAGTACAGCCACCTGGGTGGTGAACGCTTTGGTGGAGGCTACCCCGATCTCCGGGCCGGCATGGGTATAGACACCTGCGTCGGTCTCTCTGGCAATGGTGGATCCCACCACATTGCAGATTCCGAGGACCATGGCGCCCCGCTGCTTCGCCTCCCTGAGGGCCGCAAGGGTATCTGCAGTCTCTCCACTCTGTGAAATAACCAAAAGCACATCTCCTTCCCCGATGAGGGGGTCGCGATACCTGAACTCAGAGGCGTACTCTACCTCAACCGGGATCTTGGCCAGATGCTCGAAAAGATACTCCCCCACCAGCGCAGAGTGCCAACTCGTACCACATGCGGCGATTACAAGCCGTTTCGCAGCGGTCAGCTTTGGCATCACGTCGGTTAACCCTCCGAGCAGGATTCGGTTCTTCTCCAGATCGATTCTTCCCCTCAAGCAATCTGCAAGCGAACGGGGCTGCTCGAAGATCTCCTTCATCATAAAGTGGGGGTAACCCGCTTTCTCGATCTCTTCCAGGTTCAGTGCCAGTTCGTGCACCTCTTTGGTAAGCGGGACGTCATCGATGGTCTTCACTTCATAGCTGTCCCGGGTGATGACAGCCATCTCTCCATCCTCCAGATAGACCACCTTCTTCGTGTACTCGACAATCGGAGATGCGTCGGAAGCGATGAACATCTCCCCCTTGCCGATACCAAGAAGCAGTGGAGATCCCTTTCTGGCGACATAGATGCGGTCGGGCCAATCCTGATGAACCATGGCCACTCCGTACGTACCGACAACCTGCTTGAGCGCCAGGCGAATCGAACGATCCAGATCCTTCCCCCCTTCCGATTCGTAAATCTCCTCGATCAGCTGCCCGATCACTTCAGTGTCTGTATCACTTTGGAAGGTTCGCCCCTTCGCAGTCAGACTCTTTCGCAGCGCATTGTAATTTTCGATGATTCCGTTGTGAACCACCGCCAGTTTGCCTGTCTCGCTCAAATGGGGGTGGGAGTTCACATCATTCGGCTCCCCGTGCGTCGCCCAGCGTGTGTGACCGATACCCGTCTGGCCCTTAATTCCTCTCTTCTTTAGCAGCTTCTCCAGGGAAGCGACCTTCCCCTTCCCTTTTACAATCTCGATCCCACCGTTTGAGATGGCGAGGCCTGCAGAGTCGTAGCCACGATATTCCAGACGTTTTAATCCCTTGACCAGAATCTCTCCTGCACTTTTACTCCCGATATATCCGACAATCCCGCACATATGTTTATATTCCGCTTACAGATTCAATTGATGACCGAAAGGTACTACACCCGGCACAGATATGAAATAACATCTCTTTGCAACAAGTAGAACAGAGCACTCTAACGAATCGACAATCATGAGCACTCAAGCTGATACCCTCTGTCTCTTCGAAGATGAACACTGCGCACTATTTAAACCGCTCACTCTTACACGTCCGCTCGATGACCTGCGCCTGGGAATCCTGACCCTTCGTGAGAAATGGAACCTTGATCTGAGACCCGACCGATTCCGGCGAATCACCTCCCCTTCCCTCAGGAAACTTTTTCCCGATGATGGCCAGTTCGGGAAGGAAGTCCTCTGGATCAACAGTCGTCTCCTACCCAACCGTTCCCTGCTCGAATCCATCCGGTCCCTCGAAGAGGGGCACTACCTGGCCGCAGGTCCTGATGTCGTTGCTGCCCGTACAACCGCCGCCATGTCACAACAGTGGGAGAAGACCGGCATCGATACAGACAGCCTGAAACGCGTCGGAACCGTGGACCCATCGAATCTTCTGGACACTTTATGGAGCCTGCTTGCAAAGAACGAAGAGGAGATCCGGCACGATATAGAACGCTGGTCCGGAAGCTATCAGGTCCTGGACACCCGGAAGTTCGACGGCGTTCACCAGACCGGAGATCACCCGGTCTGCATTCAGGAGGGGGTAGAGATCGAACCGGGGGTCGTTTTCGTCACAATTGAAGGTCCTATCTGGATTGGGGAGGGAGCCAGCATCGAGGCCAACTCTGTGATACGCGGGACTGCAGCGATCGGCGACAACTCCATTGTCCGCCCCGGAAGCCTGATCTGCCCCGGCACCACCATTGGCCCGGTTTGCAAGGTGGCCGGAGAAATTCACAACAGCATCTTCCACTCCTTCAGCAACAAGGCTCATGAAGGGTTTACGGGAGACTCCATATTTGGACAGTGGGTGAACCTGGGCGCAGGCACCACCACCTCTAACCTGAAGAACAACTACCAGTCTGTTACCGTGGTCGATTATCACACGCGAAGACCGGTGAACACCAACCTCCGTTTTCTGGGTACGGTGATGGGGGACCACTCGCGAACGGCGATTGGAACCAGACTGAACACCGGCACGATCGTGGGAGTGAGCAGCAACCTCTTCACACCGGGATTTCCCGAGAAACTGGTTCCCTCCTTCCGTTGGGTGGGGAAAGGGGTAGATACGGTCTACAAACTGGAGAAAGCGCTCGAGACCATGAAAGTGGTGATGGATCGACGGAACAAGGAGCTAACCGAGGATTACAAAGAGCTTATGCAGACCCTCTTCGATCAGGAGACGGCCGATTCGCTATAGAGTGCAATTACAGATTGCTCTTTTCCGGTAATGAATATTTGCATTCCTGTTGCCATAGTCCGGTCAACCTGCCTATATTTGCCCCCTTCTAGGGCACGACGATTCAACTTTGGAGTGCTTCACCTGCCCAGGTGGCGGAATTGGTAGACGCGTACGTTTCAGGGGCGTATGCTGGCAACAGCGTGGGGGTTCGAGTCCCCCCCTGGGCACTTCTTCACTCTCTCTATATGGTTTGAACCCTGTTCGTTCCGGGCTAACCTCTTTTTAACCGTTATTTGATCATCAGCATCATTCGCTCGTGCTGGAAATGCTCCCCGGAGCGACCCACCGCCTGCATCCTTACCAGATAGGTTCCGCTGGCCTGATTCCTCCCGTCAAACTGCACATTATAGCTGCCCGGCGGCTGATCGCCATCCATAAGTCGGACTACCCTCCGGCCCAGAATATTGTAGACATCAATCGAAACCTGTGCCGCCTCCGGCAGCGCATAGGCAATCGTCGTGGCCGGGTTGAATGGGTTCGGATAATTCTGCCCGAGGGAGAACTCATCGGGTATGCTTCCGGCATTCTCTGCCAACAGACTGCCACCCATCTGTTCGTAGTAGTCCGCTGTCACCATCATATCATCACTGGCCATGCGATTCAGGCTGTCCGTGACCTCTACGACAAGTTTGAATACTTCCATTTGCTGTGCTTGATAGTAACCCACATCCCCCGTCCAGTGATAGAGAGTATCGATGTTACCGGTCGGCTGCCCAAACTGATACTCTTCTTTCCACCACAAATAAGTGAACGGCTCCTGGCCATTATAAACATCAACCATATACATACCGGGATATCCCTAAACTTCTATAAAAGATGGACCATTCAGGTCTACGAATGGGGGTGGCGGTGGCGGCAGTGGGGGAGGATTCGTTGTTATGTCGTGATGAGAAAACGAACTCGTTATCTGATTACGCCACCCCGCATCATACTCCCCATTATCGGCCAGATAGACGTTGTATAAATAATCCTCAAAATCTCTTGCCCGTGGCACAATTTGCAATGCCTTGAATGCCAGATAATCAGCAGCCGTTACAGTCCCGACACTTTGTCGTAAACGATACAGAGCGCCGCCAATGACCTGGCCGTTAAAGTGTGGTCCTGCAAACTGACTCCAAGTATGATCATTAAAAAGATCTCTATTAACACCTACATCAACACCGATACTGGAGCTGGGAGATGCTTTTGTTGTGGCAGCAAAATAGTCTGAAATTCCCTCATCCATAGCACAACTTTTTTTAAAATATTCAGAATCTTGAACACCTTCTACACATATTTCACCTATGAAACCATCGTAGATACTGTATATCACATTATGAGTATATTCATGGGTCACAACATCTCTGGAACGAGCCCACGGTAGTCCACCATACGAGCCAAAATATATATTGGTGCCATCTGCAGCTCCATTAATAATTGAACCACTATTAATAAATCCCTCCATTTGATAGTCCATTCCAGAGTAATTAAGGTGGGGCTGCTTAATGAAATCATACATCGCCGTAGCATGCCAAAGTACATTCCCGCCATCGGAAGGCTGCCAATTGAAATTAAATTCTCCGGGATAAGTGCTCTCCTCATGGAATATAGGGTCACCTGAATCGGCAATATCCCGGATCTGGATCCACGGATTCTCAAGATGTACCCGAACCGTGTAGACTCCGAAAGACAGAGGCCCGGTTGAGAAACTCCCATTTGAATTCGTCAGAGAGTTGGAAACAAGTTGACCCAAAGAATTATACACTTTGACCCTATTTCGAAATCCGTCGGTGACAGGTGAATCATTCGCACTGTTCAGCCAATGCTCACCAGTAATGGTTCCGTATATATTATTATCCCGAAGATTACTCACCTGCCGTTGAATGACACCTGTCTGGGTGTCTACGTAAAAGGTGACATTCCGAAGCGGGCTCAATGATCGCAGTGTGAGCTTCCACGTCAGGAAGTATGAGTAACCGGATTCGTCAAATTCCGGGAGAATGACCAATTCGGGGCCGGAGACGAGATCCGGCTCCTCTTCGGAAAACTCCTCATGGGCGTTACGAAGGGCTTCCTCTTTTGAGATATTCTGAGGCGGCAATGTTGTAATATTCGGGAAAGCCCGGGCCCCCAGAGAAACGATATTCCCGGATGGGTCGATCGTAAATCCGATTTCGGAGTTCTCGACCGGAATACCCTGCACCCGCTGCCGGAACTCCGCAAACCACCACGAACCATCCGTATCTATTTTTCTCACGATCACATCCCGGCTCGTCATTCCAAGTTGTTCGGAATAGGCATCCATGATCTGTCCTCCCACTGTGACTACCGCCAGGCTATCCAGTCCTTCCTGCTCAAATCCAAACTCATTCACGTGCTCCCGAATCCCATATATCCGGTCGGCTGTGCCGGTTCTCTCATCAATCCGCGCCTCCAGTTCAACCCCTCTGTGATTGACAAATGTGATTCTCTCTTGCGCAAACAGAGACCCGGCATCGAGGAAAATCAGTAGAACCAGCGTGACACATGTATATATATTCAACACTCTCATCCCAACCTCCTTATTCTTTAATTTGAACAATTACCAGCTACGCCAGCTTGACACCCATACCCAGGATTCCGGTGATTCCAACGGAGTGATATTGACCACCTCTCCGGTATCTATATGCATGATATACACTTTACGATCCTCATCGGCAGTTGCCCACGTCTGAAACAGTAAACGGTCTCCGGAAGACGACCATGCAACTGCACCTGGATACTCCACCTGGTCGAACAGAAGCTCTTCCTCCCGGGTCTCTACGTCCAGCAGATAGAGCCCCCTCTGATCTGAATCCAGTCTTGAATATACCAGATGGAAACCGCCCGGTGAAAACCGGCCTCCATCGTTATTATAATCAAGACTGCCCTGTGCTCTGAGTGTATCGTGATAAATATCAAGCAATCCCAGACGAAATTTTCCACCATCCCGATAGGAAACCAGCAACTCGTCACCACCCGGACGCCAATCCCTGACCTGTTTGTCTCCAGAGATCAAGGACTCCACACCGGTTTCAAGATCCACGATGTACACATCGAGCATTCCGAGCGCTTCCGGTGGTCTCATTCGGGTAAAAGCAATTCTATTCCCATCCGGCGACCATCTGTAGCCGCGTGACACATCTCCTACATTCCTGACATGACCCAGAGGCGGATGGGTGAGTTGCTCCATATCCGTCCCGTCCGCATTCATAATATAAATGGCGCGTGCCCATTCATCCGGATTTCCGGGATCGGCAGATGCGGTAACGGCAATTTTACTTCCGTCCGGAGACCATTGCGCATCCCCAATGGGGAAGTCCATGGAGAGGAAGTTTGTCAGTTTTCGCACATTCGAACCATCCTCTTCCATACTCCAGATCTCCCCCCTATGGATAAACAGGATCGGGCCGGCGTCGAAGGGAATAAAATCCTCGACAAGATCATCTTGTTCCGCACTGCTCACCGAATCACAACCGCCGAGGTTGCTACAGATAAAAAAAAGAGGGATTGATATGATGAAGGCAATTCTCATTGAGACAGGTATTCACGTAACGAAGATAACGGAAGATCATACTTCTACTCTAATAGGAATAGTGAAAATTTTTCAAATAGTCTATAGGTAACCTGAAATTATAATGTAACCCATGACCGGACTACTATGACCTCATCAGTTTTCTTACATTGTGTTACTAACACATTGTAAGGGAATGAAACGGTCAAGATTCAGTTACATCCCTCAGAGCCCGTAAACCCGGAAAAAATTTGGGTACAATTTTGGGTACAGTCATGTTTGAAAAGCCACTTCTACACTGCCATAAACGTTCCTTTACCATTATTCAGGGGCGTATGCTGGCAACAGCGTGGGGGTTCGAGTCCCCTCCCGGGTACAATTGCGAAGCCGCAAAGTGAAAAAAACAACACTTTACGGCTTTTTTTATTTTTCACTGTAAAACAATTGTGAAACAAATACTCTCTTTTCTCCCCTGAAAACTTGTTTGCATCTTGAGAGTGAACGAGTAAACATTTGCTTCAAATAATATAGTAAAACTTATACACTCATCTATTTGGAATACTTTTAGCCAAGAATATATTGTATTTGGTTACAATATGCAGAGTAGACTGACAGTAATTTATTAAATAAGGATGCTTCAAAATCAGATTTGTAAACATTACTGATAGTAACCATTGATTAATCAAGGACAATTTTGATAATCTTCCTTCCCCACTTTCTACTGTTTTAAAGACCATATAACGTATTTTCAGAATACAACTGATTTACTTGCTGTTGGAATTGCAATATGGTTTTCTTTCAATGTCCAATATCAAAATAATTCATCGAACTACTTTGAGCTAGGTAATCAGTTCACACTTTTATCGGTAGCATTGGTATTTTTATTGAACTTGAGACTGAAAGACGATTTTTCAGAGGGGTCGCCATTTGATGGTGTTATTCATTCATTAATCACCGACATAAGTCAAAATATAAGCTACCAAATTAATTGTATGAGTTCTTTATGGTAATTCAAATCGAAATAGATATTCCCAGCTACCAATTAATATTTCACTTTTATCATCCGTTTGAAAAACATCTGATATCCACAAAGGGTCTTCGGCGGATGGATGATTAAATTGATATTTACCAGCCATTTGATATGTATTATCAGAATTAAGAGTTAGACGAAATAACTCTCTGCGTACAGTGAAGAAAATATCTCCATTGTCCATCAATTTGAATTCAGTAATAGGCCTGATTCCTCCAAACCCTTCATTAGTTAATTCTTTAAAGAAATCCATAGGGGGTATATCCATTTCTTCAAAAACTGAATACTCAAAAATTAAAGTTCGAGTATGATTGTGAAGCTCATCAAATACAAAGAGCCACGGTAAGAAATAATAATTGGCGACAAAATCATTCTCTCGGTTTAATGAGACCCTCGGTGTATTAAACATTTGAGGTTGATACCCTGCCGGAATAATGCGGGGCATCATCGTCCTGACTGTGTCAGCCAAATTATCCATTGAATATATAACCAATCGCCCTTGATTAGGATTATTGGGTGCCACTCCTCTACTCAAGGAATTTTCCATTAATAATAGACTATCATTCAAATCTAAAAAAGATAAATTATTTTCTTGTCCTATAAAATTCATTCCACTTGAATAAACATTAGTTCGACCATTACTCGCATCAACTGCATAAATGTGCCAGCTATTAGATTTCAAATTCCTGATTATTCCATGTTCTCCGGGACCTGCCCCTTCACTTGTAAGTGGTCCATCAGCAGTTCCATCAAAATTTATTTCAAAAATAGCATTTCCAATTCCATCATAGATATATAATCTGTCACCGATTTGAGTAAACTTCGATAAATGTCCGATCTGTAAATCAACATCATCTATTATACTATAAATAATATTATTCTCATTGAGTTGAATATATTGAGTATCCAATTCATCCAGATTTAAATAATGGAAAGGTTCAGATGCTACAAATTCATTTAATACATTCGAAACTGTTTCCGGCGGGTCAATTTTAATACTTCCTGAACATCCAAAACATACTATGATCAGATTACCAAATAGAATAAATTTTATTAGCACTGCATTTACCATTACATAAAACTTTTGTTTAGTGAATAATTGAAAACCGAAAAATAAATCTTAAGGTATAGTCCCCCAGATTTAATTTGTGACTTTCAGTCAAATTGGTATGAAATAATAAGTTCAAAAAGTTCTTGTCCATAATCATTTAATTGTACTTGGCAAATTCAAGGATACGTTACACCACGGGTTATACCGCTAAAAGTACCAGATTCCTTGCCAGCAACCGTCACGGGTATATTACATCCATCCTACAGAGTACATAATAAGCCCTACCTCACAACCATTATAAATACAGGCTTAAGGATAACACCCGCAATACATCTCCAGTATAATTTCCACATGTATTACCACCCACTACCCGCCATCAACTTCTTCATTTCAACACGGCCAAGTACCTGCCCAATATTGAGCAACTCTTTCATAAAGCTCCCCTTTTTTTTTACAATTACTTTATTGGTTCGTTGAACACCGCTATACCTTAACTGAATGTTTACTGAAATATAGCAGGTTCAGTTTTTGGCGCGTCTTATTAAAATTTCTCTAAACTCCGTAGAAACATTAGGATAAGTTCATTTATTATAATGAATTTTCCTAAGTGGCTTACCCCCCTAACTACTGGACAGTGTATCTGTTAAGATTCTCCATAGGATGATCCGTTACAAGAGCTTTTTTAAGCACCATTTCTTTTACCATATCAATACCCAAACTCAGCAGGTAATTGTATGGACTCAGGCACATCTTCAAATTCATATCGGCTGCAAATCACCCGATCTAAAATGTTGTGATAGGATTTGATATGTGCGTTTTGCTCCGGCCTGGTCGGTTTGGTAAACTCCTAAGTAATTTGCCTGTCGGCAACTTGCTGCTGAAACACCTACTATTCCATTTGTGAGCAATTGTCATTGCGCACGTAGATCGCAAAGATCTGATCAAAAAGCCCAACCACATGTTTGGCCTCGATGGTTAGGGACTTTTTTTTTAAAAAAAGTGCATCTTTAATCATCAGTTGGAGCTCTTTCTCAGCAATAATCTGCTTAAGCATTCGATTGTTGGAAAGCAGCTATACGTTCTGCCTGCAGAGCTGGTCATCACCACGGTTATCTAGAGCAGACTCGCCATGGCTTTCAAATTTCTGTTTCCACTTATACAAGCTTGATTGGGAAACATTAACATCACTAGATGCTTTGGCGATTCCTTATGGTATAGTTATATGAATGGCTGCTAATTTTTCGGATTTACTCCAGGTTTATCTGTGTGTTTAGATAATCACAAATTATAAACTTTACAGGTTTAATTTGTGTCTAGGAGTCTGTCGGGCTTGAAAAATACACCCATTGTTTTTATTGAACTTAGAGGATATTTTAGAAATCACCGATTCAATAAAAACAGGGACTTAGAGGAGAAGTCCGACAGACTCCTAAGACAAAGAAATCGGCCTTTTGCCTGGACCGCATTCGCTCGCGAATGGCCTTTGCCGATTCTGATCCGTTTTTACTTAATTCGGATTGTACTTTTTGGACCTGGCTTCGTTTATTTCGCAACGTTTCATTTAGAACGCTTGCATTTGGATGGTTTTTCCGGATGATCTCTTTCTCCGGGTTCCAGTGCTTGTCCAATACGGACACGCCTGTTGATATGTATTTATGCTTGCGGTTGTGAGTGATTCTCAAGTAGATTGGATATTCCCCGTTCTTCTTCTGAAAATCCTTTCGCAGATAGAAGTGAAATGATGTTGTCATAGTTGCTTTACCGTCTGATGATATATCTGTTTTACTGTGAAACTATTGTAAAACATTTTTGTGATTTCCTGTCCTTTCGACAGTGAAAGATAACCACAAAACACCACCTAATTCGGCATAATTAGGGTTTTAAGACACTTTTTTTGTTGAGATATGACATCCCAATCACTCCCCCCTGGGCACTTCAGAAAAGCCTAAGTGTTCTGTAATACCTTTTCGCCGTTAGGCCGGTTTCTACCTCCCTTACCTCTTTCAGCCTTTCAGCACGTTACTAAAGTGTTCGGGATGGTTCACTACATTCGCTCCCGGCTTTCTCTAACAGCACTATTCAATGAATCCAGATCCAATCCCGTATTTACGCCCTCAATATCCAGTGGGGACCCTTCCGGTTTCACCGGTTTCAGAATAAAGGTTTCACCCCCCCGCTTTTTAATGGCCACCTCTCCCTCCAAACGCGCTTCATCCAGCAATTTGGCCAGTTTTTGCCTTGCTTGTGAGTATGTGTAGACTTTCATTTTTCTATCTCCAATATGTGAATTTGAAGTAGTTTCGCTATATCTACCATCTTCTTATCCAAACTCAATAATGGCGTCCGATATTGTTTGGCACAATCCAATACGAAACCGGCATAAGCATAGATGCCAAATTTGTCCGCCAAATCGATTGCCTGAGTCAACCTCACAGGGGTCCTGCGAATTGGAATCCGAATAAATTGCTTAATGGTTGCTTTTGCATCTGTTTTTGAAATCCAATTCCGCTTCATCATGGCAGAGAGTGCACTTCCAAGTTCTGCATCCAGACTTGCCGGTGATTGCAGATCGCAACCCTGGCAACCCTCAGTGACGCCCGGTAGTCGTCATGAATCTCCAGGAAGAGATAGTCCGCTTCGTTCACCATCCCCAGAAATCGGGTGTTGGTGGTCTCCCAAGGTAACTCGCTGCAAAGCAGTTTTACTGCCTGCTGCCCGGACGGCTCCTCCTGTTTATAGCAATGAATCGACCAGTTGTATTGGAAGCTATAAGAACCATGTGAACGAAATAGACACGCGGTCCGGTTGGAGTGATACGCCCTCTTCAAAGAAGACTCCCAGAACCATGCCCGCATACATCCGGACCATTGAAACCCTCCCTCCTCCCTACAGATATAACCAGGATCTTATCCGGGAACAGATGAAAGAGCAAGTGGCTGAAGATGAAGTGCAGAAACGCCTCATTCATGCGATCTACAGCCGTTCAGGTATCAAACACCGCCACTCTGTACTGCCAGACTTCCAGGATGCAGGTGTGTGCCTGCTCTATGAGGGAACCGATTTTTCAGCGCCAGGGACCTCTGCAAGAAACCGTGTGTACGAAGAGGAGGCGAGAAAACTATATACCGGGCTGGCCCGAAAACTGCTGGAGAAGAGCAACGGTCTGAAACCGGAATCCGTGACGCATCTCATCACCATATCCTGCACCGGATTCTATGCCCCCGGCCCGGATTACGACGTCATTCGGGCGCTTGGCCTCTCGCCTCGCACCGAACGCTACCATCTCTGCTTTATGGGTTGTTACGCCTCCCTTCCCGGCCTCAAGCTCGCCTCCCGAATCTGCGAAACAGAACCGGATGCGGTGGTTCTTGTACTCTCAGTAGAACTCTGTACTCTTCACTTTCAGGGAGGCCTGACCACAGATGACCTCATCTCCGCTTCTGTCTTTGCAGACGGAGCTGCAGGAGCCATTGTTACCGGACATCAGCCCGATGAAAATCGGCACTTTCGCATCCGGGGGTTCGAGTCGGTCATCCTGTCGGAAGGGGCCGATCAGATGGCGTGGACGATTGGCGATCACGGTTTCAACATGGTTCTCTCCAGCTACATTCCGGACATCCTGGCCCGAAATTTAAATCCCTTTCTGGACCAGGCTCTCGACCATTTACACATAAATCGTGACCAGATAGACCGATGGGCGCTCCATCCGGGAGGGCGTGCCATCATCGATCGCGCCGAAAAAAGTCTGTGCCTTCCGGCCGAGGCGCTCGCCCCTTCACGAACCGTCCTCTCTGAATATGGCAACATGAGTAGTGCGACACTGCTGTTTGTCCTGAAAGAGATGCTGGAACATACCGAGCCGGAACAGGAGGAGGAGACGGTGATGGCCATGGCATTTGGCCCCGGTATCACATTCGAAAGCGGCCTCTTCTCTCTCATTCGAACTCTGGAGGAGAGTCGTGGGGCTGGCGAAAAGCATGGCAGCTCCACCGCGCGGGACAGGGGCAGAGCGCTTAACCGCCGGAAACCGGACGCGCAGAGGGCATGACACTGTTCCTGAAACACCGTGCAACGGATCTTGAAGAGCAGATGGATGACCCGGACTGCCATCCGGATAAGCTGCGCCGAACCTACCGTCAGTTCTCCATACTGAACCGTGCCATCACCCGCTGGAGATCGATATTTGATTCGAGCATCGTTCCAATGGCCCGCAGGGATCAACCGTTGAGAATCCTGGACATCGGTTGCGGGGGCGGAGACCTGATACGCACTCTTGCCAAATGGTGCAGGCGCGAAGGCATCGATGCAGAACTGATGGGCATCGATCCGGAACCGAGAGCCATCGCCTACGCTCAATCCCGACCCATACCCGATACGGCCCGGTTCCGACAGGCATGGGCGCAGGAGTTGATTTCCGATGAGCCACCATTCGATCTGGTTTTCTCCAACCACCTGCTCCACCACCTCACCCCGCAGGAGTTGCTGAACCTCTGTCAAACCTCGTCCCGCCTCGCCAAACAGCTTGTACTGTTTAACGATATACGAAGGTCCGACATCGGAATGGCTGCATTTGCCCTCACCGCACCGCTGCTCTTTCACCGCTCGTTCATCGCCAGAGACGGCATCACCTCCATCCGGAGAAGCTACACACCCGACGAGCTTGCACGCATCGTGCCGGAGGGCTGGAGGGTAGAGAATCGAATCCCATTCAGACTGCTCCTGATCCATGAACCCTGAAAAAACCACCGTACTTGTGATCGGTGGCGGAGCCGCCGGACTCTATATGGCGCTTCTGTTGCTGAAGAACGGCATCGATTGCCGTGTGATCGAACAGCGGAAGACGATCCGGCCCGACTCAAGATCTCTCGGAATTCACCCCGTCTCTCTGGAACTGTTTCATCGCCTCGACATCGCTGAACCGTTCATCGAAAGAGGGGTTAAAATTGAGCAAGGACATGCCTTTCATGACCACCAGAAGATCGGCTCCATCTCCTTGCATAAAACCCCGAAACCATTCAACTACATCCTCTCGCTTCCCCAGGCCCAAACGGAGAGGCTGCTCGAACAGCAGGTACAGCAGATCTCTCCCGATGTGATCTGCAGAGGCGAAGAGTTCACTGGATTCGAAGTGCAGGACAGTGGGATCACAGTCAGGACCAAACGGGAGGGCAGTGCCTTCGTGAGACAAGCGGATTGGTTGGTGGGGTGCGACGGCAAATGGAGCCAGGTCCGGGAGCACGCAGTCATCGCGTTTTCAGGGGGGAGGTACGACGATACCTATATGATGAGCGACCTGCCCGACCACTCCACTCTGGGTAGCGATGCGGCCATCTGGCTTCACCGGGAGGGCCTGATAGAGTCCTTTCCCATCCCGCGAGGCCTGCGCCGATGGGTCGCCAAAACAGACCGTTACATCGAGAATCCGCAGATGGAGGAGCTCATTTCGATGGTGCGCAGACGAACCGGCATCAAACTGGCGGAAAACCCATCTTTCGGCGTCAGCAGTTTCGGTGTTCAGCACTTCCTGGCCGACACCCTGGTTTCGGGCCCCGTACTGCTTGCGGGAGACAGCGCTCATGTGGTGAGCCCCATCGGCGGGCAGGGGATGAACCTGGGGTGGCTCACCTCCGATGCCATCGGCCGTGCCCTGGCAAGTGTGATCCATGGACGGGCTCAACCGGATCTGCTTTTAAAAACGTCCCGGCGGCAGAGACGAATGGCGAAACAGGTGGCAAGACGGGCAGAAATGAACATGCGGCTCGGCCGCAGGCAGAGGTGGCCTTTTCTTCGAAAGGCTCTTCTGCATATCATGCTGGCACCGCCACTTCGCACCCTCCTGCCCGGCTTGTTTACAATGCGCGGGCTGGGACGGTGGCCAGTCTAATGGATAAAAGGTCACTCTACATAGAGAATGCCCTGCATGGTGCGCCAGTGTCCGGGAATGGTACAGATGAAAGGATACTCACCTGGCTCCTCGGGAACGGTGAACTCCAGCACATACTGCTCTCCCGCTTCAACCACAGGTGTGTTCTCCAGGACGTCCGACGTTTCCGGAATATACTGACGCTGAAGCGCAGTCCCTGCAGCCAGCATGGCATCCGCCATCTCACCTACCGAGGTGGTTGTCCCCGGTCGGATGATCAGTAGATTGTGCTGCATATGGTCCGTATTCGTAAAGACGATGCGGATCCGCTCTCCGGCGGTCGCATGCAGCTCCTCGACGTCGAAACGGAGGATATCGGGCTGAACCCCGACCTCAATCACACGTACATCATCATCGGCAACCTCCTCCTCCGTGTCGGCACTTATAAAGTCCTCGGCACCCACGACTTCGGCGACGATCTGAACCACACCGGTTAGAGTGGCCGTTCGGTCGGGCCCGAGTTCGTAAATAACCACATCATCAAATAGAATTTCACCTGTAGACTGCCCCCAGCCACCGATCAAGAGGTTATACTCACCGGTGCCACTGTTCTCCATCAGAACCGACCGTTCCACATAGGTCCAGTCGTTGGTCCCGGACACCGCTGGTGTTTTTCCCGCTTCCGGCGAGAGTCCCTGAACATTGAACTGGGCACCAAAACCGGTCGTGTTCTCTATATTGTTCGTCTTGATCCACCCGCCAACCAGGTAACGATGATTTTCCTGATGGTCAAATTGGCCATACCAGCTTGCATCGGCACCGTTTTCGGAGACGATACGAAGGGCATTGCCCCCTTCGCGACCTTCCCCTTCTGCAACAGAGTATTGAACCTGTCCGCTATAGGTACGGGTTTGCCAGCCGACAGGATTTCCATCTCCATCCAGTTCCTCGAATGAGTGGTTGGATAGAAGGTTCACCAGTTCGGCCTCTTCTTCCGAATCCGTATCGATCAGATCATCCGCATTGCTGTACGCTTCCAAAAACCCTTCGCTGTGCGTAACCGCGGCCAGGGAGCTCGCTTCACGAATCCAGCGCTGCTCAATGCGATCTTCGTTGTTCAATACATCGAGAATGGCATGACCAGCCTCGATGGAAGCAGGCATCTCGATAAGAACTTCCAGCGCCGCCAAAACGACATGCAGGTTTTCGTCCGACAGCAGCCCTGCATCCAGAATCGCCTGAACAGAGGCGTCTGTTTTCGGCAGTACTTTGACCGCATTCTGACGAACATAGGGTGAACGATGATTCAGGGCATCTCTGGCCGCCTCTGTTGCATCCGAGTCATCCGTGTCCAGCGCGCCCAGGCCGTGAAGCGTCCAGAGTCCATGAATAACCCCAACATTCAGGCCGGTCTCCTCTTCCACACTTCGGTCACGTACCAGCGAAATGAGTTCGGAAACCACATCGGTCTCACCCCTCTCTACCAACAGGCGTTGAGCATGTTTTCTCCAGAACATATTGTCATGATTCAGAGTCTGAACAAGCTCTCCCGCACTGGCATTCTCCAGACTGAAAGGCTCTTTCTCGTCCGCCTTTTCGTAAACGATACGGTAGATCCGTCCGTGCTCCGTATCTCTGAGTGGATTGGCATAGGCATTACCGGGTGCGGCGCTCTGCTGGCCACCTGCCGGATTGTGCTGAAGTACGTAGTTATACCAATCCGCCACCCAGACATGGCCGTCCGGGCCCACCTCTGTGACGACAGGAGCAAAATATTGATCGTCGCTGGAGACCAGGTTTCTCGGGTTGTGCCCGCGATAGCTGGAACCCTCCTCTTCAAACAGGAACTCACCGATGATGTGCCCCGTTGGCTCTGTTACAAAAGCAGTGCGGTTCCAGTACCGTGAAGGCCACTCCCGGGCGGTGTAGGTCCCGTGGCCAGCAGCCGCTGTGTATCCTCCTAAAAAGTCTACCTGCCTGTACTCCCTCGTGATCGTAATCATGCGGAAGTTATTGATCAGGCTCTCTGTGACCGACGGAGTCAGCTCCTCAATCGCGTCGTAGTGGCGCTGAGACAGTGGCAAGAAGGAGCTTGGATTTCCGTTTGCAGTAGATATGAACGCTCCGCCCTGTTCACTGAATCCGAGGCCCCACGTGTTGTTATTGGTTCGTCGTAGATATTCCAGCTCCGAACCATCCGGACGGAAACGATAGACGCCCATGCTAAACTGATGCTGCTGACCGCCAACCGTGCCGTTAAAGCCAGCGTATCCGAGAACACCCCAGATCCAGTTGTCCAGGCCGTAGTGCAGGTTGCTGGGCCCGGCATGGGTATCCCACTGGTTCCACCCTTCGAAGAGCACTTCCCTGACGTCCGCTTTGCCGTCTCCTGTGGTATCCTTCAAAAAGAGTGTTTCCGGAGCCTGGTGGACAATCACTCCTCCATCATAGAAGGTGAGGCTTGTTGGCACGTTGAACCCGCCTGCAAATTCGGTAAACGAATCGGCACGTCCATCTCCATTGGTGTCTTCCAGGATCATAATCTTATCCTTTCCTCCACCATCTTCCAGAAATTCACGTGTATAGGGGTACTCGACCGATTCCACTACCCAGAGACGACCCTTCTCGTCCCAGTTCATGGCAATCGGATTCACGATATCGGGTTCGGAGGCAAAAAGTTCGACCCGAAAGTCTGCCGGTAATACCATCCGTTTCATCGACTCTTCCGGAGAAATCGGGAGCTGCTTTCGCTCTGTTTCCCGCTGTCCCGCTTCACGGTCGGTTTGAGTGGGAGGGAATGGTACATTCTGCTCTTCAAATTCGAACGGGTTGCTCACTTCCCTGGACGCCATCGCTTCCTCAACATCCTGTCGGGCCGCCCAGCGAATCCCCCTCTCCATCAGTTCCCTGAAACCGGGATTTTGCCAGGTTCTTCCATCATGTCCCCAGGCCGTGTAGAAGACACGCCCCTCTCCGTGCGTGCGAACCCAGGTCCAGGGTTCATCTTCCCGGTAACTTAGAACGGTCCGGTTCTCCTCGTTATGGTCCGAGTGTACATAGGTTTCATCCCAGCTTTCAAAGGGTTCGAACCCTTGCATGATTTCGTGAGCCGGTTCAACAATTCTGGTGGTAAAAACTTCGCCACCGTGTGATTCGAA
Organism: Balneolaceae bacterium; assembly: GCA_040880485.1. Lineage (GTDB taxonomy): Bacteria > Bacteroidota > Rhodothermia > Balneolales > Balneolaceae > JBBDIJ01. The sequence goes on from JBBDIJ010000013.1 coordinate 88,254, forward strand.
CTGCCCTCCGACCAGAGCGATAAACTCATCCGAGTTTGTAAAATTGGCCGATGCGGAGTGAACCGGTACAAATCCTCCTCCCCTGTTCACATAGTCGAGTAGCCCGTCCAACTGCTCCTCGGAGATCTCCGGATGATTCGCATAAAGAAGTACCGCATCATAGCGGGACAAATTCTGAATATTCAGTTCGTCCAGATCGTCCGAATAGAAGAGCTCAATCCCGCGATCAAGCATGTAAGTAGCCAGGTGCTCGAGTCGCTGGATCGGCTGATGGCCACGGTCGTCTCCGATAAAGAGCACTTTGAGTTCCTCCCGGTCGGGTTCAAAGACTCTCATTTCAATCTGTTCCCGAGGGCCACAGGAGGCCAGGAAAAGTCCTGAAATAACAAATATAAAGCTATATCTGAGCAGCCTTTGCAGGCTATTTGCCGGTTTTACACTCCCGGCTTGACGTACGAATGTAAATGAATGCATAGAACTGAACGATTTCGAGCGTGGGTTAAACAGGCGCCCTCTTCGGGGCGCAAGACAAGGCACTGACCTTCCTTTTTTATGAACCTTTAAAGTAAACCTTTTTTCAATGATCGAAAACCGAAAGGCTCCGGGACCTTGCCAGAATTCCTGACATACGTTTCACCGAAACTGGGAGAATTTTGGAACGAGACGATTTGTAGCAGGTTCGCGGGTCATCTCTGCACCGTTTTGCTGCTGTTGCTGTTCATCACACTCGGTCATCCGAAGGTCATCTCCCCACCAGCAGGTCACACCGTACCAGTCCAGCATGTATCCCACCCCGGTGTCTGTGTTCCAGTACAGGCCGAATGAGTTCTCCTCCTGGTTGTCGTAGTCCAGTGCAGCTCTGGCAGCATACTCTTCATCATCCCAATAATAGGCCTCTTGAAAGGAGAAGTTGTGCTCCGGCCCGGACTGGTCATACTCTAACGAGAACTGCCAGGCCTCTCCAAACTCCTCATCGATTTCACTCACAAGTATTGAGAAGGAGGTGCTGTTCGTTTGGGATGCGTCCCACTCCATCTCAATGAAAGGTATACCCTCGGGTTGCTCCGGATCCGGGATAAAGAAATCGAACTGTCCGGTTAGATGATCTTCCGAAACAACCCCACTCAACAGCACAAAGTCTTCAATGGAACCAAAATCATGATCTTCGGCAGTCACCAAAAACTCCCATGTAAACTGTCCGGTACCGGGCCCTGGCGTTGCAGTTACTGTGGCCTCAAAATCGATCGTGCTTTCAGTCTCTTCATCCGGAACATCCCCGCTGAAACTCCAGACCCAGCTGTTGCCTTGCTGCTCGGCATCACTTCCCGAAGTGAGGGATAAGAAAATAGATGGGATCATCAGCACCTCATCATCCATTCCCATCCCCATCTCCATCACCATGCTTTGAGCTTGCATGTAAACAGAAAAGTCTTCCGGATTTTCCGGTTCGGAGGGAATCTGGTTCTCTTCAAAATAACTGAAATCAAGGTCAATTGCCTCAAGTGTAGGTACAGCCGGAGCCTCGTCCAACCCATCCAGCTCGTCTGAGAGTGGATCCTCTTCACACGCCTGAAAAAGAGTGAGTGATGACGCGAATAAGAGCGCAAACAGTGCAAATTTTTGTATCATTTTACTCATAATAGAAACCTCCTGACAGAGTGTTGTAATGAGGATTAACCCACATCATGATGCGGGATATTATACAATTCATTCATACTCAACAACCTTTTTTTGAAGGATTCATATATGTGCACACTGTGTCATATGCTTTCCGGTTATTGACTGTACGATAAAAAAAAGCCTGCAGTGAATACCACTACAGGCCCTTATAATCTGATCCGGAGCGAATCCGGAATGGTGTAAATTCACCTATTGCGTTGTGGCTTGACCCTCTTCACACTGGGTGACCCGGAGATCCTCTCCCCATTGGCAGATATTTCCATTCGGATGTATAATAGATCCGGTTCCGGTATTTGTATTCCACATCACTTCAAAAGTTACAAGCTCTTCATTCATGACAGCCTCACCACTTTCGATGGCGACCATTCCCTCAACCAGACTGAAGGTAAAATCATCACCATTCTGTTCGTAGTGAAATTCGGCAAGATAGGCCTCGTCTGCCTCCTCACCTTCAGGAACGTCACCGATGCTCAGTGTTGTAACCGTAAAGCCGGACTCCTGGATATCTGTGTAGTCCCACTCCGATTCAAGTGAGGGAAGGTTCTCAGGAACAGCATCATCCGGAGAGAAAAGACTCCAGCTGCCTGTGAGGTTATCCTCGGCAACAGAACCGCTCATCAGTACGTGATCTGAAATCGGACCATACTGGGGATGAGTAGCATCGATTGCAAATTCCCAGTTGATAAGGCTGGCCTGGGTACCTGGAGATGCTGTGATGGTGGCCGTAAAATCTACGGTCTCTCCGGTCCCTTCATCCGGATAATCTCCTGTGAAGTTCCAGACCCAGTTGTTGTTCTGCTGCTCTCCTTCCTGTCCGGTAGAGAGAGCCAAAAAGGTTTGAGGAAGTGCCAATGCACCCTCTACTCCCTGCGACACACCCAGTACAAAAGCTTGTGCTTCGGAATAGGGCCCAAAATCTTCCGGATTTTCAGGGTCCTCAGGAACCTGGTTCGTTTCAAAATAGCTGCCGTCCACTGTAATCGCTTCAAAAGAGGGAAGATCAGGTTGCTCCGTCTCTTCATCAGGTTGCTCCGAAAGCGGATCGTCTTCACACGCCTGGAACAGAAACAGACTGCTCACGGCAATTAATATCAGTGTGGTGTAGTGTTGTAGTGATCTGAGCATATGAACTCTCCAAACAGTTTGATTAGACATTGAGTTTATGTGTATATCCTCGTAGGATGTAATGCACTAATTATACTACAGATATAGATTTAATTCAAGTGAATTGCCGTTTCAATTTCGGGTGCTGCAAGTTCCGACATTTATGGACTTGCACGCTTGAATTACCCCGTAAAGGAAACTTTTCTGTAAAAATGAATTCCCCCCACGAGTTTTGTATTTTCATAAATGCAGATCGAGTCTGGAGCCAGCCTGCCGACCGGCACCATTTTCGCAAGAGTGCACCAAAATCCATGAGCATCATACCAAACGTCGTTCACTATGTCTTCATTCATTGCCGCCGCCATACAACTGAACAGTCAGCCCGATATTGAGAATAACCTCGATTCGGCCCGAAAGTGGGTTCGAAATGCGGCAAGGGAGGGAGCCGTATTCATAGGGCTGCCCGAACATTTCGCATGGCTCGGAGACGAAAATGGACGTCTTGAACTTGCCGGGGAGATCTCCGATCATGCCGAAACGGTACTTGCTGAGTGGGCGCGGGAATTTGGAGTCTATCTTCTCGGAGGCGGCTATCCGGTTCCTTCAAAAAGCGGACGGGTGTTTAATCGTGCCTCCCTGTTCAACCCAAGCGGAGAAAAAGTACTGGAGTACAACAAAATGCACTTGTTCGACGTCGAACTCTCCAGAGAGGAGAGATACCTCGAATCCGGAGTGGTGGAAGCGGGCAGTGATGTCCCTCCGGTCTACGATGCGGGCCGGTTGGCCCGAATCGGCCTTTCCATCTGCTACGACGTACGTTTTCCCGAGTTCTATCGAAAACTGGCTGCAGACGGTGCAGAACTTCTGACAGTACCATCCGCATTTACCCGCCCAACCGGAAGAGCTCACTGGGAAGTTCTGCTCCGCGCCCGCGCCATTGAAAATACTTCATTTGTTCTCGCTCCAGCCCAAACAGGCCGGCACGGGAAGAACCGTTACACTTACGGACACTCTCTTATTATCGATCCGTGGGGTGCGATTTTGGCAGACGGGGGAGAGGAACCCGGGATGATCACGGCCGAGATCGACCTCAACCGGCTGGAAAAAGTTCGGAAAAAACTTCCTTCACTCAAACACCGCCAGCTGTTATAGCGGGTTTCGGGCACAACGATTACATCACCCTGCGCGCCCCCAGGAAGCGTGTGACCCAGTAACGATCCTCCAGGCTGGATATCATCACACCCCCGGAAACACCAGCATGAAGGAACTCGCCACTCTCCACGATGATGCCTACATGAAGGTCTCTTCGGGTCGTACGAAAGAAGACCAGATCTCCCGGCCTCATGGCATTTCTTCGAATGCCACGACCCACGCGAAGCTGTTCCCTGGTATTACGGGGCAGCTCCACTTGAAAATGTTCGCTCATCACACGCTGTACAAATGCAGAACAGTCTACACCGGTAAGTGTACTGCCCCCTAACAGGTACGGAGTTCCCTCCCACTCCCTGTACGCCTCATACAGACGATCCTGTATGAGTGAACCGGGGCGCAGAGATGAATCCTCACCGGACACACTCTGGCCGGCGATTCCGCATGAGATCAGGAATCCGGGTATCAGCAGACATAGAAAGGAGATCCTTGATGTGCGAATCGATGGTTCGATTCGGGCCATAACCGTACTATTTTCTGTAGCGATTGTGTATTTTCTGCATTTCCAGGTAAAATAACAAAAGAGATGGATCTTCTTGTAAATATCGACCATATCGCCACCCTTCGAAACGCCAGAGGTGAGGGGTATCCAGACCCGATTCAGGCCGCATCCGTTTGTGAAGAGGCGGGAGCCGCCGGTATCGTTTTTCATTTGCGGAGCGACCGGCGTCATATCCGTGATGCCGATGTGTACCGCCTGAAGGAGAAGGTTCGCGGACGTCTGGACTTCGAAATGGCCGCTACTGCCGAGATGGTCAAAATTTGCAGCCAAATTGCCCCCGACCTGGCCACCCTGGTGCCGGAGAGCCGCGAAGAGCTGACCACAGAGGGCGGGCTCATTCTGAAACCCAAAGTCTGTAAGGACCTCTCTTCACGGGTTTTTCCCCCGTTGAAACGTGCAGGAGTCCGTATCTCCCTCTTTCTGGACCCCAACCCGAACGATATTGAACAGGCCGCTTCCATCGGTGCCGATGCGATTGAGCTGCATACCGGAACGTACGCCAACGCAGAGGAGGGCCCCTCCAGAGATGCTGAGCTCGAACGCTTGAAAATAGCGGCGGAGCAGGCTCATCGACTTGGACTTCAGGTCAATGCAGGCCACGGTTTGAACCTGGACAACCTGCCCGCCCTCGTCGCTGCCGTTCCCTCCATTACCGAGGTGAGCATCGGCCACGCACTGGTCTCCGATGCTCTTTTCATGGGTCTGGATTCAACAGTCCGGGCCTACCTGAAGATCCTTGAAATCGCAGGAAACCCCACCTGAAACAGGCTATCAGGAGTCCCCGCCAAATACGAGTCTGGGAAGTTCGGAGGGCAGGCGGGTGAGCACTTCATAGTTCAGATTATTGGTCAGTTCGCCAAAGGAAGCCACGCTGATCTCCTGCTCGCCCTGTTTACCTATCAGAACGACTTCATCTCCCCTTTGCACCTGAGGCACATCGGTCACATCAATGGTTAACATATTCATATTCACCTGCCCCACTACTCTCACTCTTTCGCCACGTACCAGTACATGGCCGATGTTGGTCAGGTTCCGCCCGAATCCATGCGTGTACCCCACCGGAACCGTAGCGATCGTTTCGGGCCGGTTGGTCAGATAGATCGTTCCATACCCGACAAACTCTCCCTCGCCAACCTCCTTGACACTCATCACCTTGCTACGCCACCTGATGACCCGTTCCAACGGGTTTTCCGTGAAGTCGTAGTCGTTCTTTCGCATCAACATATATACCTCCCGGCTGGGCCAGTAGCCATACTGGGCGATGCCGATCCGAACCATATCGTACCGGGTATCTGGATAGGCGAACGTAGCCGCAGAGCTGGCTGCATGCAGCAGAAACGGATCAAACAGGCCGGAACGAAAACGGAATACCATTCGGCTGAATTTTCTCTTCTGTTCTTCGATGCGAACATGATTGGCGATACTCTCTGCACCGGCAAAGTGAGTGCAGACCCCTTCGACAGCAATCCACTCATGGTTCCGCTCGAGAGAGGCCAGAAGCTGATCCAACTCCTCCTCTTCGAACCCGATCCGGTTCATCCCCGTCTCCAGCTGAATGTGGACTCGAGCCCGCATTCCTGTTTTTATTGCTGCGGCTACTGCGCTCTCCAGCCTCCCCATTTCAAAGAGATAGAACGACACCCCCTGCTCCACAGCCCACTCTATCGCTTCATCGGCAATCATCCCCATGATCATCACATCACTCGCATCGCTGGTCCTGGCCTGCATCGCACGCCAGGCTTCATCGGCACTGAACACCGAGAAGTGGTCTATACCGCAACGCTCTGCCATCGGCAGAAAAGTGGAGATCCCGTGGCCGTAGGCATTTCCCTTGATCACCGAAGAGAGGCGCACACCTTTTCCAACTCCTTTTTTCAGGTAACTGATATTGTTTTGAAGGGCCTTTTGCGAAAGTTCGATCACCGAAGGCTGATACCTGAGATCTATCGATTCCACTCCACCTCCAAAATCTTTTTGAAGAGTCCGACACCGGTCGGAATCAGGTTGTCGTTAAAGTCGTAGTTTCCGGCATGAAGGTGCGGGTGATCCTTGCCCGAGCCGATCCCCATCAGCTGCACGTCCGACTGTTTCGAGAGATGCCCGAAATCTTCCGACCAGGGAAAGGGGTTCTCCAGCAACTCTACAGGGGTGCCAGCCAGTCCGGCCGCCTTTTTTGTGATCTCTACGGCGGCGGTGTCGTTTACCGTTGCCGCAAAAGGTTCCAGCTCTAACCATTGGTTCTCGAGCCCAAACTCCCTGCTCACCCTGCCCAAGAGCTTCACGAGCTGCTGTTTGAGCCGATCCACCGACTCGTCCCGGGCGGCCCTCAATGTGATCCCCATCTCTGCCCGTCCGGGGCTGATCCCGAAAGCACGCTCTCCCAAACGAATATAGGTGACCGTAGCGATCGCATACTGATCGTCGCTGAGATCTCGCACGCAGTGTTTCTGCAATTCACTGATCAGTTTTGCTACGGCCCGAGCTGGATTTCGGCCCTGCTCAGGGTAGGCCGCGTGGCTCGATGAGCCTGAAAGCTCGATTTTAATGCCGACCGACGCAGACGCAAAAACCCCCTCCCTGAGGTAGAGCCTCCCCTCATCGAAACCGGGAAGGTTGTGAAAGGCGTAGGAGCGATCGGGAACGACCGATTGAAACCTGTCATCTTTCATGACCGCTTCGGCCCCCTCCCCAGTCTCCTCAGCCGGCTGAAACAGTAACCACACGGTTCCGGATGGGGGCCGGTTCTGCCCGAGCCAGGCCGCCAGGCCCAAAAGGCACGTGGTGTGTCCGTCGTGCCCGCAGGCGTGTGAGACCCCCTCACGCTCTGACCTGTGATCATGGTCTCCCTCGTCCGGTATTGGCAGAGCATCCAGTTCACTCCGGAAGAGCACATTCGGCCCATCTAAAGAATCCCCGAACCGGGCGATCACACCATGCCCACCCACTCCGGTTAGCACCTCGTCCGGATTGCACTTCTCCAATTCCGACGCGACCCAGGCGGCGGACTCGCTCTCCTGTCCGGAGAGTTCCGGGTGGCGATGCAAGTGGTGGCGAATTTGTGTCAGTCGTTCGAGCTCACTGGTAGTCAAGATGCTGCCGTCCTCATTGGGTTGAACCGGTTCAGTAGAGTGTGCCCACAATGATACGCGGGTCCGGGTAACGGTTCAAGGCCTCTTCCCGTTCCTCCGGTGCCACCACTCCCGGCATGTCCGCCTCTCCGGGGTCGTCCCACGATATCTGGTAGTGGAGGTGCGGTTCCCACCCTCCATTCTCTTCGATGGCGCCCAGATTCGCGATCTCCTCCCCCTTTTCAACGCGGTCACCGGGGTTCCATCGTAATATGGATCTCTGGTTCAGGTGGCCGTGCAGTGCGTATATATCGAGGTTTCCGAACCGATGATGAAGGACAAGTGTTGGGCCGTAGTTCCCCCTCTCACGATGGTTGTGAAGGTAGGCTACCCGCCCCTCTGCTACCGCATAGACCGCCTCTCCCTCCGGAGCCCAGATATCGATACCCATGTGAACCGTCCGGCGGTTTTCGTACTGCGGAGCCGTGTACATACCGGACCGGTTTTCATTATAACGCCCGACTGCCCATCGAGCTCTGCGAATCGCTTCGATGTCGTACCCTTCGGTAAAGTCGATCACCGGTAGCTGTGGCGGAACCATCATGACCGGGTGCAGGTCATGCTCTCTTCTCAGATCGGCCCGGCCCAATTCACTCCACCTGCTTGTCTATGTAGTCGGAACTCATCAGGCTAAGCGCTCCCATATACTTCAGCTTGAACCGGATCAGGTCCCCTACCTTGTAGTTGCCGGGATTGTCTCCCACATCGAGAATCATCATATCGGAACTGGCGTCACTGATCTTGATATCGGAGTCGGCCGGTATCAGGTAATCGGGCTGCACATCGAGGTATCCAATATCGAGAATGGCCCGATAGGAGGTCTTTCCGTAATCCTCGTCGCTAATGACCGCTGTCTTGCCCTGCGGGTTCACCCCGAGTTCTCCTGTGGGTACCATCGGTTTCTCGGAGATCTCGATAATATGGGTGTAGAGCTCGAGTACACTGTCGCTCATCCCTTCAATGGTTCCGCCGGAGAAGAGGTCCTTCCCGAAAAAGAGAGACTCCCCGACACGAAAGTGGTTCACCCCTGCAGGCAGCATTTTTCGAAGCAGCAGAGGAATGGTAACCGACGTACCTCCCGACACCAGAGGGATCTTCTTCTCGAACTTCAACTCGATGATCTTCTTGTAGAGTGCGAGCTGAATCAACTTGTCGTTGTCCGGAAGGACCCCGTGAAGGCAGTTCAAATTGGTTCCAAGCCCGATGACCTCGATGCCCGGCAGGTTAAATATCTTGCTGTAGAAATCGACCAGATCCTCCCTCATCACACCCTCACGAAGGTCGCCCATTTCGATCATGATGATCACCTTGTGCACCTTCTCCTGACGCACCGACTCTTCCGACAATGCGTGAAGTGTAGAGAGTTCGGTGTTCAGGCTCACGTCGGCAAAACGAACCACATCTTCGATGGTATCCTTGGGGGGCGGCTTGATATAGACCGTCATCGTTTCCGGATCGATCGCCTTGATCCGTTCCAGGTTACTGATCCGGGAATCGTGCACCTCCCGGATTCCCAGGTTGCTCACCTCCTCCAGATAATCTCTGTTTCCGCAGAGCAGCTTGGTCGTAATCCCCCACTTGATCCCCTGCTCCTTGAAGAGCCGGTCCAGGTAGTTGTAATTGTGCCGTAACTCGTCGCGAAAGAGTTTTAAGTAAGCCATTGTTAACTCTTTTCGAGTCTCATTTCAATGTATTTACTGCTAAACCCATACTTCTCATAGAGGTGCCGGGCGGGATTGTCCGGCTCCACATGAAGAGCAATGCTTCCATCTGTTTCATCGATCGTCCTCTGCATCAACGCTTTCCCCACCCCTCTGCCTCGTGCGCCTTCATGAACGGCAATGTAGACCAGTATATGTTCTGGTATAAACCCGGACATGTTGGTATCGTTCACTATCACCGTTCCGATGATACGCCCCTCTTCGTGAACCACCAGCACAAAACCGTCCTGGCCGGGACCGTCCCCGTATGCGTAAGCGATGCATTTGAGGATCGACTCCTTTCTGTCCCCATACTGGTCGAGGTGGGTGTACAAGAAATCAGCGATCTCCTCTCTGGAGAACCCGGTCGGGTTCTCTTTGTCCGATCGTATCAGATCGATGGAATAGTTCATTCAGGCTCTCCTATAACGATTTCTTCTGTGTGAAATAACTTACAATAACAAATGACAAAGCCGAAGCGGAAATACCAAACACGTTGGCATCCAGGCCGTAAGGAAGCGAACTTGCCCAGATTTGAAGTCCGATAGTGGTGCATCCGCCCATCAGCATCGCCGTCAAGGCCGCCTGTGGGGTACTCCTCTTCCAGTATAGTGCCCCGATAGTCGGCACAAAGAGGCCGGAAACCATAAAGGCATAGGAGTAGAGCATCAAATCCAGCACATTCTCCATCATGGAAGCGAGGAGTATGGACAGCAACCCGATAGCCAGGGTCACGCCCTGGGAAAGACGCAAAAAACTGTGGCTATCATGATCCATCTTGCGAAAGTGGCCGACCACATCCGAAAGCAGATTCCCGGATGCAGCCATCAGGCAGCTGTCGGCAGTCGAGAGGATGGCTGAAAAGTAGGCCGACATCATGATTCCCATCAATCCGACCGGCAGGACCGTCCGCAGCAGCATCGGCAGGCCGGTTTCCGGGTCGGTATCGCTTATATCGGCCGCACCCAGATAGTCAAACATGCCCTGATCGGCGGCCACACGGGCAAAAAGGCCGAGAAGCACCCCCATAAAAGCCATCACCGGCCACTCGAAGAGACCAGCCAGATACCAGGCCCGTTTCGCCGTCTTTTCGTCCTTGCTGGCGTAGATCCTCTGGTAGAGGGTCATCCCCACAAACCAGATCGGAATGATGGTCACAGCCCAGTAAGTAAGATCCTGCCAGCTAATGTTGGTAAGTGTCAACATTTCGGGTTGAACCGTTGCGCGAATCCCCTCTATCCCGCCAATTGCACCGTAAGAGATGGGAATCCCGACAAAGATGAGCCCAAACATCAATATGGCCCACTGAATTGTATCGGTATAGATGACCGCCTTCAATCCCCCCATAACAGTGTAGACTACTGCCACAAGGCCCATGACAATCAGGGAGGTCTGAAGATCCAGGTTGGTAAAGGTACCGTCGGCAAGCTTGGCTCCTGCCAGAATCTGGGAACTGGTGAATCCGGCATAGCCAATGGCCGATATCACTCCGGCAGCCAGCGCCACTTTGGGATTATAGAAGTGTTTGAGCACCTCCGGAAACGTGTAGGCCTGATCAAAGGCGGGGTTCCCTTTTACTTTAGGGATCAACAGTACGGCTGCCATCCAGGCCCCCACCAGGCCGGTAAACAGCATCCAGGAGCCGGAGAGGCCGATCACAAACCCGAGCCCACCCAGGCCGATCGAAAATCCGCCGCCGACATCGGTAGCCACAACGGAGAGGCCGATATGGGTGCTGTTCATCTGACGCCCCCCCACATAGTAGTCCTCTCCGCCTTCATTCTTTCGATAAAAGTAGTGGCCGAAAGCAAGCAGCCCTACGATGTAGAGGAAAAAAACGGTCAGATCAACCGGATGCATGGGAAAGGATTAGCCCGCGGCCGGGTGTAACGCTCGTTCCGGCAGGGACGGTTGTCGTTCTGTCTTGAGAGTCATTCATTTCGTGTCCGCGAAGGCAGTCGATTGGCACGGACTCTGGCGAAAGTATTTGATTTATACAGATTTACCTGTTCTTCCTTGTTGCGGTTGACAAGATAAGGGTTCTGAAGGGGAGCTTCAAACGGGGAGTTACCGGTGGCGGGGAGGGTGTGGCGTTCACTCAAGGCTTCTATACCGACCTTAATTTTAAAGTATGAGGTGGATTCTCATTGTTACCGATGCACATCGGGTGGGTCAGTAAACTCATCGGGTGAAAATAAAACTCAAAAATCCTTTACCTCATAAATGACAATGATACTGTTATCATCCCTGTTTATACGTTCGTAGCCATCAATGTTTGCATAATGAAATTCACTATCCGGACCGGGCTCGCCTGAACTCATGTCTCTGTTATTGGCTGTATGAATTTGCAGTGCATCAATCACACCGACCAACCTGCCGCCATAACTCCCTTTCACGGATGGACTCATTCGTTCGGGGCGCCTTGTTATTGTCTGAAGCACTTTTGTTTTGCCGGTATCACGCGAATGGATGGCCGAAACCAGACGATGGCCAATTGGGACCTTCAGATAGAGATATCGGTCCGTTGAATAGATGGAATGAGGACCAAATTTTACATGGTCATTCCTTGAAAAATAATCCGTGACCTGACTGCTGAATCGTTCTGATAAAAATTGCTCCTTTACATTCGCAGGCAGAGTGTGTGGTCCATAATCCAGAACAAACTCCGGAAACAGATGTGTGTCCGTTGCCCGGTAGATGGTATCACTTGCAAAATGATTGAAATAGACAGCATCTTCACTGCCCGTTAGATAGTTCTCTTTCCGCAAGTTATACATCAGTACCGAGTTGGATACTGGAATATCTTTATAGAGCAGTGTCCCGTTATTATTGAATGCAGCAAAAGACATCGTTCGATCATTCCTCCAACCGCCCTCTTCCAGGGCAAGAGCATATGCGTACAGTTTGTCATTCCAATATTGGATCCTCAGTACCCGATGCTCAAAAAGATCAATCGTTTCACCGGTATATTCGCCCTGAAAATTATATTTAATGATTCTGGAAAAGGTAAGCACTCCGACTTCTCTCGATTCGGTATCTATATAGAAGTCATTAATTTCTTCATACTCTCCCGGGCCCCGGCCTCTTTCATCAATTTTTAATTGAAAATTACCGTCTGTATCAAAGATAAAAATAGCCTGCTGATCGAAACTGTTCGACAAGATAAAGATCAACTCATCGTAAAGAAGAATCTTGTTGTAACTTGCAATCAGTACCTCTTCATTTGTTTCGAGCCTGATGAATTGTGGATTAGTGAATAGACTGTCAATTGAGACCGCACTCTCTTCATCAAACTCTACATGTATGATCGACGGGTTCACTTCACCATCCCTCGGCCTGAAATCGGGAGAGCCGGATTCAGCACATGATACAACCAGGACGGAAATGAGTATCGATAATTTAATTTTCATTAAAATTTCAAATATTATTTATAATAAAATAGCATGTAGCATTTATGATGTGTTGTTTAACAGCATTTCACTCTAAAAGGCTGGGCAGAATCCGACCTCATTTTGATCACATGTGGCAAGCGCAAAAAACTCGCAGCTATACATTGTCCCAACGAATTCATTTTCAAGTGTGTAGGAAACTGTCAGTCCAATTGGCACCTGGCCTGCGATGAACCAGACTCCGCCTTCTGTAACTTCCACATTAGCATATACTGCATCGGGAACAAGGTCTTTAAACCATGAATTATTTGGATCGTGTTCATCCGCATAGGCTTCCAGGTTGTTTTCGAAGAAGGCCAGTGCGACATCGTTCGTTGGTGACGCTTCACCGAAATTGTGATGCACACTCACAAAGACTGTGGTTGAAATAAACAGAATAGAAAACAGAGATAAGATTGGCTTTTTCATAGTCTTCAAGGTTTGATGAATGGTTCCGGTGTAATCCGTATGTGGTCTCTCTTGAAAGCCAGTCTACAACACACACTACGTTTATTCAATACCCATCTATAGTTAAATGGGCTACTCCTCCCGGCAGAGCAGGTCCTGGTTGAACAGGGTCTTCAGTTCGTAACTTATTTACATGATGACTTCAGAAGTGCCGAAACAATCAAGCTTTGTATCGTTGTTTTAGAATTCATGATTCAGCCTGTTGGTGATCCCCAAAAAGGTGGGAGATATCGAACCGGTAGATCTCACTGTTGTCATCCAGTGAAAAACCGTATAGCATCCCGTACCGTTCAGAAATCGCAAACACCATGGCCTGTCGGTCCAACATGACCCGGTGAACCGGCTGGCCCTCCCAATCCCACACTTCCAGTGAGAAACGGATCGAGTCCAAATCATCCATGGTCACTTCCGCAGAGTTGGTGAGATGGAATCCCAGAATAAATATGTACTCCCCGGACGCATCTCCAAAACCGCGGAAACGCGCCTCTCCATCTACCAAATCATGATAGGGATCACTGATCTGGACCCAGCGAATCGGTTCACCACTGCTCTGAAAAAGTTTAAGCTGATCGTACCCGTAATAAAACGCCATGATCCTACTACCGTCCGGCTTGCCCACAAACATCTTGAGATACTTTTCAAACTTCTCTCTTCCTTCAAGATGTGTTTCCGGATACTTGCCAAAGTTATATTGAATCTCATCAAGACCAGGAACAATGGCTGCATATTCAAACTCTGTTTGTTCGAATAGACCGTAAGAGGCTACAAATAGAGAATCGTGAATCCGGGTCAGACTCGGATATGCAATCTGCATATTCATTTCAGGTATTGTCCGCTCATCCACAAGGACAAATGCCGTGTCGGTAACGGTATAATAGCTTAGTTTGGCAGGAAAGGCCGATCTCAATATGACGGTATCACCAATTGCTTCAAACTTTTGGGAGCTCAACGATTGAAATTCATCCGGCCCCGGCCCCATTCTTCCCCAGGAGTAGAGAAATTCCAGGTCAGGAAGCCTGAACACTTTGAACAAATTCTCATCCCGGCCATCCAATACGACCAGGTACTCTTCATTTACGATTCGCAAGAAGGTTGGGTTAATCAGATCTACCTCTTCATCGAATGTAAATACCGTAGCATGCAATGTTTGATCCTCATCGATGGGTAGCGCTTCTACCTCAATGTCAGGAGCCGCCGGTTGTGGCGTACAGCGAATCCACAGAATCAGAGCAAAAACAGGGATAAATAGAATTTTTGGAATACTGCTCATTATCTATTGTTAATCATTATCGACTATTAAATTAACACCCATAAATCATGTAATGTAGAAAACGATTTATGGGTGTTTTTTACGATCCATCAACTGCAAACACCAGGGTCTAATCCTGGCCCTACATTTTTAACTACAGTACATAGTCCATTGGGATGGCAGCGCCAATATTCATACGTACATGCTGGTTTACCACTACAATTTGGATTTGGATTCCATTGGCTGCAACACTCGCCAGAGCTTGCATAACAGGTTACTCCACCACCGCCATGCTCATCCGCATAGGCTTCCAGGTTGTTTTCGAAGAAGGCAAGCGCGACATCGTTCGTTGGTGACGCTTCACCGAAATTGTGATGCACACTCACAAAGACTGTGGTTGAAATAAACAGAATAGAAAACAGAGATAAGATTGGCTTTTTCATAGTCTTCAAGGTTTGATGAATGGTTCCGGTGTAATCCGTATGTGGTCTCTCTTGAAAGCCAGTCTACAACACACACTACGTTTATTCAATACCCATCTATAGTTAAATGGGCTACTCCTCCCGGCAGGTGATTCGGTATCCGGTTCCATGCCTGCCTCTCTTCAATAAAGTACTGCTTGTCAAGATGGGAAATCAGATAGTAGGCCGCTTGTAGCTTCTCTTCGTCTCCTCTCTCCCTGTAGTGGTCGATGACCTCTGTCAGTGCCGCTTGGTTCGGGCCTGCAGCCCGGAGGACTTCCCGGACATCGGATGGGAGGTCAGAGTGTTGGCAGGCTGCAGAGCCAGACCAGCGAGAAGCAGTATTGGCAGAGCACCCCTCCGGTTCACAACTCTTCGATCGTTTGCAGATAGAAATCCCGGATATTCTCGTTGAGCGTTGGATTGCCGATCCGGATGATTTCGTTGTCGCTGTTAAGGAGAAACGTTAAAAAATTTCTATTGGTAACCGAATCAAGCCCATTATTGAGAATATACCTATTGTCATAATCAATGATGATCGGATGATCTGACTGAATAGAAGGATAATAGAACTGCATAAACCTTTCTATATCTTGAGCGTACACATATATCAGCAGTGAAATATGATCAACCTCTGAAATCACATCTACAATTTCTCCCCATGATTCAATTTCAAAGATACAACTGAAACAATCTCCATCGATATAGGTTGCTATTTTGTAATCGGTATCAATGATATCCGTATAGTCAATATTGTTCGTTGACAAAACCTCTACGGAATCAGGCAGATTAAACTGACTGTATATAAGGGATTCATAGAGATCTCTTGAATTGTCATTATTGTTGCTATTTATACAACTAATAAATAGTATAGAAACTATAGTATATTTACTATAATTCATTTTTTGACTAGAATCCACCATATCAAGAATTGCACTCGCTCATTGACCAAGATCGAATTCGTACAATCCGAGTTCTCCTCCTAATTCATCTTCAATTACAATAGCATAAAGCCGGTTATATCTATCCGAAACTGTAAACGTACTTGCACTGCTAAATTTCAGATCCGGATCCCAAAAAAATCGCTGATAAGGAGTTCCGTCCCATCGCCAAATCTCCAGAGTTCGTGTGGAAGAATTTTGCCCGCGGCTGGAGTTTGACCAAAGAGAACCCCGAACATAGATAAAATTCTCCGTTGCCCTGTTAAATCCCCGGTATGATGGTACAATTCCTACATACGTTGTTCCCATTTCCGGATCCTCATTAATATGTACTTCCCTGATAAGCTCTCCCCTGCCATTATAAATCCTGAAAAACTGCTGGGAAACATAGAAGGCAATCAGTCTTGAGCCATTCGGTTTAGCCGCCAGCGCTTTGGTAGTTGCCATAACTTGCTCTCTGCCCGTAAGATCGGTTTCCGGAAAAGCTCCAAAAGTAAAGAGCGGCGTTCTGTTTCCCGGTTCCAGTGCTATCAAATCCTCTTCTGCATAAAGTTCTGTCAATCCTGAACCATATACAGCAATGTAGGTGGAGTCATTCAGACGTGTCAAGCGATTCAGGAAAGGGTTTTGCATACCGTCATACATGATCATTTCCCTGTCAAGAAATGTCATTGCCGTGTCAGATACCTGAAAGGTGAACAGACTAACAACACCCATGGCATAGAGCACTAATTGCCGATCGGAGACTCCAATTATCCCACGATCAACTAATTGTGTTGGAATCTCACCCGGTCCTTCCCCTTTCCTGCCCCAGGAGTAGAGAAATTCCATGTCGGGCAGCCGGAACACTTTGAAGATTTCGTCCTCACGCTCCTCTGCAATGATCAGGTATTCATCGTCGAGGACAACGAGATCCCGAACATTCAGCAGTTCCGGTTCAAGACTGATCTTCCTGCCATACAGTGTGTCGACTGGTGGGATTGCGTCAACATAGATTACATTCCCCTGATGATCCTCTGTACCCTGACATGAGGAAAGTAGCATATAAAAAAACATAATAATTATACTTATAAACTTATATATTTTATACGCCATTAAATATTTCTTTATTTATGGTATAAACATACTATTATATATTTTTTACTATAAAGAAAAGCAGCATTCATCCTCATGATAAGCATCATAAATGTATACATTTTCACATATACCACATCTAAGCCAATTCGTACAGAACTGTTGAAAATCTTCTTCGACCTCTTCACAAAAAACGAGTCCATCTTTACATGGTGCTGTATTCCCATCACAACCATGCTCATCTGCATAGGCTTCCAGGTTGTTTTCGAAGAAGGCCAGCGCGACATCTTCGGTCACTG
>JBBDIJ010000014.1:0-105490 GCA_040880485.1 Balneolaceae bacterium
ACTTTTTACACCAAACCCCGGCTCCTTGTGGAGTCCGGGGTTTTTTTATATCCAAGGGCTACACACGTCTTTCCAACTTTCGACTCTGATCTTCGTACCAGTCGTCAAAGGTTCCGTCCAGAATCTTCTTTCTTGCGGTTTTCATTAATTGAATGTAGAAGATCAGATTATGTTTGGATGCGAGTACGAGCCCCAGTATCTCATCGGAGCGAAACAGGTGGTGAATATAGGAGAAGAAGTAGCGGCTGCACAGCTCGGAAGGGAATTCTGGATCAAACAGTTCGTGATGGTTCTTCCACCTGGCATTTCTGATATTCACAGTTCCGTGTGGTGTAAAAATCATTCCATTGCGTGCGTTACGAGTAGGCATCACGCAATCAAACATATCGATGCCTCTGGCGATGCACTGCAGCAGATTTGCCGGAGTTCCGACACCCATCAGATAACGCGGTTTCTCTTCAGGCAGGAATTGCGTTGTATATTCAGTCATCTCATACATAAGATCGGTAGGCTCACCTACACTGAGACCACCTATGGCGTTGCCTTCGAACCCGAGTGAGACCATCTGCTCTGCAGATCTCTTACGAACCTCCTTTGAGGTTCCACCCTGAATAATACCAAATTGCGCTTGTGTGTGGCCATATTTGGGCTCACTTTCAAGAAATTCCTTTCGGCCCCGCCTGGCCCAGAGCCAGGTCAGATCTGCTGATTGTTCAAGGTAAGTGGGGTCACACGGCCATGGAGGGCACTCATCAAGGATCATCATGATATCGGAGCCGATGATTCTTTGAGTTGATACAACATTTTCGGGTGTAAAGAGATGTTTGGAGCCGTCAAGATGACTTTTGAATGTTGCTCCATCTTCGCTCAGAGTACGTTGGCTTGCGAGCGAGAATATTTGATAGCCTCCTGAATCGGTCAGGAGTGGACGATTCCACCCCATGAATGAGTGAATCCCTCTCGCATCCTGCATAATTTGGTTGCCAGGTCTCAAATAGAGATGGTAAGTATTTCCAAGTATGATGGGTGCATCCATTTCGTGAACCAGTGAATCCTGAGAGATTGCTTTTACGGACCCAAGTGTACCCACAGGCATAAAAACAGGGGTTTCAATAGCGCCGTGATCTGTTAATATGCGCCCTGCCCTTGCTCTGGTAGTTGAGGAAGTGTTTTGAAGTGTGAACATAAAAAGACTCTTATCACAGTCTGTAGAGTGGTTTGGTTAGAAGGTAGTGCTATTAGTTCTTACATTCTTTTTGACTACTGCACAATGTGCAGCCACAGCTTCAAATCTTAATCTGTAACCATTTCCGTTTCCGATGATTCTTCGCCATGAGCAGTAAGACATTAGTCATCATACCGACTTACAATGAATCGCATAATATAGGGAAGTTGATAGACCGTATCCTGCCTCTTGAATCCTGCGTGGATATACTTGTGGTGGATGACGGTTCACCGGACGGGACAGCCGATGTCGTACATATGAAACGGCAGCAATATCCCGATAGGGTAAATATGATAGAGAGGGAGGGGAAATTTGGATTGGGAACCGCCTATCTTCGGGGATTCAAGTATGCTCTGGAGAAGGAGTATCTCTATATATGCGAAATGGATGCCGACTTTTCTCATAGTCCTGAAGATCTGGAACGACTTGTCGAAACTGTGGAAAGGGATGAAGCGGATGTTGCTATCGGTTCCAGGTATTGTCAGGGAATCAGTATTGTGAATTGGCCGTTGAGCCGACTCATTCTTTCCTATAGTGCAAACCTCTATGCACGCTTTATAACTGGGCTTCCGGTTCTCGATACAACGGCAGGTTTCAAATGTATGCATCGTCGGGTACTGGAGTCTATTCATATAGACCGGATCGGATCAAACGGGTATGCGTTTCAGATTGAGGTCCACTACCGTGCGTGGAAAGCCGGTTTCAGATTGAAAGAGGTCTCTATCATATTCAGGGAGAGGAAAGAGGGGGTTTCCAAGATGTCTAAAAAAATTGTACGTGAAGCGATCTGGAGGGTGTGGCTACTCAGGTTCTACTCTTTAACCGGCAGATTGTAAAGGTCGTTAGTAGGAGATCGTGCCAAACGAGACTGCACTTCTCATCTCCGATTCGTCCCACCAGTGATAGGCTACTTCTGAACCGGTTCTCTCTGGAAATGCTTTTAACCAAGTGTAGAGAGGGGGGAAGCCACAAACCCGGTATGGATCGAATGATGTACCTGTATGTTCGAGGAGCTCTTCGGAACGATTTTCGGCCGCCAGCTTTAGAAAGCGATGATCATGCTTTTCGACATCCGGCCTCATTGAACTGGCAGATTCACTGTCTCCAAACTTGATTCCAACATGTGACAGATCCCCACTGATCAGAAAAAAAGTATCATCGTCATCCAGTCTTCGAAGTAATTTCGAAAATTTGTCGATCTGTTTAGAGAGGTCCCCGCTACGCATGTAGTGTAGTTCGTGAAATGTGCCCACAAGAACAGGTACAATATTGAAGGGGTGGTTCCATATGTGGCGGGCAAAGAGCAGATGCAGTTCAATACTGTGTTCCGGCCTGTGCGCGCGATCACGCTCTGTATACCCAATCGTTTTTCCTCCTTCGGCCAACAGATCCATTGCGTGACTGTCTGTCTCCACTGTACCATTGGGCAGGATGAAGCTTTTTCTGCTCCCGATAAAAGGTGTGTGGCTGTAGAGGTTTGGTTCAAACCCGCTATAGTGGGACGTTGCGAGAACGACCACTCTTTTGGGTCGAAGTGATCGTAGTAGCGGGAAACTTTGTGCGTACACTCCCTGATCGACTCTGGGATCTATGTGTGGAGCATACAGAGCTTTGATCGGGACAGGTGATCCGGTTGGTAAGCTACTGGCAGAGTTGAATCGATCTGATAGCCACCGGCTAAGCTTGTCTCTATCTTTCGGGTAGCATATTCCGGGTAGAATGGCGTCTCGGCAGTCGGATTTTTCAAACTGAACATCAAAAATATTGCCGCCGGGCTCAGGATTCATCACTGTTCATTTTGCGATTTTTATTACAGCTGCACGCTCTCCCGAACTGGATGCAAACCGGGTGGTCGGGAGGTTCAGAGAATCGAGCCTTGCAGGCATTTCGACCGTGATGAATAAGCAGATGGGAGAGATTTGTCCACTCCTTACGCGGAAAGAGTGCCATCAGATCCTCCTCGATTTTAATCGTGTTTTTTGGCTCTTTGGTCAGGCCTAGTCGATTGGCGATCCGCCTGACATGGGTATCTACAACCACTCCTTCGTTGATACCGAATGCATTGCCGAGAACTACATTAGCGGTTTTTCGGGCAACTCCACGAAGATTCAAAAGGTCCTTCATGTTGGCGGGCACTTTGCCCTGATGCTTCTCTGCAAGAAGTTTGGCAGTTGCTTTCAGTGACTTTGCTTTTTGGCGATAGAATCCTGTTGAGTGAATGATACGTTCCAGATTTTCCGGTTCGGCCCGAGCCATTGAAAACGCGTCAGGATAGGCTTCAAAGAGTTCAGGTGTTACCGAGTTGACTCGAACATCGGTGGTTTGCGCACTGAGAATGGTTGCAATCAGAAGTTCAAATGCATTGCGATGGTTCAGTTCACAATGCGGGTCGGGATAGTGGCGGTAGAGCTCCTCAAGTATTTTTTCAGCTCGTTGGCGCGAGGTTTTCGTTTTTTTTGGCAACCCCGTACTGCCGCTCCGCTCTTTTTTTGACATTTCTGAGCTAACTGACGGTTTCAGGTTTTGGATTGGCTCTTCATAAGAAGATCAATCAGTTTCGACTTATCCCTGTCGGCCTGTGTACCCATGGTGTGAATGATATATCGAAGTGTGCCATCCGCCTTTTTTACGACATACAGTGTGGAATCATCAGCGGGATTGGTACCCCTGTCAAACCGGTAGGTTGTTTCGATCTCCAGACTTTTGACAAACTCTCTCTGCTCTTGCAGATTCGAACCGAACTCCGGATCGGAGTAGATGTTTGAGACTCCCTTTTCTTTCAAATCTTCTACTGCGGAAGCAAGATCGTTGTATGTCATAAGGTGGATATTGTGTGGATGTTACGTCACCTGCAATTGAAACAAAGTAGCTTGCCCGTGTCGTTCCAGCCAAACAGTACGATCAGGAGTCGAGCTCCTTGATCGAGTGTGCAAGAGCCTGCAGAGATTTTTTGGCATCTCCGAAGAACATCTGATTCTTCTCACTGTAGAAGAGTTCATTGTCGATACCGGCATACCCGGTGTTGAGACTTCTTTTGAAAACGATGGTACGTTTCGCCTGGCCCACATTCAGTACCGGCATTCCATAGATCGGGCTGCCGGGATTGGTTTTTGCAGCCGGGTTCACCACGTCGTTGGCACCTACAACCAGAACAACATCCGTTGAGGCGAATTCGGGGTTGATCTGCTCCATATCGTATAACTGATCATAGGGTACATCCGCTTCTGCAAGAAGTACATTCATATGTCCGGGCATTCGTCCTGCAACAGGGTGTATTCCATACTTGACTGTAACGCCTTTCTCCTCGAGCAGGGATGCAACCTCCTTGATGGTGTGTTGCGCTTGTGCCACAGCAAGGCCATAGCCGGGAACAATAATCACTTTGCTTGCATAGGAGCACTGTATTGCGGCATCGTCAGCAAAGGTCTGCAGGACCGTTTTATCCCCGTCGGCACCATCGGTTGCGACTTCTGAACCCCCGCCGCCAAATGCTCCAAATAGAACATTTCCGAGGGTTCGGTTCATCGCTTTGCACATGATGTTGGTCAGTATAAGCCCGGCTGCTCCTACCAGTGCCCCACTGATTATGAGCAGGTTGTTATTCAATACAAAACCGGCCATCGAGGCGGCAATTCCGGAGTAGGAGTTCAGCAGGGAGATAACAACTGGCATGTCGGCCCCACCGATGGGGAGAACGGTAAGTATACCGAGAAACAGTGCCAGCCCGAGGATAAGCCAGAAGAGCACCGCACTTTCCGGAGTGGCTACAAAGAAGCCAATCAGAATAAATAGAAATAGTGTCAGAAGCAGATTGAAATAGTTTTGGAATGGAAATGTGATCGGCTTGCCACTAATAAATCCACGAAGTTTACCGAAGGCGATAAAACTACCGGTAAACGTTACAGCACCAATCAAAATGCTGAGCCCGGCTGTAGTCAAATCCGGTGCAGGCCAGAGAGTGGGATCCAGCCGGCTAAGTTCACCCCAGGCTACCAGTGCGGAAGCGCCACCACCAAATCCGTTAAAAACGGCGACCATCTCCGGCATGGCGGTCATCGGAACTGTTCGAGCCGCAATGACTCCCAAAACCCCTCCGATCAGCAGGCCGGCAATGATGAATTCAAAGGAGAGAATCTGTTGGTCAAACAGGGTGACGACCACTCCAAGGAGCATGCCCGAGGCGGCCATCTGATTCCCCTTTCTCGCAGTAGCAGGGGAGCCGAGTTTCTTGATTCCGAGTATAAAAAGCGCCATTGCAACCAGATAGAGCAGCTGTATCGTGGTTGGTAGATAGGCCTGTAGAGCATCTGGAAGAAATGTATTCATGAGTCACCCTCCTTTTTTTTGAACATCTCGAGCATGCGGTCGGTGACTAAAAATCCGCCCACCACATTGATGGTGGCAAATATGATAGCGGCAAATCCGATCCACTGTGCAAAAGGAGCGTCGGTGGTCCCCGCGACGACCAGGGCACCTATGAGTGTAATGCCGGAGATCGCATTGGCTCCGGACATCAGCGGCGTGTGCAGGGTTGGAGGGACTTTCGAAATCAGTTCAAAGCCTACAAAGGAGGCCAGGACAAAGATAAACAGATTAAATATCAGTTCTTCCATCAGTACTTTTGATTCAACTGCCGTTTATGGCAGGCTGGTTAATTACTCTCCCGTCAACATGGGGGAGATGACCTTGCCATCGTGCGTTATGGTCGTATTCAGGACGATCTCATCTTCGAAGTCGAGCTCGATTTTACCGTCTTTAATCAACAGGTCCAGCAGGGAGAGGATGTTCTTTGAAAAGAGTTGGCTGGCGTGGTAAGCCAGGGTGCTCGGCAAATTGAGCGGGCCGGCAATCCGTACGCCATTCCAGATGATCGTCTCTCCGGGGCTGGTAACTTCGCAATTTCCACCCTGCTCCGCAGCAAGATCGACAACGACCGATCCTGTCTTCATTTCCTTTACCATCTCCTTTGTAACCAGAATGGGGGCTTTTTTCCCGGGAATAAGGGCAGTCGTGATTACGATATCGGACTTTACGACATGCTTGTGTGTGACCTCTTCCTGCTTTTGCCTGTCTGAATCAGTGGCCTCTTTGGCATATCCGCCTTTGGTCTCGGTCTCCTCCTCGTCCAGCGGGATTTCAACAAATGATGCTCCCAGGCTTTCTACCTGCTCTTTTACGACTGGCCGAATGTCAAACGCTTCTACCACAGCTCCCAGCCGTTTGGCTGTTGCGATAGCCTGGAGCCCGGCAACACCCGCACCGAGTACAAGCACCTTTGCGGGGGGAATGGTCCCCGCAGCCGTCATCATCATCGGCAGATATCGGTCCAGTTCGGTTGCCCCTATGAGTGCGGCACGATAACCGGCAATGTTACTCATTGAAGAGAGTGCGTCCATGGTTTGAGCGCGACTGATCCTGGGTACCGCATCCAGTCCGAGTGCAGTAATCCCCAGCTCCTTGAGTTTCTCCACTTTTTCGGGGTGCTGGAGAGCCCATAGAAAACAGATGAGGGTGGAACCTCTCTTCATCCGGGCAAGGTCTTCATCCGGAGGTGTGTTCACTGCAATCAGAAGGTCACTTTCTGAAAAGACAGTACTGCGATGATCGACCACCTCACAACCCAGTTTCCGGTAGAGTTCGTCGGGATAACTGGAGGCACTTCCGGCACCGGCTTCGATGCGAACAGTAGCACCCGCTTCTACCCATTTTGATGCAGACTCGGGAGTGAGAGCAACACGCTTCTCCAGGTCGGCGGTTTCTTTACTAATGCCTATGATCAAATCCGTCCTCTTTCTCTTTTCTGTCTGAGTGATGTAAAGTTAAGTAAAATAAGAGAAATCCGTCATGATTGGAAGTAAAATCCCGGTGTGAAACCGCAGGCACGGCCTGCTTGTGATCTATAACACTGTTTAGATCATGACGTGGAATATACTGTTCTCATATCAACAATGAGTATTGTACCCATAGAATATTTGAAAGGTAAGCGGTCTCCAAATTTTGTAGTTTTGACACCTTGCAGGCAGTTGGTGTGAGATTATCATCCCACTGAAATCAGAAGGTTAACACTATTTGGACCATGGAAGATATTGCTGGCAAAACATTTGATGTAGTGATCATTGGAAGCGGCCCGGCCGGTTTGACGGCTGCTCTTTATTCGGCCAGGGCCGGGTTGAACCCGATTGTATTTGAAGGCCCTGAACCGGGAGGTCAGCTGATGACCACCACCGATGTAGAGAACTACCCCGGTTATCCGGAGGGAGTACTGGGGCCAAAGATGATGGAGGATTTCCGGGCGCAGGCGCAGCGATTCGGGGCCGACTGCCGTTACGGGTTTGTGACGGATATTGATTTTGACAAGCGCCCCTATCGATTGACGGTAGATGAAGAGACGGAGCTATATGCCAGGACCATTATCATCTCTACGGGAGCTGAGGCAAAGTGGCTGCACCTGGAGAGTGAACAGAAGTTACGCGGCAAAGGGGTGAGTGCATGTGCCACCTGCGATGGGGCCTTTTTTCGGGATGAACACGTGGTCGTCGTGGGCGGCGGGGATACCGCAATGGAGGAGGCTACATTTTTGACCCGTTTTGCCAGTAAAGTGACAGTGATTCATCGGCGGGACGAGCTGCGAGCTTCAAAAGTGATGCAACAGCGTGCTTTTGACAGTGAGAAGATCGAATTTTTGTGGGATTCGGAGTTGATTGAGGTTTTGGGAGACCAGGTGGTTCAGGGTGTTAAAGTCCGGAACCGTAAAACGGATGAAGAGTCGGTGCTCGAGGATGTAACCGGAGTCTTTGTTGCAATTGGTCACAAACCGAATACAGAACTTTTCGAAGGTGTACTGGACATGGATGAGGTGGGATATATTAAAACCAGGGGTCAGAGTACACTTACCAATCTTTCCGGAATCTTTGCAAGTGGTGATGCAATGGATCCTGTCTATCGTCAGGCTGTAACAGCGGCTGGTACGGGGTGCAGGGCAGCTATTGATGCTGAACGATTTCTCGCTGAGGAGGCATAGCTCCCCCTGTACGGCAACGGGTTGTAAGGAGTGGATGCCACGCGGCTCTTTAGTAGTGTGGATATCAAACCCGTCATACCGAAAAACCGACTCTCCAAAGTGATTTCGGCCGTCACAGTAGGCGTGGATGCCCGAAAGATTGAAGTGGAGGTTAATCTGTCCGGTGGCTTGCCCCGCTATTTTCTTGTCGGGTTGCCCGATCGCGCGGTCAGTGAGTCCAGAGATCGAATAGAAGCAGCACTCAAGAGTGCAGGGGTACAATTCCCAAGAGGGCGGATTACGGTAAATCTTGCACCGGCCGGACTTCCGAAAGCGGGAAGCTCATTCGACCTGCCTATCGCCCTGGGACTTCTTACCGCTTCCGGGCAGGTGGCCTCCAATAAGCTTACAGGAGCGGCTGTACTTGGTGAACTCGCTCTGGATGGCCGCCTGAGACCTGTAAAGGGTGCACTTCCGGTTGCTGTCGGGTTGAAAAAACTGGGACTTCATACGCTTGTAGTTCCCCGGTCAAATGCTCCTGAGGCGGCGGTTGTAAATGGAGTCTCTGTCATGGGATTTACTTATCTGCAGGAAGTTCTCGACTGGCTGGAGGGATCTACAGTTGCTAATCCGGCATCTGTTGAGACGGATGCTCTTCTTCATTCGGTTAATTCGGAGACCGAGATCGATTTTGCCGATGTGAGAGGCCAGGAATCGGTCAAGAGAGCTCTTGAAGTCGCAGCAGCAGGAAGTCATAATGTCCTGTTAATTGGGCCTCCGGGGAGCGGGAAAACAATGATGGCACGCAGGATTCCATCGATTCTGCCTCCGATGACACTGGAAGAAGCACTGGAGACTACAAAAATATATTCCGTTGCAGGACTACTTCCTGCCGGTAGCCCGTTGTTTTCAGGCCGGCCGTATCGTGCCCCACATCACACCGCATCCGGAACTGCACTGGTTGGTGGTGGCTCGATCCCTGTTCCGGGTGAGATCTCTCTGGCTCACAACGGTGTTCTTTTTCTGGATGAACTCCCGGAGTTTCGTCGTTCGGTATTGGAAGTGCTTCGCCAGCCTCTTGAGGATGGCTCGGTGCAACTCTCCCGGGCTCGTATGAGTGTTCACTATCCGGCTCGTTTTATGCTGGTTGCCTCCATGAATCCCTCTCCCTCAGGGGAGTGGATTCAGCCGGATGAGGGAGAGATCGGCAGTTTTTCAAGTATGAAACGGTATATGAGCAGGATCAGCGGTCCGTTGCTCGATCGCATCGACCTGCATATCGAAGTTTCGGCAGTCTCTTTCGGCGAGTTGTCTACCCACAGAGAGAGTGAGCGCTCCGCTCAGATACGGGAGCGGGTGGTTCGGGCAAGATCCATACAAATTGAGCGATTCCAAAAGATCCCCGGCCTTCATAGCAACTCGGGAATGACGATTCGGCAAACGAAGGAGTTTTGCAGTCCGGACACACAGGGGAAGGCGCTTCTGAAGCAGGCGATGAACCGTCTCGGGCTCACGGCAAGAGCGTATGTCAGAATATTGAAGGTATCGAGAACCATCGCGGATCTTGATGGATCCACGGAGGTAAGGAGCAACCATCTGGCAGAAGCGATTCAATACAGAAGCCTCGACCGGGCTGGTTGGTTCAACCCGACCGGCCAGAATCGGTCATGAAGTGGCGGGCCGGAGATAGGGGTAGCGGGAAGAGGCCACTTCATAGGCGCCAAACAGAGCACCGCAGTAGATCAGATCTCCTGCTACTGTGTAGTGGAAAAATGGGATCGCGGCTGTATAACATGCAATGAGGCCTTCAAGTGAGATCGGATAGATGCTTCCGGAGATCCAAACCCCGAAGTTGGTGACCAGAAAAAAGATCACAGAGGCCGAAAGTGCTCCTCCAACCACTCGGGGGAGAGTGACTTTTTTCAATAGCTTGAAACCCAGAATCGCAATGAGTATCAGGCTCCCGTAGACCCAGGCCATATTCATGGTTGCAAATGTGAAACCACTATGAAAGGCACTGTAAAATACGTTGTTCAGCATGAGGTCGCTGATCCACATCGCAAAAAGAGGGACCAGAATAGCCCACTTTTTATCGGTAAAAAATGCTGCTCCAAAGAGGGCTACAGCTCCGAGGGGTGTGAAGTTGTAGGGATGGGGGAGAAGCCTGGAAAGGGCGGCTAGCAGGATGAGTCCGGCGAGGAACCAGAATTTTTTTTGGCGGTTGTCCATACGTCTGTATCAGTTGCGTTTCAGCCGGTTTGTTGTTCAGGAGTTGTAATTCGTCTGAAACGGTTTGCGGATGCGATTCCATAGGGCCGGCATGATTCTGCCGGCCGCGAAATTCAAAGATAGCAAATTAATATGGCATAGTGAACGGGGCTGCGTGTCATCTTCATACGCGACTGATCCATTGTCTGTCTTTTATCAGAAAACGCCACGGTTTCTCTGCGTCTGCACCTGCGTAGTCGATACCGATACGTGGAGTTTTGACCACCTCTTCGGGATTTGGCCGGCAATTGCGATCCTCAATCCAGATCGTATCTCCGGTCAGGTCCGTTTTGTCATGTAATGTAGTGATTCCCATTGCAGAGGTCATCCGTCCCGGCCCA
Source organism: Balneolaceae bacterium (assembly GCA_040880485.1). Taxonomy (GTDB): domain Bacteria; phylum Bacteroidota; class Rhodothermia; order Balneolales; family Balneolaceae; genus JBBDIJ01. Next base: position 10,835 of record JBBDIJ010000014.1, read on the forward strand.
CTGGCAACTTTTGGTGAGAGGGCTTTGGCGTTTCTGCGGGTGAGGATCGTCTGAAGACCGTCAAGAGGCCTGAGTGCCCGAATGAGAACGGCATCGGCGTTGCCACTTCGATTGGTGACTACATTGAAAAGGTGATGGATACCATAACAGAGATAGACATAGGCGTGTCCTCCGGAGAGGTACATCGTCTCTGTTCGTTCCGTTCGGCGCCCGTCACGGGCGTGGCAGGCTCTGTCGCCACGTCCACAGTACGCTTCCGTTTCTGTAATAATTCCGGAGGTCTCTATGCCGTCAATCCTCGTACAGAGGACCATCCCCAGAAGCTCTTCAGCAATCTGAACGACACTCTCTCGGGTGTAGAAAGAGCGATTCAGTTTTTTTCTCCCTGTTCTCATTTCAGGTGGTAGCTGTGTAGCTCTCTTCCAAAGCTAATGGCTGTTTGGTAATGTAGATATCCTGATATGCACGGGCAATAATGGAGGATACTACAAACAGTATAGCAGAATAGAATGCCCAGATCGCGATGATAGTGAGTACTGTATATCCCTGATAAAGATATTGATATGCTGAAAGGGCATACTCGAGATAGAGGCTGATACCCATCCTGGCACCCTCAAAGAGCAGGGTATAAATTGAAGCGGCAAGCAGAGAGATTTTGATACCCATTCTTTTTTCACTGATATACCGGAAGATCAGAAAGAACAGAAAGAAGGTGAAGATGACAGGTACTGCGGTTGTAAGCAGGTCCGGGATCCAGTTCAGCTCTATGACGATGTCTGTATAGGGTATCGAATATTGACCGAAGGTAAAGAAGGTGGTGAGCGAGACGGCCATGGTGAAAAAAACGAATAGACTTCCTACCAGCCCGAATGCAAAGAAGTTGTACACCATCTCCATGGCGGGGTGGCGACGGTCCTCTATGTCGAAGACGTTGAACAGAACCTGTTTGAGTGTGTGGAACAGGCCCTGGGCAAAAAAGAAGAGTACAATGAGGCCAATAATGCCGAAAGTGCGGCGGCCGGAAACAAGCGGCATGATGAGGCGTTCCAGTGTTATGGCGCCTTCAATGACATCACCCTCTTCACTTTCGAAGCTCAATGTGGGAAACAGCTCCCTTCCGTATCGGAGTACCTCATCAAACGCCGCATCCATCGAAAGTATGTATCCGAGAATCGAGATCAGAATAAGAGTGAAGGGAATGGCACAGATGAAGAGGTTGAAGGTGATCGCAGAGGCATTGAAAAAGAGATCTTTCTCCAGTATCAGCCTCCATACCTGCCTCCAGAACTCCTTGAATTTACTCCGGTTAAATCTGAAAAAAGAGGAGCCGTTTTTCATCAGTAGAGCGGATTGTTCATTGTTCGTTTCCCGCGCACAGGTTATACTTCATAGCCCTTTGAACAAGGCCGGGAAGACACCAATCGTCACCATTCATGAGCTCTGACAATCAGACGCCGCTCATGCGGCAATACTTCGAAATTAAGGAAAAACACCCCGGAATGATACTCCTCTTCCGTGTGGGTGATTTTTACGAGACGTTCGACGAGGATGCGAAACTGGTCAGCAGAGAGCTCGGTATTACCCTGACAAAGAGGAACAACGGAAAAGATCAGACACCGCTCGCAGGATTTCCATACCACTCTCTGGATACCTATCTCCCGAAACTTGTACGACGGGGGCACCGGGTTGCGATATGTGAGCAGACGGAAGAACCGGAGGACGCAAAGAAAGCAGGCAAGAAAGTGGTGAATAGGGAGGTGACAGAAATCACGACACCAGGGGTTACCCTTTCTGAAAAACTGCTGGACTATAAAAAGAATAACTATCTGGCAGCCGTTCACTTTTCGGCAGATCGTGCGGGTGTCGCATTTGCCGATATCTCTACCGGAGAATTCTCTCTTTGCAGGGTATCACACGCAGAACTCTCTTCATTACTGGAGTCGGTGGACCCGGCAGAGATTCTTGTAAAGAAGGGGTTGAAGCAGATTCCCGGGCTGTCTGAAGAGCACGGATATAACCTGTCCAGAATGGAGGAGTGGATCTTTCAGGGAGATTATGGCTATCGGGAGCTGACCGGCCACTTCGGTACTCACTCCCTCAAAGGGTTCGGGGTAGAGGATCTGAAAGAGGCACATGTTGCTGCGGGTGCGCTGCTGCACTATATGCGGGAGACGCAGAAGGCGACACTGAGCCATGTGCGCCGCCTGGCTCTCTACGATCGATCTGCTTATATGTCCCTGGACGTTTCCACCCGAAGAAATCTTGAATTGACTACACCGATGCGTGATGGTGGAAGCGATGGGACTCTGGTCTCGATTCTGGACCGCACATTGACGGCAATGGGAGGGAGGCTCTTTCGAAAGTGGCTGATGAGGCCGTTGAGGGAACGGGAGTCTATTCAGGCGCGTCTGGATGCGGTGGGCTGGTTGCTGGAGAAACGCTCGGTTCGTGACTTGCTTCGAGAAAAGCTTGCAGAGGTGGGGGATCTTGAGCGACTGATGTCCCGTATTTCGGTAGGTAGAACCAATGCCCGTGATCTGAAACAGCTTTCGTTCTCTCTATGCTCGGTCCCGTATTTTCGAGAGCAGTTAAACGGGGTCAAGCCATCACTTTTGGAACAGACAGCCGGCGAACTGAAGGAGTTGCCGGAAGTGACTCGGAAAATTGACAACGCTCTGGTGGATGAGCCACCGGCCGGTCTGGGAGACGGCGGGCTTATTCGTGAAGGGTATCATGAAGAGCTTGACGACCTTCGTGATGCGGCCAGAAATGGAAAGGAGTATATCGCCGGAATTCGGGAGCAGTTGATACGGGATTCAGGTATTCCATCCTTGAAGATCGGGTACAATAAAGTGTTCGGTTACTACATCGAAGTGACAAACACACATCGGGACAAGGTGCCGGATTACTTTATAAGGAAACAGACCCTGGTGAATTCGGAGCGCTTCATCACTCCGGAGCTCAAGGAAGTGGAGGAGAAGGTGCTCTCTGCAGAGGAGAGAAGCAGTGCTTTGGAGGCGAATCTGTTTGAAGAGCTACGACTGGAAGTAGCAAAGTATGCGGGCGAAGTTCAGGATGTGGCTTCAGCTGTCGCCAGATTGGACTGCCTGCAGTCGTTTGCCGATGTGGCGTGGAGATGCAACTATGTAAAGCCGGTCGTAAACGAAGAGGACAAGCTTGAGATCCGCAAAGGACGCCATCCCGTTGTGGAACGGACACTGCCTGCCGGTGAGCCGTTCATCCCCAATGACATTGTACTCGATTGTAGCGAGAATCAGATATTGATGATAACAGGCCCCAATATGGCTGGAAAAAGTATCATTCTGAGGCAGACGGCGCTCATTGTTCTGATGGCTCAGATCGGCTCATTTGTTCCTGCAGAAGAAGCCCTGATCGGTCTGGTTGATAAGATTTTTACCAGAGTGGGAGCCTCCGACAATCTCGCAGCTGGCGAGAGTACTTTTATGGTAGAGATGAATGAGGCGGCTAACATTTTAAACAATGCAACCCCCCGTTCGCTCATACTTCTGGACGAAATCGGCCGCGGGACCAGCACTTTTGATGGTTTGAGTATCGCCTGGTCGCTGGCAGAGTACCTTCACAACAAAGCGGATGTTGCGGCAAGAACACTTTTTGCCACTCACTACCATGAACTGAATGAACTGGAGAAACTCTATCCGCGAATCAGGAACTTCAACATTCAGGTTCGGGAACATCAGGGCCGTATCATCTTTATGCGAAAACTAGTGCCGGGAGGTGCCGACCACAGTTACGGTATACAGGTTGCCGATATGGCCGGACTTCCTGTGGAAGTGATCCGTCGGGCAAAGGAGATATTGATCCATCTGGAGAAGCAGAGCCTGAACCTGTCGGAGTCGGGAGAGGATCAGCCGCAGGGCAATGGTCGGGAAGGAGTCCTGGAGCGCGCAGGTCGAACGGGGGCTATTGCAGGCCGCGTGGTAAGTGATGTAGAAAAACAGGAAGAGATTCCTCAAATGTCCCTTTTCGGGGCTGAACCCAACCCGGCCATGGAGCAGTTGTGCGATCGTATAAAAGCGGTTGATCCCGATCGAATCACGCCAATTGATGCACTGGCACTACTATCAGAGTTGAAAAAACTGGCGGACGATACATGAAACACTCCGCACTTGTCATTGCGGGCCGGATTCGTCTGATGATCGCAACCAAACAGTTTCAGGTCGGAGAGGTACTTCCCTCGACGCGGGATTTGGGGCGTCAGCTTGAGGCGAGTTTCCACACGGTCAGAAAGGCGTACCACATACTGGCGGATGAGGGCCTTGTCCGGAGCGAGCAGGGAAGGGGTTTCGTTGTTATTCGCCAGGCAACGACGCTGGACAAATCGCAGCGGCTGGAGATTGGGGCAACTAAATTGAGAGCTCTGTTCGAAGAGTTGATCGGGTATGGACTGGACGAACGTGAAATAGAATCTCTTGTAGACGAGCAGATCAATTTTCTCGATTGGCCGGACAGGATTCAGAGCAGTGCAGCGATTGGCGAGACTGTGGAATTCGCAGGCCTTCTCGCCGAAGCGATACGGGAGCAGATCGGTGTTCGGAGTCAGTTCATCACACCGGATAAAGTGTCAGATGCGGTTCGTTATGATGCAATTTTTGTTCCCATACATCTCTATCAGTCCTACAGACATCTGGCAGATTCACAACTGGTTCTGCCGGTCATCTACCAATTTGACCCCGAACTTCTGCTTTCGCTGGCTGATCGCCTTACTCCGGAGACGATAGGTCTGGTAACGGCGGAGGAACAGACCATTGCCAGAATGATCAGCGATTTGAAGCGGGCGGTTCGAATTGAGAGCTCTTTTGTTGCGGGGGCGACTTACGGAAAGTCGCTCCCTCTTTTCGTGCGCAATACAGAGTTGATTCTCTACACGCCGGCATGTGCTGCTCTGGTCGAGCAGAAAGTGCCGGAGAAGAATCGCCTCAGGTTGCGATACCGCCTCTCGGAAAGAAGTGCGGGAACCATCCGTTCAGAATTGTGGGATCAGTGAGTACAGATACATTCAATAATATAGAAAAGTGGCTGGATCAGGCTGCCCGGTCTCTCGAGGCAGAGATTGAAACCGTTCGTGAACGTCCATCTGAAGAGGTGCTGAAGGGGGGGCGTCCTGCAACGAAAAGCAGTGATGAGACCGACTTCATATTTGAAACACATCAAACATCTATCCGGTTTGCCGAGGAGGTTCGTGCAGAACAGGGAGATAAGAACTGGACGGTAGAACCCGTATCCTGTGAGGGAAATGAGGTGACCCTGAGGTTCCCCAAGCCTCCCGGGATAGAGATGGATGAGCTGTTTGTCGAGTGGGAGAACGACTTTGTATTGAAGAGGCTGCTTGAAGAGATTCGCAGGCTCGAAGGTGGTGGAGAAGTGGAGTGGGCCCGCATCGACAGACTCTTTGATCCGGTGGAGAGGGATGGTGCGAGTGCAGGGATAGTGGATGACGGACGGCGGAATGAGGCCCAGGCAGGCGCGATAAGAAGTGCAATGGAGCAATCTGCTGTTTTTATCTGGGGCCCTCCCGGTACAGGAAAGACCGATTCACTCGGGTTTGTCATGGCTAACTATCTTCGGAAGGGGAAGAGTGTACTTTTTGCATCCAACACCAATCGTGCCGTCGATGTTGGCCTGTTGAGTCTGTTGGATGCACTGGAGTGTATGGGCATGCAGGAGCACATTGGGAAACTCACCCGGTTTGGGGACCTCGTACTGGAGGAGCCGCGTCTGGAGCCTTTGGCTTTTGAGAATCGAATGGAAAACCTGTCTCGACATCGGCAGCAGGAAGCAGCGGAATGGGTCTCCCTGCTGGAGCGCAGGGAGCAGCTGACCCGGGAAGTAGAGCAGAAACTGAGGGACGGAGTTCAGCCCAATGAAAAGCAGAAGCAGGAGATGGAGCTGATTGAGGATAAGGTTCGGCGATCAGGAGGACTGGAGGTTCTGCAGGAGCGTGTCGACAGGGCTGGACAGGTCCAGGAGCGGGTTGAACTCCGGAAGTATAACCTTGTGGCTACCACACTGGCCAAGGTGTGTACCTCGGAGCTTTTTTGGCAGATGGATTTTGACGCGGTCGTTATTGACGAGGGTTCCATGGCTTCCCTGCCCTATCTGATGGTTCTGGCCGCAAAAGCGCGTGAACATACGGTGGTAGTCGGAGACCCGATGCAGCTTCCTCCCATCGCCTTGACAGAGGCCCGGGAGGCCCGTCATTTTCTTGAACAGGATATTTTTACAACCGTCTCGGGGGCTACTACCACCGGAGAGCTCTTTCTGTGGCACGACCGGCACAGAAAGATGACCGCATTTTTCGACACTCAGTACCGTCTTCGCCCAGCCCTTGCAGAGTTGATCAGTAATGTGTTTTACGAAGGCAGGCTGAAAAGCGCACCAGAAATGTCGGCAGAACCGGCCCTGAAAGGGGAGAGTTTGGAGGCAACTGAAAGATCCTGTCATCTGATTGACACTTCCCCGTTTCATCCTATGCTTGAAAGAAACGGGTCGAGGAAGGGGTTCCAGCCGGTTAATGAAGTGCATCAGCAGGTACTTGTACGTTTGTTACGCAGGATGTTGGGCCGCGGTATATCAGCGCACGACATTGGAGTCATGGTCCCATTCAGAGGCCCGGTCTATGATCTGAAGGAGATGCTCTGGCAAGAGGGTATTCGTGATATTGAGGTGGGCACCATACACACTTTTCAGGGAAGAGAGAAGCCGTACATCATCTTCGATACCGTCATGACAGGAGAGCGGCAGGGCGGGGCTGTCCGCCACTATTCGGTCCGTCCGCTTGATGAAGAGAAAAACGGTCTTACCGTTCCCAGGCTGCTGAATGTCGCTTTTTCACGTAGCCGAAAGGTGCTTATGGTGATTGCCGACATGGATCATATCGAAGAGGTTTATGGCGGCAAATTCCTTGGCCAGCTTCTTCAGAAGCTGGAACCATTGAACTCCCCGCTCCGATAGCGTTTGGCAAGCCGTTGATCATTGACCCGTTTGAACGGTGAGAGCAGTCTCTCATCCAGTGCGGCTATGGTCATCTCCCGCTTGCCTGGGGCACCGGGAGCCCTGGCCACTTTCCAACCCGCCGCAGCCATAGCAGCCCGCGCTTTTGTGGAGGCGCAATAGGTAGAGAGAAGTACGTCTTCTGAGCTCCAGGAAACCAGCTTTTCAAAGATTTGCGAAGTCCAGAACTCCGGGTTTACTTCCGGAGAGAAGGGGTCAAAAAGGATGGCGTTCAGCGGACTCAGAGGGGGTGGCATCTTTTCGAACCGTCCGACGAAAAGGTCGAGCGTCAATGCCGTGTCAGGTTCAAACCGGTTCCACCCGGGTCGCAGGGAGCCGAAGATGGAGGCCAGAATCTCTTCCCCATCTTCAAGTCCCAGAAGTGATGCGTAGTTGAGCGAACACGCGAGTGGTGCGGATACGGGTTCCACTTCCGCGGAGATGAAATGGATGGGCCCTGACAATTTTCCTCTCCGTATCAAATCCAGAAGTAGCAGAAGATTGAGGCCGGTGCCAAAGCCTGCTTCGAGAAGAGTGGAATTTTCTCTTCCGGTAATTCTGTCTGTAAGGCGCGGCTGGTCAAAAAAAACGTGTCGATTTTCCGATATGGCGCCAGTGGGGTTGTGATAAAACTGTTTGTATTTTTCAGAGTAGAGCGTGTGGGAGCCATCCTCTGTCATGTGCCGTTTTGCTTTTTCCGGGGTGTGCATTTCTTTGATCGTGTTGGCGATGACGAGCTTTATGAAATATGCATGGAGAATGAATGAAAATCATCAGGTAATTCACAGTGTGATTGCTCTTCCGATGTTTATACCTTTCCTGCAGTAGTATTGCTTTTCCCGGTAGAGGGAATGCCGGGTTGAACCGTTATTTTACAAAGTTATGCCAGTTCACCTTTCCGATCTCAAGAACCGATCTGCCGCCCTTCTCGACGGCATGGTCTCCATACGTCGTCACCTGCACAGAAACCCGGAGGTGAGCTATCAAGAGCATGATACCACAACATTCATTCTTGAGGAGCTGAAAAAACTGGGCATACCCACGGAACGTCCGCTTGAAACCGGTTGTGTCGGAGTGATTGAAGGGAAGAAGCCGGGCCCGGTGATTGCCCTTCGTGCCGATATTGATGCACTCGCCATGGACGAAGAGGGGGATGTGAAACGCGATTTCATGTCCCGAAGACCTGGTGCAGCTCACTGCTGCGGCCACGATGCTCATACGTCCAACCTGATTGGAGCTGCATCGCTGCTGACGGAATTTTCTGAACATCTGGAGGGGAAGGTGGTACTCATCTTTCAGCCGGCGGAGGAGAAGTTACCGGGCGGGGGCAGGTTGCTCTGCGAGACAGGCTATCTGCAAAAAGCGGGAGTTGAGGCTATATATGGCCTTCACACTAGCCCTTATCACAAGACAGGGACTGTAGCCTTTCGGGAAGGTCCGCTAATGGCACGCCCCGATGAATTTGAGATCGAGCTTGTGGGAAAAGGCGGTCACGCCGCCTATCCCCATATGGCGATCGATCCAATCGTTATGGCATCCGCTACAGTTATGCAGCTACAGACGGTAGTGAGCCGCAGTGTGGATCCGGCAGAACCGGCAGTGGTTACAGTCGGAAAGATCGGCGCCGGATCTGCACACAATGTGATACCGGCTAAAGCCAATTTACTGGGTACGGTTCGCACCTTTTCAAAGGAGACTGCGAATCAGATCCGGGAGAGGATGGAGCAGATCGTATCCGGGGTGGCCCGTGCACATGGCGGAGAGTACAGATTCCAATTCAATGAGGGATACCCTGCGGTGGTCAACGATTCCAACCTTTCTGAAAAATTTCGTAAGACTGCTTCAGATTTGATGGGCGATAAAGCAGTCATCGAGATGGCGAAACCTGTAATGGCGGGGGAAGATTTCGCCTTTTATCAGCAGCACTTTCCGGGCCTCTTTTTCTTTCTGGGCAGTGGAAGTGAAGAGAGTGACTCCCAGTGGAGCTGGCACCATCCCCGATACAATGTAGATGAGAACTGTTTTCTGGTGGGTGCACCCCTTTTGGCATCACTTGCACTCAATATCTGATACCCGTCTATTTTCATGATCTCTTTTTAAAAGCGGCAGGAAGTTCCATCTGATGGTGTTCCCTGTAAAGTTCCATCAGTTCGCTCAGGATCATGGCCGTAGCTCCCCAGAGCGGGACCTGATGTATATTCCAGTAGGGAACACGATAGTTCAGGTTTCTCAAAGTCCAGGGTTCGATCCGGATAAGTTTCTCATCAAACAGGGATTGAATTGGAGTGAAGAACGCTTCCTTAACCTCCTCCGGATTCAGTTTCAGGGTGGGTCGGGCACTTAGTGAGCCAATGACCGGCTGAATATGGTTGGAGGAGTAGGCCAGTAAGAGTCCGGTCAGCGAACCCGCAATATCAACGAAATCTTCTCGTATGCCGGTCTCTTCCCGCATCTCTCGTAGTGCGGTCTCTGTGATAGTCTCTCCCGCTTCCATTCGCCCCCCGGGAAAACTGATCTGTCCTGCGTGAGAGATGGTATCGGCTCGAAGTGTAAGAAGGACTTCCGGATGGCCCGGAACCTCCTCAATTAGAAGGACCATTACGCCGTTGCAACAAGCCCCCTCTTCCGGGCAGCCTCCTCTGTCGGGTTCTCCCTCTCCCATGGGATCGGGAGCCATTCTGTGCTGTGCATCTCTCCCGGGAAGAGGCTTCTCTTTGAGCCGCTGCTTGAGCCATGAGATGAAAGGGGTACTAATCATCAAAAAGGAGTCTGTTTGGGAAAGGTATCTCGGATCGTCCAGCTGTCCACAGCTATAATAAGGTAAAGTTATATAGAAGGAACCGGAACATAAATTTCTGCATTCGATTCACACCTGTTTTACAGAAAGGGGTTGATATGCGAAGGGAGATGCACGAACTTGCCGGCGCAAATCGAAATTTGAAACTGTAAGGGACACTGCTCCATGAGTCTTCTGGTTGTTGGATCTGTTGCGTATGACGGTATTGAAACCCCGTTTGGGAAAAAGGATCGTATTCTGGGCGGTTCGGCTACCTACATTTCAGTCGCTGCTTCTTACTTTACCGAACCCGTTTATCTTGTAGGTGTGGTTGGCAGTGATTTTACCGACAAAGATATAGGCCTGTTGAAGAACCGGGGGATCGATCTGGGGGGGTTACAGGTAGATGAAACAGGCGAGACCTTTTTCTGGAGCGGGAAATACCACTACGATCTGAATAAGCGGGATACCCTGGAGACGAGACTGAATGTCTTTGAAAACTTCGACCCTGTGATTCCGAAGCGGTCCCGGAACAGTCGCATAGTGGCCCTTGGCAATATTGAACCCGGTTTGCAGGAGAAGGTGCTTGATCAGGTAGAGAACCCGGACCTGGTCGTTATGGATACCATGAACTTCTGGATTGAGGGGAGGCGGGAGGCCCTGGAGAGTACTTTGAAAAGAGTGGATCTGCTGGTCATTAACGATTCCGAGGCGCGTGAGCTCAGCGGAGAACCCAATTTGATGATCGCTGCCGAAGTGATTCGGGATATGGGCCCAAATCATCTTATTATCAAGAAGGGAGAGCATGGAGCTCTCTCTTTTTCCGATGACGGGGTCTTTAGTGCTCCTGCCTATCCGGTGGTTGATATCTTTGATCCGACGGGTGCTGGAGACTCCTTTATGGGTGGCCTTTTGGGGTGGCTCTCCTATACTGATGATCTCTCCGCATTGAACATGCGACGTGCGGTCATCGTGGGGTCTGTTATGGCCAGTTTTTGTGTCGAGAAGTTTGGCCCGGAAAGGCTTCTGACTCTTACCGAGAGTCAGATCTACGAACGTTACCGGGAGTTTGTGGAGCTCTCGGAAATTCCGTCAATCGAGAAGGGCAGCTCCTCCCCCTGACAACCGACCCCATCAGAATGGCCGTTCGAACTCTATTTCTGGCAACCGGAAACCGCGATAAAATTCGGGAAATCCGGAATCTGCTTGATCCGCTTCAGATCGAGGTCCGGACCATTGATGAGTTTCCCGGCCATGAGGAGATTGACGAGGATCTTCCTGACCTCGAAGGTAATGCCTTGAAGAAGGCACGCATCTGGCATCAACGGACCGGTTTACCTGCATTGTCAGATGACACCGGTCTGGAAGTAGATGCTCTCGGGGGAGAGCCCGGAGTCAGATCGGCGCGCTACGCCGGAGAGGGAGTTACATATAGTGACAATGTGAATTTGTTGTTAAAAAAGATGGACGGAAAAAGGGATCGCAAAGCCCGGTTCCGGACCGTGGTGGCTCTTGTCGATTACGAAGGCGAGCACCTCTTTGAGGGAATTTGCACTGGAGTGATTACAACAGAAATAGCCGGAGAGGGCGGGTTCGGTTACGATCCGGTATTTCGACCGGAGGAATATGATCGTACCTTCGCAGAACTTTCCGTGGAGGAGAAAAACAGCATCAGCCATCGCGGCCTGGCACTGCAAAAAGTAGTGCAATTCCTGAAGGAGGGGCGGTTGGCCTGAACAGTTATGGAGGCAGATTCCTGGGATTTTCTATACTTGACTATACCGTAATTCTGATCTACCTGCTGGCGGTAGTTTTTTTTGGAATCTGGTCGGCAGGCCGTCAAAAGTCGGCTCGTGACTATTTTCTTGGTGGCAGGAATATGCCATGGTGGGCTGTACTCTTCTCAGTTGTAGCTACGGAAACTTCCACACTCACTTTTATCAGTATCCCCGCGGTTGCATATGGAGGCAATCTTACGTTCCTGCAGCTTACCATCGGTTATATTCTGGGGCGGGTGGCCGTAGCTCTCTGGTTTCTTCCCGCCTATTTCGAGGGCGAGTTGAGTACGGTATACCAGTATCTCTCCAACCGTTTCGGCCCTGGAATAAGGAGGGTAGCCGGATCTACATTTATAATTACACGTTTGCTGGCTGATGGTGTGCGTCTTTTTGCTACCGCTATACCGCTCGCCATCATTATTCGTATGGCAGGCGCTTTCCCGGAGTGGGGAGATCTGCAGATCTATGCACTTGCGATCGCACTAATTGCTTCTGTAACCCTTTTATACACGCTTCTGGGTGGTATTCGCGCGGTGATCTGGATGGATGTAGTGCAGATGGGAGTCTATCTTGGGGGCGCATTTTTTGCGATACTCTGGCTGCTGTATCAGATACCCGTTTCGGGCGGGGAGGCTCTCTCCATGCTAGCCGGCGAGGGGAAGCTGCAGCTCTTTGTTTGGGGAGCTGAGCTGAGCTGGAGAGAATTTCTGGCCGACCCCTACGTATTCTGGATTGCACTTTTTGGAGGTGCCGTCTTCTCGGTGGCCAGCCACGGAACCGATCAACTCATTGTGCAGCGTCTGTTGGCTACAAAAACCCTGAGGGAGAGCCAGAAAGCCCTGGTCTGGAGTGGAATAGCAGCCACATTGCAATTTGCGCTATTTCTGGGGATAGGCCTGCTCCTCTGGGTCTTCTATATGGGCGAATCACCTGCCGGGCTGGGTCTCCAGACAGCGGATGAAGTATTTGCTCTCTACATTGTAGAACAGATCCCTGTCGGTGTAGCAGGCCTCATCGTGGCTGCACTGATAGCCGCTGCAATGAGCAGTCTGAGCTCTTCACTAAATGCACTCGCCTCCTCCACCACGTGGGATTTGATCAAGCCACTCTATGGAAGCCGCTGGACCTCGGAAACGGAATTGAAGATCTCACGTTGTGTAACCGTATTCTGGGGTATTGTGCTCACCGGGTCGGCTCTTCTCTTTGCCTGGCTTCAGCTGGGTGGAGGCGAGAGGCCCGCCATCGTAGAGTTGGGGCTGGGCATAGCTTCCTATACGTACGGAGGGTTATTGGGTATCTTTCTTTTCGGACTACTCTTCTCCAGACCGGATCGCAGGGATGCCATGATCGGCTTTTTCACAGGATTGATTGCCCTGCTCTTTATGGTCGAAGGGCCACTACAGGCCCTGTTACCGGGGGAAGGCCTGGCCATCGCCTGGCCGCTCTATACCCTGGTGGGCAGTGTGATCGTGGTTGCGGCAGGTAATCTGTCCTGGTGGATCCGTTCCCTCTTAAAACAGGCCTGATATCGATTCTGACGGCAGCCGTCAGGGCATATTCCTGAATTGAACGGGTTGAACCGGTGCAGGCGGCTATCTGCCGCCCGCTGGTTCAGCACTATAAGTGTCTACTCCGAAAGGGAGATGTACCGCACGTGGTCTACTCCATCGAGGGCATAGATCGGTCTCAGCTCCTCATCATTGAGCTTCTTGTCGACAATCACAGCCGTGATCGCACGGGTACCTTTCCCCTCACGTCCAAGGCTCAGTGCACCGATATTGATCCCCTGTCCTGCCAGTGCACCCGCAACCGATGCGAGCATTCCCGGCTTGTCCAGGTTTTGGTAGATGAGGATATCGCCCTCCAGCCTGAGCTCGATTCCGTAGCCATCGATTTCGACGATGCGGTAGTCGTCTTCGCCAAAGACAGAGGCCGAAATTTCACGGTATTCAGCATCATCACCCAGGCGAACGGTAATCAGGTCCTTGTAGAGTTTGCCATCGGTCGTTGTGGTCTCTTTGATTCGGAAACCGCGATCTTCGGCATAGACTCTTGCATTAATCAGGTTCACTTGTTCATTGACATACTGCTTCAGCATTCCTTTCAGAATCCCGTCCGTCAATACTTCTGCATATTTGGAGCAGACACCCGTATACTCGAAGCTGAAGTTGTCTGCATTTTCGGGTTTGATCTGTCCCATCACCTGACCCAGCTTTTCTGCCAGCTCCAGAAAGGGGTGGACCTCCTTGTTGGTGAGAAGGGCGATGGACTTGCTGTTCAGGCTTCCCTTGTAGTTCTTGTTCTCGAGGGCATCGGCCATCTGCTCTGCGATCTGGACGGCTACCTTCTCCTGGGCCTCTTCGGTCGATGCTCCCAGGTGGGGGGTAGAAATGATGGCCGGATTGCTGAGCACCTTTCTGAGGGGTTCATCCGGTGGTTCCGTCGTGTATACATCCAGGGCGACACCACCGACAATTCCTTTTTCGATCAGTTCTGGAAGATCTGCCTCTTCATAAATTCCACCACGTGCACAGTTGACCAGCCGAATCCCCTGCTTCAGTTTGGCGGCATTTTTAAGGGAGATCATTCCTCGTGTCTTTTCGGTGAGAGGTGTATGTACCGTCAGAAAATCACTGCTGCCCAACAAAGTATTGAGATCAATGAGTTCGACGTCCAGATCTTCGGCATGCTCGCGTGTTGCAAACGGGTCGTAGGCTTTGATGGTCATACCAAATACATTCATACGCCGGGCGACTTCCGAACCGATCTTGCCGAGGCCTACAATGCCCAGAGTTTTCCCGTGCAACTCGGTTCCCATGAATTTTTTCCGATCCCATCCGCCGGATTTGACTCTACTTACAGCCTCCGGAATGTTTCTGGCAAGCGAGAGGATGAGACCGCAGGTGTGCTCTGCAGTAGAGATCGTATTGCCATCGGGAGTGTTCATTACCAGTACTCCGCGGGCGGTTGCTGCCGGCAAGTCGATATTGTCTACACCCACACCTGCCCGTCCGATCACTCTGAGGTTTTTAGCGTGGCTCAGAAGCTCACTGTCTACCGTCGTAGCAGAGCGGACGACAATCCCCTCATACTCTCCGATAATCGATTTTAACTTGTCCAGATCCACGTCTTTCGGTTGGTCCGCAGCAAATCCGCGTTTGTCGAACATCTCTTTACAGAGTGGATCTACACTGTCCAGGAGTAAAATTTTACTAGGCATATTGTTGTCAGATTAAGTCTCAGGTTCAGTATTGGTAGGTTTGGCAAATTCGGCAATCAGGGATTGTACCTCCCCGATGCCATCTCCCGTCTCTGCTGATGTGAGCAGAACGGGTACTTCTATATTCATCTCGGATAAAGTGCGGATCAGCCGCTGTTTCGATTGCATGCGTTTGTTCGCAGAAAGCTTGTCGCCTTTGGTGAGCAACACAGAAAAAGGGCGTCGGTTGGATGCGAGCCAAAAGAAGAGCTCCTCATCGATACTTGTAGCTTCGTGCCGGCAGTCTACCAGATGCAGGACCAGCTCAATAGTGTTCCTCTCCAGAAGATAGGTTCTGATGTTTCGTTCCCAGTCCTTTCGGATTGCCTCCGGAACTTTTGCGAATCCGAATCCCGGAAGGTCGACGAGATACCAGGCATCGTCGATTCGGTAGTAGTTCATTTGTTGCGTCTTTCCCGGGGTGTTACTGGTGCGAGCCAGTCTCTTTCGCCCGGTGATCCGGTTGATCAGGGAGGATTTTCCCACATTGGAGCGGCCAGTCAGGCAGAACTCCGGGAGATCCGGATCGGGGCAGTGTGCCAGAGAAGGGGCGCCACAAATAAATTGAGCACTCGTGAACGCCATTAGAGAATCTCGTTTTCCTCTTTTTCTACACCAAAATGTACAGGTACCGGATATTTTCCGGTAAAACAAGCAGTGCAATAGTCATTATTGTGTCGGTTCGCCTCCTTCACGGCCTCTACCAGACCACCCGGTGACAGGTAGTGAAGGCTGTCTACACCGATCTCTTTAGCCATGGCTTCAAAATCCCGGTTAAACCGGTTTGCGATCAACTCTTCCGGATCAGGAAAATCCATGCCATAGAAACAGGGGTGGGTGATCGGTGGAGAGCTCACCAGGAAATGGATCTCGGATGGGCCGGCGTCACGAATCATATCGACCAGATGCCGTGATGTAGTTCCACGTACAATTGAGTCGTCTACAATAATCACCTGCCTCCCCTCCAGGACCCCTTTCACCGTATTGAATTTGGTTCGGACCTTCGTCTCCCTGCTTTTCTGGCCCGGAGATATGAATGTCCTTCCCACATAGTGGTTCCGAATGAGTCCAATGTCATATTTGCAATCGAAACCCAGCTTCTGATTCTCGTGGGCATATCCCAGGGCAGCTGTATTACTGGAGTCAGGAACTGAAATAATAATGGGCCTGTACTCTCCGGTCTCCGGTTTTTGAATGATTTCGTTGAGAGGGAACTCTTTCGCAAGCTGTTTTCCGAGATTTCGACGAATTTTATCTACGTTCTCGCCAAAAATTTTACTGTCGGGACGGGAGAAGTAGACATATTCGAAAATACAGTGGCTGACACCGGTTCCCGGTTTTGCCTCCATTTGCCAGGAGCGGGGTTTGTTCTCCATTACGGCTTCGCGGTCGATCACCAGAACCTCACCGGGGTGCACATCCCGGATGTACTCTGCGCCAATAATATCGAACGCACAGGTTTCGCTGGCTACCACCCAGGAGTCGCCGACCATGCCGAGTGCCAGCGGCCGGAATCCATTGGGGTCCCGCACGGCAATCAGTTTGTCGTCCGTCAGAATGACCAGGCAGAAGGCTCCCTCAATTTTGGAGATCGCATCCAGAATCTGATCCATCTGATTCTCTTGCCTCGATTTGGATATCAGGTGGAGAATCAGTTCCGTATCGGATGTGCTCTGAAAAATAACGCCTTCGCGCGTAAACTTTTCACGGAGTTCCCTCGCATTCGTGAGATTTCCATTGTGGCCGATCGCCAAATTTCCCTTGCTGTAGTGTACACGGAAGGGTTGTATGTTTGCCGGATTTTTTGACGAACCGGAAGTAGAGTACCGGTTGTGACCAATCGCAGAGCGTCCCTTCAGCGCCCGTTTGAAAATCTTGGGATCATCAAATACAGAGAGTACAAGCCCGAAATCCTTGTGGACCGGCATCACATGTCGCCCTCTCTCATGATCATACAGGGTTGTGACGATTCCGGCCGATTCCTGACCGCGATGCTGCAGCGCATGCAGCCCGTAATAGGTGAGTAGTGCAGCATCAGGATGATCGAAAATCCCGAAAATGCCGCAGTAGTCGCGAGGTTTATCGGTCATGCTGTAGAGTAGTCTCTAATCAGAGAGTTCAAAGACTTTAAAGATACGGAAAAGACAGAGTCAATGTCAGGGGCATTTCAATACCCCAGTCCTCGGTATTTTAAAAGAGCAGCTGTTGTTCCGCTTCAGATTATGGGGGGGAAGTGGTACATTGCAACGATGGATAAAAACAGATGGGTAGATATCATTCAGTGGGCGTTTCGCATTGTGCTGGGGGCCATTCTCATCTTTGCCGGTGTCATGAAAATTCAGGACAACACGGCACTATTCGAAACGGTGGCTTACATCACCTGGTTTCCGGTCTGGCTCAGATGGTGGATTGTAGATCTGTTGCCATGGGTGGAGATCCTCATTGGTGCCCAGCTCTTTTACCCGAAGGCCGATCGGTTGAGCCTTCCTGTAGCTACTTCTATCTATTTTGTCTTTTTTCTTTTTGCCATCTATGGAACCGCGACCGGCATTGAAGGAGATTGCGGCTGTTTTGGTGAGATGGCAGCGAGTACTTTTGGCCCCGGAATGATAATCAGGAACGGGATTTTTGTCGCCATGGCTACAGTTCTCTTTTATCGTCCCGGGGAAGTCGATGTTAGCAGTGATAGGCAAACCGAGCGTGAAAAAACCGGAGAAGTGGAATGAAAAATAGCAAAATCGAAATATCGGGATGGAGTTTGTTAGCCGGAATTGGGGCTCCGGTTCTGATCGTCCTACTCCTGGTCTCCTGTTCGTCTGAGGTGGATTTGCAGCCACCACAGGAGTTCGCCGGATTGGAGAATCTGACGATCTATCCACTGGACAAGGAAGAGGTGAGTGAGGTTCAATTCGAACCCCTGGCCAGCTATGCGGGGGATGGAGGGAGCAGCGGTTTTCGGATTGCAGATATTGCTGTGGACTCGGATAGGAGGGTCTTTATTGCGAATTCAGAGATCAACAGAATCCATGTATTCAGCGAAGATGGGAGCCAGCTTGGATTATTGGGAAATGAAGGAAGCGGCCCCGGCCAGTTTCTTGCCATACGAAAAATGGATACGGATGACGAAAACCTCTATGTGTATGATACAGGTTTGCTTGCGATGCAGGTGTTCAGGCTGGAGGATTATAGACTGACCGAGCGATTTAGCCTCTACCTGAATGTCGAGGAGGAAGAGGAGTTCAGTCAGATGCGCCCCAGTTCATTCCATTTGAGGAGCGATGGTTCATTTCTGGTACCTTTCACTCCACTCTTTACTGCCGATAACCAGGATGATACCCTTCAGGCTCATTTCTACCCGATGAACAGGGATGGAGAGTTGATCTCCGTAAGTACATTTTCACACGAAATGGCTGAGTATCTGTTTGGCGAATATGAGGGAAACCCGGTGGCTATGCCCTCTCCTTACAGTGGGCGTTCTCTGCTCCGGGTCGGTAATGAGGATCAAATATTTGCAAACTGGACAGAGGATCTGCTGGTTCGAGTCTACGATAGCAACGGACAGTACCTGCGGGCATTCTACCACCCTCTTCGGAAAGCGGCACTGGACAGTGAAGAGCTTCTGGAGCGTTTTCAGGCAGAGTGGCAGCGTTTTCTGATTCTCAGTTATGAAGCTCCTGCAATCTGGCCTGTGGTACAGGAGATGGTGATCGATGATCTGAATCGTATCTGGATTGCGACCATTACCGACGAACCGACCGTTTATCAATGGTGGGTAATGGATGAGTATGGCGAACCCCTTGCAAACTTTGAGTGGCCGGTTACGCGGATGGTTCGGGAAGTGTTTGGGGAAGATCTCTACGCTGAAGAGCGAATCGGGCCAAACGAGTCCATTGTAATCAGGTATCGAACGGAATTTTGAGTAGCGTATGATAAAAGGCCTCTCCGGATCTTCCGAAAAGGCCTTTTATGGAGCGGGAAACGGGAGTCGAACCCGCGACCCTCACCTTGGCAAGGTGATGCTCTACCTCTGAGCTATTCCCGCTTGTAGCTGCCAGCCCGTCTAACTCCGGAACCGATACAACTAACGGCCATCAAGAAATTCAATATACGACGAAGCCCTGCTGATTTTCAATTCAAATCTTGAATGGGCTTTCTGTCCGGTTCATGTCGAGTGTCCGACGAAGCGTTTCCTGAAGCCTGCATTACGTTCGCAAGATCGTTTCGGAACGCTTTGGGCCGGTTGAAATGACCCGGAATGGAACCTTCAAAGCCTCTTCCAGCCAGGTGATATAGTCAATCGCCTCTGCAGGAAGATCCTCAAAACGGTCGATATTTCTGGTACTTCCCTTCCAGCCCGAAAATGATTTATAAATCGGTTTTACTGATTCCAGTGCATTGCAGTCAGCCGGAAAACGATCTGTTTTCTCGCCACCGATCTCATATCCGGTACAGACACGAATGGTATCGAATTCATCGAGTACATCCAGTTTTGTCAGCGTAAGTTCTGTAAGGCCATTGAGTTGAACCGCATAACGCAGGGCCACAAGGTCCAGCCATCCACAGCGTCTGGGCCGGCCGGTAGTTGCGCCAAATTCGGCGCCATTCTCCTGTAAACGTTCCCCTTCACTGTTGTGTAGTTCCGTGGGGAAAGGCCCGTTTCCAACCCTGGTTGTGTATGCCTTGACGATACCCATTACATCTGTAATGGCTACAGGTGGAACGCCGCTTCCGATACAGGCTCCTCCGGCAGTAGGAGAGGAGGAAGTTACATAGGGGTACGTTCCGTGATCCACATCGAGAAGGCTTCCTTGTGCTCCCTCCAGCAGGATATTTTTACCAAGTGAAACGGCATCGTGCATTACATGCGTCGTATTGCAGATATATGGGGATACCCTTTCGATAGCCTGGCCTAACTCTCCCAGCATTTCATCTGTGTCAATCGGCCCCTCATCATAGATATGAATCAGTGCTTTGTTGATTTCCGTCAGATTCTGTTCCACTCTCTTTTTCAGCAAACCGGGATACAGCAGGTCGCCCATTCGAATTCCGACTCTTGAAACCTTGCTCACATAGGCAGGTCCGATGCCACGGCCGGTGGTTCCGATCTTGTCATCACCGCGGTTTTTCTCCTTTACACGGTCCAGTAGCTTGTGGTACGGAAGGATGATGTGAGCCGACTCACTGATCATAAGACGATCATTAAAAGAGGTGCCCATCTTCTCTACCTCCTCAATCTCACTAACGAGTGCGGTCGGATCTACGACTACACCATTGCCAATGACACATCGGGCATCTCCGTTGAAAATGCCTGAAGGGATCAGATGCAGGACAACCTCCCGGTCGTCAAATTTCAATGTGTGGCCAGCATTGGCTCCACCCTGATATCGAACAACGTAATCGGCCTCTTTGCTAAGCAGGTCGACTACCTTCCCCTTCCCCTCGTCACCCCACTGGGCACCAATCACAATTCGTACAGCCATTTCTTCTCCAGTCAGGAGGTGGTTAACTTACCTCTCATGCGGTTCGTTTCACCAATGATTACGCTCCCGGATTGTCGGTATTTTACTCCTTCTTATCCTGTTCCTGCTCGAACGAAGCGACCGCTTCGTCGAGTGATTTGTAGTGTTTGAAGACAGTAATCAGTTTGGTGATCACGAGAAGGCTCTCAATTTTATCTGTAGCATTGGCAATTCGGAGATCACCCCCGGCCTTTCTCGTCGTAGTGAGCGCGCCAATGAGCATTCCGAGGCCGGATGAGTTCATGAAGCCCACTTTGCTGAGATTCACAACTACGTTTTTCTTGCCCTCGTCGATCAATTCATGCAGGGTTTCATTCAGTTTGACCGCATCGGGCCCTCCCATTACGTTTCCCTTGAATTCGATAACAACGCAGTTGTATCGTTCTGTGACTTTAAAACTCATGATCTGTTCCGGTTAAGTGGTATTATTCGCTGGCTCTTCCGGCATCAGGCCGGAGTGAACCAGACGAACATGTTGAAAATCTCTCGTAATTCAAAACGTATTGATGTCCATCCTGTCAGGAATTGACTCGGTTGGCCCGCCTCTCCAGTTCGACTACGAGAGCACTGGCGATAAACAGAGAGCTGTAGGTACCCAGTATTACACCGATCACCAGCGCGAAGGAGAACCCTTTCAATACTTCGCCTCCAAAGATAAAGAGGACCAGCACTACAAACAAGGTAGTCACCGAAGTGATCACGGTACGGCTCAGTGTGTCGTTCAGGCTCTTATTTATCATCTTTTCGAACTCCATCGTCTTGAATACTATAGAGTTCTCTCTGACGCGGTCGAAAACAACCACCGTATCGTTCAGGGAGTACCCGACGATGGTCAGAAAAGCGGCGATGATGGCCTGATTTATGGTTACATCAAAGGGGGCGAATTCGGCCAACAGGGTAAACACCCCGAGAACTACAATCACATCGTGAAAGAGTGCAGCCACTGCTCCGGCAGAGTAGTACCACTTTTTGAACCGAATCAGAATGTAGATGAAGACCACGGCCAGCGCAAAGAATACCGAATTCATCGCTGCAATTCGCAAGTCATCAGCAAACCTGGGGCCTACGATATCGGTTTTGATGACGATATACGGATTGTCGGGGTAGGCTTCTGTGAGCGCTGTCTCGATCGTACTGCGAACGACCGTGATATCCCCTTCCGCATCGGTTCGAACCATGATGTCGGTGTCTGTACCGTAGAGGCGTACTTCGGGCTGTGCATCCAGCGGCTCTGTGAGCAGTAACCGTGTCTCAACCGGATCTACCGGCTGCTCAAACTGAAAAACATACTCCTTGCCACCACTGAAGTCGATTCCATAATTCAGGCCCAGGCCGAAAATCGCGACAATGGATGCGAGCACAAGAACACCCGAAACAGCATAGGCGATCCTGTGTGCATCAATAAAATTGAAATTAGGTGTCTCAAACCATCTCATAGTCGTACCGTTCTATATATTCTGATTTCCTGTGTAATGTCAACCGAAACTGATTTCCGCTTTCTTCTCCTTTGTCAGGTAGTCTACCACAACCCGTGTGATGACAATGGCACTGAAGAGTGAAGCGGCTATACCCGCCATCAACGTAACTGCAAATCCTTTGATGGGCCCAATTCCGAAACTGTAGAGGATGATTCCCACAAAGAAGGTGGTCACATTGGCGTCAATAATGGCACTCATCGCATTAGAGTAGCCGTTATCGATGGCTGCACGCAATGTCTTGCCGGCTCGAAGTTCTTCTCGAATCCGGTCGAAGATGAGTACATTCGCATCCACCGCCATACCGATGGTCAGTACGATACCCGCTATCCCCGGCAGAGTGAGCGTCGCCTGAAACCCAGCCAAAATGCCGAGTATGAAGATAATATTGAGCAGTAGTGCCAGATCGGCGATCGCACCCCCCGCGTGGTAGTATAGAACCATGAAGAAAGCGACAGTCGCCAGGCCGAATAGGACCGAGTAGAAGCCGGCCTGGATCGATGCTTCTCCCAGAGTGGCTCCCACCGTTCGCTCCTCGATGATCTCAAGAGGAGCGGGCAGGGCACCCGAAAGGAGGATGTTTACAAGATCCTCCGCTTCATTCAGGTCGCCAAGACCGCTGATGGAGGAGCGCCCATTGGAAATTCTTGTTCGCACTACAGGATAGGAGTAGACGTAATTATCCAGTACGATGGCAACCGGTCGGTTAATATTCGCGCCGGTGATTCGGGCCCAGCGACGAGCCCCATCCGAGTTCATACTCATCGAAACTTCAGGGATATTGGTCTGTGGGTCGAACTGAACACTCGCTTCGGTAATAACATCTCCGGTCAGTTCGATCTGGCTTCGCACACCAATCAGTTCAAAGTATTCGATCCCGTTCTGCTGTGCATAGGGTTGTGCGCTCCAGAGGAGAGTGGTGTTTCTGGGAAGCATGTTCTGGAAATCTTCCCGTTCGATCACCCTGTTTACACTCGCTGTGTCGGCACCGGCTGCCATGCCAAAGACATAGCGGCTATCGGTGCTGGCAATAAGGTTCTCCAGCGGGTTGTTTTCAAGCTCCTCCGATTCTTCAGCAAGGTTCTCAAAATACTCCATGATACGCTGACGGGAGCCGTTGAGTTCATCGGGGTCGGCGGAGAGCCGGAACTCCAGGCGGGCGGTTCCGCGAAGCAGGTTGCGAACTCTCTCCTCGTCATCCACACCGGGCATCTCCACAATAATCCGGTTCTCCCCCTGTCGCATGATGGCCGGTTCTGTAACTCCGAACCGGTCGACCCGGGTGCGGATAATCTCGATGGCACGTGTTACCGCCTCATCCTGCTGGGTCCGAAGATAATCGGCAACTTCACTGTTTGTCGAAGTCCGTGTGATATTTCCTGCTTCGGAACGATAGTAGCGGCTGAGCATGGCGTTGGCATCTCTGCTCTCGAATTCCGAAACCAGCTCATCCACCAGTTCGGTGCGCTCTTCGTAGGATCGTTCCGCCGCAATCAATACTATCTCTTCAAGCTCTTCATCGGCAAAATCGCCGGCGAGCTCGATGAGAAGGCGGGGAATTCCCACTTCGAGGGTCACCTGCATTCCTCCCTGGAGATCCAGGCCCATGGAGAGGGAGCGTTCGTTCAGGCTTTGTAATTTTTCCCGGTTCTCTTCCAGGTACTGTACCCGCTCCGCTTCAGGCAGAGAGGCTATATACCTGTCCTCCAGAAGCAGTTGTAAGGTTGGGGCAAGGTACCAGATGGTCATCCCGAGAAAGAGAGCGATGCATCCGATTTTGAATCCGTTGGCTTTCATGTAGAACTCATGTTTGATTTTAAAAAATAAAACAGGGTGAAAATGTGTGAAAAAAGTTTGGCCGGTTATTCAGAAGGCAGGTTCAGGGGGCGTTTATAGAGATGCCACTCAGAAATGGAACTCGTTCAAAATCCCGGCCTGTCGCTTCTGCCGGGTTGGCGGCCTGTGTAAATTCTCTGGCCAGGTGGAGGGCTTGTGGGGTAGAATGAAGGCCGGATTGATCTCTTGATATCTTCTGGTGTGACCATACGGCCCCTTGTCGGGTTGCATCGGGCAGAACCGAATCGTTCCCGGCAGATTGCTGGTGGTGCAGGTTCCACTGCTGGAAGAGCCAGTGGCTTACGATTTCTCCTTCACTCTCTGCAGGGAGCTGCAGCAGCCGGTTTCGCAGCTCCTCGCCTCCCGATTCCATGCTCCGTTCCAGCCACTGTGTAAAGGCCGTCTTCTGGGCCTTGGCCGAGCAAGGCAACAGCAGATTTCCACCCAATCCCGCGATAAGCAGAAGGGCAGTGAATTTCCTCAATATGGTTTGTCGAAAGGAATTCATAAGTAGCCAAAATAGGGACAATAGATAAGGCTGGCAACTACGACTGTGAGTGTTCTGAATGGCGGTGTGACCGGCGCAGACGGTCAAACTCCTCCTTGAGCCAGATACCGGTGTGACACTGCCCACTTATGCCTGCCAGATCTTCCGGGGTGCCCTGTGCTATAATTTCCCCGCCGCTGTCCCCACCTTCGGGCCCTATATCGATCACCTGGTCGGCGGCTTTTATCAGATCCAGATTGTGCTCGATGACGACCACTGTATTGCCAAGGTCTGTAAGTTTCTGTATCACATCGACAAGCATTCGCACATCCTGAAAGTGTAGGCCGGTGGTTGGCTCATCCATGATATAGATGGTGCCTCCGGTTCCTACTTTCGAAAGTTCACGTGCCAGTTTAATCCGCTGTGCCTCTCCACCACTCAGAGTGGTACTTGGCTGGCCAAGGCGCAGATACCCGAGGCCCACATCGTTCAGGGTCTTCAGTTTGCGGCTCACTGCCGGCAGGGTCTCAAAAAATTCGGAAGCCTGAAGGATGCTCATTTCAAGCACATCGGATATGTTTTTCCCTTTGTAATGAATTTCGAGTGTTTCACGGTTGTACCTCTTTCCGCCACACTCTTCACAGGTGACGTAGACGTCGGGCAGGAAATTCATCTCGATTTTGCGAAGTCCGTCGCCCCGGCAGGTTTCGCACCGCCCGCCCTTTACGTTAAAAGAGAATCGTCCGGGGTCGTAACCGCGAATCTTTGCCTCGGGAAGGCCTGCAAAGAGCAGCCGGATCTGATCAAATACCTTGGTGTAGGTTCCGGGGTTGGAGCGGGGCGTCCGTCCGATAGGACTCTGGTCTATAGAGATCACCTTGTCTACATATTCAAGGCCTTCAACAGAGTCGTAGGGGAGTGGAACCGATTTGCTGTTATGAAAATGGCTGGAGAGGATGGGGGCCAGAGTTTGATTGATCAGAGAACTCTTGCCGCTGCCGCTCACTCCGGTCACACAGGTAAAAGTGCCCAATGCGAGGTGAAGATCAACCTCTTTCAGGTTGTGGCCGCGAGCGCGGCGGATAACAAACTCATGGCCGGACCCGCTCCTTCTCTTTTCCGGGATGGGAACCACCTCTTCATCTCTCAGGAACCGGGCAGTCATCGATCCGGGATCGAGCTCGCCGGGAGGGCCTTGTGAGACGATCTCCCCGCCCGCAAGCCCGGCCCCGGGGCCAAGGTCCAGTACCCAGTCGGCGCTTTCTATGGTCTCTCTGTCGTGCTCTACAACGATTACGGTATTCCCAAGATCACGGAGTGTCTCCAGAGAGTGGATAAGACGAATATTATCCTTTTGATGGAGGCCTATACTCGGTTCATCCAGAATGTAGAGTACCCCGGTCAGCTGTGTTCCAATCTGAGTTGCTAACCGAATTCTCTGCGCTTCACCACCGCTCAGTGTTTGTGCCTCTCGATCCAGCGAGAGGTATCCCAGGCCTACATTTTGCAGAAACTCGAGACGGTCGATCACCTCTTTCAGGAGTTGGCGGGCAATGACTCGCTGACGATCCGTGAGCTCCAGGTTCCCGAGATTTATACGCAGAGAGTGGATATCCATGGAGGTCAGCTGGTCTATGGAGAAGCCGCTGATACGGTAGGAGCGAGCTTCCCGATTCAGGCGCCCGCCTTCACACTTTTCACATGTGACCCGGCTGAGATAGGCTTTTGCCTTATCTCGCTGCCGGTTCGATTTACTGCTCTCGTACTGCTCCCGGATCATCTGTTTGAGCCCCGGGAACTTGTGCTTGTAGGTGACCTGGTTTTTAGTAAAATCGTAAGTGACGTCGAAGGTACGATCGCCGCCACCATCAAAAAGGAGTGTTTTCAACTCCTCCGGAAACTCATAGATGGGTGTGTCGAATGTGACGTCGAACGGCTCCAGTACCGATTGGAGCTGTTTGAATGCGAAGATGTCCCTCGGCTCTCCCAGATATCGGATCCCACCCTCGGAGATAGATTGGCCCGGATTGGGAATCACCAGTTCACGACTCACGTCATAGGTGTAGCCGAGGCCGTTACACTCCTTGCACGCTCCTTTGGGTGAATTGAATGAGAAGAGATTGGGAGCCGGATCCTCATAAGAGAGACCGCTCTCCGGGTCGAAGAGTTTCATGGAGAACACCCGGTCTTCCAGCTCGTTCGGAGCTTTCTGTATAGCAAGAATCAGGTTGCCATCTGCCATCTCAAGAGCGGTATGTACACTTTCCGTAATACGATGACGGCTCTTTTCGCTAATAACGAAGCGATCGACTACCACTTCGATCTGGTGAGTTTTGTAGCGATCGAGCTTCATATCCGGCACCAGGTCTGTGAGCTCACCATCTATTCGAGCTTTTATGTATCCCTGCTTTCGAATCTGATCGAGCAGCTCACGATAGTGCCCCTTTCTTGCGCGCACTACCGGAGCAAGACACCAGGCCTTGGTACCGGGAGGCAGGGACATGACACTTGCAATCACCTGTTCCGGAGTCTGCTTCTCCATTTTTCGGCCACTTTTCCAGGACCAGGGTTCGCCGGCTCTGGCGTAGAGAAGCCTCAGAAAGTCGTAGATCTCTGTTACAGTGCCAACTGTGGATCGGGGGTTTCGATTGGTCGATTTCTGATCGATAGAGATAACGGGTGAGAGGCCATCGATATAATCGACATCGGGCCGCTCCATCATCCCCATAAACTGCCGGGCATACGCGGAGAGCGACTCCAGAAACCGGCGCTGCCCTTCGGCATAAATAGTGTCGAAAGCGAGTGAAGATTTCCCGGATCCGGAAAGGCCAGTGACAACAACCAGCTTCTCACGAGGGATGTCCGTGTCTATGTCTTTCAGGTTGTGTTCGCGGGCACCGCGAATGATGATATGATCTTGCATCTACGCGCCTCTGTCCATTCTGGAGGGTGGGGGATGGAAGCCCGAAAGATACGAAAAATGCGTGGCAATCTCATCTGTTGCAGTTACCCTGTTTTCAATTTCAGGGGTGGCCGGGAAAGAGAATCTCTCCAAATAAACTGTTATATTACAAGGCTCATGTACACAAATGTACGAGCCTGCTGAACGCTGTAATCTGTCAAATCATAGTATGACAACGAAACACCCCCCGCTCAAACGATCCGAAAAATTGAAAGATGGTGAGTGGCATCCGCTCTCCTGGAACCATTTTGAAGTGGATCAGCTGCCTCAGTATCCCGATATGGAGGAGTTGCAGAAGGTCTATGATGAGCTGAGGGGATATCCTCCGCTTATCACCTCCTGGGAGGTCGAAGCCCTGAAAACGAAACTCGCAGAAGTAGAGAAGGGGAATGGATTTCTACTCCAGGGCGGGGATTGTGCAGAGACATTCGATGCCTGTAACGCTCCAAAGATTGTGAACCTGCTGAAGGTTCTGCTTCAAATGAGTTTCATCATGATCCATGAGATGGGTACGCCGGTGGTGCGAGTCGGGCGAATTGCCGGACAATTTGCCAAGCCACGTTCCCAGGATTACGAAGAGGTGGACGGCGAGAAGATGATGAACTACCGGGGAGATCTGATTAACAGCTATCTTCCGGATGTTGAAGCCAGAAAACCTGACCCGAAGAGGCTGGTAGAAGCGTACAAGTACTCCTCACTTACTCTCAATTTCCTTCGTGCACTGACCGATGAAGGATTTGCCGACCTGCACCATCCGGAGCAGTGGGAGCTCGACTTCATGAAGAACAACGAGTACTACAAGGATTATGAGGAGATGGTGAATTCGATCCATAAGGCGATCACGTTTATGGAGTCGATCAATCCCAACCAGTTCAATTCTCTTCACAAGGTAGACCTGTACACCTCACATGAGGCATTGAACCTCTTCTATGATGCGGCTCAGACAAGAAGAGTGCCCCGAAAAACCGGCTGGTTCAACCTGAGTTCGCATCTGGTTTGGGTTGGAAACCGTACACGGACACTCGAGCATGCCCACGTGGAGTACCTGCGTGGAATTCGCAACCCGATCGGTATAAAGGTGGGGCCACCCTATGAACTGGACGAGACGATCGAGCTCATACGAACCCTGAATCCAAATCATGAGTCCGGAAAGATTGTATTGATCACCCGTTTCGGTGCAGACGTAGTGGAGAAGGAGCTTCCGGGCCTGATTCGTGCAGTGAACCGGGAAGGTCTGCCCGTTGTCTGGAGTTGTGATCCGATGCATGGAAATACATTCAGCACTTCAAGCAATATCAAGACCCGGAATTTCGATGCGATTCTTCAGGAGATTCGTTCGACCTTTGCCATTCACCGTTCGGAAGCGAACTATCTGGGAGGTGTTCACCTCGAACTCACCGGAGACAATGTGACCGAATGTGTCGGAGGGGCAAACGGCCTGAACGAAGAGGGCCTGAATCGAAATTACGAGACCTACTGCGACCCGCGTCTCAACTACGAGCAGAGTCTCGAAATGGCCTTCCTGATCTCAAGAGAGTGGAACGCAAGCTACGGTTGAGCGCACGAGGGGAGTTCCAATAATCCCGGACTGAAGTCGTTATCCATTTGAAGCCATGATCTGACATCTCGTCGGATCAGTGGACTTTCTGTGTCAGAACAGAGTGACAGATCCTCTTGTTTCAGCTTGCTACAGATCGCCTGGCAGTTTTCTTGCAGTAAAAGTCTACCCCCTGATTAAAAGAGCAGGTTAGTTAGCGCCGGAGTTCGTGTTGATCCACAGCTTCGGCATTGTTTCAACAATCGGGGGCAATAATATCCGGTTGATATCTGTTTTTCAAACGCTTTCTATCTAATGAATCATTTAATCAGGACGATGCATATGAACAGGATTGTACAGCTTTCGGTTGCACTGATAGCAGCAGCGACACTCTACACAGGTTTCTATCTGAACGACAGGCCTGACGAACCGCAAACAGAACCAGAGAGCGTGGAGTTGAAGACTGCTCCCTCCGAAACGAGTTCGTCTGATACGGTTCCGGTCTTCTCCCTCCGTGATTTTAACAATGCGATTGTAGACATAGCCGAGAGGACGAACCCGTCGGTGGTGACCATTACCACCAGCCGAACAGTACGTCAACAGCAGTCACCCTTCTCTTTCTTCTTCAACGAACCCGGGTTCGATTCAGAACAGGAAGAGGAGCGCCAGGGGAGCGGTTCCGGTGTGATTGTCACGACAGACGGTTATATCCTGACCAACAACCATGTGATTGACCGTGCTGACGAGATAACAATTCAGCTCTTTGATGGCAGTGAGGTCGAAGTTGAAGTGGTAGGGACCGATCCCACAAGCGATCTTGCAGTTCTGAAGGCGAGTGCAAGCGATCTGCCAGCCCTGCCGATGGGAGACAGTGATGCTCTGCGTGTAGGGGAGATGGTTCTTGCCATCGGAAGCCCCTTCGGCCAGCAATTTGCCCATACTGTTTCGAAGGGGATCGTGAGCGCGAAGGGCCGCAGTGGACTGCGTCTGGCCGATGTGGAGAACTATATTCAGACCGATGCGGCCATTAACCCCGGTAATTCAGGAGGCGCTCTGATTAACATGGATGGTGAGCTGATTGGAATCAATACGGCAATCGCCAGTCGTACCGGAGGCAATCAGGGGATTGGATTTGCGATACCGGTTAACATGGCCCGAACCGTAATGGAGGCATTGATTGAAGATGGAAGGGTTGTAAGGGGGTTTGTCGGAATCTTTAGTGGGAATATGGTGGATGGTGTGATGGCTCGTGCACTTGGCATGGACGAAGAATTTGGTGCAATTGTGGGCAGAGTGAGTCCCGACGGGCCTGCCGATCGTGCAGGTATTCAGGAGGGGGATGTGCTGCTCAGGAAAGATGGTGAGCCGATCCGCGACTGGTTCCGATTCCGCAGCGAGATTATGAGCACGGCGCCGGGGACGGAAGTGGAGTTTGAGGTTTTCCGGGACGGAGAGAAGATGAATGTAATGCTCACTCTCGGAGAAGTGCCGGACGAGGAAGTTGCAGAGGTTGCTCCTGAAGCTCGTGAAGACCTGGAAGAGGCACTCGGCTTTACTCTGGAAGAGCTCTCCGATTCCATTCGCCGGCAGTTGAATCTGCAAAGCGGAGTGGAAGGTGTTGTGGTTGCGCAGATTCGAAACAACAGCAGAGCCTACCGGCAGGGGTTGCGAAGGGGCGATGTGATCACCCAGGTGCAGAACCTGCCTGTAACCGGAAGTGATGAATTCTACGGAGCCATCGAGAGCCTGATTCAGTCGGGTGAAGAGGTAGCGCTGTTAAGAGTAGTCCGGGGACCACAAAACCTCTTTATCGCATTTGAACTCCCTGCACTCTAAAATCTGATGAGTTCGATACTTCGTTAATTGGGTGTTGAAACGTACACTTTCAGGCCTCTGGTGGAGAATTCTCCGCCAGAGGCTTTTTTATGCTTGTCATAACGGCGTGATCTGTTGACAATATCTACTCTGCACCAGGTATTGGCATCTCTTTTGCACTATCTGTTGAGTACAGGGTGCTGAATCTTTTTTAGGGATCATACCGTTCATGGAGTACAAGGATTATTACGACATACTGGGAGTCGGCCGGAATGCTACGCAGCAGGAGATTAAAAAAGCGTATCGCAAAAAAGCGGCCAAACTTCACCCGGATAAAAATCCGGATGATCCGGGCGCGCAGAAGCGTTTTACCGAGCTTGGGGAGGCCTATGAAGTTCTCAGCGATGCCGAAAAGAGAAAACTTTACGATCAGGTGGGCAGCGACTGGAAAAAGTATCAGCAGGCGGGGGGCGGTCAGGGAGGCTTCGACTGGTCACAATATGCCGGTGGGCCTGGCGGACCCGGTGGTGAACGCTATCGTGTGAATGTGAATATGGAGGATATGTTCGGGGGCCGTGGTGGCGGTGCCCAGAGGGGCGGTAGTCCCTTCTCCAGCTTTTTTGAGACTCTTTTTGGAGGTAGTGCATCATTTGATGGGAATCCGTTCGAGGGCGGGGGCCGCAGCTCCCGCACAGAGGGAGCAGGGCGCCGGGCCGGCGCCCCCTCCGGGGATCTGGAGGCAGAGTTGACCATTACGCTTGGGGATGCGATGGAGGGCGGCACCCGCCGCATCCAGATCAATGGAGAGAGAGTGGATGTGAAGATCCCGGCCGGCATCCGGGACGGCAAACGCCTGAAGCTGAAGAACAGGGGAGGAGATTCACCAGCGGGCAGAGGGGACCTCTATCTCAAGATCAGGGTCTCTCCGGAATCGGGTGTAGAGAGAAGGGGAGACGACCTCTATATGGATCATCCTGTAGATCTCTATACAGCTCTGCTGGGTGGAGAGACAACGGTTCAGACCCCAAAGGGGAGGGTAAAGCTTACACTGCCTGAGGAGACCCGAAACGGGAAACTATTTCGGCTTGCAGGCCGCGGGATGCCGGTAATGAATGGAGATGGAGAGAAGAGAGGCGATCTTTACGTCCGCATCGATGTACAACTGCCTGAGAATCTATCCAAAAAGGAGATAGAGCTTTTTAAGAAGCTTGCCGGGTTGAGAAGCGATGAGGAGACCAGCTCTGGTCAATAGTAGCGCCCGGATAGACGAAGCACTGCACTTAAGACACAACCAGCAGACGGTTTGACTGTAGGGTGGCCGATTCAATAGGAAGCCACTGAAATTTAGGCATAACCCGAACAGTGGTACGGTATTGGCATATCCGGTGGTAGTAGTGTAGCCCGGGGTTGTATAAACGGCAAAAAAACAGGAGAATATCATGAATTTCAACAAACTGACTATCAAAGCACAGGAAGCCGTGCAGGCAGCACTGGAGCTTGCACAGAGTGAAAATCACCAGTCGGTGGAGCCGTTGCATCTGTTAAAAGCACTCCTGAGCGACGCCGATGGTGTTACAGGGACTCTGTTGAACAAACTCGGAACCTCACCGGGAACACTGAGGGAGAAACTGGATTCGAGGATCAAAAAGCTTCCGGTTGTGAAAGGGGCCTCGGTTTCCGGGCAATATCTCTCCAATTCCACGAATGAACTCTTCGATAAGGCGCAGAAGTATGCCGATGAGATGGGGGACGACTACATCAGCTCCGAACATCTGTTTACTGCCATTGCCGAGTCGAAAGGGGAGGCGGGGGAGTTGCTTCGCGAAGCGGGAGTAAACAGGGATCGAATTCTGGAGTCGATGAAAGAGGTGCGTGGTTCACAGCGTGTCGACGACCCCAATGCAGAGAGCCGGTTCAACGCACTAAAGAAGTATGCAGTTGACCTGAATGATCAGGCAGAGAAAAACAAACTGGACCCGGTGATCGGGAGAGACCATGAGATTCGCCGGGTCATGCAGATTTTGACACGGCGCACCAAGAATAATCCGGTATTGATCGGGGAACCCGGTGTAGGAAAGACCGCTATCGCGGAGGGCCTTGCTCTTCGGATTGTAAGGGGGGATGTGCCGGAAGGGCTGAAATCAAAGCGGATCGTTGCCCTCGATATGGGTGCACTGGTGGCGGGAACCAAATTCAGGGGAGAATTTGAAGAGCGTCTGAAGGCAGTGGTGAAAGAGGTGATCGATTCCGACGGGGAGCTCATCCTTTTTATTGATGAGATCCACACCCTTGTGGGGGCGGGAGCTACGGAGGGTTCGATGGATGCGGCCAACATTCTGAAACCATCTCTTGCCAGGGGAGAGCTACACGCAATTGGTGCAACGACCCTTACCGAGTACCGCAAATACATTGAGAAGGACAAGGCACTGGAGCGGCGTCTTCAAACCGTACTTGTGGATGAACCGGGTGTGGAAGATACAGTCTCCATCCTCAGGGGGTTGCAGGAGCGTTACGAGCTCCATCACGGTGTGCGGATTACCGACGGCGCCATTGTGGCAGCCGCCGAACTCTCTCACAGATATATTGCCGACCGGTTTCTGCCGGACAAGGCGATCGATTTGATTGACGAAGCGGCCTCACGGCTGCGCTTGCAGATCGATTCCATGCCGGAGGAGCTGGATCACATCGAGAGACAGATCCGACAGCTGGAGATTGAACGAGAGGCTTTGAAACGGGAGAAGGATACCTCCAAGATTGAGGGTATCGAGAAGGAACTTGCCGATCTCGAGGAAGAGCGGCAGTCGATGAGGGGGCAGTGGGACCTGGAGAGAGATCTGATCCGGAAGAACCGCGAGCTCAAGAAGGCGATCGAAACGGCTCGTAACGAGTCGGACAAGGCGGAACGGGCCGGAGATTATGAAAAGACGGCAGAGCTTCGCTACGGTACTATCGGCCGACTGGAGAAGGAGCTGGAGGAGGCGAATCGGGAACTTCAGCAGGTACAGGAGTCCCGTTCTCTGCTGAAGGAGCATGTGGATGCGGAGGATATTGCGGACATCGTCTCCCGATGGACCGGAATTCCTGTCAGAAAGATGCTCTCCAGTGAACGGGAGAAGCTCCTGCTTCTGGAAGAGGAGCTTCACAAGCGGGTGGTAGGCCAGCAGCAGGCGATCGAGGCGGTTTCTGATGCGGTCCGCCGTGCAAGAGCAGGCCTCCAGGATGAGAACCGCCCCATCGGATCTTTCATGTTTCTTGGCTCTACGGGTGTTGGAAAGACAGAGCTTGCGAGATCTCTGGCCGATTTTCTTTTCAACGACCAGGATGCGATGGTTAGAATTGATATGAGCGAGTATATGGAGAAGCACAGTGTGAGCCGTCTGGTCGGAGCCCCTCCCGGATATGTCGGTTACGACGAAGGCGGGCAGTTGACCGAAGCCGTTCGCCGGAAACCCTACTCTGTCGTTCTGCTGGACGAGATCGAGAAGGCGCACCCCGATGTGTTTAATGTGCTGCTTCAAGTGCTGGATGAGGGGCGTCTGACCGACAACAAGGGGGTCACGGTGGACTTTACGAATACCATTGTGATCATGACCAGCAACATTGGGTCACACCTCATTTCGGAGGAGATTGAGAAAGGGGGCGATTCAATGGATGATGAGACCTACCGTGAGTTGCAGAATAAGCTGATGGATCTGCTGAAAAAGTCGATTCGTCCGGAGTTCCTGAACCGGATAGACGATGTGGTCGTTTTTCACCCACTCAGCCGTGAGGATCTGAGAAGCATTGTAAATATTCAGCTGGAGCGGGTCGGGCAGATGCTGGCCCGGAACCGGGTCTCTCTGGAGCTGTCGGACAAGGTAAAAGATTGGCTGGCGGTTCGCGGGTTCGACCCTGTTTACGGTGCGAGGCCGCTTAAGAGGGTCATACAGACCGAAATTGTGAACAAACTGGCCAAACATCTGATCCGGCGCGACGATGAGACAGAACAGGTGGAGTTTGAGGTGACAGTCTCTGCCGACGGCAGCGGTCTGGAGTTTGTGGAGGTCTACCA
The DNA here is from genome assembly GCA_040880485.1 of Balneolaceae bacterium. Classification (GTDB taxonomy): domain Bacteria; phylum Bacteroidota; class Rhodothermia; order Balneolales; family Balneolaceae; genus JBBDIJ01. The sequence continues at coordinate 45,362 of JBBDIJ010000014.1, forward strand.
GGATGCAGAGGCGTGGGCCGGAGAAGATTCGGAAAAAGCGTAGCAGATGGCGGGAGATCCGACCATACTGCCTACAAAGCCAGGCGTGGTGGTGGGACCGGCCGGTTCGACAGGTGATATCGGGTTGAACCGCTACAACAAGCTTTCAGGGTTCAACCCCTGAAGATCCTCGCTGATAAAGAGGCGTCCCTCCCGGATTTTTTCGTCGTCCAGCCAGACATCGGCGCCAATGCAGACCAGGTCCCAGTGGATATTGCTTTTGTTTCCATTGGGTGCTACTTCGTAGTCGTTTCCGAGTGTCAGGTGGTTGGATCCATAGATCTTTTCGTCGAACAGGATGTCGTACATCGGTTTGCGTATTATCGGGTTCAGCCCGAAACTGAACTCTCCAAACCGACGGGCTCCACGGTCGGTGTCCAGAATTTCCTTCAGAGACTCGTTGTCGGAGGAGTCGAATCCGGTGACCACACCCCCTTTTACTTCAAGGCGTACGTAGTCGAAGGGTTTGCCCTGGTAGACAGAGGGGGCGTAGGTGATTTCGCCATCAACGGAATCGAGTAACGGGGAGGAGAAGAGCTCTCCGTCGGGGATATTCCGCTTCCCGTAGCAGGGGATCCAGTTTTGCCCTTCCACAGAGAACCGGATGTCTGTACCGGGACCCTTCAGGTGAATCATTTTGGTCTTTCTCAGCTTCGCTTCCAGCGGTTTCATGGCCTCGGCGAGTTTTTCGTAGTCCAGCAGGCAGGCGTCGAAGTAGAATGTTCGGAAGCGCTCTGTGGGCATTCGTGCATTCATCGCAAATGCAGCCGAGGGGTATCTAAGCACGCACCAGCGGGTGTTGTTCACACGCTCCTTAAAGTGAACCGGCTGAACGAAGTGTTCCGACCACGAGCGGTTGGCCTTCGCACTTACCCCGGAATTTTCGAATATGTTTTCCGAGGCGCGGATACCGATAAATGCATCCATCTGTTTCATCAGAGGGAGATGTTCCACATCGGCCTGCGTCTTCCAGAACGTATCGTCCCCACTCTCCAGCAACAGCCGATTCAGTTCCGGATCTTCGAACCGAACGAAACAGTGGGCGTTGCGCTCCCGAACCGACTCTGCCAGTGCACGCATCAGGCCAGCCGTCTGTAGTCCGATAGCCTGAAGAAGGATCTTCTCCCCCTTTTTGAGTTCTACGCTGTGGTCCAGAAGTTTCTCTGCCAGTTGTTTGTCTTCGGGTGTATACATGTATTCCGTTCTTTTCAGGTTGGTTTGTCGGGTGATTCAATAGAGATAGGGAGATCCAGGTCAAGTATTTCGTCACAGAGCTGTAGCTCCTCTCTGCTGTTGCTTGCAAGAATGACCAGGCGCCCTCCGGTACGATAACGCTCTATGGTTCGGACAACAAGCTTCTCCCCTTCTTGGTCCAGATTGGAACCAGGCTCATCCAGACAGAGAATATCGGGATCATTCAGGCAGGCGGCTGCGAGCCGGATGCGCTGACGCTGCCCGGTAGAGAGTTCTCCATAGGGTCTCTCCGAGAACAAATTCGCATCAAACAGGGTCAGGTGCGAGTGCATCTCGCTCTCTCTCCACTCCTTCTCTTTACGCTGGAGGCGTAGAAGGAAGCGGAGGTTCTCCAGGCCGGTCAACCCTTCATAGAGTTCAATGTAGGGGGCGGCGAAGCCGAGACGATGGTTATTTAAAACTTCGTCGGGGGTTTTGGCCGTTCCGTTCATTATCCATTCCACTCTGCCTCTGTCGGGTTTCAGAAGGCCGGTTATGCAGCGCATCAGTGTGGATTTACCGGCTCCGTTACGGCCTGCAATACCCACAACCGGTAGGGTAGAGTTGAATTTCACTCTGTTTAAAACCGTATGTTTTCCGTAACGCTTGTCCAGCTGTTGTACGGTAAGTGTAACCATGGGATATTATCGGGTCGCGCTCTGCGTTTTCCAGGATCACATGAAGGCCTGTTTTTCTCCCTGCATGCTGGCGGCTATCGTGAATTTCGCTATCCTGCTCAAGAAGCTTGAATTTAGCCAATTTTTGCAGTACGATCACAACAAGACTCTTCGATTATGTTTATGGAACGCATTGTAAAACAGGTAACGAATCGCCTGGTCGGCAATCTGCCCTCCGAGAAGGGGTTTTTCCATCCGGATGAACTGGAGCGGTACGACATACCGGATTTCGTTACACAAAGAGTGGTTGTGGAGCTCTCCCGCAATCTTGATGAGACTATTACCCCGCCCTATACGGAGTGGGCCGAAATGAAAGCGGATCGCGTGCAGGCTGCCTGGGATGAGTTTGTGGAGGCCGTCCTTGACGAAACCCGACTGCCCTATCCCTACGCAGCCACACTTTTCGAAACGGTGATTTCCGACCTTTTGGAGATTCTGGTTCAACCGCGCAAGGCTATTCCCGAAGCGATATTTGGCCCTGAAGACGCTCTTCAGAGAGAGAAGCTGGAACAACGAACTTCGGCTGTTACCGTCTATCGACAATTGGCTCTGGCGCCGGCGCGCTATATGGAGCGGAAGAATCTGAAGGCGTTGACTCTTGAACAGTGCAGAATTGTGATCGAGCAGGTAGACAGTCAGTTATCGGATCGTTATACGGCATCCGACTGGTCGCGGTTTTTCGAACCCCTCTTTCAGCTTGTTGGCGAGACGGTGGACACCAATCTGATCCGGCTCTTTTATGAGGATCGTGGTATGGAGAAAGAGGCTGACTATTTCAGAAGGCTCAACCGCTCTCTAACCCACAGCGAGCTGGTTAAAATCATATCGGATGGCATCGCCTCTGAAAATGTACAGAGAGAGGGTGTACAGAATGAATCCCGGAATCACACAAGGGAGTCGAATAGCGAACAGACCGAAACCGGACTTTCCGGGAGCAGGGTTGAACCGGCTCAGGATTCCGGATTGGCAAGTGAAGAAGATGGTGGTGTGCCGCTTCATCGCCGCTTTATGTTTGACGAGAGTGAGGCAGAGGAAGAGAGAGAAGAAACCCCGGAAGAGCGTTCAGTTACTATAAATGAGGAGCTGTTCATTTCGGAGACCGATATCCCGAAGGAGGAGCCGGAGACGCCTTCAATATGGCGCAATTTTGCAGATCCGGAGGAGGAATCGGATGATAGCGAACCCTCAGTCGAAAAGCGATCTGATAAAAAGCAGCAATCCGCATCAGGCCTGGATACGGAGCCCCCGGTACGGCCAGAGCACACCAATGAGGGTGAAAAGATGGCCCGGTTTATCGGTACTCAGAAGGAGAGATTTGTAGAGGAGCTGTTTGAGGGGTCGGAAGAGGCTTTTATGAGTGCCATGGATCGTCTCTCCGGGTTGGAAGAGTGGGAGGACGCAACCCGTATTATCGAACGGGAGATCTTTTACCGGCACCGCATTGAACTCTTTGATGATGTAGCCGTGGATTTTACCGATCAACTCCATCTCTGGTTCACAGAGTATAAATCCTCCTGAGCTGCAGAAGTTTTGGCCGGTTCTGCCCGAAGCCGGCATCACTCACATTCGCAGTCGTTGCTCGATTCGGAACAGAGCTCTGTTACCGGCGCGTGGCCCATCGAAGACCGTTCGCAAGAAAATCCATGTAGACCGGATCGGATATAACATCGGTATTGTGCCCGGCTGTGGCGCCAATGACTCTCGCCTCTCCATACTCATTGGCCCACATGACTACGTGATGAGCCTCTGTTTCCGGTCCCCAGGCTTGTGCGAGTGGGGTCATGTTATCGAATACACCGGTTACAATGTAGAGTTCGTCCCGGGGTGAGACCCATCCCTCCTCCGGGAAATCGGCCATGGCAGGGTGATCGGTATTCAGCGGCAGGATTTCAAACTCTCTCTGCTGGCGTTCATGATGATATGTGCTTAGCCCTAGCAGCCGGTCCCACTCCTCTGTGTCTGCATCGCGGTAGGTGTGCATGGCACAGTGCAGGACGATGGCAGCGATTCCGGTTTCATAGTGGGGCCTGGTGACGGACTCGATGTATTCGGTATCCGTGACCAGCGCAAAACACATGTTGTAGATGACGGCGTCAAAATCTTCATGCCAGTTCGGGTCGTTGTGGCGGCTCAGTTGATGGCTATTGCTCTCTCCCGCCTCATGATCTACTGTAATCTCGACGGGTAATCGCTCAGAGAGCCCTTCCCGGATCGCTTCTGCCTGCGCTTCATAGTCGTGAAATCCCCCACCCGTTACGTAGAGAATCCTGATCGGATCGCTGTTCTCATCTGAAGGCGGATTTTGATTGGCACATGAAATGGTGAAAAACAGTATCAGTAGTATGGCAGAACGAAGTGTAGAGAACATAATGGAGATGTTTCAGATCGATGTTATCATCAGGATTGCATTAATGTAGGACATCCTGGGCGAATATTGTAGCCGGGTTCGTAAATTGCGCTCAAATCATCATACATTCCGGAAAGAATTATGGATCTGTTTAAAGATGATATAGACAACCCGGAAGGGCGGGAGGGCGATCAGGAGTCGTCTGCCTCGCAGCCACTGGCGACCCGAATGAGGCCACGCTCGCTGGAGGAGTTTGCCGGCCAGGAGCATCTGGTCGGAGAGGGGAAAATGCTACGACGAATGATTGAGAGCGGTGTGATCGGGTCTCTCATCTTCCACGGGCCTCCCAGTTCGGGCAAGACGACTCTGGCACATGTGATCTCCCGGGAGATCGATGCCCGGTTTGAAGTGATCAATGCGGTACTGGACGGTGTAAAAGAGCTGCGACGGGTTGTAGGGGCTGCGGAGCAGAGGCTTCGCGCAGGTGGGCGGAAAACGATTCTCTTTGTCGATGAAATCCACCGCTGGAATCGTGCACAGCAGGATGCTCTGCTGCCCCACCTGGAGTCGGGTGTATTGACACTTGTGGGGGCTACGACCGAAAATCCATTCTACTCTCTGGTAGGCCCACTTCTTTCACGCTGTCAGCTTTTCGAGCTCTATCCACTTCAGGAGAAGAGTGTTTTGGATATGCTTGAGAGGGCACTTGAGGATGAGGAACGCGGAATCGGATATTTGAAAGTGGAGATGACCGGGGAGGCGAAATCTCATCTGGCATCCTGTGCGGGAGGGGATATTCGAAATGCATTGAATGCCCTGGAGGTGGCGGTGCTCTCCACACCCAGAAGAGAAGATGGTGTCGTCTATATTGACCTTCAGATAGCCAGGGAGTCAATTCAGAGAAGGAATGTAAGGTACGACCGGACCGGTGATGAACACTATCACTACATCTCTGCATTCATCAAATCCATGCGGGGTTCTGACCCCGATGCAGCGCTCTACTGGATGAGTGCCATGCTGAATGCGGGAGAGGATCCCAATTTTCTCTTTCGACGAATGCTGATATTTGCATCGGAAGATGTAGGCCTGGCAGACCCCTATGCCCTTACGGTTGTGAATGCCTGTCATGAGGCGTTTCAGAAAGCCGGTATGCCGGAGGGGTTCTATTTTCTCTCTCATTCGGCCCTCTTCCTCTCCCTCTCTCCGAAGAGCAACAGTACAAAGGCAATCTTTGAAGTGAACCGGGAGATACGGGATCGGGGGGCGGGGCTGGTTCCGGACTATTTAAAGGACTCGACAGCTAACAAAATGGCCGCCCGCTATCTGGACATAGAGAACGCTTCAAAAGAGTATAAGAATCCACAAAACTATCCCGGAGGGTGGGTGCGACAGCGCTATCTGCCGGAAGAGCTGAAGGGGAAAGGCTGGTTCAACCCGGGTGACCAGGGGAGGGAACGGTCGCTGAGTGAGAGGCTGGAGAAACTGAAAGGGGAAGGGGCAACCCAACGGAAAAAGGATTGAGGCCTGATTCGGAAGGCAGGCCGATGTACGTTATCTACTTTAATTTTAACATGTAACCGACGCCGTGGAGGGTGACCAGGTGTTTCGGATCGTCCGGGTGAAGCTCGATCTTGGCTCTCAGCTTGGAGATGTGGACGTCGACTGTCCGTGTGTTGGTGCTGTACTCGTAGCGCCACACCTTTTCGAGAAGTTCATCACGGCTGATCGGTTCATTGCCACGGGATATCAGAAAGCGGACCAGCTCTACTTCTCGTGTGGATAGTTCGATCTCTTTTTGATCCGGCCTGTGAACCACCGCATTGTTCAGGTCTATTCGAATTTCTCCCAGTTCAATAGAATCTACCGGATTCGATTTGGAGCGCTCCTTGTTGCGCCGGAGCCTGGCATTGATACGGGCCAGAAGTTCCTTGACTCCAAATGGCTTTGTCATGTAGTCGTCGGCACCGATGTTCAGGCCTGTCACTTTGTCGATCTCCTGATCTCTGGCAGTTAGCATAATGATCGGAAAAGTGTACTGGAGCTCCCGAACCTCTTTACAGATATCATAGCCGCTTTTCCCCGGTAACATCAGATCCAGTAGCATCAGGTCGGGCTGAACTTCTTTGACGGCTTCAACCGCTTTCATGCCATCATCAACGACGTGTATATCGTAGCCCTCATTCTCCAGGGTATCCCGAAGGGTAAAGACAAGGCTCGGTTCATCTTCAACAATCAGTATCTTACTGGGTTTACGATTCGACATATTATCCGGGTTCGGCTTGCGGTTGCTTTTTTTTCGCAGGAAGGGCGATCGATTCCGGTTTCGACATGGCCGGGCTTTCGGCCGGAGCCGCTGTGGAGACCACGGGTATACGAGCCGTAAATGTTGTTCCCGACCCCGGAGAACTCTCGACAACCACATCGCCTTCATGGAGATGAACAAGATCGCGGACAATGGAGAGCCCCAGGCCGTGGCCTTTGGTTCTGGCTGTCATGGAATCTTCGATCCGATAGAACTTGTCAAAAATTCTCTTCTGAGCTGTGTGGCTGATTCCGACACCACGATCGGTTACCCGGAGTTCCATCCACTTCCCATTTCGGGCCACCTCGATAGCAATCTCCTTTTTGATACCGCTATACTTGATCGCGTTATCCACAAGATTGCTCAGAATGGTTTCGATATGGTCGACATCCACCATGGTCGTCGGAAGTCTGTCTTCTGTATTCAAGTGGAATTTGAATCCCCTGGACGTCACATAGTTGTAGTGGTTGCGAAACCAGGACTCTACCAGCTGGTCCAGATGTTGCGGGCTCTTCTGAATGATCGATTGGCCTGAGTCAATTCTGGCGACGTCAAGGAGTTTGTCGATCATTTTTCTCAGGCGGATGGTTTCATTGTATATGTGTGTCCCGTACGATTTCAGCCGCTCTCCATCCGCTACCCGGCCATCCGAGATGTTTTCGCCGGCTGCCTGCATGGCAGCTAGCGGTGTTTTAAGTTCGTGAGTTACATTGGCCAGAAATCCAGCCTGGCGTTGTGCGAGCTCACGCTCGCGTTTGGCCGTTATATACATGAAGATCAGGGCTCCAAAGAGCGCGATAACCGCTGTTCCCAGGACGATCAGGTTTCTAAACAGGGAGGTGTCCGATGCCGCAATGGCCGGAGAGTCCAGAAGTTGAGCATTCAGTATCCAGTTGTCCGGAAGGTCGGTATAACGCTGTCGCACCTGATGCTGATCGGAATGGCCGGTGTATGCATACGTAGTATCGGATACAGCCAGTACTTCCCCTGCCATCCAATCCCTTAACCAGAGTACCACACCGCTCTGCTCTGCGTTGCCAAACGTCTCCTGTAACTGGCTTTGAATAATCTGGTTCACCAGATAGTCCCGGTCGATCAAGAGCGTAATGTGGCCGACGACCCTGTTTTCTCGCAGATTAATAAGGGAGACCGTGAGGCTACGATGTGTGTCGAACGACGTGCGATAGGAGTGAACATATTCGCTGCTGAGGGCACGGGATCGAGACCGGGCGAGTCCGATCCCTTCACATACAATGTCTGATACACTTTCTACTGCCTTAAACTCCGCATTTTCTGAATCATAACGGTAGATTGGCAGGGTACTGTCCATACAGTGATCCAGATCATGAGGAGACCAATATACGTCACTGAAAAGGGGATCATTAAAGGCGTCCGTCAGTTGACGGTGGAACTTTTCTGGAAACGTCCCCTTTTTCAGGTAATGATTCTCTACTGTTTTCATGTCGAACCGTCGCAGCCCGAAAAATGGAGAAGCGAACCGGTATCGGAGCTGATTGGCGAATTCGTCAATCTGGTTGCGTTTGTTCTCCTCGGCTGCTTCAATTGTGGTTTCGTGGAGTTCGAAGAGTGAGTAGACATTCATACCCGTGAGGGTAACCACAGCGATCAGGCCGATCCCGAGGAAGATATTTCGTGTAGAGATAGAACGTTTCATGGTCAATGCCTGATAAAAGGCTAATTATCAATCTAATATGTAGAAGGGGAGTATTTGATACGGTTTCGATTCTCCCTGCTGGCTGGTCTAACTGTCTCCGTCGGAGTCCAGCCAGGCATATCTATAACGCATGTTGTCATGCGTTGCAACATGCATAATCGAAAAAAATAAGTGAAGAAGTAAGCGGATCGGAATCCTATAATAGAATTTTACAACTCAATCCCGGTCTTCCTTGATACCCAGGTGCTTGTTAATTGAAGATTTAAGGTCTTCAAACTCGATGGGCTTGATCAGATAATCCAGGAATCCTGTAATCTGGGCTCTCTCCCGGTGCGAGGGGTCGGAATTTCCTGTAATGTAGATAACCGGCACATCGGAAAAGGTCCTGATTTCGAGCATCGCCTCAATACCATCCATCTCTCCTTCCAGAGCGATATCCATCAATATGAGGTCGGGATTGAGCTTTCGTGTCATGTCTACAGCTGTTTTGCCATAGACAAGCTCTCCTTCCGTATCGAAACCGAGCTTCTCCATGTAGCTCTCGAATAGAAGATTGAGAATGAGGTCATCCTCGACGATCAGTACTTTTTTTACGTTCTCAGCCATTACCGATCCATTTTAGTGGGAATGCAAATGAGTGTAACCTGGTCCGATTTCGGGCACAGGTTATCCATCGAGCCTGAAAATATCAAAATATTCTGAAATCAATAGGGTGTTTCTGCTATACCTGTGGCCGGCCAGGTCGGATTTGTAGTTGAGCCTGTGGTTACGTACCCTTGCATTGTTGGAGAATTGAATTAGTCTGTTTGCCGATACGTATTCCCGGAATGGGTGATTGGCCCGTATTTATGAGACAGCCTGAGGCTCAGAAGGGTCAATAGGTCGTATGACACACGAATCAGGATAAAAAGATAACCAACAACTCGATCATATGTTTTACCTGTCTTTAGTCAAGTTGCGGCACACTGCATTTCTTCTTCTTCTTCTCACTCTGTTCCTCCTTCCCGGATGCGACGATGAGGATGGGAACATCACCGGGGTGGGAGACAACGGAGATGAGAATGGCGACGAAATTCAGGAACCGGAACCGGAACCGGTTGCAACGTGGGTTCAGCAAGATTCGGAGCTACCGTACGAAGTGATCCTGAACGGGGTCAGTTTCCGGGATGAACTGAATGGGTGGGCCGTCGGGACCGGCCAGGTACAGGGAGTCGCCCTCCATACCACGGATGGAGGTGCGTCCTGGGAGCAACTGTCGGAAACCAGTAACGGGAACAAGTATTCACTGAGAGACGTGGAGTACCTGCCATCGGGGCTGGCTGTGGCTGTTTCTTTCGAAGGGTACCTCCAATACCGGAGTGACGGCGAAATGAATTGGCAGGTGCTGGAGTTTGAGGAGATCCGGGAGGAGTTTGAAGAGGGGAGCATGCGGTTTCAGGCTGCGTACGCGCTGGATGATGATTATTGGTGGATTGCCGGGGCGGCGGTCAGCTTCAGTGAGGAGTCAGGATATGTCATACGACCGCTGATCCTCCATACAGGAGATGGAGGTGAAAACTGGGAAATACAGTTCGACCCGAATCAAACGGAACTTTATAACCATCTTTTGGACATCTACTTCGTAGATGACGAATACGGCTGGGCAGTCGGTTCACACGGCAACCGTCTTCACACGATCGACGGTGGTGTAACCTGGGAAGTGGACGTTGGGGCAACAGTGCCGCATTTAATGCAAGAGTATGAGGATCTCCACTCCATCACGTTCATAAATACGAGCACAGGATGGATGGCTGGAAATGGAGGGGTCATCGCGCATACCACGAATGGAGGAGCGTCCTGGGACATCCAGATGGAGGTGGACTCTTCTCATCCGGGCAGGTTGTTCAATTCGATCCATTTCACTGATCACGATCACGGCTGGGCGGTCGGCATCGATGCCAACGAAGACGGGATCATCTTCCGAACCACCGATGGAGGAAGCGAATGGAAAATGGAGGATTCAGGATTCGGTATGGCCGAAAGATACCAGTCCGTCGTATTCCTGAATCCGGATACCGGTTGGGTCGTTGGCAGGAAGATTCAAAGTGGGGAGCCTATGCCATTCATCCTTCATCGCAGTATGGTGATACCGGGGATTCTCCAGCAGTAAAGTCCTGATAAAGTGAGGGCTTGTATTTTCCGAAACCGGAATTGGTGACGGACAAATTCAGGGTCAGATGGTTTCGGTTAGCAGAAATCTGAACCCCTCACATGGGTTCCACTTCAAACTTCTCTTTCATCGTTTCAGAAAATTTTTGCGTTTTAAAGTCAATGAACTTCTTCTTTGCATAATCAAATACAGCAGACTAGATTTAATCGTAAAAAAACGATTAAGAAATGACGAAAGCAATTCCCATAGATCTTTTAGAGGAGACACTGGTGCAATCGGCAACAATAGCCAAAGCATTGGGTCACCCTGTCCGCATTGCAATTTTGAAAATTCTGGCCGAGCGGGATACCTGCTTTTGTGGGGATCTCACGGAAGTCATACCGCTGGCTCAATCAACGGTTTCTCAGCATCTGAAGGCTTTAAAAAAAGCCGGATTGATCACTGGAGAAGTGGAGGGGGTCAGAACCTGTTACTGTCTGAACCCGGATGGCATCAAAGACTTGAGCAACCTGCTCAACAATCTTTCGGAAGAATTGCTGAATCCGACAGTGAAGAATTGCTGCTGATGAAGATCATTTGTCGCTGTGGCACCGGTTTTGATCAAATAACTTCGCAACGTCAATAATCTGAATGTCATCGGATAATCCTGATGAGGTGAAAGAGCTTCTTAGTGCCGGGGACTATCAGAAGATTATCGATTGATTGCCAAGTAGATGGTGAGAGAAAGTAAAAACTTTATAACCTATAAAAAGAAACTGCTCAAGAAATGAAAATTGCTCTATTTAGTGATATACACGCAAATATCGATGCACTCAAAGAAGTGCTGAAAGATATCGATTCCAGGAAACCGGATGCGATCTACTGCCTGGGAGATCTGGTCGGCTATGCGCCTTTCCCGAACGAGGTGATCGAAACCATCCGCTCCCGCGGATTCCCGGTGATTGCCGGAAATTATGATCAGGGAGTGGGAGCCTGGAGTGATGATTGTGGATGTGCCTATAAAACGGAGAAGGAGCAGTCCATGGGGGATCAGTCCATCGCCTTCACCAATCAGATTGTTACAGACGAAAATCGCGCCTATCTCCACTCCCTGCCCGCGCACCTGAGAATTGAGTTCGGAGTCAATGGAAATCCCTGGAATATGCTCCTGGTGCACGGCAGTCCGCGAAAAATCAATGAGTACCTGTTTGAAGACCGCAAGGACGAGAGTATGCTGCGAATGATGCGAAAGGCCGACACACACCTGATGGCATTCGGCCATACACACAAACCCTATCACAAGGCGCTGAAAGATGAAGACGACCGACTTCGGCATGCGATCAACATCGGCTCCGTAGGCAAACCGAAAGACGGTAATTCCGATGCCTGCTATGTGATTCTGGAGTGGGATGGAGACCTGGATCTGACTCGTGAAGACAGTTTGCAGGTCACTTTTATGAGGGTTCCCTACCCGGTTGAAAAAGCAGCCAGAGCTGTTGAGGAGAGCCCGCTCCCGGATGCGTTCGCCGATATGCTTCGAAACGGGGGTAGTTAAGCTCCTGTTGAAAACGGCAGATCAGGAGAGAATACGACATGAATATGCTGTTGGAATTGGTCTCTATTAATCGTAATTTTACGATTAATTAACTTATCAAATGGACGGAATGGAAAAATTAACGAAACAGTCAACACGGATAGACATTTATGACCCTGCGATGTGTTGCAGTACTGGTGTATGTGGTCCGGATGTAGATGATGAGCTTATTGATTTCTCAAATGATGTAAAATGGTTAAAAGATCAGGGCCTGGAAGTGAAACGGTATAACCTGGGTCAGGAGCCGGAGGCGTTCAAATCCAATCCTGAAGTACTTTCGCGGCTGCAAAAAAAAGGATCCCAAGTATTACCCCTGATCATGATCAACGGAGCCATTGTATCAGAAGGCGGTTATCCGGATCGCCGTCAATTTTCCGAGTGGCTGAAACTTTCATCCAGAACGGCTCTGCAGGAAACCCCGTTGCATTACACTCAAAAAGTGGAAACACTTGTTGCTTTGAGCGCTTCTGCAGCGGCCGGTTCGCATGACACGCTTCAGCAATTGTACCAACAGGGTATTACGCTGGGCCTTCAGCGGGAAGAGCTGGTCCGGGCCATACAAACGGGAATCGATATCCGGCAACAAAACCTTCAGGAAACTCTCCAAACAGCGAATGAGCTAATCGGAGTGACGACTGGTGGATGTACACCTGGCGGAGGTTGCTGTTAGGGTTGAGGAGTAAAAAATGGAGCTGTCATGAAATTACCTCAAATAACACCTTACATCTTCTTTACAGGAAAGGGCGGTGTAGGAAAAACATCGCTGGCAAGCGCGACAGCCGTGAAACTGGCTGAAGAGGGGAAGAATGTACTGCTGATCAGCACGGATCCGGCTTCCAACCTGAAGGAAGTGCTTGAAACGGATATTACAGATAAGATCACATCTGTAAACAGCGTTCCGAACCTTCATGCAGTCAATATCGACCCGGAACGATCTGCCGAAGAGTACCGAAACCGCGTAATTTCACCTCTGGAAGAGATCCTGCCGCAGGAGGAAACCGACAACATTCGCGAGGAGTTATCCGGGGCATGTACTACGGAGATTGCCGCTTTTGATGAATTTACCCGATACATTGCCGGAGACGGAGAAGGCCAGCCGTACGAGGTCATCATTTTCGATACGGCGCCAACGGGCCACACCCTGAGATTACTTGAGCTGCCTGCTGCCTGGAGCGAATTTATTGAGCATAATCCCGATGGAGCCACCTGTATCGGGCCCTCATCCGCACTGAAAACTAGTCAACAGCGATATCAGAATGTCGTTGACAGGTTGAAAGATAAACAGGCCACTACCATTTATCTTGTCAGTAAACCGGAAGGTTCAGCATTAAAGGAGGCGGATCGATCCAGCAGGGAGCTCCATGAGATGGGTTTGTCGAATCAACTGCTTCTGATCAATGGCTATTTTGAGCCGATTGACAAATCCGATGACGTTGCAGTAAACATGCAGCGACATGCAGATGAGGCCATTAAAGGTATGCATGAACGGCTTAGCCAGTTGGAACGACTGGTCTTCCCGCTGCGCCCATACAATCTTCTTGGCATTGACCGGCTGCGGACGGTATTTGAACCGCTGGACATAGAGAGCATTCAGAAGGCCAGCTCGACGTTGCCCGAAGCAGAGGTTGAAAGCCACCTGCCGGATTTACGGCAACTGGTGGATGATCTTTGCCGGGACCAGAAACATGGACTGGTCATGACGATGGGGAAAGGTGGTGTTGGAAAAACTACCGTTGCCATTGCCGTCGCCTTTGAACTTGTCCGTCGCGGACATGCTGTTCATCTTACTACCACCGACCCTGCCGCTCACCTTTTGGACCAGGTTTCAGAGATGGAAATTTCTGAATTGTTAACCATCGATCGCATTGATCCGAAAAATGAAAAAACGTCCTATATCGAAAAGGTGATGAACCAAAAGGCAGATAAGCTTGATGAAGAAGGGCGAAAGCTGTTGCGTGAAGATCTGGAATCCCCCTGCACAGAAGAAGTGGCTGTTTTCCAGGCATTTTCAAAAGTGATTCATGAAGCCAGACGCAAGTTTGTTGTTGTCGATACGGCTCCTACCGGTCATACATTGCTGCTGCTCGATACAACCGGCAGTTATCACAGAGAAGTGCTTAAGAATACGTCCATTTCTGCCGACAGGATGAAAACACCATATATGTACCTGCAGGACCCGGTCTATTCCAAATTGTTAATCGTTACCCTGCCGGAAACCACACCGGTAACAGAAGCTGCTGCTTTGCAGGAGGATCTTCGCCGATCAGGTATCGAACCGTTCGGATGGGTAGCCAATCAGAGTATGGCCGCAACCCAGGTTACAGACCCGTTACTGAAGCAGCGGGCTGCTGAAGAACGACCATTACTGGAAAGGATCCAGGAAGAGTTCTCAGGCAGGGTTTATAGCATTCCCTGGATTTCCGGCTCCAATGTGCTGAATAGTCTTTTAGAAAAACAGTTGGAGAGTGAATTCTGAACATGTTCAATCTTTCGTGACCGGATGTGTTCCTATACCTCATTTTACCTGAAAATAAAACCATGATATGGAACTGAAACACGCTGTTGTTGCACTCGATCTGTCTGATTCCAGCAACACAATTATTTGCTACCTGCCGGAGCTTAAAAATTTGGGTCTGGAGAAGGTTACATTGCTCACTGTCGTATCCAATCCCTATCCAGGCGGTCCGAAGAAATTTGACAGGTCCTCTTTTCAGGAAAAGTTGAATCATTTAAAAACAACGTTGTGACCCCCTCCCACTAAATCAGCCGGTCAGAAGTAGAGAATCGGGCCTGTTTTGGTGGTAATGTTCAATGTACTCATCGGGTGTTAATCCTCCTAATGAACTGTGAGGCCGGTAGCTGTTGTACTTTTGCCTCCAGGTCTCGATCTTGTCTCTGGCATCGTCAAGTGAGAGGAACCAGTGCAGGTTCAAACATTCATCCCGGAAGCTGCCAGAATCCATACCGCACCCGCGTCATGGCAATTTCTCGAATCCGGGCACGCAATACCTCGTCGTTCTTTGGTTTGGGTATGTAATCGAAGGTACCCCTGGCCAGCAGCAATACGGATGTCGCTCGCCTGACAGAAATACGGTACTCATCCATCAGAAACTGAGCGAGCGGCCGTTTTTGCGCTGGCCTCAGAGCTTTTTTTAAGTACCTCCTGGAGCATGTGTTTGTCCAGAGACAGGTCGGCGACCAGTTTCTTCAGCTGGTGATTCTCCTCCTCGAGTTGTCGAAGACGACGAAGTTCGGAAGTTCCAAGTCCCCCGTACTTCTTCTTCCAGTTGTAGAAGGTGGCGTCACTGATCCCCATCTTCCGGCAGACCTCCCCGACCCTGGTTCCCGTCTCGGTCTGATGCAGGGCAAAGACGATCTGCGCTTCGGTAAATTTTGATTTTTTCATGGCGATTTGCTTTGGTTCAATGTAGCAAAACCGCCCAAATTCTCTATTTTAGAGTGGCTCAGTTTTTCGGGGGGAGGTCAAAACCAGTAAAAATATCTTGATATTTATTTTCTACTAACCTGATTTCATCTTTAGTTAGCGCTTCAAACTCTTTGTTCAAAGCACGTTTAGATAGTTTGCCACTATTTTGACGCAAAAAACCAATCAGGTTTTCCATCTGTTTATCAGGCATGTCAAAACGCTCCTGGATGAAATTTCTCATTTCATCATGACGTTCAAGATACTGCACTTCTTCCGGCAGTATTTTGAGAACTGTTTCCTCTACGCATTCATAAAGAAACTCCGCTTGCTTTGTCGCATCAAAGTAGCGGTATAGATCGATGGTTTCATTTAAAACGTCAACATTACCATCCGGAGTTGGTTTCCATTTAATGAAATCAAGTCGCGGTTTCGAAAATGATTCAAGGACTTTTCTGTATTCATCAATTCGATCCAGAATGACAGCTGAAACCGGAAAGATGAGCCCCTTGGGAGAAAAACCTTTTTGGGCTAATGCATGATGAAACAGATACCGGTGCACACGGCCGTTCCCATCAGCAAATGGGTGGATAAATACAAACCCAAATGCAATTGATGACGAAGTTAAAACTGGATCATATTCACTGTCAATAAGTGACTTGTTGCCCTTTAACAATCCTTGGATGAGCTGTGGAATGTCTTGCCATCTGGCAGATATATGATCAGGAAGAGGTTTGCCATCTACCCGGTTATGTACACCGACAAATCCCCCCTCTTCTCTCCAACCCATATCAACAAATCTTCTGTCTTCAATTACGATTTCCTGGAGCCGTATCAATTCATCTTCAGTGAGCTCTTTTTGTCCGGCTTGTCCGATTGCTTTACCCCATCGTTGTGCCCGGTTTTCAGGAGGGGTTTCCCCTTCAATGGCATACGATGCTTTGGAATCTTTTAGCAGTAGAAAAGCTGCAGCTCTTGATAAAAGATCCGGATGGACCTTTCCTATCGTATGGGTTGCTTTCTTTTTCAACTCTTCAGCACTATAACGTTCAAGTTTTTCAGTGCGGTGTATTAGCGGACAAAAATCCCTGTTTCCGGGCAGGTTATTCCACACGCGATGCCGCTGTGATCTTTGTTTTGGGCCGGGATATTGTAAACCGGGATCAAGAGCTTCAACATAATTTCCTGATTGTGCATCTTCTACATTGAGTGTACCATCCATCAGCCATTCATAAAAAAACCAAATTCTCCGGCTGTTCCGACCGGTTGGCTGGTCTATTACAATTTCTTCAATTTCACTTTTATTGACAGTCTCAAAGAGTTTTTTAAGAACCAGCAGATCCACTCCTTCATACTTAAGCGCAAATGTAAGGTGGCCAAGAAGAGTTGGTACCGATTCCCGTCCAGTTTTAAACACACGCCACTTACCCTCGGTATAGCTTCTGTGCTTCTCACTTATTGCAGAAATCAATTCTGGCAAAGGGACTGCTAAATCATAGGTATGTATTAAAGCACTATATCCGGCCAGCTTCATACCGGTTTCCGGAAGTGTATAATTTCTGAAAACAGTTATATTTTCTTCAAGTCGATTATTCTCAGCCATAATTCGTCAAAATCGATTACCATTTATATTGATACCAATATCGTCAAAATCGATTACTTTTTATCAAAATTGTTTACAAAAAGGGGTGATTTGTCAAAAACGATTACTTTTGATGAGTTATTTAGTCTATTACCTTGTCGGTTGAGAACTAATAAATTTCATTAAAGCAGATCCATAACACCCCGATAGTTCAGTGCCGTACTGTGATCATAAAATTTAGCGGTTACTACCGGTGTAGAGTGGCCCATGATTTTGCTTACGCCATAGATATCGGCTCCTTTTTGGAGGACGTGGGTCGCAAAAGAATGACGCGGGCAGTGAAATTTCAGCTCTTTCGGTAGTCCGGCATTATTGATCGACTGCTCCAATTGGAATTTTAGAAGGAGTAAAAGTTAATAAAGATGGGAATCGAAAGCGGAGGAATGCAAAATATCATAACTCGAAAAGTACGATCAACTAGAGGCGTTTACTAACGATTTAGCAACCAAAAAGAACTGTAGAATAAGTTTTAATAGATGTGATGCGAACTTAATAGTTTATTCAATTGTCATCGTATCACTCTCAGAGTGAAAGCAAATTTTTAGTGGAGAAAAGAGAGGCTTTGTTTCACAATTGTTTTACAGTAGAAAATAAAAAAGCCGTAAAGCGTTGGTTTATAACACTTTACGGCTATATCTAAGTACCTCGGGCCGGACTCGAACCGGCACTCGGGTTATAACCCGAATTGGATTTTAAGTCCAACGCGTCTACCAATTCCGCCACCGAGGCTTAAAAACAGAATATACAACTTTACAGTATACATCAGCAACGGTCCGGAATGGTTCAAAAAGGAGGTAAAAATATAATCTGTTTCGACCACTCAGCTCACTGGACGATGTTATGTCGGTTGAGTACATTGAGCAATGTCGAGAATAGAGGCCTGATTCTCCACCTCGGCCTAGCTGTACTATCGGGAGCGGAGCAATCGGTAGATGTATAGGGGTAATTATTAACAGATCAGGAGACACATCTCATGGGATTTACAGCAATCAGCCGATTTGAAGTAAGCAATCATATGGAAGATGAAGTTCGGAAAGCTTTTAAAAACAGGCCCGGGTTAGTAGAAGATGCCGATGGTTTTGTAGGACTTAATGTGTTATCACCACAGGGTAATCCCGCTGAATTCTGGTTAATAACTCATTGGAAAGACGAGGAGTCATTTCTTCACTGGCATAAGAATCATCGAATTGAATCCCATCAATTGATTCCAAAAGGATTAAAATTAGTCAAGCGCAGTTTTTCACTTGATTTCTTTGATCGTATTACATCATAGACCGGGTGTATATTATGAATTATTCCGAGATTTTATTAGTAGCCAGATTGAAGAAAGCCAGGCAAGAGCTCGCTCAGATTATAACAGATCTGCATTTTACACACCATCCGGAACTGGAACAGCAGTATGGGGAAAGAGGTAGACAAAAATGTTATGAAGATGCTCTCTATCACCTCAGCTATTTAGAACAGGCCGTTCGGGTAAATAGTACCGCCTTATTTAGTAATTATCTGGATTGGGCTCGTACTATGCTCAAAGAGCGAGGAATCCCCGAAAGAGATCTCATTGATAACATAGCTTATATCAAAGAGGCTATTAAACATAATCTTTCGGATGATGAAGCGCAGACATTAGTTGAATTTATTGATACAGGGTTGAACTCAATACTGAGCCATCCACATCGGATTAAAACGTTCCTGAAATCTGGCGAACCTTTGGCGGATGAGGCAAAAGCCTATCTGGATTTTTTGTTGAATGGCAAACGCAAAAAAGCAGCTGACCTTATTGAAAAATTAGTAGAAGGGGGACAATCCATCAGGGAGATTTATGAGCACATTTTTCAAAAGACACAGTATGAGGTTGGAGCTCTTTGGCAGAGTAATAAAATTTCGGTGGCTCACGAACACTATTGTACAGCAGCTACTCAGCTTATTATGTCCGGATTGTATCCCCGGATATTTTCCATGAAAAAAAGTGGCAGGAAATTAGTGGCTTGTACAGTGGCAGATGAATTGCATGAAATAGGAATTAGAATGGTGAGTGACTTTTTTGAAATGGAGGGGTGGGATACTCACTATCTGGGAGCAAATATGCCTGATGAACACCTTATTAAATTACTTAAAGAAGATAAAACAGATCTATTGGCAATTTCAGTAACCCTGCCGTTGCATATCGAAAAAGCAGCAAGGCTTATTGAACAAGTGCGTGAAGATGAGCAAATCGGTAAGATCAAAATTATGGTTGGTGGGTATCCATTTGGAATTGTACCCGATTTGTGGAAAAAGATAGGTGCGGATGCATCAGAGGGATCTGCAAAAGAGGCCATCGAAATGGCAAATAAACTCTTGTTGAATTGACAAAATCAAACAATAACGTCCCGGAAGGAGTTGTACTCCTTATTTCAGAAGATGGAACTGTTACAGAAGTTCTTCATGATACTTACGACCTCTTCTTAAAAGAGAATAAAAGTGGCAAATCTTTCATTGATTGTTTAAAAAGTGATAGTGTGCAGAAGGGATTTCATCTTATTGAGAGTATAGATAGCAATGGTGTAGCATTCGATTGGGAACTACATATTGAGAGTGAGGAAAATACATTGTTATTTAATTTTTCAGGTGTCAAAACAGAGAATGGAATTGTGATGATCGGATCGCCAAATCCCGATGATATGGAAAAGTTTCTGAACGGTTTAATGGAGATGAACAACGAGCAGATAAACAAACTGCGTCAGTTTATGAAAAACCATCAGGAGAAATTTCTTAAGAATAGTGATTGGACGTTGTATGACGATATGAGTGAGTTGAATAATGAGTTGGCAAATGCGCAGCGTGAACTCACAAAAAAAAGTGCTCAACTTGAGCGTTCGAATGAATTTAAAAATCAAATGATGGGAATGGCAGCACATGACCTCCGGAGCCCACTGATGATCATTCAGAGCTTTTCATTTATTTTGATAGACAACCATGAAGAGAAGCCTTTTTTTACAGAAGACCAGTTCCAGTTGATAAAAGAGATTAATACATCAAGTGAGTACATGATTCAAATTATAGAAGATATGCTTGATATATCTACGTTTGAATCGGGGAGTATAAAATTAAACAAAAAGAACAGCGATCTGGTTGAATTAATTAAAGAAGCTGTTTCGCTCAGTCGAGCACCCGCTAACAAGAAAAATATTATAATAACTACACACCTGCCCGACTCTACGGTAGATAAAGTAATTGATAGTCATAAATTTCGGCAGGTGGTAGATAACCTTTTGTCGAATGCAGTTAAATATTCCGACCCTGAATCTGAGGTTGAGGTGGGTATAAAGCAGTCAGAAGGGTCTGAGGAAGTTTCTATTTTTGTGAAGGATCATGGACTGGGAATTCCCGAAGATGAGATAGACAATTTGTTTTTACCTTTTTCAAAAACCAGTGTTCAGTCTACAGCAGGTGAAAAAAGCACGGGCCTTGGTTTAGCCATTGTGCAAAAGATTGTAGAAGCCCACGGAGGTAAAATTGAAGTCGATAGTGAAGTGGGTGTCGGTTCAACTTTTGTTGTTATAATACCTTAGTTCTATTTGCAAGGCTTGAAAGGGGTTGCCATTCACCTGTAATTCAGTCGTTAAAGCTTTAATCATCGCTGATTTCGATTTGTATTGATTGCCAGAGTGTCCCTTCATTATCGTCTTCATCGTAATCATGGGTTGCCAGGAGCGTATAGACGCCAGAACTCTTCCCCCTGGGGGTCTTCCAAATGAATGTGAGAATGGCTGACTCATTCACATCTATTCCACGCTTGATCTCCTGTTCTCCGATATCCTTGTCGTCTGTTTGATTGATCAGTTCGACTTCAATCTCTTCCCGCATATTCATGGTGCCCAGGTTCTTCACCGTTACATACACTGTGACTCTCTCCCCTCTTTCGGCCGACGTCGGTGCACTGATGTCAATAATACTGATATCCATAATATCACCCTCCTGGCCTGAATCGTCCTCTCCATCGTCGTCTCCATCATCTCCATTATCGTCCCCATTGTCAGTGTTATCGCCTGAATCACCATCGTCGCCTGCACCGTGGTCCCCTGTATCATCCGTGCCGCCGCCATTCCCTGAGTTTCCGTCGTCTGTTTCACCATCGCCTGAATCACCTGAACCGTCATTATCACCAGTATCACCTGAACCGTCATCACCCCCTGTGCCATCGTTGTCGCCTTCATCATTCTCATCGCTACCTTCCGATTCAATCCGACTGAATATGGCCGTCACATTCCTGTCCGCATCCATGATGAGCATCGCCGGATTATCCGACCCGGACAGATCACCCATCCAGTGCTCAAACTGGTGACCATCTTCCGGCACAGCCTTTAATTCAACTTCACTGTCCGGCTCAAAATCGCCTGATACCGGCGTTACAGTACCTCCGTCCGTTGGCTGGCTGCTGGTGACCATTGTGAAATTGCCGTTATCGGACGGCAAACCCGTAACATTGTTGCAGCTGAAGAAGATCACAACTAAAATGAAAGCCGTTATTATTCCAAAGAGTAGTTTCATACTGATCGTTATTACGTTGTAGTAAACCCAGACTGGTTCACATTATGTAGCTGAATACAAATACTGTGCCACGAAAGAAATGAGGGCAATTCTGATGATTAACCCTACCGGAAACCATCAAAAATCCTGTTTGCCTTATCTGCTCTTTAATTGAATGACGTTCAGATGGTGAGAAAAAAAGAGCCAGCTGGGTAAATTATACACAGTGTCCAGGGTGCTCTGCTGTGATTTGGACGGCTTCCAGCATAAAAATGATCCACGGCTCCCAGGCCTCTTTTTCGGTCACTTCCCGGAGCAAACGGTAGTAATCCGGCTTTAGGCTGATGATGTAGTCACTCAGGTAGAGGACTGGCTGGTGCAGCAGTTGTTGCCGGATCAGATAGAGAATATTCAGAATGCGGCCGGTTCTACCGTTGCCATCCTCAAACGGGTGAATCGCTTCAAACTGGTAGTGTATCACGGCCATTTTGATGAGCGGGTCTGGGCCATCTTCCGTCTGTGCATAGATGGCCAGATTCTCCAGAAGATCGCCGATTAGCTCCCTTCCCTCCGCCTTCCCCTTCAATTCTGCCAGTGAGCGGTTTGCCGCAATGGCTGCCTTTAGGATACCCGGTGTTTCCAGATCCGCCCGGGGCGGAAGCGGCGGCAGAATGTTATAAGGCTGGTTTGCGAAATGAGACATAGGGAGTGGAGGGGGTATTTACATGTCGAAATATGTATAAAATTTCGACATATCACAGGGATGTGTCGAAATTATCGACTAGATGTTGTTACACAACCCCTCCAAAAACCTCTCTACCCCCTGAACCTCAATCGTCTCATTCACCGGCCAGGTGAGCGGGCAGGTTGCGGGGCTGATTTTGAAGATTAATATCCGATTAGTAGATTGGATCACACTGTTATAACAGACTCATTTCTCTACAGATGATTGGCTGATAAACTGTGGGGGCCTGGTTCTACTTAACCAAAAAATTCGGGACGATGAAAAACAACATGCTATGGCTTGTTTCCGGATTGATCGGAATTGCAATCGCGACCAGTTTATCTTTTCTATTTGGAAGCCTGTGGGCAGGCTATTTTTCCGCGATGACCGTCGCCATTATGGTTCTCATTCTGATGTCAAACAGCATGATGAAAACCATCCATTCAACCGGCATGAAGAGAACCCTGTTGTGCCTGTTTGGGGTTTTAGTCATTTTTCAAGGCTATTATTCGGTCTTGCAATGGAACAGGGCACTATTTCAGAAGGAGATTCTCAGGGAGGTTCGCCTTACCATTGATGGCGGCATTGGGCAGGTTGAATCTGAAACGTTGCTTATCCATACACTGAAATCTTATTATTTAAGTGAAAATGATTCTACTCTTGAAGAGCATTTTTTGAAGATTGCTGATGGAAAACTTCAGGAAGATGGGTCTATTTCTATAAGATCCTTGCAGGATGAGAATGATCTTTCACTATACTATGAGATCCCTTCCACAGATTCAATAGTGATCTATGCAAGTTCGGCAGTGGCGTTGGGAGATGACCCTGAATTCGAGAACAGAAACGGGAAAGCCGGCCGGTACGAATCGCAAGCTATTTTAACAGAAAAGGGGGTGCGTTATGTTAGACAAAATTGATAAGATAAATCCCTGGTTTTTTATCATAGCAATTGCGCTTGCAATCGAGATCCTGTTCTCTGTGTTGGATTCGTTTCACGGTGTTGATTTCAGTAAATGGGTTGCTGAAATTGGATTCATCATCTTATTGCCAGCACTGAAGATCACAGGCTACGAAACCATTCAGGCGATTAACGAATTTAGTGGAGGGGGCAATGTAACAGCAGGGTTCAGCGGAATTGCTTTGACCATTGGGTTCAGTATGTTCGTGGTATTTATTTTAACTCCCTTTCTATTACTAAAAGGGTATCAGCAGGCCGATCGATCTGACGATCCCAAACAAAGAAGCTTGTCCTGGTTTGCAGGGGCGATATTGATCGTACTGTCGATTTACCCGGTATTGACGACATCCTTAATTGGGACCAAAGTTCTTATGAATATCAATGAATCTTCACAACACAGCCGGGCGCTGGATATGATGCGCTCGGAGTTGATGGATCTTGCTTTTGATGCTTCCTATCGAATATTCCTGCCTGTTGAACTGGGAGGGGGGAATGGTTCATTCCATGCATTTGAAGATGGTTCGAAAACAATCTCTCTTGAAGATCTTGAAAGTTATTCACCGGATTCACCATTCGAATTTCAGATCCATGGAGAAGTTTCAGATTCTTCATTTACCGCCGTTGCGGTTTCCGATCTTCCGGGGAAAAGTGCAGATTTTGAAAATGTGAATGGGGAGACAGGAAGACAACAGATTTCTGTAGAAATTACACCGTATGATGAATCTATCTACAGGTTTCAAAACTCAGCAACGCTGTCCAATTGAACGGGTGGATCCATCAAGGATGTAAAGTATCAGCATGAAGAAATCGTATGACCTGGTTGTAATCGGCGGTGGTGCTGCAGGTTTGACAGCCGCCGGAGTCGGGGTCAGTTTCGGTGCAAAAACAATGCTGATTGAAAAAGAGAAGCTGGGAGGGGACTGTACCTGGTACGGTTGTATACCAAGCAAGGTATTGTTGAACCTGGCGAAGAATGCGAAAATCGCAGGTGTTGTGCCGGATTTTGCTGAGGTTCGGAAGAAGCTGGACTCGATCCGGCAGGAGATCTATGAGGATACCGACCATCCGGATCTATTCAGGAAGATGGGCATTGAGGTAGAGCAGGGAGAGGCGGTTTTTCGCGATCGCTACACGGTGGATATTCGACAGCCGGACGGAACCAAACGTCTGGTGACCAGCCGCTACTTTATTATCGCAACTGGCAGTCGGGCTCTCATCCCGACAATCCGGGGAATTGACGACACCCCCTTTCTCACCAACCATACCCTGTTTGATATTAGTGAAAACCCTGGACGTATGGTCATCATCGGGGCTGGCCCGATAGGGACGGAGATGACCCAGGCATTCCAACGGCTCGGAACCGATGTGACATTGGTTGATATGCAGAACCGGATTCTCTCCAATGACATTGAAGAGTTTACTTCCATACTGCAGGAAAAAATTGAAGAAGACGGAGTTACCTGTAAACTCGGTTACAGTATTCGGTCGGTTGAAGGGGATGAGTCCGGTGTGACGGTGACCATAGAGAAAGAGAATAAAACAGATCAGATTAAAGCGGACAAGCTTTTGGTGACTGCCGGCCGGAGAGCTAATTATGAGAATCTGAACCTGGATGCGGCAGGTGTAAAGGTGAACGAACGAGGCATTCTTGTGAATGACCATTGCCGGACGAGCCAGCGAAACATCTATGCGATTGGAGATGTGACGGCACTCTACCAGTTTACACATATGTCTGAACACATGGCTAAAATCGCTGTTTCGAATGCACTGCTAAAAATACCGATGAAGATCGATCACAAGCATGTCCCCTGGTGCACCTATACCGACCCTGAATTGGCACATGTCGGTTCATCCCGGAAGGATCTGGATGAGAGGGGTGTCAAGTATGAAGTTTTCCGATTTCCATATAGTAAAATCGACCGGGCTGTGACCGATGGGGCGACGACAGGCTGGATCCATGTCTACGCCAAAAAATGGTCGGGCAAAATTCTGGGTGCGGATGTTCTGGGGGTTCACGCCGGAGAGATGGTCGGCTACTATGCGCTGGCCATGAAGAACGGGATCTCGCTGAAAAAATTTGCCGATACCATCTTTCCCTACCCCGGTTATGGACTGGGTGCACGGAGGGCGGCTGATCAATGGTATGCTAAACATCAGAGCCGAATGGTTGTGAAGTGGATTCGCCGACTGTTCGGTTACCGAGGCCCGCTGCCCGATCTGAGTGATCCGGGCCGTATTGTCTGAAGGGAACCTGAGTCCAACGTTCGCACACTCATTTTACTGTGGCTCCCCCGCAGCTGCTCCCTGCACCGGCGGTACAGCCATAGCAGTGCTGGTTGACGAGAATCTCCCGCTCATTGAGTTTTCTCTCATCCCAGTCACGGATATGGTCCGGAGCGCCCTCTCCGGTTCTCATCTGCAGCATCTGGTTGAAATCACAGTCGTATAGTGAGCCGTCCCATCCGATTGATATGGTGTTTCTGCACATTACTCCGGCAGCGGCAGAGGGGTTAAAGGAGGTAACCAGCTTCTCCATGTACTCCTCCAGATTCCCGCTCTCGAGCAGAAAATGGAGGAATCGGCTGATCGGGAGGTTGATAATGGTAAAGAGCTGGTTGAATTCGATGTCGTGATCCCTCTTCAGGGCTTCTTTAAAATCATTCTCCAGGATTTCCTGTGAAGAGGGTAAAAAGGCACCCACCGGGTTGTAGACAAGATTCAGCGCCAGGCCGCTCCCATCCCTGCCATAGCCCAGCCCGTTCAAAACTTTCAGCACCTTGATCGATTTGTCATAGGTTCCTTCGCCTCGCTGGCTGTCTGTTCTTCTTCGGTTATAAAACGGTAGAGAACAGGTGATCTCGGCCCTCCGTTCTGCCAGGAATTCCGGGAGGTCCCGGAATTTGGGTGTATCCAGAATCGTCAGGTTGGAGCGGACAATTACCTCTCTGCCCAGCTGATGAACCTCCTCCACAAACCACCGGAAGTGGGGGTTCATCTCCGGCGCCCCACCGGTCAGGTCAACCGTTTCAATATCACTTTTACGCAAGGCTTTAAGGCACTGCTCCAGGGTCTCTCTGGTCATGATCTCCTTCCGGTCCGGTCCTGCATCCACGTGGCAGTGCTTGCAGGTCATATTGCACATATAACCGAGGTTGATCTGAAAGATTTCGATGCCCGTCGGTTTCATCGGGAGAAGTCCGATGCCGTTGAGCTTCTCTTCAAATTTTGTCAGAGACCGGATTCTGTCCGTGTGATGGTTAATCACATCAAGTTGAAACGAGGGTTTGGCCAGCTTGCTGGATTGTGCAAATAGTGACTTCATAGAGTAATTCGGTTTTTCCTGTTCAGTTTTTAAAGATGGTTAAAGAATACCAGTTCACATAGACCAAATATGGTAAATGACTCTTGTTAAAGTGATTTTTTTTGCATAAACTGAATGAAATATCATACGTTACAATATATAAACAGTCTTTATGAATGATAAATCAAACATAGACTGGGTATCAATGAGTGATAGAGCCCTGATGGAGCAGATGGGCGTCTTTGTGAAGCATCACCGTTTGCAGCAAAACAAAACCCAGGAAGAGGTCGCGACAGAAGCGGGAATCAGCCGGTCCACTCTGAGCCTGCTTGAACGTGGCGAAACAGTTACAATGACCACATGGATACAGGTGCTTCGGGTTCTCGACCAGTTGCATGTGATGAACTCATTCCGGGTTCAGGAGGCCGTGAGTCCCATTGCTCTTGCCCAATCAGAGAAAGAGAAGAGACAGAGAGCCCGCAAGAAAAACCCGCAGGATCAGGAAACGAGTGAATGGTAGCTATGAAAACGGCCTTCGTACACATTTGGGGAGAGATGGTTGGAGCCGTCGCATGGGATGAGTCGACGGGTGTGGCAAGTTTTGAATATGACGAAGCATTTAAACAGAAAGGGTGGGATCTCTCTCCGTTAAAGATGCCGATTGGTAGCGGGGCCAACGTGTTCTCCTTCCCTGAACTGAGAAAAAAACCCGACAGTGCACAGGACTGCTTTTCAGGCCTTCCGGGACTACTGGCCGACACACTTCCCGACCGATATGGAAATCAGTTGATCAATAGCTGGCTGGCCCGGCAGGGACGGCCAGAGAATAGTATGAATCCGGTCGAAATTCTGTGCTTTATCGGAACCAGGGGAGTGGGTGCACTCGAATTTGAACCGGCAACCTTGAGCCATACAAAAAGGGCATTTGATGTGGAGGTGGAGAGCCTGGTAGATATAGCCCGGAAGATGCTGGCCAAAAGAGAGGGGTTCGAAACCAACCTCCAAAAAGGGGATGAACAGGCCATTCGAAACATTATGAAAATCGGAACCTCAGCCGGTGGGGCAAGGCCCAAAGCTGTGATCGCTTTTAACAGGAAAACCGGCCAGGTGAAATCGGGGCAGACGAAAGCCCCTCGCGGGTTTGAACACTGGCTCATAAAACTGGATGGCGTTAGTGATGTTCAGCTCGGAGATAGTTATGGCTATGGCCGTGTAGAGTATGCCTATTACCTCATGGCCATGGAGTGTGGCATCCAAATGATGCCATCCATGCTGTATGAAGAGAGTGGCCGGGCCCATTTTATGACAAAACGGTTTGAGCGGGATGGTGCACAGACAAAATATCATGTTCAAACTTTCTGTGCCATTAAGCACTACGACTATAATGATGTGAGAAGTTTCAGCTACGAGCAGCTTTTCCAAACCATGCGAGAGCTCAGATTGCCCTATCCGGATGCGGAGCAGATGTTCCGGAGAATGGTTTTTAATGTGTTGTCCAGAAACTGTGACGATCACACCAAAAACTTCTCATTTCGCCTGAAAAAGGGTGGAAAATGGGAACTCGCCCCTGCGTATGATTTGTGCCATTCATACAGGCCCGAAAGCCAATGGGTAAGCCAACATGCACTCAGTATCAATGGGAAGCGCAAAGGAGTGAGCAGAAGCGACCTGCTGACGATAGCCGAATCGATGAATATCAAAAGAGCCGTCCCGATCATAGATCAGATACAGGCCGTGGTGAACCGGTGGAATGACTTCGCAGAAGTTGCTTCGGTTGAACCAAAACTGCGAGACTCCTTATCTGATACACTCATAGACCTGTAATCCTCACTTCAGTATTACTTCAAAATCATTGTTTACTATTGTAAAGGATGAAAATTTTAATCGTTGAGGATAACTACGAACTGCTTGAGAACATGATGTCCTATCTGGGCACTGAGGGCTATCTGTGTGAGGTGGCAACAGATTATGACATGGCGTTCGACAAGGTGATGAGCTACACCTATGACGTTGTACTGATTGATATTATGCTCCCGGGGGGAGACGGACTTCAGCTGCTCAAAGAGTTGAAATCTGCTCATGCACAGACAGGAACAATCATTATATCAGCCAAAAACTCACTGGACGATAAAATATCCGGCCTGGAACTGGGTGCGGATGATTATATGACCAAACCATTTCAGCTGCCAGAGCTACAGGCCAGGATCAAGGCGGTGATACGGCGTTATACTTTGGGAGGTGTGAAAATTGTCCAGATCAACGAGATCCGTATAGACACTCAATCGATGGAAGTCTGGGTACATGATACCCCGGTCGAGCTGACGCCAAAGGAGTTTGACCTGCTACTCTACTTTGCTTCCAATAAAAACCATGTGCTTTCCAAACAGACGATTGCTGAACATCTCTGGGGAGATTATGTTGATCACCTGGAAAGCCTGGATTTTGTGTATCAACACATCAAAAATCTTCGAAAAAAACTGGTGAGTGCGGGTTCGGAAGATTATCTGGAGAATATCTACAGTATCGGCTACAAACTGAATGTGTCCAGGCATAACGAATGAAACTCATTAACAGATTTATTTTCATCTATCTAATTGTAACGGCCATCGTCCTGGGAGTCGGAGGTGTGATCTCATATTTTATTATTAAAAATGAGATCGATTCGGAGCTTGAGCGACAGTTTTCTGAACGTGTTGATCGTGCAACCTACCTGATCGACCGGGACAGGCGGTTCAACCCGAACCGGGATGAGGTGGACGGTGATCAGAATATGGTGATCAGAAAGCTCGATGACGAGGTGAGGCCCTCAATAGCTTTTACTGATACACTGGTCTGGAACGAAGGGCTTGAGAGGATGGAGAAAAATCGAAAGGTGATTGCCTATCGGAGAATCGATGGAAGGTATTATAAGATATCAACATTCGGCCTCATGATCGATTCTGATGATATCACGGAGGCAGTTGTTAAAATACTGCTCTGGCTCCTTGGCTTGCAGGTAATCGGGGCTATCGGGATTGGGCTGTTTGTCCCGGGCCATCTGTTCAGGCCCTTTCAGGAGACACTGTCACGTATTCGGGGATTCAAGCTGCAAAAGAGGGAGCCGATTCCAGCCCAAAGAACTCAAATCAGGGAGTTTAACGACCTGAACCTGTTTGTGGAAGAGATGACCCGCAAGGCCATTTCGGACTACCGAAATCTCAAAGAGTTTGCAGAGAACGCCTCTCACGAACTTCGGACCCCTCTGGCCATCGCAAAGGGGAAATTGGAACTATTGACGGAAACAGATCTGGATACCGAACAGTACCGGTATGTGGAGTCGCTTCAAAGGACGGTAAAAAAACTCTCCAGGTTGAGTGAGTCACTGGGTTTGTTAACCAAAATCGAAAATCACGAATTTTCGAATGGAGAGTGTGTGAACCTTACCCGGCTTATCCGGGAGGGAATAGAGGTCTTCCAGGAATTTATTCATATGAACCATCTCGAGGTTCAATCCGATTTGCAGGAGGATGTAATTGTGAATATGCATCCGGCTCTTGCGGAAATTCTCTGGACCAATCTGTTTCAGAATTCGATTCAGCACAATCTCCCCAATGGTAAAATACATATAGATTTGACCTCATTAACATTGCGAATCTCCAATACCGGAAAACCGTTTTACGGAGACCCCGAAGTACTGTTTGAGCGATTTAAAAAGTCCGATCAGAGCGACGACTCCATCGGATTGGGACTCTCGATTGTACAACGGATCGTCAAAGAGAGCGGTTTCTGCCTAACCTATAAGAATAGCGATGAATGGCACACCATAGAGATCTGGCTGAAAAAGTCGCTTACTGATTAACTTCTAAATTAATTCCTATGAAATTCATCCAGACTGTCTCATTTCTCATTCTACTGTTGTTCTCTCTGCCTCTCACGGTTCAGGCACAGGAAGAAGAGCCTCTTCAAGCCCCAAATGTCTATCTGGATTGCTACAGTTGCTATTTTGACTATGTGAGAACCCAGATCGAATTTGTGAATTATGTGAGGGATCAGAGCGATGCACATGTCTATCTGAGAATTACGGATGCGCAGACGGGCAGTGGCAGGGAGTATGTCCTCGATTTTCGGGGTATCGAGCCCTTCTTTTCGAATCGTGATACCCTGACCTATGTGACATCCAATACGGATACCCAGGCCGAGGTGCGCGAGGGTCTTGTGAGACACATCCGCCTCGGATTGATCCCGTTTGCGGTCAAAACATTGGCAATAGAGAATCTGGATGTGCTGCATCGGGTACCGGATCGTGAGGAGGACCAGTCGTTGTCTCCGTTAGAGGACCCATGGAATCACTGGATATTTGATGTCGATCTGGGGACCTCTCTGGATGCGGAAGAGTCGGAGCTCAGTTATGAGGTGGATGGGGGCTTGTCCGCGGAGCGGATTACCGAAATGTGGAAGATTGATATGCAAGTGGAATTCGAACTCGATCGGGAGAGAATCGAGTTGACCACGGGGACACGTCATGTGAACCGTGATTCCTGGGAGTTTGACGGTTTTCTGGCATACAGTCTTGGCAACAGGATTTCCGCTGGTTTATATTCCCAGTTGAGTTACTCTCAGACGGGTAATATAGACCTGAATGTGGAAGCGTCACCTGCCATTGAGTACAGCTTTTTCCCCTACAGTGAATTTCAGGAGAGGCGATTTGTACTGCGATACCAAATGACACCGTCATACAGGGATTACAGAGAGACCACGATCTATCTGAAAGAGTCAGAACTGGTTGCCCGGCAGGTCCTTTATGCAAATATAAGATATGACCAGCCCTGGGGCAGAATCGATATCGACATCACCGCATCGAACTACATGCACGATTTCTCGATCAACCGGTTTGAGATTGGGCCTTCATTCAATATCCGGATCACCAGGGGACTATCGGTATCTTTATCGGGGGATTATGAGATTATTAACGATCAGATCTCCCTGCCTGCCGAAGATATTACGGATACCGAACGTCTGCTGGGAGAGAGGCAGCAGGCGACCTCATTCGAGTATGGCATATCATTCGGCCTCTCCTACACCTTCGGATCGCAGTTCAGCAACACTGTAAATCCGAGATTTTAAGCGATCTCGCTGACAGGCGGTCAAGTTTCGAGGTTAGGTGAACCGAAGCAGAAGTATATTATATAGAATATCATATTATAATGTGAAATTTGATACATTTAACCTTGGCCAAGAAACGTAATCACCGAAAATCACACTATAATGTTGGTTTCTGAGATTGGAAAAGAACACACTTCGGCTAACAGAGGAGGGTGAGCAGGGAGATTACATTCTGAGCCCCGCATACGATCTGATTAACACCAGCCTATATGGATTCCTATCTGGATAAACTCAGAGCGTTAAATTATTCATTGACCGGGAAAATTTGATTATGGTAGACTATGGGCAGTTCGTCACGCCAGCCGGTCACCTGTGATTTTCATACTGATTCGGCGGAAGCAGTGAGGCGAGGCGGCTGATGGCACTCTTCCCCACCTGATTTCGATACCCTTTCAGGATTTCTTCAAGCTGCTTCGCCGTTCGAATGCCTGTAACGGCAGAGGTGACTTCTGGCCGGTTCAGAACAAAACCGATCGCGGCTCCAATCGGGTTTCCTGCAGCTTGTGCTGCTACCTGCATCTTTTTTGTCTCTTCCGGGGAGTAACCGGCCATCTCCGCCGGAGGTTTGTCAATTAACACACCTTTGGCGAGTGTCCCTCTTGCCAGAACGCCCACACCGGCATTCTGTAGCAGGCCCAGGCACTGCTCCTCCGGGCGCCGATCCAGCAAGCTGTACTGCATCATCACACTGGAAATACCGCCCCTCTTCAGATACTCCCGGATCACATTGGGCCGGATGGAGGAGATGCCCCAATAGCGAATTTTTCCCGATTTGCGAAGAGTTTCTAACGTTTCAATGATCTCATCTATCGGGTCATCGATGGTTCCACCGTGCATTTGATAGAGATCTATCCGGTCGGTACGCAGACGCTGCAGGCTCTTCTCTACAGCACTCACGACATGATCGCGGCGGGGAGCCCAGTCCCAACCGCTCCCATCCTCTCTCCACCGGTTGCCCACTTTGGTCGCAATAAAAGCCCTCTCCCGGACTCCCTCCAGTGCACGCCCCAGGCACTCTTCGTTCGCTCCCCGATCGTAAAGGTCGGCCGTATCGAAGAGGTTAATTCCCTCGTCCAGTGCAGTACGGATCAACCGATGGTTGCCCGCCGGGTCGCTATGCAGGGACATGCACCCGAAACCGATCTCACTGACAGGGGGTCCATTTTTTCCCAGGGTTCTGTAGTTCATGGGTCAGGTATGATAGATGGTGACGGCAAGCATAACAAGGAGTACAATCCATATTGTGAGTGCATATTTATTGATCCTTTTGGCCTTTTCTGACTCGTACCATGTACGGGGCCGGACTCCCTGTAAGATGAAGGTGGCCACTCCGGCAAGGTTCACACAGATCACATTGGTCACAAGTAGTAGGAAGGAGTACCAGGCGAGTGCCCACTGGGCATCCCCGATCAGAAGGCCACAGGTGACCAGCGGTGGAAGAAGGGCTACAGCCACCATTACTCCAATGACGGCGGTAGACATTCCCATGGTATAGGCAAGTACGCCGGCTGCCCCGGAGGCAAGGGCCAGCGAGATATCGGAGAGATGGACCTCCGTCCGGCTTGCAATGTTGTATACCGTGGGATCTACCTCCATAAAGAGCCCCAGCAGAATAGAGATGGCCAGTGAAGTAATCAAGCCCGCCAGATTTGTCTTGATCGAATCCAGACCCAGCCTGAAATCAGCCAGAGTGGTGGAGAGGGATAGTCCCACGTTGGGCCCCAGAAGTGGGGCGATCACCATGGCCCCAATCACGACGGCTGTGTTGTCGCGAAGGGTGCCGAGAGCCGCAACAATGGTTGAAAAGACAACAAGAGCCATATAGACGCGGGTGAGCCGGGTACTGTCAGAAATCTCTGTATAGAGCTCCTCTCTGCTCACTCTCAGGCCTGTGAGCAGGCTATCTTCATCGTCTTCCTGTTTCTCTGTAACAGGCTCCTCAGCATCAATTCTGGGAAGGGTGGCGTCCACCGACATGACCGTGATTCGGTACCCCTCTTTGCTGCTCAGCATCTGTTCGGCCCGATCCAGAAACGCTTCGGACTGAGTTGCATCTACCATCACTTTCAGGAGATATCCTGAAGATTCGGAGTGGTTTTGCCAGAAATGCACTACAGATTCAGTATCCAATAGCTCCCTGCACAGCGCCTCTTCATTACCGGGTATTACAATCTCAACTTGTCTGATTGGCATGGAAACGATTCTTCGGGGTTGAACTTCTCGAATATCCGGATTAATTACGCATCTTCATAACCACACCCGGAACCCCCAAGCATGAGATTATGACTCTTCCTATTCTGATACCCGCCGATTCGGGCCGAACCGGCACCGGACTTCTGCTGCTGGCCATCCTTATTTGGCTTGTCCCGAATTCGCTCTCCTCTCAATCGACTTCGCAGGTGAACGCAGTGCAGGAATGGGAAGCTCCAGGGGGCCCGCATCCGCTGCGCTTTCCCCATCTGAGTATTCGCACCGAGAAGTACCTGCTTCCTGCGGTAACCACCGGCCCTCTGGACCCGGCCTGGAGTCCGGACGGGGAGTGGATTGTCTTCTCCAGAAGGGGAGATCTCTGGAAGGTTCCCTCGTCCGGCGGTGCTGCGGTGGCGCTCACGGAGGGGCCTGATTACTACTTTGAACCGGCCTGGAGCCCGGACGGGCAGTCAATCGCGTTTGTAGTGGACCGCAACGGAACCTACAGTCTGGGAGTCATCGATCCCGATGGCGCCCGGGAGGAGGAGCTGCTGGCAGATGAGCATATGAACCTGCAGCCCGCATGGAGTCCGGACGGCAGGGATCTCTACTTTGTATCAGATCGCCAGAGAGGACTCAGCATTTTTCGTCTGCGCCTCAATTCAGGAGAAATCGAACCGGTCGTGGTTTCCGGAGGCGAACAGATTCAACCCGCTCCCTCTCCCGACGGAACCCGCCTCGCCTACATTTCACCTGTCCAGGGTCGGCCGGGAAGCGGTGGCATTTGGGTACTGGATATTGAATCGGGGGAGAGCGAATGGATCCATTTTGAAGAGACGCGCCACAGGGCGGCACCGAAGTGGTCGGCCGACAGCGGATCCATCTTTTATGTATCGGAGATTACCGGGAATAACGACAT
Organism: Balneolaceae bacterium; assembly: GCA_040880485.1. GTDB lineage: Bacteria > Bacteroidota > Rhodothermia > Balneolales > Balneolaceae > JBBDIJ01. The sequence goes on from JBBDIJ010000014.1 coordinate 80,166, forward strand.
TGCGGCCATTCCCGCCAGCGGCGGGGCTCCCGTCTGGATCACCCATGACCAGGGTGGAGAGCTGGCGCCCGCCGTAAGCCCCGACGGCTCGCAGATTGTGTTTCTTTCGACACGGGAGGGCCCCCCACGTCTCTACACTCTTCCGGCTGGTGGAGGTGCTGTGAAAGATTGGAAGGAAGTGGAGATTACAGAGTGGCGTATGAAAGGGAACAGCGGCACTCTGTCTTTCAGGGTTGAAGGCCCTGATGGAGAGCCTCTTGCTGTGCGAGTAACCTTAACCGGGTCCGATGGCAGGGCCTATGCGCCCGAAGGCGGTTTCCACCGGGTAGCATCGGTTGGTGAGCAGCACTACTTCCACATGGATGGTTCGGCATCACTCACCCTGCCCGCCGGCCCCTTTGAAGCGGTCGTTTATCGGGGCCTGGAGTACCAACCCGAAACAATATCTGGTGTTATATCCAGCGGTTCAGAAACGGTATCAACCGTGCGACTGGAAAGATTGGTGGACGCACCCTCCAAAGGGTGGTACTCCGGAGATACCCACGCGCACGACTTGCACGGAGGCCGATTCGGGCTGAACCATCACGATTTCTTAGTTCAGCTTGTTGCAGAGGATCTACATTTAACTCACGCATTGGTGCATCAGGACGGTTCCCGGATCATGGGACGCTGGGACGATGTAACCGGGCGACCGCACCCACTCTCTACAGAGACTCATATCCTGCAGTATTCAGAGGAGTTTCGAGGATCCAGGGGCCATATCGGTATGCTGGGAATCGAGAGCCTGGTGATGCCCTTTGTGGGAGGAGAACGGGGTACGGCATACGAGGAGGAGGTGCTGAACCTGCACTACATAGAGGAGGCGCACCGGCAGGGCGGGATTGCAGGGTTTATGCACCCCTACGGATCCAAAATCGAACAGCCATCAAACGGGTCTTATTCCGAAATACCGCTGAATGTTGCACTCGAAAAGGGGGACTTTTACGATGTCCTGAACATCCCCTACGATGCACTGGAGAACGAAGAGATGTACTTCCGCATTCTGAACAGCGGTTTCAGAGTGGCGGCCAGCGGCGGGTCCGACAACTTCGCAGATGTCTGGAGAGATCCGCCACCGGGAACCAGCAAGACCTACGCCTGGCTGGATGGTCCTCTATCGGTAGAGGCGTGGAATGAATCAGTTCGTTCCGGCCACACGTTTGCCACCAGCGGCCCGCTCCTCTTTGCAGAGGTTGATGGCAGAATTCCCGGTGAACAGATAGATCTGAACGGCAGTCAAACCGTGCGGCTGCCTGTGGTGGCCGAAGTGGCTTCCTGGAGCCCGCTTCACAGTGTCGATGTCATAATGAACGGACAGGTGGTGGAGTCGTTAACGCCTCCGGAGGGAGTGGGCCGGTTCACACTGGAAACGGAGGTTGCTATGGAGGGGAGCGGTTGGGTCTCCATTCGAGCCGTGGGTTTCTGGCACCAGGGAATCACCGACAGCTATGCCTACGCACTTACCACCCCGGTCTATGTGACGAGGGGTGGACAGCGATACACCTCGGCTGAGGATGCACAGTTCCTGCACGATACGGTCGAAGCGCTCTGGCAGAGCGTGGACGTGCGGGAAAACTGGAACAGTGAACAGGCGAGGGAGACGTATCGCAACTGTGTAGAGCAGGCTAAAGCGATCTACCAGGAAATTGTGGCTGGTGGTCAGCCGTTTTCGGAGTAGACCCGACAGGTTAGATGAACTTCATCTTCTGAATGCGAATTGCATTGAGGATGGCGAGCAGCGCCACCCCAACGTCGGCAAACACCGCTTCCCACAGGGTAGCAATCCCCAGGGCTCCAAGAGCGAGGAAGAGGATCTTGATTCCCATCGCCATGCCGATATTCTGCCAGACAATCGTGCGGGTAGCCCTGGCGATGCGAATCGATGTGGCTATTTTTGAGGGCTGATCTGTCTGAATCACAATATCGGCCGATTCCACGGCAGCGTCGCTGCCCATGCCGCCCATAGCGATCCCCACATCACTTGCGGCCAGCACCGGCGCGTCATTGATCCCATCCCCGGCGTAAGCAGTCAGTCCGTGGAAGCTCCTCTTGAGCTCCTCCAGCTTTTCCACCTTCTCTTCCGGGAGAAGGCCGGAGTAGAGATGCTCAATATTCAATAACTCCCCGATCTCCCGAACGGCCTCTTCCCGGTCTCCACTCAGCATGGCCATACGTTTGATCCCGAGTTTGCGGAGTTCCCGAATAGCGCTGGCGGCATCGGGCCGCACACGGTCTGTGAGATAAAGTGTTGCCGCCGGAGATCCGTCCACAGCTACACAGATGGCCGACCCGTTTTGCATCCATTTTACATCATTTGCTTGCTGAGCGGTTGTTCCGTCCTTTGCCGAAGAAGTACCCTCATCCGAAGCCGTAACTTCAGTCGCAATCAGGTCCGGAGGCCCTGAAACAGGGTCAAACAGAATACCGGCCCTCTCCATAAGCTTTGTACTGCCTATCAGGACCTCTCTGCCGCCGACACTGGCTCGAACACCCAGGCCTGCGATCTCCTCCTGCCCCTCTGCATCCGGGCCCGCTACTGCCCGCTCCTCTGCAAAGGCGGCCACGGCTCTGGCCACCGGATGAGTGGACCCTCTCTCGATGGTAAAGAGGAGGGAAGAGAGCTCTCTGAGAGTTTGTTCCGCCCACTCTGCTTTGTGCTCAGGTGAATGGCCCGGAGCTGCGGATGGCTCCCGGGCCGGTTCAACCCGGCTTCCATGCAGCCAGACACTCCGGACTTCCATCTCCCCCCCCGTCAGTGTACCGGTCTTGTCGAACACCACCGTTTCTACAGACCTCAATGTATCAAGAAAGTTAGCGCCTTTTACCAGAATCCCGTTTTGAGAGGCGGCACCTATACCTCCGAAATAACCGAGTGGTATGGAGATGACCAGAGCACACGGACAGGATATAACCAGAAATACCAGACCCCGGTAGAGCCACTCTTCAAAAATCCAGGGTTGAACCAGAAAAGCGGGAAGGAACACCAGTAGGGCTGCCAGGAAAACCACAACCGGGGTATAGATCCGGGCAAAGGAGCGGATGAAAAGTTCCGTCTTCGCCTTGCGTGAGGAGGCCTCCTGCACCAGTTTCAGAATCCGGGAGATTGCGCTGTTCTCAAAGGTGTTTAAAACCTCTATCTCAATGAGTTGTCCGCTATTGATCATGCCGGCCAGTACCTTCTCACCCCGGTTTACTGTTCGTGGCAGGCTCTCCCCGGTCAACGCAGAGGTGTCCAGAGAGCTGTAATCGGAGATCAGGTGGCCATCCAGGGGCACCCGTTCCCCGGGCCTCACCCGGATGGTCTCTCCGATGGAGACTTCAGACGAATGAACCGAAACCCACTCTCCGTTACGCCAGACAGAAGCTACTTCCGGTCGCACATCCAGCAGGGAGCGAATATTATCTTTCGCTCTACGGATCGCCCCATCCTGAAACGCCTCTCCCACCGAATAGAAGAGCATGACCGCCACGGCCTCCGGGTACTCACCGATGAAGAGAGCACCCAGTGTTGCGATGCTCATCAAAAAAAACTCGGTAAAGATATTGCCACGAGTGATATGGCGAACCGCCTGCAGGAGAACCGGGAGGGCTACAGGCAGGTAGGCAGCAAGATACCATATCAGACGTAGTGGCCCGTTGAACCAGGCAGCCTGGAACAGGTGGTCCAGCGTCATGCCGGTTGCCAGCATCAGAAAACCGGCAAGCGGCTTCCAGTGCTCTTTCGGGTGGAACCGTAAGCGAGGGCTGCTTTCATGCTTTTGTCCCTGGCCGCAACACTCGTCTGCAGGTGTGTCTGTATGGCCTGAATGGTCCGTCATTGAAACAGAAATGTGGTTCGAGATCCGGAATCTGAGGAAACCTGCCGGATCAGAAACGGCCTGCCATATCGTCCAATACGGACCGCTTTCGATAAGTACTTGCAATGGTGGCAACCCAGATGGCACCGTGTATCAACGGATAGACCCAGTTAATATTCACGCCAAACATCCCGATAGCAGGCCCGAAAAAATATTGGAACAGATAATTCAGTGCGAAAAAAAGCAGATAGAGAAGGCCCAGAGTGCTGAAAAAGATAATCAACCTTTGGGCTCCGGGAGCTTCATTTTGTTCACGAATATGACCCGCTTTCCGTCGACTCTCTTCGGACGTCAGCTTCAGTCGCAGTTTTTTCTCCAGATCTTCACTCATAGAGAAACGGATCAGTTCAAAGATTCCAGAATGTCCGCAACCCATTCCCAGGATTCGTTGCGGGCCTCGACATTTTCAGACTCCCCCTCAGGGTCGTCGCCTGTGCGCATGTATCCGTGGCCGGCCCCGTCGTAGATCTTGTATGTAAACGCTTTATCGTGGCGATCCATCAACTCCTCTGTTTCAGGAATGGTCGCGTTGATACGCTGATCATTTCCTCCATAGAAACCGTATACAGGTGTATTGATATTGCGTATCCGTTCCTCATCGGTGGTTGCGCTGCCGTAGAAGACAAGGGCGGCCGAGAGGTCCTCCGCATTGGTGGCGAAACGGAAACTCTGGGAACCTCCCCAGCAGAACCCGGCTACGACGACCTTTCCGTTAGATGAAGAGATGCTGGAAGCGTACTCCTGCACCGCTTTCAGGTCCAGAGTGACCCGATCGGGATCGAGCTGATAAAGTGCGTCCCTGGCCTCGCCGGTAGTTGAAAAATCCGAAGTTCCGGAGTGTTCTTCATCGAATTCGGACAACAGGTCCGGTGCAATGGCTATATACCCGGCCGCTGCGATCTGGTCGGCGAAACTGCGCACCCAGTCGGTTAATCCGATGTTCTCATGAATCACGATCACGGCAAGAGTGTTGTGAGAAACTTCGGGGTAGACGACAAAATTGTGGATGGTTCGTTCGCCATCATGAACTTCTACCCACTCCTGGTGTCGCGGCGACTCTTCCAGTTGGCGGGTGGCGTACTCCTGTGCAAGAACGGTCTCCCATCCGGAGAGGAGGATCAGAAGGATTGCGAAGGTTTTCATGACCTGGCCAATGTTGGATTTCAATAATTGTGTTATCACATAATGTAATGGATTTTTCTCAATCGATCGATCGATTTTTGAGACGACTTCAAGGTTTATTCCACGAAAAACGCCCTGCCGGAATGTCCGGACAGGGCGTGAATCGGGGGTATAGATATTGATCAGGCTTACACAGAATACCTGAATGGCAAGAATGACCGATGCGGCTACTTCTGCTTCTACAGCTTTCTGAACGGCGTTTCCGACATTAGTGGCACTTACTGTACCGGATTCGATAGCTGCCGTTAGTTGTGTATTGATGTGGGCGGCTACATCGGCAGCAGTTACACCCTCAGCGTGGCTCTGTGCACCATCAGCCGCTTTGCCTGCGATATAGACAAGTGCTTCGTAATAGGTGTGAGTTCCCGGTATGGGTCTCGCATCTACTGAACTTGCGTCGTCTACCTGAACAAGTACACCGGATGGCAACTGGCCGAATCGCAATGTCCGGATGGAAAGTGTCCGGATGGAATGATTTGCGAATTACCGTATGTTAGAACGGTGACTGCGAACAGAGACGGGATTTTCACAGAATATTGATTATAAAACAGCAGAAATGAACGGAATGGATTTATCAGGAATTGATTTTATAGAAATTGTGACCGTATACGGCTTGAACCTGATCCTTGCGATTCTGACGCTTGTAATCGGTCTCTGGGTGATCAGTTGGATCATGACGGGTATTCGAAAAGGGCTGGAAAGGGGAGATATTGAGCCGACTCTAAAAGGATTTGTTACCAATTTCTTGTCGGTACTGTTAAAGATTCTGGTCTACATTTCCGCATTGAGCGTCCTGGGTGTAGAGATGACCTCCTTTATTGCCATCCTGGCTGCGGCCGGCCTGGCCATAGGCCTGGCTCTCTCCGGCACGTTGCAAAACTTCGCCGGAGGCGTTATGATCCTCTTCTTCAAACCATTCAAGGCGGGGCACTTCATCGAAGCCCAGGGTCATATGGGGACGGTCAGGGAGATCCAGATCTTTGTAACAGTACTCACCACTCCCGACAACAAAACAATCATCATTCCCAACGGTCCACTTGCTACCGATACACTCACCAACTTCTCCATTGAGGAGAAGCGCAGAGTCGACTGGACCTTCGGGATCGCGTATGGTGACGACCTGGACAAAGCCTACGGAGTACTCAGAAGATTGCTGGGGGAGGATGACCGGATTATGGACGACCCGGAACCTTTTCTGGCACTCAAAGAGTTAGGGGACAGCTCGGTGAACATTGCGGTTCGGGCCTGGGTCGATGCGGCCGAATATTGGCCGGTCTTCTTCCATATGAACGAGCAGGTATATAAAACCTTCGACAAGGAGGGGCTTTCGATCCCCTTTCCTCAACGGGATGTTCATCTTTTCAGGGAGAACTGAGTACCCGGATCAGCAACTTTCACTTTGACAAAATCTTCAGGTTCTATACCTTTGGATTCGCACTAACAGGATGTTCGGTTCTTCCGGAACGGAAGACGAAAAGGGAATCCCGTGAAAATCGGGAGCTGTACCCGCAACTGTAAGTTCCCCGCCCCTTATGGGCCGGAGTGTGCGGCAGGCCTTACCTGGCCACTGTTTTCTGATCGAAGCCAACAGGCAGCGGTAGAGAATGGGAAGGTTGCCTGCTGCCGGAACAAGCCAGGAGACCTGCCGATCATCTCACTGTTGAACCTTCGGGTTAAAGGTTTGCAAACAGTCGATATATGTTCTCTGCAGGCCACCGGTTCTTACCGGTACTCCTCACACTTTCTACCTCAATTCTATGCAATCCCTCTGTCTGTCCGGCGGCACAAGCCCTGACGGATGAAACGGCCGTTGGCGTTGTACAAGCGGTTCCGGCCGACACCCTGCAGCTGGGAGAGGTGACGATCCGTTCGACCCGAATACCTGAACAGATCCTCCATCAACCTGTATCAATAGAGATCCTCGACTCTCTTCAGCTCGATGCGTGGCGCAACCGGTCCCTTTCAGCACTGCTTTCGTCACGCTCCACACTTTTTGTTCGAGATCACGGCCCGGGAGCCATGGCTACCATATCACAGCGAGGACTCTCCCCCTCCCAAACACTGGTTTTGTGGGAGGGTTTCCCTATCAACAGTCTCTCTCTGGGCCTCTCTGACCTTTCCACTCTGCCGGCCGCACTCTTCTCTTCTGTGGAGGTGAGCCCGGGAGCTCCAAGCAGTTCGTTTGGCGGAGGCGGGTTGGGAGGTTCGCTCTATCTCGTTTCAGACCCGGTAGCTGTAGACACCGCTGTGTCTCTTACGGCAGCCGCCGGCTCCTGGGGGGTGCAAACACTCCGGGGCTTCGGAGCCACAAAAGTGGGCCCCTGGTCTCTCTCACTAATTGGGGTATACCAACAGGCTGAAAACAATTTTCCCTACCGGCACCCTGTAGGTGGAGAGCGGCTTCGGCGTGAGAACAATGAGGGGAAAGCAAGCAATCTGACGGCCGGGCTCGGATATAGCGGTTCGGGAATCGATGTTCAGGCAGGCTTCTGGACCTTCGATCAACGTGACCAACTGCCCGGGAGTGTTTTGGGAGGTTCCGGACCACCAGCAAACCAGGATCAGTATGGCTGGCGGGGTTACGGGCGGTTATCGGTTCCATTCGATTCCTGGAGGGTCTCATTTCACTCCTTTTTGGAACAGACCCGGTTCAGATATGTTGAGAACCAGTCGAATATCGACAGCCGGTTTTTGATGGAGAGAAGACTCGCAAGGGTCGAACTGGAACAGACCGGAGAGGCAAAACTGCGGTGGCGGGGTGGAGCAGAGTACGGGGTCGAGAGGGTGATTACAGATAACTACAGCGGGACCCCACGAAGAGAGATGGCTGCCCTTCGCTTTCAGCCCGAAATTCATCTGTTTGAGCAGCGATTTCGGCTCTTTCCGGCTGCCAGGCTGGACCACTACAGCGATTTTGGTGAGATGATTTCATTCTCTCTCGGGTTGAACCTGCAGCTGCTCAAAGAACAGCTCTATCTACGCTCCATGGCCAGCCGGGACTTCAATCCACCGGACTTTAACGATCTTCATTGGGTGCCGGGGGGGAATCCTGGCCTGGTGCCGGAGCGAAGTGTCCGGATAGAGGGAGGGCTGGTTTGGCGGCCCTCAATTCCGGTTCTGGAGAGTGTCAGATGGACGATCTACAAAATTGGCATGACGGAGGGGATCTATTGGTACCCTGGAAGTGAAGGTGTCTGGAGCCCGGAGAATGTGGAGCGTGTAAACGCAAAAGGAGTGGAGGTCTTTTCAGAATTGGCATGGGAATGGGCCGGAACGGAGTTCAGGGCGGGAACCGGAGGTGAATGGCGCAGGTCGGTGGTCGCTTCGCCACGCTTCGCGGGGGACCAGGCAGTGGGCCGTCAAATGAGGTATGTGCCTGAAATGACCCTCCGTAGCCATCTCACTTCCACCTGGAACCGTGTGGTCATTCAGGCCGATGTGCAACAGACCGGCAGGCGATACATCACAGAAGATCACACCTCCAGCCTGGCACCGTACCTGACACTGGATCTTGCGTTCAGTTTCAGTCAGCGAGCTTTCGGAGTTGACTGGCACGCGGGAGTTACCGCACAAAATCTGCTTGACGAGCGATATGAGGTGATTCGCTGGTACCCCATGCCGGGTCGCACGTTCGAGTTTTCTCTGGCGGGGCGATGGTGAGCGGTTTCCAAAGAGCTGCGGGAAGTCCTGCCGGAGCAGGGCCGGAGCAGGTTCAATCCGAATCAAAACAATAATCTGAACAGGAAACACTGAAATATGCTTAACAGAAAAAGATCTCAACATATGAATTCACTTACGACGAAACCGACATTAGCGTCCCGGAGACGGGGGCCCATTGACTGGAGACATCTCATTGCAGCCGCCTCTCTCCTGGTGACGACCGCCTGTGACAACGGGCCGCTTTCCGAGAATCAGGACCAGAATGGAACCGAAGCGGGAGTAGAGCTCTATGTGGCCAATGAGGGAAACTGGTCGGATAGCAACGGCTCCCTATCGCTTATTCGGCCGGGGAGTGGAGAGGTACTTCAGAATCGATTTGAAAGTGTAAACGGACGGCCACTTGCCGGAATTATTCAGACGATCGTCCCCGGCTCGACGGAGGAGGGAGTGCCGGGACGTCTCTTCATCATTCTGAACAATAGCGATCGAATTGAAGTAGTGGACCCGGAGACTCTGGAAAGCATTGAGTCAATTCCGATGGATGGAGAGGGCGGCTTTACGCCATCCGGTTTTACCGATTTGGACGGTGAGAAGGGATATGTGGCTGGCCTGTACACCAACGAGGTTGCCGTTGTTGATCTGGAATCCATGGAAATAACCGGGACACGTATAGCAGTCGGGCAAAATCCTCAGGCGATGGCGGTCTCCGGGACTACCCTATTTGTGGGGAACAACGGTTTCGGAGCAGATCGCACCGTAAGTGTGATTGATACGGATACAGATGAGGTGACAGGGACAACCGATGTGGGGGCCGGGCCGATACAGTTTCTTCCGCTGGAAGACGGAAGGCTGGTTGTGCTCTCTGCAGGGTACAAGGCGTATGATGAGGAGTGGAACCGGGATCCGGAAAATGATGAAGAGGGGAGGCTGGACTTTTTGGAGGGTACAGACGGCTCCCTGATTGCCACGATTGAAACAGGTGGTTTCCCGGGAGCAATGGTTCTGGACCCAGCCCGGGAGATTCTCTATGTGATGAACAGCAGTGAAGTGCAGCAAGTGGATCTGGGCCTGATGGAGCTATTGCAGTCACCTTTTGTCTCCAGGACGTTCCGGGGAGGGGCCTGGTCTTCGGTGGATGAGCGGCTTTATCTTGCACAGAGTCGTGGATATACCCAGTCGGGCCAGGTGATTGCTTACGACATCGAAGGGGCCGCATTAGACTCCTTTCCGGCAGGGATTGCCCCTTCGGACATCCTGCTGATGTTTAATGAGAATCTGAATTGATAGGGTGAACCCGGTATTTTTCAGCATTTTCCGTTCTGAACGGATATCTTTACTGCTCAAGATATAATTGAAAATGCATTTTGGAGAAACCACCTTTTGAAAATCTGGTTGTTCGTCTGAATGGCCTCGAGAAGGCGTATCGTTTGGCTCATATTGGCACCTGGGTGTATGATATGGAGAGTGGAAAGCTCGACTGGTCTTCGGTAACCAAAGAGGTCCACGGATTTGGGGACGACTATGAACCGGATGTAGAGAGTACCATTCGCCTCTTCAAGGAGGGGATTGACCGGGAAACATTCGCTCGTGCTGCAAATGACGCAATCGAACATGCAAAACCATTCGATATCGAGCTTAAAATCATCAGCGGCCAGGGTGACGAGCGCTGGATTAGGGCCAGGGGCGAACCTGAGTATGTGGATGAGAAATGTGTGCGATTTTTCGGGATCAGCCAGGATGTGACCAAGAGAAAGCAGGCCGAAGAGGAAGTGAGGTTGAATGAGCGCCGGTTTAAGGCTCTTGTTCAGGAGGGAGCAGATATGATCGCGATCCTGGATCATGAAGGGTACTACAAATACGTGAGCCCCACATCGGAAACTGTTCTGGGTTATTCGCCGGAAGACCTGGTTGGCCGATGGGCTCTGGAGCTGGTTCACCCTGATGATAGTGAGAGGCTGAAGGTTATACTGGAGGCGATGCCGAAACTGAAACGGGTAGAGGTAGAGCCCTATCGCGTTACTGATTCGGACGGAGAGTGGCGCTGGTTAGAAACGACGGTGACGGATCTGACGAATGATGCCGCTGTAAAGGGACTGGTGGTGAATTCAAGGGATATTTCAGAGAAGAAACACCGGCAGGAGGAGATGAAGGAGTCTCTGCAGGAGAAGGAGATTCTGCTAGCAGAGATCCACCATCGTGTAAAGAACAACCTTGCCGTTGTGTCCGGCCTGCTACAGCTTCAGGCCAGTCAGGTGGATGACCCGGAAATGCTCGTTCTGATGAAGGATGCGGTTTCCAGAGTTCAAACCATGGCTCATATTCACGAACAGCTCTATCAATCGGACAATTTTGCACGCCTCAATTTTTCAGAGAATGTGAGAAAGCTTGTATTGCGCCTGGTACAATCCTGGCAGGCAGAGACGGTTTTTGAACTCGATTTCCAGCTTGAAAAGGTAGAGTTGCCCATACACCAGGCCATACCCTGCTCACTGATACTGAATGAAGTAGTTAGCAATATCATCAAACACGCCTATGATGGACGGCCGAAGGGAACAGTATCTCTGCACTTGTCATATAATCCTGCAGACAACCGTGTGATCATCTGTGTGGAGGATGATGGTGTGGGTCTCCCGGACGGATTCGATACAGAGAGTGAGAACACGATGGGGATGACTCTGATTCGAATTCTGTCTGTTCAGATTGGTGCCGGGTTTCGATATGAATCCCTTGAGAAGGGGACACGTTTTACGCTTGAACTGATCAGAGAGGCGCACCGCAATGTATAATTTGCAGAAGCTATATTTGCAGGGATGAATCGAAGTGACATACATTCAGGAAGGGATCTGCTTAAAGATGACATCCGAAGAGTAGTCATCAAGCTGGGGAGCCGGGTTCTGGTCAGTGAAAATGGTGAACCCGACCGGGCGAGGATCCAATCGCTGATTGGGGAGGTTGCGGCCCTTTATCATGAGGGAAAGGAGGTCATCCTGGTAAGTTCCGGGGCCATCGCAACGGGAGTTCAGGCTCTCGGTTGGAGTGTACGACCCACAAACCTCCAGGATTTGCAGATGTCTGCCTCTGTAGGACAGACGGTTCTTATGCAGATCTACAGCAGCCTGTTCGGAGATTATGGAATACAGGTGGGCCAGGTGCTTTTGACGCATGACGACCTGAAGCAGAGGGAGCGACACCTGAACGCCCGAAATACGATGCTCTCCATGCTAAGAAACAGAGTAATTCCGGTTGTGAATGAGAATGATGTGGTCTCCGTAGATGAGATCCGTTTTGGCGACAACGATCTGCTCGCATCTCTGGTCGCCACACTCACCGGTTCGGAGCTTCTCATACTTCTGACCACTTCAAATGGCTTTTTCCGGACGGAACGCGGAGTGATGAAGGAGAGAATACCGGTACTCTCTTCCATCACAGGAGAGGTGATTTCTATGGCTCAGGGCAAGGGGAGTACCTGGTCATCCGGAGGGATGGCTTCAAAGCTGAAATCTGCCGAGCATGCTGTACGATCGGGCATCCCTGTGGTAATTGCCAACGGGCAGGAGAATGGGGTTCTCGCCCGGATACTTGCGAAAGAGGATGTCGGAACACTGATCCTGCCGGATCAGAGGGGGGAACCGATGACGGCGCGGAAAAAATGGATCGCTTTTTTCCATCGACCTGTAGGGGCTCTGGTTGTGGATAAAGGTGCCTGTAAAGCGATTGTAGATGGAGGGAACAGTTTGTTACCTGTAGGCGTACAGCAGTGTCGCGGCAGGTTTGGAGTCGGGGCGTTATTGAATATTGAATATCCGGAGGGTGTGGTGATTGCCAGAGGAATTACCTCCTACTCCAAAGAGGAGTTGGAGGAGGTTATGGGTCTTCGGTCTCCCGATATTCGTGACAGGCTGGGGGAGAGGTATCATGAAGAGGTGATTCATCGGGATAATATGGTTATTTTATGAGCTTGCAGTCCTGGGTATTCATAGAAAACGACAGCCTCGCAGCCAATTTTATTCAAAAATTTTCGGGAAAAGATGGAGACAGTGGCAACCATTGAGGAACAGGTAGAACTGATTGGCCGCAGAGCGCGGAAGGCATCGAGAGAACTTGCAGGCCTTAATACCAGTCAGAAGAATCGGATTCTGATTGCAATGGCAGACTCAGTCGATCGTTCGGCTGATGTGATTAAGGAGGAAAATCGGAAAGACCTGGCCGATGCAAAAGAGAAAGGGCTGGCCGACGCTCTTGTCGACCGCCTGGTACTTGACGACAATCGTCTAAAATTGATGACGAATGGTCTGAGGGCGATTGCGGGGCTCCCCGATCCTGTAGGCAGATCTCTGCGAACCTGGCGAAAATCGAACGGTCTGGAACTGCGGAAGATGGCCGTCCCGATCGGTGTGATCGGAATGATCTACGAATCCAGGCCCAATGTAACAGCAGATGCAGCGGCACTCTGTCTGAAGGCTTCCAATGCGGTAATTCTGCGAGGTGGATCGGAGGCGTTCAGAAGTAATCATGCGATCGCATCGGCCATGATCGAGAGTGGTGTGGCTGCGGGACTGCCCGAACACTCCATTCAGCTGATACCGGTACGGGAGAGGGAGGCGGTGGATCGGCTCATCACCATGGACAAATATGTGGACCTGCTGATCCCGCGAGGGGGAGAGGGTTTGATCAGGGCGGTAGCAGAGAGAGCCACCGTGCCGGTTCTGAAACACTACAAGGGTGTGTGTCATGTTTATGTGGACGGGAGTGCAGATCCGGAGATGGCAATGTCGATTGTGGAGAACGCGAAGTGCCAGAGGCCCGGGGTATGCAATGCTGCAGAGACACTACTGATAGATCGGGAGATTGCCGAAGAGTGGCTTCCCCAAATGGCTGCCCGGCTTCGCCAGCAGGGTGTGGAGCTTCGCGGGTGTGAAGAGAGCTGCCGGATCGACAGGCGCATCCTTCCTGCCACAGAGGAGGATTGGGTGACCGAATATCTCGATCTCATTTTGTCCATTCGTGTAGTAGACGGAGTGGAAGAAGCAGTTGAACACATTAATAGTTACGGCTCCGGCCACTCTGATGCAGTTGTTACGGAATCGGCTTCTGCGGCCGATTATTTTGTCAAGAGAGTGGACTCGGCGGCTGTTTATGTAAACGCATCGACCAGATTTACGGATGGTTCGGAGTTTGGGATGGGAGCCGAAATCGGGATCAGTACAGATCGGTTACATGCACGCGGGCCTGTTGGACTCGAGGAGCTGACTACTTATAAGTATGTGATACGCGGAGAGGGACAGATCAAATAGCCTGTCAAGCTGCAAGTTTGCAAATGGATACGGCGATTTGCAAATTGCGTGCAATACTGGTAACCCCCCTGTTTCAACCCTTTACAGCTTGCGTGTTATGGGAGTTTCTCTGTACTGCATGATCGGTTTGGCACGGAGTATGGAATGAGGTACATCTATCAACTTCTGTACTCTACTGCTTTTCGAATTACTGTGATCTATTTCTTTTTCTCGTTACTCTGGATCACTTTAACGGATCGATGGGTCAATCAGCTTTTTGACGATTCGATTTCCGTTGCACAAATGCAGAGCCTGAAGGGCTGGTTCTTCATATCTGTAAGCTCTATTCTGCTCTTCTGGCTAATTCGACACTCGGGCCTGAGCCTTCAGAAGAGTCGCGACTACTATCGCGACCTGCTTGACAATGCGCGTGTAGGAATTGCCCATCTGGATAAAGGAACACTGGTTAGCTGTAACCGGATGTTTGCGGAGGGAATAGGGTACACGGAGAAGCAGCTTGTGAACAGGCAGTTGGCAGATCTGGTTATGGAGGAGGATCGTCCCGACGCTGAAGCGATGTTACAGGTGCCACAGCCCGAAGGTGAAGTGGTGTACAGAGAGGTTCGCCTGATGAACAGCGACGGGATGCCGATATGGTTCAGACTCAACTACTCTGTTGCAACGCTTGCAGGTCAGACGGTCGAAGAGTTGATTGCTGTGGATGTGGACGAGAAGCGTACCTACCAGCTCTACACACAGCTGCTATTGCATCTCATTCTCTCTATGGATGATGTGGGGGATTTTAACGCCTATCTGAAGCTGATGTTGAAAGATCTCTGTCTGGATCTGGGCTGGGATTATGGGATCGCGATGGCTCCGGAACCGGGTAGTCGTGCATTCAGGCGCAAGGCGAGCTGGTATAGGCCGGAAGAGATTCTGGACCGGTACGACCGGATGACCGGAACCTACAGATTTGAAAGCAGAGAGGGGCTTACGGGGCTTACTGCCAGTTCGGGAAAACCCTACTGGATTGAGAATCTTGAGACAGATCAACGTTTTCGATATCGTGAGGATGCACTTGAGGCCGGGCTGAAGACCGTTGTATCGGTCCCCATTATGGATGGGGAGGAGGCGCTTGCCGTATTGATGCTGTTCAATCGAAAGAGACTTCCACCCGATTCAAACCTGATACAGCTACTGCAAGCCCTCGGATCAGATATTGGCGTGCGGCTGCGGCGAAGAATGGAGGCGGAGCGAAAGCTGGAACTTGAACAGAGTTTCCACTTTGCACTGGAATCGGCGGGCATGGCGACCTGGGATCACTACAGCGATAATAACCAGTATGTGATTTCGGATGAGCACGATAGGCTGTTGGGGTTGAGCGAGGGGGAGTCTACTGCAGAGGATCCCATGCTGTTTTATAAGCATGTTCATCCGGATGATCTGAATCGTGTAATGGAGGCGGGTACGCGTTCGAGCAGTGAGGGCGCAGACATAGATATCGAGTTCAGAGTCCGTCAAAAAGACGGTTCAGTCCGTTGGCTCTGGTCTCGCGGGCGCTCCCATTCGACTACTGACGGGAGGCGTCGCAACGGAGGTGTACTCATCGACATCACACGTCGGATAGAACTCGAAGAAAACCTCTACAGAGAGCAGGAACTTCATCAAAACATCGTGGAGACCATACCTGTCATGATCACGATCTACCGACCCGTCCTCTCTGATTTTTTCGTGAACAGAGAGTTTGAACGCATCACGGGCTGGAGGAGTGATGATTTGGGGGATGTCGATTTGATGAGAGAGATCTACCCGGACGAGTCGATCAGAGCCGAAGCAGCAGAGTTTATGGAGAGTCCGGGTGGCGGATGGAAAGATTTTGTTATGATTTCGCGTAGCGGAGAGAGGATCGACTCCAGCTGGACCAATATCCGGCTCTCCGACAATACACAGATTGGTATCGGGCTCGATGTTACCGAGCGCCGACGATTTCAGGCAGATCTGGAGAGGGAGAGAGCCCGATTCGAAAAGATCTCCAGCCTCTCCAGTGATGTGATTTACGATTGGGAAGTATCTTCAGATTATGTCTGGTGGAATGAGGGGTGGGAAACTGAATTTGGCTTTGACGCCGGCCAGGTACGTCAAAGCTTTGAATGGTGGAAATCGATTATTGTGAACGGGGATCGGGAGAGGGTCGAAGTGAGCTTGCAGGAAGCTATGACGTCTGCAACCTCCTTCTGGTCCGAGGAGTATCGGATACGTCTGCCCAGAGGTGATATCGCTTACGTTCTTGATAAAAGTTTTTTTATTCGCAATGGCGAAGGTGATGTTATTCGCCAGCTTGGTGCAATTATCAATGTGACGGCCGAAAAGGAGCTGCAAGAGCATCTCAGACAGTCTGAGGAGCAGTATCGCCTCCTTTTTGAGCAGAACCCCTATCCGATGTTTATTGTGGAGCCGGCACGCCTCCGGTTTGTGGAGGTGAACAGAGCAGCGGTTCGTAGCTACGGATATAGCAGGGAGGAGTTCCTGGGTTTGACTATTCCGGAATTGCATCCTGAAAAAGAGAGAGAGGCTGTACTTGAAAATGTAAATTCACTACAAAGTGGTGTAGTGCGGTTCGCAGAGTGGACCCATCTGGATCGGGATGGGAATGAGAAGTCAGTCGAAATATCGGCTTCCGATATTCATTATCATGGAGCACGTTGCCGACTCATTGTAGTGAACGATATTACATACCAGCGGGAGATGGAGAAGAGTGTGATAAGTTCCGTCATTGAAGGGGTCGAGCGGGAACGAATTAGAGTAGCGAAAGAGCTGCATGACGGGCTCGCACAGTATATATCGGCTGCAGCGATGAACCTGGAGAGCCTTGAAGAGGCGTTATCCGGAGCAAACCGAGAGACTCAGGAGCGCTACAGAAAAAGTTTGGACCTGTTACGAAATGCGATTGATGAAACTCGTAGCATTGCGAGAAATCTGATGCCGAATGTGATACAGGATTTCGGGCTTGTAATGGCCGTTAAGAGCCTGATTGAAGATATGACTACCTCATCCGGTGCAGTTATCGATTTTTATACCAATATTGAAGGGCAGAACCTTTCCGATTCTGTGGAGCTGAATCTTTACAGAATCATCCAGGAGTCTTTGAACAATGCGATTCGTCACGGCGGTTGCACACAGATCGATGTTCAGCTTGTTGCGGACGATGGTGAGCTGATCTGTACGGTGGAAGACGACGGTTGCGGTTTCGATACGGCCGATAATAGTAAAATGGGCATGGGACTCATCAGCATGCGTAATCGTGCACAGGGGCTCTCCGGAGAGATCGATATTCAAAGTAAACAGGGGAGCGGAACGATCATCTCTGTGATGGTTCCGTTTTCAGGATAAAGACCGCTACACATGGCAAATATCCGAATCTTACTTGTGGACGACCACGAACTGATACGCGAGGGCCTCCATACACTGCTTTCACGTGAGCCTGGCCTGGAAGTAGCCGGAGAGGCTGCCGATGGCCATGAAGCGGTGGAGAAGTGCCGGGAGCTGGAACCGAACCTGGTGATTATGGATATCAATATGCCCGGGTTGGATGGTGTGCAGGCAACAGGAAAGATCAGGGAGTTAATGCCGGAAATCAAGGTTCTGGCGCTCACTATGTCGGATGACGATTCGCATATCAGAGAGATGATCATGGCCGGAGCATCGGGCTACATTTTAAAAAATGCTGGAAAAGAGGAGTTGAAGAAGGCGATACGGACAATTTCCGAGGGGAAGCACTACTTCAGCAATACGGCTGCACGCAGTGTGCTGATGGATATGGTTCAGGGATCCGGCAAGAGGGAAATGACGAAAATACACATTACCGAAAGAGAAAGGGAGGTACTTCTCTGGATTGTCAGGGAGTTGACTAATCAGGAAATTGCAGAAAAACTCTCCATCAGTGTACGTACTGTGGATGCGCACCGACGGAATCTTCTCCAGAAGACCAACTCCCGAAACGCAGCGGGCCTTGTACGATATGCTCTGGAGAATAACCTCGTCAAGGATAGATAAATTCTATTTCCATGTGGACGCATCTCGGTAGTTTTACCTATTAAAAGATAGGTGTTTTGGCTCTGGTGCAGACGTTCAGAATTGACCAGATTAGTATGGACAAGGTAATTTTAACTATTCAGAGCCTGAAAGCATGGATCGTAAAGAGCAGTGGACCACAGACGAATTGAACCTGATTGACGCCATCCCCGGTATGGCTGCAATTATCTATGATCGTGGTGCTGTTCAAAGGGTAAACCGGGACTGGAATGCGGCAGAACCCGACGGTTCCGGTTTTTTTGGGCCGAAGTGCAAAGATTCGAACTATCTTGAACTTCTTGCCAGTCATGCGGAGGGGGGAGACGACGATGCCCTCAAGTTGCTTCTCGGCATTCGGGATGTCATTTCCGGCCGGCGAACGGAATTCCGAATGTCCTATTCTGTCGGGCAGTCGGAAGAAATTTGGTACAGAGCCACGATTCGGCCTATGGGAAGCGGGGAAGAGCATTTTCTCGTGATTCATGAAGATATTTCGGATATCATGAACAGATCCCGCCACTTGAATGAAACCCGTGATCTCTACAGGCAGCAATTCCTGTACAGCAAGATGGGTATCGCCCTGCTAAGCCGGAATGAAGGTCTGGTGGAAGCGAATCCGGCCGCCAGAGAGATGTTGGGATACTCCGGTGGGGAGCTGCTTTCCGGTGCCCTGCTTTATGATCCGGAAAATATGTTAAATCGGGATGCTCTGGATACGCTTGGTAAAGTTGGTGAGTTTGAGGGAGAGATGGTATTTACAACGTATGATGGAGAGGAGTTCCCTGCAGAGGTGACCTGCAAATACTACCGGGGGCCTGGGGGAGAGATACAGACCATCTTTATGTTCAGAGATATCTCCGCTGAGCGCAGTATGGAAGAGGAGAACCTCTTTACCTTCGAACTTATGAGCAAGTTGTTCGAATACGCTCCAATGGGGTTGCTACTGATCGATCGGAATAACGAGGTAGAGCGAGTGAATGGACGATTCAGTGAGATGTTCGGTTATTCAAAAGAGGAGTTGGTCGGTCGGTCGGCCGACCGCCTGATTACCCCCGATGCCTTGAGGGATGAAGCAAACCGGTTTACAGAGAGAGTCTTCAACGGTCAATCATTTCAGGAGGAGACAGTACGGGTTAGCAAGTCTGGCCGCGAAATACCGGTATTGCTGGGTGCGGTTCCGGTGGTGGTCGGGCAGGAAGTTGAGGCCGCTTTTGGCCTTTATGTAGATATCAATGAAAGGGTTAGGCTGGAGGAGAAGGTCAGAGAACTTCTTGAGAATGAACGGGAGGCGCGACAGGAGATAGAGAAGCGATTGAAGGAGCGGGAAATTCTGCTGCAGGAAGTTCACCACAGGGTCAAGAACAATCTTGCCCTGATTGCGGGGCTTCTCGACCTCCAGATTATGGATCAGGAAGATGATTTTGTAAATTCGAAGCTCAGGGAGGTTCAGCGACGCATATTTTCCATTGCCAGAATTCACGAATCCATCTATCAAAAGGAGGATGTAGTAAGTGTGGACCTGGCGGGCTATTTTCATGACGTTGCAGGGAGTTATGAACCTGACAACCGGCCGGTTGTCCTGAATCTGGGTGAGGTTCATCTGAATCTGAATCAGGCAGTAACGTGCGGTTTGTTGCTAAATGAACTGCTTTCCATGGTGGAAGCAACAGAGAGGCCTGAGAGTGAGGCGGTGAAGCTTACTCTACAGATGAAAGAGAACAATCAGGTGGAGATGCACATCGAAAATCCGGGTTTTGAGATTGACAGCAAGGACGGCAAGGTCAAGGAACGGTTCAACCTGACAATTATTAGGGTACTCATGCAGCAGCTTAAAGCGGAGTTCACTTTCGTAAACAAACCTGTATCGAGAATGGAAATTCATTTTATGAAAGCCAATGTGAGAGGTTCGAGCAGCAGGTTTTTTGTATAATGAGCAACAACCAGAACCATGGGCCAGCCAATATGAAGAATCTATCTTTTGAAGATCTGAATGTGATGATTGTAGAGGATGATCTCATTCTTACACTCAGCCTTGAACTGATGTTGAAGCGGCACGGATTTCGAACATTTTTTCGGGCCGAGACCGGTGAGAGAGCGTTGGAGATCTCTGCCGAATCCGTTCCGGATCTACTATTGGTAGATATCTATCTGGGGGAGGGGATCTCCGGAGTTCAGGCTGTGAAGCAGATTCAGAAAGAGAAGAGAATTCCTGTCATTTACATCACAGGAAATTCCGATGACCACAACCGTGAGTTAGCCACCGAGACCGACTTTGTGGAGTATCTGATAAAGCCGGTTACCCCGGGAGACATCCGGCGCTGTATCGGAAAGATATGGCCTGAGTCTATCACAACTGACAGCAATACACCAAAATAATGAGGGTTGAACCAGTGAAAAGTCCAAACATTTTTTTTCCCAGCTCTATCATCGGGGGATTGACTGCCCTAACCGTCCTCTTCACTGTCCTGCCCGGGACAGCCAATGCCCAATGGGGAGTCGGTGCTTCCTATGAACTACGGGATGAGGATCCAGCTAACGGCTTTGGATTTCGGGCACAACGAACGTTCCTTTCGGCCCTCCCTTTTGTGGATTTGGGGATTCGTGCCCACTTCAGCTATTTCAGTGACGAAATCTCAGTGAGCAGGGATCAGGTGAGCTACACATCCGATATGGAGGATTACGATTTTGGCCTGGCTGCTTTCGGTGGTATTAATATCGGGCTTATCAAGCCCTACGTAGGTGCAGGACTGGGAAGCGAACGTCTTAGTGAAGCCCGATTCGATATCGTGGGCCAGGTAGCCCCGGATGTAAGTCATGACGGCCTCTACTGGAATGTTTTCGCAGGGGCAGAACTCGCACCTATTCCCGTTCTGAAACCTTTTATTGAGTATCGCTTCACTCGATTGATGGGGGACGAGGATTTTGATCACAGACAGAACGGCCGATTGGCAATCGGATTGATGGTGATTTTTTAACGATCAGTGTTGAAGTTTGAGGCGGCCAGCCGATAAGGTTGGGCCGCCTTCTTTTTATCCATATTTTTTAATCTGTGTAAGTTGTGGGTGGAAAGTGACGTTTTGGAGTGCATAAATGGCCAGCGCACAGGATCATATCACGACTCAGTTCGATAAATTGGAACTGAAAAGCCCGCAAAAGGATAATCTTGCGGATCTGCTTAGGGTGTGCCATCAACATCTGGATGAGACGGATGACGAACTGGTGACCCGTGCCTTCAAGTTGTGCTGTTTCTCACATGAGGGCGTCATTCGGGCTTCCGGAGAGCCCTACTATCTACACCCTCTGGAAGTTGCGAGAATTGTGGCTACCGACCTCTCCATAGATGATGAATCTGTGGTTGCCGCTCTGCTTCACGATACGGTAGAGGATACAGAAGTCTCCATTGAGGAGATAAAAAACCTTTTTGGGGATACGGTGGCGCACCTCATCGACGGTGTTACCAAGATCAGCGGGGTCTTTGAAAGCAGGAATACGAAGCAAGCCGAGACGTTCATGAAAATGCTTCTGTCGATGGCAGAGGATATTCGTGTGGTTCTTATCAAGTTTGCAGACCGGCTTCATAACATGAGAACCATTCAGCACCTTGCCAGAGAGAAGCAGATGAAAATCGCTGCGGAGACGATGGATCTCTATGCACCCCTGGCGCACCGGTTTGGGCTGTTTAGTATCAAAAATGAGTTCGAAGATCTCTGTTTCAAAGTGATGGATCCGAACTCATTCAAATTTATCGCCCGGAAGTTGCGGGAGAAGCGAGGTGCCAGAGAGAAGTTTATTGAGGAGTTTATGGAGCCGGTTCAAAGGGAGCTGGAAAAACAGTCTTTCCATTTTGAGATCAAGGGGCGGCCGAAGCATATCTACTCTATCTTTAGAAAAATGCAGCGCCAGCAGAAGCCCTTTGAGGAGATTTATGATCTATTTGCCATTCGTATCATTTTAGAGGATCCCCATACTAAAGAGGATTGCTGGAGAGCCTATTCGGTAATCACGGACTGGTATACACCTATTCCGCAGCGGTTCAGAGACTTTATATCCGTTCCCAAGGCCAACGGATATCAATCTCTTCATACCACTGTAATCACCTCAAAAGGCAGGAAAGTGGAGGTGCAGATACGTACCCGAAAGATGGACAATATTGCTGAAAGAGGACTGGCCGCCCACTGGAAATACAAAGAGGGATCCTCGGACGGAAGCAGTACGCTCGACAAGTTTGTGGACTGGGTGCGGGACGTACTGGAGAATCCAAGGCCTGATGCGGCCACAGAGTTCGTGAAAGATTTTCAGCTGAATCTCTATCAGGAAGAGATCTATGTCTTTACTCCCGATGGGGAGTTAAAGACGCTACCCAACGGTGCCTCCTGCATAGATTTCGCTTTCGAAATTCACAGCGAAATCGGTGAACGCGCCATGGCTGCCAAGGTGAATGGAAAGATGGTCCCTTTACGCCAGAAACTGGAGATTGGGGATCAGGTAGAGATCATCACCGGGAAAAAGATCAATCTGAATCCCGACTGGATAGATGATGTGGTAACACACAAGGCAAAGTCGCGGATACGTCAATTCATTAAACAGGAGGAGCGAAAAGTTGCAACGGATGGGCGTCAAATCTGGGAAAAGAGAGCAAAGCGAGGCAAGGTTGAGATCAGCGAGCAGGAGTTGATGAGGGTTTCACACAAGCTTGGGTTCGATTCGGCTCAGGAGCTTTTCTTCTCCATTGGCGGTGGCGGGTTCGATGTAAATGAGCTTTATCGGGCTGTTCGTCAGCTGAAGAGCAAGGGTAGAATGGAGGAAGGGGCAGATGAACGGCCAGAAATGGATGATAAGGAGTTTCAGGAAAAATACATTCAATCGGCCAGGGTATCGACAGAACAAAAAGACCTTCTGATAAACGGGGAGTTGAGCAATGTCCGCTACAGCTACGCCAACTGTTGTAATCCGATACCCGGAGATGAAGTAATCGGTTTTCTGAGCCGGGACGGAGAGGTGAAAATTCATCGATCCAACTGCAACAATGCTCTGCATTTGATTCAAACCGATGGAGAGCGAGTGATTAACGTGAACTGGTCCCGTCATATCGATTCCAGGTTTTTGGGAGCTATACGTGTAATCGGCGAGGACCGCGTCGGCCTTGTAAACGATCTGACTGATGTACTTTCACGCTCCATGAAGACCAACATGAAAAGCATCAATGTAAGCAGCGACAGTGGTATGTTTGAAGGGCTGCTTACGGTCCATGTAGAAGATCTTCGACACCTGGAGGAGATCATCGAAAAGATAAAGCGTGTACCGGGAGTGAAAATGGCATCACGCTACGAGTAGTTTTTTGTTCCTTCTCTCAAGTTTCTATTATATAGAGATATAACTCTTATATTAAGTAATCTATTGAGATCAGGCTGCTCTTATGAGAAGCCGGGTCTATTTCAAAATCAAATGGATTTCAGATGACCTATACCAAGCGAGATATTGTCCGCAGAGTAGCAGAGTCGATGGACGTTCCCATGAATCAGGCCGAACCCTGGGTGGATGCAGTCATAGGGGCGTTGCGTGGAACCATGATGGACGCTGACCCTACGTGCAGAATCGAGTTGCGGGATTTTGGAGTGTTTGAGGTGAAAGAGACGAAAGCGAAACCCAAAGCCAGAAATCCGAAAACCAATGAAGTAATCTATGTCCCTCCACACAGAAAGACCCATTTCAAACCGAGTAAACGTCTGAAGGATTTTCTTCGGCAACCACTCGATGAACTGGAAAATGAGGCTCAGGATTGAAAACGGAGGGCAGGCTGGCTGCTATAGATGTGGGGCGTCGCAGAGTCGGTATCGCCCGGACCGATCTTCTTCAGCTTTCGCCGAATACGGTGGGGACATTTGAACCGGATGAAGCTATTGATGAGTTGGTCCGACAGGTAGAAGAGGAGGGTGTGACAGGTATTGTTACCGGCTGGCCACTGACTCCGGATGGCAGGGAGGGGGAAGCAACCCAAATGGTGGAGTCGTTTGTCCGCCGCCTTAAAAAAAAATTACCGGATTGCCCCATTCGGTATGTAGATGAACGATATACCTCCAGAGAGGCTGTGGATCAGCTCGTTCGTTCCGGTGTTCCCAAAAAGAAGCGAAGACAGAAAGGACGTATCGATCGGGCTGCTGCTGCAATCATTCTTCAGCAATTTCTTGATTCAGATCAGGAGATCTGATACCAAACGAAGAGATAAAATTATCCATTCATGTCTGTACTGCCTATAGTAATCTGGGATGATCCCGTTTTGCGAAAGCGGGCTGAACCTGTTTCTGCCAATAGCGAGGAGCTACAGGCTCTGATCGATGATATGTTCGAAACGATGTATAATGCCAGTGGGGTGGGGCTTGCTGCGCCCCAGATCGGTAAGTCGATTCGCCTCTTTGTGATGGATGCGGGACCGGTTCTGGAAGAAGAAGAGACGGACAGAGGCCCGACTGTTCTGATGAACCCGGTAATTGTAGATCATTCCGAAGAGGAAGCAAAGATGGAGGAGGGGTGCCTGAGTATTCCGGATATAAGAGATGATGTTAGTCGGCCGGTCTCCATCCGTATTCGGTTTCTGGATCGAACCTTTCAGGAACAGGAGTGGGATCTTGATAGTTGGCCTGCCCGTATTGTTCAGCATGAGCTGGACCATCTGGACGGAGTACTCTTCACCGATCATCTGAGTGCGTTCAGAAGGCGTGTGCATCGATCCCGGCTCTCTAAACTTGAGAGGGGAGTGATGGACGTGGATTATCCGGTGTCATTGAAGGGGAGAACTGAAATCGGGTAACAGGCGCTATGTTGCGAATTGTTTTCATGGGATCACCGGAATTTGCACTACCCAGTCTGAAGTTGTTGGCGGCATCTTCGAATGAACTTGTGGCCGTGGCCAGTAATCCGGATCGCCGGCGTGGGCGCAGAGGCAAACCGGAACCAACACCGGTAAAAGCGTGTGCGTTGGAACTTGGCCTGCCAGTGCTGGATGTGGAGTCGGTTTCGGATGAGGGATTCAAAAATAGTCTGAAGGAGTTGAAACCCGATTTGCTGGTGATCGTGGCATTCAGAATATTGCCCGCATCCATTCTGGAAATCCCGTCAGTTGGTTCCGTGAATCTGCACGCCTCGTTGCTGCCAAAATATCGGGGAGCCGCTCCTATTCATCATGCTATTCTGAATGGAGAGGCAGAGACCGGGTGTAGTATCTTTTTTCTTGAAGAGTCTGTGG
>JBBDIJ010000015.1:0-22548 GCA_040880485.1 Balneolaceae bacterium
CCTCGACCTCCGGGTTATGAATCCGACGCTCTTACCAGCTGAGCTACCACGCCAGGTTTCCCGGGAAGTTACCGCATCGTGCAGGCCCGGCCTGCCGTTGCAACTCTCCGTTCAGGAGAGCACCAAATATAACATTTTTCAGGAGAAGGTTCCTTCACTGATCCCGGTTTTTTCCCATGCCAATGGATAGTGCTCCATCCGGCATCACTACCCGGCCATTGAAAGAGAGCCATACTTCAAATGAGGGAAACAATCTTTATCTTCCCACCCGGACAGACCGGGAACCTCTCCAGGCAGAGGTTCAAACACCGGAACAAACCGGTTTCGGGTTGAACCAACCACCCTTTATATAGTATGGCAAAAAAGATTACAAGTCGAAGCGAAGACTACTCCCAGTGGTATGTAGATATAGTGAAGGAGGCTAAACTCGCCGAACACTCTCCGGTTCGCGGTTCCATGATCATTCGGCCGAATGGCTACGCTCTTTGGGAGAATATGAAGAGTGAGCTGGATCGTATGTTCCGGGAGACCGGACACGAAAACGCCTACTTCCCACTTTTTATCCCCAAATCGTTTCTGGCCAAAGAGGCAGAGCATGTAGAGGGTTTTGCCAAAGAGTGTGCTGTTGTAACTCACAGCCGTCTGAAAAGCGTTGAGGGCGGAGGAATTGAAGTGGACGAAAGCTCGCGCCTGGAAGAGGAACTGATTGTTAGGCCCACATCAGAGACCATTATCTGGGACGCCTACCGCAACTGGATACAGTCCTACAGAGATCTTCCCATCCTGATAAACCAGTGGGCCAATGTAGTCCGCTGGGAGATGCGTACACGGCTGTTTTTGCGAACCATGGAGTTCCTCTGGCAGGAAGGGCATACGGCCCACGCCAGCCGGGATGAAGCGGTAAAGGAAGCAAAAACAATGCTTGAAGTCTATCGTACCTTTGCCGAAGAGTATATGGCTATGCCGGTCAAAACAGGAGTAAAGAGCGAATCGGAGCGATTTGCGGGCGCCGTGGACACCTACTGCATCGAAGCACTCATGCAGGATGGGAAAGCACTTCAGGCGGGCACATCCCACTTCCTGGGACAAAATTTTGCAAAAGCGTTTGATGTCCGGTTTCAGGACCAGGACGGAGAGCATAAATATGTCTGGGCAACAAGCTGGGGTGTCTCGACCCGGTTGATCGGCGGCCTCATTATGACCCACTCCGACGACAACGGCCTGGTCATTCCCCCCAGGCTGGCACCGGTTCAAACCGTGATTGTACCAATCTGGAGAAGTGACGAAGAGAAGGACCTGGTGCTCGCGTCAGCAACAGAACTTCGCGATGAACTCTCTGATGCAGGCATAAGAATCAAGCTGGATGACCGGGAAAACTACAAGCCGGGATGGAAATTTTCGGAACATGAAGTACAGGGCACCCCGCTAAGGATCGCAATAGGCCCCAGAGATGTACGTAACGGAAATTTGGAACTGGCGCGTAGAGACACCCTCACAAAAGAGATCATTCCCAGAGCTGGTATTGCCACACACGTAAAAGAGTTGCTGGACACCATTCAGGCCAGCCTGCTCTCCACGGCCAGAAAACGTGTGGATGAGAATACCCGAACAGCAGATGATTACGAAACGTTTAAAATCGAAATCGAGAAAGGCGGATTTATCTATGCTCACTGGGATGGCACCACATCCTCAGAAGAGAGAATCAAGGAGGAGACTAAAGCGACCATCCGTTGTATTCCACTGGATGAAGAACCTGAAGAGGGACGCTGTATGGTAACCGGGAAACCCTCTGAGCGCCGGGTGCTTTTTGCAAGATCCTATTGACAGGTCGCAACATTCCTCGTTCCTTACAGATAAAGGCCGGTGACGGCCGTACGGAACCCCGCAAATAACCAGGATGACGTGGCCTACTCCACCTATTCATACCGCTACAGAATTGGCACGGCCGAGCAGAACCGGCTTGCAGACAGTATAGCGATCGATGAGTTGGGGCTGAACGGCTTCACGCTGATGGAGACAGCCGGGCTTCAAACGGCAATGGAGCTTGGTTACCGACTGTCAGCTGGATCCACTGGCATCTATCTCTGTGGCAAGGGAAACAATGGAGGCGATGGCCTTGTCGTTGCAAGATACCTCGCTCTGCGGGAGAACCATATATGTCACATTTTTTTTCCGGGTGGAACCGACTCTCTGTCAGACGAAACGGAGCAGAACCTGAAGATTCTGAAGGTGTTGTCGAATGAGATGTCCAATCTGCATCTTCACAAGACAGGAATTGAGAAGTGGCCGGCAGACGAATCGTTCGACTATATAGTGGATGCGATGCTGGGCACCGGCCTGAACAGCACATTGCGCGAACCCTTCAGCAGTGCAGTCAAGTGGGCAAACGGCCGGCCAGAGCTCACATGCTCTATGGATATCCCAACCGGCCTTAATGCCGACAGTGGCCAGGTGATGGGGAGCACTGTAAAAGCGGATCTCACTCTTACATTCGGAATGCTGAAAACAGGCTTCTTCTTCCCACCGGGGCCGGAGTTCTGTGGTGAAATCGTGCTTATCCCGCTCTCGTTTCCCGATAACCGTCTCCAGTCGACGGCCAGCCTGCTCGCTCCTGAGCAGCTCGACGGACTTCCCGGTCTCATGAGAAGAGCCGAACACAAGTACAGCGGCGGGGTCACCTGGATCATCGCCGGGTCTGAAGGTCTCACCGGTGCAGCTAACCTCGCTGCACGTAGCGCATGGGCGACCGGAGCCGGTGCTGTCATACTTGTCACACCCAGGGGGCTGCTGCCGCTCTACGAACAGTCGTTGCCACAAATCATCAAGAAAGGGATTGGAAAATCTGATGAGAGAGGATTCCATACAGGTCACGTATCGGAGATTCTGCAACTTCTGAAGGTGCGGCAGGGAAGCCTGCTTATAGGACCCGGGCTTGGAAAAGGCTGCGAAGAGTGGGTTAGCGAGGTTCTCATGCATTTCACCGGACGAGTTGTAATTGACGCCGATGCCATCAGGGCACTGGAAAATGCAAAGCGACCGCAAGGTTCCGAATGGGTAGTCACCCCGCACCCCGGAGAACTTGAACGCTGGGTCGGAAAGAGCGCCGATGATGGGCTGGAGAGAATGACGATAGTTCGCAAGATCGCTGAAAAGAGAAAAATCTGGGTGCTTTCCAAAGGGTACCCGACCATTTTGGCCAGCCCTGATGGTGAGATCCAGATGACTGGATACGACACCAGAGTTTTTGCCAGAGCGGGCTTCGGCGATGTACTGGCGGGTGGGATCTCCGGCTATCTCTGTTTTTCAAATGAAATCTCTACTGCAATAATACGTTGCCTTCTGGAGGGTGCTTCCAAAGTGGCACGCCATCTTGAACAGAATCCCGGCTCCCCGCCGGAACCGAAAACTCTTCTATGATCTCAAGACTTCTGAATTACCTTGAAGAGCACAGATTTCTGCTCTTTTTTGTATTAACTCTGCTGACACTGGTAACGCTGGCACTCACGCTGCTTCCATCCGACTCAATCTCCGATCAACGTATCTTTCATTACGACAAAGTGGGCCACTTTCTGATGTTCGGGAGCTGGACCTTTCTCCTCGGGTTAAGCCGGTACATCTCCTTGCGACAGCCCCTGCCCCTTTTCCCGATCTTTATTGCCGGGAGTCTCTTCGGTTTTTCGATGGAGATACTGCAGGAACTCCTTCCGATAGACCGGCAGGCAGATCTGTACGACGCCATTGCCGATGTTTCAGGCTGCCTTGCCGCCGTCATCCTGTTAAAGCTTGTAACTCTTCTGGATCGCCCAGGAAATCGGGCGAGGAACTGAATCGATCTTAAAATCAGTAGGGAAACTAATTATTACTTAATTGCGTTATTATAGTACAATAGCATTGATTCAAGCCTATTGACGGCCTTTTGGCTCTGGTTAACTGCTCTTTTATGTGCATTTTATCGGCTTGCAGATCAGATCTGTTATTGATTACGTAATTAATTTTTATATATTTAAGCTAGTTCCCTGTTGTGAATTAAAGTTCGAAGTACAAAGGCGATTGCAAAACAGGTTTTAAAAAGCTCGTTTTATCTACTTCTATATGTCGTACTAAGTAAGTATAGATAAGTGCAATTAGAAACGAGTCGTCTACAGGGCTGTACTCACTTTTTTTAATAAAACCACTTTCGAAATGACCGACCGAAAGAAACCCGGTGCGAATCTAAAACACTATTATTCCATACTCCTTCAGACAGGGCTGGTAATCACACTGATTGCATTTATTGTCGCTGTAAATCTGGATCTTACTGGAGATGGCCCGGATGAGTATGATCTCGACGAACAGGATGTTCTTGAGATCGAAGAGATTATCCAGACTGAACATATAGAGACCCCACCGCCTCCACCGAGGCCACCGACACCTCAAGAAGTTCCGGACGACGAGCTAATTGAAGATTCTGACATCCAATTGGATGCGGATCTCTCCCTGGACGGTCCCATGGAGGTCCCGCCTCCACCGGATGATTCTGACGACGAGGAAGAAGAAGATTTTTTCATAACTGTTGAGGATCCACCCGAGCTTATTGGCGGGCTGGAAGAGCTTCAACGCTCCATTAACTACCCGGAACAGGCTCAAAGAGCAGGAATTGAGGGACGTGTCATCGTACAGTTTATCGTGAATGAAGAGGGTGAGGTCGAAGATCCCCAGATCCTCCGAGGAATCGGAGGCGGAGCCGATGAAGAGGCCATACGGGCTGTCAGTGAGGCCCAATTTGTACCCGGACGGCAACGAGGTCGGCCGGTCAGGGTTCAGTTCAGCATTCCAATTAATTTCCAGCTTGAACGCTAAAGTTCATACCTTTCTTTCGGAATAGAGTAAAAGATTTTTATTCGGAAACCGTTATATTAGGAGTAGCTTGACCCTACTTCACTGGGTGACGGATGTTCCGGTGGAAACGGGCACCTCAACACGAAATGGATGTTGATTGTAGGTGCTTTGATAACATGTATTGGTGCTTCTATAAAACTGATGCCCCTTAAATCCCGAATGAAATGAAAAGAAAAAACCCCGAAGCAGACCTTAAAGTATACTACTCTGTATTCTGGCAAATAGGAATGCTTCTTACTCTTACGATATTTATTATCGCCGTAAAGGTGGACTGGATGGGAGAACCACCGGAAGATTATCTACTGGCAGAACAGGAGGTTCTGGAAATAGAGGAGATCATCCAAACAGAGCATATAGAAACTCCACCACCGCCACCGAGACCACCGGTTCCCGTAGAGGTACCCGATGATGAAATTCTGGACGATATCGATATTCAAATTGATGCGGATCTGGATATGAGTGGCCCGATGGATCTGCCCCCCCCTCCTGTAAGGGATGATGAAGAGGAGGAAGAGGATTTCTTTACGATTGTAGAGCAGATGCCTGAGCTCATAGGTGGCCTTGAAGAGCTTCAAAGAAGCATTAACTACCCCGAGCAGGCGCGTCGTGCAGGTATTGAAGGACGCGTATTCGTTCAGTTCATTGTAAATGAGGAGGGCGAAGTCGAAAATGCGGTTGTTACACGCGGCATTGGCGGAGGAGCCGACGAAGAAGCCCTGAGGGCCGTACAACAGGCTCGTTTCACTCCTGGCATGCAGCGTGGACGCCCGGTACGAGTCCAATACAGCCTTCCGATTACATTCCGCCTTCAGAGATAACTGACAGCAGACTTCGATTGGATATCAACTTTCAGGGGCACTCTTTTCAAGAGTGCCCTTTTTTTTATGCCACTGCAAAGCAAGCTTCAGCACCTGTTGCAGATTTTGATATCCCACCAGATTTACTGACACCTCAAGTTTCGCCCACTTAACAGTTGTAACTCCCTCTTCCCTTTGTGGAGTGAAGCTGTCAATCTTGTCTGAGGGCCGCATCATGAACCAGTGAGTAGATTTGATGTACTCTACCCCTTTCTGTTTATAACCGTGCCGGGTCACTGTAAGGAAATCATTCACAACCGGCAATGCGATTCCAGTCTCTTCTGCAACCTCCCGGGCTGCACACTCTGCAATACTCTCATCCTCCTCCAGCTTTCCCTTGGGCAAATCCCATACTCCATTACGATAGATCAACAAAACCTGAATGCTCCCGGAATGATTCCGACATACCACTCCCCCTCCAGCTTCAACAATAATTGGGCCATTCTCTGAAATTTTACTCATCGAATCCGTCAATCTTCTGAATCGTTCTTGCCACTTTCGTCCGATTCAGGTTCCGAACTCTTTTTCTTCTCATCCGCATAGTTGAGACGCAAGGTATTCAGGATCTGGTCCAGATATCCCTTTAACTCATCCGGCAGATTCCCCTCCGTATATTTGCGGAGCATATTTAGAGTGTCGATCGCATATTTTGCAGATGAAAGATCTCTCTCCATCTCGTCTGTCGACGGGTTTTTCAATTTCCCCAAACCAATCATTGCGATCTGTTGATGTTGCTGAATGAGCATCATAAAAAGAAGTTGCTGCTGTTGATCCGGGTTCAGTTTGTCGCCGTTTTTTTCGGTCATATCAGGCATTTTTGTTTAAAATTATACCAATTAATAGCTGGGCAAGAGTCGAAGAATCCTTATCATTGAATGATAAGAAAAATTTCAAAAAATTAAGTCTGCATGGCTATCATTCACCCGTTCCAGGGCTGGCTCCCAAAACCCGAACTTGCAAAAGAGATATCATCCGTACCCTACGATGTAATAAGTACAGAAGAGGCTAAAGAACTGGCAGAAGGAGCTGCAGAGAGTTTTCTGCATGTCATCCGACCAGAGATTGACTTGCCGTCAGGCATCCCGTTCAATGACGATTCAGTGTATGAAAAGGGTGCCGAGAACCTGCAGGCTCTCCTGAGCAGTAGTTCAATGGTTCAGGACGATCATGACTCCATCTATATATACGAACTGCAGGTGGGACAGCGAGCACAGATTGGAGTTTTTACTACGGTATCCGTCGAAGACTACGACAATGATGTCATACTGAAACATGAGCTCACGCGTCCCGATAAGGAGGATGACCGCACCCGGCATATACTCACTCAATCTGCCCATGCAGAACCTGTGATGCTCACTTTCAGGGACACCGCCGGAATTAGCGAATTGATGTCTGGTATCATGAAACAGAATGATCCCCGAATCGATTTTACTGCCGATGATGGTGTCCGTCACAGAATCTGGCGGGTTCAGGACGGTGATAAATTTACCAGAGCTTTTGCAGGCATACCCCGGCTCTACGTCGCAGATGGCCACCACCGTTGCAAAAGTGCATCACGGGTTGCAGAGGAGTTGCGTAAGGAGAATGGAACAACACCGGGTGAAGAGGAGTACGACTTTTTTCCAGCCGTACTCTTTCCGATGGATCAAATGAAAATACTGCCTTACAACCGCATCCTGCTTCAGGCCGATGATAAGATGGTAGAAGATCTGAAATCCCGCTTTACTATGAAGCCGAACGTACCACCTGCTCCACAGAAGAGAGGGGAGGTTTCGATCTATTACCGGGGTGTCTGGTACGGTCTCTCACTTCCCGATCCAGGTGGAAACGACGCTGTAGCAAGCCTGGATGTTGCTCGGCTTCAAAATTTCATTTTGAAACCTGTTTTCGGAATTGAGAATCCACGTACCGATTCCAATATCGATTTCGTTGGAGGAATTCGGGGAACCGGCGAATTGGAGAAGCGAGTCGATATGGGACGCGCCACTCTGGCTTTCAGCATGTACCCTACTTCCATTGAAGAGCTTGTAGAGGTTTCAGACCAGGGATTGCTTATGCCACCAAAATCGACCTGGTTCGAACCGAAACTGAGATCAGGCCTTGTCATCCACGCATTTGAAAAAACTCCGTAATGTTTCTGCGGGAGAGTGGGACTCCCGAATCAGGGAGTTCTCTTTTAAACCAATCTAAAAATTATAAATGAGCACTATGCCACATTCAAACAGAGTTCACAATTTTAGTGCCGGCCCTGCTACGCTGCCACTTGAAGTCCTTGAAAAAGCACGTGAAGAGCTTACCGACTACAGAGGAAAAGGCGCCTCCATCATGGAGATGAGCCATCGAAGCCCTGAATATTCCGCCATTCAAGAAGAGGCGACCAACCGGCTCAAGAGTCTTGTGGGAGCCGGAGAGGGCTGGAATGTACTTTTTTTAGGCGGCGGTGCCAGTACTCAATTCCTGATGGCACCCTACAACTTTTTGAATGGCAGTAGAACGGTGGACTATATCAACACCGGAGCCTGGTCTACAAAAGCGATCAAAGAGGCGAAACCTTTCGGAACCGTAAACGTCAGTTATACAGGTGAGGAGGGTGGTTTTATACATATTCCGGAAAGGGATGAGCTGAACCTGTCCAAAGACGCCACCTATCTGCACTTCACCTCAAACAATACCATATTCGGTACGCAATTTCAAAAGGAGCCGGATAGCAACGGGGCTCCGCTTGTTTGTGACGCATCATCCGATTTCCTCTCCCGGCCTATCGATATAGACCGGTATGGGTTGATCTATGCCGGCGCTCAGAAGAATCTGGGCCCGTCAGGAGTCACTGTAGTACTGGTGCACGACTCTCTGCTGTCGAAAACCCGGGAAGAGTCCATTCCGACCATTCTGCGTTACCGTACACATGTAGAGAAGCTTTTTCATACTCCTCCGGTTTATGGTGTCTACCTCGTGAACTATGTACTCGAATGGCTGGAAGGGAAGGGCGGCCTTAAAAGTATGGAGACATTGAACCAAAAGAAGGCAGATCTGCTGTACGGTGAAATCGACCGTGACGATTTTTATCGTGGAACTGCAGAAGTAAGTTCAAGATCCCTGATGAATGTAACCTTCCGCCTTCAAAGTGAGGAGTTGGAAGCAGCTTTCCTCCGGGAAGCGGCTAAAGAAGACCTGGTAGCCCTGAAGGGTCACAGAAGTGTCGGGGGAATTCGGGCAAGCATATACAACGCCTGCAGGTTGGAGAGCGTAGAAGCACTCACAAACTTTATGCAGAGGTTTCGAAGATCCAACACGAAATGAGATTGTAACACGGTTTTCCGAAGTGGTATATTTTTCCATTTTCGGAGAACAGAAAGCCGATGTAGCTCAGGGGTAGAGCAACGCTCTCGTAAAGCGTAGGCCGGCGGTTCAAATCCGCCCATCGGCTCCATCTACACACTTTGGGGCTCCAATACAGAGCCAGATTGTACTATTGTACAGATCAATGACACAGACTAACTCCTTCCTGCGGCTTTCTCTTCTGCTTCTTTCCGGACTATTGGTCGCCTCCTGCGGCACCATACAAACTACAGAAAGTCTGACATCCGGCAACCAGATCGAATCCGGGGTAGCAAGCTGGTATGGCCCCGATTTTCACGGTAAGGCGACAGCCAACGGAGAGACATACAATATGGATGATCTTACGGCTGCCCACCGTACACTACCCTTCAATACATGGGTGAGGGTCACAAACCATGAGAACGGCAAGAGTGTGGATGTCCGAATAAATGATCGTGGACCCTATGTTGGAAATCGAATTATTGATCTATCCAGGGAAGCGGCACGGCGTATCGATATGATTGGGCCCGGCACAGCAGAAGTGAATATCTACTTTCTGGAGGAGGGAGACAGGCCCCTCTCTGAGGCCAACACGAGCAGTCGCGAGTCCTTCACGGTTCAGCTCGCTTCATTTGAAACCAGAGATCGTGCAGAAGAGAAATCCCGCGAGATTACAGGTTCACGTGTGGAAGCGGTGACCAGTGCAGGCACGACCGTATATCGTGTTTACTATGGCTCCTGGAGTTCACCGGATGGTGCACGCAGAGCGCTAAGACAGCTTCAAAGTGCAGGTCACAGCGGTTTCGTCAAACAGGAGGAGAACTGAGCCCCCTCCCTTGTCAGACGAATTCGGGCTTTTCTACTTTCCTATTTTGAAGCGATTTTCTCCTGAAGAGTCTCCCAGTCCTGCAGGAACCGGGCCAGTCCGCTGTCGGTCAACGGATGCTTCAACAGAGATTCGATTACGCTGAGTGGCATCGTTGCAACATCTGCGCCCAGGCGAGCCGCTTCCACCACATGCATGGGGTGACGTATACTTGCCGCCAGTACTTCTGTCTCCAGACCATAGTTGCTGTAGATATCTACAATATCGGCTATTAACGACATTCCTTCACTGGAGATGTCATCCAGGCGTCCTACGAAAGGAGAGATGTAGGTTGCTCCCGCTTTGGCAGCAATCAGCGCCTGGGTAGCAGAGAAACAGAGTGTACAGTTGGTTCGGATCCCCTCATCACTAAAAGTTTTGATCGCTTTGATTCCATCCTTGATCAATGGAACCTTGACCACAACATTATCTGCTATCGAGGCAATGCGACGCCCTTCCTTAACAATCTCTTCGTATTTGGTCGAAACGACTTCAGCAGACACATCACCCTCAACCATTTTACAGATCTTTGCAATATGCCCTTCAAAGTCTGCAACACCCACTTTCATACACAGACTCGGGTTCGTCGTTACACCATCCAGAACACCGAGACTGTTCGCTTCTTCAATTTCTTTAAGATCAGCGGTATCGATAAAAAATTTCATATCACTTTACTTCGTTATATTATATGTTAGAAGTACAATATACGGGAAACTGTCGAACATTTGTAGTGGTCAGCTCCGCTGCAAATTCAGCGACAGTCCCCGGTTCAGATAACGATCACCCCAGAAACCTGTATTTATGAGCAGATCAACTACAAAATTTACGATCGGACTGATGAGTGGAGCCCTTATCGGAGCCGGAATAGCACTGCTATTTGCTCCGGATAATGGAAAAAATACACGGGACATGCTCTCATACCGATTGAGCAAGTACAGCGACGACCTTAAAACGATTATCCATCAGCTTAAGAAGGAGAAGGCATCCATGATTTCGGATGCCAAGAAAAAAGGAGACGAAGTTGTAGAATCGGCGAAACAACGTGCCGACAATTTAATTCGCGAAGCAGAAGATTTGCTGGAAAACATCGAAAAATCCAAATAAAAAAAGAAGGACGGCTTTTGGACCGTCCCTTCTTTTTGCTTTTCCATTATTTGAATTTACTCTTCGTCTTTCTCCGGCTCCTGCGCTTCGGCGCCAAGAGCTTCGAATACTTTTTGCACCTCTTCGTCACCCTCCTCCATATCGGCAAGTGAGTTGACGATAATGTCGTCGTAGTTACGAAGACCTGTACCGGCCGGAACCTTGTGACCAACAACCACATTCTCCTTGAGGCCGCGAAGATGATCTTTCTTCGCTTCTATAGAAGCTTGAGTCAACACCTTCGTTGTTTCCTGGAATGAGGCGGCGGATAGCCAACTCTCCGTACTAAGTGCGGCACGTGTGATACCGAGCAATATCGGTTTCGAGATGGCTGGTTCTGCCTCACGAGTTTGAAGCTCATCCTTTCCATCTTTGATCAGCTCATTATTGATCTCGCGAATTTCGCGCCGGTCCAGAATAGCACCAGGTTTCAATTCACTACCACCCGATTCTGTAACGACAAACTTTCCAATCAGGTCATCATTACGATTGTTCAGCTCAAAGCGGTCTACTTTGTCGCCTTCAAGATACATGGTATCACCAGGATCTGTAATCTCCACCTTCTGCATCATGGTGCGAACAATGACCTCAATATGCTTGTCATTTATTTTTACACCCTGCAGTCGGTAAACCTCCTGAATCTCGTTCACGAGGTAGCTTTGAACAGCAAATGGACCCAGAATATTGAGAATATCCTGTGCAGGAATGGTCCCGTCAGAAAGCGGTTGACCGGCTTTCACAAAGTCATTTTCCTGTACCAGAATGTGCTTGGAAAGTGAAATCAGGTAGGTTTTCTGATCTTTACCATCCTTACTCTCTACGATCACCTCCTGTGAACCACGCTTTCTGCCTCCCATTTTTACGACACCGTCAATCTCCGAGACAGAAGCCGGTTCATTCGGTGAACGGGCTTCAAAAAGCTCCGTAATCCTTGGGAGACCGGCTGTAATGTCTTTTGATTTTGATGCTGCCCTGGGAATCTTGGCCAGAACCTGTCCAGCCTGCACTTCGTCACCATCATCAACGACAATGTGAGTATCTACAGGCAGTGTGCTTTCACGAAGGCGATCCCCTTCTCCCTGCACTGTCAATGTCGGGATCATGGTGCGATCTTTCGTATCGATAATCACCTTCTCCCTGTGCCCGGTTTGAGAATCTGTATCTTCCGTGAATGTAATCTCCTCGATGATGTCCTTGTATTTGACGACACCGTCAATTTCACTGAAGATGAGTGCGTTGTAGGGATCCCAACGACATAGGGGAACTCCCTTCGGAACTTTTTCCCCATCCTCAACCATAATCTCGGATCCGTAAGGCACATTGTAGGTAGACAGCACTTTGCCATCATCATCTAAAAGCCTGATTTCACCGGCACGACTGAGTACCACATTGTGCTCCTCTTCACCATCATCGTAAGAGATCACACGCAAGTTGTCGAACTCCACTTTTCC
Source organism: Balneolaceae bacterium (assembly GCA_040880485.1). Classification (GTDB taxonomy): domain Bacteria; phylum Bacteroidota; class Rhodothermia; order Balneolales; family Balneolaceae; genus JBBDIJ01. The sequence goes on from JBBDIJ010000015.1 coordinate 12,513, forward strand.
ATTGAATTTTGCCTTGTGCTGCGAATCCGCTTCAAGTCGGGAAGCTGTACCCCCAACGTGGAAAGTTCTCAAAGTCAACTGGGTACCAGGTTCTCCAATGGATTGAGCGGCAATCACACCTACCGCCTCACCAACCTGTACCATAGCGTGGCGTGCAAGATCCCTGCCGTAGCACTTGGCACAAACACCACGTTCCGATTCGCAGGTAAGAACGGAGCGAATTTCAACCTCTTCGATGGAGGTTTCCGCGATTTTCTGTGCCACTGTCTCGGTGATCATTTCGTTCGCCTCACAGATCAGATCATCTGTGATCGGGTCATGAATAGCATGCATCGAAACACGCCCCAGGATACGATCTTCCAGACCCTCAATTACATCTTCATTGTCCTTGAGCGCCTGCATACGAATTCCACGTAGTGTTCCACAATCCTGCTCATTAATAATGATATCCTGTGAAACATCCACCAGTCGTCTGGTCAGATATCCCGCATCTGCAGTCTTGAGAGCAGTATCGGCAAGACCTTTCCGCGCACCGTGAGTAGAGATAAAGTACTCCAGTACGGTAAGTCCTTCCCTGAAACTCGAAAGAATCGGGTTCTCGATGACTTCATTGCCCTGTTGAAGAGAACTTTTTTGTGGTTTTGCCATCAAACCCCGAAGACCGCCAAGCTGGCGGATCTGTTCTTTCGATCCCCGCGCTCCGGAATCGGCCATCATAAATACCGGGTTGAACCCGTCACGATCGTCAGCCAGGCTCTGGAACAGAGTTTCCGACACACGGTTGGTTGTACTGGTCCACTTGTCTATCACCTGGTTGTAGCGCTCATTGTCGGTAATGAAGCCCATTTCGTAACGACTCTGAATCTCGGCAACTTCATTCTGCGCTTTTTCAATCAATTGACGTTTGGCGTCAGGTATGATGATATCCTCCAGGTTAAACGACAATCCACCAGTCGTCGCTCGTTCAAAACCGGTGCGTTTCATATCGTCCAGGAATTGAGCCGTCAGCCTGGTTCCCACTTTGGCATGAATCTGCCCGATCAACACCCGCAGTTCTTTTTTTCCGAGAGTTTTGTTGATAAACGGCAGGCCGGCAGGTACAATTTCATTGAAGAGCACACGTCCGGTTGTGGTTTTTATGATCTCCATGATCGAATTCCCCTCTTCATCGAAGTCGACAGGAACCCGAACATTGATCTTGGCATGAGTCTCGATCTTACCCTGATCGAAAGCAATCATCACTTCATCCGTACCGGAGAAGGTTTTACCCTCCCCTTTCAGGTTGTTACCCATCTTGGTCAAATAGTAGATACCCAGAACCATATCCTGAGAAGGCACCGCAACCGGTCCGCCATTAGCAGGGCTAAGAATATTGTGAGATCCGAGCATCAGAAGTGACGCTTCCAGAACCGAATCATGACTCAACGGAAGATGAACCGCCATCTGGTCACCGTCAAAGTCGGCATTGAAAGCTGTACAGGAGAGAGGATGCAATCTTATCGCTTTCTCCTCGATGAGGACCGGTTGATACGCCTGAATACCAAGCCTGTGCAGAGTCGGTGCACGGTTCAGCATCACCGGGTGACCGTCAATCACATTCTCAAGCACTTCCCAGACCACCTGATCTCTGCGATCAACTACCTTTTTCGCACTCTTCACCGTTTTCACATAACCACGCTCAATCAGCCGGCGGATGACAAACGGTTTGTACAATTCGATGGCCATCTCTTTCGGAAGGCCACACTCATGCATTCCAAGTTCAGGACCCACAACAATAACAGAACGGCCGGAGTAGTCGACACGCTTTCCGAGAAGGTTTTGACGAAATCGGCCGCTTTTCCCCTTGAGCATATCGCTCAGGGATTTCAGGGGGCGGTTATTATTCCTGACTGCATTCGACTTCCTTGAATTATCGTAAAGGGAGTCTACCGCTTCCTGAAGCATTCGCTTCTCATTACGAAGGATCACATCAGGAGCCTTGATATCAATCAGGCGCTTTAAACGGTTGTTCCGAATAATGACTCGGCGATAGAGATCATTAAGGTCAGAAGTGGCAAATCGTCCTCCTTCCAATGGAACAAGAGGTCTCAATTCCGGTGGAATAACAGGAATTACACTCTGAATCATCCACTCCGGACGATTCTCTGTGTGCTTGTTGGCTTCCCGGAAAGACTCGATTACCTGAAGTCTTTTCAGCTTCTTCTTTTTACGCATCTGAGAGGTTTCGTTTCTCACCTCGTCACGCAGTCTGTATGCTGTCTTGTCCAGATCCATCGTCTCCAGTAGAGCCGCAATAGCATCTGCACCCTCTTTAACGACAAACTTGTCCTCGTCGTCATTGTCCAGTTCGAAATGATCTTCGGGAAGCTGATCATAGATATCGAACTTCTCCTCTTCGCTGATCATGTCGCCACTCTTGTAGCCCAGGTCCCTTGCAAGCCCGGGGTTTACAACGACAAACGTTTCATAATAGACTATTCTCTCCAAATTTTTGGAAGAGAGCCCCAAAAGATAGGCGATCTTGTTCGGAAGAGATTTGAAGTACCATATATGAACTACAGGCACAGTTAGAGTAATGTGACCCATCCTCTCTCTGCGAACAGCTTTACGTGTCACCTCCACGCCACAGCGATCGCAGATTATCCCTTTGTAGCGGATTCTCTTGTACTTTCCGCAGTGGCACTCATAGTCTTTGACAGGCCCAAAGATCTTTTCGCAGAAGAGGCCATCCATCTCCGGCTTAAAAGTGCGGTAGTTAATGGTTTCCGGTGTCAGAACCTCTCCGTGTGAACGCGAGAGAATCGTCTCCGCAGACGCAAGGGAAATGCCGATGTTATTAAAGTCCCTGTTGACGGTCAATGTTTTTGTAGTCGGCAAGGGTGTTCCTCCGATTAATCGTTAGAATCAGTAATTAGTCTATGTGGATCTCGAGACCGAGACCCATCAATTCCCGAAGCAATACCTTGAAGGATTCCGGTACATCCCCTTCCGGCAGGTTATCACCCTTCACAATTGCTTCATACACTTTGGATCGTCCCTTCACATCATCACTTTTTACAGTGAGCATCTCCTTCAGAATATTGGATGCTCCATAGGCATACAGAGCCCACACCTCCATCTCTCCAAGCCGCTGACCACCAAACTGGGCCTTTCCTCCAAGCGGTTGCTGAGTAATCAGTGAGTATGGCCCAATAGATCTGGCATGCATCTTGTCCTGAACCAGATGGTTCAGCTTAAGTACATACATATAACCCACGGTGGTCTTCTGGTCAAAAGGCTGCCCGGAGTGCCCGTCATATAGCGTAACACGGCCATCCTTTGGCAATCCCGCTTTCTCAAGCTGCTCCTGAACCTGATCGTAGGTTGCGCCATCAAAGATGGGAGAAGCAAACTTTACTCCCAGTTTACTTGCCGCCCAACCGAGAATGGTTTCATAAATCTGCCCAAGATTCATTCGCGACGGCACACCGAGCGGGTTCAAAAGAATATCGACCGGAGTACCATCTGCCATGAAGGGCATATCTTCGACCGGAACCACTTTGGCAATCACACCTTTGTTACCGTGACGGCCGGCCATTTTGTCACCTACCTGAAGCTTCCGCTTTTTGGCGATATAAACTTTAGCTTTTTGAATGATCCCGGGTGGCAATTCGTCTCCCACCTGGATCTGATACTTTCTCCTTTTCGATTCGGAATCAATTTTTCTCCTTACTTCACGATAGTTTGTAAAGAGAAGACGAACGTGTTCAGAGAGATTTTCATCCGTAGCCCACTCGATATTTTCATTAATATCAATCGGGTCCAGCTTCTCAAAAACTGACTTTTTGTACTTCTCGCCTTTCGGAATCAACTCTACCCCGTCGAAGTTTAAGACACCGGGTGAAGTTTTATCCCTTAACAGGCTGTAGATCATATCGGCCCAGTTGCTGTTCAGTTTATCAAGCTCCTTGCTATACCGCTCATCCTCCTGTTCGACGAGCATTTTCTCCTCTTTTCTGGAGATTAGCTCATCCTTTTTACGGCTGAAGAGCTGCGTATTGATGACCGTTCCGGATACGCCCGGAGGAGTCTTCATCGAAGCATCTTTCACGTCTCCGGCCTTATCCCCGAAAATGGCTCTTAAAAGCTTCTCTTCAGGTGTCGGGTCGCTCTCTCCTTTTGGAGTAATCTTACCGACCAGAATATCGCCATGATCGACTTTTGCACCGATACGGATGACACCATTTTCGTCAAGATCTTTGGTAGCCTCTTCACTCACATTGGGAATTTCACGAGTAAGTTCCTCTTCGCCGCGTTTGGTATCGCGAACCTGTTGTTCGAACTCCTGAATATGAATGGATGTATAGACATCTTCCTGTACAATCCGTTCACTGACCACAATGGCATCTTCAAAATTGTATCCACGCCAGGGCATAAAAGCGACCAGGAGGTTACGGCCCAGGGCAAGTTCACCTGCCTGTGTAGAACAGCCATCCGCAAGGGTATCGCCCTTTTTGACTTTGTCTCCGATGGTCACTACCGGACGCTGATTTACAGTTGTATCCTGGTTGCTCCTCTCAAACTTCTTCAGATGATAGCTCTTTACTCCCTTATCGAAGTAGCAGAGCTGTTGAATCTCATCACGATTGTACTTTACGCGAATCTCGGTACCACTTACATAAACCACCTCACCATCATCTTCGGCCGTTATAATGGCTCTGGAGTCCCGGGCAGCCTGGTGCTCCAGGCCGGTTCCTACAAAAGGAGACTCAGGACGCAGAAGCGGGACAGCCTGACGCTGCATATTTGAACCCATGAGTGCCCTGTTAGCATCATCATGTTCAATAAACGGAATAAGGGCTGCGGCAAGTGACGTAATCTGGTTGGTAGAGACATCCATGTACTCAATCTCCTCCGGTTTGGCCAGACCAACGTTACTGTCACGAAATCGGGAGAATATGGCATCACTCGAAAAGCGGAAATTTTTATCAAGTGGAGCGTTTGCCTGAGCAATAATCGTCTCATCCTCTTGCTCAGCTGCAAGATAGTCCACTTCATTGGTCACCTTGCCATCCTTCACCCTTCTGTACGGTGTTTCGATAAAGCCGAAATCGTTCACTTTAGCATGAACACAGAGGGAGGATATAAGGCCGATATTCGGGCCTTCAGGAGTTTCAATCGGACAGAGCCGACCATAGTGGGTGTAGTGAACATCCCGTACCTCAAACCCGGCACGTTCTCTCGTCAACCCGCCAGGACCCAGTGCCGACATTCTTCTCTTGTGGGTCAACTCCGCAATCGGATTGGTCTGATCCATAAACTGAGAGAGCTGGTTCGTCCCGAAAAAGGTGTTGATAACGCTCGAAATCGTTCGGGCATTCACCAGATCCTGGGGTGTAAGTTGCTCGGCATCTCTGGAATTCATCCGCTCGCGGATGGTTCTCGCCATTCTTGCGAGCCCGATAGAGAACTGCTGTCCCAACTGCTCCCCAACCGTCCGTACCCGCCGATTACTCAAATGGTCGATATCATCGACCTGAGACTTCATATTCTTGAGGCGGATCACCTCTTTAATGATGGCCACGATATCCTCTTTGGTGAGATAACGCACACCCCCTTCGATATCGATTTTCATCCTTTTATTCAGACGGTATCGACCAACTTCGCCGAGATCATACTTTTTATCGCTGAAAAAGAGGCGTTCCAGCACGGACCGAGCCGTTTCCGGGTCGGGCATTTCACCCGTTCGAATCTGCTGATACACTTCTCCCAGAGCAGTCTTCTCGTCGTAGGTGGAATCTTTCCGTAGCGTATTCATCATCACGGAACGGTCTGATTCTTCAGTCGAAATCTTCTGTACCAGAACGCTTTTAACACCTGCTTCCTTGAGAAGATCGTAATCCTCCTCTGTAAGGTCATGATCCCGTTCGAGCAGCACTTTACGATTCAGTGCCTCTGTGACCTCACCAGTCTCCTCATCCACCACCTCTTCAGTGACTTCTGTTACAATATCACTCGCGAGCCGGCGATCTACCGCTTTGCTTTTATAAGCCTTCTTGGTTCCGAACTCAATAGTCTCTGACAGGTCGAAAAGAGTGAGAATATCCAGGTCTGTGCCAAAACCCAGCGCACGAAGAAGTGTTGTAGCCGGTACTTTCTTTTTTCTGTCGATATACGCCCACAATACATCGCGGATATCTGTGGTAAACTCGATCCAGGAACCCTTGAACGGAATAACCCTGGCTGAGTAGAGCTGAGTCCCGTTAGGGTGCACTGACTGTCCGAAAAAGACACCTGGTGAGCGGTGAAGCTGGCTGACAATAACACGCTCTGCACCATTGATCACAAAAGTACCGTGATCCGTCATCCAGGGAAGATCTCCAAGAAACACCTCTTGTTCGATAGTTTCCGAAGCTTCATCGCCGTCATCTACTGAGGAGAGTCGCATCTTCGCTTTCAGTGGTACAGCATATGTGAGCCCTCTCTCCTGGCACTCACGAATGTTGTACTTGGGAGTATCCACAGAGTAGTAGAGAAACTCCAGAATATGAGTTTCTCTGGAGTCCACGATGGGAAAATTTTCACTGAAAATTCTCTGTAGACCCTGAACTTTGCGATCCTGAGGGGCTACATCCAGCTGTGTGAATTCCTCAAATGAAGCGAGCTGTACATCGAGGAAGTCCGGATAGTCTATGACTTGTTTGGTACGGCCGAATGTTAAACGGTCCGTGAACGGGATTTTCTCCATAGTAGTACTCAAAGGATGCTCTCCTTTAGGTTAAAAAAATAAAAGACGAGATGAACTCAAACGGAATACAAACCGACTCTCCGATGGCCACTCCTTATTCAGACGCCAATAGCCAATACCGATTAGACGATATTGGCTTCATGGCCGTGCTGCTGATGTCCAGAAAAAACTATTTCAGTTCTACCTGAGCGCCAGCTTCTTCCAACTTCGTTTTGAGCTGTTCTGCCTCGTCTTTTGAAACAGCTTCTTTTACGGTGTTGGGAGCACCGTCCACCAGTTCTTTGGCCTCTTTCAGGCCAAGTCCGGTAATACCACGGATCTCTTTGATAACTGCGATCTTTTTGTCGCCGGCAGATGTAAGAATTACATCGAATTCTGTCTGCTCCCCTCCGTCATCTCCTTCGCCACCAGCGGCAGCTCCACCTGCAACTGCTACTGCAGCTGCAGCGGGTTTGATGTCATATTCCTCTTCAAGAACTTTGGCAAGTTCATTGGCTTCTTTGATGGTCAAGCCAACCAATTGTTCAGCTAATTCTTTAACGTCAGCCATGTTTTTTTCTCCGTTGGTCGTTTTAATTAAAGTCGTGAATTATGAATTTTCGCCTTTATCAGCGATAGTTTTGATCGCGCCTGCAATATTGGATCCCTGAGCCTGCAAGCCACGGACAATCGTACTGACCGGACTCAACAACAGTCCGACAATATCACCAATCACTTCCTCTTTGGATTTCATGGAGGCAAGTGAATCGAGCTGGTTCTCCCCGAAGAGATCTCCTTCAATGACTGCAGCACGAAATTCAGGTTTTCCGCTATCCTTGCTAAACGTTTTGATCACTTTAGCAGGTGCACCAAGATTTTCGGTTACAAAAGCGAAACCGTTTTGATTGTCCAGATATGGATACAGGTCATCAAATCCGCCTGCCTTTTCCATCGCTCTTTTTACAAGAGTATTCTTGTAGACTTTGAAATCTACACTGCTCTCTCTGAACCGGGACCGGAGTTCATTGATCTCCGAAACAGACATCCCTTTGTAATTTGTGATATAGACAGCAGAAGATTCATTCAGAAATTGAGATATCTCCTCAACAACTGCCTTCTTTTCCGTTAATGTAGGCATCGTCGTTTCCTGTTTTCAATTAAATGGATGCAATCGAGGAGCGCGTGACGGGAATACTTGGACCCATCGTCGAACTCACATAAGCGCTCCGGATATAATTTCCTTTCGCAGATGCCGGCCTCATTTTGTTCACCGTCTGAAGAAATGCTTTTGCATTTTCACGCAGGGTGTTTGCATCGAAGCTCGCTTTTCCAATTGGCATGTGCAGAATGCCGAATTTATCTACCCGGAAATCGAGTTTTCCCGCTTTGAACTCCTTCACTGCTTCAGCAACTTCATTGGTCACGGTTCCACTTTTTGGATTGGGCATCAATCCTTTTGGTCCCAAAACCCTTCCCAGCTTTCCAAGTTTTCCCATCACGTCGGGTGTGGCGATAATGACATCGATATCGGTCCATCCCTCTTCAATTTTCTGGATGTAATCTTCCATACCGACATAATCGGCGCCAGCCTCTTCCGCTTCAGCCTGCTTACTTTCGTTCACCAGAGCCAGCACCTTCACATCCTTTCCAGTTCCGTGGGGAAGAACGACTGTACCCCGAACCATCTGATCCGCATGCCTTGGGTCCACACCCAGATGCAGATCCATATCGATCGTCGAATCGAACTTTGTTTTAGCGGTTTTAAGAACCAGGTCACAGGCCTCTTCAATCGTATACTCAAGATCTGGGTCTATCAGCTCTGCTGCCTGACGATATCTTTTTCCTCTTTTTGCCATATCAGTGCACTACCTGTTAATTTTCCCGAATTACTCGCAAGCCCATACTTCTGGCGGTACCTGCAATCATCTCAGCAGCCTTCTCTACATCAAATGCATTAAGATCAACCATTTTCTGTTCAGCGATCTCCTTGCATTGAGCCCAGGTCACCTTCCCCACCTTGTTTCTGTTTGGCTCTCCGGATCCCGATTTGATTCTGGCTGCCTGCTTGAGTAACACTGCTGCGGGCGGGGTTTTAGTTTTAAACGTAAAAGATTTATCTGCAAAGACCGTAATCTCTACCGGAATAATCGTTCCGGATTTCTCCTGAGTCTGCGCGTTAAACGCTTTACAAAACTCCATGATATTGATCCCGGCCTGCCCCAGTGCCGGGCCCACAGGAGGTGCAGGGTTAGCCTGGCCTCCTGTTATTTGAAGTTTTAAAACTGTCTCAATTTTTTTTGCCATATCGAATCTATTTCACACTTAGTTTTCAGCTGCATTTACAGCCATCCGGCTTTCCGGAACTCAACCGGTCGATTCAACCTGATTCACATCCACTTCTACCGGTGTTTTCCGTCCAAAAATGCTGACAAGAACTCTCAGTTTCAATTTGTCCGGATTGACTTCCTGAACCGTCCCGTCAAAATCCTTGAATGGGCCGTCAATCACTTTAACCAGATCTCCTTCATTGTAGGGTATATCTATTACTCCACCCTTCTCCAACATCTCCTGGTTATCATGAACCCGTCCCAATATTCTGTCCACTTCCCGCTGCTTGAGGGGTGTTGGAATGATATCCGATTTACCCGCCTTCAAAAATCCGAGACAGGAGGGTACATTCTGTACGAGATTGTTCACCTCCTCATCATAAATAGTCTCTACAAGTATATAACCAGGAAAAAAATTCTTCTCACGCGTTCTTTTCTTTCCTGATCGTATTTCGACTACAGTCTCCGTCGGTATGAGAATATTTTGAATTTTATCGTCAAGTCCCTGTTCTTCAATTTCACGCTCAAGAAACTCCTTGACCTTTTTTTCATGGCTGGAGAAACAGCGGACGACATACCATTCATGTGTCTTTTCTATTGTCATCTGTAAATGACGTCTAAAATTGAGCTATAGACCTGATCTACGAAAAAGATGAACAACGTAATCACTATCGTAAATACCACAACAATAATCGTGTTGTCTGTCAGCTCCTGTTGTGTCGGCCACGCCACCTTCTTGAATTCCTTCTGGACGTTTTCGACAAACTCCTTAATTTTTTTCATTTACTTGAAATAGGTGATGTAAGAAAATGGCACGGGTGGCAGGACTTGAACCCGCAACCTACGGTTTTGGAGACCGTCGCTCTACCAGTTGAGCTACACCCGTAGGTAGTCGAAAAGCGCCAGTCCATTTGTACTGCCGCTCTCAGTCGACTCTCCTGGGTATCTTTTAATCCAGTATTTTTGATACCACGCCGGCGCCTACGGTACGGCCTCCCTCACG
>JBBDIJ010000016.1:0-85776 GCA_040880485.1 Balneolaceae bacterium
GTACTCTATTGAACTGATCCCCGATCAGACGTTTGGTGATTCGGGGGAGCCGTACCTGAGGAATCTCTACCTCCAAAGTGTGGACGACAAAGGCCGAGTGTTGATTACGGAGCAGGCAGGCATGGACACGCCACTTCATGTCTACAACCCTGATGGATCGTACCTTACACAGGTTGGCAGAAGTGGAAGAGGGCCGGGTGACTACGGTTTGATCTCCATTGCTTCCGTGAGGGCAGGCAAGCTCTTCGTGTATGATCTGGGGAACCTGCGCCTGAACATCTATGATTCGAAGACCTACGAGTTTGAGCGAAGCGTAAGGCGGGAGGATTGGAGCGTATTGGACCATGAAGCCGTGCAAAATATGAGACTCAGTGTGCTTTATACCAGAGATGATGGCAATCATATAGCCCATTTTTATAATCAAAGCAATGAGATCTTTCCTGAACTTACTGTAACAGATTCCGTTCGTCAGACCTATATACTGGTCAATTCGGATGGTGATGTTCTGAATCCCGAACCGCTGGTCATTCCACACAGATACTTCCTATCGAGAGAGCGTCAAACTTCCGATGGAGGCAGCCATAGGCTGCCGTTGGCCGCACCGTTCCTGGGTGGAGGTTCGATATTTGCGCTGGCGGGTGACGGAACGATGTATATAGCCTGGCTTGACGACTTCCTGATCAAGAAATATGATGACCAGTGGAGGTATCAATCAGCCTTTTACTACCCGGTCAAGGGGCCGCCATTTGATTTTGACTCCTTTGAGGGGTTCAGAGGATATTCTCCAAGAGAAATCAGACAGGCTCTGCAAGCGAGTGACCTTGAAATTCCCGATTCATATCCGGTGTTGCGGGAGATCAAGGCTGATGATGAAGACAGGATTTGGGCAAGAGTAAGAGTAGAGAGTGATGACAAAGACGCATGGTGGGTGCTGGATGATTCGGGGAGGCTGCTTGCGAGATTTCTCTGGCCACGCCGAGAGCCCATTCATGAGATCAAAGATGGATATCTCTATTCACGAATTCTCAGCTCGGAAGACGAGACAGGGAAAGTGATTCGACACAGAATTGAACTGACAGAACGATGAAGCTCATTGCCATTCATTCCCGGTGGTAGCCAGCCTCATATCTGCCCGTGCCGCCGTTTCACATTCTGCCGAGGAGGAAGTCCAATCACTCTGACCGTCCTCACACACACAGATTTCACCAGCCTGGGGAGGGGTTATAAAGGCCTGCTCACTATCCAATTCCATAATGGATGATCAAAAAGGCTTAACCCAAAGCAAAACCGAAAAGGTGACAAACATGGAAAAGAACAATGAGACCAAACGATTCGACCTAATGGAGTTCGGAAGCGCCCTTGGCCGGTAGGAGATGAAGAAGCTGATGGCTGGGAGTGACGGGGAATATTGTACATGTAAATACAAATGTTGTTTTGATGCATTTCCGGAGCAATGTTCAGCTTGTTCCGATGGACCAAATCCACCATTTTACCCTACCTGCGTTGAAGAAATGCATGTTGTTGAATGCACAAATATTCCATGTATACGATGTTACAGCTAAAACTCAAATGTACAGGATGTGGCTCATAGCTTCATTCTTAATTTTTCTGTTAGACATGAGTGGTTATCCCAGTCTTTCATTCATTCTGTTAATCCAGATCTTCTGTGTAGTAACGGCTTGCCAAACGGAAGGCCCCCCGGATCTCATACACGAAGAGAGTGGAGTTGCTCTTCTTGAAACGTATGAGACCATCCTCTCCGTCGGTGAAACCCATCCCTCCGCTCTGTATATCGACAGTCCATCCATCGTCCGGTATGGAGGTGATTCAAGCCTCATCGTTTACGATGCCCTACATCATGTTGTGGCAGAGTTTGACGGTCAGGGTCAGCTACTCAACACCTTTGGACAAACCGGACGGGGGCCGGGCGAATACAGATACCTCGCCAATCTGGTGGTCTACGAAGATCAAATTTTTCTTGTAGATCACTGGCAATTCTCTATCCACCAATTCGACCGCCAGGCCATACTTCTTTCTTCGATGAATTATGGCCGTTTTATAAGCTCGAATGACATGCTCTCAAGATTGGCCAGTATGATACCTTATAGCGTCCAATCGTTAAACATCGAAAACCAGCCTTTTGTTATGGCAGACCGAACGGTGTTAATCCCGTCGGGAAGGGATGGAAAACTGTTGTAACACTTACCCCTGAAATGGAGTCTGTTATCGATGAGTATTACTATGATATGGAAGTGCAAAACCGGGGAGATCGTCGGACGAGCATCGGCATTCTTCGTTTCTATACATCGGGTGTCAGCGGCCCGGACGGCGAGATATGGCTGGCAACCACAACTCGTCGGACCGGCAATTTATTACGCACCCACCTTAATGTAAGCGCAATTAGCCCCTCCCCCCTGCAATTTCAGGATCGATATCGTACATTATGAGAGTCTTTCATGGTGCGGGAAACCGCACACAGACTGAAAACCTCATAATGAACCGGAAGGCAATGGCGAGCCTTCATGCAAACGACCTGAATGATGAAACAACTGGACAAAAATGTTTCGGAACGAATCGATACCTGGCTGAACGGAAACATCGATCCGGAGACAAAGGCAGACATCCGCCGGATGCTGGATGAGAAAGAGTACGACGAACTCTCCGACGCGTTTTACCGGGACCTGGAGTTCGGAACGGGCGGCCTCCGCGGCATCATGGGGGCCGGAACGAACCGGATCAACCGCTACACACTTGGGATGGCGACCCAGGGCCTGAGTAACTACCTGCGGAAGGTATACGGTGACGAGGAAATACGCGTGGCAATCGCCCACGACAACCGGAACAATGCCGAAATATTTGCCCGGATTACCGCCGAGGTTTTCTCGGCCAACGGCATCCACGTCTACTTTTTCGACGGGCTGCGGCCCACCCCGGAACTCTCGTTTGCCATCCGGGAGCTGGACTGCCACAGCGGTGTCATGCTCACTGCCTCACACAACCCGAAGGAGTACAGCGGATACAAGGCGTACTGGCGGGACGGCGGGCAGGTGATCCCTCCCCACGACAAAAACATCATCGATGAAGTCGGAAAAATCACCAGCGCAGACCAGGTGAATTTCGATCCGGTTGAGGAGAAGATTAAGAAGATCGGACATGAAATGGATCGAAAGTTCATTCAAACAGTCGCCGCTGTCTCCTTCAACCCGGAGGCCATTCAGGCTCAGCACGATCTGAAAATCGTCTTTTCCCCGATCCACGGAACCGCTGTCCGGATTGTACCCGAAGCGCTCCGCGAAGTCGGGTTCACGAACGTCACCTTGGTGGAGGAGCAGTGCACGACCGACGGCAACTTCCCCACGGTGGTCTATCCGAACCCGGAGGAGAAGGAGGCGATGTCGATGGCCCTCGACAAGGCGGAGAAGATCGACGCAGACCTGGTGATGGCTACCGATCCGGACGGCGACCGGGTGGGAATCGCCGTAAAAAACCTGGACGGCGGCTTCGAACTGCTGAACGGCAACCAGACGGGGGTGCTGCTCTTCCACTACCTGCTGAACGCCCGGAAGCAGAAGGGCCTGCTGAAAGGCAATGAGTACATTGTAAAAACGATCGTTACATCTTATCTCATCGACAAGATTGCTGCAGACAAAGGGGTCTCCTGCTACAATGTCCTCACCGGTTTCAAATACATCGGCGCCCTGATGACCGAAAAAGCCGGGAAAGAGGCCTTTATAGCCGGAGCGGAGGAGAGTTATGGCTATCTGATCGGGGATCATGTCCGGGACAAGGATGCCGTGGTCGCCTGTACCATGATTGCGGAAATGGCGGCCTGGTACAAGGAGCAGGGTAAATCCCTCTATGAGGTACTCCTCGATATCTATGTGGAGTACGGCCTCTACCGTGAATCGCTGATCTCATTCACCAAGAAGGGAAAACAGGGAGCGGAGGAGATCCGTGCGGCGCTTGAAAACTTCCGCAGCGACCCGCCGGACACACTCGGAGGATTGAAGGTGATCCGGGTGAAGGACTACCAGAGCGGTAAGGAGATGGATACCCGGTCAGGCAAAATTTCCCCGATCGATCTCCCCTCCTCCAACGTACTGCAGTTCATCACCGAAGGGGATCACATCGTTTCCATACGCCCTTCCGGCACCGAACCGAAGATCAAATTCTATATCAGCGTGAACACAACGATTCCGGACAGAGTCTCATTTAGCAAGGGCCTGGAAGAACTAACGCAGGTGACCGAAGCGATCCGGAAGGACCTGGAGTTTTGATCTGGGTGCATCGAAAAGAGCCGAAAACACCGCAAGTAGATGAACAAGAAGTACAGAAGGGCATAAAAAAAGAAAAACCCTGAAGTGCGGAGGGGGGGAAACACGACAGGGCTTTTCTTGTAAAAAATAGTGGCGGGGGCAGGATTCGAACCTGCGACCTTCGGGTTATGAGCCCGACGAGCTACCAGCTGCTCCACCCCGCGATATAATGGCTGCTTTTGGCTACAAAAGCGCCTCTGAAATCGATGATTAAACCCGATTCAGTGTAGAACTAAATATACATACTGTACATACCCATTGTCAACCACTCATTTCCTCTGAATGCATGGAGAATGAAGTTCGTTAGTCTCTGAAGAGATTCTTACCATTAGGGTTTAGCTCAGCAATATCATCGAACGAGAAGAGTTTAAAACAGACACAACCGGCACTTTATGACCCAACTGAACAGACTGAAGACAGAAGAGATCCACGACCTTTTAGACCGTCATATTCTCGCCGACGGATACGACATGGTGCTGGACCTCCAGAAAAGCCAGGGAGCTCGCCTTTACGACTCTGTATCCGGGGATACCTTCCTCGACTTTTACACCTTTTTTGCGTCCAATCCACTCGGGATGAATCACGAGAAGCTTGCAGGTGATGCAGCGTTTGTGGAGAAGCTGGGCCGGGCAGCGCTCAATAAACCCTCCAACTCCGATATTTACACCCGTGAACTGGCAGAGTTTGTCCAGACTTTTCACCGGATTGCCGTCCCCGACTATTTTAAATATATGTTTTTCATTGACGGGGGTGCCCTTGCGGTAGAGAACGCCCTCAAGGTCGCATTCGACTGGAAAGTGCAGAAGAACTATGCAAAAGGGTACCGCACCGAAAAGGGGCACAAGGTACTTCATCTCGAACAGGCATTTCACGGACGCAGTGGATACACCCTCTCGCTTACCAACACCACCGATCCGAAGAAGACCCGCTACTTTCCAAAGTTTGAGTGGCCCCGCATTCCAAATCCCACCGTCGTTCATCCGGCCGAGGGGGGAAATCTGGACCGGGTCATTGAGAAGGAGAAACGAGCCATCGCGCGGGCCGAACACTATTTTGAAGAGTATGAAGATGAGATCGCCTGCATCATTCTGGAACCGATCCAGGGCGAAGGCGGGGACAATCACTTCCGACCGGAGTTTCATCAGGCCCTGCGTGACCTGGCCGACCGTCACGATGCACTGTTGATCTACGATGAAGTGCAGACCGGTGTGGGCCTTACTGGAAAATTCTGGTGCCACGAACACTTTGTCCGTCCAGACATCATCTCGTTCGGCAAAAAGACACAGGTGTGTGGAATACTGGTCACCGACAGGATCGACGATGTAGAAGAGAACTGCTTCAACGTCTCGTCACGAATAAACTCCACCTGGGGTGGAAATCTGACCGATATGGTTCGATTTGCCAGAATCCTCGAAGTCATCAAAGAGGAAGATTTGGTGGGTAACGCAGAGAAGAGAGGCCATTTCCTTCAGAAAGGGCTTGAAGATCTGACAGATCGCGAAGAGCCACTCACCAACCCGAGAGGCCGTGGCCTCTTCTGTGCGGTCGATCTTCCGGACCGTGATATCAGAGACCGGGTATTGAAGATGTGCCGTAAAAACCGCCTGCTGCTGCTGGGGTGCGGAGAGCGCTCCATCCGCTTCAGGCCGCCGCTTACCATCGCAGATGAGGAGCTGGAAGAGGGGTTGCAAATCATCGAAAAGAGCCTGAAATCGGTTCTTGCCGGACAGACTGCCTAGAGGAGAGACGGGTTGGGATTCCGGCTTTACACCTCCTCCATAGCAGCAGGAATAGCCCCCTCGTAAAGTTCAGTCAGTTCGCTGACCAGTGCACGTACAAACTCATCAATCACAAGCCGTTTTCCTCCCACCGCTCCGAGTTCATGGCAGGGGATCTTCTGATCGCTGCAGAAGCGGATAAATTCACCCGCCATTTCAGGGCGGGTCGTCACAACCACACCTGACTGGGCCTCACTGTAGAGCACATCGACGTAGGTTCCGCTCAACTCCTTCACGCTTATATCCGCTCCCTTTCCGGAGAAGATCGCCATCTCGGCCAGCGTTACTGCCAGGCCTCCATCTGAAATATCATGAGCGGCGTTCACCATCTTTCCACGGATCGCCTCCAGAAGCGTCTCCTGCAGGCGCACTTCGAAGTCGAGATCGATGTCGGGAGCATCCCCGGTCGTCAATCCATGAATCACTTTCAGATACTCGGATCCTCCCAGGCCCCTCCGTTGCGCACCGATGTAGAAGACCAGATCTCCCTTCTCCTTGAATCCGGGAGTCATGGTGTGTTCATAGACATCCTCTACCAGGCCAAGCATCCCGATTACCGGTGTGGGGAAGACCGCCCCGTTGGGGTTTTCGTTGTAAAAACTGACATTCCCGCCCGTGACCGGAGTATTCAGTGCTCGACAGGCGTCTCCCATCCCGCCCAAAGCTTCCCTGAACACCCAGTAGACATCAGGCTTGTAGGGATTTCCAAAGTTGAGACAGTTGGTGATTGCCATCGGCTTCCCTCCACTGCAGACCACGTTTCTTGCCGCTTCTGCCACAGCGATCTGCCCCCCCTTTCTGGGGTTCAGATAGACATACCTTCCGTTGCAATCCGTCTTCACCGCCAGCCCCTTTCGGGTACCCTTGATCCGGATCACACCGGAGTTGCTGGCGCCGGGAGCATTCACTGTGTTCGTTCGAACCGTCGTATCGTACTGCTCGTGCACCCACCTCTTGGAAGCGATATTGGGTGAAGAGAGAATGGTGATAAGGGTCTCGTAGTGATCGTCCGGGTGCTCAATTATTGAAAAGTCATACTCCTGAACCTTCTCCAGATAAGCCGGTTTTTCCGCCTCACGTACATATTGTGGCGCCCCGCCCCCCAATACGAGAGAGTCGGCCGGCATCTCTGCCTTCACCTCTCCCTCCTTCCAGTAGGTCACCTTGCCCCCCTTCACCACTTCACCAATCACAACTGCATTCAGATCCCACTTTTCATAGACATCGATGATCTCCTGCTCTCTTCCCCGCTCCGCCACCACCAGCATCCGCTCCTGACTCTCGCTTAGCAGCATCTCATAGGCCGTCATCCCCTCTTCACGCGCAGGCACTTTGTCCAGATCGATACGCATGCCCTCTCCGCCCTTGGCCGACATCTCCGACGTAGAGCAGGCGATACCGGCCGCCCCCATATCCTGCATCCCGACCACGGCTCCCGTTTTGAGTGCTTCCAGACTCGCCTCAAGGAGCAGTTTTTCGGTAAACGGATCACCCACCTGAACGCTGGGCCTCTTTGCCTCACTCTCTTCGCTGATATCTTCCGAAGCGAATGTTGCACCGTGGATACCATCGCGACCAGTGCTTGAACCGACAATGATGACCGGGTTTCCAATCCCTTTCGCAATGGCCGAAGCCGTCTCACCCACCTTTACAATCCCCACACTCATCGCATTCACAAGGGGGTTCCCCTCGTAGCTGTCGTCAAAACAGACCTCACCGCCCACCACCGGAATTCCGAAAGAGTTTCCGTAGTCCGATATTCCCCGCAGCACACCATCCAGCCGATAGCGCACTCTGGGGTTTTTCATATTGCCGAACCGGAGGGAGTTCAGCGAAGCCACCGGCCGGGCACCCATCGTAAAGATATCCCTGTGAATTCCACCGACACCGGTAGCCGCCCCCTGATAGGGCTCAATCGCCGAGGGGTGGTTGTGGCTCTCAATCTTGAATGCGCACGCCAGTCCGTCTCCGATATCGACCAGCCCGGCATTCTCCTCCCCGGCTTCCACCAGAAGCTGAGGTCCCTTGTTCGGAAGTTTTTTGATCTCCAGAATGGAGTTTTTATAGGAGCAGTGCTCACTCCACATCACCGAGTAGACCCCCAGTTCGGTATAGGTTGGAGTTCGACCCAGAAACTCCCGGATCTTCTCGAACTCTTCGGCCGACAGGCCATGTTCCATTGCGAGTTCGAGAGTGACTTCAGGTTCCTGCAGTGTAGTGGCTGACATCAATTGTCTCTGTTTGAGTGCGAAATGTGTTGTTACAGCAGTGATTGAAGGGTTTTTACGATCCTCCAGGCTCCTCTTGTACGACGGTTCTATAAGCCTGTAAAATACAGAATCAGAACAACTCATTCAGCAGATTTCTGAAATCGGAATAGCGGCTGCCGGCGGCAATCGTCTGCTTCTCTTTCGACAGGCATTGAGCCAGCCTCTCCGGGATTTCGACCTCTGCCCCGGTTGCTGCCTCCACAGTCTCCCGAAATTTGGCGGGGTGAGCGGTTGACAGTACGACCAGCGGCCTTGAAGGGTCGGCCAAACTCTGTTCACGGATCGATCGCGCGGCGAGCAGACCAACGGCTGTATGAGGGTCTGCCAGATAGCCGTACTCCTCATGGGCCCGTCGGATCTCTTCAGTCGTCTGATGGTCATCAAAACCAATCGCCAGAATCTGTTCCCGGACCCTCTCCAGCGATCCGCCAAAGAGATACATGATCCGTTCAAAATTGCTCGGATTCCCGACATCCATCGCATTGGAGAGCGTCTGAACCGATGGCTTCGGGTTGAACCGGCCCGTCTCCAGATAGTTCGGGAAGACGTCGTTCCGGTTGGTGGCTGCCACAAAACGGTGAGCCGGCATCCCCATCCGATTGGCCAGGAGCCCGGCGGTCAGATTCCCGAAGTTACCGCTGGGCACCACAAAGACCGGTTCAGCCCGCTCCCCCCTCTCCTGAAGCTGGGCCACCGCCCGTACATAATAGAAAGACTGCGGAAGCAATCTCGCAATATTGATGGAGTTGGCTGAGCTCAGGCGGAACGTTTCGTTCAGTTCCCGGTCCCGGAACGCCTCTTTCACGAGACGCTGGCAGTCATCAAATGCTCCATCCACCTCCAGGGCCGTCACGTTACCACCCAGTGTGGTCATCTGCTTCTCTTGCAAGGGGCTTACCCGACCGGAGGGGTAGAGCAGGCAGACACGGGTACCCGGCACACCGTGAAAGCCGCTGGCTACAGCGCTGCCGGTATCTCCCGACGTTGCAACCAGTATGAGCAGTTCCCGGTCGTCCTCTGCGCCCAGCCTCCCGAAGAGTTTCGCCATAAACTGTGCCCCGAAATCCTTGAACGCGAGTGTGGGCCCGTGAAACAGCTCCAGTACAGAGGTAGTGCCCTCCACATCTACAAGCGGTGCATCGAATGGCAGAGCCTCTTCGACAAGGGTCCTCACTTCCTGTTCATTGAGGTGAGGTGCGAGCCAGGGAGTTGCAATACCGGCTCCAATCTCATGAAATGTGCGATCCGCCACCCCGCTCCACCACGACTCCGGCAGGGCCGGTATCGACTGAGGCACATACAGCCCCCCGTCAGGAGCCTGCCCCTGCCACATCGCCTCCGGAAAAGAGACTGTGGTCGTATCCCCGCCTGTACTGATCAATTTTATCATCAACTTCCCTCGTTGGTCTACGGCTTCCACGCAGCGCTACCTATCGGGTTGAACCGGCCCGGCCCTCATGGCACAACTACGACTCCCCCCTCTCAAGAATATAGCTACCCTTGTGATTGACAGGAGAGAGATGGAGGTCGTACTCCAGATCCATCTCTTCCAGAACTGATCCGGCACTCTCCCCAATCTCCTGAGCCTGCTCGAGAGAGCGGCAGAGTGCAAACACCGAAGGCCCGGCGCCGGAAATACTGAATCCGATGGCCCCCGCCTCCATCGCGCGGTTCTTCATACGGTCGTACCCCGGAATGAGTACTGACCGGATAGGTTCTACGATACGATCCTGAAGGGAGCGGCCGATCAGGTCATAGTCCCCCTTGTAGAGGCCGGCAACCAGAGCCCCTACGTTGGCCCACTGCTGTATCGCATTGGCCATAGAAACCTCTTTTCTCAGAATCATTCGGGTATTGCGGGTTTCGATCTCGATTTTGGGATGGATAATGGTACAACAGAGATCCTTCGGATAGTCGAGCGAGATCACATCGGGCGGATTGTCGCTCCGCACCAGCACGAAACCTCCCAGAAGAGATGCGGCGACGTTGTCGGCATGGGCTGTTCCGCTTGCGGCTACCTCCCCCTCTACCACATGAGGCAGTAGCTCTTCCCGCTTCAGTGGGGCTCCCAGCAGCTCGTTGGCCGCAACGACGGAAGCCACTGCGCTGGCCGCACTGGAACCAAGTCCGCTCCCGAGCGGCATCTTCTTGTGAATTCTCAAACGAATTCCAGTCTCTTCCCGGCCCAGAGCTTTCAGAAGGCTCTGCACACCGCGCCCGCCGGTGTTTTTCTCCGGGGCCAGGGGAAGCCGATCCTCCGCTCCGTCAATAGAGTCTATCACCACGCCCGGTCTCTCATCCAGGGTCGCCAACACCTCATCTCCGGGACCGTCGATGGCAAAGCCCAGCACATCGAACCCACACCCGACATTCGCTACTGTTGCGGGTGCAAATACCCTGATCCACTCTGTTCCCGATCTGTTCACGTCCGTCTTCTCCTTTCTGTGGATTGAACCCCCAACCTCTTTCTACTACTCGTCATTGCTTCGCGCCTTTGTGTTCGCAACTCTTAATATATCGGCCACGATCCCCCCCGCCGTTACATTCGCCCCGGCTCCGGGCCCCTTCACCACCATCGGTGTTTCAAGATAGTGATCGGTATAGAGTGCAAAGATGTTGTCACTACCGGCCAGTCCATAAAAGGGGTGGTCACGGTCTATCTCTTCAAGTTTTACCGAGGCTTTGCCCCCTTCGAACCGGGCGATATAACAGAGCTTCTTGCCCTGATCGGCAGCGCTGTTAAGTAGCTCGGAAAACTCACCGTCAAACTCCTTCAGAACCTCGAAAAACTGCTCTACCGAACCGGCATTCCGGGCCCCTTTCGGAACCAGGTTCTCAATATCAAGGTCGTCAAATTCCATTCTGTAGCCCGCCTCACGAATCAGGATGAGTAGCTTTCTTCCGACATCGTGCCCATTTAAATCCTCACGAGGATCCGGCTCTGTGAACCCCTTCTCCCGCGCCTGCCGTACAATTTCGCTGAACGGCATCTCTCCATTGTAGGAGTTGAATATATAACTGAGTGTTCCGGAGAGCACTCCTTCAATCCGGTGTACCGAATCTCCGGTTGTCACAAGTTCGTGAATGGTCGCTACCACGGGCAGGCCGGCCCCAACATTGGTCTCGTATCGAAACGCCGCGTTGTGGCGGGCCGCCAGGCTCTTCAGTTCATCGTAGTACTCCATGGAGGAGGAGTTGGCGATCTTGTTGGGAGTGACAACCGATATACTCGAAGAGAGTACTTCCGGATAGATTTCGGAGACCTCCTGGCTGGCCGTGCAATCCACGAATACAGAGTTGGGAAGGTTGCACGCTTTCATCTCCCGTACAAAGGTCTTCAGGGAACTCTTTCTCCCTTCACTCTCCAGCTGCTCCCGCCAGCTGGAAAACCCGATGCTCTCCTCATCGCTGCAGAGTAACATCTTCTCGGAATTTGCCACCCCTTTCAGGCGGATATCCAGCAGATACTTGTCGTACAGAACTTCGATCTGGTTCTCAAAGAGCTCCAGAAGTTTGCTTCCGATGAGGCCAACCCCCACCAGAAAGAGATGAACGGTCTTGACTCCGGCCATAAAAAAGGCATCGTGCAGGGTGTTCAGCGCCTTCTTTTCATCCTTACGGGAAACCACAAACGAGATGTTGCGTTCCGACGAACCCTGGGAGATCGCGACAATATTAACTCCGTTTCGTCCCAGGGCGCTGAACACCCGTCCGGCGATCCCTGGAATCTGACGCATATTGTCTCCCACTGCAGCGATGATGGAGAGATCCTTTTCCACCCTCACCTCATCAATCATACCCTCCTGGATCTCGAGACGAAACTCCTTCTCCAGAGAGCGTTTTGCACGGGTTGCGTGCTCCGGCTGAATCCCCACCGTAACGGTGTGCTCCGAAGAGGCCTGGGTAATCAGAATGATATTGATCTGTTCCCTGGCCAGGGTAGAGAACATCCTTCCAGAAACCCCGCTGACCCCAATCATTCCGCTACCCTTCAGGGTAATCAGAGACACATCACTAATGGAGGAGAGCCCGCGTATTAACCCCTCCCGGTCTCCGGATGTTTCCGAAATCACGGTACCGGGCAGCTCCGGGTGGAATGTATTGCGAATCACAATCGGAATTCGGGCCTGGAGGGCCGGCTGGATCGTGGGCGGATAGATCACTTTCGCACCGAAGTGTGATAGCTCCATCGCCTCTTCATAACTGACTTCACGGATCGGGAATGCACGTTTCACCATGCTCGGATCGGCCGTCATGAGGCCATCCACATCGGTCCAGATTTCGATCTGCTTCACCTTAAGGATGGCGCCAATCAGAGAGACCGTATAGTCGGACCCGCCCCTACCCAGCGTCGTGGAGACTCCGTTGGGCGTAGAGGCGATGAACCCGGTGACCACAGAGATCCCTTTCCGCTTTTCAAAAAAGGATTCGACTCTCTGGCAGGTCGGCTCCAGCAGCACTTTTGCCTGTCCGTAGCGCGCGTCGGTCTGAATGAGTTCCCTGGCATCCACAAACTCTGCAGCGACCCCCTCATTCTGGAGGCAGTGGGAGATGATCAGTGCCGAGAAACGCTCTCCGAACCCGAGAATAAAATCAGTGGTTCTGCGGGTCAGCTCTCTGGTAAGGGAGACCCCCTGCAGCACATCTTCAAGCTCATTCATCAGCATCTTGAAACGGGTGAGCGTATCGCTCTGTTTCTTGACATTGAGCAGGGATCGGATAACCCCCACATGCCTGTCCTCCAGCTTTTTCAGGCGCTCTTTAACCTCTGCCCCTCCTTCGGAAGCATGGCGGGCCAGATCCAGAAGGTCGTCGGTCACTCCGCCAAATGCAGAGACCACCACAATGACCTGCTTTTTCTGATCTCCGGAGAGAACGGTTTCCACCACCCTACGAATCGAATCCACATTCGCTACCGACGTTCCGCCAAATTTTAAAACTCGCATTGCGCTACTCCAATTCTCGAGAGGCACAGCCTGCCAACGCTGCTGCAGTGTGCCCACTCATTACATAACCAGATATCGCGATCTGCCCTGCAGACCTTCCAAAATGGAACAGCCTCAAAGATACAGGTTTTTTTACACCTTGTTTACCACAAGCTTCAGGTGTCCGATTTTTCACAGAGAGAAAACTTCTCTACCTTCAATGAAACGCAACCTTTTCGGGCTCAAATGGCCCGCTATACCGCACACACGTTCCCACTATGAAATCATCTGACCGTATTGCCATTCTCGGTGCCGGAAACATCGGCACCTCCATCGCCAACGGGCTGGTTCAGTCCGGGAAATATACCCCCGGCCGAATCACACTTACACGTCGCAGGCTCTCGTTGCTGGAGGACTTTACCCGCCTCAAATACAAAACCACGACCGACAATCTGGAAGCGATTGAAAGTGCCGACACGGTTATCCTCTCCGTTGAACCAGGCCAGTTAAATGACCTTCTGGATCAGATCGAACCCGGCCTGGACCCCGATCGTCACACGCTTATCTCTGTAGTGGTCGGGCCCACTATTCGTCAGATCAGAAAGAAAACGGGGGACAAGATCACCGTTGTTCGCGCCATGCCCAATACGGCCATCGCGATCGGCGAGTCCATGACCTGTATCTGTTCTGACGAAAAGAATGGCGACGCTGTGAAACTGGCCAAATCGATCTTTGAGACCGTGGGTGAGACGCTGGTCATTCTTGAGGAGCAGATGACGGCGGCCACCGCTCTCTGTGCATGCGGCCTCGCCTTTTTTCTGCGTTCTATACGAGCCGCTTCCCAGGGAGGCATCGAGATCGGGTTCAACTCGCGAGAGTCACTCTTTATGGCGGCCCAGACGGCCAAGGGAGCTGCTTCACTTCTTGCAAGACAGAAGAATCACCCTGAATTTGAGATCGACCGCGTCACAACGCCTCGCGGCTGTACCATCTCCGGGTTGAACCAGATGGAGCACAACGGTTTCAGCTCTGCCATGATCAAAGGGATCCTGCATGCGGCAGAGAAGGCAGCAAAACTCTATGCCGAAGGGACCGAAGAGTAACCGGGCACGGTAACCGCGGGCCTTCAGGAAGGACCGGCCGGTGCTCCCGGAATCTGTTTGTACTCCTCCAGTGTGAACTCGTCTACCTGAACGGCATCCGTACGGGCCTCCTCCGCTTCCCTCACCTGCTGCGCCTCTTCACGGCTCAGCACGGCCGCCTCCACAGCTCTGTCGAGCTGTGGCAGCAGGGCGCCCCTGGAGAGCGTGCCTGCTTTAACCCCCTCCTTCAGCTTGTCATAGAGAGGAGCCGCCTTCAGGATCAGATTCAGCGTATACTCCAGGCGCCCTGCCGCTTCCGACCGGGCGGTTGGCAGATAGATTCTGTCGGTCATGCGGTCTCTCTGCGATCCGGGAGTCTGCATCGCACGAGCTACGCGATGGCCCAACCGGTCGGACGGCGGCCGCCCGATACGGTTCATGCGCGACCAGAGCGACACCGGCCCCCGAAACAGCCAGGTGAGGCCCGGTATGGTGATTTCACGAAACAGACCGTCAAACCCGTTCTGAATCTCGGAGAAGGCGTGCTCCATGGCCCACTCGAACAAATCTCTGTCCTCCCTCTGCTTGTCATCGGATTCATAACGGCGAAGCGTAGCCATGGCGAGGTACATCCAGCTCAGGATGTCGGCATAGCGTCCGGCAATCTTCTCCTTCCTTTTCAGGGCTCCCCCATAGGAGATCAGGGCAAAGTCGGCCAACAGAGCAAAGGTGGCCGACGCCCAGGAGAGGCGGCGGTAGTAGCGGGCTGCCGGACCGCCGACGGGAGAACTCGCCAAAAGGCCGCGCGTCAGGCTCAGAAGCACAGAGCGAAAACCGTTACGGATCGCATGTCCGATATGGTTCCAGAATGCGTGATCGAAGGCTCGAACATCCCGGTTCATCAGGGCGGTTATCTCCTTGTAGACCCACGGATGGCAGCGAATGGCTCCCTGGCCAAATACAATCAGCGTTCGCGTCAGGATGTTTGCACCCTCTACAGTGATCCCGATCGGTATGGCCATATAACCATGCGCCAGGAGATTGCGCGGCCCGCGTGAGATGGCCGCACCTCCCATCACATCCATCGCATCGTTAATGATCTTGCGGGAGAGCTCCGTCATATTGTACTTCGCAATGGCTGTCACGACGGCCGGTTTGGCCCCCTGGTCGAGGCCGCCACAGGTAAAACGACGCGCCGCCTCCATGAGGTAGGTGTAACCGCCAATTCTCGCTATCGGCTCCTCGATCCCCTCAAACTTCCCGATAGGCAATCCGAACTGTTTTCGGATGGCCGCATAGGCCCCGACCACGCGTGCACTCATCTGTCCACCACCCACCGTCTGCGCCGGCAGAGAGATGCCGCGCCCTACTGCCAGTGACTCCATCAACATTTTCCAGCCGTTTCCGGCCCCCTCAGGACCGCCTATAATGTAACTTGCCGGAACCACGACATCATGCCCCCTGGTCGGGCAGTTGTGAAACGGTACCCCGAGCGGATCGTGCCTCTTGCCCAGTACTACCCCCTCTGTGTCGCTGGGTATCAGTGCACAGGTGATGCCGGGAGATTCTCCGCTGCCCAGAAGGTTGTCGGGATCCTTCAGTTTGAAAGCAAGGCCAATAACGGTTGAGATCGATGCCAGAGTAATGTATCGCTTGTTCCAGTTCAGTTTCAGGCAGATCTCCCCGTCGTCCCGTCGAAATACCTCTCCGGTCGACTGCATTGCTCCCGCATCGGAACCCGCTTGAGGCTCTGTAAGGGCAAAACAGGGCATCTCTTTACCCACCGCCAGATTTGGCAGATAGCGCTCCTTCTGCTCTTCGGTGCCATAATGAATGAGCAGCTCGGCAGGGCCCAGCGAATTGGGAACCATGACGGTTGTGGCCAGCGCACCAGACCGGGAAGTAAGCTTGGCGATCACGGCGCTGTGGGCATTGGCCGAGAAGCCCAGCCCTCCATATTTTTCCGGAATCACCAGCCCAAAGAAACGCTGCTCCCGCATGAAATCCCACGCCTGGTCACTGAACCCTTTGTTCTGAAAAACTTCCCAGTCGCTCACCATAGCGCACAGCTCCTCTACCGGCCCCTCCAGAAATGCTCGCTCTTCCGGCGTGAGCTCTGGATACGGTTCATTGAGAACCCTTTTGAAGTCGGGACGGCCCGAAAAGAGCTCCCCGTCTACCCAGACGGTTCCCGCCTCGATGGCGGTCTGTTCGGTCTCGGAGATCACAGGCAGGAACTTCAGCTTCTCCATCAGTTTCATGAGCGGGCCGGAGAGCAGAGTTCGTCGAATCGGTTTCACCAGAAAGAGAAGCAGTATGGCGGCCGTCACCAATAGAGTGACCGGTGAAAAGCCAAACCCCCAGAGGGCGGTCAGAAGAAGCAGACTCCAGAGCCAGAAAGGGGCTCCCAGGTAGCCGAAGGTCAATACGACAAGAACGAGAACGGCAATCACCGGTCCGGCAGGCAACTCTGTAATCCATCCAAATGTCTGTAGAAGCGCTTCCATAGTTGATTCCAATAGGTTGAGGTTCCGTTGTTTTTCTACTCCTTACACGAATGCAGGCCTCCGCCCCCTGCATCTCCTCTCTCAATGTAATTCAGGAACAGATCGTTCTCAACAGATATAGACGAAAGGCCCGTTTCAGGCTTCTTTTACATCAGGCAGCCGGAACCGCACATAGCGAATGGTACGGCCAGCGGCAAGATGTTTACGCTCATAATAGGTGGTGTGGGTCAGCAGCTCATCTCCCGGCCTCTCTTTGTAGATGTCGTCTACCCGGTCGAGCAGTTCGCATCTCTCATTTCGTATCACCTCCAGGGTGTACTCCCAAAGCTCCGGGGAGTCGGTTTTCAGGTGTATCGTCCCGCCTGGTTCCAGCACTTTTTGATAGATCTCCAGAAACTTCGGAGACGTCAACCTCTTGTCGCTCTTCGTCTCCTTCAGATAGGGGTCGGGAAAGGGGATCCATATCTGAGACACCTCGCCCGGTGCAAAGTAGTCAACCAGGTGATCAATAAAGATTCTCAGAAACCGCACATTCTTCAGCCCCTCCCGATGCGCCCTGGTTGCCCCCTTCCAGATTCTCGCCCCCTTGATATCGATCCCGACCGCGTTGATCTCCGGGCTGGTTCGAGCCAGTTGCAGTGTATACTCCCCTTTTCCACACGCCAGTTCAAGGACAACAGGTCCGGGATCTTCAAAAATCCGGTCGTTCCAGTCTCCCGCCGGGGGCGTCCGGCCACCCTCCGCGAATTCGGTGTACTCCAACACCGTATCCAGCTCTCTCACCTCCTCATAACGCTGCAGCTTGTTCTTTGCCATCTTCAGGGTGAGAGGCGGTTCCGGTTCCACCCGTCATCTGCTTTGGTATAGAGAATGCGGTCGTGCAGGCGGCCAGCACGTCCCTGCCAGAACTCGACCCGGTCGTAACGGATCTCATACCCTCCCCACCAGTCCGGCAGAGGCACCACTTTCCCCTCAAATCGCTTCTCAGCCGCCTTGAAACCCTCCTCCAGCTCCTTCCTGCCAGAGACGACGCTGCTCTGCCGGGATGCCCACGCCCCGATCTGGCTTTCACGGGGGCGGGAGGCGAAGTAGGCTTCACTCTCTTTCCGGCTCACTTTCGTGACCGGCCCGCTGATACGCACCTGACGCTCCAGCGGCGGCCACCAGATGCAGCAAGCCGCTCCAGGCTTCGCTTCAAGGTCCGACGCCTTGGCGCTCTCGTAATTCGTAAAGAAGGTGATCCGTTCCGGTTCCACCCCTTTCAAAAGGACGATACGTACATCGGGTTGCATCCCGTCGTCCACCGTGGCCAGCGCCATCGCGTTGGGGTCCGGAACCTCGGCATCCACCGCATCCTGAAGCCAACCGGCAATCAGGGGAAAGGGGTACTCCGGTAAATCATCCTCTGTAAGCGCGCCCCGATGGTAGTCACTCCTCCATCCGGCAACATTCAGATCGCCCATGGCAAAACCTCCTGATATCTATCCAAAGTAATCGGGTTCATTTCCGCTCTTCCACTTGATATTGCAGCCGATACTCGGAATCTGCTGTTCAGGAATCTTCCTCCCCGCCAGCATAGCCTCCGTAGCTTCGCGAAGAGCCTTTCCGGTTACCGGACGATCGCTATTGGGTCGGCTGTCGTCAAACTGCCCGCGATAGATCAGCTTCAGGTTCTCGTCGAAGAGAAAGAAGTCGGGCGTGCAGGCAGCGCGGTACGCTTTGGCCGCCTCCTGGTTCTCGTCGTACAGATAGGGAAAGGGGTATCCGAACGCCTCCGCATCCTCCTTCATCTTCTCCGGCCTGTCCTGAGGGTAGTTCTCTACATCGTTGGAGCTGATGGCCACAACGGCCACCCCCTTTTCCTGCATATCACTGGCATAGTGAACCAGCTTCTTCTTGTAGTGCTTCACATAGGGGCAGTGGTTGCATATAAACATAACCATTAATCCTGAACGCCCCCTGAAATCATCGAGAGAGACGGTTTTGCCAGTGGTCACATCGGGAAGAGAGAAGTCGGGGGCTTTGGAACCGAGTTCCAGCATGGTAGATTCTACAGCAGTCATAACGTGGCGAATTTGATTGCGATTTCAGTCTCCTGTCCCCGTCTAAAGATAGGGGTTCACATAACAAAAGGCAGGGGAGATAGCGTTTCATCCGGCCCGGCCGATCCCATCCATAACGATCCGCAAGCAGGATTCAAGATGTTCCTGATCGATCACCAGGGGTGGAGCGATGCGGATCAGGCTGTCGGAGTGCAGCGTCCAGCCGAGCAGGACCCCTTTTTCCAGTGCATACTCTACCGTTTTGCGTGTGAGATCTGCATCGGTAAGCTGAAGGCCAAGCATCGCTCCACGGCCCCGCACCTCTATAATCCCCTCCCCCTGCAGAATCATCCGCGCCGTTTTTTCGATCCGGGCGGCCCTCTCTCCAAACCCCCCCTTCAGCAGGGTCTGGAGGGTTGCCAACGCCGCAGCACAACTGACCGGGTGGCCACCGAACGTGGTCACATGATTCAGGGGCGGGTTTCGCCGAAACACATCAAAAATGGAGTCGGAGGAGACAAACGCACCGATCGGCATCCCCCCGCCCATCGCTTTCGCCAGGCAGAGAATATCGGGTACAGTGCCAGAGTGCTCGAAAGCGAAGAGAGTTCCGGTACGGTAGAACCCGGTCTGGATCTCGTCATAGATGAGCAGTGTGCCCGTCTCGGTGCAGCGCTCTCTCAATGCCTGAAGCCAGCTCCTGTCGGCGGGTATTACGCCCCCCTCTCCCTGTACAGGTTCCAGAATGACCGCTGCATCGCTTCCGTCTATCTGCCGAACACTGTCGGGGTCGTTAAACTCCAGAAACCGGACCCCGGGAAGCAGGGGTTCGTAAGGGTCCCGGTAGACCGCGCGTCCGGTCACACTCAGCGATCCGTGAGTATCCCCGTGGTAACTGTTTCGGAAAGCGGCCAGCTTCGTCCGGCCGGTCGCCTTCTTCGCCAGCTTCAGAGCCCCTTCCACCGCCTCGGTGCCACTGTTTACAAAGTAGACCCGGTCCAGCCCATCCGGCAGGGAACCGCAGAGCAGAGCGGCCAGATCACTCTGTGGCTGTTGAATCAGCTCTCCGTACACCATCACGTGCAGGTGCCTCTCCAGCTGCCTCTGCAACGCCTCTACAACGGCCGGATGGCGGTGTCCCAGGCTGCTGACCGCAATACCAGAGATCAGATCACTATATTTCCGGCCATCGGTGGTATGGATGTAACACCCCTCTGCACGCTCCACCTCCATTCCCAGTGGGTGGTCGCTGGTCTGTGCCACATGCCGGTAGAACTTGTCTCTGGAATCGGCCATCGGCTTCGTGAATGCTCTGCTTACTTTTATCGCAATGCTTGCCGTTTGCGGACGTAAATATAGGAGTTCTGGCGGACAAGCGGTCACCGCTCTGTTTCCCCGGATCTCACGGATCGGAAGCGGGAAACGACAGCTTCCCGACCGTAAAACGCTCTCCGCTCCCGAAAACCCAGCCGGCTCCGCTGATCAGTTCATTTCCCAGTACTGCAAAGAGTACCGCTTCTTTCGCATCAAAAGGGACTCCCAGCTCTCCGATCTTTCGTATCTCCATTTCAGGAAGATGCGTTGAGATCCTCTCCATCAGAGATCGATTCTTCACCCCACCCCCACTCGCATAGAGCGAAGCTCTCCCGGCTTCTGCATAGGAGACCGCCTCGGCCACAGAGATCGCCGAGAGCTCACAGAGAGTAGCCAGCAGATCGGGCAGATCCATCCGATTCAGCTCTCCTTCAGTCGCTTCATTCAGCCGATCCAGTGAGAACTCCTCCTGCCCGGTTGACTTTGGAAAGGGGCGCTGGAAAAAGGGGAGGCTCATCAGCTTCTTTACAAGTTCATGATCGGGCCGGCCTGCAGCTGCCAGGGTTCCACCCTCGTCATATCGCCGCTCCGGATGCTCACGCCGAACCGCCTCATCCATTAGCGTATTGGCCGGGCCACAGTCTGAAGAGAAGGGGACCTTCACCGGCTTCGCCCCAGGCCGTTTTCTCAATGTCGATTCCGGCTTCGGACCCCCTCCCCTCTCCCCGGCTGGCAGAAAGGTCATATTGGCTATACCGCCGAGGTTCAGAAGTACCCTTTTCTCTGCTACCGAACCGAAGAGAAGCACTTCTGCCAGGGGTGCAAGCGGAGCTCCCTCCCCGCCAAGTGCGATCAATTTCTGCCGAAAGTCGGAGGCAACCGGAATGCCTGTAGCGGTTGCAAGATGGTCTCCGTCCACAATTTGACAAGTCGCATGGTGGCCGTTTTCGGGATCAGGCAGGTGCAGCAATGTCTGTCCATGACTGGAGATCAGGTCGACATCCCCCCTGAAAATGTCCCACTCCTGCAAGGTTTGCAAAACGATCCGGGCCCACTCCCCGGAGAGGCGGGATTCCAGCGTGAGTGCCTCCTGAAGCGTCAGATCCGGCCTGAATGCAGATGAACGCAACCTCTCTTCGACCGGGCTGCTGAAGGGTACGGTTGCGAACCGGAGAAGTTCGACATCGGTCGCAATGCTGCTGCCATGAACCCGACACAGAGCGACATCGAGCCCGTCAAGTGAAGTACCGCTCATTAACCCGACGACCATACGGGCATCCTTATGCCCGCTATCAGCCAGCTTTCGTATCCATTGGTTCATCTGCAGGGATTCTCTATCTTGCCCGCACAGGCTCTTAAAGCGGCTGTTTCCCATATCGGGACAGCCCCGCACGGGCCGGGTGCATAATCGAAGATATCTTACAAAAAATTGATGAGCGAACCGAACGAAGAGGAGTATCAGGCGTGGATGAAAGATCTTTCCTTTCTGGCCGAAACTCTTGCGGCCATGTTTGAATCGGAGGAGCACCGCTTCTATGAAGATGAGATGAATAACACGCTTTATGTAGAGCTCGAAGGCCTGGATGAGTATAGTGAAGAGGAGATCAGCGAGATTGCAGGCCCCGTACTGGAGGAACTGGATCTCGATTTCGAGGAGATTTTGCTGCTCCCACTCGCCCCTCGCTGATTCCACAGTCCGGCTCCGGATCCCAAATGCACGACTGAAACCGATACGATGAGTCTCACACCCCATAACGGTTATAAACTCCACTGCCTGATCTGCGACCGGGAGCACTCCGAACAGGAGAGCACCACCTACTGCTCCCAATGCGGGGGCGTCCTGACCGTTCGCTACCTGAACTCCCGCAAAGAGATTCAATACCCTCTTAAAACACTGCCCGAAAACCCTCTGAAGAGCCGGGAGACCTCTCTTTGCCATTTGCCACGCCTCTCATCGCAGTATGAGGCCGATCTCTACGCCAAGCTGGAGTATGAACATACCACCGGGTGTTTCAAGGACCGGGGCAGCTTTATAGAGGTTCGAAAAGCGATAGAGCTGGGTGCGGACGCAATCTGCCTCGCTTCAACAGGTAACATGGCCGCATCTGTTGCGGCTTATGCCGCCTGGTATCAAATTCCCTGCATCGTTTTTGTGCCCGAGAGTTCAACCGAAGCCAAACTGGCCCAGGCATCCATCTATAACGCGACCATTATTCGTATTCGAGGTTCATTCTCCCGTTGCGAGGAGATATGTAGAGAGTTCGCCCTGTCGGGAAATTACTATTTGGCAGGCGATTATGTGTTCCGTGAAGAGGGACAAAAGTCATTCAGCTGGGAGTTGCTGGAGCAAGGCGGTGGCGATGCCGATGCCATACTGATACCGGTAGGGTGCGGGACTAATTTTGCAGCCATCACCAAAGGGTTTCGGGAGCTGAAGGACGCCGGAGCGATCGATCGCATTCCCAGAATGATCGCCCTTCAGCCGGAATCGAGCTCGCCGGTTGTGGAGGGGATTTTCAAACGGGAGAAGGTGATTACCGATCAGGTTCAAACCATTGCCACCTCCGTAGCCACAGGCGATCCGATCGATTTCCACAAAGTGCTCATGGGTATTGATGAGACCGGAGGGGAGGCGCTGACCGTCAGTGAAGAGGAGATTCTGGATTCACTTCGGGAGATGGCGCTGCAGGAGGGGCATTTTACCGAACCGGCTGCGGCCCTCCCGCTTGCGGCTATAAAAAAGTATCAGGAGAAATTTAAGGGCCAAAAATGCGTCCTGGTTCTCACCGGAACCGGCCTGAAGGATACTCGAGTCGTGGTCCGGCACTCCCTCACTCCTCCGGTGCTGGATCCGTCCCTGGAGAGTGTGAACAGCTACATCAACTCCGGTTTTGCGGAGATGCAGAAGAGTGCCTGGGGGCGCTCCCGTGAAACCGTACTGGCCAATCTGAAGCTGGACGAGAATCATCAGCAGCTCTATGACCGCTACGTTGAAGAGGTGAACCTCAGGGGCAAGAGCCTTCGTAAGAATGAGATTGAATATCTGCAATCGATGGTCATGCAGGAGCCAACCGGGCTTGCTCAACCGGTCCGGGTGACCGACTACAAGGTGATCATGAAGAAGGAGGGGCTGGTTCGCGCCGATCTGAAGATCGAGCTGGATGGGGAGGAGAGACGGAGTGTGCATCGGGGCGTAGGCCCGATCGATGCCGTCCTCTCTGCATTGAAAGAGGAGACCGCCCGCCTCCTTCCGGTAGAGATCCAAAACCACGAAGTGGAGATATTGAGCCCGGCGATAGACTCTCTGGTCGTTGTCACCCTTACCCTGGAGCGTAACGGGCAGGTCTGGGTATCGAAAGGGGCTTCTCCCGACACGATCGAAGCGGCCATTCATGCGTTCGAAAAAGGGTTCGCTGTTGCCTGGAACCGGGAACACCCTTCGGGCTGAACCGGGTCATCTCCCCTTCTACAGTTCCCAGCGTTCCACCAGATTCAGATTTCGTCCGGGCTTGGGGTTTCAGGAGCCGGCTGGTCGTCTGCCAGCTCTTCTGCCACAGGGTGGTGTCTGTGATGTTGGTTGCTGCAGGTCTGATGGTGTCTGTAGTTTTTCCAATGGCCTGCAACAAGAAAAAGGCTCCCGGCCAGAGTAAGGATTAACTCTTCCCGATATCCCAGCCAGTTGTGCCCGATCAACCATCCGGCAATCACGAGAACCAGTCCGATGAAGAGAATTGTAGAGATTTTACGATCAAAATGGCTTCGGCGGGCAGCAAACCAGGTAACCGGCAGCAGGAGAACGATCAATACAGGGTGAGCCCACTCCTGAACCTCATGCAGCGCTGGCCAGACCGGCAGCAATGAAATAAAAACAGGCAGCAGAAGGCAGTGTACCGTACAGATCGCAGACAGTGAAATCCCGATACGGTCCCACAATAATCTTGCTGTGAGGCTGCGATCCGGTTTTGAATCGTGTGTTGGGGTGCTCATATCGGATCCGGAAGAAAAGTGAAATAGTGAAGTTCAGGTCTCTTAACGCTCAACCGCCTCAACACGTCGCGGGGCAAACCAGTCGGGCTGGCCATGGTCGGTATTGATAACAATACCACCCACCAGAAAGATATCGATATCCGAAAGGGCTTCACCGGCTGAATCAACCAGACGTCCTATTTCACGGTCTATCAGATGGTACATCCGCTCCGTAACTTCCACCAGGTCGGGATTCCCCTCTTCAGTTACCTCGTTCTGCAGGGTATCAACAATTTTTCGAAACTGATAGTCGATCTCCGGATCGGGACGCTCCCCCTCGAATTGTACGTCGAGGCTGGGCAAAGAGGCCTTTAGTGCACCGCAACAACTGGAGAGCGCTTTCTGGCCTTTCCGTCTCATCATCCCCACGCTGCCGTCTGAAGAAAATCCGATGTGTGGGCCATATAGTATCAGTGCCGCTCCATCATCCGGGATATGGCTTGCAAATGCGAGCAGCCCGGTGCGCCCCGTAAATGGGTAACCGGCCAGACCTCCCAACTGAAACGGGTCGGAACGGTCCAGTGAGTTACTAAATCGTGTGGAGGATCGTACGATTTCATCGCTGCAGACCGAAGTAGCCATCAGGGTCCGGGCCGGGTTCAACCCGTACTCCTTCTGAAAACCACTCAATGTTTGATTGGTGAACTCTTCCCCTGGCACCGCTTCCGGATAGTATTTCCGAATCATCTCCTGTATCACTTACTTTCTCCATCTTTTTTGTTACTCTTGTCATCCTCTCCATACACATCCGCCGGATCAAAAATACGCGGCTCACCGTTGAATGTCAGCTCCTGCGGGTGATCCGGTTTAACCGATCGGTAAAAACAGCTGCGATATCCCTGGTGGCAGGCCCCCCCTTCACTGACCCGGACACGAAGTTGGAGAACATCCTGATCGCAATCTACCCTCATCTCCTGCACATGCTGGTAACGGCCCGACTGCTCCCCCTTTACCCAGATTTTCTTACGACTGCGGCTATAGTAGGTTGCTTTGCGGGTCTCAAGTGTCTGTTCCAGCGCTTCGCGGTTCATCCAGGCCACCATTAACATATGGCTGGTTGCATCATCGACTGTAATACAGGGAATCAGTCCGGAGTCGTCAAATTTTGGCAAAAAGCTTGTGCCAAGCTCCTGCTCTTCGCGACTCACTACATCGTTCTTATTTTTTCCGGCCATGAGTACTTTCCCGAATCGGATAAGTAAAATTCAATTGAACAGGATGTAATATAATAAATGGAACGGAGGACTACCCCTTTCTCTCTTTTCGTTCAGGTACAGGGTCGAATCCCGACCCACCCCATGGGTGGCAACGGAACACTCTGCGAATTCCCAGCCAAAGTCCTCTCAAAGTTCCCCATTCGTGTACAGCCTCTATCATATAGGCAGAACAGGTAGGTGAATATCTGCAGGATGGGCTCAGCCATGGCGAGATAGCCGTCTGGTAGAACCGGACCAGCAGAACGACTCCCCGGCCGGCAAGAGAGAGGCTATCACCCTCCGATTTCGTAGGTGGTCTTTCCGTCTTTTTCATCCTTAAGGTGAATCTCCATGTCCGCCAGCTGATCCCGGATTCGGTCGGCCGCTTCAAAATCACGGGAGGCTCGCGCACGGTTCCGCAGATCGATCAGCAGCTCTACAAGTTGGCCCGTTACATCTCCCGTGTCTAATGAGGCAGTCGGTTCAAGGCCCAGCACTGAACCGGTAAAGAGACGGAATGCGCCCCTCATTCTGTCAAATACTTTCATAGAGATCTCTCCATCTCCAATCTGGCCATGCTTATAGCTGTTTACAATGGTACATATCTCAAAAAGTATGGCCAGTGTTTTTGCCGTATTAAAATCCTCACTCATCGTTTCATAGAGCCTGTCGATGAGTGTTAACACCTCACTGTCTATCCTGCCTTTC
Source organism: Balneolaceae bacterium (assembly GCA_040880485.1). Lineage (GTDB taxonomy): Bacteria > Bacteroidota > Rhodothermia > Balneolales > Balneolaceae > JBBDIJ01. The sequence goes on from JBBDIJ010000016.1 coordinate 26,165, forward strand.
GCGCTTTCCGGAGGCAGCGTTGTACTCTCCAGCTGTTTTAGCGCTTTCATCAGCCTGGTATATCCCTTCTCCGCGCTTTTCAAGGCCTCGTTGGAGAAGTCGATCTGGCTTCTGTAGTGTGACTGAAGCATCAAAAACCGGACAACCATCGGATCGTACCCCTTCTCCAATAGTTCGTGATCTCCTGTAAACAGCTGTTCGAGAGTGATAAAATTGCCGGCCGACTTGCTCATCTTCGCACCGTCAATCGTTACCATATTGTTATGCATCCAGTAGCGAGCCGGATCGTTACCATACGCGGAGCGGCACTGGGCGATCTCTGCTTCATGATGGGGGAACTGGAGGTCGAGCCCACCCCCATGAATATCAAACTCCTCTCCCAGATAGCGAGTACTCATGGCGGTACACTCTATATGCCAGCCGGGGTATCCCGTGCTCCAGGGGGATTCCCAGCGCATCAGGTGCTCAGGCCCCGACTTTTTCCAGAGAGCAAAATCGTGAGGGCTCCTCTTCTCTTCCTGCCCTTCTGTATCCCTGGAACCTGCCTTCAACTCCTCGAGTACTTTTCCGGAGAGTTTTCCATACTCATTCTCTTCTGCATATCGCTCCAGATCGAAATAGACCGATCCATCCACCTCGTAGGCCCATCCGTTCTCCAGAATTTTCTCAATCAGGCCTATCTGCTCCAGGATGTGGCCGGTTGCCGTAGGTTCAATACTCGGCCGGCGACAGTTGAGCGCATCCATTCCCTGATGATACCTGTGTGTATAGGTCTGAACCACCTCCATGGGCTCCACCTTCTCCAGCCTCGCTTTTCTGGCAATCTTATCCTCACCGGTCTCCTGCTCCTCATTTTCGAGATGGCCCACATCGGTGATGTTGCGAACATATCGAACTCGATAACCGAGAAGTTCCAGATATCGCACAATGATGTCGAATGTGATGGCTGCCCTGGCGTGGCCAAGGTGAGGGTCCCCATAGACTGTTGGCCCACAGACATAGAGGCCTACCATCGGTGGAGAGAGAGGCTCAAATCGCTCGTTTTTACGAGTCAGACTGTTATATAGGGTTACCGGGAATTGTTCAGAATCAGACATATCCAGAAATCGATCTGCTCATTTACATCTCTGTTTCAGCAATTATCGACTGTATAAACTGGCGCTGGACCTTATCCTCCCGGAAGGCGCCTCTGTACTCCGAAGTTACCGTACTGCTTGCAACGTCCTGTATTCCTCGCAGCGAAACACAAAAGTGATGGCTTTCTATATAGACGGCTACATCCTCCGATTCCAGCACCCGTTCAAGCTCATTGGCGATCTGAAGAGTCAGGCGCTCCTGTACCTGCGGCCTGCGAGAGTAGTAGTTTACAATACGGTTGATCTTGGAGAGCCCAATCACATTTCCACTGCTGATATACCCTACATGAGCTTTTCCGACAAACGGCAGAAAGTGATGTTCACAGAATGAGGAGACGCGAATATTCTTCTCCACAAGCATCTCACTGTAATTGTACTTGTTTGAAAATTTTCTGGCATTCGGCCTTCTCTCAGGGTCCAGGCCATGAAAAATTTCATTCACATACATTCGCGCAACCCGTCCGGGTGTTCCCTGCAGGCTTTCATCTTCAAGATCGAGGCCCAGTGCTTCCATAATTCCACGAAAGTGCTCTTCGATTCTCTCTATCTTCTCTTCGTCAGAGAGCTTGAATGCATCCTTTCTGAGTGGTGTATCTGCAGATGTTGCTATATGATCCTCACCAAGCTCCTCTGCGGTAATTCCTTTTACTTCAATCGATTTCAAAATGCTCTTTTCTGATGATTTCAGGATGGTTTACAAAACATGAAATTTACGGCTTCCCACCCTGATTTCATAATAACGAGGTCAGGCATTGAAAACCGAACCGTAAAAAAAACCGTTCAGAAAATGTCTAAAAATTTGTTTATTGAAAGTGGTATCGTTCGGTGAAGTTCAGTAATGTATATAACTTCACCTGCAGTCGGGGAAGACAGTTCTACAGACGAGACATTTTGTACTGCAACTGAGACATACAGACCGAATATCTATTACTCAATTAGTCGGATGACCTACAGTGAACTGATCGACAAGCTCTCCGAAGAGCTGGGCCTTACCAAAACGGAGACTCGTACATTGGTGAAAACGACGGTTTCGGAGTGCACAGAACAATTGGGCCAGGGTAACGGGTTTTCTATCCCGGACCTGGGGACATTTACTACACGTGTAAAAGAGGTGCAGAAAGTGTACAACCCCCATTATGATAAATATCTCCTGGTGCCTCCGAAACGGGTGGTCGAATTCTCACCGGCCAAATCCCTGAAGGAGGGGTTGAAATTCAGCAGGCCGGAAGAAAATGAGTAAAAAAATCACGTTTTCAGATCTGGCAGAGGAGATTGCATCCCGTGCCGGAAAGGAGAAAGGGTTCTCCCGTAACTTTCTCAGGGAGTTGGTAGGAGTCATTGAATCCAGCCTTCGTAATCACGGCTCTGTCAGTATATCCGGTTTCGGCAAGTTTGAACTGCGGTGGATGGACGAGAGGGAGGGCGTACATCCCCAAACCGGGGAACCAATTCAGATTCCAGGGCAAAACAAAGTGGTTTTCAAGCCCTGGAAATCGCTCAGGAATCATGTAAACCGGCCCTATGCCGGCATGAGTTCCCAAATTCTTCCCGATACTCCTGAATCCGGATCAAAGGAGCAGGCAAGCCCGCAGGCTACACCTGTACCCTCTGACGCCCCTTTTCAACCTGAATCTGTGGCACCGGATGAGGAGTTTCAGTCTTCCAAGGCTGGTGTAGAGAATGATCCCTTTTCACTGGACCTTTCAGCCGAAGAGGGAGATCTATTTGGACTTGTTGATGATCTTCAGGAATCCGAAGAGGATGAGGAACTGGTTATAGTAAGGGATCGCCCACCCTTTGAGGAAGAGAGTTCAATTCCTCTATCGGCACCCCCCGCTGAAGCTCCTGTGCAATTACAATCTGATGAACTGATCGAACAGGTGGAGCGAGCCGGTTCATTTCGATGGTCGTGGCTGGCTGCAGCAGCCGTGATGATTATGGTCATTCTTGCTCTCTACTATACCCTTCCGGATATACAGCGGAGCTCACTGACGGACACGTCCGCGAATGGAGCACCTGCTACAGTAGAGCAACCGGTTCAACCCGCAATAACTGATCTGGTGCAGATCGATGTTCTGGATGGGGAGTCGCTCTGGCAGATTGCCGAAGAGCGGTTGGGAAACCCCTATCTATGGCCCTGGATCTATCACATCAACCGCGACAGGCTGTCTGACCCGAACCAAATAGAAGCCGGAGACCCGCTTTTGATTCCTGAAGTCAATGACGACTTCCAGCCGGATGCTACAGCACTGGCCGAAACTTCACTTGGCTATCTGGATCTCTATATCCAGGCTCGTCAAGAGCAGTCCGAAGAGGCTCGTTTTTTCCTCTGGGCAGCCGCTTCCTTTAACCCGGAAATTCTGGACGAGGCCCGGGATCTCGCCGATCCCGCCGATCTGGCCTTTGCACAACAACAGTAGGCCGTCTATACTCTTTACTCTTCAACGGGTGAAGGGCCGGCAAGCCTGCAGACCGAAACACTGAAACGGAGATTGTATGATAAGGCATATCGTAATGTGGAAACTGAAAGAGAAGGCTGAAGGTGCCACCAAACGAAAAAATGCGGAAAAACTGAAGTTGATACTGGAGGGTTTGAAAATTAGTATCGACGAAATTAACAATGTCGAGGTGGGTATTCAGATCGATGAGAGCGACAGTGATCAGAGGTTCGATGTAGTACTCATCTGTGATTTTAAAAATGAGCTCGATTTCGAAATGTACCGCCGAAGCCCGCACCATCAGAAAGCGGTAAAATTCATCAACTCCGTCGTTGACGAACGCTACTTTGTAGACTACAGGGTAGATATATAGAACAGCATCCTGCATCCACCCACTCTCCGGGCTCTTTGCTGCAATGGCCCGGAGAGTTACCCGATCCCTACCGGGTAAAGATAGCGTCGTATCGAAGACTAATGTAATACTGCCCACCCACTCCGGGACCGCCGAACGCTGTTCTGTAATCCCGATTAAGGATGTTGGATCCACCCACTTTAAGGGTCGAACCGATAGCGGGAAGACTCCAGGAAAACTGAAGATCGAGTGTATTATGAGCCGGTACTTCTCCTACACCGAATGTAGATTCCCAGAGGTAGGAATCGGACCAGCGGTAGGAGAGGTTAAATCCGAGATTCTCAATCACGCTGCGGTTTCCGAATGTGAGACCGAACCGGTGATTGGGTGTATTGAAACCCGCCTCGTAATCGGATCCCTCCGTATCAAGACTGAAATCGGCCCATGAATAGTTACCTCCAACAGTATACCCCCCTGGAAGAGCGTAATTCAGGTTCAGTGTAAGACCCTGTGAAGTGACATTTTCCCCGGTATTGGTGTAGAGTTGGAACACCTTGTAATTCCCTCCAAGCAGCGCAGCCGCACCCGAACCGCCACTCACATCTCCGTACCGCTCAGGTATAACCACTACATTTCTGGCAATCTGAAAATCGGAATACCAGTTATGGTAAACGGCCGCATCCATATATAGATTCCGGCCAATCAGACCCTTGTATCCGACCTCTACAGATTGAATCTGCTCCGGTTTTACATAGTCGGTCTCTGCCTGCCCCGCGATAAGAATCGAGAGTGCTTCCGGGGTGCTTCCCGCTTCGGCAGCCGCCTGTGCCGCCTGAGCCGAATAGGCATTCTCATAGGCATCGATCCCTGCGATAACATCCACATTGCCGTTATTCAGTGCCGTTTCACGTTCCATGCTGGTAACGTTGTCCACAGTACCGCCCATCAAAAATGCCGGGCCCAGATCGAGTGCGATATACTGGGATTGAGTGTCCGGGTTTCTGAAACCGGTCTGGTAGGAAGCGCGAATGTTGTGATTCCCTTCTCCGTCCAGCGAAAAGACAGCCGACGCCCGTGGTGAAATCTGGGGATCGAAATTCTCATTCTGGTCTACACGGACAGAGGTCGTGAGCCTCAAGCGGTCATCCATGAGGGATCGGGACAGTTGCGTATAGGCTCCCCACTCCAGAATTCCAACCGCTCCGTCCAGATCGTTAAAGAGAGTGCCTTCCGAATTCAGTTCATAGCGCCGTACGTTTCCACCCACCTGTACATCTACAAGATCGATCATAGAGCGAAAATCGTAGTTTCCTTCCAGATGCAGGAAATTGGATTTATCGATAAAACGGGACCCCTCAGCCAGATCTGCCAGATTGCGAATCTCATCGCGTACCGTATTGAACTGAGTTGTTCCCGGTATCAAACGTCCATCATCGGCAGCACTTCTGGCTGCATCATGAGCGGCCGACTCTGTCATACCGCCTGCACGTGCACCGACAAATGTCTGCCCATACTCTTGAAACCAGTCCTGATCTGATTTCCATTCACGATTGATATTCCACGCAAGAAAACGGGAGTCGTAGGAGTCACCGGCATCCTCGAAAGACCCGTAGGCCCTCAGAAAAAAGTCTGACCCTCTCAGCTCCAGTTTATGGTACTGCAAGACGATATTATTCAGGCTATAACGGCTAAACCCCTGATAGACTCCCGTACCGGCTCCCAGTCGATACTGATAGATCGCTTCGATCCCTTCCGTTACCCTGTAATTCAGAGAGGCGTCGACCTTGTAACTCTCTGCGTTACTGTCAATGAGATCCACTTCACGATATCCGGTTCGGGATACCTGATGGCGTCCAAAATCGCCAAAGGGAGTCGAACGAAAATCAAGTGTTGTAGCCACCTCATCCCCGTAGATATTGAGACCATCGTAAGAGGGGTTACTCTCACGGCTGCCACGCAAACCGGCACTCAAAGGGTGGCTATCCATATCTCTGTAGTCCGATGTATTCCACTCCGTACCCTGCATGACCGATGCATTCACTTTAAAAGCGAACCTGTCGTTCAGCTGCTGGGCATACCGAAGGGCAAATTCATAAAACAGGTTATCTCCCGCAGGATTCAGACCACCCTGCTGGCTGGTAACACCTGAGCGGGCAAGTACGCTAATCCCCTGGTGAAGAAATGGGCTCTTACCGTTTACGATGAGGATTCCGTTAAAAGCGTTGGGGCCATAGAGGGCCGAAGCTGCTCCGGGAACCAGTTCCACCGTCTCTACATCCAGTTCGGAGACACCGACCAGATTCCCTGCTGGAAAATTCAGTCCTGGAGGAGCGTTGTCGACGCCATCAATTAGCTGAACAAAACGGGTGTTCGCAATCGTGCTGAACGCTCTGGTATTCACAGACTTGAAGGTGAGGCCCGAGGTATTGAACTGCACACCGGGCATATCGGCGATAGCGTCATAAAATCCGGGAGCCGGAGTGTCCCTTATCGTACGCAGATCCATCTTCTCGATGGATACCGGAGAGCGCAGGATACTCTCTTCGTATCTTGAAGCAGAGACAACGACATCGGAACCCATAATCACCTGCTCCTGTAACTCGATCACCAGTCCGGTCACTGAGTTGCTCTCAATGGAGATCTCCCTGCTCTGAAAACCGACCATCGAAATCACAAGTGTGATAGGTGGCTCTCCGGAATAAGTGAGAGTAAACGTACCGTCCTGACGGGTAGCCACCCCAACCACACTTCCCTGAACGACCACACTGGCTCCGGCGACCGGTACACCGGACTCATCGGTTACCGTACCGCTCACTGTTATGTTTACGTCTGAAAAATCAGCCGGATTCGCATAAACGGTTGTCGTTAGCGTTAGTAAAAACACAAATAAACCAAAAAGAGGTTTCCGGAGGGTCATGAAGCCATTTTTTTTATTCATAGCGAGTCATGTTCAGATGTTTATGGGGGAGGGGTTTTTCTTACGCTTCGCCTAGTGAAGTACTTCCATTATTACTCTTCACCTCTAATATGTAGTTTTCAAACCTAACACACAACGACCGAAATGTCTGTTGTTACTCCAAATCCACACGGAGGCGTATCATGCGATTCACAGGCTCCACAGTTCTGTTGATTTTCATCCTTTCCATTTCTCATCTTCAGGCACAATCGATGCAGGGGTTACAGGGGTTCGGATTGTCTTCCCTCTTGCCTTCCCAGACGACTGTCCAGGCCACTGCACAGGTTGATGTACCTGCAGATCGGGTTCAGCTTCAGATCCAGATGACGGTAACCGACAATACTCCACAGCGAACGTTCGAACTGCACAAGGAGAGAGAACAGGCGTTGGTCCAGTTGATTGAGGAGCAGGATATCGATCCTTCCACACTGCGGTTTCAACCCGTTACCATACATCAGGTACGCAGCCAGGGTACAAACGAATATCGCACCCAGCAGCGCGTGAGCCTCACTCTGGAGGATTTCGATCTGTATGAAGAGATCCAGGTCTATCTGATCCGCAACGGTTTCGACAATTTTAGTGGACAATTTGCCTCCTCTAAACAGAGCGAAGGGGAAAGGGAGGCACTAAATCTCGCCATTAAGAGTGCCCGGGAGAAGGCCGATCAGATCGCGGACGCCCTGGACCTGAAAGTGGTGCGTGTTCACTCCGTAGAGCATCGATCGGCTCCCTCGACCGGTAATATTGCCGTCGAAGCAGCCTTGATGAGAAGCGATAGCGGTTCCCTGATGGAGTTCGAGCAGACAATCCGGATAGAGAGTTCTGTTGAAATCTCCTTTACCATGCAGTCTGAACAGTAAGATGATGATTAAAAAAATTCTTGTCCCTGTCGACTTTTCCAGCCTGAGCAGAAAAGCACTGGTAACAGCAGGCTCTGTTGCCAGACTCTTCAAAGCCAAAGTAACGCCGCTTCACGTCTTTATGCCGGTCACAGAGATGGATGAGCCCTACTCGTTTGGTCTTACCGGTTCCACCTGGCAGGATCTGGAAAAGGTAGAGGAAGATCTGGTCGTTCGTCTCCGGGAGTTATCGACTGACCTTGTTCCCGCAGAGTTTCTGTTAGATCCGGTCGTGGAAATGGGCCAGCCGTCTCGCTCGATTGTCGATCTCTCTTCGAGCTATGATATGATTGTCATGAGTACTCACGGCCGAACCGGATTCAGCAGAATGATTCTCGGATCGGTAGCAGAAAAAGTTCTGAGAATGTCTCCTGTTCCGGTAATGGTCGTGGAAGGGTCTTCAGAACCGGGCAACTTCGAAAAAATTCTGGTGACCACTGACTTCTCCGACAATGCATCTGCAGCCTATCCATGGGCTCGCACATTTTGTGAGCAGTCCGGCGGTTCCGTACATCTGCTCCACATACTCAGCTACAGTCAGATCGGGATGGATGAGAGCGACTCCAGGCTTCTGGATTTACGAAAGGAGCGGCTTAAACTCTCTGCCAAAAGTGCTTTCAGCGATCTGGGAAACCGTGCCACGTATGAGGTAGCAGAGACGGCGGACTCCCCCCATGAAGCGATCTACCGACATACGGATGAGAATCAATACGATCTGGTTATTATGGCTACGGTAGGCCGTACAGGCCTTCAGTACCTGATGATGGGAAGTACTACAGCCAACGTAGTCAGGCATGTTGAATCTCCGGTTTTGAGCATACCGCCCATTAAAGAGCAGGAGTGATATCCTGTAGATTACATCTTACCAGCACATCATTGGCTAAAATGAAAAAAGGGACCTAACGGAGAAAAATCCGCAAGGTGGCCATGAGCTGAAGTTGACTCGCTGTCCGTTCTGCCATTTCGTTCTGCAACTCAAAGTTTTGATCTTCAAACTCATATAACAGAGACTCTTCGCTGAAACGAGAGAATTGTGCGCCTACATCGAGGTGCGCATCCGGACTGAAAGCAATGGAAATACCACCCGTAAAAGCATTGGCCTCCCGCCCTCCGCTTTGGAATCTTGACGGTTCAAGTCTGTACCCGCCGCGAAGAACCACCTCGTCCGAGATCGATTTTGCCAGCCCACCTCTCAGATTCCAGACCGATCGATAGGAATCCTGAATCAGATCGTTCTCATTTCGCTCCTGCTCAAGCTCTACGGTATCAAAATCGAGGCGTGTCTTGCCGAAGTCAACATATTCTGCAGAAAGCGATGCAGTGAATCCGGCAACATTTTTGACGGCAAGCCCGAGACGCAACTCCGATGGGGCCTCTATACCATATGAATACTCCCCTGCGAGCTCTTCTTCAAAGACCACACCATTATCCAGAGAAGAACGAATCGATGCATCGAAGGTCTCATCTACTTGCAATTTTCCTGGAAAGGTGAAGGATGCTCCAAACCCGATGTGATTCGACAGATTGTAAATAGCACCCACACGTGCTGTAAAGTTGTAATAACTGTTTGTGATATCATCCCTCAGCAGAATCGTATCGATATCCGTTCCCCCATCATCGGTCTCAATAAAATCACCGTCATAGTCGTTAAACCGATCCACTTCCAGCAGCGTTCTGTCGAGCCGGTGCCTCCCGGTCCCCAAACCCACACTTAAACCAACCATCAGATTCTGTACAAGTTCTGTGGCTACAAAAGCGGAGTACTCTCCGGAGTACCCACGTTCAATAATTTCTCCATGCTGGGTAATACCCGGCCAATCTCCCGTTGGAAACCCAATCCGGAATACCGAGTCCAGATAGGTTTCATCTTCATCCCCCCAGTCTATCGCCCACGCATTGAAAGCCATATCTTCATACATCGAGCCGGGTATCTTGAAAAAGTCGGTCATTGTACTCCGCTCATTCCTGCCACCCAGGGCTACTGCACGATTATAAAAGGAGTGCTGGCTGTAACCGGCGCCGAATACCAGGCTTCCACGGACCACCGGCAAACTGTAGACCAGGCCCAAACTGGAGGCGCTGATCTGATTATCATTCAGGTCTATATTCCTGCCATTAAAGAGTGCCTCTTCATTCACATTTCTGAAGACCATTCCGAGAGAGCCAAAACTGCCCTTATGCAGAGCCGCCGATGCGGGATTATCGAAATATGAGGCAAACCCGGTAGCCATTGCCGTACCTGGCATCACCAGGGTAACGGGGTCGTGAGAGACCTGACGGTCACTGAACTGAACGGCCTGATAGCTGTATAGCATCGGGTTGTTCGCAACCTGGGCGCTGACATTATTGAATTGCGATATCAGAAGTCCTGTAAAGAGAAACAGTACGGCAAATCTACTCATTTTAATTGCGGCTCCGTCCGGTCGATCTGCCGGTCGAACCGGAGCTGCGGCTTCCTTGCGCCGGCCGATCCACACTACCCGAACCGCTGCTTTTTGCAGGTGAACGACCCACAGATGAGGGCGATGAACTCCTGCCACGGGGGGGCGAAGAAACAGCTGGCGCTCTCCTGCTGGCCGGGGAACGGGACACCGCAGGAGCAGACGAATCTCTCGTGGCCGATCTGCCGGTACTTCGGGCTGCAGGTGTCGTGCTTCCAGTACTGCGTTGAACCGAACTACTTCCGGTACGCCCTGTACGCGGAGGTGGAGTCGAAACTGCACTGCTTCTCACAGCCGGTTCACTTTTGGTTCCGGATACGCTGCTGCTTGTCGATCTATCTATGGCTCCGGAACGCCCTGTCTGGCGAACACTTGAACGTATATCGCGTGTCCTTACTTCGAGGCTGCTTCCGGTACGGCTCGCAGCGGCGGTTCTGGCAGCTTCCACAGCGTCTCCAGCCGATCCGGTTCGCACACGGTTCTGTCCGGTCGCCACTCCCGATCTCATACCGGTAGATCGGGCGGTATACTCTCTGGCAGGTGCACTTTGAGCCGTGTTGTTGTAATACCGAACATAGATATTCTGATATCTGTAACCATACCCGTTTCCATACCATCCATACGAATATGCGTGGTGGGGATAGCGATGCCAGGCCCACCCTCCATATGCCCAGGCGCTGTGAAAAGGATCAACCCATCCATACCAGGGATCATACACCCACCAATCGGCGTAGTATAGACTGTGTGCTCTCCAACTCCACCCGATATGATGACGGACTCCAAAATGGGACCATGTAGGAGAGTAGTGGTGGCGCGGCCTCATAGAAAGATCCTGACGTCGGTACATTTCGGCCAATTCATAATCCTTGTACCACGCTTCGGCATCGGCCCATCCGTGCTCCACACCCGTCTGATATCCCTGAAGATAGGCCTCCTCGGATTCATGCGATATCTGTTCAGGATCTACCTGGTGATCCCTTGTTGTTGAACCACGTTCCCGGGGAGATGTTGCAAAATCACGCTCATCGATCGTTCGATGGTCGTGGAAAGACTGTAATTGTGTGTAGCATCCGGTCAGAAAAAGCGGTGCGAGAATAGCTACAATCAGGTAATGGAAATTAAGTTTCTTCATGGCTCTGTCCGTTTTAGTCTGCCTTTTGGCAAGCTTCTCCAATCAATCTACATCTTTCAACACAAATTCGGTATCACATGACCATGTGAGTAGTGCAAAACCCGACTCGCGGGTCAAATCTCTCCTCTGAGCGACTTGGCAATCACTTCCGCTTTAGAGTTAACGTGAAGCTTTTTATAGATGTTGCGTATATGTGCCCGAACCGTATCTATAGATATATCATACCGATCGGCGATAAGCTTGTAGCTGAGCCCATCCACAAGTCCTGTTACGATATCCTGTTCCCGTGAAGTAAGGCCATTCTCCGGCCGATTTTCCTTTTTTGAAGCATTAAAATAACCGATCACTTTTCTCGCAATCTGGGGAGACATAGGCGCTCCACCCTCCATTAGTGTCCGGATAGCCTCAACAATTTCAGGAAGTGATGTGTGTTTGAGAAGGTACCCCGATGCACCGGCAACCAGGGAGTCAAATATTTTGTGTGTGTCATGATAGACGGTCAACATGATCATCTCAATCTCGGGATATTTGTTTCGTATCACTTTCATCCCTTCAATTCCGGACATTCCGGGCAGTTGAATATCCATGAGCAATACATCAGGTGCCGGGTTCTCCTCCAAATACTCCAGCATCTCCTCAATAGACTCCACCGCCACCGGGCAACTGAAACCCTCCTGCATATTCAGAAACTTCTGAATCAGATCCCTGATCTTGCTGTTATCCTCCACTATACCTGTTACCGCCATTCTGACCTCCTCTGCTAAAATTGACCTCTTCTCTCCCCGCCTCTGTCTGTGATCCCATTCCGGCAACCATAGCATTAACATTCAAAACCGGCCACGTACAACAACCCGGAATCCATTTTCTACTTCAATATCGGTATTTGCACCCATACGGTTCGCTCGCATATTCATGTTACGCAATCCCTGGCCGCTTCGACGTCGCTCCTGCTGTTTTTTCCCGTTGTCGGCCACCTCCAGATAAAAATTACGCCCATCCACCTTCAGAGTTACATGAACCGCCGTTGCATCAGAATGTTTGGCGATATTGTTCACAGCCTCTTTATAGATCAGATAGAGATTCTCTTTGATCTGGACCGGCAGCCTGCGATCCATATCCAGGCCGGAAAAGTTATAGTGAATATCTGTTCCCCGAACCGTCAGCAGGCTGTTGGCATGATCCTGCATCCGATCTGTCAGATCACCTGCTCTGTCGTTTCTCGCATCGATATACCAGACGATATCATCCAGTGCCGATACGATTCTCCGGCTGTGATCTCCAATCTGCCCGAGGGTCTCACCCACTTCCGGTTCCGGATTACCCGCCCGCAAGAAGTCTGTCTGAAGGGCGAGTTCGGTTAGAGACGCTCCTACATCATCATGCAGGTCGCTGGCAATCTGTACCCTCATCCGTTCTATATCTACCATTCTTCGAATTCTATAATAGTTATAGATGATCAGAATGATCCCCATTACCGCCACTCCGGCAATCATTAATACCCACCATTGCATCCAGAGTGGCCTTTCTATTTCGAACGACCAGCTTGCGGGGTTCAATGAAACCACGCCACTGCTATTATAAGCACGCACTTCAAACCTGTACTCACCAGGGGAGAGTGAAGGATAGCGTACTGTACGGTCGTATGTAACGGTCCAGTCACTGTCCACACCCGCCATTCTGTACTCATAAAGAATACCGGAAGGAGCATCGAATGAGATCCCGGAAAAGGAGAACTGAATCAGATTCCGGTCGTGAGAGAATGACCCTCTGCGGCTCCAGTCCACCTCCTCTCCTGCAACCGTCACAGACTGCAAGTGAACAAGCGGCCGGCTTTCCGATAATGGAACCCGGTCCGGGTGGAACCGGCTCACACCTTCTACACTTCCGATCCAGAATGCCCCCTCACGATCCCTGTAGAGTGCGCCTGTATTAAACTCATTGGAAGGCAGCCCCTGCTCCCGGGTGATCTGCCGCCACGCGCGTTCCCTCTCGCGACTGTTGGTTGCAGTTCGGTATAGGTCCGGGTCGAACCGAATTAAACCCTGATTGGTACCCATCCATATAACCCCGGTACTGTCATGAAACAGCATGTGGGTTACCGCGGAAGCATAAATGTGTTCCGAACTGAATGTCTGCACTTCCCCATCCCTGTACAGGGCCGGCCCCGAATAGGTTCCGATCCAGACACCATCCGGATGGTCGGCTGAGAGGGAGATCACCCCGTTACTCGGAAGTCCATCCTCTACTGTAATGGTCATAAACTCGCCATCCCGGTATCGGACAGCCCCTCCATAGGTTGCAAACCAGACGGCTCCATCCGAATCACCTGTAATAGCCACCACTGAATTGTGAGGGAGCAGATTCTCGTCATGGAAGTGATCCCGCTGTCCGTCCGTACGGTACCGATAGACACCATTTCTGTATGTTCCGACCCAAAAATCACCTGAGTCCTGTTCATACAGAGCACGGACACTGTCGAGGTCGGCGAATTGCGACTCGACAGAACGAACTACACCACCTTCAATCCGGTTCAGGCCGGCATCGGTCCCTGCCCAGAGTCGCTCCTGCCGATCGAACCAGAGTGCGTGAATTTTATTATCGTCCAGCCCGTCTCCTCTGTCCCAGCTCTCCATACTCTCTGCGTCTTTGGAGAGTACACCGCCACCGTAAGAACCGATCCAGATTCGGCCCTGCGAATCTCCAGTAATGGAGGTTACCAGATTGCTCGTCAATCCCTCATCCACTGACCAGTTCTGCAGCCAGTCCCCCATCCAGAGAGCCACTCCGCCTCCAAATGTTCCAAACCAGGGGTGCCCCTCACGATCGACCATTACTGAGTAGACGATTTGACCCGGAAGCCCGTCCGCAGTCGTATAGCTCTCCACGCGGCCTTCAGTGATCTGAAGTACACCCTGTTCTGTACCTGCCCACACCCGATTCAGACCATCCAGTCTGATGGAGTATGTGGGCAGCTCTTCGTAGATGGGACCAACAGCAACAGGCTGTATCTCTCCATCCTCCATTAGCGATATTCCACTTCCGGTGGCAATCCAGATACTGTTACGTTCATCGATATCCAGATCATACAGTTGATCGCCAGACAGCCCATCAGACCGGGTCCAGGTGTTGAAATTACCGGTATCGAGCCCGGTTAACCCGCCATCCGTAGCGAACCATAAGACTCCCTCTCCATCCTGCCTGATCTCACGAACCCGGTTGCCACCAAGTCCGTGAACCGTTGAAAACTGGGTTAGCTGTCCACCACTCTCAAAAAGCCAAACTCCCGCTCCATCCGTACCGAACCACCACTCTCCTTCCCGATCCTGTAGTATGGATATCACCGAGTACCGCTCCATATCCTCCAGTCCCGTCACACTTCGGACAGCACCATCTTCATAGATATTGACACCCGATTCAGTACCGATCCATATCCGGCCCTGAACGTCTTCAAAGAGAGCGTAAATCTGATCGTCATTCAGACCGTCCCGGCTGTACCACCGATCTACCTGATGGCCATCGAACCGGTTCAACCCGTAACCGGTAGCGATCCATACATAGCCGTCACGATCCTGAATCAGGTCATGGACTACCGACTCGCTAAGGCCATGCTCGATGGTGTAGGTACGAAAAGGTAGAGTTTGCGCATCTGCAGTCACAGATTGCAGACTACAAGCAAGGAAGATCAAAAAGGGACACAGAATGGAGATCATTCTCATAAAGATGAATATACTGGTTCCCGTTACGGTTTTGAAAATTGCCCGTCAATAGAGATGTTTCTGTTCAGATATTTTGGCGTGACCCTGTAACACTGGTTGCTCCTCAATATTCAGCCGGATCAAAAAATCTCCCTTTATGAAATGGAAGTCCGATATTCTGCCCATTATTGCAGTGGGCTTGCTGCTCTACAGTTGTTCAGCACCCCGTCCCGCAACAGATCCCGAACCGGTTCAAACCGAAAGTACGATTCAGCAGAAATTGAGTAATCTCTTCTCCGGTTCTACGGTTTTTTCAAGCAGTCAGGCCGGCTTTCTTCTCTACGATCCCGAACAGGGCAAAACCCTTTTCGACCTGAATGGAAACCGGTTCTTTACCCCCGCTTCCAATATTAAAATCTTCACGCTATATGCTTCTTTAAAGACACTTCCCGATACGCTCCCCTCTATTCGATACGCCATTGAAGGAGACACGCTCTACTTCAGGGGTACGGGCGAACCCTCCTTCCTGAACAGCTGGTCGAACCGTCGGGATCTTTACAACTTTCTCTCCGGCAGAGAGGAAATCCTGGCTTACGATGACAGGCACTTTACAGACCAGCCATACGGCCCCGGATGGTCATGGGACTGGTATTCACAACCATACGCAGTAGAAAAATCCCCTTTCCCGATCTACGGTAATATTGTGCGGTTTTATGCACAACAGGTAGCACTGGTGATTCTGGATGAAAACAGGCCTGTAGACCCTCCCCATTTTGAAAACTATCTGGAGCAACTACCCTGGAATGGAGAACAGGTTGCCCTGGTCGACCGGGACCGTGAGGGGAATCGATTTACCTACTCTCCCCGAGCCGATACAGCAAGACAGGTCCGCCAGATTCCCTTTCGATACGATCGAAATCTCATGGTCTCACTGCTTTCAGACACTCTTGGAAGGGAAGTCCATCTCGCAGGAGATCAGGCACCCGCCTTGAACCTTTCGCTAGCCATAACACCGGCCGAAGAGCTCTACCGGCGCATGATGCTTCAAAGCGACAATCTGGTTGCTGAACAGCTGATGTTAATGATCGCAGAGCAGGAGTTGGGGCAAATGCATGTACAGAGTGCAATTCAGTGGAGCATGAACCGGCACCTCTCCGAGCTGTCCGACGGAGTTGTATGGGAAGACGGCTCGGGGCTCACCCGCTACAATCTTGTTACACCTGCAGCTGTAACGGGCATTCTCGAGAGGTTGATTACAGAATTCGGGCAGAACCGAATCCTCTCCCTGTTTCCTGCCGGCGGCCAATCGGGAACACTCGGAAACTTTTTTCATCCTCCTGCCGGACAACCACCCTATGTATATGGCAAGACAGGAACACTACGCAATAACACGGCACTGAGTGGTTATTTGCGCACCGAATCGGGCCGTTTGCTTCTATTCAGCTTTTTTGTGAATAACTTTACACAGGGGTCCGGTACGGTTCGTTCCGAAATGGAGCGTGTTTTGAATCTGGTTCGAACCGGATTTTAGCTCTTTGCAGCATTACGTCCCCCACGAAGGAGGGTAAAGGTAACCGTATTAGCCGTTACCCCAGATAGGCTCGCAGGGCTGCACTTCGGTTGTGGTGTCGAAGCTTTCTGAGGGCCTTCTCCTTGATCTGTCGCACCCTTTCACGTGTGAGGTCAAAACGTTCACCAATCTCCTCGAGAGTAAGCGAGTGCTCCCTTCCAATTCCAAAATAGAGACGAATCACTTCTGCCTCCCTTTTGGTTAATTTGGAAAGTGCGCGCTCAATCTCCACTTTCAGAGACTCTCCCATCAACTCATTGTCCGGGTCGGGAATCTCTTCATTCTCCAACACATCGAGAAGCCGGTTGTCCTCACCCTGGGCAAACGGAGCATCCACTGAGAGGTGACGTCCGGAGATTTTGAGTGTATCGGCCACCTCGGAAACGGTCATCTCCAGGCTTTCGGCCAGCTCGGCCGCAGAAGGCACACGCTCATACTCTTGCTCGAGTTTGGATAGCTCCTTCCCAATCTTGTTCAGTGCACCCACCCGGTTCAACGGAAGCCTTACGATCCGGCTCTGTTCTGCAAGCGCCTGCAAAATTGACTGGCGAATCCACCAGACAGCATAGGATATAAACTTGAATCCGCGGGTCTCGTCAAAACGTTTGGCCGCCTTGATGAGCCCGAGGTTGCCCTCGTTGATCAGGTCTCCAAGTGAAAGGCCCTGATTCTGATACTGTTTGGCAACAGATACCACGAATCGCAGATTGGCTTTCGTAAGATCTTCCAGCGCTCTCTGGGAACCTTTTTGAATCTCCTTGGCCAACCGGACTTCATCATCCGGTGTAATCAGTTTCTCTTTGCCAATTTCTTGAAGATATCGGTCCAGTGATTCAGATTCGCGTGTCGAAATTCCAGAACTTTTTGCCACAGGAAATCGGATTATTTGTTAAAAAAGTCTTGAGAGCGGAAGCGGGGTTGCCTTATGGTAAACGAAATATCTGCGTCTATGTTTCATTTTTTTAATAAAGGCACTAAACAAAGAAATGTAATACATTTTTTTTTAAATATAAAAACGAGACAGATCGGATACCTAGCCCTCCACTCTCTCTACCTGATCGCTTCGAACCGCTTCAGACAGTGCAGTTTTCGCCCTTCCTGTCATCCGGTGCAGATCGTTGTCGTCCTCTGTCACACGTGTAAATCCGCTTTTTAGCCTGACCTGCACCTGCTCTCCACCTGAGAGGGCGACTGGCCTGATTACCATATCAGATAGCCGGTCCAGCCAACTCTCTACGGAGTCGGGACGTTCGGACTGCAGAATGAACGTATATATATAGTCGGTATGGAAACCAATAAATCCGGCATAGCCAAATCGTGCCGGATTCATAGAGGTGACCAGCTTCTTTTGAAGTCTTTGGAGTGTCTCGAGCCGATGTGCCGCACGCAGTTCACGGACATTGTCTACCGTTATAAACCCGAACCATGTATGCCTCTCCGAAATTCGACCACTATCTCTTTCTAATTCAAGTGTCTTCTCCCATAACTCCGGTATAAAGCTGCCGTATTCACTGGCTAAGAAATCCTGGTCCACTCGTGACTCACCCGTATGAATCCGGATAGCCTGTCCGGCCACCCGCAAAAGATTGACAAGTCGGTGTTTAACTGATTCTTTGAATATCAGCGGGTTACGGTCATATACGACTGCGACCGCCTGACGGCGGTCACCGATTAACAGAGGGATAGCCAGCGTGGCTCCCTCTGTAGAGCCCTCGTCCGTCGATATCCTCTTCGGACTTCGGTTAAAATGGATTGCGAATTCCGGTTTACCATTTTGAAGTGCTTCCCGGGCAACTGACTTCTCATCCAGCATCAATCCAACCAGTGGTGCGTCAAGAGCCTCTTTTGTAGCCAAAACCGTGCTCCAGGTCTCCATTCCACGGGCAAGAACTACAACACCGCCCGCAGTAAGTAATTTCTGCATCTCGCCAATGGCCCTGCTCAGAATCTCGACTTTGTGAAGTCGGTCGGAGAGGCTGTCAAGGCCCTCTTCATACTCTTCCCATTCAATCTGGTTCTCTAACAGATCCGTTAATTCAAGATAGGTGTTAAGAATGTTGAGCAGAGCGTTCCGATAAGCACTCAGTTCAATCTCCATCTCGGCAGCGGGAAGAGGCTCTTCCGATTCGAGAACAGTGATTGCAACGGTTTCTCCTTGATTAACGAAAGGCACCAGCATGAGGTGACGAACCGGTAGTTGATCGTGATAATGGGAGAGTTCCTCCTCTGCCAGATCCTTCCCCACCTCAATCTGGCGGATTTGATCGATATCGACCCACTGGTTCAGAAAATGCTCTTCAACTGGCACACGATCCCGAAACATCACATTGGAAAGTGACGTTGAATGAGTCTCAAGTACGAACTGGGCCCTGCTCCGGTTCACCCAGTGAAGATGCACCATTTTGGCTCCGGTCGCCTTGCACAACAGCCGGACAACATCCCTCAGGATCTCTTTGAACTCTCGAAGTGCTTTCTGTTCACGTTTGATTGCCATCAGTCTACTGTACCTCCCTGGCCAAATCTTCTGCTTCCTCAATCATCTCTTCAAACAGATCCAAACCCTGATGCCAGAACTCCGGGTCTCGTATATCAATCTCAAGTGATGCGATTAACCTGTGAGGCCAGTCTGACCCACCAGCCCGCAGGAGATCCATATACCTCTCCGGAAATCCCTCCGGATTCTCCCGGTAGCTTTTGTAGAGGGCAAGCACCAGCAATTCCCCGAAAGCGTATGCATAGACGTAACCTGGTGTGTGGAGAAAATGGGGAATATAGCTCCACCACAATCCGTACTCCTCTGTGATCTCTACGGAATCGCCATAGAGCTCCTTCTGGGTTTCCAGCCAGTGCCGGGAAAAATCCGCACTCTCCAGCTCTCCCTCCTTGCGACGGGCGTTGTGAATCCTGTCCTCAAATCGGTTCATCGAAATCTGGCGAAATACGGTTGCTACCGTATCATCAATTCGACTGACAAGCAGGGCGAGCTTTTCGGCCGGGTCATCCAGCTTTTGCATTAACTTGTCGAAAACGAGCATCTCGCCAAAGACTGAAGCAGTCTCGGCGGTCGTCAGCGGAGTTCCGGACTGAAGTTCTCCCTGTCTTCTGGAGAGATATTGGTGGACTCCATGACCCAGCTCATGAGCCAGAGTCTGTACATCCCTGGGCTGTCCGTCATAGTTCATAAAAATATAGGGGTGTAGATCGGCAACCGTACTTGCAGAGTAAGCCCCTCCCCGCTTTCCGGGCCTGATAGCTGCATCTATCCACCTGTTATTGAAAAAGTGCTCTGCCACTTCTCCCATTTCTGAGTGAAATGAGGAGTAAGCGTCCAGAACCATCCCCTTGGCTCCTTCCCATGAAATCGTTTCACGACTCTCTCCTAATGGGGCATATCGATCATAATCCCGCAAAGCATCTATTCCAAGCAGCTCCTGTTTCAGGCGGTAGTAGCGCTGAACAAGATCGTAACGGCCGGTGACGGCCCGAATGAGGGAGTTTACCGTTTCAGGATCGGTCTGGTTGGAGAGATGCCTGGCATGTATCCAGTCTTCATAGCCTCGGAACCCGTCGTCCGTACTTTTATCGGCCAATATTGTATTAAAGACAAAGGTGAGAGAGTGGCTCATCTCTGAAAGCTTCTTCGAGAAAGCGCCGTGGGCTCTCTTTCTTAAATTGCGATCTCCGCTGTGAAGCTTGCTCAACACCTGTTGTGATGTCAACTCCTCTCCGTCCAGGAGGAACCGCGCATTTCCGAACGTCTCGTCGAAAAATCGATTCCAGGCCGAACGGCCGGTCACAGCCTTGGCAGAGAGAATCTGTTCTTGCTCCTCATTCAATGTGTGCGGCTTGTAGAGCCTGGAAACACGCAGGTAGTGTCTATAGGGACGTAATATTTTAGCTTCTACCCACTCCCTGGCTTTTCCCTCCTCCATCTTTATCCACTCTACATCGAAGAATACCAGCTTCTGTGAAACCTCCGACCCGAGCTCCCGGGATCTCTGAAGGAGTTTCCCCAGACGCGCATTTCCGGTATCTGCCGACCAGACCAGCTGGGCATAGGAGCCGATCCTTCGAAGCTTGAGAATCAGTTTTTCATACTCCTGAAGCGCCTTAAAAAAGCTTTCCGGGCCCATATTTTCCACTTTCCCGCGATAGTTTGCCGCAAAGTTCTCCGCCTCCCGAAGCACCTCTTCACAATCCTTCTCTAAAACGGGGTCATCCGGTGATGCGTAAAGATCCGACAGATCCCACACGATCTCTTCCGCTCCGGTCCGATGCTGCTCTCTCTGCTTCTTCCGTGTCATTAGTTCCCGCACTTTCCGTTTGGCATGGCTGGTTTCCGGCTGCCAATATAACGAATCGCCGGGCGGGTATAAATGTTCATTCAGTCTAATTGCTCTGGAAGGCAATTCGCGTCGTATTTTTATCGAATAATGGTTAATTTTATGCAGGACTGGTGAAGCCCCTGTTCAACCGTTGGCCAACCTCCGGTTGTCAAGCTGCAAAAGAAGTTGCCGGTATGTCTGATATCGTTATCGGCGGCGGCTCACCTGAATCTCAACAACCCGTATCAAATCCCTCACACCTGACGTGAAATCTTTAGAGTCGGTTTTTGGACCCAACAGCGCACTTGTAGAGGAACTATACGAACAGTTTCAGGAGAATCCGGACCTCGTTCCCGACTACTGGCGCAACTATTTTAATGAGTTGGAGGGACTCGAGGAGAATGGGCCTTCTGAATCAGCGACCAACGGACAAAAACAGAGTGCAGCACCTGTAAAGGGGAAAAAGAAGAAAAAGAAAGAGACAAAAGAGCCGGATACAAGGGTTCCGGAAGGGGCTCAACTTACGAAATTGAAAGGAGTCTCGGCTAAAATAGCCGAGAACATGGATGAGAGTCTCTCCGTCCCTACAGCTACCTCCCTTCGGGTCCTTCCTGTAAAAATGATGATCGAAGACCGAACCATCATTAACCGCCACCTGCTCAAACGGGGTGATCCGAAATCGACCTTCACTCACTTTATCGCCTGGGCTGTTGTCTCTGCCCTGAAAGAGTTTCCAAATCTGAACAGCTCATATGCAGTCAATGAGGGGCAGCCACACAAGCTCGACCCTGAGGCGGTAAATCTGGGAATCGCTGTGGATGTTCAGAACCGGGATGGCTCCAGAAACCTGCTTGTCCCCAACATCAAGGGGGTCAATAAAATGAACTTCAGAGAGTTTCTTTACGCTTTCAGCGAGCTAATCGACAAAGCGAGAAACGGCAATCTGGAGATCAGTGACTTTCAGAATACCACAATCAGCATCACCAATCCCGGTACCCTCGGAACCATCTCTTCCGTACCCCGCCTTATGAAGGGGCAGGGGGCGATCATTGCGACCGGAGCCATCGACTATCCCGCAGAATTTCAATCGATGTCCCAGGAAGTGCTGAATCAGCTCGGAATCAGCAACGTCATGACCATGACCTGCACCTACGATCATCGAATTATACAGGGTGCAGAGTCGGGGGCTTTCCTGAAGCGGGTTAACGACTTGCTGAACGGTGCCGATCAGTTCTACGAAAACCTGTTCGCCGATCTTGAAATTCCTTACGAACCTCTCCCCTTCAGCGAAGATATGTACTCTGGCCTCCTTGGTGGGAAAGGTAATTCCCTTGAACAGGATCGCCGTGCCATCGCAGTCTGGCGCCTGATCTACATGTATCGGATGAGAGGGCATGTTCTTGCCAATCTGGATCCGCTGCGTACGGATCCGGGACACAGTCCGGAGCTGGACCTCGGTTACTACGACCTCTCCTTGTGGGATCTGGACAGGGAGTTCTACTGCGGTGGCCTG
Organism: Balneolaceae bacterium; assembly: GCA_040880485.1. GTDB lineage: Bacteria > Bacteroidota > Rhodothermia > Balneolales > Balneolaceae > JBBDIJ01. The sequence goes on from JBBDIJ010000016.1 coordinate 48,622, forward strand.
GGCGGCTTCGAGACAGCCCGGCTTCGCGACATTATCCGTCTGCTTCGTAACACCTACTGTGGAGCCATCGGTGCCGAGTATATGCACCTCCTGGAAACGGAGGAGCGGAATTGGTTACGCGAGAGAATGGAATCGACCACCAACACCCCTAACCTGGAAAAGAAGGAGAAGGAGAACATCCTTCATAAACTGAACCAGGCAATGGCGTTCGAACAGTTTCTCCACAAGAAGTATATCGGCCACAAACGATTCTCTCTTGAGGGTGCCGAAACCCTGATCCCGATGATCCACTTTCTGCTCGGAAATGCCGCTGATGAAGGGGTAGAGAAATTCTTTCTCGGAATGGCTCACCGAGGAAGGCTTAACATACTTGTGAATATCCTGAACAAACCCTATCGAAAAGTATTTGCAGACTTCGAGGGAAACATCGATCCCGAAACCATTCAGGGCTCCGGAGATGTAAAGTACCATCTGGGTACCAGGGGTGAGTATAAGACGGACAGTGGCAAGACCGTGGAGCTGGAGCTGATGCCCAATCCAAGCCATCTGGAATCTGTGAACCCTATTGTGGAGGGCGCCACGAGGGCTATCCAGGATCACTACGATGGCGAAGATTCGACAAGCAAATTCATACCTCTTCTGATGCATGGCGATGCTGCCTTTGCGGGTCAGGGAGTGGTCGCAGAAACACTGAATATGTCTCAGCTGAAGGGCTACCAGACAGGCGGAACCATTCATGTGATTATTAACAACCAGATTGGTTTTACTACACTTCCGGAAGATGCCCGCTCTACGGAGTACGCCTCAGATCTGGCCAAAATGATCCTGGCTCCCATTTTCCATGTGAATGGGGACACCCCCGAAGCAGCTGTCCACACTATACGAATGGCTCTCGAGTACCGTCAGAAGTTTAAAAAGGATGTAGTGATCGACCTGATCTGTTACAGAAAACATGGGCACAACGAAGGCGACGAGCCCGCCTTCACCCAGCCCGGCCTCTACAAGGAGATTGATAACCACTCCCCCGTTCGTGACCTCTACATGAAAGAGCTCCTTCGGAAGGGTGAGTTCTCTGAAGAGGAGATGCAACAGATCTTCGACGAGTTTGACGAGTTACTGCAGCAGGCATTTGAAGATGCAAAAAACAGTCCTGTTCTAACAGTGACCGATCATATGCTGGAGAGAAAAGAGAAAGATCAGGCCGACAGGGACAAAATTCCGGACACTACCTGCCCGCTCGACGACCTGAAAGAGATCGCAGTAAAACTGAACACTGTACCAAAAGAATTTGATGCGAACCCGAAATTGCTTCGACAGCTCGCAAAACGGGTTGAACTGGTAGAAAAGAATGAGAAAAAACTGGATTGGGGTTTTTCTGAAGCACTTGCCATCGGCTCCATTCTTCGGAATGGAGTTACGGTAAGGCTAACCGGGCAGGATGCAGAACGGGGAACCTTCTCCCACCGGCATGCTGTCCTGCATGGTACAGATACCAGCCAAAGCTTTGTTCCCTTGAACAATCTTTCGAATGACCAGGCCCGTTTTTATCCTTACAACAGTCACCTGAGTGAGTTTGCATCACTCGGTTTCGAGTTTGGCTACAGTGCCGCCAAACAGGATGCACTGGTCATCTGGGAAGCACAATTCGGAGACTTCGCCAATGGCGCCCAGGTCATTATCGACCAGTACATCTCCTCATCCGAGGTGAAGTGGGGTCAGAAAAGCTCACTGGTCATGACACTCCCACACGGTTTTGAAGGACAGGGACCGGAACACTCGTCTGCCCGCCTGGAGCGCTTCCTGCAACTATGCGCCGAGGATAATATGCAGGTAATGAATCTGACGACGCCTGCTCAATATTTTCACGCACTTCGCAAGCAATCTCTTCAGGAGAAGAAGAAGCCGCTGATTATCATGTCTCCAAAGAGCCTTCTTCGCCATCCCAAAGCGGTTTGCAGTGTCAGTGAGCTCTCGGAAGGGTCGTTTCATCCCTTCATTCCAGACCCTGAAGTTCCAAATGGAAAAGGAGCCGAAAGACTGATCATTTGCTCTGGAAAAGTGTATTACGATCTGCTGGAGTATCGGGAACAGGCCAAAACAAGTACCGTTGCAATTGCCCGGCTCGAGCAACTCTACCCATTTCCGGATCAGGATATTCAAAAACACCTGAAGTCCTACAAGAATTTGAAAGAGGTCGTCTGGTGTCAGGAGGAGCCTCGAAACATGGGTGGCTGGACGTTCGTCAAGACCCGACTGACAGATCTCCTGAAAAGAGGCCAAAAACTTGCTTATGCAGGCCGCCTCGCGTCCGCCTCTCCCGCAACCGGCCAGAAAAAAATCCACACTGCCGAGCAGGTAAGACTGGTAAAAGATGCCGTCGAGGGAGACCTTTTCTGAATCACCACTTCACGACTCGCGCAGCAAGTTTTACAGACGAGTAGGTAGTTGTAGCCAGGGGCAGTAGGCAGCGCTATTCCGGTCAGTTTCATGAACATGAACTGAATAGAGAATGGCACCATCTGCCGAGTGCCGTTCCACATCCTCCCTCAACTCTTCAAAAAAGGCTTTGGCAAGATTCTCAGTCGTGGGGATCATCCCCTTCAAAAAGGGTACATCGAGGTTCAGATTCTTGTGGTCACAGGTCTTGATAACTCTTTCTCTGATGATCTCTTTCAGTTTTCCCAGCTCTATGATGAACCCGGTATCGGAGTCGGGCTCTCCAGCCACTGTCACTTCGATCACATAGTTGTGACCGTGCCAGTTTGGGTGATTGCAGACACCGTACTGTTCACGGTTCCACTCCTCCGACTTGTCGGGATTATGAAGGCGATGTGCCGCATTAAAATGTACTTTCCTTGTTACCTGATTCACAATCCCTGTCTTGTTGTTCAGTGTTCACTTTTCTTACCAGGTTTTCTCTTGTCAGTGGATTCGCTTCCATCCAACTCCTCGTCATGATTACGACCTGAAGCCTTATTATCCGAATCACCCGACAACTCCTCTGATCCACTATTTTCTTTCTTTCCGGCTACAGCAGAACCATTCTTCGTGGTTGACCCGTTCGGTCCGGAGTCGGTTCGAAGATAGATCCCCTCTGGCGAGTTTCCATAAGGCCTGTCACCCAAAAGGTTACGAAGATCGGCATAGGTCAGGATCTCCTTCTCAAGAAGGTGCCTGGCCATATTCTCCAGCTCTTCACGATGTTTGTTTAACAACTCTACAGTGCGATCGTAACACTCGCGAATGATGTCCTGAACAGCTATGTCAATTCTCTCTGCCGTCTTCTCGGAATATCTTTTATTCAATCCGAAACTGCTGTCAGGATTTTTCTCGTCAGTCAATGAGATGTAACCGAGATCCTTGCTCATCCCGAATTCGGCAACCATTGCATAGGCCATTCGGGTAATGCGTTGAAGGTCATTCTGTGCCCCGGTGGAGATGCGGCTAAATATGATCTCTTCCGCTACTCTTCCTCCAAGAAGAGCACAGATCTTGTCGTTCAATTCCTCTGTAGTCATCAGGAAACGATCTTCAAGAGGTGTCTGGAGGGTGTAACCGAGAGCTGCCAAACCTCTCGGAACAATACTCACTTTCAGAACCGGATCTGTATGCTCAAGAAACCATCCGACTATTGCATGACCAGCTTCATGGTAGGCTACAATCTCTCTTTCGTCCGGGCTTATGAGTTTGTTCTTCTTCTCCAGACCTGCTACCACCCGTTCAATGGCATCCTGGAAATCTTCCATCTCCACGGCACTCTTGTTTCTTCTGGCCGCCATCAAAGCAGCCTCATTACAGAGGTTGGCCAGTTCGGCCCCTGCAAATCCGGGAGTTTGAGAAGCCAGCACTTTCAAATCAAGATCCTCCGCCAGCTTCAATTTCTTTACGTGAACTTCCAGTACCTGCACACGGCCGTTCAGGTCCGGTTTGTCGATCAGAATCTGGCGGTCGAAGCGGCCGGGACGCAACAAAGCGCTGTCCAGTACATCGGGACGGTTTGTAGCAGCCATGATGATGACCCCCTTGTCGGAGTTAAACCCGTCCATCTCACTCAGAAGCTGATTCAGAGTGTTCTCCCTCTCATCATTGGAGCCCATCATCATGCCGCGGCCCCTGCTTCGCCCGATAGAGTCAATCTCATCTATAAAAACGATACATGGCGCTTTTTCTTTGGCCTGTTTGAATAGGTCCCGGACACGGGCCGCACCCACTCCTACAAACATCTCTACAAAATCGGATCCGCTCAATGAAAAGAAGGGGACATCGGCTTCTCCTGCAGTCGCTTTAGCCAGGAGTGTCTTACCTGTTCCGGGCGGGCCTACAAGCAAAACACCTTTGGGAAGGTTCCCCCCCAAACCGGTAAATTTCTGAGGAGTTTTAAGAAATTCAACCACCTCTTCTACCTCCGCTTTCGCCTCCTCCAGGCCTGCGACATCTTTAAATGACACCATGCTCTCCGACTGCTTGTCGTACAGTGAGGCTTTGTTCTTACCGATGTTCAGAACCTGTTGACCGGGATTCATCCGTTTGAAAATAAATACCCAGAAAACGATAATCAGTGCGATTGGGATAAGCCAGATCAGCATTCCGCTCCACCAGTTTTCATCCAGGCGCACATCATAAACCACTCCGTTGGAGTCCAGAATTGCGCGAATTTCGTCTCCCTCCAGCATAGTGGAGGTAAAGGATGGGCGGTCGTCTGCGGGGGCTGCCAGGTGCCAGCGCTGCTCCTCTGCTGCAACCGGTTCAACAATCCCCTCTTCTACTGCCGTACCAGAGTAGTTCCCTTCAATTTCTGATCCGTTAACAATTACAATCTCCTCTACATACCCGTTCTCTACGTACTCCAAAAAAGTACTGTACTTGATTCTCTCTCCCCTCTGATCGGGTCCGAGATAGATACTGTAGAGAATTATAGCAAAGAATGGCAACAGGTAGAGCCAGAGTGGAAACCGGGGTGGGGTCGATTTCTTCACCTGTTCCTTCTCTGTTCTCTTCTTATTCTGATTTTTGTCGTCTGGTGTCATAATCTCTGTTCTGAAAAAACCGGATAGATTGTTTCACGAGAGTAAGGAAGTAATATAACGCTTTTTAAAGATCTCCCCGTTGTTTCACTCTCTGGCATCGGAAGCCGATTCATTGAAGGCGGCAATATTTTTAACCGTCCAGCCGGATGGACTCGCCTTCGCCTGTCTGTATCACCATGCCTTCTGATTCCGGAAGGACTTTACCGATCACGGAAAAGTCATCGAACACAGCTCTGAGTTTCTCTTCGTCATTTTCAGGAAGCGTGAACAGAATTTCAAAATCCTCTCCACCATAAAGTGCATAACGATCTACATCCTCTTTCATTTCGTCTGCAACCTTTCTGGTCTCAAGTGAGATTGGAATTGCAGGAGAATAGAGTTCGAAACCGGTACCGGAACCTCTGCAGATTAAATCGATTTCATGGATCAATCCTCTTTTGATATGTATCGCAGCACCGGGACGTAAATCTGTTGAGCTCATTGCCTCATTTAAATCCTTTCTGGCAACAGGAGCAAGCTGTCTTTGAATAACATATTCAAAATCCTTCAGATCCGGGCTAAACCCATCTTCGCCACTCTCCTCCCATAACTTCTTCTCCCTCACAAGGATTCTGAGTCCGGCCATAGCCGCACCAAGATCTCCCGTCACACAAATCAGTTCGCCCGGCCTGGCATGATCCGGCACTATCAAATCTGCTTCGGCAACCTTTCCCGTCAGATTTGATGAGAGTACAAGTATTTGATGTGAAGCGGTTAACTCGGAACCCGAAATCTCCACACTATATTCACGCGCAGCTGCATCAAATCCCTGCCATATCTGCTCTACCATTTCAGAGGAGAGCTTGTTTGGAACAGCTATTCCAATAGTGGCAGCGAAAGGCTCTCCACCGGAGGCATACAGATCTCCGGCAATTGAAGTCAACAGCTTGAACCCAAGATGATGAAGTGGTGAATAGGATAAGTCAAAATGGACTCCTTCGAGAAGCATAGACCCTGACTGCAGAGTACAATCTGTAGAATCTGGCAATCGGCAAACGGTAGTCCCCTTTCCAATACCTCTGAGGACCTCATCACGACGTCTCCCAATCAGGTTAGCGAGTCTCTCTTCAAGCTGTCGACGTCCTGTCTCCTCAATGGAGTTGAAAGGTTTATTCCTCATAAACAGATGTGCCTACGAAACCTGCCAGATGTTCCTGGCAGTTATCAGATGGGATTTATTTCCGGAAATGTCCGGCAGAGCAGGCCGTGGCGATTACACGTTATACTATTACTCCTGCTGTCTGAGTGTAGAGTAGTTAATACGTCGGGTTTCAGCGTGCCTCAGCTCCTGCTGGACATCGGTCACCACACCCATTTCAGTTTCATGATCTACTCTCAGCGAGACAATCAACCTCGGTTCATCGAGAAGTTTGTCATACATCAGAGTACGAATCGCTCCCATATCTTCGATCAGTGCATCATCGATTTGAACCTTTGTGTCTCCGAGCTGACCCCCATCAAGCCGTTCCGGGCCGATGTATATATAGCTGATCAGCCGTTTCTGTTCAATTTTTTCGATGTTTTCAGCATCCGTGTACTGGATCTGAACTCTCAGTTCCACTTCGCGAAGTACTGTGGTCACCATAAAAAAGATTAGCAACATGAATACAATATCGGGCATGGCCGATGTTGGAACATCCTGCTTTGTCTTTGCTGATTTCTTTTGAAAATGGGCCATCTGCTAACCTTCGTCCGGTTCTGCTATTGACAATTGTTTCGGATACTGTTCACGAATCAAATCCTGTTGCTCACTGTCGTCATCGAGTGAACTGTAAGGAACACCGAATTGAGCCTGGGAGGCTGCATCACGTAACTCGTTATACGCACCGGTCACTTCATCCAGCATATCAATATAAATATTGTATTCTGTAGCCCGGTCAGTCTTGATCGATACAATCGCATCCTGAGGCGACTCCGCCAGATTTACATCATTCGTTGGATTATCTATAAAATCCTTTACACGCTGTTTAACCTCTACAACAGATACAGGATCATCATCCATCTGAATCATACCCGATGCATTCACAAGAATACGCATCATATTGCGCTCATGCACAGGGGGCGGTTCAATATCATCCGGGATAGGTGGGAGTACAAGGCCAATCCCGGTATCGATATCAATGGTCGTTACAACAAGAAAAAAGATGAGCAGGAGAAATGCGATATCGGCCAGTGAAGACCCGTTGATCTCGCCCATCTCACGGCTGCGCTTGTTTTTAAACATACCTCTATCAGAATTTGAATGTTCCCTTCAGGCCCGTAAAGGCGATGGCGAGTACCATTGCCCCCATCAGTACCAACATGGTCGCAATTCCGGCCTGTTCAACTGAACCGGTTACACCGTATGCGATTCCGAATATAACAAAGGGGATAATCATTACAATTACCTTCTTGAGATCGGATTTACCGAGGGCAACGCTCCGGACTCCCGAAACAATCATACCCACGATACCGATTCCCAGAAGTCCGGCCGCAAGGCCTAAAGAAATTACATCATACATAATAATGTCGTCTTCTGTTGTAGGTTTCGCCTCTTAGGCGTCCACATCACTTTTCGGAGGAACAACTTGTTTCCCTTCTCTCAGTGCGATCAGAGAGTCGAGTAATGTTACCGCACCCTCTTCCATCTCCACAATCAAACGATCGATCTTGGACACACAGTAGTTGTATCCAACCTGAAGGATAATACCAGCCATAAGACCACCGGCAGTAGTAAGAAGTGCAACTTTAATACCTCCGGCCACAATACTCGGAGAAATATCCGCCGCAGCTTCAATAGCGTCAAACGCCTCAATCATTCCCACAACCGTTCCAAGAAACCCGAGTAGCGGTGCAATTGCAATGAACAGAGATAACCAGACAAGTCCACGTTCGAGAAAACTCATCTCGATAGACCCATAGGTAGATATCGCCTTCTCAGCCGATTCCATCCCCTCGTCGGCTCGCATCAGGCCAGCCTGAAATACCGAAGCGACCGGACCGCGTGTTTTGGAGCAGAGTTCAGTGGCCGCGTTGATTCCACCATCCTGAAGAGCTTCCTGAACCTCAACAATGAATTTACGTGTATTAATATCCGCCAGGTTCAGCGTAATAATTCTTTCGAGAAAAATGGCCAGCCCGAGTATGAGGGCGATCAGTACCGGCCACATCCAGTCCCCGCCTTCATTGAATCTTTCGACTATTACGTTGAAAAAACCTTCATCAGCTCCGGCCTGAAGCAAAAAGAGAGCCATTGATGACATCATAGAGTACTCCGCTTAGATATGTTGATTGTTTAAAGGGCTAAAAAGGAAAGCAAAATGATAGATCATTTCAAACTAAATGTCAAAGTTCCCCGCCCATCAGGTGCTATTCTAATGAAAAGGTTTGTAAAACTCAACTACATATATACTATTTTGTCTGATAAAGACAGAATTTTACTTTTTTTCCCTAAAGTGACCAGGCCAGCAACCGAAAGCACTCATCTATCGGAGCGGAACGTAGCTCTTCTTCTGAATATCAGAATAAGAACCAGCGCAATGGCCATTAACAAAAAAACATGAAAAAGTTGAGGAGTTGAACCACCTTCAGGAAACCCGGTATAAATATCTTCACCGGCCGGCAGGAATGCAACTACAGAGGAGACCTGAATATGTGTTGGTGCCAGACAGGAGATATCATCACAAGCCTGGAACCTGACTTCTGTACCAATCAGATGCTCACCATTCAGTTCCGGGTGAATAGCGAGTGGAATTTCGAAGTAAGCTTCTCCGGAGTGAAGGCCCAGCTCTACACCAAAATTGGGATCATATTTTACCCGGGGGGGCGATTCCAGAATGGGACCCGTAATAAGAAGCGAATCCCGGGCTGGTTCAAACCGGGTGGGTATCGGGCCGTCATCCGGATGGTTATCGATCGAATAGAGATACCACCCTTCTTCTATCTCGGCGCGAACGACCATGGTAAAAGGGGTGCCGGCCTGAACTGAATCCGATACACTGATGAGGGAGAATGATACAGGATCCGGCATCTCCTGAGCGAGTGCGGAACCCGCCATGGCCAATAAAAGGATGGGTATCGAAGCGATACGCACAGCCTCTCCGAGGTGGTTGTTGAGATACATCGAACAGGTGAGGATCAATCCTCTTTAACGACCCAAATTTTTACTTTGGGCTTCAGCTCGCTAATCAATTCAACTGTCGCTGTGTACTCTCCCAGAGATTTGACATCCTGGTCCAGAGAGATTTTCCGTCTATCAACCACAATCTCCTTCTCCTGGAGTGCTTCGGCAATTTGAATCGTTGTAACCGTTCCGTGAATTTTGTCATCCTCTCCGGCGGTCACTGAAATGGTGATGGACGTCGCTTCAATCTTCTCTGCAAGCTCTTTCGCTGCTTCGACAGTAAGCTCGGCTCTCAATTTTGCTTCACGACGCATACGTTCAATATCCTTGAGAGCTCCGGCAGTTGCCAGGACAGCTTTGGATCGTGGAATCAGAAAGTTTCTTCCGTAGCCCGGTTTCACATCTACCACTTCGCCTGCGTTACCCAGCTTCTCGATATCTTCTTTTAAAATTACCTTCATGGCTGCATTATTCATTTCGTGTATCTGGTTCCTGTTCTGTCGGCCATCCTGATTTCAAAAACTGACCGAAGACCATCAGAAAACAGCAGATTCTATCTTACGTTTTCGGCTACATAGGGAATCAAGGCCATGAAACGCGCTCTTCGGACAGCTCTGGACAGCTGACGCTGAAACCTGGCACTGGTACCTGTAACGCGGCGAGGCAAAATTTTTCCCTGATCATTCAGAAACCTCTGCAAAGTCTCGGTGTCTTTATAGTCGATGTAGACAAAACCGGCTTTGGTAAATTTACACTCTTTGGTTCTGAGATTCCCTTTCTTCGGATGTGACGGATTCTTGATCATGATATAATCTCCTCTTAATCTTCGTTATCTTCTTCAGATTCTTCAACGTCTTCAAAAATGGTAGGCACTTCACCTTTTTTCTTCATCTCCTGGTGCTTCAACATTTTGGGGTCGAGTTTAAGCGTCAGGTAGCGCATCACATCATCATGAAGGCGCATGGCACGCTCCAGCTTTTGGATTGCATCGGCTGGTGCAGTGAACCAGACATTTACATAGTATCCATTGCCCTTACCATCGATGTCATAGGCGAATTTGCGTAGACCCCAATCATCGGTCTCCCCGATTTCACCTCCATTCTCTTCGATCAGACTATTGATATGGGCCTTGAGCTCGTTGCACTTTTCGTCTTCAAGGACAGGATTTAGTATATAGAGAAGTTCGTATGGGAATTTTTTCATCTTCAGTTTTTCTGTGGTTGTTATCCATAGTGTGATAACAGTCACCCTGCGATACAGGCCGTATCACGGGCAACAGAGTTAAGAAAGATAAAGACCCCCGGTCTCTAATCCAACACGATTCTGAAAAGGGTCTATATGCAACTAGCTGTGGTAGAACGAGTGAATAAGCTCTGCAAGACTGGCGCCTGGCAGTATTGGTTCAATCCCGTACCAGAGGGTCATCACTCCCAGAACAAGCAAAGTGACTAGCAAAAGTCGACCGGGTACAGGCAGTGAGTACTCTTTGTGGGCGGGGCGAAAGTAGAGAAAGACCATCACTCTCAGATAGTAATAGACACTTGCCGCACTGGCAAGTACACCAACCAGCGCCAATGTAACAAGCCCAGCATTAATCGCAGCGGCAAAGACATAGTATTTGGCAAGAAAACCGGCGAAGGGTGGTATCCCGATCAGGGAGAAGAGAAAAATTGTTAAGAGCACTCCCATTACCGGTTGCTTGTATCCAAGCCCGGCATAGTTGTTTACATCAGTAAAATCGAGACCTTTTTGCCGCTCATACCAGGCGATCACTCCAAAAGCCCCAATATTCATGACTGTATAAGCGAACAGATAGTAGAGCACACCCGCATAACCCTCGGGGGTTCCGGCGGCCAGGCCTACAAGTAGATAACCGGCATGTGCAATACTGGAGTAGGCAAGCATTCTCTTTACGTTGTCCTGAACCAGTGCAATCAGGTTCCCAACAATCATCGTCAGTATGGCGATCACTTGCAGTACTGCCCCCCACTCCACCCCTTCGGCAACGGGCATCATCCGGCTGAGCACCAGAACGAGTGCTACAAATGCGGCCGCCTTGGAGGCCGTTGCGAAAAATGCAGTAATCGGTGTCGGAGCCGCCTGATACACATCCGGAGCCCACATATGAAAAGGAACTACAGATATTTTAAAGAAAAAACCGGTAAGCAGCAGTGCTGATCCCCCAAGAAAAAGAGGTGTCGCTTCAGCTGCAGAGGCGATTCCCTCGAAAGATGTAGTGCCTGTCGCACCATAAATAAGAGCGATCCCATACAGAAGGAACCCGGCAGAAAACGCGCCCAGCAGAAAATATTTCAGTGACCCTTCTGCACTGGTTCTCTCCTCTTTCAGAAGCCCTGTAAGAACATAAAGACAGATCGACATCGTCTCAAGTGCCACAAAAAGCATGATCAGATTGTTTGAAGCGGCCAGCCCGGCCATACCCGCTGTCGCAAAGAGTATCATACCATACACTTCTCCCTGACTGTACCCAAATCTTTTGAGGTACCCTCTTGCAATCAGAATAGAAAAGAGCGATCCCAGTGTGACCACAAATACACCAAATGCGGCTACTCCGCCATAAGAGATCATCCCGCTAAAAGAGGTTCCGACCGGACCAAATAGATCACGTATCGAAAATAGCAGCGCTATAAACAGAGCAAATACCGTGATACCATAGATGGTTCCCTCTCTTCTGTGAAATGCCTCCAAAAGCACTACAACCAGGCCGGCCAGAGCAACAATCGAACCGGGTAGAAATGTATTTAAATCGTAAAGGTAGCTCATGTTCAAATCCTGCTAAATACTTGATCAATCGATTTGGCAAGCCGAATATCCTTTTCGGTAACACTGTTTCCGGCATCGTGGGTTGCCAACGAGATTTTTACACGGTTGAAAACATTCATCAGCTCAGGGTGATGCTTCTGCTCTTCCGCTTCAAATCCGATACGTACTATAAATGCGAGAGCCTCTCTGAAATCGTCGAACTCAAATTCCCTTTTTAACTTTCCCCCATCATGGATCCAGCCCTTCAGATTGCTCTTCAGTTGATCATTAATGGTCTTTTCGTCAAGTGGTTCCATAAGTCGGATACTGGGTTCCGGTTCAGTTCGAAGTACGATCGGCAATTTCCACGCTGTAAGATTCCCCGAGGTCGTAAAAACGTACAGCCCACTCCGGCAACTCTCTTTCGTGAGAATCCTGAAGTACGGACAATCTCTTCTGTTCAGTCAGAGTGATGTGCTCCTCTACCCATCCCTCCGAATACCTTGTAAAATCTTCGGACCGGATTCCGATCCAGACCATAAACAGAATCAACGGAAGCAGCAATCCTATTTCGCGTAAATTGAGATCTTTCAATCGCCGATTCTCTTCATGCTTTATCTCACCCAGCATGACTCTCTCATACATCCACAACATGTAAACTGCTGCAAGAATGACTCCTGTTGCTGCGAGAACGGCGTATACAATGTGGTTATAGCTCTCGGAAAGAAAGGAGCCTGTAAGAATCATAAACTCTCCTATAAATCCGTTCAGTCCCGGCAACCCTATCGAAGCAAGTGTCGAAACAAGAAGTACAACTGCAAATACCGGCATTACCTTTGCAATTCCTCCAAAATCCTTAATCAGGCGTGTATGTCTGCGATCGTAGAGCATACCAACGATCAAAAAGAGAGCTCCGGTAGACAGGCCATGATTGACCATTTGGATAATCGCTCCCTGAACTGCAACGGTATTGAATGCGAAAATGCCCAACACAACAAAACCGAGGTGACTGACGGATGAGTAGGCGACCAGCTTCTTTACATCCTTCTGAACCATTGCCACCAGTGCTCCGTAGATGATGCCGATTATAGCCAGAATAGCAAAAATGGGGGCGAATTCAACAAATGCGTTAGGGAATATTGGCATACATATTCTGACCAGCCCATAAGTCCCCATCTTCAACATGATGGCAGCAAGAACCACGGAACCTGCGGTAGGGGCTTCGGTATGTGCATGAGGAAGCCAGGTGTGAAACGGAAAAAGTGGCACCTTGATACAGAAAGCGAGAGCAAATGCGAGAAAGAGCCAGGTCTGTTCGATCAGGCCGATTTGATACCCTTCCCCGGAGATAAATCTCCAGTCTGAAGTGAAGAGTAAATCTGCATGAGCTGCCCCTGCGTGAAACCCGAGATAGATGAGCGCTACCAGCATGATCAAGGAGCCGAGCAGCGTGTAGATAAAGAATTTGACCGTTGCACGAATTCGATCTGAACCACCCCAGATACCAATTAAAAAGTACATTGGAATGAGCGAAAGCTCGAAAAACACATAAAACACAACCAGGTCCAGTGCAGCAAATACCCCAAGTGAAGCGGTCTGTAACAGGAGTAGCATGGAGTAGTATCCCTTTATATGCCTGGTCACTGAATTCCATGATGAGAGAATGACAACCGGCCCAAACAGTGTGGTTAACATGAAGAGAAGCAGGCTGAGTCCGTCCAGACCCATCAAATATTTAATATCATAGCCCGGGAGAATGGACGCGCCTTCCGTCAGATAGTGAGGGACAGCCGAAGCAGCAATGTCGAATTGAAAAAGCAGGGGCAGTGAGAGAAAGAAAGTAGCCGTTGTTGCAATGAGCCCGCTCCACTTCACTACATCGTCTCTGCGGGACAACAGGACGGCTGCCACTCCCAGGAGCGGCAAAAAAATGACTATTTGCAGTAGTATTTCCATTCGAATCAACTTCTTGAGTACTCAAAAGGTTTGCCACGCTCCATTACAACAAAGCATGGCGGTGCGGGTCCAATCAAAAGCTATCAGAACAACATCATCCCGAGAACAAGAATGACACCGATTATCAGATAGAGTGCATAGCTTGTAGCCACGCCGGACTGTATGTACCGAAACAGAGAACCGAACAGATGGACGATACCGGCAACCGAATTCACAACCCCATCTACCACTTTCATATCAAACACAGCCAGGACACGATCTGAAAATCGGACAACCGGCCTGACAATAACACCTTCATAGACTTCATCGAAGTTGTACTTCTCCTGCCAGATCCGATAAAATGCACCGAAACGCGCCTCTATTCTACGGTCCGAATCCTCCTGCCTGCCTGTAGCATACATCCGCCAGGCTAACCAGATAGCGGAGATGGCAATCGCTACTGCTACAAACATAAGTAGCCACTCCGTTGCCTTCCCCATCACAATCGGGAAATCGGCAGCAATTGAGCCCAACCAGGTGTGAAGCAGGTTCACATTCGCAGATTGTCCGGTAAACGTCTCGATAATAAAATTCGGGATTCCCAAAAACCCGCCGAATATAGCAGCGATGGCGAGAATCCAGAGCGGAATGGTCATCAGAGATGGACTTTCATGCAGAAAACGATCTGCTCCTGACGCCTCCTTGAATTTCTTCACCAGTTTGAACTCCCCGTGGAACGTAGAGAATGTGAGGCGAAACATGTAGAAAGCGGTCAAAAATGCTGTTACCATCCCCACACCCCAGAGCATAAAGTAGAGGCCGCCAGCATACTCTCCGAGTCCTGCACTAAATACGTGCATCAAAATCTCATCCTTGGAGAAAAATCCTGCGAGCGGTGGAACACCTGCAATCGCAATGGTCGCAATCAAAAATGTCTTGTAGGTAGATGGCATATATTTTTTCAGGCCACCCATATTCCTCATATCCTGAGGGTCAAAATCGACCTCTTTCCCCTCACTTTTCAATTTTGCCCCGACGTGCTCCATCGTGTGAATCACCGATCCGGAGCCCAGAAAGAGACAAGCCTTGAAAAATGCGTGTGTGACGACATGAAACATCGCGGCAGTAAACCCTCCCGCTCCAAGCGCCAGAAACATGTACCCGAGCTGGGATACAGTTGAATAGGCAAGAACCCTCTTAATGTCGTTTTGAGTAATCGCAATGGTCGCAGCTACTATAGCTGTCAACGCTCCAACCAATGCAACTATCATCATTACTTCTGGAGTCAGGACATACATCTCCGACATCCGGGTGATCAAATAGATACCGGAGGTAACCATCGTTGCAGCGTGAATGAGTGCCGAGACCGGTGTGGGGCCTGCCATCGCATCAGGCAGCCATACAAAAAGGGGAATTTGAGCACTTTTACCGGTTGCACCAACCAACATCAGAAGGCCGATCCAGAAGAGCCCTTCCGAGGAAAATAGAGCCAGGTTACTCAGAATCACATCGAAGTCGAGACTGCCTGTAACACGAAAAATCATAAATATGGCAATCAGAAATGCGAAATCACCGACCCTGTTGTAGAGGAATGCCTTCTTCGCCGCCACAGACTTCATAATATCTGTATACCAAAACCCGATGAGCAGATAAGAGCAGAGCCCTACACCTTCCCAGCCAAGAAAGAGCAGCAGCAGATTGTTGCCCAATACCAGATTGAGCATGGCGAAGATGAAGAGATTCAGGTAGGCAAAAAACTTCCAGTAGCCGGAATCATGCGCCATATACCCCATTGAATAGAGGTGAATAAGCGCACCTACTCCGGTAACCACCAGCGCCATAACCAGAGAGAGTTGATCGATACGATAGGCAATATCGACCGTCAGCGAGCCTGCGTCGATCCAGTTGAAGAGGGTGATAACGCTGGCAGCCGCATCATAGCTGTAGTTTAGAAAGAGGTAGCAGGAGATGAAGAAGGGCACAAACACCACAGCATTAGCTATAATGCCGATCAGCGTTTTCTTCTTTCTATAGCTTTCGGAAAATAGCCCCAGTATCCCGTTGACAAAAAAGCCGGCCAATGGCAGCCCGATGATCAGGCTGACGAGCGCTGTAGGTGAATCCATCCGGTGGTTACGTTAGTGCATTGACTTCAGAGATCGCAAAGATACAAAAATCTGTTTCAACGTAAATGATTTTTCACCCGTCCGACAATCAGGCAGCAGTTTGCAAAGAAAAAAGCGCTCTCTCACATTCGGCTAATTTTAAAAGTTTTACTGTTCTGCAATTCGCAATTTTTATAAGTTTGGAACTTGTTTTCGGATCGAACATCTGCAAACACTTCCTAAAAACACAGAGTTACGGAACGGCGAGCCGACTCGGGCCAGGCATGAAGAGAATTTCAAGCTTTAACCTTTTTTTATCTTTTGTCGCACTGATGAGTTTTTGGCTCATCATGAGTGGTATGTTCAAGCCTGTTCAGATCGCTCAGGGAGTCGCCTCTGTTATCTTTGTCATAGCTTTCAATTACCGGCTTCGGCAGTACCGCTATTTCGACGATGAGCGGGATCAACTCACCACAGTTCGCCTCCACTACGCACTCTACTATTTTTTCTGGATTGTATGGGAATTTGTGAAAGCCGGATTTCACGTAAGCCTTGTCATCCTAACTCCCAAAAGCCGGCTTCATACAACGATTGTCAGGTTCAGAGTAGATCTGCCATGTGCCGAAGCGAGAATGGTTCTCGGTAATTCAATCACATTGACTCCGGGAACTCTTACTGTGGAAATATGTGATAACGAATTCATTGTTCACTCCTTCACTCCAACGTCCCATGCCGGTATTGTTGACGACACGATGCCCCGGAAGGTTCTCAAACTTTTTGTCAATGAGGAACGTCCTGTGGTGTATGATGTAAAAGTTATGGAGACTCCAGGGGGAGGGGGTGTTGAATGAGCTATTTTTTTCTTTACACCACTGTAATACTCACTATAGTTATTGCGATCTCTCTCATTCGAGTGGTCAATGGTCCAACTGTCTTTGACCGTCTGATTGGCGCCAATGCGATTGCATCTAAAACCATTGTCCTGATCTGTCTGACCGGTTTTATTTACGATCGAATTGACATGTTTATCGACATCACACTTGCGTACGCTATACTCGGGTTTATAGGTGTTATGGCTGTTGCCAAATTCGTAACCGTAGAAAGTGCAGAGGAGTCGTGATGGAAGTTCAGAATATCCTCACAATTTTATTTGTCGTTGCGGGCATCTATTTCATGTTTGTAGGTAGTTTAGGCCTTATTCGATTGCCCGACTTCTACTCCAGGACACACGCTGCCAGCAAATCCGACACATTAGGGATCCTGCTGGTAATCATAGGCCTGGTAATCTACAACGGTTTTGAAATCGCCAGTTTCAAATTGCTGTTGATCGTGCTGTTTGTTGCACTTGCCAACCCGATCGGTTCACATGCACTCGCCAGGGCGGCATGGAGAAGCGGATTGGAGCCCGAACTCGGAAAACACTCTAAAAAAGTGAATAAACATAGTCGGGAGGGTGGCAAATGATCTGGGAAGTCGAATTGATCCTCTATCTTTTTCTCGTCCTGCTGGCTGTGATCGCCATCGAATCACAGGATCTTCTGGTTGCCGTTGTTGTGCTCACAGTATTCAGCTTTACCATTGCCCTGCTCTTTACAGTAATGGGTGGTATTGATGTCGGCTTTACCGAAGCCGTTGTCGGGGCAGGAGTAACCGGCATCCTGTTTATCGTTGCACTCTATCAAACAACCATAGAGACCAAAGATTGAAATACGCAAAGTTTCTCATATTGATCCTATTCGCAGCCCTGCTCATTTATGGTTCTTCGGACCTCCCTTACCGTGGAGAAACTGATAATCTGATGCATCAGCAAGAGAGTGTAACAGGTACAACGGTCGCTGGTAACTATTATATTCAGGAGGCATATAATGATGCCTCCACACCTAATTTTGTAACAGTTATTCTGGGCGACTACCGAAGCATTGATACCCTCGGGGAACAGGTAGTGGTCTTTGTTGCCGGATTGATCTGCATCCTTATACTGAGGAGGTTCAGGCCTATATGAGAACTCAATTCGAAAGCCCGATTGTACTGCTTGGAGCCAGGCTGCTAAGCCCCTACATCATGCTATTTGGCCTCTATGTGATTTTTCACGGACACTATAGTCCGGGAGGAGGTTTTCAGGGGGGAGCCCTTCTTGCCACTTCTGTTATCCTCACCCGGCTCTCTGGCGGGCGGATCATTTCCAATCTTCAGTTGAAAGAGAATCTGACCACGCCCATCGCGGCAATCGGGGTTGCAATCTATTTTATAACCGGTGCTGTTGCGGTATTCTATGGCAGCTATTTTCTCGACTACGAAGCACTCCCGTTCCCCGGACTGGAACCGGCCACGCTACGTTACTACGGAATTCTGGTCATTGAGATCGGAATCGGACTCTCTGTAATGGCTATTCTTATACTGATCTATGACCAATTGGTACGGGGTGAAGACTATGATTGATTTTTTGATGGGACACTACTCCTACTGGCTGACAATTACTTTGCTCTGCATCGGACTCTACGGAATCATGTTCAAAAAAAATCTGGTCAAAAAGACGATCGGCCTCACAATTTTGCAGGCATCCATTGTTTTGTTCTGGGTTTCCATCGGATCCAAGTGGGGAGCTACTGTGCCGGTTTATGACCCGGCAATCCCGTCCAGCGATGTCGCCAACTACCTCAACCCGCTGCCGCATACCCTGATGCTGACTGCCATCGTCGTTGGCGTAGCGACTCTCGGTGTCGCCTTCACCTTTTTGATTGCTACCTACAAACGATATAATACTCTCGATGAAGAGGAAATTCTGGAGCAGATTCAATGATTGACATTCACCTGCCGGCACTCATTGCACTGAATTTTCTGGCATTTTCGGTGATTATCGTCCTGACCGGGGTACTGAAGAAAAACTGGTGTCAACCGCTCGCAGTTGCGGGTGCGGGAATCTCATCGCTGCTCTCGGTTTACGGTTTTGTCGCTTCCCTGAACGAGCTACCACTGAGGTATTTTTTTGGTGCGTGGGAACCGCCTGTCGGGATTGAGTTTGTCTATGACGGCCTCTCCGCATTTGTGGTGATGGTCATCAACGTCGTAGCATTCTTTGTACTGATTCACTCACGACTTGTTGCAGTCCGGGAGTTCCGGTACAAGCAGATGGCTTACTACAGTCTGACCATGCTCCTCATGCTTGGCTTTAACGGTATTGTACTGACCGGTGACCTGTTCAATCTTTTTGTATTTCTGGAGATCGCCTCTCTCTCCATGTATGCTCTGATCGCCATCGGGGAGAAACCCGCTCCATTTGCCGCATTTCGTTACCTGATTATCGGAACAGTGGGCGGTTCTCTCTATCTGCTCGGAGTCGGATTTCTCTATACAGCTACCGGCACTTTGAATATCATTGATATGACTGCGATGCTCCCGCAATTTGCAACGGACGCTTCAGTAGTTACAGCACTTATTCTGATGGTTGCGGGAATTGCAATCAAAACGGCACTCTTTCCGATGCACGGATGGCTGCCCGACGCCTACTCCTACACCTGCTCAACTTCATCCGCCCTGATCGCCCCACTTGGAACAAAGGTTGCTGCCTATGTACTGATCCGGATCCTGATGCACCTGTTCGGTTTTGACCTTGCCGATCTTGTCGTACCGATTTCGAAAATCCTTGGCATTCTGGCCGCTATAGGTATTCTCTACGGCTCTATCATGGCGATCGCACAGAACGAGATGAAACGGATGCTTGCCTATAGCTCAATCTCCCAGATCGGTTATATCATACTTGGAATCAGTCTGGTCAATCCCTGGGGATTTGTCGGGGCCCTGCTCCATATTCTAAACCATGCCGTGATGAAGGCGTGTCTCTTTATGGTGGCCGCAAACCTGAGAATGAAGGAGGGACACTCGGATATCAGCAAATTCGACCACACATACCGCAAGAAGTACCCGTGGACGATGTTCTCCTTCACTATGGCGGCAATCTCTATGATCGGCCTTCCTCCACTGGCCGGATTCTTTAGTAAGTGGTATCTGGCGCTTGGAACAATTGAAGCGGGCAACTGGGCCTTTTTGGCTGTGATCCTGATCAGTTCACTTCTTAACGCTGTCTACTTTTTCCGCATTCTGGAGAAAGTCTATATGAAAGATCCGGAAGCGGAAGAGAATGTGCCCGATGAGCACGTTACCCGGGATGAAGTTTCACCTTCGATGTTGGCCCCCACATGGATCTTTGCTATCGGGCTGCTTCTTATCGGTCTGGCCAATGTAGCGATAGTCAAACTGTTGATGAATATGTACCCCGGAGGAGTTTAATGGAACTGACGTACGTACCTCTATTAGCTGTTCTGATTTCGCTTGTTGCAGTGGTTCCAATTATGCTCAGCTCGAAGAGGCCGAATCTTCGCGAAGGCTGGACCATTCTGGCTGCCGTCGTAAAATTCGGGCTGGTTCTGACCCTTCTGCCTGGAGCTCTGAACGGTGAATCTGTAGAGCTGAACCTGTTTGAAATCGCACCGGGTATCCCCTTTCTGTTGAAAGCCGATCCATTCGGAGTCTTTTTTGCCATCATTGCATCCGGACTCTGGATTTTTACCTCTTTCTACTCCATTGGCTATATGCGAGGTGCCGGGGAGAAAAAGCAGACTCGTTATTTTGCAAGTTTTGCGGTCTGTCTCTCCGCAACTATCGGCATCGCCTTTTCCGGCAATCTCTTTACATTCGTGATCTTTTATGAGATGCTGACGATTGCCACCTACCCGCTTGTAATCCACAAAGAGAACCGGGAAGCGATTCAGGCAGGCCGCCAATACCTGGTCTATACCCTTACAGCCGGCCTGCTGCTGGTAGCAGCCGCGGCACTCACCTGGTACCTGACTGGAACTTTGGAGTTCAGGCCGGGAGGAATCTTTGGTGACGTCGATGTATCCCGGCCGATGATAACGATTCTGTTCATTCTCTTCCTTGGAGCAGTAGGTGTGAAGGCGGGAATTATGCCTATCCATAGCTGGCTTCCGACAGCGATGGCGGCACCGACCCCTGTCAGTGCACTTCTCCACGCCGTAGCGGTTGTAAAATCGGGTGTATTCGGGGTGATCCGGGTTGTCGGGTACGTCTTCGGTACGGATGTGATGGCCGACTACAACCTCGGAGACATCCTCCTGGTCCTTGCGGGTGTCACGATCATCTTTGCTTCACTGCTCGCATTTTATCAGGACAATCTGAAACGGCGGCTCGCCTATTCAACCGTTGGCCACCTCTCATATATCGTACTTGGTGCAGCCCTGCTTACCCAGACCGGTATGATGGGCGGTATCATGCATATTGCGGCACATGCCACCATGAAGATCACCCTCTTCTTCTGCGCCGGGGCAATCTATGTAAACCTGCACAAGGAGAATATCAGTGACCTGAACGGCATTGCGAAGGTTATGCCCTGGACAATGGGCGCCTTCACAATCGGCTCGATGGGGCTGGCCGGAATTCCGCCGATCAACGGGTTTGTGAGCAAGTGGCACCTGGCGACCGGGTCCCTGGAAGGCGACATGATAATTCCTCTTCTGATTCTGGTTGTGAGCGGTCTGCTTAATGCTGGGTACTTTTTTCCGATCATCAAGCGAGCCTATTTCAACAAAGGTGGCGAAGAGCTGAAAAAGTATGGGGAGGCATCCCCCTTTATGGTAGTACCGATTTGCATTACTGCTCTGCTCTCCGTCCTGTTCGGACTATTCCCTAACCTCTTTTTCAACTTCTTTGAACTGGCTGCCAATATCTCAGCCGCGATCTTTAACGGAGGGTAACCATGAAACAGTGGCACTGGATACTACTTGGAATTCTGCTTCTGGCCAGCCTGATCCTGGAATTTACCGTGCTGGCAGGTTATGACAGCCACTGGTGGAATTCGGTTCCGGCATTTTACGCGATCTGGGGATTTCTGAGTTGTATCGGAATCATCTATGTGGCAAAGTTCATCGGTAAGAAAATTCTGATTCGAGATATCGATTACTATGATCACTGAATTTCTTCTAATACCCGGCGTCATTTTGATTGCAGGTGGTATGATACTGCCGCTCATACCGGAGAAACTGCGTTCCACAACTTTTCTGATCTTTCCGATAATCGCTCTTGTTATAGTCCTTTCACGACCGGAGGGATATCTGATCACAGGAACTCTTGCCGGAATGGAACTTCAACTGATGACGGTAGACTCTCTGAGCCGGCTCTTCGGAATCATCTTTGCCGCAACAGCGCTCATCGCCGGAATTTATGCCTGGCATATCAAAGATCTCGGCCAGCAGTCGGCTGCCCTCATCTATGCCGGTGGCGCCCTCGGAGTCACATTCGCCGGAGACTACTTCAGCCTTCTTATTTATTGGGAATTGATGGCGGTCAGTTCCACCTGGCTGGTCTGGGCACGGCGGACTCCGGCGGCGGACAAAGCCGGAATGCGGTATCTGATTTTCCACGTATTGGGTGGCGGTTTACTGCTTAGTGGTATCATCTGGCATTTCTCGGAAACGGGCTCGCTGCTGATTGACTCTCTGCCTCCAGCCGCCTCCATCTCTTCCCTCCTGATTCTGACAGGAGTTGCGATAAATGCGGCGGTCATCCCACTTCATGTCTGGCTGCCAGACGCCTATCCGAAAGCAACCGTCACCGGTGCAGTCTTCATGAGTGCTTTCACGACAAAATCTGCCGTCTATGTCCTGATCCGGATTTTTCCCGGCTGGGAAATATTGATCTGGTTTGGTGTGGCCATGGCGATCTACGGAGTGCTCTACGCTGTCATTTGCAAGGACATTCGTGAAATACTGGCCTATCACATTGTGAGTCAGGTAGGATTTATGGTAGCGGGCATTGGCGTTGGGACCGAAATGGCACTGAATGGCGCTGCAGCCCACGCGTACAGCCACATTCTCTACAAGTCACTGATGTTCATGTGTGCAGGCGCTGTTCTCTATGCAGCCGGCACCACAAAGCTGGTTCATCTTGGAGGTCTTAAAAAGAGAATGCGCTGGACCATGATTTTCTATCTGATTGGAGGATTCTCCATCTCGGGTCTGCCGCTTTTTAACGGATTCATCAGCAAAGCGATGACGGTCAGCGCTGCCGGATATGCACACTATGAGACAGCCATGCTGCTTCTGATTCTGGCCGGAGTAGGTACATTCCTGAGTGTCGGCCTCAAACTCCCATACTTCACCTGGTTCGACAAGGAGGAGAATGACATCGAACTTAAGCCTCTCCCCTTAAATATGTACCTGGCAATGGGAATTGCTGCTTTCCTCTGTATCTTCTACGGCCTTTTTCCCAATACTCTCTATGTCTACTTGCCTTTTGCAATCGACTACCAGCCCTATACAGTCTACCACCTGGTAGAGATAACCCAGATTTCCATACTCACATTTACCGGATTCTGGCTACTTCGCAAAAAACTGACGGGAGAACTGATTCTCGCTCTCGACTTCGACTGGTTCTACCGGAAACCGGCCCCTCTGTTTCGCGAAATATTTGTGAACCGACTCTTCAGGGTATTCGACTGGGTAGAGATTAAAACATATGCGCTGGCCCGGAAGCTTGCGGATGCTTTCGACAACCCGATGACGTGGATGAATCCCGCCTCCGACGGTGAATACAGAGCCTCGACCTACAGTCCCGCCATGGGAAGCATTATGGGGTACATACTCTGCGTCATTCTTCTGCTCGGACTCTTTATTATATGGTAGAAGGCCTCCCGCAATCGGGAGTTTTTTGGAGGGGGTTTAAGCAGACCCCGTACTACCAACGAAGTAGGTTCACCCGGGTGATATCAACGGAGAGTTGATTTCTGAAGATCGCAATGATAATCGCCAGACCCACGACCGCTTCAGCTGCTGCAACAGCCAGAGCAAAGAAGACCAGAATCTGCCCCTCTGTATTTCCGTGGTAGGATGCGAAGCTGATTAGCGAGAGATTCACAGCATTGAGCATTAACTCGATACACATAAAGAGGACTATCGCATTTCTACGGACCAGAACTCCGATAAGCCCTGTAGTGAAGAGTACGGCACTGAGTGCGAGATACCAGTCAATTTCGATCATTCGTCGATACCATCTGTTCTTTTGATTTTATACTGGGCCACCATCAGTGCCCCCACTACGGCAGCAGTCAGTAATATCGCTGTCATTTCGAATGGTAGCATATAATCTGTAAATAGCACATCACCAACTGCCTCAACCGTCCCTACCCTCTCCATCTCCGGGGAAATTTCAGGTAGCAAATCGGTTACACCGCCTATTGTATAAATGATCTGACCAAACACCACGACACCAAGGAGAAATGCGAGAAAGTACTTAACCCTGAACTTATCCAGAAACTGCGCTTCATCATCCACATTCAGCAACATGATCACAAACAAAAAGAGCACCATGATAGCACCTGCATATACCAGTATCTGTATTACCGCAAGAAACTGAGCCTGCAGAAGCAGGTACAGCCCAGCCAGTGAAAGCATGTTCAGAACCAGAAAAAGGGCACTGTTCACAGTGTTTTTGTTCATTACCATGGCGATTGCAGAAGCGATCGCCAAAATGGCCAGTAAAACAAATGCGTAGGTGATCATCAGGAGAGTTAATTATGATAAATATGTCCGCATTCACCGGATCTTCTCCAAAATGGAGACGCACGAAAGGTAGATAAATTTGATTCTGCCATCAAGAGAATTAACCGGTTCAGCCCGCTTCATTTCCTCTTATATGAAGTACCAGAGCGTCAGCCCACCCACTGCCCAGCAGTACCAGGAAAAATGGTGGATGTGTCCCGATTTAAAGATACGTATCAGATATTTCAGCGAATAATATCCGGAAAGTAGCGCCACAAAAAAACCTAGTAGAAGATGTGGGTAATAGGAAGCTTCAACACCCCCCGCTCCTATTTCCAGAAGCTCAACAAGGGTGGCTCCGGCCACCACCGGCAACATCATTATAAAAGTAAATTTGGCGATATCGTCCCGATTGATTCCAAGATATATCGCCATGGAGATGGTTGCACCGGATCGGCTAATACCTGGAATCAGTGCAAATGCCTGTGCAATGCCAATAATAAAAGTGTTTCCGGTTGTAAGTGCACGATTCTTCTCGTGAAAGAAACGTGTCACATACAGAAAAGAACCGGTCACTATGAACATGGAAGCGACTCCGACCGGGTTGGCAAAGAGATCGTTCAACTGATGTCGCAATGTGAATCCAACCACACCTGCCGGAATCATACTCAAGAGAACATACATATTGAAGCGCATGGCTTCATCCTCTTGCCATCGGCTCACAATGGTGGTTGGCCTGGAGAAGACCTGCCAGGCCGAAACTGCCATCTCCCCCAGCTCCTTTCTGAAATAGATGACAATGCTTCCCAAAGTTCCAAAGTGTGTAATGATGTTAAAAACCATTCCCTGGTCCAGATCCTGGCCAAGCAATCCCTGCATGATCACAATATGACCAGAGCTGCTAATAGGCAGAAACTCCGTTACTCCCTGAAGCAGTGCGATCAAAAAAGATTCAAAATAGTCCATATACAGCAGATGAAACTGTGTTACTGTTTTTGAAAATCTTGGTAATTTATCTATTTATGAACGATTTTCCGGACGGAAAACGAGCCAAGATAATGAATGCAGACCCAAAAAAATAAAATCTGATCGGAAGTAATATGGACCAACAGATCGATATGAAAAAACTGAGCGAGAGGATTGAGGAGTCGAGCCAGTTTATAGACGACATCTATCAAGAGCTGGATAAGGTGATAGTAGGGCAGAAATATATGATCCACAGATTGCTGATCGGATTGTTGGCCGATGGGCATGTTTTGCTCGAGGGTGTTCCCGGTCTGGCAAAAACTTTGACAGTCTCCTCTCTGGCCAAAATTCTGTCGACCCGCTTTCAACGAATTCAGTTTACACCGGACTTGCTACCTGCCGATCTGATTGGCACACTTATATACAATCAGAAGAAGGGTGAATTTACCGTCAAAAAAGGACCAATCTTCGCCAATATTATTCTGGCCGATGAGATCAATCGCTCACCCGCCAAGGTCCAGAGTGCTCTTCTGGAGGCGATGCAGGAACTGCAGGTGACGATTGGGGAGGAGACTTTTAAACTCACCGAGCCCTTTATTGTATTGGCTACGCAGAACCCTGTAGAACAGGAGGGCACCTACCCTCTGCCTGAGGCACAGGTCGACCGATTCATGCTCAAACTGAGTGTTGATTACCCTACTGAAAGTGAAGAGCTTGAAATTATGCGCCGGATGGCACGAACGGGTGAAAAGAGAGAGTTGAAACCGGTCGTAACACCAGAGACTATCCTGAAAGCCAGATCCGTCGTTGATGATATCTATATGGATGAGAAGGTGGAACGCTATATCGTGGATCTGGTCTTCGCCACCAGAAAACCGGAAAACTACCAGTTGGGTGAACTCGGCGATCTGATCCGCTTTGGTGCTTCTCCTAGAGCGACTATCAATTTGAATCTTGCCGCACGTGCCAATGCTTTTATGGAGCATCGTGCATATGTTACACCTGAAGATGTAAGAGTCATTGCTATGGATGTTCTAAGGCACAGAATCATACCTACTTTCGAAGCGGAAGCAGAAGAAATTACACCCGAAGATATTGTTGAAAAAGTACTTTCTTCCGTACATGTGCCCTGATATAAATTTGAATAATAAAAGGGTATGTATTACATTCATTACCACAATTGAAACATTAAAGCATATGCATTAAATATGAAAGTAAAGATAGTACCCAGATCTAAAATCAAAGTTTCCAGAAGCAGCAGCTCTAAATATCAACCTCTCATTGACGCACTGTCCAAACTGAGCCCCGGTGGGGATGCCGTAAAGGTAAAATACAATGACGACAGAGAACTCAACTCAATGAGAAATATCGTCTATACAATGAACAGGGAAGGAGAAGGGAAGAGAATCAAAAGCAACAAAGACGCAAACAACAGCACCGTCTACTTCTTCATCGAGTCGTGAACCACGGTCTCTGTTTTCGAATCCGTTACAGGATTCATGCTCTATTTGCTCTGATTTAAAAGCATAAAAAAAGGCGTCGGATCTCAGATCCAGGCGCCTTTTTTATATGTTTACAATACCGGTTGAAGTATTTGTAGTGTTACTCCTTCTCTTCCGGTTTCTCTTTCTCTTCGCTGGTCTCTTCTTCTTCCGCTTTCTCTTTCTTCTTCTCTTTAGCCTTCGATTTCTCTTCGGCTTCAGCTTTCTCTTCGGCTTCAGCTTTCTCTTCGGCTTCAGCTTTCTCTTCGGCTTTGGATTTCTCCTCGGCTTTGGATTTCTCCTTGGTTTCAGCTTTCGCTTTGTCCTCAGCTTTCGCTTTGTCCTCGGATTTCGCTTTGTCCTCGGATTTTGCTTTGTCCTCGGATTTTGCTGTCTCCTTCGCCTCTTTCTCCTTTTTAGCCAGTTTTTCGGCCAGTCCGGATACTTCACCAAGTGTAGGCGTTCCCGTCTCTACACTTGCTGATGAACGGCTGGAGCTGCTCTTCTTTTTGGATGAAGTGGAAGTGGATGCGGACTTCAAGTCCTTCTCTACCTGAGAGAGTTCAATCGTTCGGCTCTGCTCATCAAACTCAATCACATAGCCACTGACTTTATCTCCTTCACTGAATGCGTCTGACAGATTCTCTACAGGTTCACTCAGTTTGTCGGCTGCGAGAAATGCATCGGCACCCAGTTCAAGTTTCACAAACATCCCTTTGTCTGTAACTTTCGAAACTACACCCTCTACGCTGGAACCGGGCCCATAAGCCTCGGCAAATTTCTCCCAGGGATTCTCTTCGACCTGCTTGTGGCCAAGTGTAATCCTGCGGTTGTCGAAATCGATGGCAAGGATAACCACCTCCATCTCCTGGCCCTTATCCGCGACTTCATTCGGGTGATCCACTTTCTCCGTCCAGCTGAGATCCGAAACATGTACCAACCCGTCGATTCCGGGTTCAAGCTCGACAAACACTCCAAAATTGGTCAGGTTCCGAACTTTTCCCTTGTGGCGAGATCCGATTGGATAACGTTCAAGAATCTCTTCCCATGGATCTTTTTCAAGTTGCTTGACCCCGAGGGAGATCTTCTTCTCCTCCTCATTGATATTCAGAACAACACACTCGAGAATATCATTTTTACTCACCAACTGTGAAGGATGCTTGATGTGCTGTGTCCAGGACATCTCACTGATATGAATCAGGCCTTCAATACCTTTCTCAAGTTCAATAAAGGCTCCGTAGTCGGCAATAGAGACGACACGACCCTGTACCCTTGTGTTTTCCGGATATTTTTCACGAATCTCATCCCAAGGATGTGGCTGAAGTTGCTTAAGGCCCAGAGAGACACGCTTGGAGTCTTCATCAAAATCAATCACAGCAACATTCATCCGCTGATCTAGACGAACAATCTCTTCGGGATGATCGACCCGACCCCATGAAAGGTCTGTAATGTGAAGAAGTCCATCCACACCACCAAGATCGATAAATACCCCGAAGTCGGTAATGTTTTTGACAATTCCTTCCAGAACCTGCCCTGATTCGATCGTTTCCAGAATTTCCATTCTCTGTTCTTCCAGATCCGATTCGATAAGAGCGCGGTGAGATACCACAACATTTTCGGCCTGCATATTCAGTTTGACAACCTGAAACTCCATCGTCTTGCCAACATAAGCATCAAAATCGCGGACCGGTCGCACATCGATCTGTGAACCAGGAAGGAAGGCATCGATTCCGTACACATCCACAACCATTCCACCTTTGATACGACGCTTGATATACCCTTCAATCACTTCACCTGTTTCATGGGATTTCTCAATATTCTCCCACGCCTGCAGAATGTCTGCTTTCTTTCTCGAGAGAATAAGCTGTCCTTCACGATCCTCTACGCGGTCCAGAAATACTTCCACTTCATCACCGGGTTGAAGCTTCTCGACAACACTGTCCGGAAACTCATTGACCGGTACAATACCTTCCGATTTGAACCCGATATCTACCACTACATACTTCTCATCAACCGAGACCACAAGGCCGGTGACTATCTCTTTCTCCTCAATCTCATTGAGGGTGTCTTCATACATACTAGCAAGCTGATTGAACTCCTCGTCGGAGTAATCTTCCGATGCTGCCTGCAGTTGATCAAATGTATAAACCGTCTCCTGAAGTTCCCCTGTAAAAACCGGGAGTGGCTTCTCTACAGTCGATTCGGATTTGCTGTTTTCTACAACCTCACTTTCGCCACTTCCTTCCTTAATACTCTCCTGAGCATCGGCTTCGGAACCTGCCTCCTGATCTTTTTTTTCATTCTCGGGGGCATCCTGTTGTTCTGATTCAACCTGTTCGGCCGTTGCAGTCTCCTGTTCTTTATCCTGATCCTGTTTCAGTTCATCTGACATTATGATTCCTGTTCTGTTGCCTCACCCCGATGACTCAAGGGCGGGATTGGTGTTATTGTTTCTGTTTTATTTGTACTCCGACTCTTTCGAGTGCAATCGTTGAAATCTTCTCTACCTGCTCATCAAAAGACAAACCTGTAGTGTCGATTAAAATGGCATCGTCTGCCTGAACAAGCGGATCAGCCTCCCTTCCGGAATCGAGCCGGTCACGCTCTTCAATATTATTGATCACCTCTTCGTATGTGAGGTTGGATCCTGACTCTATCAGCTCCATATGCCGGCGCTTCGCCCGAACTTCGAGGGAAGCGACCATATAGAACTTGAGATCCGCATCGGTAAAAACTGCACTACCCAGATCTCTACCATCCGCTATATAACAGCCATTCCGGACGGTTCGCCTCATCAGGCGATTCACCCAGTCCCGAACAGCGGGTTCAGCGGCTACAAAACTGACCCGGTTAGTTACTTCGGGAGAACGTATAGCTTCCGTGATCTCCTCTCCTTCCACAGTCAGTTCAAAACGGCCGTTTCGATAGTAAAATTGGACATTCACTCCTTCCAAATGACGCGAAAGTTCCTGGAGATCCACTCTGTTCCTGAGCTGAATCCATGCTGCCGCCCTGTAAAGCGCACCAGAATCGAGATACTCAATACCAAGTCGTTTCGCCACCGCCCGGGCCGTAGAACTTTTTCCCGAACCGGACGGGCCATCTATAACAATAATCATCAGAGACTAGATAAATTAATTTTAAATGATCTAATTATCAATCCTTTCTTGTTTAATGAAAAGAGAACCTTTAAATTTGAAATCTGTTTGCTTTCGGCCCTGAGAGAGGCCTCTGAGGCCGAATTTTTGCAACTTCGCGTATTCATTCGATTCAAACAAATTATGCCACAGCACAAATCAGCGATCAAGCGTGTCCGACAGAATGAGAAAAGACGTGCACGCAACCGAATTCAGCGCTCCAAAATGCGTACACTTACCAGAAAGGCTTTGGATGCGAGCGAAAAGTCGGAAGCGGAAAAAGCATTGAAAGATGCAGTCTCCTTCCTCGACAAAATGGCTGCAAAAGGGATTGTCCACCCAAACAATGCTGCCCGGAAAAAGGCACGTCTGACCCGGCACTTCAACTCTCTCTGATATTTTGCCAAGCCAACAATCCAAGACGTTGCTCGTCATTCTGGATGGTTACGGAGTGGCCAAAGACCCATCCGTCAGTGCTATCGAACGGGCATCGACACCCTATATAGACTCCCTCTTTAAAACCTGCCCTCACTCAACTCTCTCTGCCAGTGGGGAAGATGTGGGACTTCCGAATGGCCAGTTTGGGAACTCAGAGGTCGGCCATCTCAATATCGGCGCAGGGCGTATCGTTTGGCAAGAGCTCTCCAGAATCAACAAATCGATAGACGACAGTTCGTTTTTCGAAAACCGTATATTAAGGCGGGCTTTCGAGAAAGCTTCAGGCAGAGGGCGTATCCATATCATGGGACTCTTCTCCGATGGCGGAGTCCACAGCCACAACAATCATCTCTCTGCTCTTCTCAGGATGGCAAAACATCACGGGGTGGCAGATACATGGGTGCACGCGTTTACCGATGGTCGAGATACTTCCCCAAACGGCGGTATTGACTACTGCAAGAGCTTTCAGAAAGAGGCAGACCGGATTGGAACCGGCCAGATCGCATCTGTAATCGGTCGATACTTTGCCATGGACCGGGACAATCGGTGGGAACGTACCGAAAAAGCATACCGCCTCCTTGTGGATGGAAAGGGTAAAACGGTAGAGAAACCGGAGTCCATTTTTACCGATTCCTATCGGGACGGCGTGACCGACGAGTTTATAGAACCACACCTGGTAGCAGAAACAGACAGCCGAATCCGAAATGGTGATGTGGTACTCTTTTACAACATTCGAGGCGACCGCGCACGACAGATCACACGCGCACTACTTCAAATTGGTGAAGTGCCATTCAAGACAGAAGAGCTGAACCTTCACTATACCACATTTACCTCCTATGACGAAACCTTTGAAGGTGCCCTTGAAGTCGCATACCCGCCGGTTCACCTCACCAACACTCTTGGAGAGTACCTTAGCAGTCAGGGTGTAAATCAGCTTCGAATTGCCGAGACTGAAAAGTACCCACACGTGACCTACTTTTTTAATGGAGGAGAAGAGACTCCATCCAGAGGAGAAGATCGTGTAATGATTCCCAGTCCCAAAGTGGCAACCTATGATCTGCAGCCGGAAATGAGCGCTGCCGAACTGGCAACCGCCTTCTGCAAATTGATACGTGAAAAAGAGTATGGATTCGCGACTCTCAACTTTGCAAACCCCGACATGGTTGGCCATACCGGTAATATGGATGCCGCTGTCCGGGCTGTAGAAACAGTGGACCGGGAACTGAAACGGGTAGTGGACTGTAGTTTGGAGAGAGGGTACAAGATTCTGGTCATTGCAGATCATGGTAATGCGGACTGCATGATAAATCCGGACGGAACTGCCCACACGGCACACACCACGGCACCCGTACCGGCCATACTGATCGGGGTGGATAATGTAAAGATGAGAGACGGAATTCTGGCCGATGTGGCACCGACACTCCTGCGAATGGCCGGCCTTAAAGTACCTTCAGAGATGAGTGGCACCCCCCTTTATTAAAAAGGGTTGAACCGACCTCAATTCCGCTTTTTCAGTATCGTAGCTAAGCCTTTCTGTTTGCTTTTGCCTGAGTGCAACACTACTTTGAAGAGAGAGATGAACTAAACCTATTCCAATCTCGTTTTTAAACTTCGGACCATCATTCATTCTCAAATTCTGACAGGTTCCTTATGGAGGGCAACTTTTCAAGCAAAGTTCGCGACGTGATTCAGTTCAGCCGGGAAGAAGCACTCCGGCTTGGCCACGACTACATCGGTACCGAGCACCTGATTCTGGGTATTGTGCGTCTCGGCGACGGTGTAGCGGTACGGATTTTGAAGAATCTGGATTGCGATCTGTACAAGTTGAAAAAAACGATTGAAGATACTGTCCGTGGAACAGGCGGATCGGTTACTGTAGGGAACATACCGCTCACAAAACAGGCCGAAAAGGTACTTCGCATCACCTATCTTGAAGCGAAGCTCTACAAGAGCGATACCATAGGTACCGAACACCTATTGCTCTCTCTGCTCAGAGACGACGAAAACATTGCCGCACAGATCCTCCAGCAATTCAATGTCTCCTATGACACGGTTCGGGAAGAACTCGACCTTATTATTTCAGGTAAATCGAGGGATGACGAACCTGGAGAAGTCCGTGATATTCGTGCAAGCATCTCCTCTTCCAGAGGCTCGCAACAGTCCGGAAGTTCACGAGAGAAGAAAATGGAGAAGTCGAAAACACCTGTGCTGGACAATTTCGGTCGCGATCTGACACAGCTTGCAGTAGAGGGTCGGCTGGACCCGATTATTGGACGTGAAAAAGAGATTGAACGCGTGGCACAGGTACTCAGCCGACGCAAGAAGAACAATCCTGTACTCATAGGAGAACCCGGCGTCGGAAAGACTGCAATTGCAGAAGGTCTTGCTGCGCGTATAGAGGAGCGGAAAGTTTCCAGAGTTCTCTACGACAAAAGAGTAATTGCACTCGACCTTGCAGCACTGGTTGCCGGAACGAAATATCGCGGCCAATTCGAAGAGCGCATGAAAGCCGTGATGAGTGAACTGGAGAAGACCGACAATGTGATCCTTTTTATCGATGAGCTTCACACCATTGTGGGTGCTGGCGGGGCCAGTGGGTCACTGGATGCATCCAATATGCTAAAACCAGCCCTTGCACGGGGAGAGATTCAGGCCATCGGGGCAACCACACTGAATGAGTATCGCCAATATATCGAAAAGGATGGGGCCCTGGAGCGGCGCTTTCAGAAGATCATGGTGGATCCTACCACTCCCGAGGAGACGATCGAAATTCTGAAACAGATCAAGGGCAAATATGAGAAACACCACAGTGTTCGCTACACGGAGGAGGCAATATCAGCCTGTGTTCAGCTGACAACACGTTATGTGTCCGACCACTTTCTGCCGGACAAGGCGATAGATGCACTCGATGAAGCAGGAGCCAGGGTTCACCTCTCAAATATTACTGTACCACAGGAAATTCTCGATCTCGAAGAGGAGATCGAAAAAGCTACCAGTGAGAAGAACCTTATGGTGAAGAAGCAGCGTTTCGAAGAGGCTGCCCGATTGCGTGATACCGAGAAACGACTTACTGAGGAGCTTGAAAAGGCCCAGAAAGATTGGGATAAGGAGTCGGAAACCATCATCTATGATGTTAGTGAGGAGGATGTAGCCACAGTTGTCGCCATGATGAGCGGTGTACCCGTAAACAAAATCACCCAAAGTGAGGGCAAGAAACTCATCAGGATGAAAGATGAGCTATCCAGGCGTGTGATTGGCCAGGACGAAGCCATTCAGAAACTGACCAAGGCGATTCAGCGGACTCGGGCCGGGCTCAAGGACCCTTCCCGACCAATCGGTTCATTTATTTTTCTGGGGCCTACAGGTGTTGGTAAAACCGAAATGGCCAAAGTTCTTGCCGAGTATCTGTTCGATAAGGAGGACGCTCTGGTTCGTATAGACATGAGTGAGTATATGGAGAAGTTCAGTGTCTCCCGTCTGGTTGGAGCACCTCCAGGATATGTAGGATATGAAGAGGGTGGAATCCTTACTGAGAAAGTGCGGCGCAAACCGTACAGTGTTGTACTTCTTGACGAGATCGAAAAAGCACACCCCGATGTTTTCAACATCCTTCTTCAGGTTCTGGATGATGGTATCCTGACTGATAGCCTGGGAAGAAAGGTAGACTTTAGAAACACCACAATTATAATGACCTCCAATATTGGGGCGAGGGATATTCGAAATCTTGGAAAGGGTATCGGATTTAGCGATACAGATGCGACTTTCGATTATGCCCGGATGAAATCGACCATTCAGGATGCTCTTAAAAAAGTATTCAACCCTGAGTTCCTGAACCGGATTGATGATGTAATCACTTTCCGTCCTCTGGAAAGAGAGGATATCTTCCAGATCATCGACCTGCTCATTGCGGACCTCTACAAGCGAATTCGGGCCCTTGGGTATGACCTTGAACTCACCAAAGGGGCAAGGGATTTTCTTACCGAGAAAGGATTTGACCAGAAATTTGGTGCCCGACCGCTGAGAAGGGCTATTCAGAAGTATGTGGAAGACCCACTTGCAGAAGAGATTCTGAGCGCCGAACATCCGGACGGTTCTGTCATAAAAGTGAAGATGAACCGTTCCAGAGATGATCTCGCATTTGAATGGGAAAAACCTTCTGAAGAGGATAAAAAAAGACAACAAGATAGTAGTGGCACCCCTCCGGATGAAAAGTCAGAGTCGGAAGAGAAAGAAGCCAACGCCTCCTGACTATCCAATTTGCAGTATTCTGAGCTCATCTAAAAGTTCGTCTCAACGATCAACATACGGTTCAGCCCGGCCAGATAGAACTGTCCTTCACCAGTATGTTGAACATTTACTCTCTCCGGCATTGAAATGGAGAGAGGCATAGAGACAGAAGTACTTGCCAGACTGCGCTCCCCAAAATGTACAGAGTAGATATCTACTGAATTGACTCTATTTCGCTCTCCCAGATTGCCGGTTAAGGCAATCAATTGCTCTTCTTCTGGCACATAGTTCGCAAACTGAATTTCATTTCGAAATGAAGTGCTACCGATCAACTCTCCATCCCCAATAAGATAGACCACTACCCTGTTCCTGGAACGTACGGTCAAATAGCGGCGGTCTTCAGAAAATCGGAGATCCTCTATCGAGGGAAGCGAGGGTTCCAGTGTCTGTATCAGTAATCCATCTCTATCGAATAGTTGCACGTTTTGCACCTCACCTTCCTCCTCAAGACCAATCGCGACTCTCTCTCCGTCATCTGACACCCGTACCCGATTGATGGTAAGCCGGTCGTTTTCCAACAAGTCTACAAACTCCTCCTCATTATGGATAATTCGGGCTCTTGACCCATTAGTGAATCCGTGATTAATGATCGGGTTATAGAGAACAACTGTGCGGCCGTTACTATCTGCCGCAAGTCTTGAAGGACGTTCACCATACTGGCTGCCGGATTGATTGGAGTAGGTAAAATCGATTGACCCATCAGGTTGAAAGAATGTAAAATTTGAGACATTATCCCGGGTTACAACCCTGCCGCTATTAAAAACATAGAGGCCCAATGTAGAGTCATCTGTTTTAAAGTAAGTCAGTTCCGTCTGCCATTTTGAACCGTCCGAAGATCGCAGTATATGCAGACTCAACGGGTTTGTATGCTGGATTGCAACAGTATAGGTGCCATTTGGAGAGATAGACCATGTGGCAATATCTGAAATCCGTACAACCTCCTCCAGACCGTTCATTTGAAGCCCGGTCTCCTCAAAAGTAATGGTACTATTCCCTAATCTATATGTATAAAGCTCAGATTGCGACGTTTCTCCATCCGTATGAACTTCAATAGATTGAGCTTCAAGAGCTGATATGGTGACGATACCTGTAAAGAGTATAGTGAGCAGAGTTTTCATTACTGGAAAAGTTGTACTTTTAGATTGATCTTTGCAGGGAAATCCAACGACATTAGCGTTCATGCGATTTTCAGTAATTATCCCGGTTTATAACCGTCCGAAAGAGATTGATGAACTGCTTCAAAGCCTTTGTGAACAGACCTTCACCGATTTTGAAGTACTGGTGATCGAAGATGGTTCAGAGGAGCAGTGTGAAACAATCGTCTCCTCGTATGACAACGACCTGAAGATACGATATTATTATAAAGAGAATTCAGGACAAGGTTTTAGCAGAAACTTCGGGTTTGAAAGAGCCCATGGACAATATCTGGTGGTATTCGACTCCGATTGTACGTTGCCACCACACTACTTCCAGGTCGTAAATAGTTTTATCTCAAGAGGTGGCGTGGATGCATGGGGTGGTCCGGATCGTGCACACCCCTCATTTACAACTATACAAAAGGCGATCAGTTATGCGATGACCTCCCCCCTTTCAACTGGTGGAATTCGGGGAAGTAAACATTCACTGGAGCGATTTTACCCTCGCAGCTTCAACATGGGAATCTCCCGTAAGGTATTTGAGGATACTGGCGGTTACCTGATCACCCGAATGGGTGAAGATCTCGAATTTAGCATAAGAATTGTTAAAGCAGGCTTTCGGACTGTGCTTCTCGAAGAAGCCTGGGTCTGGCATAAACGGCGAATAAATTTCAGATCATTTTTCAGACAACTGCACTTCTTTGGAAGAGCCAGAATTCATCTCCTGCAAT
Source organism: Balneolaceae bacterium (assembly GCA_040880485.1). Lineage (GTDB taxonomy): Bacteria > Bacteroidota > Rhodothermia > Balneolales > Balneolaceae > JBBDIJ01. The sequence continues at coordinate 85,321 of JBBDIJ010000016.1, forward strand.
TTCATCCGGAACAACTGAATGCACTGCATCTGCTCCCCTCCATCTTTCTTATAGCCCTGTGCATTTCAGGTCTCGCTTATACGATAGACCTCAAATTTGCCATGCTACTCTCAACTCCGTTCTTTCTCTATTGGATGGCTATTTGGGCCGATGCTTTATGGAAGGAGCGAAATATTGGCGTAGCCTGCCTTTCGGTTGTAGCTGTAACTATTCAGCTCTCCGCATATGGGGCTGGAGTGATTCGTGAATCAGTAGTGCGAATGTTTCGAAAAAGGGCCTTTAGTGCTTCTGGTTAACGGAAGTGGATTTTTCGTCTCACCGGACATTGATTTACGACAGCAATACTTTTATATTCTGAATCTGTAAAAGAATCGGGGGCCATATAGTTGAATGCCCTTTATTCGGGGAGTAGCGCAGCTCGGTAGCGCATCTGCTTTGGGAGCAGAGGGTCGCAGG
>JBBDIJ010000017.1:0-16598 GCA_040880485.1 Balneolaceae bacterium
GGTGTTGGGTCCATCGCAGGATGGGGGGTACTATCTGCTCGGGCTGAACCGGCCGGCTGCAGATCTCTTCAGGGAGATGCCCTGGAGTAAAGATGGCCTTCTGGAAGAGACGGTTCGCAGTGCGGAACGGTTGGGGTTGAACCCGGCATACCTCGAACCGCTGAATGATATCGATACAGAGGAAGACCTGGACTCCCTGAACGCTCTTCCCGGACAGAAGGAGGAAGGCAGGTGAGAATCAGCATTGTTATTCCGGCGCTTAATGAGGAGCCTGTGATTGAGGGGCGAATTACTCAGTTGTTGGAGAGGGGTGGAGGGCTGCTTCGGGAGGTGATTGTAGCCGATGGGAGAAGCCGGGACGGGACGGTGGACGCGGCTCGGAGGGCAGGAGCCACAGTTGTAGAGTGCAGCGAGGCGGGCCGGGCTTTGCAGATGAATGAAGGAGCTCTACGTGCAGGGGGGGAGGTGCTTCTGTTTCTTCACGCCGACACAGAGCTTCCGGAAGGATATGCAGAGAGGATTATGGCTACTCTGAATTCAGGTGCGGACGCAGGGTGTTTCCGGCTCCGTTTCGATTCAAAACATCCGTTGCTGCGGCTATACGCCTGGTTCACCCGTTTTGATTTCGATCTGTTTCGGTTTGGTGACCAGAGCCTGTTTGTGCGGGCCGGAGTGTTTCGAAAGACAGGCGGGTTTCGGGTAGATCATCGGGTCATGGAAGACCAGGAAATGGTTCGCAGGCTTCGCCGCCAAGGAACGTTCTCTGTTGAATCGGATGAGGTTACAACCTCGGCCCGGAACTACATGAAGAATGGCGTGGTCCGGCTTCAATTGATTTTTGCACTTATTCTTCTACTCTACTATGCCGGTGCAAGGCAGGAGACGCTGGTTCACCTCTATCAAAACCTGATTAAACAGTGAATATGAGCATGATCAATGAAAATAACGGAGAATTAAATGGCCTGATCACTTTTACTATGCGGACGACCTCTCTGCTGATCGTTCTGCTGTTCAGTTTCGGATGCGATCACAATTCCGGGGAGTTTCCAGGGGAGCGTCAAAAGCTGCTTCTCGTCGCTTTCGACGGCTTAATGCCCGCGCAGATCGAGAGAAACGAGACCCCCTCGTTTGACCGGCTCCTTGCCAATGGAATCTCATCTGAAGCGATGATTCCTGTCTTTCCGAGCAAGACGTTTCCCGCCATGTATTCGATGGTCACGGGCCTCTACCCCGAGAACCACGGAATCATCTCCAACAATTTCAAGGACGAGGCTCTCGGTGGATGGTTCCGGTATGGGCCGCCGGGAGGTCAAAACGGAGAGTGGTGGGGTGGAGAACCGCTCTGGGTGACAGTAGAGCGTCAGTCAGGAACGGCGGCCACACTGTTCTGGCCCGGTTCGGAGTATGAGATCGGTGGAATTCGTCCCACTCGCTGGCTGGAATACGACAGCTCGATGCCGCAAATGACAAGAGTAGATTCCGTGCTCTCCTGGCTGGACCCTGCCGGAGAGGTCGATGCTGATTTTGCTACACTCTATTTCAGTGAAACGGATCAGGCGGGACACAGTTACGGCCCTTTTTCGACAGAGGCGGATCGGGCGGTCAGCAGGGCAGACGAACTGCTTGGATATCTGATGGAGCGTATTCAGGCCACCGGCCTATCCGGCCGTTTGAACCTGGTCGTAGTCTCCGATCACGGAATGGCAGCGCTTTCGGAAGAGAGGATCGTTTTTCTGGATGATCTGATCGACCTCGACCGGGTAGAGGTGATTGACTGGAACCCTGTTGCGATGCTCCAAACATCTCCGCAGGAGCGGGAGGAGTTGTATGGGCAGCTGAAAATGGTCGAAGAGGGGGTGGCCGTTTACAAACGTGAGGAACTTCCGAACCGGTTTCGATTTCAAAATCACCCGCGAATTCCCGATCTGATACTTGTCGCCGAACCGGGTTGGACCCTTACCAGCAGGGCCTTTTACATGGAGAACGGAATTCTTTCGGGAAATCACGGCTATGACCCCCTGGAGCTGGAGATGCATGCAGTCTTTTTAGCATCCGGCCCGCTATTTCCAGCTGGAGAAGTGATGCCCGCTTTCGAGAGTGTAGATCTCTATGAGATGGTCTGTGCGGTGCTTGGAATCTCTCCAGCCGAAAATGACGGTTCAACAGATACCTTTCAGGGGTGGATTGAAGCTCCTTAAACGCGCCTTGTGTGCAGAGGGGTCAATCCCCTTATTTGTGTTGATTCTTTAGAGATATTGGAATAGTATTCAAAGGATTGGTTTTCTCCGGGGTTTTCAGGCCTGACGGAGTCCCGGCCTCACCGTTACAATACTCACGCTAATAATGGATGGACTAAAGCGATGACATATATAGTTACCGAGCCCTGCATCAATTGTAAATATACGGACTGTGTAACTGTCTGCCCGGTAGATGCTTTTCGGGAAGGCCCGAATTTTCTTACGATTGACCCGGTGGATTGCATCGATTGTGATGCCTGTGTGCCGGAGTGTCCCGTAGAAGCGATATATCCGGATGATGAAGTTCCCGAAGAGTGGGAACACTATATCGAGCTGAATGAACAGTTGGCAGAAGCGTGGGACGACCGGGTGATCAATGAAAACAGCGATCCACTGCCCGATGCGGATGAATGGGCAGAGAAGGAGGATAAGTTCGATCAGCTCCAGAGAGAGTGGGACTCCTGACTGTACGGGACAGGCAGCTCGACCTCTCCGTGCCGGTCGTTATGGGTATTTTGAATGTCACTCCCGACTCTTTTTCGGATGGTGGCAGATATCCTACGATCGAAGAGGCACTAAAACGGATCGTCGAAATGGAAAGGGAAGGGGCCGCGATTATCGATATCGGTGGCGAGTCTACACGGCCCGGCTCCGACCCGGTATCTGCGGAGGAGGAGTACAGACGTGTTATACCAGTATTGAAAGAGGCGGTTGCTTCCTGTCCGGACCTTCTCTTCTCTGTAGATACAACCAAACCTGAAGTAGCGGAGGCTGCATTGAATGCGGGTGCACACATCATCAATGATGTGAGCGCCATGAGATCCGGGACGGTTCTGCCGGAACTATGCAAGAAGTACGAAGCGGGCTATGTTCTGATGCACAGCCAGGGGGAGCCGCGGACGATGCAGGAGGACCCCCGGTATGAAGATCCGGTGAAGGAGATCCTTCATTTTTTCCGGCAGAAACTGAAGGAACTGAACAGGTGTGGGGTCAGCCGTGTTATTCTCGACCCGGGGATCGGTTTTGGAAAATTGTCAGAACACAACCTTAAACTGCTCGCTGGTCTCGATCAATTCAGCGGTTTGGGATTCCCACTGCTAATTGGAGCTTCCAGGAAGTCGTTTATTGGCGGATTGCTTGATGGGCGCCCTGCCGATGAAAGGCTGGCAGGCACCCTGGCCGTCCACTACGACAGTCTTGTGAGAGGGGCCTCCATACTGCGTGTTCACGACGTACGTGAAGCGGCAGATACGATCCGGGTTTTTCAAGCGATCCGGAACGTTGAACGTAAAGAATCATAATAGATTGATCTCGATAGGCTTTTTAGAGTTTGGCTTGACTGACCTGATTGAATCTCTGGTCATCACTCTGGTGCTCTACTACCTCTACAGGTGGGTGCGGGGAACGTTTGCCATTCAGGTGGCATTCGGGCTCATCGTACTCATATTGATCAATGCTGCTGTCAGCTATCTTGGCCTGGCTACCCTGAATCTTATTTTACGCAGTATCCTGGACGTAGGTGTGCTTGCGGTGTTCATCATCTTTCAGCCCGAGATTCGAAAACTGCTCTACAGTCTCGGTAAAAATACGACACTTGACCGCCTGTTTGGGCGAACCAGCACAGAGTCTGTGGTAGAAGAGGTAGTGGAGGCGGTCCGTAACCTTTCACACTCGAAAACAGGGGCACTTATTGTCTTTGCGAGAAGTTCCGCTCTGCAGGATCTTGTGGATGAAGGAGTGCAACTTGATGCCAAAGTGAACAGTGAACTGCTGCAGACGATCTTTATAAAGGAGACGCCGCTACACGACGGAGCCGTTGTGATCCGCAGCAACCGTATTGTTGCGGCAAGTTGTTACTTGCCCATTTCCCAGAACCCGAACATCTCTTCGGTATTTGGCACACGCCACCGTGCCGCTGTGGGTGTTACAGAGACCAATAATGTATATGTGGTTATCGTCTCCGAAGAGACCGGGCGTATCTCTGTGGCTCAGAACGGGTCGCTGACAAGTGGGCTCACTATTCAGCGGTTGCGGTCAGAGATGGAAGAGCTCTTTGGGGAGGAAAAGATCAAAGAGGAGGAGATCGGCGGGTTCTCCACGGGAAAAAGTGACATCAAATAGGGAATACAGCCTTCGAAACATTTCGGGATTCATGGAACTATTTGAAACCGGAGAACTGTTTAGCGAGGGAAATTAAGACCATTTAGCTCAACTATGGATCAGAAACTAAGGGATACGATCAGAGAGTGTTGCAGGAATGACGACTCATATCAGACATTGAAAAGGCTTTTTGAAGAGGTTTCGTCAAAGGCAGATAAGAGTGCAGGATGGCTTGAGCTACTCGAGAGAGCAGTTCGGCACGACTACGACTCCATTCTCATTACAGATCTGCAGCTCGAGGAGCCCGGCCCGGTCATTCTCTACGTAAATGAAGGTTTCTCCAGGATGACAGGCTACAGCAGAGAGGAGGTTTTGGGAAAAACACCGAGAATACTGCAGGGGCCAAAAACGGACCGTGCCGTTTTGGAGAAGCTGAAGAGTCAGTTGATAGAGGGGAAATCATTCTATGGACACACCGTCAACTACAAGAAGGACGGAACTGAATTTGTGAATCAGTGGGATATCCATCCATTGACCAACGATCAGGGAGACATTACACACTGGATCTCTTTTCAGCACGACATCACCGAGAGAAAGCGGTCCGAAGAGCGCCTGGTTGATATTCAGGTAGAGTTTGACGACCTGATGGAAGAGCTGAAAAGCACCATCGTTGATGTGGACAGTGCGGGAACCATTGCAAAAGCGAGCAAGGCGTTCCGCGAACTGGCAGGATATGAGAAGGAGGAGCTGGCCGGAATGAAAATTTGGGAGCTGGTACCGGATGAGAATCGGGAGTCTTTAAAAAAACTTTTCAATCCGTTGAAAACGGATCTCATCAAGGGGGGGCTGGAGGAGGAGTTTCTGATTCAGTGTTCTGAGGGCTTTGTTACAGAGGTTGCGGCGCACATGCGCCTGTTCACACATGAAGGGGACAAGCTGGCTCGCCTCAAGTTCAGAAATCGCTCTATGGAGAAGCGGATTACACGGATTCTGGACAACAGAAACCGGAGTTTCAAGAAGGTTTTCGGAAAGAGGACAGATTTTACGTACAAAGCGATCCGGGAGTCGGAGAACCTGTACAGCTTCAGTACTCTATCGGATAGTTTTTCGGACTTGACCGGGAGAGATAAAGAGCGTTCCTGCGAGGGATCAATCTTTGATCTGGTTCATAAAGAGGACCTGAAGAAAGTGACCAGCCATCTGAACCGTGTGATGGAAGGACACTCCAATACGGAGGTCTATCGAATTCTAACAAAAGATGACGGCTACATCACGGTAATTGACTACGCGCGGCCTGTCATGAATGACAAGGGACAGGTGAAGGGTATCAGAGGGTGCACCTCTCTTGAGATCTCTTCCGAACAGACGCCAGCCGGCCAGTAGGAATCGATTCAATCGATCTCTATTTCGCTGCGGATTCCTTATCTTTGGGTATGAGTATGAAAGAGAAAGAGGAGAAGATTGTCCGTTCGTTCAACTCCCTGGGCGACTGGACCGAGCGTTATCGCTTTATCATCGATCTTGGGAAACGGCTTCCGCCACTTGAGGTGGAGCATAAAATCGAAGAGAATCTGGTTCGCGGATGTCAGTCTCAGGTGTGGCTGATTGCGGATCTGGAAGGGGACAGAGTGGTTTTCAGGGCCGATAGCGACGCGGCTATCACCCGGGGGCTGATTGCGCTGCTTCTCAAGTTCTACTCTGGAGAGAGCCCCGATACCATACTGGAGACGCCACCGGAGTTCATACGGAAGATCCGTATGCAGGAGCACCTCTCACCTACACGGTCGAACGGCCTGCTCTCCATGGTCAAGCAGATGAAAATCTATGCGATGGCGTACAAAACGAAACTAGAACAGTCTCACTCCTCTGCTCAACAGAGTTGACCCGCCTGTGTGATTTATATGGTGCCACACAGAGAGTTGACAGGGTTTATGAAAACCGCAGGATCTGGTAGAAAATATCTATGTATAACCGCTCATCATACCGGCTCCTGGCCTTGATTCTCCTTCTTCTGGGCTCACAACCGGCGCTGGCTCAAATCGGTGGCGGGTTGGGCATGTCCAGCGCCGACAAAGCCGACGTGGAGGTGCGATTGGACCGGAATGTGATTCCTGCCGGGTCCGAGTTTCAGATGGCTGTGCTGTTGAACCTGCAGGAGAGCTGGCATGTGAACGCAAACGAACCCACTCTCGATTTTCTGATTGGCACTGAACTTCAAATAGAAGAGATTGAAGGGATCTCGGTGTTGGGTTTGCTCTATCCCGAGTCGGTCACCTACCGGTTTGAATTTGCCGAAGAACCTGTGGATGTCTATGAGGGTTCTGCCCCGATCTTTGTCTCCCTTGCCGCCTCCGAAGAGCTCGAACCCGGTGCATACGAAATGAGTGCCAGCCTGGTGATTCAGGCGTGTGACAATGAAGTCTGCCTGGCACCCACCACGGTCGATGTAAACATTCCGCTTGAGATTACAGCGCCAGGAACCGGCTTCCAGGCCCTCCATACCAACCTCTTTGATGGAGTGGATACCGCTTCCCGATCTATCGTAGACCTTTTGACGGCAAGCGGGGGAGGAGAGATTTCCGCACTGTTCGATTCGCTCGGCTGGTTCTGGGCCTTTGCCGGCATTTTTCTGATCGGCCTGGCACTGAATCTGACACCCTGCGTCTATCCCATGCTTTCGGTCACAGTCTCCCTCTTCGGAAGCCGGACAGGCGAGGCCACCCGCCTTCGAAACTCTTTCTGGATGGCGTTAATCTACGTTATGGGCATTGTCTTTATGTACAGTGTCCTTGGAGTAGCCGCTGCCTATACCGGCGCACTTTTTGGCAGTTGGTTGCAGAGCCCATGGGCACTGGGTGGTATAGGCCTGATGATCTTCGCTCTTGCCCTGAGTATGTTCGGACTGTATGAACTGCAACTCCCCTCTTCCTGGATGCAGTCGCTCAGTGGGGCGCAGAGAAAAACGGGAGGAGTCGCCGGCCACTTCCTGTCCGGCCTGGTGGTCGGTGTTTTTGCCGCACCCTGTATCGGCCCGCCAATCATCGCCCTGCTCGCCTTTGTGGGGTCACAGGGAGATCCACTCTTCGGTTTTTTAATCTTCTTTGTTCTGGCGTTTGGCCTGGGCTTTCCCTATCTGATTCTGGGTACCTTCAGCGGGCTTCTCTCCCGTCTGCCCCGCTCGGGGAGCTGGATGGTCTGGGTCAAGAAATTGTTCGGGGTCATTCTGGTCGGTGTGGCACTCTTCTATCTGGGACTGGCTGTACGACCCTCCTGGACCATGCCACTCGTGATTTTAACGCTTTTTGCCGGGGGAATCTATCTCGGTTTTCTGGAGCGTTCCGGCACGGGCGGCCTGCTCTTTCGCGCGGTTCGTGTGGGAACCGGAATTCTGGCTCTTCTTCTCGCTCTTCTGCTCTATCAGAACTTTCAGAAGCCGGGGATTGTCTGGGAGCCCTACAGCGACGATCGGTTCGAAGAGGCCCTGGAGCAGGGTGAACCGATTGTGATGGATTTCTATGCCGACTGGTGCATCCCGTGCCTGGAGCTGGAACGGGTTACGTTTACCGACCCCGAAGTGATCTCCGCTACGGAGGAGTTTGTGCGTCTGAAAGTGGACATGACACAGTACGATTCGGAACGCGCCGAAACCCTCCGGCAGCAGTTCGAAATCGCCGGTGTACCAACCATCGTCTTTATAGGCCGTGATGGCCAGGAGGCAGAGGAGGCGAGGGTGGTCGGTTTTTTGCGGGCGGATCTCTTCCTGGAGCGGGTGCGGATGACCGTTCCTTAAGGATCAGTGAAAGGGCATGTCCCGACAACCCCTGCAACGTCTCTACCCTGGCCCGGACCGGATGCAAGGAACCGAAGAATTTGAGTTTGATCTTCGTTCCACTACACGAACAGAAGAACCATCATGGCATAGGCGGCCGTGGCCAGCAGGCCGGCGGCGATGGCCAACGGGAACTGGGTATAGACGTGGTCCATCAGGTCGCAGCCGGTGGCCAGGGAGGAGAGGATGGTGGTATCGGAGATCGGAGAGCACTGGTCCCCGAATACGCTTCCACCGATGACGGCAGCGAAGCAGAGCGTGAGAAAGAACGGGTCGGGGACGACTGCCCAGGCGAGGGGAACGGCAATGGGGAAGACGACGGCGTAGGTTCCCCAGGAGGTGCCGGTCGAGAAAGCGATGATCATGCAGAGGATCATCAGGCTGCCAGGCAGAAAGAGTGGCGGAATCAGATCTCCGATCATGGCGACCACATACTCGGCAGTGCCCACGGCATCGGCCACCTCCTTGAGGGAGACAGCCAGGGCCAGGATGATGGCTCCGATGGTCACCCCCTTGCAGCCGTCGATGAACCCGTCAATGGCATCCTGCAGCCTCATCCCTTTCCCGATGGCGATGAGAAGGCCCGCCAGAACAGCACCCACAAACGCTTCTGCGATCAACAGCAGCGGGTCGTCATGGCGGCCCATAATGAAATAGGTGATCACGTAGGGGATCACGGCGATTCCGATCAGGGTGCCTATGGGGCCAAAAAAGTCGATGAGCCCCGGGTTGTAACCGGCCGGAACTTTCTGTTGGGTTAGCTCCTGTGCTGCAATCGGGTTGGCACCGTCCCGGTCGAGTTTCCCAGCCTCCCGTGAGCGGGCCATGGCGGCGCGCATCTTTTTTCCTGGAATCCACGGAAGTTTTTCGATTGCGAAGAGAAGGGTAATGAAAATCGCAAAGATTGCGTAAAAGTTGTAAGGCAGGGCAGCGAAAAAGAAGGCAACGGTCTGCTGTGTGGTTTCAAAGAGGGGTATGGTGCCGATGACCAGTCCGCCTACATAGAACGGCCAGACATTGAACGGGATCAGTGTGGCGGCGGGTGAGGCGGTTGAATCCACCATATAGGCGAGCTCTTCGTGCGACACCCTGTGCTTGTCGGAAACCGGCCGTACCGTGGCTCCGGTAAGTACGGTGCTGATGGTGCCACCCTGGTGGAAGATCAGGCCCATGATCCAGGTGAAGAGCTTGGCCGTCCGTGGCCCCCGGACCATTTTGCCGCTGGCCCATTTGGCAAATGTCTCAGCTCCCCCGGTGCGGGTCCATATACCGATCAGGCCGCCGAGGGACCAGAGATAGACCAGCAGTATAAGGGCAAAGCTTTCAGTCCCGATGGAGGGGATCAGGAAGGATTGAACAATATTGAACTGTCCCGAAATGACTCCTCCCAGACAGATGCCGATAAAGAGGGCGCTTACCACTTCGCGGGTCCAGAAGGCGAGCAGGATGGCGACCAGCGGCGGCACGATTGACCAGAATCCGAAATGACCATCCTGCTCAATGAAACCACCGGACGTGGAGGTGTAGATGCCGGCAATAAGGATTGCAATGAGGCCGCCGGTATAGATCTTGCGCCGGTTTTCGGGGCTGCCGAATCGGGTTTCAATATAGCTGTTCAATGTGTGCCTGTTTCGTATTCCCAGGGATTTATAAGCTCCACATCCGCATTTTTCATATCCCTGGTATTCCTCGTTACAACTGCAAGGTCGTGAGCCCTTGCAGTAGCGGCAATAAGTGCATCAATGGCCGGAACAGGGGTCCCTTTTTTTTCAGCATTGGCAAGTATCTTTCCCCATTCATTCACTTCTTTCATAGTTACATCGAGTATCCGGTTTTTAAACCGGATTGATAAATCTTTTTTTACCCACTGATTTAATTCGTCCTTCTTTTCCGAGGTCGGTAACTTTTCAATTCCTTTTCTCAATTCGCCGAAGGTGATCACACTGACATACATGGTGAGTTCATCCATATCCTCGAACCATTGGACAACCTTCGGATTGGGTTTCTTTTTTACCAATTCAGAAATGCAGCACGTATCAATCAAATAGCTCATAACTCAACATCACGTGCTGGTGATCGATCTCGTTTTGTATCAAGATTCATGCCTGAAAGGGGTGAGGTTCGGAAAAATTCCACCAACGAAGTTTTAGGCTTTTCCAATTTTCGATAATCTTCAGCCGACAGAACAACCACACTATCCTTCCCATGTTTGGTGACCGTTTGAGGCCCTTCGTCAGATGCTTTTCGCACCAGTTCGCTAAATCGATTTTTAGCTTCCTGCAACTGCCATTTATTTGCTTTTGTGATCATAAACACCTCCAATTAATCTAGACTGTCTAGAATTTACAAAGTTATAACTGACTTAAAAAGTAAAAATTGTGGAGTGGATTAGAGAGGGTATACGGTAAATTTCAGTCATCTACTTAAGGTTGGCACCAGTTGTTACATGGTATTCCTTTTCTTGTATAATTGATTCTGACAACAAGTAGAGCAATCAAAATCTTGGTGATCTTCGGTAGTACTATCCTCACTTGTTATTCTACAAATAAAATAGTCTACAACCCAAACTACCAATCCAACAATACCGGGTATATTTGGTGCCCAACATGGGATATCATGAGTCGGCCCAGCCCCCCTCACTCCCCGCCATCAGCTTTATCATCTCCTCCCGGCCGAGGGCGCTTCTGAACTCCATTAAGTCGAATCGTTTTGTCTCATTGTTCTTTTTCATGTTTGTCACCTTTACGGTTTTGTTGTCGTTTTGATCTGCTCTGAACCACCTGTATTAAGGTGAAGCAGAGCAGGACGCTGCCACAGCCGGTCGGGTGGAGGCACCTGTGAACAGCCGCCCCCGGTTCAGACCGTTTTACTCAGTGAGTTCATATCCGACCAGATAGACCGTTCCATCCGAACCTTCCACCGATCCGTACATTCGTTGCCCCCGTATTTGAACTCTTTCGATATCACCCGGTCCTATAAATGTCGCTGTAATATTCCCTTCCGTAGTAGTAATCATCCAGTTTGGTTGGGTTGTATCAGATCTCGAAAACTGAATCCACAACCTTTCTTCATCCAGTATCACTTTCCGATAATACGGTTCATGGGGCAGAAGTTTGTCTCGAATGATGGATTCCATTCCTCTATAGTAATAAGTTGAATTTTCCATGGATCTCTCAATATCCGAATCGTCCGGTTGAAAGCGTTCAAATGGCAGATACCCTTTAACAAATTCATCTCCTGATGAATCAATTCCGATAATTTCGTTGGAAGTGTTTGTAATGTACATCACCTCATCACGAACCGGGTCATACTGGTAAAATGCTTCGAAGAATCGATTGTTGTTACTGACCGTTATACTATTGTCCGTTCGGTGAATGGCCAGATCTTCCACCGGCTGAATGCGAGACGGATCACTTTTCCGTGTCAGGTTTACATCCACATGTGCAACATAGGTATAGTGCTTCGTCAGGGTGTCTCGTTGACCTGGATAGATAGAAAACAGGCCATAATCCTCATGATCTGAGCCTGATATCAGCCGGCCCGGAATAAATTCTACTCTCTCACCATCCACCACTGTAATGGCTACTCGCTCCCTGGCAACTTCCCATTCACCCTGTTCATTTTTTGCCAAGACAAGATGACGCCTGCTCATCGCATCTCTGATATGCAGGGAATCGTCTTTGGTAAGAAAGCTGATGGTTGCCTGAAGAAGCTCTCCCGGCCCCCGGCCGCTCCTGCTGATAACTTCCACTACCTCCCCGTCCGGATTCAGTTCAATAAGGTGATACTCAGGATAGTTCCGAACAACAATATTCCCGTCCCGAAGGATGTGAATTATCGCAATGGTGGAGAAAAAAACCTCCGGAGACGGCTGACTGATGCGGAAACGCTCGACTAACCGGTGAGTGGATTCATGAGGCAAGTTGAACGACTCAGGTACAAAACGATCATTCGATGAACAGGAGTTACCAATGAGCAGAACCACAAACAGAAAATGAAGCAGGGTCTTTTTTTGTTTCATGAGTGGGCTTCAGGGTCAAGGATGATGGCAACCCGGGTCTTTTATCCAGCAAGCATCTTGAATAGCACCCGTATTACAGTTGATATACCCATCGCAAGTTCCATCTCCTTCCGAATAACACAGGCCACTTGAGCTCGAACAGCACATATACCATCCATTTGGACAAGTAACTTCAACCAAACAACCGACATTTTCACATTCAAGACCGCCTTGACTTCCCGCCATGAGCTTCTTCATCTCCTCGCGGCCCAGGGCGCTTCCGAACTCCATTAGGTCAAATCGTTTGGTCTCTTTGTTCTTTTCCATGGTGGTCACCTTTTCAGTTTTGTTTTGGGTTCAGCCTGAATTGAACCCGCCGGTGCGGATCGCAACAGGCTGTGATAATGAATCCTTATCAGTAGTGGACTCCTGCTCAATTACTACAACCCACGCAACGAAGTCAATCACTTGCGGAAAAATCCATGTAAAAAATGACGTAAATTTTTATGTAAATATTTCTACATCGACTATGGATATGTCCTGGATGGCGACCATCTGCATACAGGCGAGGCCGCAATCCATGGCGTTGTACTGGCGGTAGGTGGTGAAGCGGCGGGGCAGCTGTGGGTCAAATCTCTTCCAACGCGATGCGGTAACGTACGATCTGCTGAATATCGGTATCCGGGTCGGTATCGCGGGTATAAATGTAATCACCCCGAACAACTTGAATCGCTCCGTCCCTCGGCCATTTAAATCTGGTAATGAGCTCCCCCGTCTTCTCAAGCACCCACCATTCAAAAATGTTCATATCTTCCACCGTTGTAGCTATCCAAAGACGATCTTGATCGTCAATGATCATTTCAGTCAGAACCGGCCAGGTCGGGGGCAAATCCATCAATTCCATGTTCTGGATATAATAATCATGAGCCCCGGCTTCCACTGCAGATTCTTGTGTTAAAGGTATCTTCTTTACTGGATAGTAGAATGCCTGCCGATAGTCACCTTCCGGGCTATATTCTTTAATCAAAAAATAGGCCGGCCCGGCCAGGTAGATGGTATCGTCGCTTGACAGAACGGTACGTGCGTTTTCAAAAAAAGGCTTTCTGGACAACAATCCGTATATATATGTACATATTTCTTCTTTAAATTCGATCAGGATGCGGGATGTTATTTTCCCGGCACTGTCCAGAGGATACAAAAAGCCCTTCATATCAACATTTTGCCATTTCTTGTTTGGAGTAGAGCTATGTGCAATAAACTGGGCAAAATAGGTACCGTTATTTCTTACGAATATTTTATGAATCCATGGATACGTATTATTTAGTGATTGATACTCTCCTCTGTTTCCGGCGAGAGAAATAGCTTTTTCAATCTCCAATGTATCAAGTGTAAAGATATCTATTTTGTATTGTCCCGGGTCATAGACATATAAACGATCATTACGAATATGCAAACTCCTGATATTGCCATATTCACCCGGCCCGCGTCCTTCACGGCCAAGTTTAGTCAGATGGCACCCGTCGGGGCTGAACACATGAATAGTATTCTGTATACGGTCAGCAATAAATACTCTGCCACGGTCATCCACAGCCGGCGCAGCCGACATGTCTCCAATCAGCACTTCATTGGTAGAACTGAAACTTTGCTCTCGCTCAAACCGGATTTCAAGGGTAGGTTGGGTGTCCCCGGAATGGACAATCAGATTTTTTAACTCTTGAAACTCTTCAGGTAGTTCTATCTCTTTTTGTGATGAACAGCTCCAGGCAGAAATAATAAATAGCAGAATTAAAAATAGCTGTTGTTTCATATGATGCCCGAAGCAATAAAAAACGTTATCCATGCAGATCATACTCTTAAAATTTTAGTCACATTCAAAGTAAGTACATAACTTTATCGTAATATTATGACCCGTAATACAGGTATATATCTACACATTGTATTATTCTATTATTTTATACAATCATTTTCCTCTATTGCGGATGAGGATTAAATGTTTGATGAGACGTCTTAATTATTCAGGAAACCGAGCACAACCATTACAAGTAGTATCCTGCAATATAGCTTCAAGTTCACAATTATTTAAACAGGTAGTCATAACTCCACCGCCATATCCAGAGCCACAATACCATTGTTCCCCTCCTATATCACAATATATATTACCACAACAGTCACCCTCACTCCCCGCCATGAGCTTCTTCATCTCCTCGCGGCCGAGGGCGCTTCCGAACTCCATTAAGTCGAATCGTTTGGTCTCTTTGTTCTTTTCCATGATTGTCACCTTTTCGGTTTTGTTTTGGGTTCATGCTGAGCTCCTCACCGGAACGGAGGACATCAGTCTGTGGAACGCTCACCATCCCAATGGCCAATTACATTACCTGAATGTGCAGGATAAATACGTTCACAAATAGCGGTAAGATCTGAGGGATAATCTGAACGACACCATGACTCACGTCCGATCATCTAAAAATGAATCGGCTTCCTGATCATTTTACTCGACTAATTCATATCCAACCAGATATGGAGTGTCGATTGAATCCTGAAATGACCCGTACATCCGGTTACCGCGGATGGTCAGACTACTGATATCCGTAGGCCCGTGGAAAGACTCCAATACATCTCCCTCCAGAGAGGTGATCACCCAGTTGGGTTGCTCCGGGTCCGAGCGAGCCAACTGTACCCAGAGCCGGTCACCAACCAGTTCCACATTCCGGTAATACGGCTCATGGGGAAGTAGTTTGCTCTCGACAATGGCCCTCATCTCTGTAAAATAGTAGGTTGACCCCGCCAAAATGCTCTCTATCTCTTCCGGATCCGGCGGAAAATGGTCATAGGGCAGGTATCCGTTGATCTGCTCGTTGCCGGCCGAATCGATCACCACGATTTTATTAGAGTTGTTTTGGATGTAGAATACCTGGTCCCGCACCGGGTGGTACCGATAAAAGGCCTTGAAGAAGTACGGGTAGACGGCGGAAGTCCTGCTGGTCCCGGACTGGTAGATCGCCTGGTCCAAAGTCTTTTTAAGCCGGCTCATCTCACCAGACATTTCCAGATTGGGGTCGATCTTCGAAACAAAATAATAGCGAGCCATCGTGGTATCATCCCGCCCGTAACTTAAGCCAGAATTTAATACGAATATACCCATATCATAACCTGCCGGACGTTCAATCAGACGCAACGGAAGCCATGTATACTGATTCCGGAATGTCCGGTCCCTGGCAAATACCCAAGCCCCCCTCACTCCCCGCCATCAGCTTTTTCATCTCTTCCCGGCCGAGGGCACTTCCGAACTCCAAAAAGTTGATTTCATATATTTACATTCTGCTATTTTTTATTAAGTATTTCATTTGGCAAGGTATAATTAACGGTCTGATCAGTTTATAATATGGTTATGCAAATCATTGAGGTTGATACACTGATACTAATGGGATACCTTCATTCGACTCTTTCACATAGAATGAATTGTTCTCCGTATGATAGAAAAAATCAAGTGCATAGTAGTACTCGAAATCAGCGGTGTATAAATGAGTTTTCTCAAAGACGAGACCCTGATTGTCATTTATTCGATACTCATCAATCACAAGCTCACCCGGCACATGATGGAGAATAAATAACCGGTTACCAGACAGATCCATAGCTCTGTAGACCAGGTCTCCCCTCGAGGAGTAAGCGTCCGTGTGGAATTGACCCTCATCCTTCTCAGCTAACCCCTCCAGATGAGGAACGGTTGACAGATCCTGTTCTACAAGCAACTGGCCATCGATGCTGTATGCCCTGTATACGGCGAAGTAAGCGAACACCACATGGATAACTCCATCCCTGATTTCCATGACCGGTTCATTGAAGCGTGCTGAAATCTCTTCCTCCTGTATGATATAGTCACCGAAAGAATGCACTGAATTCCATTCAGAATCGTATACGTGTATCAGTTTATCAATCAGTACCCCCGTCCACTGAATATGACCCTGGAAAAAACCCATATATCCGGTCGTCATACACCCGGAATGTTGAAAAAGAGCGATCCTGGACGATAATTTCCGTTCGATCACTATCCAGGTGAAAAAGGACCAGACGCATGTTCCCTATATCCTGAACATACAGCCATTCCCCATCGATTGTCAGTTGTTGCGGGTTTCTGAACTCACCCGGCCCGCTGCCTTCTCGTCCAATAATACGTCGAAATTCGCCCTCAAGTGTAAATTCATGAACCGTATGATAAAGGTGTTCGGAAAGAAATATTGATTGCTCCTTGTCCGATGTGATATCCCACGGAGCCATCAGTACGACCTCACCTTCTTGACCGAAGGAAAAGAGCAGCTGCAGATTGTTGCCCAAGTTTGATTCATTTTCCGTCGTGGTACAAGAAGTAATCAAAGCAAAAGGGGCCTTTGAAAAACCCCCTGTTTTATTGGGTTTTTAGCGGAATTACTTCCAC
>JBBDIJ010000018.1:0-15184 GCA_040880485.1 Balneolaceae bacterium
CAAGACTCACACAACGATCTGCTTATTACTTCAATATGGTAAAGAACAAGACCTTCTTACTGATCGCAATTTCGTATCGCGAACAGATTTTCAATATACGGAGCTGAACTCCTCATTGTCAAATCTAAAACCAGCAAAGAAGAGAAAGAACAGCTCTACTTCTCCTCTTCTTCTTCTTCGATTTTTTTCTGAAGTGCTTTCTGGAGAGTAACCCTTTCATCGTCTCCGACAAACGTTTTTGCTTCCTCTGCACTCATTGACTCCAGCTTCTCTTTCGCTTCACTCACAGTCATCGATCCGGCATCGTCACTACTCTCCTTTTCGGTTTTACTTGCAGAGCTTTCAGCGCTGCCGGATTCCGGAGAGGAGGCTACCGAGGCTTTATCTGCTGCCGTTTTGCTTTCTCCCTCATTTACGGATTTCTCCGGATCGCTAACTGCCTGTGCAGCTGTCCCCGATTTTTTAGATCGGCCGGCACGACGTGTCTTTCTCTTCTTCTCCTTTCCTTCGTCCGGAGACACATCATTATAGTCTACCAGTTCAATGATCGCAGTTTCAGCGCTGTCACCAGAACGATAACCCGCCTTAATGACACGGGTGTATCCTCCTGGACGATCTTTCGTCATCGGCCCCACCTCTTCGAACAGTTCCTGAACGGCATATTTGTCCTGGATGGCAGCAAAAATGACCCGGCGGTTAATCTGATTGTCTACTTTAGCTCTTGTAATGAGCGGCTCGATAAATCGTCTTAGCTCTTTCGCTTTTGCAACCGTAGTGGTCATTCTCCGATCCATAATGAGGCCAACGGAGAGAGCCTGCAGAGTCGCCTTACGGTGCGAAGCAGTCCTGTTTAATTTTCTACCCTTAACTGAATGGCGCATCGTTCAACTCCTCTTACTTGTCAATATATTTTTCAATTTCCATTCCGAAATGGAGGTTCTTCTCTTCAATCACATCGACAAGTTCCGAAAGAGACTTCTTTCCGAAGTTTCGAAACTTGAGCAGATCCTGTTCATCCCTGGAAACGAGTTCTCCAATCGTGTGAATATTGGCAGACTTCAGACAGTTGTATGCCCGTACACTCAGGTTCAGATCTTCGATACTGGTCTTCAGAAGACCGGCAATTCTCTGTTTTTCTGCATCAACTTCTTCTTCTTCCTGGGCAAACGGCTCTTCTATCTTTTCCGTAATAAACTTTTCGATATGCTCTTTCAGGATTTTACCTGCAATCGTAAGAGCTTCTTTGGCATTCAGAGATCCGTCAGTCACCACATTCATGGTCAACTTCTCATAGTCTGTACGCTGGCCAACACGAACATTGTCCACATCAAACTTGACCTGCTTGATAGGTGTGAAGATCGCATCCACCGCCATCAGACCTACTTCTTCATCCGTATCACTTGCAAGCTCCTCGGCCGGCACATAGCCACGTCCTCGACCGATCCTGAGCTCCATTTCAATGTTTGCATCGTCTGCCATCGTTGCAATCACCTGATCCGGATTCAATACATCATACTCGGCAGTCGAATCGTCTATATCGGACGCCTTCAACTCACCTGCGCCCTTTTTGGACACGTGAATGACTCCAGAGCTCTGATCTACCTGTTTGAAGCGTACCTGCTTCAGGTTCAGAATGATCTCGTAGACATCCTCTTTCACACCATCTATGCTTGAATATTCGTGATCTACACCATTGATTTTAACAGCGGTGATCGCAATACCTGGAAGAGAAGAGAGGAGGACACGTCGAAAAGAGTTTCCGATGGTGACCCCGAATCCACGTTCCAGGGGCTGGAGCACAAAGCTGCCGGTTTTCTCTTCTGCTTCGGCAACTTCAAGACTTTCTGGCATTTGCAAACTGTAGCTGCTCATAGTATATCGGATTGAAATCTTGTTGATTATTTAGAATAGAGCTCGATGATCAACTGTACGTTGATATTTTCAGGAATTTCTTCCATATCCGGCATATTCAGGAACTTGCCGGTAAGGCTCTTCTTGTCTATCTCCAGCCATTTGTACTTACTCTTCGGACTGCCCGAAAGAGAATCACTGATCACTTCCAGATTTCTGGATTTTGGCCGGATGGTAATGATATCCCCGGCTTTAAGTTGAAATGAGGGGATATTTACCACTTGTCCATTCACAACTATGTGGCGGTGTGCAACCAGCTGCCGGGCCTGACGTCGCGTTCTTGCAAACCCGAGACGGAACACAGTGTTGTCCAGCCTCGCCTCAAGATATCTGAGCAGGTTCTCTCCGGTAACTCCCTCCTTGGAAGTTGCCTTCTTGTAGAGGTTACGAAACTGCTTTTCGAGAAGGCCGTATGTATATTTTGCCTTTTGCTTCTCCTCAAGTTGAATAGCGTATTCCGACTTGCGTGTAAAACGGGAACGGCCATGCTCACCCGGCCCATACGGTTTTCGTTCCAGTGCCTTGCTTGGGCCAAAAATTGGCTCTTTAAATCTTCTCGCTTTCTTCTGTTTCGGTCCTCTGTATCGTGCCATGTGGTTCTATCCTTTGCAGACTAATATCTTATGTTATACTCTTCTACGCTTCGGTGGGCGACAGCCATTGTGCGGAATTGGAGTCCGGTCACGTATCTTCAAGACTTCCAGACCGCTGGTTGCAAGAGCCCTGACAGCCGCTTCCCGTCCTGAACCCGGCCCTTTCACAAATACTTCAACTTTGCGAAGACCCATATCGTGAGCAGCTCTTGCCGCCGTTTCAGCACTCATTTGCGCTGCATATGGAGTGTTTTTCCGGGAGCCTTTGAAGCCCTCCTTCCCGGCAGAAGACCAGGAAAGCACATTCCCGTTCTGATCTGTAATGGTCACCAGTACATTGTTGAAAGTTGCCTTGATAAAGACCATCCCGTTAGGGTCGGAAATCTGCCGCCTCTTCTTTTTTCTGGCACTGCCCTTGTCAGCGGCTTTCCCTTTATCCCGTCTTTCGCGTTGTTTCTTTGCCATCGTTCTGAATCAGATTTGAATTATTTCTTTGGAGCCGTTTTTTTGCCCGCAACGGTTCTGCGCTTGCCTTTCCTGGTCCGCGCATTTGTCTGAGTTCTCTGTCCTCGAACCGGTAGCCCTCTTCTATGTCGAAGCCCTCTGTAGCTGCCGGTCTCGATCAGCCGACGAATATTACCATTGATCTCGGTACGCAGAGCACCTTCCACTTTGGACTCTTCATCAATAATCTTTCTAAGAGCAGCAACCTGATCGTCACTCCACTCCTCTACCTTCAAGTTGATATCGACTCCCGCTTTTTCAAGAATCTCGTGTGATTTGGTACGTCCGATTCCGAAAATATAGGTCAGCGCTATCAGACCGCGTTTCTGATTGGGAAGATCTATTCCAGCAATTCTAGCCATAAACTGTACCGGTTACCTTTCTAAATTATCCTTGCCGCTGCTTGTGGCGAGGGTTTTTTTTATTGATGACATAGACCCGCCCCTTTCGACGCACGATCTTGTCGTCTGAACTTCTTTTCTTTACTGAGGATCGCGTTTTCATAACTGTAATCTGTTTTCCGTGATCTTGAATGTAACTGATGCAATAGCAGCAGCTCTGACCTATTTATATCGGTAGGTGATACGGCCCTTGGAGAGATCATAGGGAGACATCTCCACCTGTACACGATCACCGGGCAGAATCTTGATGTAGTACATTCTCATCTTGCCAGATACGTGCGCCAGCACTTCGTGCCCGTTATCCAACTCTACTCTGAATTGGGCATTGGGCAACGCTTCAATAATTTCACCGTCCTGTTTAATTGGCTCTTGTTTAGCCATTATATCAGTTCCAGAATTTCGATTTTGGTGATCTCGGTAATATAATCAAATGTGCTGAGAATTTCAGCCTTTCCATCCCGAACTACAATGTCGTGTTCAAAGTGGGCAGACAGGCTTCCATCAGCTGTTACGATAGTCCACCCGTCCTTCAGGGTTTTAATCCTCCAGGTCCCGGCAGTAATCATCGGCTCAATGGCCAATGTCATACCGTTACGCAGTCGATCCCCTCGTCCACTTTTTCCATAATTTGGTACAAAAGGATCTTCATGAAGGTTCTTGCCGAAACCATGACCTACCAGATCCCTTACAACACCATAACCGGCAGGTTCGCAATGTTCCTGAACAGCACTGCCAATATCACCAACTCTGTTCCCGTGTACAGCCTGATCGATCCCTTTATAGAGAGACTCCAGGGTCACCTTCAGTAATCCGGCGGTCTCGTCATCGCATTCGCCTACAATAAAAGTGTATGCGTGATCTCCAAAGAAACCATCCTTTTCTACACCACAATCGACGGACACGATGTCCCCCTCTTGCAGTTCACGATCTCCTGGAATTCCGTGTACGATCTCTTCGTTCACTGAAATACAGAGTGTAGCCGGAAACGGGTTTGTTGCAGAACCGTACCCTTTAAAAGCGGAACGGGCACCACTCTTTACTATATACTCTTCAGCAATTCTGTCCAGACTGCCGGTAGAGACTCCGGGTTCAATATGTTTAGCCACTTCACCGAGTGTTCTGGAGACCAGCTGTGCAGCCTCTCTGATCTTATCGATCTCGTTTTCGCTCTTCAAATAGATCATCAGGCTCGGCGTCGGCCTTTTATACGGCCGGATTTCATAAATCCGTCGTAGTGCCTCATCATCAGATGACTCTCAATCTGCTGTAATGTATCCAGGCCTACCCCGACAATAATGAGAAGACTGGTACCTCCATAGAACATGGCAAATCCGTCCGTAACGCCCATCCTGGCAACAAGTGCAGGCAAAATAGCGATGAATGAGAGAAAGATAGAACCTGGAAGTGTGATCCTCGTCAATATGTTGTCAATAAACTCAACCGTCTGTTTCCCTGGCCTTACACCCGGGATGAACCCGCCCTGCCTTTTCATGGTATCGGCCATCTCCTTTGGATTAACCGCAATTGCGGTATAGAAAAAGGTGAAGAACATACATATAAAGAAAAAGACGATAGAGTAGGCAATGCCTGTCCAGTCGTGGGACCAGGCGGTCATAGCCTGAACCACCTCGCTGTTAGGGAAAAAGGTTCCAAATGTACTTGGAATAAACATGATAGATTGAGCAAAGATAATTGGCATAACACCTGCGGCATTTATGCGAAGTGGCAGATATTGTGTTGTCCCACCATATACTTTTCTACCAACAACCCGCTTGGCATACTGCACGGGAATTTTGCGGGTACCCTGCGTAAGAAGCACACAGGAAGCGATCACAAGTACCAATGCACCTAATTCGATAAGCAGTATAATAGCATTGGCCGTGGTATTGATCTCGTTCATAAAGTTGGTAGGAAGGGCTGCAATAATACCGATCATAATGAGAATCGAGATACCATTACCTATTCCCCTGTCTGTAATCCGTTCCCCGAGCCACATGACAAAAGTGGTTCCCGCCGTCAACACCATTATACAGGTGAATATGAATACCGTATTACTTACCACAATCGCCTGTGGAGTGCTGGACATCAACTGAATGGCAAACCCGATCGCCTGAACAGAAGTAATCCCAACCGTACCATATCTTGTAAGACGGTTGATTTTGCGGCGTCCCTCCTCTCCCTCGCGCTGTAACTTCTGAAAATAGGGAACCACGGCACCCATAAGCTGAATGATAATGGCAGCGGTAATGTAGGGCATGATTCCAAGTGCAAATACACCGGCACGAGAGAAAGCTCCTCCTACAAACATATCCAGAAGTCCCAGAATGTTGGATGCATCTCCTGAAGGGCCTGCCAATTGAGAGGCATCCACTCCAGGCATGGTGATAAACGTTCCGATCCTGTAGACCATCAGTACCCCTACAACATAGAGAATACGTTCCCGGAGATCCTGGATCTTGAAAATATTTCTAAAGTTGTCTATTAGACTCATGGGAATGGTTCAGATCGAGCTATTCAATGATATTGACAGTTCCGCCAGCCTTTTCGACCTTCTCTCTGGCCGTTTTGCTGCATGCATGAACTTCAATTTCGAATTTCACACCAGGGTCGCCATTGCCAAGCAGTTTGACAAGGTCGTTCCGGTTGACAATTCCGGCAACAATCAGATCTTCCAGAGAGATCTTTTCACTCAGTTTCCCGGCTTCTATAAAATTCGCAACTCTGGTCAGGTTCAGTGCCTTGTACTCGATCCTGAAACGGTTTTTAAATCCGAATTTGGGAATTCGTCTCTGAAGTGGCATCTGCCCGCCCTCAAACCAGGGCTTCAGTTTGTTTCCGCCTCTCGACTTCTGGCCATTGTGGCCGCGTCCGGACTGTTCGCCAATTCCTGAACCCTGGCCGCGCCCAACACGCTTCCTGTTCTTTTTATTCGGGGCCGGAGCCTTCATTTCATGGAGCTTCATAGTGGTACCTCGTTCTTGAAAATTCTAACCTTCAAATACTTTCCTGACACTGATTCCGCGGCGCTCAGCAATCTCGACAGGGTCGGAAAGCTTTTTAAGGGCGTCATAGGCTGCCTTCACCATATTGTGAGGGTTGGATGAACCGACCGACTTCGAGAGAATGTTCTCAATTCCCGCAACATCCAGCAACGACTTGACAGGCCCACCGGCAATTACACCGGTACCTTTGGAAGCAGGTCTTAGTAATACCGAACCGGCCCCCTCCTTTCCAAGTACTTCATGATGGATGCTTCCGCTTTTGGTCATCGGAATTCGAATAAGATTCTTCTTTGCGTTATCGAAGCCTTTTTGGATGGCGTCGGAAACCTCATTCGCTTTACCGAGCCCGTGCCCGACAACACCTTCACGATTGCCTACTACGACAATGGCGTTAAAGCTGAATCTTCGCCCACCCTTTACCACCTTGGACACGCGATTAATATGTACCAGCTTCTCCTCCAGATTGAGGTTGGCTGCAGATATGTTATGTTTTCTTCGAATTTTAGGCATAGTCGTTATACGTCGATTTTAAAGATCCAGTCCGCCTTCTCTCGCACCGTCGGCAGCAGCTTTTACGATTCCGTGATACTTGTAACCACCACGGTCAAATACCACTTTTTCGATCCCTCTCTCTTTTGCCGCTTTGGCTAGCTCTTCACCCAGGTATCTGGCTGATTCCAGTGCACTTTTCCCCTTCAGTTCATCCTTGTGAGCTGATGAGAGTGTAGAGTTTGAGAGAATTGTAACCCCATCGCGATCGTTGTTCAGCTGCAGATACACATGTTTGCTGCTTTTAAACACAGAGAAGCGAGGGCGCTCTGCCGTACCCCGGATTGTTGACCGGATGCGGCGGCGGATCTTGTTACGTCGTTCCTTTTTGAATCTGTTTCTATCCATCGTTATAAATCAAAATCTGAGTCTGATTATTTCGCTGCGGACTTACCGGCTTTTCTGCGAATCCTTTCGTCCAGATAGCGAATCCCTTTTCCCTTATATGGTTCCGGTTTGCGAAGCGAGCGAATTTTTGATGCCACCTGGCCTACAATCTCCTTATTAATACCAGATACCTTGATCACCGGATTCTTTCGGGATTTGGTATCTACTTCTATGTCTATATCGTCCGGCGGGACAAAATAGATCGGATGAGAGAAGCCGAGGTTCAGTTCAAGCACACCGTTGTTGATAGCTGCACGGTAACCAACTCCGATGATCTCAAGCTCTTTGGTAAAACCGTCATTCACTCCAATCACAAGGTTGTGGATCAAAGAGCGATAGAGGCCATGCAGCGAACGGTTTTCTTTGGTGTCGGAACTGCGTTTGACAAGCAGCTCCCCATCCGCTTTTTCTACCGATATATTCGGATGAACCTTAATTCGGCTGGTTCCCCGGGCTCCCTTCACCGTAACCACATTCTCTGCATCAATCGAGAATTCGGTATTCTCGGCAATTGGCACCGGTTGATTTCCAATACGTGACATAGTGCTTAAATCTTGGATTAATAGATGCTGCAGAGGATCTCGCCGCCAACATTCAGCTTCATGGCTTCCTTATCTGTCATCACTCCGCTTGATGTGGACAGAATAACAATTCCCAGGCCATTCAGAGATCTTGGAATCTCATTGGAATTACAGTACAGACGTAGTCCCGGTTTCGATATCCTTTTGATTTCGCGAATCACCGGGTGTCCATAAGAATCATACTTGAGAAAGAGTCGCAATACTCCCTGCTTCTCATCTTTAATATCGATATATCTCTGTATGTACCCCTTTTCCGCCAGAATTTTGGTCATTGCCCGCTTCACTTTCGACGCGGGAATATCTACCCTTCTGTGGCCTGCCCGCTGCGCATTGCGTATACGGGACAAATAATCTGCTATTGGATCTGTATGCATAAACGAATTCTCCTGTTTACCAGCTTGCTTTTCGAATTCCCGGAATTTTCCCGTCAAGGGCGAGTTCACGAAATTTTATACGTGACACACCGTACTTTCCTACATACCCACGAGAGCGACCCGTGAGACTGCAGCGGTTACGCACCCTGGTCGGACTTGCATTGCGCGGCAATTTTTGCAATGCCTCATAGTCACCGGCCTCTTTAAGTTTGCGGCGTTTCTCCGCATACTTTTCTACCGTTTCAATTCTTTTCTTGTTACGTGCTATCCAGGATTTCTTCGCCATGAATTTACCTTAGTTGTTGCTTTCTCCTCTGCGTTGAAAAGGCAGACCGAAATATTTAAGAAGAGCGAATGCTTCTTCATCTGTCTCTGCATTCGTGACAAATGTTACATCCATGCCATGAATCTTCTCTACCTTGTCTATATCAATCTCGGGGAAAATCGTGTGTTCTGTAATTCCCATAGTGTAGTTTCCGCGGCCGTCAAAACTTTTATCCGGAACTCCCTGAAAATCTCTTGTTCTTGGAAGGGCAAGATGGATAAGCCGGTCCAAAAACTCATACATGATTCTCTTCCGGAGTGTAGCCTTACAGCCGATCGGTACATTTTCTCTAAGCTTGAAGTTCGAAATCGACTTTTTCGCTTTGGTTTTTACCGGTTGCTGTCCGCAGATTGTGGCTACATTATCGACAATCGTATCTAGCATCTTTTGATTGTCAATCGCCTCACCTACACCAACGTTTATCACAATCTTCTGTAAACGGGGTACACCCATCCGGTTTTCATAACCGAACTCGCTGATCATCTTGTCGACGATCTCGTCTTTATAGAATGTATGTAGTCTTGCTTCCGTCATAGTCTGTTCAAAATCTATTTGTCGATTACCTCGCCACTCACCTTCGCAAATCGAACCCAGCGTCCCTTTCCGTCTTCTTCAATTCTCTTTCTACCTATTCGAGTAGGCTCTTCAGTAGTCGGGTCTATCACCATAACATTGGAGATGTGTATCGACGCTTCTCTTTTAAGACGACCACCCTGGGGGTTTTCCTGAGTAGGTTTCTCATGATGAGTTCTCATGTTAATCCCCTCCACAAGAACCCTGTCCTTTTCAGGAAAGACAAAGAGAACGCGACCCTTATTGCCTTTGTCATTTCCGGCGATGACCAATACGTCATCCCCTTTCTTTACATGAAATTTTTTCTGTTTGTTTCGCTTTCTTGGCATTTCTCTGTCTCTTTTAAAGTACCTCGGGGGCCAGTGATACAATTCTCATAAAGTTTCTTTCCCGTAATTCTCTGGCTACAGGGCCAAAAATACGGGTACCAACAGGCTCCCTGTCTTTGTTTATAATGACCGCAGCATTCTCGTCAAATCGTATATAACTACCATCCTGACGACGAATCTCTTTTCGGGTACGCACCACTACTGCCGTCACCACTTCTCCCTTTTTAACATTACCTCCAGGGATAGCGGTCTTTACTGAACAGGAGATCAAATCGCCAATACGTGCATAGCGCCGGCGGGAATCGCCCAGTACTTTAATACACTGTACCTTTCTGGCACCGCTGTTATCGGCAACATTCAGTTTTGTTTCTGTCTGAATCATTGTTCTTACCTACTCTGTATACTGTCGTTATTTGGCACGCTCAAGGATCTCAATGAGACGCCAGGATTTTCGTTTGGAAAGTGGTCTTGTAGACATGATTAAGACCTTGTCCCCTTCATTGGCTTCATTCTTCTCATCGTGCGCCAGATATTTGGTCGTCTTTGAGATGTACTTGTCGTAGATCGGGTGTTTTACCTGACGTTCAACTGCGACGGTTATCGTCTTGTCCATCCGGTTACTGACCACCTGACCGGTACGTGTTCTGCGTTGTGTTCTTTGTGTCTGTGCCATAATTAATTGTCAGCACTATTAAATTCGTTAATAATCGTCTTCAACCGGGCAATCTCTCGCCGGATTGTCCGAAGCCTGTTTGGATTTTCAAGCTGTCCTGCGACCGCTTTGTTAAATCTCAGGTCTTCCAGGATCTTCTTTTCATCAATCAACCTGGCTTCAAGTTCTCCAAGTGTCAAATCTCTCAGTTCGTGTGCCTTCATAAATTTCTCCTTCCGAAATCAGGATTCTTCGTAGTCCCGACGGACTATAAACTTTGTTTTGATAGGCAGTTTGTGGGAAGCGCGACGCATGGCCTCCTTCGCCTTCTCTTCCGTTACACCTGCTATTTCAAACAGAATACGACCGGGTTTCACAACAGCTATGAAGTGATCCAGTGCACCCTTCCCCTTACCCATTCTCGTCTCGGCAGGTTTTTTGGTCATCGGCCGATCCGGAAAAATGCGTATGAAGGTCTTTCCATCACGCTGCAGGGTTCTTGCAATGGCAACCCTGCACGCCTCGATCTGACGGGATGTGATAAACTTTGGCTCAAGTGCTTTGAGCCCAAAGTCTCCGAATGCCAGCGTATGACCTCTCTGAGCATTCCCCTTCAGTTTGTCCCGATGTACCCTTCGCCTGTGTATTCGTTTCGGTTCAAGCATGTCAATTCAGATGTTGTAATGTAAAATATCGATTTAGCTGTTCCGGCCCTTTCTGCTGCGACCGCGTCTCGATCTGCGGCCGTCATCACCACCGCGCCTGCGGGGAGAATCATCTTCCTGTATAGTCTCTGCTCCAGGTGTCAAGTCTACATCTCCAATGATCTCTCCCTTAAAAATCCAGACAGTGACTCCAATGGAACCGTAAATCGTATTGGCAGTCGTTTTATTAAAATCGATCTCTGCCCTCAGGGTGTGGAGAGGAACTCTTCCCTCTTTATACTGTTCGGTTCTGGCCATTTCTGCTCCGCCAAGTCGCCCGGCGCAGCGCACCTTGATACCCTTGGCTCCCATTCGGATTGCAGAAGAGATAGCTGTCTTCATTGCTCTTCTGAAAGAGACTCTCGCTTCAAGTTGCTGAGCTATATTTTGTGCAACCAGACTTGCATCCAGTTCCGGCCTTTTAATCTCACTTACATTGATCTGAACCTCTTTGTTTGTGATCTTTTTGAGCTCCTGACGAAGGAGTTCAATCTGTTCACCACCTTTCCCGATAATTACACCCGGTCGAGAGGTATTCAGTGTCAGAAGAATTCTCTTTGGAGTCCGTTCAATAATTACATTGGACAGGCCACCATTTTTCAAACGAGTATGAAGGTACTCTCTCAGACGAGTGTCTTCCAGAAGCATCTCCGGTTCATTTTCTTCAGAGAACCAGTTCGATTCCCATCCTTTGATAATTCCGAGTCTAAGTCCGGTTGGATTTGTTTTTTGTCCCAATATCTTGCCCTTTATTGATCTTTGACGATTTCTTCTGCCTGCTGCTTCGCTACAACAACCGTGATGTGGCTGGTGCGTTTGTTAATGCGATTGGCACGACCCATCGCACGCGGCATAATTCTTTTCAGCGTCACACCCTCATCAACATAAATTTTCTTGATAAAGAGAGTGTTGTCATCCAACCTCTCATCCTCAAACCTGTCACGCAAATTTGCAGCTGCAGAACGAATCACTTTCGATACATCCAGTGCAGAGCCTTTTTTCATGAACTCAAGTTTCTTCAGTGCGCGATCTACCTGTTCACCCCGAACCGCATCCGCAACAAGGCGAACCTTTCTGGGGGATTTTCTCAAGTGTTTCTGAACCGCTCTGGCTTCAAAGTTTGCCATATCCATTTCAGTCAATCTTCAGATCTCGGTT
Source organism: Balneolaceae bacterium (assembly GCA_040880485.1). Taxonomy (GTDB): domain Bacteria; phylum Bacteroidota; class Rhodothermia; order Balneolales; family Balneolaceae; genus JBBDIJ01. Next base: position 12,044 of record JBBDIJ010000018.1, read on the forward strand.
TATTTGGCTTTTTTCAACGGGTGCCCGCGAAATGTTCTCGTCGGTGCAAATTCTCCCAGTTTATGCCCCACCATATTCTCGGTAACATAGACCGGGATAAACTGCTTCCCGTTATGAACCGCAATTGTAAGGCCTATAAAATCGGGTGTGATCATGGAACCTCTGGACCAGGTCTTGATCACTTTCTTCTTGCCACTCTGATTCACCTCATCAACTTTTCGTTGAAGTTTGTAGTGAATAAAGGGCCCTTTTTTTAGCGAACGTGGCATAGTGACGATTAACCTTTCTTAACGTTTCTTCTTCTCACGATAAACTTCGAAGAGAGTTTTTTTCTGTTCCGTGTCTTCTTGCCTTTGGCTGCAAGCCCGGTACGTGACCTCGGATGGCCACCCGATGCCCGGCCCTCTCCACCACCCATAGGGTGATCAACAGGGTTCATTGCAACACCCCTGGTTCTCGGCCTTCTGCCAAGCCAGCGGTTTCTACCCGCCTTACCTTTCTTCGTATTAAAGTGGTCTGTATTACTGGTCGTACCAACAGTTGCCATACACCGGCCAAGAATCATTCTGACTTCACCTGAAGGCATCTTGATGGTCACGTACTTCTCTGTTTTGGCCACAAGCTGGGCGACCGTACCTGCACTTCTGCAGATCTGCCCACCTTTACCCGGAGTCATTTCTATGTTATGAATATAGGTACCAACAGGCATACTCATCAGCGGCATGGAATAGCCAACATTGGGCTCAATGGCGCTATTGCTGTTCAATATTGTATCCCCCACCTTCAGCTTGTCCGGTGCGATAATGTATCTTTTCTCACCATCCGCATAGGCAACCAGGGCGATGCGTGCAGTGCGATTCGGATCATACTCTATGGTCTGCACACGGGCCGGAATATCAAATTTGTCCCTTTTGAAATCGATGGACCTGTATTTTCTCTTGTGCCCACCACCACGATAACGGGTAGTCATCCGGCCGGCACTGTTACGTCCGCCACTCTTTTTGATACCCCGTGTCAGTGGCTTGCTGGGACGGCTGATCGTAATTTCATCAAACACCGGTGCAATACGATGACGCTGTCCTGGTGTTATTGGCTTTAACTGCTTGGTAGGCATAAATCTGTACCTTTAAATTTCGCTGAAGAGGTCGATCTCCCCTTCCTTAAGTGTAATAATAGCTTTCTTCCAAACCTTGCTGCGGCCTTCCATGAATCCACTTCGTGTATGGCGGCCTTTAGGCTTGGAGGGAACAATCATGGTGTTCACTCTTCCAACCTTCACATCCGGGTAACGATGTTCGATCGCTTTCCTGATTTCGGTCTTGGTTGCACTTTTATCTACCATAAAAGCAAGCTGTTGGTGCTCTTCCTGCAACCGGGTCAATTTTTCCGTAATCAATGGTTTGATCAATACACTCATGCCGCTGCCTCCTCTTCTACGCTTCCGGTTCCTGTAGTCCCGCGAAGATTTTTCTCTATCAACGCAATCGCACCCTGTTGAATCAGGAGCTGGTCTGCGTTCAGGATCTGCCAGGTTGTGGGGTCACTTCCAATGATTACTTCTACATTTGGAAGATTTCTTGCCGATTTATAAAGAGTGATATCGTTATCTGCTGTCAGTATAAGAACCTTCTTGTCAGACAGTTTCAATGCAGTTAACAGAGCGACCACCTGTGACGTTTTGGGCTCTTCAAATGAAAAGTCCTGAACCACAGTGAGGGCCTCCTCAGAAGCCTTTACCGACAACGCAGATTTACGCGCAGTCTGCCTCATTTTCCGGGTCATATTCACTGTATAGGATCTTGGCTTGGGACCAAACGCCGTTCCTCCTCCTTTTAGCAGTGGTGAACGAATCGTTCCGCGCCTCGCCATTCCGGTGCCTTTTTGACGATACGCTTTTCGCCCACCCCCACGAACTTCTCCGCGCTCTTTGGTACTGGCCGTTCCCTGACGACGATTGGCCATTACACGACGTACATCCTCATACATCAGTGTACTGTTCGGTGTAATCCCAAACACCTCATCGCTCAGTTCGGCTTTTTTACCGCTGCTCTTGCCGTCTGTTTTGTAGATTGTCAGTTTCATCAGGATGCGTCCGTAGAAAATTTGGAATGGTTGTAGATTTTCAGATAGCCACCTTTTGATCCGGGAACTGCCCCGGTAACAAGCAGCAGGTTCGACTCGGGATAGACATTAGCAACACTCAGATTTCGAATTTTTACCTGACTGTTCCCGCTTCTGCCCGCCATTTTTTTTCCCTTGAAGACTCTTGACGGATCCGATGCGTTCCCGACCGCACCGGGGGCGCGCTGCCTGTCGTGCTGACCGTGTGTAGCATCGCCAACACCATGAAAGTTATGGCGTTTCATAACACCCGTAAAACCGGTCCCTTTTGAAATGCCGATGACATCTACACGGTCCCCTACCTGGAACAGATCTTCGACCCGAAGCTCATCTCCGGTCTTGAACCCTTCCGGCAGGAAGTCGCGAAACTCGGCAATCACCTGTTTTGCACCCGTTCCGGCTTTTTCAAGATGGCCCAGTTTTGCTTTTGAGACGTTCTTCGCTCTCTTCTCAAATGCAGCCAGCTGAACGGCTGTGTAACCGTCGCTATTATGTGTCTTTCGCTGTGTTATTACATTGGGCTGAACCTCTATGACAGTTACCGCAATACTGCGGCCAATACCATCAAAGACACTGGTCATTCCCACTTTTTTTCCAATCAAACCACTCATGATCAAGACTCGGTTAAACGTTTATCTACACTTTGATTTCAACATCCACACCTGACGGTAGCTCCATTTTCATCAGAGCGTCCACCGTTTGTGAACCGGTAGAGAGAATGTCGATCAGCCTCTTGTGAGAGCGATACTCAAACTGCTCCCGCGACTTCTTATTTACATGAACCGAACGGTTCACTGTAATGATGTTTTTGCGGGTTGGCAGAGGAATCGGTCCCGATACAACTGCACCGGTTGATTTGACCGTCTGAATGATCTTCTCTGCCGATTTGTCGATCAGGTTGTGATCGTACGACTTCAGTTTGATACGAATTTTTTGTTGTGTTGCCACTACTAGCTGCCTCTGTATTTAATCCAGTATTTTTGATACCACGCCGGCGCCTACGGTACGGCCTCCCTCACG
>JBBDIJ010000019.1:0-14016 GCA_040880485.1 Balneolaceae bacterium
CATTTCGATTGGTTCTGCCGGATTTTACGTAATCCGTTGTGGGTTCAGGATATTCAAACAGCCTGGCACTGAGCCGGGTTGCCGTACTCCGGGCCATTTCTGAAGATCCGGACAGATAATATTCTGGCTGTAAATACTCCGGAAGAACCGGTAGTAATTTCAGGTTCTTGATTTCGTAAAACTCACCTTTATAGGTCACGGCTTTATCGGATGACAGGAGCAACTGAATGATTTCGGCATATTCGGCGAGCCTCTCATAACGCTTGTCGTGAGGTGTATGGTCCCCAATTCCACTTAAATCGTTTACAAATCCTCCGGCCACCAGATTTAAAGCGATCGGGCGGTTGTAGAATAATCCAATTGAAGCAATTTTTTTAGCTACCGTATAAGGATGCATATACATTGGTTGGAGTGCGATCATCGGTATAATGTGGGTCGTTTCTGCTAAAATGATTCCGGTCATCATCCACGGATCTGCCAGCCGGTTATCACTGTATACGAGAATTCCTTTATATCCATACTTCTCAGTTTGCCGGGAGATTCTTTTCAACTCATTGAGAAACAGGTATCGGTCAAATTCAATTGATTGCGGTGTGGTTGTAAAAAGGTCGATATTCATGGAATTCTTATTAGGTTGTCCGATCAGCAGATTCTCTTTAAGAACACTCAGTTCAATTCATTTGAATTAAATTGCTACTTCCGTAAATACCTTAATACAAAAGATGTGCCAAACATGATCAGAAATTAATATCTGACGAAGAGATAGTCTTAAATGATGATTGATGATGATTTAAAGAAAGGCATCAATTGTAATTAGAGATTTGATGCCTAAAAAAATTACACGAAGAGCTTGTTGTGGGAAATAAATACACACATCCATACTGATAATTCACAACAAAATAGCCATCTGATGCACCATTGATGGCTGAAAATGAATGGGGGTCAAGTTGGAATTGCATATGATGAATGAAAAGAGAGAGTGTCCCCGCCTCCAAAAATATATCGGATAGATTGAAGCAAGGAACTTTCCTCTCAAGCCATCAACTTATTGACTCACAATGTATTATAAAAGAAGCAGAATGATTATGATCAAGACAACTGTAGAAATACCAATGGTTATGGTGCGATTGGCCTGTTCTATGTAATTTTGAGAAAAACTGGAAAAATCATCTAGGTCATCACTCATAACCTGGTTATAGCCATTTAAACCATTTAATTCATTCTGTTTTTCTACAATTCCCATCTTGAATGCATGAAGTTGCGCGACTTCATCTTCAGGCAGTTTTACCAATGAGTCGATGCGATCTATGGCTACGATCATTTTGATGAATGATTCATTCAGGATTGTTCGCTTTTCATCGGCACTCTCTGTTTGCTGAACCTGTTGTACAGTTTCATTGAAATGAGTCTTAAACGTCTCCGTAACCTTTGCTGTTTGTGCAACAACTGTCGATTGAATGGCAAACAAAAATAGTATAGAGGTGGTTACAATACGTATTGATTTCATTTTACTGTCTGTTTTAATTAAAGGTAGTTGATTTGCAGTTGCTTATCTGATTAACCGAGATAAACATTAATATATCTCTGCATTGATTTTGAAGATGTAAATTTAAATGCGATAAAATGTTACATAAAAAAACAGACGAGTTGTATAAATAACGGACTGTGAAGAATGTCGCAGAATCCCTGAACTGTATAGAATAGCACTCAATATCATCCAGCGAATTGATGTTCTCGTCAAAGTAAATGAAAACAATTTTTCGTATTATGTATAAATAACAAAAAGGGGAACAGGTGCTCAAAGCCTGTTCCCCAAATTGTTTCTCTCTCTCTCTTACTTTGGGTAAATTGAAGTAATTTACACTACTCAATAGTAATTAATTCTACAGTTAAACCTTTTACAGCATTTCCAATACCTGTTACATGATTTACAGTTTTTAAATTTTTGATTAGATTTTTCATTGAAAACCTGATATTCCGATCAATATAACCGGTAGCTTCATTAACTAACACTATCATGCAACCTCCTTTACAGGAGTGTCTATTGCTTCGTTTTTTTTAAGGGTGGTATTACTAGCCTTTAATAGCAGAATATTAAGGGCAAAAAGTGGCAGGCGAAGCATACGACGCCACCGGGAAGGCTCCTTATACAATCGGTACAACCATTCCAGGCCAAATTTTCTAAACATCAGGGGTGCACGCTTTTGAGTTCCTGCAATAAAATCAAAACTCCCTCCGATCCCGATGATCAGTTTGCACCTTCTTAGCATATGCATATTCTCATAAATCCATTTCTCCTGTGAAGGTGCCCCAAGGGCTACAAACACAACTGAGGCACGATGCAGCTCAACCTGTATTGTTATTGGAAGGCGTTCAAAATAGATATCCGGAGATTCCGGGGAGTAGGTCCCTTCAATCCGTAAGCCGGGGTATTTTTCTAAAAGTTTAACTGCCGCTTTATCAGCAATACCGGGTGCTGCGCCATAAAAGAAAACGGATTGATCCAGCTTTGCACACACTGCACAGATTTTTTCAAGGGAATCCGACCCTGTAATCCGTTCTACTGATTTGTTATACAGGTATTTTACAGCCCAACTAATGCCGACGCCATCGGCCGTATTGATACTCGATGACTGTAATATTTCCCTGAAAGAATTGTCAGTTATAGTTTGAATAGCGATTTCCGGATTTACTGTGACCACAAAAAGCGGGGGCAGTCTCTCGTCACTATTCTGCAATCTCTCATCCACCGATACAAAGAAATCTTGCTTTGAGCAGGTAGAGATATTCACCCCGAGAACCGGATAGGTTTCACTTTCTACATGAGTATACATGTCTTTTGTTTTACACGGTTAAAATATTACAAAAGCAACGGATGATGCCTTTATATCAAACCTAGCAATTGACGTGCCAACAGAGGAGAAACCTTATTTCATGGCCTGTAAGACTATATCTCATGATTCGTATTCCATCCTGATATGAGCTGATTGTAACATTCTTTCCCCCGGCTCAGGGTGGAAATGTGTAAGCTTTATACTTGACTGAATGTTACTCGTATGGTCGTGCAGGATCATCCAATTCGGCAATGAGCTTTGCCGGAGATCCTCCATAGATCGTTCTTGGGGGAATATCTTTTGTGACGACGGAGCCGGCGGCAATCACGGCACCATATCCGATCGTAACTCCTTTCAAAATAATCGATCTGCACCCGATCCATACACCATTTTCAATACGAACCGGCTTGTTCACAATCGGAGTTGTATCATCTATCGGATGGAGGTCACTGTCCATGATGATCACATCCCAGGCAATTTTACAATTTTCCCCGACCTCTACACGATCTTCACATACAATCAGTGTATTTCTGTTCAGATATGTACCATTCCCAATCAACAGGGTACCCCCGGGTCCTATTTCCAGGCGTACACCGGAATAGAATTGGCAGTTTCCGGCCAATAATTTACCCCCTCTGTGAATCACTTCAGGCTTAGGCCTTCCACCCGTTACAACCAGATATCCACTGCTGTCAAACTTGCGCGAAAACCATAATCCAGCCATATACTGCCCAATGGAATATTTTCGTAACCGTGAAATAATTTTATGTAGATAGTTCCGGTAATCCATTCAGTTTCATTGGATAGGTCGCTTGAGATTTAGGTGTCTTTTCTCTCACACCTGCAAATAGAGTGCCGTTTGTTTGAATTCTATTAACAATTATTTAAAGGAAGAGGTTAATAAGTCACCCTGATTCAGGAAAGTAGCAGCAACTCTGTTATCTCCATCCACCTTACATCTATCAATTAACAACCAATGATCTGCTGTTGCAATGGCCGTCTTTCCATCGATCATACGCCCGATTGTACCGGGAACTTCACGACATAGTTTGTTACTGAGTGTGGTTTTGAGGATCGAGATCTCAGAATTTCCCCATCTGGTTTTCGGCTCCCCCCATGGGGATGGGAATGGTGAATAATTACATGCCCGGACATAGGCATCAATTTTATGAGCAGGCGCGGACCACTCTATATATCCATTTACCGGTATCACATTACGTTTATAAAAGGTGCGATCGCTCAGAGTCTGAGGACGTGATGGAATAGATAATGGTTCCCGGCTCAGTGCATTCAATAGACGCTCAATCAACAACATTCCTTTTTGCACACACTTTATACTAACGGTTAAGCCGGTATCTGTTAATGTCAGGGGAAATTGAGATTCATAAACTATATCTCCGGCGTCTATTTTTTCTGTGATGTGATGAAGTGTTACCGCATGTGTTGTCTCTTCATTATACACTGCCCAACTTGGTATGTTTAGCCCCGAATAACCTGGAAGTGGCCCTGGATGAAGGTTGAATGCCCCAACCTGTACTTCTTGTATCACCTCCGGACAGATCCGATAGAGAGAGTGGACATTCAGGAGAACATCAATGTGTTGCGATGCTATCCATGTTGTAAAGCCAGCGTCCTGTACACGTTTCGCATCCAGAACAGGAACTCCCATATTTTCTGCAGTAGCGGCGACAGAAGATTTCAGTGAGTTATTGCCTGAGCCGGCTATCTCATCTGAGATATTTCCATGTACAACGACATCCGGGGAGTGTATGGTGGTTAAAACGCCCGCAATATTATGGGCGCTATTTGAAAGCAGCCGAAGTGCCTGTACACCGGCTGACTCTTCAGCCACCAATAATACGTTCATCTGATGGAATGCTTCCATCTTATTAAGGTATAAAAATTATTACCAATCAGGATTTAACACAGCTGATCATGTAGAACATCTCCGTCGCAATCTGTCTGCAGCGCTCATCGTATGTCTCCATTTCGTTAAGCGCTCCGTCTGACTCCTTCGGGTCTCTATAGGTCACCGCTTGTCGATAGGAGCTACCCGGAACAAACGGGCAGTTCTCATCTGCATCCGAGCAGGTCATGATTGCTGCAAAATTTTGATCCGGATTTGTCGGATCGTCAAATGTTTTGGAGTAGCAGATGAGCGGTTCTGCACGATCCGAATACTTCACTACGTATTTTGGATTATCCCCACCCGGATTTTCTACCTCAAAACCCGACCGTTCCATTGAGGCTACTACTCTCGGATTCAATGCCGTGGCTTCGGTTCCACCCGAAAAGGTTTTAACCCCTTGAACCCCGTACCAGGCTGCGGCTGTTTGAGTCCAGATCTGTGCCAGATGACTCCGTCTGCTATTGTGCGTACAGATGAAGTTCAGTTTAACAGTCTCATGGTCACTCAACTCTTTGGTTATATACTTTGCCACATCCTGCAGAGTCTGTTTCCGATCGTCCGAAATGGTGTGGAAGTCCTGAACCCTTTCTGAAATAAAATCTTTCAGTTTTGTATACATGGTAGTGTTTTTCTCTATGAGTGTAGAGCCTTGTCAATGGCTGTAAGCAGCTATAAAAAGGGATATCCCGGTTTATTCATCGTTGATTTGCGATAAAATAAGCCGGGTAGTATTGATTACAAAATGATATTTGGAGATTCAAACCCTTGACCTATCTTCGAACCGAACTGCGAGCTTCACTGATAAGATAGGAATGGATCCCATTGCACACACTCTCTTCGGGGCCGGTATGGCCGAGGCGGGTCTCCGGAGTAAGACCGCCCTTGCCACTGCGACACTCGTCATAGGGGCCAACCTTCCCGATGTGGACGCACTGGCCATGTTCATCGATTCAGATACGGCGCTTTATCTGCGCCGTGGCTGGACTCACGGCATTCTGGCACTTCTCATCTGGCCCTTTCTGCTTGCCGGTACCATGCTACTCTTCCAACGGCTCCTGACCAGGTTCCGGACACGCCGGGCCAGGGCAGGGGGGCGGTTCCACCCGACCCACAACGGGCCGTCCATGCGCCTGAAATGGCTACTGGGGATCTCGTTCCTTGCGGTTTGGAGTCATCCGCTACTCGACTGGATGAATACATACGGTATCCGGCTTCTTATGCCGTTCAGTGACACGTGGTTTTATGGGGACACTCTTTTTATCGTGGACCCCTGGCTCTGGTTGCTTTCGGGGGCGGGAGTCGTACTTGCCCGATCGAGAACCAAATTGGGCATGAGCGGCTGGGTTCTTCTGGGTGCGGCACTCACCACCCTGGTCATCACGGCGGTGATGGTTCCGACGGCAGCGAAGGTGGTTTGGGGAGCGGGCATCCTTACGATAGCACTGGTTCGATTTTCGGGCCGAACCGGAAGAGTGGCGCGGCCCATCGCTTTTTCGCTGATGATGGCGGCTCTGCTCTATTCGGCCTATATGTTTGCCGGCGCCAGGGTGACCGCCGGGCAGGCTCGTGCCCATCTCGCCGAAGAGGGGGTCCGGGTCACAGAGGTGATGAGCAATCCGCTACCCGCACGAACTCTGGTGCGCACCGGTGTGGCCGCCTCTGAGACGCACTACTACCGCTTCCGATACAACTGGATGGATCGCAGCAGTTTTGAGTTCATCGGGGGTGCGATCCCCAAAGAGGAGCCAGGCCCTGTTGTGGAGGCCGCCCTGAGCTCGCCCGATCTGAAGGGGTTCCGGAAATGGATGCGATTTCCTGTCTATGAAGTGCGGGAACTAAACGACGGTTGGCTGGTTTTGATCCGGGATCTTCGCTATACAAGCCCCCGGGCAGAGTCGCCCTCCGGCATCGGTATGGCGGTTGTTGAAGTTGGAGAGGAACTGCAGGTGCGGTCGGTGCGTTGACTCGGAGTTTATGCAAGTGAAACGCTACCCATGCTTCTCTTCCGTCAATTGCTCTCCCTCCTCAACCACCTCACTGAACTTCTTCTTCCCGTGCAGGAAGTGTTCGGCCAGTATATTCAGGTCCAGCATTGTTTCGGGGTTAAAGGACATCTTGCGTTCGGCCTGAAGCGCTTTACGTTGGCGGTTCAGGGCGGGCCAGCGGGTGTAGAAGCGCATGTGGGCGCGAAAGATGGCGCCAAATACTCCTGCATGTCCCGTAGCCAGGGCGTGAAAAGCAGCAACGCCATCCAGGAGCAGCCGGAAAAAGAATCTGCTCTTCAACCACTCAGTGGTGGCGTTCTTCCAGAGCATCTGCAGGTTATTTCGGAAGTTAAAGTACGCCTTGCGGGAACTGCCGGACGGCAAAGAGCCACCGCCCAGATGGAAAACACGACTCTCCGGAGTGTAGATCACCTTCTGCCCCCGGTTCCAGAGGCGCCAGCACAGGTCTATCTCCTCCATATGAAATTCGAACGTATCGTCGAACCTGCCCGCCTCCATAAAACAGGTTTTCCGAATGGCCAGAGCTGCGCCGGACGCCCAGAAGATGGGTCGCCTGTCGTCATACTGCCCCGTGTCCCTCTCCACATGATCGAATATGCGGCCCCGGCAGAAGGGGTACCCCATCCGATCTAGATAACCACCGGCAGCCCCGGCATACTCGAAATGGCCCGGTTCGGTGTGGGAGAGGATCTTTGGTTGAACGGCCGCAACATTCGGGTCCTCAAACTCCCGAATGATCGGTTCAAGCCACCCCGGTTCCACCCGGACGTCGTTGTTCAGAAAAAGTAGTATCTCTCCGTTTGCGTGGTCGGCCGCGCGGTTGTTACCACCGCAGTAGCCGAAATTGCGCATCAGAGTGACCACATTGAAGGTGGGGAAGTTCTCACGTACCCATTCGGCCGAACCATCGGTGGATGCGTTGTCGGCAATGAGTACCTCCAGGTTGTCGTACTCAGTGGCGGCTACGGAGGGGAGGAAGGTCTGAAGGTGCTCCAGCGCATTCCAGGTGACGATAATTACACTGACGGATCGTGCCAAGTCGTGCGGGTTAGTCCGTTTTGGTAGGGGTTGGCCCATTCCGGGCCGGAGGAAAGATACACCCGATAAGGGTATGGAACCAAACAGAGCGTTCAATGGTGTCATTCAGGGTCTTTGGAAAGGTTTTTTGCAATAATTTGGACGAAATATTTTAAAAGGAACAGCAGGTTCTCTATTATCCCCTACCGGCCTGGAGAGGTGCGGTGTTCACAGGATGAGGTGGTACAGAGCATGTTGAAGGTAGGACTGATAGCAGATACACACGGCTTTCTGGATCCGGCAATTGCAGGGTACTTTGAGGGCTGTGACGAGATTTGGCACGGCGGGGATTTCGGAAACACGGAGATCGTCGACCGGCTGGAAGAGGTGGCTCCGGTCATCGGAGTGTATGGCAACATCGACGGGCCCGACATCCGGGAACGGTTCCCGTTACATCAACGCTTCAAAAAGGAGGGCCTGGATATCTGGATGACGCATATCGGCGGGGTTCCAGGCCGCTACTGTATCCCGATCCGTGAAGAGATCACCAATCATCCTCCGGACATTTTTATCTGTGGCCACTCACACATTTTACGTATTGCGAGAGACCCGGTACTGGACCGGATGCTCTTTATAAATCCGGGTGCGGCGGGGCGTCAGGGTTTTCAGGTCTACCGAACCGTGGTCCGCTTTCAGATCGATGCAGGAAAAATCTCCAATGTGGAGGTGGTTAATCTGGGCATGGTGGGGGAGTAGAGGCGGTAGTTTCCGGTTTCAGAGTCAGCTGCGTGACTGCCTCGATGTGGTAGGTTTGAGGGAACATATCGACCGGCTGAATTGACTGTACTTCATAGACTTCGCTCAACATCTCCAGATCGCGTGCCAGGGTAGATGGATTGCAGCTTACATAGACCAGAACCGGCACCTTCAACTCTTTCAACTGCCGTACCACATCGGGGTGCATGCCTGCGCGGGGAGGGTCAGTTACAATACAGTCTGGCCGTCCGGTCTGCTCGAGCAGTGCGTCGTTAAATGTATCTTTCATATCTCCGGGCAGGAACTCGCAATTCTCCACCGCATTCCCGTCGGCATTTTTTTTGGCACTCGCTATAGAGGTTTCGGATAGCTCGATTCCCACCACCCTGCGGAACTCCCGACTCAGCCAGAGGCTCAAAGTTCCGACTCCGCAATAGAGGTCATATACCAGGCCCCGGTTTGCCATCAGTGAGTAGTGGAGGGCCACTTCATACAGTTTTTCTGCCTGCAGAGTATTGGTTTGAAAGAACGTATCGGAGTGTATGCGGAAGGTGAATTCGCCGATTCGGTCGGTGATGTAACCCGGTCCGTGAAGTACATTTTCGTAACGGCCTCTGGTGGTGGGACTGGGCTGGTCGTTTATATTGTTTACAATGGTGGTGATTCCGGGAAAACGCTCCAGCAGCATCGTTTTCATTGCCTCTGCAACCCTGCTGTTGTCGCTGTTGGTAACCAGATTCACCATCCATTCGCCGGTGTGGCGGCCGTTTCGCAACACCAGGTGCCTAATATAGCCGCTCTGCTGGTAAGTGTCGTAGGCTTCGATGCCGTGCTCCTGACAGAAGGAGCGTACTTCGTCCAGCATCCTGAAAGAGTCGGGCTCCTGCAGGTAGCACTCCTTCAGGTTCAAAATTTTGTCAAAGCGTCCCGGTGCATGAAGCCCGGCTGCCAATCCGCGGTCGTCTACAAACTCCTCGCTACGAATCTCCTCTTCGCTCAACCAGCGGCGAACTGAAAAGCTGTACTCCATCTTGTTTCGGTAGTGGAATGGCTCCTCGCATCCTATGATGGGCTGAACCAACCCTCCGTTCAGCTTTGCGATGCGGGTCATGTGATCGCGTACCTGTTGCTCCTTGATTTCGGTCTGATCCTCGTAGGAGAGGTGCTGCCACGTGCATCCGCCGCACACATTGGCGTGGATGCAGGTCGGTTGAATACGACGGGGCGAGGGTTCGGTGATCTCCAGAAGCTTCCCCTCGCAAAAACTCTTCTTCTTTTTAGTAATTTGGGCGCGTACCCGGTCTCCGGGTGCAGTTCCAGGCACGAAGACAGCGATCCCTTCGAAGCGTCCCACTCCCTTGCCCTTGAATGCGGCTCTGTCGATAGTCAGTTCAATCTGTTCTCCTTTCCTGATACTCACGCTCTTTTCGTATATAGGATCGTTTCTAATGAGCCGGATCGTTCCACACTCATTCGTGATTTATGACTCTTCTGTCCCTTCTTCCCGGCTGTGATAGGTGTTAAAGTGGATCGAAAAAGCGGTCTGGGTATCGGTGGCCTCCTCCAGCCGGGAGGTGGTCCGTTCGAGCTGACGCATGGAAAGCATCGCTACCGATTCCATGAATTTAAGGGCGATGACCGGATGGCGTTTCTTGAGCGTTTCGAAGTCGGGTTTGAAGAAGCCGAGCAGGGTGCAGTTGGACAGTGCACGGGCCGAGGAGAGGCGTCGAAGTTCGTAGCCGATGGCCAGGGCACCAAAGCTGTCCGGCGCTTCGATATCGAAGGTGGTGGTGCCCTGTTCACTGTTATCCAGGCTGTTTGTGACCATCAGCTGTATGCGGCCCTCTTCTATGAAGTACATTCCGGTGCCGGGGTCGCCCTGATAATAGATATACTCCCCCTCTTTGTAGCACCGGCGATGACAGAACTGAATAAACTCGTGGCGCTCCAGAGGGGTCAGATTCTTTATAAACTTGGATTTGAGAGTCAAGCGGCTACGTTTATAAAATCCCGAGAAGAGTCCTTTTACTTTCATATCGGAGGTTATTTAGGTTTGTCAGAAGGAGTGGCCGATCCCGAAGCTAAAGTAGGTTTGCCGGTTGTTGAACCACCCCTGCTGAAGATCGTGCACCCGGTAGGAGAAGTCGAGCCGCAGTATCAGGTAGTCCCAGTCGAGTCGGAGGCCAAGACCGGAACTGACGGCAATTTGCTTATAAAAGGTGTCAAAGGAAAATTTTCCACGCTCCAGAAGATCAACGTCATCCTCATCGGTAAACTGGATCTGCCGTCCATACCAGATATTTCCCGCGTCGGTATGCCATGCCAGAAGCCAGTCGGCCGAGAGGAGGTTATCGAACATGATGCCCCGCAGCTCGGTATAGGCGGCCAGTTTAATTTCACCTCCATTGATGGATACGTTTTCCGGGGCGATGCCTCCCGGCCCCAGACGAAAGGGGGCCCAGCCTCGAATGTCGTTGCTGCCCCCGGCGAAAAAGCGGCGGTTCAGTGGTACCGACTGGCTCTTGTTGTATGGACGGGCATACCCTGCAAACCCGCGAAAGGCGAATACCCCGTCCTGTGCCACAGGGATGTAGCGTCGGTAATCGGCCGACAGCTTTAGAAACTGACTGTAGCCCAGCGAGTTTCCGGAGAGGCCGAGTGGAGAGGGGAGGGTACCCTTGACCTCTCCGTTGCTAAAGAGATAGCGATCCATCAGGTAGGGTGCGTTTCCGCCGATAGCCACCGAAAATTCACTGAAATGGCCGAAGTTTCTTTTTATGATGTCGGTATCCATGCTGCGGAAGGTGTACCGTATAATGGAGGAGAATTGCGGTCGAAAATCCTCCAGGATGCTCTGATACTCAAACAGGTTTTCGATTCGCTCAATCACAGCAGGGTCTCCGGCATCCTCTCCGTCCCGGATAAACTGGTTGCGAAGAGAGGTGAGGTAGGTGCTGGAGGGGTCGGTATCGATAATATCGAGCTCTACAAGGTCCAGGAAGCTGGTGAAACGGCTCCCGTGTTCCACTTCATACCTCAGGTTGAAACGGATATCGGTGTTAATATCGAAAAAGGGCTGATTCGACTGCCCGTAGGTGAGTGAGTAGCGTGTGCGACCGCTCACGAAGGCGGGATGGCCGTCCAGGTTGGCGAAGGGAAAGGTGAGCCTGGGCAGTGAGTAGTCGATCCGTGCCTGATAACTGTTAAAGAGGGTATTTTCGCTGGTAATGTCGCTGGACGTTACGTACTCGATATTGGTGTTTAATCCGATGGTCAGATTCTCTGCTCGTCCGAATGCGTTGTTGTTAGAGTAATTTACCCCCACACCGGTACCGAACCCGTAACGCCTCATGCCAAAAAGCTCCGTTCGGATGGCGTGTTTGGGGAGGGTTTGCAGTTCGAAGTAGACGGGGATCTCCCGGTCGTTGTAGTCGGGCAGGGCTCCATCATCGCTTAGTCCGAACCGGCGAATAGTGAGCATGCCAAGATTCTGAAAATCGTTGACTGTACGCAGGTAGAGAGAATTATTAAATGTGTCGCCGGGCCTGAACCGGATCTGGTCGGTGAGGAGGCTGAAGCGAGTCTGTGCATCCTCCTGCTTGTAGATGGTCATTTGCCGGCCCTCTGTAGTGTAGGGCGCTCCGGAGTAGGACCGATTCTCGTCATAGCCTCCTTCCGGGTCGGTAGGGCCGGATAGACGGATCTCCAGATCCCCGAAGTTGTAGGTTTCCCCGGAGTCGATGAGAAAGAGGACATCGAGCATTCTCTGGTCTTCCGGATCGGGTTTGACCAGAGCGTTTATCGAGTCACGCTGAACCGATGCGTACCCGTTGTTGCGCAGGTAGTCGATGATTCGGGTCTGCTCACTTCGCAGTTTCTGAGCGTTGTAGGGTTCACTGGCAGCAAAGGTGCTGTCATTGACCATGTCCCGGCCAAAGGGGTTGTTGTTCAGAAACTCCCGGTCTCCTGTTGCCCCGCCGATGCCGGGAAGGCCGGAGTATCCTACCGACCGAATTCTGGTTCGCGGTCCTTCATCGATCATAAAGGTGAGCTCTATCCGGTTACGTCGATACTCTACAATAGATGTATCTACTTCGGTTTCAAAAAAACCTGAATTCTCGTAATAGAGGCGAATTCGCTCCATATCGTTGGATACCATGCTCCTGTCCAGAAGGACGGGCGATTCACCAAAGCGGCCGGTCAGTTGATAGATGTAGTACCAGGGGGTGAAGCGTCTAATGCCCAGCATCTCCCGGTTGGTACTGGACCGGATCAGATCCCGGAGGGTTCGATTTCGTATATGGTCATTTCCGGTGAAACGGATAATCCGTACCACCTTTTCGACCTCTTCTTGATCCTGCTGAGGAGTGTTCTGTGCAGTCGAAGTTGTAAAGGTAATAGCCAGAATCCATAGCGGGAGAAGGGCTTTGCCGCAAGGCCGCAGGATTGCTCTGAATGAAACGGGTTTTGTCATGGAGTGTTTTCGGCCCTGAAAATGTGTTTCGATACTCTTCCTGTTTCTGCCAGAATCTACACATCGTCGTAGTCGAACCCTTCGTCCTCCTCTCCATGAAAAAAGTCCTCCTTTCGAATATAGTCGGGCCAGATATCCTCGATGCCTTCGTAAACGGTGTCCTCCCCCTCTTCAATCTCATCCAGCTCGTAGAGGTTGTCTATCAGCTGCTGGGGCAGCCCGTTGCGTTCAGCCCATTCAATGAGCTCCTCCCGGGTGGCCGGGAAGGGAGCTTCGTCAAGAGCAGCCGCGAGTTCTACGGTCCAAATCATATCGTTATTCCGAATTATAGGTTACTTGAGTGAGTTTGCTGGAAGCTAATAAACAGAACCCATGCAAAAAAGCAAGAGACAGGGGAAAAAGGGAAAGAAATTCCATCGTCCAACCTGTCCTGTCGAAAATATTTTTTATCTTGGTCAATTCGGGAATGTAAAAATCTTAACTGTAAAATAACCGGATTATTATATGGGAATCGGTGGAATGGAATGGGTACTGATCGCGCTGGCGATCCTTCTCCTCTTCGGGGCAAAGCGTATTCCGGAACTTGCGCGAGGTTTGGGACAGGGAATTAAAGAGTTCCGCAAGGCGTCCGACGACATTCGTAAAGAGATTGACCGTGGCCAGCAGGAGGTTCGGGACGCGACCCGTATGGATTCGGGAGAACGTCCAAAACAGAGTTCACCCGCCGGTGAATATTCGGAAGGCCACCCGCCGAATGCGGGTCCTGAGAAGGAGATATCCGGGGAGAAGGAGAAACAGAAGCCCCTGAGGGATCAGGAGAAAACCGGCGGTACTTCCGGGGATTTTGATCCGGAAGCGGACCGGGCCGAAAACAAGGGTTGACCAACCATTTTAAAAGCAGCAGCATGAGTAAAATTCGTTCTACACGGGAGAAGATTGTCAACAGGGAGAGTTCACTGACAGAGGTTGTGGAGAGCTATCTGGAGCGGATCGGCCGCCGGAACGGAAAACTGAACGCTT
>JBBDIJ010000020.1:0-13818 GCA_040880485.1 Balneolaceae bacterium
TAATTTCACTGGCATACATGGAGAGGATATCGGCATCTATACCGTGCCCCTGTTCTCCAAGTAGTGATTCACCACTCAATTTAAGGAGTATTCGTTTATATGGTTTTGTCACGATCTTCCGGTTTCGTCAATAGTTGAATGGTCTGTGCCGTGTGCAGAAGAGCGGTGAACCGACTTTGGCAACCGACTCCGGAACACCCCCTTTCGGGCTGGCAGTTGAATATAAAAAAAAAGGCTCCCGATTCGGGAGCCTTTTACAGGAAACTTTTTCTGGAAGAGGGGGTTCTATTCATTCTCTCCAAGCTGAATACGGTGAAAGGATGTAACAAGTGGTGCACCTTGCTGTGCAAGATACTCCTTCACAGATACACCGTTATCTTTAACAAACTTCTGCTCCAGCAATACACGCTCTTCATAGAAGCGGCGCAGTTTGCCCTGTGCAGCTTTTTCTGCAATTTCAGCAGGTTTACCTTCATTAATCAACTGCTCTTTTGCAATCTCAAGTTCCTTCTCTATTCTGGCCGAATCGACTTCGTCTCTGGTTACAGCGAGCGGATTCATTGCTGCGACCTGCATGGCGATATCCTTGCCGACCGCCTCGTCAGGAAGCTGGCCTTCAAACTCTACCAAGACTCCAAGCTGATTTCCGGGATGTATGTATTCGGTAAACATTCCATCTGTTGTAGCGTAAATAAGGCGGCTGATTTCGATCTTTTCGCCGATCTTTCCGACCATCTCGCTGAGATGTTCTTCTATAGTAAGCCCATCCATTTGTTGTTTCAGCAAATCTTCCACACTCTCTACGGCGCCTTCGAAAGCCACATTCAGAAACTGTCTGGCCTTTTCCTGAAAGTCATCATTTCTAGCGACAAAGTCTGTTTCGCAGTTGATCTCAAGGGCTGCCGCCCGGTTTCCATCATCACTGATGCGTGACAGGATCAGTCCCTGATTGGCATCTCTGTCGGCCCGTTTTTCTGAGACCTGTTGGCCCTTTTTCCGCAGGTTCTCGACGGCCTGATCCATATCGCCGTTCGCTTCGGTCAGGGCTTTCTTACAATCCATCATTCCCGCGCCCGTAAGCTCGCGGAGTTTCATGACGTCTTTTGCACTAATACTCATAGGAATATCGGTTTAATCGTAGTGGCTGTTTGAAAGTGGATAGCAGCAAAGATTCTAATTGCCGGACTTCTTTTCGCCGGAGTCGTTCGTATCCGGCTCAGCTTGCACGGATGCTTCATTCTCCTCAGCTTGCTTGGTGTCCTGCTCAATTTGCACGGATGCTTCTTCCGGTTTGGTATCTGCTGCTTCCTCTTTCTTATTGTCGGACGCAGGAGCATCCTTCTTTGATGAAGCCTTTTTCCCGGATGTGCCAGCCTCTTTTTTGCGTCTTTTACGCATTCGCGGCTTGGCCTCGCTTGCAGATTCCTCTTCACCGGATTCTTTAGGTTCCAGAACTGCCTCCGCAGCTTTTTCAATCACCTCTTCCTCTTTCATCGCTTCACGCTCTGCATTACCTTCGATGATAGCATCTGCTATAAGTGTAGTGATCAACTGAATCGTCCGTGCCGAATCGTCGTTACACGGGATAATATGATCCGGGATGTCGGGGTCGCTATTGGTGTCTACCATGGCGATGATCGGGATATTGAGCTTGACAGCCTCATTCACAGCGATCTCCTCCTTGATGGTATCGACCACAAAGATGGCACCCGGAAGGCGGTTCATGTTGGCGATGCCGCCAAGGGTCTGTTCCAGTTTCTTCTGCTCTCTCTCGAGCATGAGTCCCTCTTTCTTGGTCAGCTCGTCGAAGGTCCCATCCTGTTTCATCCGCTCGATCTCTTCCATACGGGAGATGCTTTTTCGTACGGTACTAAAATTGGTAAGCATTCCACCCAGCCAGCGATGAGCGACAAATGGCATCCCGGAGCGTATCGCTTCGTTCCGGATAATTTCCTGCCCCTGTTTCTTTGTGCCAACAAAGAGAATGGTTTTTCCGGCACGGGCGAAGTTGGTGATCTCTTCTAGCGCTTCCTCCAGAAGAGCGTGCGACTTTTTGAGATCGATAATGTGAATGCCGTTTCTTTGCATGAAGATGAACTCCTTCATCTTCGGGTTCCAACGACGTGTGAGGTGACCGAAGTGGGCACCTGATTTCAAGAGTTCTTCTACACTTGCTGCTTTGGGCATGGTATGTTTGAGTATGATGTTTGAGTTAATCCTCTACGCAGGTCCACCTTCAATGCTAATTCCATCCTCAGGGAGGAACACCCGGCATGAAGTCGCTACGTATGTGTGATTGAAATCCGGACTCCCAGGGGATATCCGGTATGGGTGACATCGACATTGAGGGGGCTAGCCCCCGAAAAAATATTTATGAAAACGGAGAGGACCTTATCGTTTGGAGAACTGGAACTTCTTCCGCGCTTTCGGCTGACCGTATTTCTTCCTTTCAACCATGCGGTCGTCCCGCGTAAGTAATCCTTTCTTCTTGAGAATGTCGTGGAGATCTTCATTCAGATCATCCAGTGCTCTCGAAAGTGCGAGTTGCACGGCACCGGCCTGGCCGGTAATACCGCCACCTCGTACTGTCACCTTGATGTCGTACTTCCCTTCTTTTTCGGTCACTCGAAGAGGAAGATTGGCAACATTGATTCTTGCTTTGGTAGAGAAAAAATTCTCCAGTGGTGTACCGTTAATCAAAAATTCACCTTTACCAGGCTCAATATAGAGACGTGCGGTGGAGGTCTTTCTGCGTCCGATATAGTTCGCTTGTGCCATAAAAAATTGTTACAGTTCTATTTTTTCAGGTTGCTGAGCCGTGAGATCATGCTCCGGCCCGGCATAAATTCGCAGGTTGGTCATCAGCTTGCGGCCAAGCCTGTTCCTGGGAAGCATTCCCTTCACAGCGTTGTATATGAGCGCTGTGGGATCCTTCTCATGCATCTGGTTTGCCGCAATGAACTGTTCGCTTCCTGTATAACCGGTGTGGCGAAAATAGGATTTATCGCTCCACTTTTTTCCGGTTAGCACAACATTGCCGGAATTAATGACTACAACATTGTCCCCGGTATCCATATGAGGAGTGAATTGTGGCTTGTGTTTACCGCGAAGAATGGAAGCGATGCGACTGGCAACCCGTCCCAGGGGTTGTTCACTGGCATCTACCAGTACCCACTTCTTTTTAATGTCGCCCGCTTTGGCCGAATAGGTTTTGTTGCTGATCGTGTTCACGACAATCTCATTGTTTTCATGCAAAATTGACAAGTCGCAAAAAATAAGGGGAAATTGGTTTGATTGCAATCAAAGAATCTCTCTTTGTTCCCTCTCTTTGGGTACCCGGAAATACCGGGAAACCTGAAGGTTTATCAAAAGATTCGTACCTTCAGGGATTGAAATATATGCCGTTGGATGGCCCCGAACCGATATATTGCAAGGATGTCATATGAGCAAAAACAATGATCTTCAGAGCACCAAAATTGAGTTTGACGCAGGCAAAGGGAGAAAACTTCATCTGTACAGCCTGAAACAGCTGGAAATACTCGGGTATGGCGAGGTCTCGAAGCTGCCGTTTACCATCAAGGTGCTACTTGAGGCGGTTCTTCGGGAGTACGATGGATATGCAGTGACCGAGGAGGATGTTCGTCGGCTTGCGGGATATAACGCAAAGAGCCCGGAGGGTGAGATTCCATTCAAACCGTCCAGAGTTGTTCTTCAGGATTTTACCGGTGTTCCCGCTGTTGTGGACCTTGCGGCACTGCGTTCGGCTATGAAACGGATGGGTGGAGATCCAAACTCGATTAACCCCCAGGTGCCTGTAGATCTGGTGATTGATCACTCTGTCCAGGTAGATATGTTCGGTCAGGAGTACGCTTTCATGTTCAATGTAGAAAAGGAGATGGAGCGAAACCGGGAGCGCTATGAATTTCTAAAGTGGGGTCAGAAGGCGTTCGACAATTTTCGTGTGGTTCCACCCGGAAGAGGTATCGTACACCAGGTGAACCTGGAGTACCTGGCAAAAGGAGTCTTTACACGTGAGGAGCAGGATGGAACTATAGTGGCCTACCCCGATACCCTGGTGGGAACCGACTCCCATACAACGATGATCAATGGTCTGGGAATCCTTGGCTGGGGTGTAGGTGGAATTGAGGCTGAAGCGGCGATGCTTGGCCAGCCGATCTATATGTTGATCCCCGAGGTGACGGGAGTACGCCTTACAGGCAAATTGAGAGAGGGTATTACAGCCACGGATCTCACACTGACGGTCACCCAGATGCTGCGCCGGCATGGGGTGGTAAGCAAGTTTGTGGAATTTTTTGGCCCGGGCCTCAGCAATATGAGCCTTCCGGATCGTGCCACTATTGCCAATATGTCTCCGGAGTATGGAGCCACTATGGGCTTTTTCCCCATAGATGATGAGGCGCTCAGGTATATGAGCCGAACCGGCCGTTCTGATGAACAGGTACGGCTTGTAGAGAGCTATACGAAGGAGCAGGGACTCTTTCGTACCGATGAGACCCCCGATCCGGAGTTCACAGAAGTTCTGGAGCTCGATCTTTCTGAAGTTCAGACCTCTCTGGCCGGCCCAAAACGGCCACAGGATCGGATTACACTGGGCCGTATGAAAGAGACTTTTGGAAATGCTTTGACAAGTGACGATCCGACGATGGGATTCAATCTGGCCAAAGATAAGCTCGCGAACAGCGGGGTGTACAGGAATGGCGAGAGCGTGGAGATGAAGCATGGAAATGTGGTGATTGCCGCGATTACCAGCTGCACAAATACCTCCAATCCAAGCGTGATGCTTGGCGCGGGTATTATTGCCAAAAAAGCCGTTGAGAGGGGGTTAAAAGTGCCCCCGTTTGTGAAGACTTCACTGGCACCCGGATCGAGGGTGGTTACCGAGTACCTGAATGAGGCTGGACTTACAGATTATATGGACCGTCTCGGGTTCAACCTGGTAGGGTATGGATGCACCACCTGTATCGGTAACTCCGGTCCGTTACCGGATGCGGTTGTGAAGGCAATCGAAGAGGGGGAACTTGTGGTCGCCGGGGTTCTCTCCGGTAATCGCAACTTCGAGGGGCGAATTCACCCGCATGTGAAGGCGAACTTTCTGGCTTCTCCGCCACTTGTGGTCGCCTATGCCCTTGCCGGAAGAGTGGACATCGACCTGGAGACCGAACCGATAGGCAAAGACGGGGATGGAAAGGATGTTTTTCTGAAGGAGATATGGCCCACTTCAGATGAGATTGCAGAATTTCTTGATCAGGCGATCCGGCCCGAACTTTTCAAAGAGATGTATAGCGATATCTTTGAATCGGAGGCATGGGACGAGATCCCCGTCGGTGGCGGAGAGCTCTATGAATGGAAGGCCGACTCAACCTACATCCAGGAACCGCCCTTCTTTGTGGATATGGATGCCAATCCTGAGCCGATAGAGTCTGTGAAGGGAGCCAGAGTGTTGGTAAAGGCGGGTGATTCAATTACAACCGATCACATTTCACCTGCAGGTAATATCGATCCGAAGAGCCCTGCGGGCAAGTATCTGATCGAAAACGGTGTAGAGCAGGCCGACTTCAACTCCTATGGGTCCCGGCGTGGCAATGATCGTGTAATGACTCGCGGAACCTTCGCAAATGTGCGGTTCAAAAACCAGCTAGCGCCGGGAACCGAAGGTGGATATACCCGTTATTTTCCGGAAGACCGGATAACAACCATTTATGAAGCGGCTCAAAAGTATCATGAAACCGAAACAAAGCTGATTGTCCTGGCCGGCCGTGAATATGGTACCGGTTCGTCGAGAGACTGGGCGGCAAAGGGGACTCTGCTACTGGGTGTAGAGGCTGTGATTGCGACTTCCTATGAGAGAATCCACCGCTCCAACCTGGTCGGTATGGGTGTACTTCCGCTTCAGTTTGCCCCTGGAGAGACGGCTGATTCTTTGGGCCTGGATGGCTCCGAGACCTTTGACATCGACCTTTCGGATGACCTGAAACCAGCTGAAAAGGTTTCTGTGACAGCAACAAAGAAGAGTGGAGAAAAGGTGGCCTTCGACACGGTCTGCCGGATCGACACTCCTATTGAGATCGATTACTACCGTAACGGTGGAATTCTTCACACCGTCTTGCGCGATTATTTTAAAGAGTACAAGGGCTAGGGTTCTCTACGTACCGGTCTTTCTGAAGAAGCGAATGTTGTGCAGAATGGCTGCGATGGTGAGCCCGATGATCAGTCCGATCCAAAGCCCGACAGGTCCGTAATCGAGTGTGAAACCGAGTATGTATGCTGTGGGCAGGCCAACAATGCAGTAGGCGAAAATATTCACATACATTGGTATTTTGGTATCCTTGAGCCCGCGTAATGCTCCGAACCCGCTTACCTGAAGACCGTCGCTGATCTGGAAAATAGCTGCCATGAAGAGAAGTTGAATGGCCATCTCCTGTACATCAGAATCTGTCGTGTAGATGGCAGTGATCTGAGCCGGAAAGAGAAGCATAAGCAAGGCTGTAACACACATAATGAGTGTAGAGATTCCGACCCCTACAAATCCCTTGAAGCGTGCTTCAGAAAGTTTTTTTCGACCGGCAGCCTGGCCTACACGTGCAGTAATGGCCAGTGAGAGGCCGAACGGTATCATGAAGGCCATCGCGGCTATGTTGATGGCGATCTGATGGCCAGCCACGGCGATGGTCCCGATCGCTCCCATGAGCAGGCTGACGGCAGCAAACAGAGAGACCTCCATCGCTCCACTTACACCTATTGGAATGCCGATCCCAAGAAGTTCTTTCAGATATTTCCGGTCCGGCCAGCGGAATCGGCCAAAGATGTCGAACCGTTTCCAGGGGCGAAAGTTCCAGGTAAAAGCGAGCATGGAGCTGAACATGATAAAGTAGACGATCGCAGAAGCGTACCCCGTTCCGACCGCACCCAGCTCTGGAAAGCCCAGTTTACCATACATCAACAGGTAGTTCAGTGGGATATTGGCGAGTGTTCCCACCAGCGCTACATACATTCCGGGACGGGTAACGGACATTCCCTCGTTAAAGTAGCGAAGGGCACCGTATGCCATAACTGGAAAGAGCCCCCAGGAGATCGCTTTCAGATACCCGGATGCTACCGGGATCACTACCGATTCGACACCGATCCAGACCATCAGGAAATCGAGATTACGAATGGCAAAAAAACAGGGGAGGGCTATCAACTGGCTAACCCAGAGTGTTTGACGGGCGTTGGTCCCTATCAGGTTGAACTGCCTGCCCCCATAATTCTGCGCGACAATAGGATTGACAGCCATCAGGCTGCCGAGTCCGAACACGAGAAAGGGGAGCAATATGCTTGAACCTATTGCGACTGCAGCCAGATCGAGAGCAGAGAGACGGCCTGCCATCACAGTGTCTACGAAATTCATCGACATCTGAAGCAGTTGCGTGATGATGACCGGTATCCCGATCTTCATCGTAATACCCGCCTCCTTTCGAACACGATTAAAAAATGTTGGTTCGTGACTCATGGTTTAACTGTAGCTCAGCCTCTGTGCCCGACATGCAGAAGATACGACTTCAGGAGCTGCGGGTCACCAGATTGGGAATGGTTTCGTCCGGCCTTCCGGAGAGGACAGAAATAATGGCTCCTGTGGCCAGATCGGCCATCGCCTGCCTGGAGCGCCTGGTGGCACTGCCAATGTGAGGAAGGAGCAGAGTGCCGGGGGCACTGAGAAGTCGCGAATGGATAGACGGTTCCTTTTCATATACATCCAGCCCCGCTCCGGCGATCACCTTATTGTGTAGTGCATCGGCTAATGCCTCTTCATCTATCACCTCACCTCTGGCAGTGTTCACTACAATTGCATGTTCCGGTAACAGGTCCAGCTCCTCACGACCGATGAGGTGGTGGGTCCGGGATGTTAGTGGGCAGTGGAGTGAGAGAGCGTCAATCTCTGGAAGCATTTTGTGAAGGTCCGGCACAAAGGTGGCTCCCAGCTCTTTTTCGATCCACGGTTCTACCCGATTCCGATTGTGATAAAAGATCTCCATGCCGCATGCCGCGGCGCGGCGCGCAAATGCCATCCCGATTCGTCCCATGCCTACAATTCCCAATCGTGCCCCGAAGATCTCCATTCCCACAAAACCGAGGGGATCCCATCCATCAAATTGGTTGTTGCGAATAGAAGCTTCCGCCTCTGTCGTTCTCCTTGAGGCACCCAGAAGGAGGGCGAGTGCGATCTCTGCAGTCGACTCTGTGAGCACGCCGGGAGTATTGGCCACGCGTATACCGAGTTTCCCGGCGGTCTCCAGATCGATATTGTTGAATCCTACCGCGTAATTGGCAATCACCTTCAGAGATACAGAGGAGCTTAAAACCTCTGTGGTGACCGGGTTCGAGAGCATTGTGAGCATCCCGTCAAACGTCGCAGCAGCCTTTGCAAGAGCGCTCTCTTCAAAGTATTCGCCACGTTTTCCCACCTCGACCTCGAAGTTCTGCTCAAGTCTTTCGATCGCAGAAGGGAGGATCGGTTCTGTAACCAGTACTTTCACTCTTTCGATTTCTCTTGTTGAACCGGTTCGTCCCGAATATCTGTACGGATGGCGTCGTTCCACATCCGTTCGATGCCGTAATACTCCCTCTTCTCCTGATTGAAAATGTGAACCACCAGGTTCACATAGTCCAGAATGACCCATCGGCGTGCTTCGAGCCCCTCCTTTTTCCACGCCTTCTCCCCGGTCTTTTCGGCTACATATTCATGGACATGGTCGGCGAGGGCTTTAATCTGGGTGTCGGAGGTTCCGTGGCAAACTACAAAATAGTCGGTGAGGGTGGTCAGGCCACGCACATCCAGAACAACGATATCTTTCGCCTTCTTCTCCATAAGTGCGGTAGTTACCGCATCCGCAAGTCTGTTGCCGTTACCGGTTTTCGTATCGGGCGTTTTGTCCCGGGATCCGGTAGTCTTTTCCGGTTTTTGAGTCATAGATATATGTTTCAGTCGATGTTCAGATTTTCGTAGTCGGCTCCGATCACAAGTGTTGCGTCAAGATAGAACTCAGGGGATTCCTCAATCAGTATCCGATCTTCCGGTATGCCCAGAGCTCTTGCTACACGGGTTGCGTTTTCCATGTTTCCGTTTCTGGAGATGAGGATCGATTCTGTCATTTCAAACGTATCGAAGTTGCCGGTCTCCACTACATCAAACCCGAATCGGCGAAGAGTCGTTGTAAAACGACTTGCCAGGCCGGGGATTCCACAGCCATTCAATACTTCGATCTGAATGACTTCACTGATCAGGATTGGATCTGCTTCGACACGATCGCTTTGAATACGGGGATAGATAACCCGGAAAGCGAGAGAGAGAATCAGGATAGCCAGAAGGACACTCAGAAATGCGATGGCTGTATTGAGAGCATAACCCTCATCCGGCTTCCTTTCTGTCATCGGCCGTTTTTAGTACCCGGAGTGATTCCGCCCGCCATAAAAACTTCCCGGAAAGTATCCGTAAGGTGAGTAAGAGGGGCGTTGAGAAAACTGAATGGAGAAGCTGGCATTCGGAGAGATCTGATAGTTCAGCTCTGCCCGGTCTACAATAACACGAGCGGCCGGGCTGTTCCCCCCCATACCCATGTTCATGTAGGAGTTGCCGAATGGTGAGTGGAGCAGTGAGAGATCTACATTACCAGTCAGTTTCTCGCTCAGGTCGAATCTCATATGATTCGTATAGGCGTTCAAATTCTGAAACTGCCCTCCCATACCGCTGAAGGTCATACTGTAGGAGTGAGACATAGACATGTTCAAAGCATCCATCAGATTGGAGAGACCCAGATTCGAATGAGCAGGGTGCTCCGCTTTCAGGACAGCACCTGTAAAATCTGTCGTTCGGGACAAATCTTCACGGAACTGGGCTTCTGCTGCCAATGTAATTCCGAAGAGGAAGATCAGTATTATGGGTAAGGATCTCTTCATGTCGTTCGTGTGATCGCTTTGTTGGCTTTTCCCATTAACGGAGAAAGCTCATATGAAGTATACGAAACGAGACCCTTTTTTATAAACAAAATCGCCGCCGGGAGCAAGAATATTTTTTCATCCCGAAAGGGCAAGAGAGCCGGTGTGGGTTGTACTGGCGGATTGAATACGCTATATTTACAGGCTGTCAGATAAATGATTGACACTGATTCGAACTCGACCAAACCTACTATTCGCATGAAACTTACGGACTTCAAATTTGAGATCGAAAAACTGAATGTACCAGAGTACCCGGCAGAACCGCGCGACAGTTCCAGGTTGATGGTACTGGATCGGGAGTCGAAATCGATCAAACATGAAAAATTTTCAGATATACACAAGTACCTGAAAAAGGGTGATGTGGTTGTATATAACAACACCAAGGTGTTCCCCGCACGCCTGAAGGGGAAAAAGGAGAAGACCGATGCAGACATCGAAGTATTTCTGCTTCGAGAACTGCAGCCGGAAAACATGTTGTGGGATGTTCTGGTTGAACCGGCCCGGAAAATCCGAATTGGAAACAAACTCTACTTCAGTGATGAATTGATGGCAGAGGTAGTAGACAATACCACTTCACGGGGTCGCACAATACGTTTTCTGTTTGAGGGAAGTAATCAGGAGCTCTACCGGATTCTGGACGAGATCGGTGAGATGCCTATGCCGCCATATATTGAGAGAGAGCCGAAAGAGGAAGATAAAGAGCGGTACCAGACTGTTTTTGCCAAAGAGAGAGGGGCGGTTGCCGCACCAACAGCTGGAATGCACTTCAGTGAGGCACTGGTTAAAAAACTGAAAAAGAAGGGTGTCGATTTTGTACCGGTTACGTTGCACATTGGATGGGGTACGTTTCGGCCGGTTGAGGTAGAAGATTTGACCAAACACCGGATGGATTCGGAAAACTACTTCATATCCGACGAGACCTCTGACAGGGTCAACGAGGCGTTGCGTAGTAAAACCAACAAGGTGGTGGCCTGTGGCTCTACAGCCGTGCGTGTAATTGAGACCAGTGTGATGGCCAGCGGTATGTCCAAAGCCGGTACGGGGTGGACAGACAAATTCATCTATCCTCCATACGACTTTAAAATCACTGAAACACTGATTACCAACTTCCACAGGCCGGAGTCGACTCTTCTGATGCTTGCGGCGGCTTTTGCCGACTACGATTTCCTTATGGAAGCGTATGAAGAGGCGAAAAAAGAGAAGTACCGGTTCTTCTCTTTCGGCGATGCCATGATCATAATTTAGTTTTCAACCAGAGATTCCGGCCTCTGCGGTATCCGGTAGACGGCTTTGGGGCCTGGACAATGGATGAATGTATGAAAACCGGTGTACCCTGTACCTTTGCCTTGATCATACCTGCCGCCGGTTCCGGTACCAGGATGGGGGCAGAGCGCCCCAAACCCTTCCTTGAAATCGCCGGAAAAACCATTCTGGAGCATACCGTCAGTCGGTTTCTCCCTTTTTCGGGGTTGAAGCGGGTTGTTATTGCGACTTCCGGGCCGTGGGTCGGTTTTACTTCGGACCTGTTCAAAGGATCGGAAGTGGAGGACATTCTGACAGTTGTAGAAGGGGGACAGGAGCGCCGTGACTCTGTTGGATTGGCGCTAGAGAAGACCGATGCAGGGCACGATCTGATTGCAGTTCATGATGCGGTGAGGCCACTGGTCACTGAGACAGAGATTTCCGACTCACTTGAAATGGCCAGAAAACACGGGGCAGCGCTTCCGGGCATTGAGTGCAGAGACACGCTCAAGCTGGTAGGGAAGAATGGGATAGTAGAAAAGACACCGGACCGTTCCAGGTTCAGGCTGGCACTTACTCCCCAGGTGTTTCGAAGAGAGTTACTTGTTCGTGCATTTGAGCAGAGCAGAAGACAGAGCGTAAGCGATGATGCATCCATGGTTGAGAATCTGGGTGAACCGGTGATGATCGTAAAAGGGTCTGAAACCAATATCAAGATCACATGGCCTTCAGATCTGATTCTGGCAGAAAAGCTGATGAATGAGCACGGCTTGCTACCTGGTAGAAAGGAAATTGGGAAACAAATAGAGGAGTGACATGGATATAAGGGTTGGGTTTGGATATGATCTTCACCCGCTTGTGGAAGGCCGTCCTCTGCTATTGGGTGGTGTGGAAATACCATATCACATGGGCCTTAAAGGCCACTCGGATGCAGATGTGCTTCTGCACGCAATCACAGATGCACTTTTTGGCTCCCTCTCCCTTGGAGATTTGGGTTCTCACTTTCCCGACACAGATGAACGGTGGAAGGGAGCCGACAGCCGTAACCTTCTCTCTGGGTGTTACTCAATCATATTGAGCCATGGATTCAGGCTCGTAAATCTGGATGCTACGGTCGTTGCCGAAAAACCGAAACTGACTCCCTGGAGGGATCGAATCTGTGAATCTATAGCGGGCCTTCTTGATGTAGAAGTGAACCGGGTTTCCGTTAAAGCTACCACCAATGAGTTGATGGGGCCTGTTGGCCGTGAGGAGGCGATCGTAGCCTATGCAACTGTGCTTGTTCGCAGTCCTGGAGGTGGGTAGCTGATGGATGTCTGGCTTGGTGAGCTGGTAGCGTGGATCGAGACCCTGCCTCCTTTCACCATCTATGTTGTTTTTTTTCTGGTCGCCTATACAGAAAATATCGTTCCTCCGGTTCCCGGAGATCTTATGGTCGCATTTGGAGGGTATCTTGCAGTAGAGCAGGCGATCCGGTTCTCTACTCTTCTTTGGCTCACCACACTGGCTTCGGTGATCGGATTCATGTCGATGTATGCTATTGGAAGCTGGTGGGGATTCAGGATCGAAGGGAGTGGCGAAAAGTCCTTGCTGACCAATTGGTTCAGAGTGAAATACTTTGATCGCGGTAAAAGATGGATGAAGAGATGGGGTCAGTGGGTAATTGTGGCCAACCGTTTTCTGGCCGGAACCCGGTCGGTCATCGCAATCACAGCGGGTATATACCGAACCAAGATCAGTTATACGATTCTGAGCTCCACGATAAGCTCACTCATTTGGAACACAATCCTTCTCGGATTTGGATGGTTCGTTCATGAGAACTGGGAGATAATCGGTTCCTATCTGAGAATCTATGGCTGGATTGTTTTGGGACTGATTCTGCTAATAATTCTGGTTCGGATCGGGTGTTATCTTATACCTCGTTATTTTAAAAATGAATGACATAAGTATTGACTGGAAGTCTATTTGTTTTTAAGTTACGGGTCTTTCGCTTGAAGGTGAGGTGTGTCCGGCATCGGCGAAGCGAGGGAGTCGATCGGGAGTCGTTATTAGCGATACCCGAGCCGACGAATTTTTGACATACTGTTATGATTGCCGAGCCTTTGGGGTTCGGCACAGGCCAGTGTAGCTCAGGGGTAGAGCAGCGGTTTTGTAAACCGCCGGTCGTCGGTTCAAATCCGGCCACTGGCTCTGTGCAACCACTGAAAGGGGGGATACCAAAGTGGCCAACTGGGGCAGACTGTAAATCTGTTGGCGTAAGCCTTCGCAGGTTCGAATCCTGCTCCCCCCACTTGAATCGGCTGGAAGCGTTTCAATGTGCGGGCGATGCCTGATTATTGATTGGATGAATTTAATTGAGTGTGGAGGCGGCGTGGAGCTGCCAACGCAGTGCGTTGGCGGTTCGAATCCTGCTCCCCCCACTTGAATCGGCTGGAAGCGTTTCAATGTGCGGGCGATGCCTGATTATTGATTGGATGAATTTAATTGAGTGTGGAGGCGGCGTGGAGCTGCCAACGCAGTGCGTTGGCGGTTCGAATCCTGCTCCCCCCACTTGAATCGGCTGGAAGCGTTTCAATGTGCGGG
>JBBDIJ010000021.1:0-67949 GCA_040880485.1 Balneolaceae bacterium
GATGCCATTTGGCAGGACTTGCATTTTCAGACACCTGAACAACAAAATCTTCGATCTCGAGTGAGTTGGTTATCACCTCGGTACAGGATCGGGTTTTTTTAAATTTTTGAATGAGTTCCAGGCGGGAATAGGAGAATCCTGACTCATTTTGAATTTCAGAATCTCTCTTTCTTTGTAGTACTTCGTTGCCAGTATTCATGATTTTGTGACTACGATTTATCTCTTGATGTCTCGTCTCTAAAATATCTTACTACAATAACCCGGTTTGATGGGCGGTCATTCCAGCTGACATGCGTTAGATTTTACATCTTTACCCGATACAGTTGCATCGAGATAGAGTATGTCCGGCAAATGAGTCGGGCTCTTTTATTTAGATTTAATCCATATAAGCATTGACTCATCTATAAAATCGCTTTACTTTAGACCTGATCTAAATAAAAATAGCAATTAAATCTATCGAAGAACGGGATGAATTTTTCAAAGTTGTTACTGCCTGCATTATTAGCTACAACACTATTCTCATGTGATCTAACGAACAGTGCTACTGACTCTTCACTTGAAACACCGGAAACCTACGAATTTAACCGGGACGGAGAATCTTCCGTTTCCTTTACCGGACAGACTGCCCGTATCAAAATGGCTACGGAGCTATTCGGTGCTATGTCTGACTTTGACAATTCAACTGAAGAACTCTTGTTGCAAATGTACCGCAATCAAACCGCTGACGGCGGAGATGCAGATCCCTATTCTGATCCTGCATTAAATACAGAAACAAAAAGCGTAAAAAGTAAAGTAGCCGCTTCAACGGATTACTTCTCTGCAAATAGTGCGATCAGCGCCGAAATAAAAGCTCAGTTTGAAGAGTGGATTTCAGGGCAGATTAACGAAGTGTTTCCCAACGAGAATCAGCTTGCCGAGCAGGGCGTTGCCGGGCAGATTGCTGATGGTTCGTCTACCCGTTATGTAAATGGGAAAGGGTTTGAATACGATCAGTTGTTAGCCAAAAGTTTGAACGGAGCCCTGATAGCAGACCAGATTTTAAACAACTACCTCAGTACTTCCGTACTGGATGCGGGTACTAACCGGACAGATAATGATAACAGAGTACTTGACGGCGAATCCAACTACACGACAATGGAACATAAGTGGGATGAAGCGTACGGTTACCTGTATGGAACCTCACAGAATCCCGCTAATCCAACACCCACCGTAGGTGACGATGACATTTTTGTAAATAAGTACCTTGGAAGTGTAGAAGCCGACGAAGACTTTGCCGGAATTGCCCAGGATGTATTTGATGCATTTGCCCTTGGCCGTGCCGCCATTGTAGAGGGGGAATATGATATTCGTGACCAACAGGCTCAAATTATACGAGAAAAAATCTCCACTGTGATTGCTGTTCGTGCCGTCTATTATCTGCAATCAGGCAAAATCATTCTCGAACAGGAAAATCCGGATTATGGAGCCGCTTTTCACGACCTGTCAGAAGGATATGGGTTTGTCTACAGCTTGCAGTTTACAAGAGTGTCGAACACTGAAGGCCCATACTTAACCAAAGCTGAAGTTGACGGCTTCCTTGCCCAGCTTACCGAAGGCGATGGCTTGTGGGAAGTATCACCTGAAACACTGGATCAAATCTCACAAGATATTGCCGCAAATTTTGACTTCACAGTTGAAGAAGCTGCCAATTAAACACACTTGAATCTATTCAGCTGGCCACCTTTTCGGTGGCCAGCTTTTCTGTTTCTATACATTAGTAAACATCATGAAGAAAGCTGTTCTCTCCTTACTCGCAACGCTGATTTTATGGGGCTGTACCGACAGTACCCCTACCGGCCCGGATGTAGATGATTTTGACCGGGAAGCCATTCTTGTTAACTGGGCAGATAATCTGATCAGCCCTGCACTCACTCATTTTGCCAGCCTGACAGAAGAGTTAAATACCGCAGCAAGTACATTTTCGGAAGACCCCACCCAACAAAATCTGGATGCCCTCCGGGATGAATGGCTGGTGAGTTATAAAGCCTGGCAGCATGTATCCATGTTTGAGATGGGTGAAGCCATGCAACTTCGTTACCGGGATAACCTGAATATTTACCCGACAGACACCGTTGAGATCCGTAATAATATTGAAGAGGGATCCTATAATCTGGAACTTCCCTCCCTGAATAACAGCCAGGGTTTTCCAGCCCTCGATTATCTACTCTACGGACTGGCCGATAGTGACACGGATCTGCTTTCGTTCTACACTACAGATGTACATGCCGATGCTTATAAAGCATATCTGACAGATCTTACATTACGCATTGATACGCTTACAGATACGGTTCTGGAAGCGTGGACCACCGATTTTCGGAATGATTTTGTGAGCAACTCAGGTAACGGGGCCAACTCATCGCTCGATATGATGGTGAACGACTATATATTCTATTACGAAAAAGCTCTGAGAGCCGGCAAGATTGGTATTCCCGCAGGTGTATTTTCAGGATCGTCACTAAGCAGCCATGTGGAGGGATTTTACAGCGGAGAATTCTCAAAAGAACTTTTTCTGGAATCCCTGGACGCCGCACAGAACTTTTTCAGGGGCACTCATTTTGCAACGAACGAGACGGGTGAAAGCCTGCAATCCTATCTCCTGTTTCTGGATACCATGAAAGACGGAGAGAGTCTGGTTTCGCTGATCAATAATCAGTTTGCACTGGCCCGCCAGGAAGCGGAAGGACTGGACAACAATTTTGCCAACCAGGTTGAAACTGATAATGAAAAAATGTTTACCACCTATGACGAACTACAAAAGAATGTGGTGTACCTGAAAGTAGATATGCTGCAGGCGCTGAATATTAATGTGGATTATGTTGATTCCGACGGGGATTAATCCAGTCAAGGTGATTCATTGGGCATAACATTGAATACAACATCCATACTGGCATATTTTAACAGATCAACAAGTGCTGCTCCATTAGCCGTTTTTCGGATATTTTTCGGCCTGCTGATGCTTGTGAGCATCGTTCGTTTTGCGGCCAATGGCTGGATAGAGAAGCTCTATATAGAACCCCGGTTTTTCTTCTCCTACTATGGGTTTGAATGGGTTCAGCCTTTTGGAGGGTATACATATCTCATTTTTCTGGTTTGTGGAGTCTCCGCTGTTTTTGTATCCCTCGGCTACAAGTATCGGCTGGCGATCATTACTTTTTTCCTGAGTTTCACCTATATCGAGCTCATGGATAAAACCACCTATCTGAATCACTACTACTTCATCAGCATCCTCAGCTTTCTGATGATTTTCCTACCCGCACACGCCTACTATTCAGTAGATGCATACAAGAACATAAAACTTCGCTCCGAACGGGTCCCGGCCTGGACCATCGATTCCATTAAATGTTTGCTCTGTATCGTCTATTTTTATGCCGGTCTGGCTAAACTTAATTCCGACTGGCTGTTCCGGGCCATGCCCCTGCAGATCTGGTTGCCGTCCAAATATTCCCTGCCCATACTCGGCGATCTGTTTCAGCAACAGTGGACTCATTACGCATTTTCATGGGCCGGGGCACTCTACGACCTGGCCATTCCTTTTTTACTTCTGATCAAACGAACCCGGGTCGTGGCCTTTTTTCTGGTGATCGTTTTTCACCTCTTGACTCGTGCGCTTTTCCCAATTGGCATGTTTCCCTACATCATGATTGCAAGTGCATTGATTTTCTTTGATGCGCATCTTCACAATAAAATCCTGGGCACTATATCACGTGCCTTGAAGATCACAAAAGAAACATTTGATAATGCTTCTGCGTACACATTCCCAAAACCCTGGGTAAAAAAAGCATCCGTTAGCGTTGTCTCTCTGTTTTTTATCATCCAACTGCTCGTCCCCTTCCGCTATATGCTGTACCCGGGGGAACTGTTCTGGACTGAAGAGGGCTATCGATTCTCCTGGCGGGTAATGCTGATGGAAAAAACAGGATATGCAAACTTTAAAGTTGTAAATCCTGATATCAGTCAGCGTTTTTACGTAGACAACACCGAATTTTTGACTCCTTTTCAGGAGAAGCAGATGGCCACCCAGCCCGATTTTATCCTGGAATATGCGCACTACCTGGAGGAGCACTACAAGCAGCAGGGAATCAGAGAACCTGAAATTTATGTAGAAAGCTATGTAGCTGTTAATGGCCGTGGAAGCCAGTCCTACGTAGACCCCACTGTTGATTTAACGACCATTAAACCTTCACTAAAACATCGAAACTGGTTACTTACGTTTAATGATGAAATTAAAGGACTTTAGTCTCTTTATAATGTGCTGGCTTTTTGCAATGCCCGCTTTGGCTCAATACCAAATTTCTGGCACCGTTACGGATCTTGAAACCGATGAGCCGATTGAGGGTGTGGATATTTACGATAACGAAGCCGGCAGATCGTTTCAAACCGATAAAAATGGATATTTTGAGATCAAAAACCTTCAGGAGGGAACATACAACCTCTACTTTTACAACCTCGGCTACGAAACAATTTACCGTTCCTTTGTGATAGAGAATGAAGACCAGGAGGTGAACTTTCAACTGGAGCCGCTCAGCCGGGAGATGTCAGAAGTAGCGGTGTTCGATCAGCAAAATAGGATTTTTACAATGCAGCGACTCCGGGAGGTTGAAGGTACATCCATCTTTGCCGGCAAAAAGAATGAGGTGATTTCCCTTGACCAAATCACAGTGAACACCTCCTCAAACAATGCCCGGCAAATCTACGGGCAGGTTTCCGGGTTGAATATATTTGAATCCAATGATGCAGGATTGCAGCTACATATCGGTGGCCGGGGACTGGATCCAAATCGCTCATCCAACTTCAACATTCGTCAAAACGGGTACGATATCAGCGCCGATGTGCTGGGATATCCAGAGAGCTATTACACCCCGCCAGCTGAAGCGCTACAGGAAATTCAAGTGATCCGCGGTGCAGCTTCCCTGCAGTACGGCACCCAATTTGGCGGAATGGTTAATTTTAAAATGAAAAAACCTGTCAGGGATAGACAGATCGATGTGGTATCAAGACAGTCTATGGGATCACATGACCTTTTCACTTCTTATAAAAGCCTGAGCGGCACTACAGGCAATGTGGGCTACTACGGCTATTTTAACTACAAAAAAGGAGATGGTTTCAGGCCCAACTCCGGGTTTGAATCTGAAAACATCTACCTCTACACTGATTATGAGTTCAACGACAACACCAGTATATCCGCTGATTTTACCTACCTCTACTATCTTGCACAGCAGTCTGGCGGACTCACAGATGCACAGTTCTATACTGATCCCACCTTCAGTAACCGCACACGAAACTGGTTTGAAGTAGACTGGAAACTTGCTTCATTGCGGCTTGAACACAAATTCAATCGTAATATGCAACTGAGTGCCATGCTTTTCGGGCTCGATGCATCACGGAATTCCGCAGGATTCAGAACAAACCGTGTATCTCAAAAAGATGATCTGGATGCACCACGCGACCTGATCAAAGGCAGTTTCAATAACTGGGGAACTGAAATCCGATTTTTAGATCGGTACAAAATTGGTGAAAGAGA
Organism: Balneolaceae bacterium; assembly: GCA_040880485.1. GTDB lineage: Bacteria > Bacteroidota > Rhodothermia > Balneolales > Balneolaceae > JBBDIJ01. The sequence goes on from JBBDIJ010000021.1 coordinate 5,561, forward strand.
CGCTGTTTTTCTAATTGGGAGCAAATATTATCACTCCAATAATTCGTCTGTACAGGGACCGGGATCTGCACGCGCAGAGGTTGATTTTTCACTCGCCGATAACCAATTTCCTGACTATCCCAGCCAGTCGGACTTCACCTATCCAAATCGAAACCTGGCCATCTTTGGGGAGAACATTTTTTACCTGAATGATGATCTTTTAATTACTCCCGGGTTCCGCTTTGAATATATAAAAACAGAGAGCGAAGGTACCTTCAGGCAGATCAATTTTGATCTTGCCGGAATCCCCATTCAAAATCAGATTTTTGAAGACAACAGAAGTTTCGACCGAAACTTTTTGCTGCTGGGCCTCGGATTAAGCTACTATACCGATTCAAGCATTGAACTCTACGGAAATTATTCCCAAAATTACCGTTCGGTCACGTTTAACGATATCCGAATCGTAAACCCGACTTTTCAAGTAGACCCAGACATCAATGACGAAAGTGGCTTTACGGTCGATGTTGGAATCCGCGGCCAGTTTGAGGAGAGCTTCTCATACGACCTGAATGGCTTCGGCTTGATGTATGATAACCGACTCGGGGAAGTCTTGCGGGCAGAGACAAGAGTAGATGCCAGCGGCGAGATTGTAGAAACCGGCAGAGTGGTTCGGTTCCGTGGAAATATTGGCCGGGCATATATGTACGGCGTAGAAAGTCTCCTGGAGCTGAATGTTCTCTCTCTGGTTGGCAGCGATCGATTGGATACCCGTCTCAATATCTTTGCTAACTCCGCCCTCACGCAATCAGACTACATTGATTCCGAAATTGCTGGTGTGGAAGGCAACCAGGTAGAGTTTGTGCCGCTGCTGAACATGAAAACCGGTCTCTCATTCGGATACAAAAATCTATCCGGATCTCTGCAGTACACCTATGTTTCAAGACAATTTACGGATGCCTCCAATGCCAGGCAGAATGTAAATGACAACCAAAGCGGCATCAAAGGGGAGATCCCGGCCTATGATGTCCTCGACCTGTCTCTCTCCTGGTCATTTAAAAACTTTACGTTGGAATCAGGCATCAATAACGTGCTGGATTCAGCCTATTTCACTCGCCGTGCTACCGGTTATCCCGGTCCCGGCATCATACCGTCTCCGCCACGCTCCTGGTATGCAACCATTCAGCTGAATTTTGGCAGTTGATGTTCGATCGATGAATGCTCCGGTTCGCCTTAAGATTCGCCAGTACCACTCTCCTGTTCCTCTGTAGGCTATTCAGTTCTGTTCTCTTGCTCATCCAATCCATACACTTCCATTAGCTCCAGAATCCATTGCCGTATTCCAGCCGCACGGCGTCCGAGCTCGTGGTCGCTGTGATCCCGCTCCAGTATTTCCAGGATCTCTTCCGCCTCCTGAAGTGTACCCTGTTCTGCATCATTTAATGGCCCCTGCTCGTCCACATCAGTCTCTGCCTGATGGTCCATTTCCAGATAACCACCCTCTGCAAATGCATTACCAACCCGCTCCGGTAAACCGGGAACGGTTCTTAAAAGCGTAGTCGCCGCTTCCATCAGCAGCAGAGGTGTATGGGAAGCCTCCGGTTCAGCCCGTGCCCAGTCGTAGAGCCGTCTGGCATACTCTACTGGTTCCAGCCCTTCGGCTTGCAGGTCGTGATAACGAGCTCCCGGAGATGCATCATCCCGGCCGTTATCAGGTAATTCGGTATCCAGGCCGGTACGTTGTGCGAGGCGAATGGCCCGCACACTCTCCGGTTCAAGTTTAAGAAGCTGCTTCGCAAACTGCCGGGCCCTCTCCTGATCTCCACGGGTGAGTGCCGACTCTGCCAGTCCGTAAAGAGCCAGGGGGTGTAGTTCCGGTACCATACGGCCAGACAGTACGCGCTCATAATACTCATCGGCCCGGTCGCTCATCCCGAGATCGAGAAAGTAGATATTTGCAAGTACAAACCACTGCCTGTGCAGTTCCATCTCCATCTCCCTCCGAGCGGATGGAGTGAAGGGGATATCCGACAGATCGATTTCCTCGCTCTCACCGGCCAACTCTGCCACTTCCTCATTCAAAATGATCTGCCCCTCACCCGGCTCCTCCATGGTATCCGGAACCTGCCCGTCCGGCCTGTTGGCAAGAGTGATCGCTGCACTTCTCCTCCAATTCTCTACTCTTGGCCGGCTGCCCCAAACCGCCCGAAACTGCTCTGTAGCCGCCTGAACACGCTGCGGATTTCCTATTCGGAGAAATCCATCTTCATCTACCTCCTCCATCGCTAGTGATCCGGCTTCAAGAGGTCCAACGTTTCTGTTTGTCCACTCCTGAGACTCCTCAACCGCTCGCGCTTCCTCTTCGCGATTCACCGCTTCTGCTACAACCAATTCCAGCTCTTCCGGAGTGAGACGGCTTAACCTGAGGAGGCTGTCGAGATGTGATACCTCCAGGAGAACCTCGGAATAGCGTCCATAAATCTCTGCCATGGCCGGTGCATCCCAACTGGCAGGCAGCCTCTCTGCATCTGCCGGTTCATTTGCAGCGCGGCTATACCACTCGGCAGCGGTTAATGGGTCCTCCAGGTGATCCCGATAGATCGTTGCGAGCTTGAACTGTGCCTGTGCAGCTGTCGTCACATCGGGTGGTTGGGCTACCGACTCTACGAGCTCCTCCAACTGCTCCACTGCCTCTGCTATATCTCCTCTTTGAAGCTGAATCAGTGCCATTTCGTAGCGGGTACGGGGTCGAAACGTATCGTACTTGTCGTCTCTATCCAGAGAGGTGAGCTGCCGCCAGGCAGAATCGAGATCGCCCATCTCTCCTGTCACACCAGCTATCTTTCGAAGCGCATGATATTCGAGGTCGAATGCGGGGCGGTACCGGGCTACCGATTGATAGGCTATAATAGCTCCCCCGGAGTTCCCCAACTCCTCCCGTACCTGCCCCAGTAAAAAGCGGGCTCGGCTTTGAAACTCTCTGTTATCCTGTTTCTCGAGGGCACTCTCCAGGTGTGAAGCCGCTACTTCTAACTCTCCCTGCATCAGATAGAGACCGGCTAAAACGGCCAGAATTTCCCCCCGTTCCGATGGGTCGGTACCACTCTCCGGAAGCTCCTCCATCCGGCCCTCTACCTGACGGGCCCCCTCTTCCCACTGCTCAAGTTCCAGCCAGACCAGGCCGATCCAACGGACCGCCCGCTGCCGTACATCCGGATCTTCGGCCACGCGCCAGATCTCCTCAAACTTCTCCATCGCCAGATAATACTCCTGCCTGTAGTAGTGTGAGGCTCCTGTCATCTCCACTGCAGGAACCACATAGCTGGAGCGGGGATGATCCCGAAGGATCGCAGCCCCCTTTTCAATAGCCCGGCCAAACTCATCCACACCCCCTCCGGAGGGGGGTGAGTGAACGGGCAACCACCGCTCCGGGTTCATCCCGGGCAACTGGGATCTGTGAAGCTCAAGGCCCCGTTCGAAAGCTTGCGTCCCGTTGTAGTAGGTATTGTAGTAGGCATTGATGTCGTACCAGCCCTGCTGCAATGGTGTAGCACACCCGACAAGAAAAAAAAGATACCCAAGCAGTATATAGTTTACTGGTCTCACTATCGGGGAACTTGACTGTTCCGTTAACTTGTGCTTTCCGACCGCGATTCTATGGTACTCACTTTTACCATATTGGTACGGCCACGCTTGGAGGTAGGCATCCCTGTGGCGACAATAACCCGGTCTCCCGAGTCCACCATCCCGTTCTCACAGAGGTAGTCCTCCATCATTTTCACACTTAGATCGGTATCAAATATCTTGTCCAGTTTCACCGAGTGTACACCCCAAACCAGATTCAGCTGCCTGCGTACAAGCTGACTCTCGGTAAAGGCGACAATTGGCACTTTTGGCCGGAATTTGGCGATCCTCTTGGCAGTATTCCCGGAGTGGGTGATGGTGCTTATCACCCTTGCATCTACATTTTCACCGATGGTCACACAGGAGTAGGCAAGAGATTCAATAATCTGTTTCTCTTTCAGCTCCGGTTTTCTGTAGGGAAGGCTGTAGTAGAGTTCACCGGCATTCTCCTCAACCGTTCGGCAGATTTTGTCCATCGCCTGAACAGATTCCACCGGATATTTACCAGCAGCGGTCTCTCCCGAAAGCATGACAGCATCCGTACCATCGAGAACGGCATTGGCAACGTCGCTACTCTCTGCACGGGTAGGCCTGGGATTCTGAATCATAGAGTCGAGCATCTGAGTCGCCGTAATGACCGGCTTCCCTGCAGCGCGGCATTTTTGTATGATCTGTTTCTGCACCATTGGCACTCTCTCCGAAGCGATCTCGATACCCAGATCGCCCCTGGCCACCATGATGCCATCCGCTTCCTGTATAATTTCGTCTATTACATCTACCGCTTCAGGCTTCTCGATTTTCGCAATTATTCCCGCATCACTACCGGCCGCACGCACCCGTTCTGCAATTTCGCGGACATCATCGGCCGACCGGACGAAGGACATGGCCACGAAATCGGCCTTCTGAGTGAGCCCGAACTCCAGATCTTCAAGATCCTTCTCGGTCACAGAGGCCATCGAGATCTTGACTCCCGGCAGGTTGACTCCCTTTCTGGATTTCAGTTCTCCTCCGACCACTACTTTTGCATTCACTGTTTTTCCGTTTTTCCCGGTGACAACCAGTTCCAGTAGTCCGTCATCAATCAGAATCCGGTCTCCCTCCTGAGCATCCTGTGAAAGATTCGAATAGTCGATCGGAATCCTCTTGCCACTTCCGCTAAAATCTTCGGCAATAAGCTCCAGCTCCTCTCCTGGCTGAATCGTCTGTGCTCCCCCTTCCAGGGTACCGATACGAATTTTGGGGCCCTGGAGGTCCATCAATACCGGAATGGAGTACTGATGGCGCCTGGCAATTTCCCGAATGTGCCGGATGGTTCGGGCATGGACTTCGTGTGATCCATGCGAAAAGTTGACCCTGGCCACATTCATTCCGGCCATATAGAGGTTTTCGATCATTTCGGGCGACCAACTGCTGGGGCCCATGGTGCAGACGATTTTTGTTCTTCTCTTCCCTGAAATCATATGGTGTAGCAATATTAATTCGAATGTTTACAGGATCCGGAATGTTATTCAAGGCCTCCCGGACCAACAGAGGGGTACCAACGCAGCCGGCTCTCTTCCATAAGACCCGCTACAATACCGAATTTACACAATTTCAAAGCCATTTTTCGGTTAATATCCTTATAAAACACCTTCGGTGGTCATACTGAAGGGATCGAACGACTTCATATAACGATTAAAAACAGAGTTGACCCTTTCACAATCATTTGCCAGATTTAACAGATAACATCATTCACTCCACGTTGCCACCATAATATGAACTCACCCGCCTGTACACGCATAACCACTGCCGGTTTGCTCCTTGTTGCCACTGTTCTGGGATGTTCAAGAACCGTCAACCCCGACATTGAACGGGGCTCAACTTACTTCTTTATGGAGGGCCACCCTGAAATACGTCTGTCTGCCATAGGCTATCTGGATGAAGAGGACAATGGTGTAATCGACATCTCTGCCGATATTGTGCATGCAAGCCTCATCTACCGGGAGAGTGAAGGCCAGAATACCGCAAATATTGAAGTGGAGATTCGCGTAACCTCCAGCGATGGCAGAAATTTTTCCAGAAACTGGAGGGATGAGATGGAGATCTTGCGTGAAGAGACGGGGATCATTACCACACAGGACATCAAGAAATTTGAACATCAATTTAATGTGCCTCCGGGAGCATATGATATTGCTGTTGCCATTCAGGACCTCTCGTCAGACAAACGAACGACAAGAACGGCTGAGACCTATATTCCGGATCCTGAGGATAATGATGTAAATCTGACTACGATCCGGCTACTTGGAAAAGACATGAGCCTCCCGGAACCGGACTATCAGCCAATTACAACGTATGATGTCCCGGCTGTAAACGACAGTATCCGATTTTTGATTCAGGTAACTAACAATCGTATCGAAGAGCCGCTTGAGGTTGCTTCCCGCCTGATACACTACGAATCGGACAATGAACCGGCACGATCCATGAGTATGAACAATTACGGTGCCTCAAGTATGGCCTACCGGGGCATCGACTACAATAGAGTGGAAGAGATAGATGCTACCCGCAGAGTTCTCGATCAATCCGGAAGCGTGATGATTGAATACCGGTTTCCCCGTCCGGACTATGGCAATTACCGCTTCGAAGTGCGGGCGGTTACACCGGACGATGAGGAGCTTTATCGCGGCAGGGATTTTGGAGTAAAGAGTGAAAACTACCCAGCCATTAAATCCCCAAGAGAGCTGGCCGAACCCCTCTTCTATCTGATGACGCCAAAAGAGTATGAGAGTATGTTGGAAATCGAAGACCCGGATTCTCTAAAAGCTGAAGTCGATCGATTCTGGCTCTCCAACATCGGCAGTGCCAACCGCGCACGGCATGTCATCTCTCTCTACTACCAGAGAATAGAGGAGGCAAATAAACAGTTTTCCAGTTACAAGGAGGGGTGGAAAACCGACCAGGGTATGATATACATTCTGTTCGGGCCGCCCTGGTATATCGATCAACGCCTGAACGAAATGCAGTGGTCCTACGCTTACGACCGAACCGACCCGAGATACAACTTCTATTTCATGCGTCCCAAACTGCGCAACGAGTTTTTTCCGTTCGAACACTATCTCCTCCTGAGGGACTACAGTTACTACAACCTTCAGTACCATCAGGTTCAGTTATGGCTCACCGGCCAGATTCTTCAAGCTAACATGTAGCACTGGAGTCCTTTTTGAACCAAACCACAGGTCACAAGTCGGGATACGCAGCGATTATCGGAAAGCCCAATGCCGGGAAATCAACTTTGATGAACCGGCTGCTTGGTACCAAAATCTCGATTGCCACTCCCAAGCCACAGACCACAAGGCATCAGATTATCGGTATTCACTCCGATGAGAACTCCCAGATCATCTTTCTGGATACCCCCGGGATTCTGACTCCCGGATATGAACTGCAAAGTGCGATGATGCGCTTCGTTGAACGTGCCAAAAAGGACGCCGATATCATCCTGCTTATCGTGGACCCCGCTGACGCCAAACCTGAGCCGATGGTTGCTGAAATTCTGAATAACATCTCGGTTCCACTTCTACTTGTGATCAATAAAATGGACACCACAGACCCACAAAGGGCAAAAATGGTGGCAGAGCCTATTATTACCAATTATAACATTCACTCCGTCCACTACATCTCTGCGCTCAAGGGAGATGGTGTAACGGAACTCCTTGGTATCCTGAAGGAGTTGACCCCCGAGGGGCCTCCATGGTATCCCAAAGAGATGCTCAGTGAACACCCGATGCGATTCTTCGCCTCGGAACTGGTCCGGGAGCAGCTATTCCTCCTTTTTCATGAAGAGATTCCCTACTCCTGCACCGTCGAGGTGATCCAGTATAGTGAGAAGGAGGAGATGGATGTCATTACAGCAGAGATCATTGTAAATCGAAAATCACAAAAAGGGATGCTCATTGGGAAAGGGGGGCGCGCCATCAAAGAGCTGGGCATCCGGGCCCGTGAAGCGATCGAAGAGTTCACGGAACGCAAAGTCTATCTGGACCTGCATGTTAAAGTGAGAGAGAAGTGGCGCGAAAAAGAGGACTGGGTACGGAACCTGGGGTACAAATAGGCGGGATACAAACCCGCTACCCAGCACCGGATACTGCGGCCTGTTCAGGTTCATACAGAAGCGTTTTCAGGGAGTGTTCGTTTTGTCGTTGAGACGGCCATCGCCACTGTTGAGAGATTTCAAAATTTCAGGACGAATTCATGATTTTCATCTGGAATTCCTTTATATTGAGGGTCTGTAATCGAACGATTAACACTCAATATAACTCTCTTTCTGAATGATTGGAGTAAACGTAAAAGATAATGAAAGCATCGACCGGGCCATTAACCGGTTTAAAAAGATGATCACTCGCGCCCGTGTACTGAATGAGTATAAGGATCGTCAGCAGTTCACAAAGCCCTCTGAAGAGCGCCGTGAAGCACTGAAGAAGAGCGTCCGCGAGCAGCGACGCCGGCAGCGCGAAAATTACTAAGCCTTCTCTGTCAGGTTGCCTGGAGCCCCGATAACGCGGCTGAGATTCTCGAGACCTGTCTGTACTCCAGGCCATCCGGAACCTCCCCTTCGCTCTTTGGAGCGAAAAGGACCTGAAATCCCAATTTGGATACCTCCTTCATGCGTGCCTCGGTCTGCGGCACCCTCCGTACCTCTCCCCCCAGCCCCACTTCACCCAGCCAGACACTCTCTCCCGAGACCGGAATATCACGGAAACTGGAGACGACCGCTGCTACCACTGCCAGATCTGCTGCCGGATCCTGAATTCGAATTCCCCCAGCTATATTAAGATAGACATCGTGTCCGGAGAGATCGACCCCTGCCCGCTTTTCCAGGACAGCAAGAAGCAGTGCCAGTCGTTTCTGATCAAAACCTGAGGCTGTTCGTTGCGGAACCGGGTATGTAGCCGTTGTGACCAGAGCCTGTACCTCGACAAGCAAGGCTCTGCTCCCCTCCATTACGCAGGTAACTACACTTCCGCTCTCCTGTACGCCTTCATCCGGCAAAAAAAGAGCAGAGGGATTTGCGATCTCTTTGAGCCCCTGTCCGGCCATTTCGAAAACACCTACTTCACCAGTTGCGCCAAACCGGTTTTTAACACCGCGAAGAAGTCGATACACCCGGGTTTGATCCCCTTCGAATCGCAGCACGGAGTCTACCATATGCTCCAATATTTTTGGGCCTGCAATCTCGCCATCCTTGTTCATATGGCCAATCATCACCGTCGTCACTCCCTGCTGCTTTGCCAGTTTTTGCAGCAGCGCGGCACACTCCCGAATCTGCTGTACACTGCCCGGCAAGCTGCCAAGGCGACTGCGGTAAACGGTCTGAATTGAGTCGATAACGAGCAGGTCGGGACTCTCATTTCTTACATGAGTTAACACCCGATCCAGCTCTGTAGCGGTTGTAATCTTCAGTCCGCCCGCATGGATCCCCACCCGGCCAGCCCTCTGTTTGATCTGGCCAGCTGACTCCTCACCGGCTACATAGAGTATGTTCAATTCCGGACGCGCACCCGCTACCTGCAGCATAAGTGTACTCTTCCCAATCCCGGGATCACCACCAAGCAGGTTAAGCGACCCCCCGACAAAACCTCCCCCGAGAACCCGGTCCAGCTCACCGATTCCACTGGCCATACGCTCCCCGGAAGAGACTGATACTTCACTCAGGGGAACCGGTGCGTCCTCTCCAATACCGGCCCCAAGTACTGCATGTTCGCGAGCCGGTTCATCCGGGACAGGTGAAACCTCTTCAAAGGTGTGCCAGCTTTCACACGAAGGGCACATCCCCAACCATTTGGCCGATTGATGCCCGCACTCATTGCATTCGTAAACGTTTCTCTTTTTCGCCATGGCACAGTTACTCCCTGTTTCCGCTTCTCTTCAACACGTTTTCTGATTCCGGTATTGGGGTATTCGATTCTTCTGCATCCTCCCCGATATCACGCGAATCGTCCCCATTATTCACCAGTTTCACGACTTGATGATCTACATACCAGGTAGTGGCCATCACACCCAGCCCGATACTCACATAATAAGTCATTACACGCCAGAGAAATACGGCGAGTCCAATAAAAGCTGTTCGTTCGATAAGTGGCCCCATAAAGACGACAAAAAGCCCCTCTACTCCTCCTGATCCGCCCGGAGTCGGTATCACCAGAAAGGCCAGATTCATCGCAAGGCTTCTGAGTATTAGTAGAACCTCTTCTGCCGGCAGCAGGCTCAAAACGACAATGGGAGGGATAGCAACGCGGCAGAGCCACGCCATGGTAGAGAAGTAGAACGCCTTTCCGATGAATCCGGCCGGTTTTGCCCGAAGTTCCATTGAATACTGTTCCAGGCTTTCTGCCTCTACCATTACCTTTTCCCGAAAACGGCGTAAAAACGGAAATCGCAAGAGAGTCTTCACCACTTTTTTGAGAGCGGAGGGCTGTACGAGGAGTCCGTAGGCAAGCAGCGCGCCGTAGGCCAGGAGGCCGAAGTAGATGATTCCCATCGTCACCAAACCCACCATTCCGGTTCCGGAGGGTATCACTTCGAACCAGATTCCGGCAATTAGCAGAACCGGCACTGCCATTGCATACCAGAATTGATCCAGCAATACACCATATAGCACAATGGCCGTGGAATTGCCAAGCCGAATGCCCTCACGGGTCAGAGCGTAAGTAGCTACCGGTGCACCACCGATCGTAGAGGGTGTAACTGCGGAGGCAAAATCCCAGGTGAGAGCAACACGGACCGCCCCCATCCACGTGATCTCCTTCTCTGCCAGAAAGTGAATCTTGGCTGCAACAAACCAGATTCTCAGGAAGATGACACCTATGGCAATCACCAGCCCCGGCATTCTCTTGGGCACAAGATGCTCCAGTACTCCGGGAGACCAGGTCATCCAGATGACCACCGCCATACCGACTGTACTGAGTGCCAGCGATATGAGCAAATATCGGGTAGAGATCAAACCGCTACTGCTCTGCTTCGATGTTTCCGGCTCTTTCATCCATAGAGATTAAACCCGGCTCAGCAATCGACTCCATGCAGAAGTCGCAACCGGATTATGATCAAAAAAAAGGCCCTGTGCGAGTCACACAGGGCCCAGACTTGGTTCAAATCGAATCAGGCGATGTCTATCGACTCATCCAGATAGACATCCTGAATCATGTTAAGAAGTTTCGCCCCTTCAGCTCTCGGGCGCTGGAACGCCTTCCGGCCACTGATAAGGCCCATTCCACCGGCACGCTTGTTGATGACGGCCGTTTTGACCGCATCTGCAAAGTCATCGTCACCGGAAGCTCCACCAGAGTTAATAAGCCCTGCGCGCCCCATATAGCAGTTTGCGACCTGATATCGGGCCAGGTCAATCGGGTGATCACTGGTCAACTCACTGTAGATCCGCTCGTCCAGCTTTCCATAAGAGGAGTTTCCGCTGTTCAGAGCCTTGTATCCACCGTTGTTCACAGGAAGCTTCTGCTTGATAATATCGGCACTGATGGTCACCCCGAGGTGGTTGGCCTGGCCAGTCAGGTCTGCTGAGGCGTGGTAGTCCACTCCATCTTTCTTGAATGCAGAATTTCGGGTATAGCACCAGAGAATGGTAGCCATTCCAAGTTCATGGGCATAGTCGAATGCCTCTGCTACTTCTACGATCTGACGGTTCGACTCTTCTGAACCGAAGTAGATGGTGGCGCCAATGGCAGCCGCTCCCATCCTGTAGGCCTGGTCGATGGTTCCGAACATGATCTGGTCGTAATTGTTCGGATAGGTGAGCAGTTCATTGTGGTTCACCTTAACCACGAAAGGAATTTTGTGAGCGTACTGTCGTGAGACAGACGCGAGAACACCGAATGTGGAAGCAACAGCATTACATCCACCCTCAATCGCCAATTCAACAATATTCGACGGGTCAAAATAGTCCGGGTTTTTTGCAAAAGAAGCGCCGGCGCTGTGCTCAATACCCTGATCTACCGGAAGAATCGAGACGTATCCCGTTCCGGCAAGACGTCCGTGCCCATAGATTCTCTGGAGGTTACCAAGTACCCGGTTGCTCCGATCGGAGTGATACCAGACACGATCCACAAAGTCCGGGCCGGGCAGATGAATTCTGTCGCTCGAAATCGTTTCACATTTGTGTTCTAACAGGTGAGCCGCATCATCTCCCAGCAGCTCTTCAATCGTTTTTATAGCAAGTGCCATGTAAAGTAAACTGTGTTATATGGTGTTTTTAAATGAGCCTCAAATATACGGCAAGATCCGTCAAATGGCTAACCCCCGGTGTGCATTACGTCATATTCTCCTCCGAAACCCCTATATTGAACGCTCAGTTTAAAAGCCAACCAATTATGAAGAACCGATCGATCATACTTCCTGACAAACCAATTCTCCTTGCCCCCATGGAGGATGTATCAGACTCTCCTTTTCGCCAGATCTGCAAACGGATGGGAGCCGATGTTGTCTATACCGAGTTCATCAGTTCCGAAGCGATCGTACGTGATTCCGATATCGCTCTTCACAAAATGTACTTCGATGAATCTGAACGCCCTTTTGGTATTCAGATCTTCGGCGGAGAAGAGGAGGCGATGGATGGAGCAACCCGGGTGGCCGCTGCGAGCCAGCCCGACCTGATCGATATCAACTTCGGATGCCCCGTCTATAAAATTGTCAAAAAGGGGGCCGGTTCAGCCTGTCTGAAAGACCTCTCTATGATGGAACGCATGGCTGGAACCGTTGTGGATGCGGCTGGAGAGCTGCCCGTAACCGTAAAGACCCGCCTTGGCTGGGACGACCAGACCATCCGGATTCGTGAAGTAGCACTGATGCTTCAGTCCCTGGGGGTTCAGGCCCTGACCATTCACGCCCGAACCCGATCCCAAAAGTATAAGGGAGAGGCGAGATGGGAGTGGCTGCGCTATGTTTGCGAGACTCCCGGTCTGCATATCCCGGTGATCGGCAATGGAGATGTGACCACTCCGCAGGACGCAAAGCGCATGTTCGACGAAACCGGAGTTGACGGTGTTATGATCGGCAGGGGTGCCATAGGTAATCCCTGGATCTTCAGACAGACACGACACTATCTGGACTGCGGGGAACTGCTTCCAGAACCGACTCTGGAGGAGCGCATAGATCTATGTGCCGAACAGCTGCGACTGTCGGTGCAACACCACGGGGAGAGATATGGAGTCATTGTCATGAAAAAGCATTATGGCTCCTACCTGAAAGGTATTCGAAATGGGAAAAAACTGCGTGCTGCCATCATGGATGAGAAGCAGATGAAACCGGTACTGGATCTGCTTTTCAATTTCAGTGAACAGGAGTTCTACGCTGTCGCCTGATCGATCTATCTCATCCATTGCGGCCTGAAATCGGGCAGTTTTACACTGTTTCGCACCCCATATACGGCTGAAGCACGGAAGGAACCGCTACCGATCCGTCCTTCTGCTGATAAGTCTCCAGGATGGCCGCCACTACCCTTGGAAGCGCCAGACCCGATCCGTTCAGGGTGTGAGCCATCTCTGTTTTCCCCTCAGAATTTCGAAACCTGAGTTTCATTCGCCGCGCCTGATAATCTGTGAAATTGGAGCAGGAGCTTACCTCCAGCCACCTCTGCTGACCGGGGCTCCACACTTCGAGATCATACTTTTTACTCTGGGTAAAGCCCATATCTCCTGTACACATCAGTAGAGTCCGATAGGGCAGGTTCAATTTCCGGAGCAGCTCCTCTGCATCTCCGCAGAGCTTTTCGAGCTCATTACCGGAGTCGTCCGGGTGAACTACTTTAACCAGCTCCACCTTGTCGAACTGGTGCAAGCGGTTCAACCCACGAACTTCCTGCCCATATGACCCCGCCTCCCGCCGCCAGCAGGGAGTGTACGCCACATAGCGTACCGGGAGCTCCTCTTCCGGCAGTATTTCGTCACGCAGAAAGTTGGTGACCGGTACCTCGGCCGTTGGAATGGCATAAAAGCCGTCTCTCGGGATCACATACATCATATCCTCTTTGTCCGGAATCTGACCGGTTCCCCGGGCTGAAGCTTCATTGACAAAGTAGGGGGGCTGAATTTCGGTATAACCCTTGTCCGCTGCCTCGTTGATAAAAAAGTTGATGAGCGATCGCTGCAATCTGGCCAGAGTCCCTAAATAGAAGGGGAATCCCGCCCCTGCGACCTTGCTGCCCCGCTCGAAGTCGATCCAGCCATTCTCTTCGGCAAGTTCCCAGTGCGGACGCCTCCAATTCATCTCTTCCGGCTCGCCCCAGGTTCGATGTACCACATTATCCTTTTCGCTGCTGCCGAGTGGAACCGACTCATGTGGCAGGTTCGGGATTCGCAACAGCATCTCTTCGCGGCGCGTGGCAAGCCCGTCTATTTTCACTTCCAGCTCCTTTAGCTGCTCCTTCGATCTGGCACTCGCATCTATCGCCTTTTGAGCCTCCTCCTTTCGGCCCGCCTTCATGAACTCACCGATCTCCTTCGCTGTACGATTAGCGGCAGCACGCTGCTCCTCCAGAAGAGTAACCGACTCCCTCCACTCAGTGTCGCACTCTATCAGGCCGGCTACAATGGACGAATCCTCTCCTTTCGCCTTCATCCCCTCTTCGACCCGTTCTCTCTCATTCCGTATAGTGTTAATATCCAGCATGATCTCTGATCTCTTCCTGCAGCCTCTGTATGGTTGTTATGATAAGGTTTTTAACACCTTCCACCGGTTCGGGAACTCCCAGGCTATTCCGAGCTCCGGAAAACGCAAAGTTACGGATTCTGCACTTCAAGCGGAAAGGGACATCACAGTGTCAGTCCTGTTCCGGAGCCCGCTCGATCCAGGCACCTCAAACTCCTCACAAACCACCCATTTCAGGTTGGAATCTGAAACTATTAAAGTTAGATTCGAATATCATTAGAAAACTAAGGCAAACGAGGTTCGCATGTCGTACCAACTGGACACAACTGACGCCATGATTCTGAGACATCTTCAGAAACACGGGCGCGCCCAGCGAAACACTATCGCAGAGATCGTAAAACTCTCTGTCCCATCAGTATCCGAGAGGATGCGGAAACTGGAAGAGCGGGGGCTTATTGCGGAGTATACCGCCATTCTGGATGCCCGAAAGTTCAACTTTGATATCACTGCATTTATTTTCGTGGAAGTGGATGGTTCCGATAACTACCCCGTCTTTGTTAATCGGGTTGTAGGAGAACCGGAAGTGCTCGAGTGCCACTCCATAACCGGAGACGGTTCACATGTGCTCAAAGTTCGCACTCACAATACTGAAACGTTCGAGAAGTTTCTCTCAAAAGTTCAATCCTGGAGCGGTGTAAAACGTACGCGCTCCAACATTGTACTTTCAAGTTTCAAGGAGACACGTCAACTTCCGGTAGAACCAACAGCAGAAAAGTAATACAAAACACCAGACGATCCCTTGCGTCCAGTTCTCATCCTGCTCTTTACACTCATTCCTGTTTGTCTTCTCTTTGGTCATCCGTTTCCTGACCCCCAACAGGAGTATGGAAACAGAATGGCCATAATTGCAGATTCCGAAGATCTCCAAAGAATGGACAGTGAAACCCTTGCCCGCTTCTCTGGCCTGGGCATTACTCTATTGGAGATCGAGGGGGACCTCCCAACCGGATTTGCGTCCATAGCTGCAGATCATGGCTTTACAATTCTTCTTCGAAACGACAGGAGCTGGACGACTGTACCGGAACTGAGGGAGAATTTTGAGACATGGCTTGCCGAAGACCTGGAGTGGATAGAGCGGTCAAAGAGAGAGTTAAACGGTAACAATTCGGCATTCGGGATCTTCCGGATGCCAGCTGTGAACCGGCCCGGTATGACGCCTCTGCTCGGGAATTACGTGTCCAGACTCCGGGAACAGATAGAGGATCCCCTGCTCCTCTATTTTATCTCTGCATTTACTGATCTCCATTCACCACCCACAGGCTTCGACTTCATCTCGGTCTCGCCCCCACTCCTGCATCCTCCCCCGGAAGCGATGCCCGCTGTCCACTTTCGGCCTGGAGCGGCATCCCTTGAACACGCCCCGCTCTTCAGAGTGCTGCTTGAACAATCACTGGAATTGGAGCAGTCTCTCCTTTTTGTGGATTCGGACTGGCTGCTGGAGATGTTGAATCTCTATGAGCCGTTCGAAACGGTCATCCGCAGCTATTCAGAAGGGGGGGAACTGCTCTTCCCCATGCCACACTTGCCCGATCAGTCGCCGAAACCCGACTGGCTGGTCATCCTGCTGCTTGCCGTAGGCGCAACCGGCCTGATCCATTACAGATACAGCCCCTCCTATCAACGCTCACTGTTTAGATACTTCACCATGCACCGGTTCTTCGTTGATGATGTAATGGAGTATCGGCTGCGTTCCCTGGCCACTGGGCTGATTCTCGTTGCTCAAAATGCATTTGTCTGTGCCGTTTTCACATTTATGACGGCCTGGTGGCTTTTTTCAGAAAATGGCCTGGAGATCCTGCAGTATCACTTTCCGCTGCTCAGCCTTTTTGGTACCGGCCCCTTCAGCCTGTTTCTATGGGGCCTGGCGGCGGCCATCATCATGCAGTTTATCTCCGTGCTCTGGATTCACCTGCCCAACAGACGCATCCGATCCATTGCACAGACGCTCCAGTTATACGGGTGGCCTTTGCAGCTCAACGTTCTTGTTCTTGCTCTTATGATCTCAATCTACAAAGCGGGTGGGGCAGACGGCTGGCTTCACACTCTCGGAATCCTGTTTCTTCTGATCTGGTTCTCCGGGTTCAATATTGCCGCGATCGATAGCGGAAGATATCTGCCGAAGCACAGAATTCCCTATATACTTGCCACAGTGGGGCTGCACTTTCTACTCATGGGCGGGTTCATTCTCTGGCTGTTCATTACACCGGAGATCAGGGAAGTACTTCTATTTGCAGTGGCCGTCCCCTGAGGCTATACCATTTGGCGTCTCAAGCGTGCAACAGGAAGCTGGAGCTGCTCCCGGTATTTGCTCACTGTACGCCTGGCTACCTGATACCCCTGTTTACGCAGTCGTTCTGTAAGCTCCTGATCACTCATGGGATTACGTTTGTCCTCTGCATCAATCAGATCCTGGAGAGTCTGGCGAACTTCATGGCTGGAGACCTCCTCGCCTGAATCGGTCATCAATCCCTCACTAAAAAAATGTTTGAGTTCGAAAACACCAAAGCGGGTCTGAACATATTTACCGTTCACCACCCTGGATATCGTAGAGATGTCGAGTCTCACCCTCTCCGCTATATCTTTCAGTATCATAGGCTTTAACCCGTCCCCATACTTGAAAAACTCCTCCTGTAGAGCTACAATAGTCTTCATGGTCTGCATCATGGTGCGGCGACGCTGCCGGATAGACTCTATAAACCACTGTGCCGATTCCATCTTCCCCTTGATGAAATTCCTGGTTTCTGCTGCCGGGCCTTTCTGTTTTTTTCGTTTCAGATCTTCCCACATCTTCTCGTATCGGGGAGATATTCGAAGCGGCGGAGAATTTCGATTGTTCAATCGGATTACGAAGTCTCCCTCCCCCTCCTTCCCTTTTATGGGTTCATACCAAACCTCAAAATCCGGCTCAATATAATTTCTGCCCTCCTCCTCCGGCATTGCTATAGCACCTGGGCGTGGATCGAGAGACCGAATCTCCTCGATCGCCTCTTTCAACATCTCTTCAGAGACATCAAGACGCCGAATCAGTTTGTCATAGTGCTTCTTCTCAAACCATTCCCACTGATCTTTAAGCACTCTGTACGCCAACCGACGAGCAGCGCTCTTCTCCTCCGAAAGTTCGAGTTGAACCAGAAGGCAATCTCTGATATCAATTGAAGCAATGCCGACCGGTTCAAGCCGCTGTATCTGCTTCCTCACTCTGTCTACATCCTCCTCCTCTACGAGCACTCCGTGGTTAAAGGAGATGTTATCTGCAACGGCAATTAAATCTCTCCGAAAATAACCATCCTCGTCGAGTGAACCGAGTATCTGATCGGCAATCAGCTCTTCAGATTCTGTAAGGTCCAGCAATGAAACCTGCTGTTCCAGATCTTCGAGCAGTGTCTGATGATAAGGGTCCGGAAGATCGAGCCACTCTTTGGAATTGGTATATGATACCGGTACCGACTCTCCGTCATACTCGGTATTGTGCATAAAGCTGTCCCAGTCGATATCTTCGTGACGATCCACCGGCTCCAATCTATCGTCCTCTCCGGCTTCCTGATCGGCATCTTTGGACAGCTCTTCCCCTTCGCCAACAGTTAGTTGATCTTCCAGTGGATCTGCCTGTTCCAGAACCGGATTCATCTCCAGCTCCTCCTTCAATCTCTGTTCCAGGCCGGCCGTTGTCAATTGAAGCATCTCCACATACTGAATCTGCCTTGGAGAGAGCTTCTGCTGCAAGTTCTGCTTCTGACTTTGCTTCTGTTTCTGACCCTGGCGCGTCATACTTCCTCCCGGATGCTTCGGTTCTGTTCCCGGATCTCTTCACACGCCCTTTGAAACTCTTCTACCCACTCCCGGCCGTATCGCCGTTCCAGTGGCCGTTCCAGAAACCCGGAAAGCCAGACCCCCTTCTCCTCGCCATGACTGCATCCGGCTGAGCAGAGAGAAGGAATGTACTCGAAATTGGCGTAGTCCTGCCCCGCAATACGTTTGAGACGAAGCGGGTACAGATGGCAGCTGACCGGCTTTTCCCATGAAATTCGCCCTCTCTGCCAGGCTCTCTGTATAGCACAGGTCGCCACACCACGTTCGTCGAAAAGCGCAAAAACACACTCTTTCCCGTCTACACAGGCGACTTCGAATCCGTTGGCATCGTCTCCGCGCACAAGCCCATCCCGCTCGACCTCCTCTCTCGCCTCCTCCCTCACCTCCCCGGCAAGCAATCTCCACGCTTTGCGAAGTGCTGGAATCTCTTCCCGGGCAAGTGGAGCCCCCGCATTACCTACAACACAGCATGCCCCCTTGCAACGGCTTACGTCACATGCAAATTTGGCTGTTGCGACCTCCTCGGAGAGGAGAGTTTGTCCTACTCGAAACATCTGATTGTCCGGTTCAGTTACAATCCATCTGTCATTTCGATTCGAACTGGCAGTGGATAGGTATATTAACAGCTTTATGGGCCCAATTCAAAATCATTGCCTCCCCGCTGCCTCACAATACCTGCAAGTTCCAGCCGGGTAAGTATTGGGAGCAGACGCGAAAGTTCCAGGCCGCTCTCCCGTGAGAGCCGGTCGACCGGCATCCGCCCCTTTTGCAAAAGACGGCAGACTTTTCCGGCCTCAACCCCTTCAGGCATTCCAGCCAGCTTTTGACCTGTCGAACGGCTGTGATCTCCCCGTCCCGGTAACCGTTCAGGTATCTCCTTCGGCCTCGCCGCCGGTGGAAGCTCCATCAACAGGTCGGCCGGCTCCTGAACCAGTTTTCCCTCCCCGTTTCGAATCAGTTGATTGCACCCCTCTCCCCATCGTTCACCAATCCGGTGAGGAACCACAAAAACTTCACGGTTCTGATCGAGCGCGAGCCTTGCAGAGATCATGCTTCCCCCCCGGACTCCGGTCTGAACGGCCAGCAGACCCAGAGACAACCCGGTCACGATGCGATTTCTGTCAGGGAAATGGCCCGGATGAGGTGGGGTACCGGGTGAATACTCGGAAAGCAGGGCACCTCCTTTCTGAACTATTTCGTCGGCAAGTTTACCATGTTCTGGCGGGTACACCCTGTCGAGTCCGGACCCCAGAACAGCAATGGTTGGTGAGTTGCAGGTAAGTGCCGTCCGGTGAGCGATCCGATCGATCCCGTGAGCCAGGCCGCTGACCACGACCAGGCCGCTCCGGGCAAGCAGCATACTCCAATAACCAGCCTGCTCTCTCCCGTATCGGGTTGGCCGGCGGGTACCAACCACAGAAACACAATAACGAGTCCATACTGAGGGATCTCCCCTGAACCAGAGAAGCGGGGGCGGGTCTGCCACCTGCCGCAACAGTTCCGGGTACAGTTTATCTTCCATATCGATCATCCTCTGGCCGGCTCTTCTGCTGCGATCCAGTATCCGTTCGATCCTGTCCCAGTCGGAAAATGCAGCGATGCGCTTTGCCAGACTTTCACCGATCCCTTTCACATCCATCAGACGTTCTTCTGATCCAGGCGAGAATAGATCTTCAGGCGGGATGGCCTCCAGAATCCTCACGATCTTCCGGCGTCCCACGTCCGGAATATTCTTCAGGGCGAGGATCACCCTCTGTCTCTCTTTTCGGTTCACTCTCTTGTAACTTTTTCCAGATGGTCTCTTTCAGCTCTTCGGTTCCAAAACCGGTAGCTGCGGAAATATGCAGGAGATGAACCTCATTGTCAATAGCAGGACTCTCTTCAAGACTGTACCCCTCAATCAAATCCATCTTCGTGACCGCTACAATCCTGGGTTTGTCAAGGAGGTCTTTCCGGTACGCTTCCAGTTCTGCCAGCAGGGTTCGATATTCACTCTCTGTATCAGACTCGCTTGAAATAAGAAAAAGTAGTACGCGGTTCCGTTCAATATGACGCAAAAAGCGAATCCCCAGTCCCTTTCCTTCATGTGCGTTCTCTATAATTCCGGGAATGTCGGCCATCACAAAGCTACGATACCCCGAAACAGGAACCACCCCCAGATTTGGCTCCAGTGTGGTAAACGGATAGTCGGCGATTTTCGGCCGAGCCCCGGAAAGTGCCGACAACAACGTACTTTTTCCTGCATTGGGGAACCCTACCAGCCCCACATCGGCAATCAGTTTCAGCTCCAGTTCGACCACTCTCTCCTCCCCCTCTTCACCGGGTTGCGAGTAGTGGGGAGACTGGTTGGTTGAAGAGCGAAAGTGCCAGTTACCAAGGCCCCCTTTACCCCCCCTGACGATCACAATCTCCTCTCCCTCATCTGTAATCTCCCCAAGCCTGTCCCTTGTTTCGGCATCAAAAACTACTGTTCCCGGAGGCACTTCCAGCACTTCCTCCTGGCCATCTTTTCCTCTGCGCCGCCCTCCTTCGCCCGGGTTTCCAGGGCCGGCTTTGATAAATTTCCGATAGCGCAGGTCCAGCAGGGTGTTCAGCTGTCGATTGCCCCTCAGAACCACATCGCCCCCCTTGCCACCATCTCCTCCATCGGGACCGCCTTTCGGGACAAATTTCTCTGTCCGGAAGTGGGAGGATCCTTTTCCTCCCCTACCGGAGGTCACATAGATTTTGGCATAGTCAGCAAATTTCACAGATCAGCACCGCTCTAAAGGTGGGGTTGTGCGTTTGGCTCACGCACTCTGTTCATACTTGTGCAGGCAGATCTTTAACAGCCTTGCAAGACGACTTCTCATTTTGGTTCTGGGCACGATGAAGTCCAGAAATCCGTGCTCAAGAAGGTACTCGGCCGTCTGGAAGTCCTCCGGCAGATCCCTTCCAATCGTCTGGCGGATGACTCTGGGGCCGGCAAAGCCGATGAGTGATCCTGGTTCCGCCACATTGAAATCTCCCAGCATTGCGAAACTGGCCGTTACCCCGCCTGTTGTGGGATTGGTCATCACAGAGATGTAGGGAACTCCCGCCTCTTCCAGCTGAGCAAGCCTCGCCGAGGTCTTGGCCATCTGCATCAGGCTGTAAACACTCTCCATCATCCGGGCTCCGCCGGACTGAGAGATGATGATAATCGGATGTCTGCTCTTCCGGGCCGTCTCGATAGCAAGAGAGAGGCGCTCGCCAACCACCGAACCCATACTTCCGCCGATAAATGCAAAATCCATACAGGCGATGACCACATCCACCTCTTTCAATTTGCCTCTGGCCACCCGGCAAGCGTCGGTGAGCCCGGTCTTTTTCTGGTACTCTTTCAGTCGAGCCTTATAGGTCTTCCTGTCGGAAAAGTTCAACGGGTCTTCAGGAAGAATGTCCTGGCCTATCTCCTCATAATTACTCTCGTCAAAGAGCAAGTCGAAGTAGATTTCACTTCCCACACGAAAATGGTATCCGCTACCGGGATCTACCCAGTCGTTCTCCTCCAGCTCACGGCGATGCACGGTCTCTCCGGTGATCGGGACTTTCACCCAAACCCCTTCCGGCATCTCCTTCTTCTTCTCGGTATGGATGTTATCACCCTTTCTTTTGAACCAGGTCATAGAAGTACAGTGAATTATGGTTGTATACCAATTAAAAATAACGAATCCGACGGCAAGCTGAAACGTCCGGTTCAGCCCGCTCCTGCAGCCCCCGGCCGACCCGACGAAAGATATTCAGGGACAAGGTCTTGCGGATTCTCTGAACGAAACCAGTCCCGAAAACGGGGATCGCGCCATGCCCGTATCATAGAAATAGCGGTAACAGAGTCGGGTCCAAGCCAGCGGATTGCCTCCTCCCCATAGTTCTCCAGACGCTCTGCCCCCGTCCCGATCACCAGATCACCCGGTTTCAGCTCCCGGCTGATCTCCCCGAGACTTCTGACCGCCGCTTTCGTTGAAGCTTCACACGTCCCGCTGCTGTGAAAACATTGATGGTAGAGATGCTCTCTGCGGGCATTGATTACGGTGTGTACATCTCCACCGGTTTGCAGTCCATTGTTTGTAAAAACACCCGCAGCCATCATCTCCAGAGAGCCGGCTGCATAAAGCGGGACGGTTGTTCCAAAAAGCATCCCCTTGATAGCAGCCGCACCGATTCTGAGGCCGGTATAGGAGCCCGGCCCTGCACTGAACAGTAGTTCAGTCAGATCGTCCGTGCCCATTTCATATGTCCGAAAAAGCTCCTCGACAGAGAGGAACAGATGCTCCGAATGCACACC
Source organism: Balneolaceae bacterium (assembly GCA_040880485.1). Lineage (GTDB taxonomy): Bacteria > Bacteroidota > Rhodothermia > Balneolales > Balneolaceae > JBBDIJ01. The sequence goes on from JBBDIJ010000021.1 coordinate 27,963, forward strand.
CCGGCCCATCGCTCTCCTCTCGTCCGGTTTCTCCATACCTTCCCTCCATATAGCTACAGAGCACACCGGGGTTGCTGTTTCGATTGCAAGAATCATGGTGTGATAATAGCAAGATCAGGGGGAAAAAACCGGGCTCACTCAGAGCTGCCTGCGAACCACTCCTGGTGGCTGACCGTTACCCACCGCTCATAAAGCTGTCTGAGGGCAGGGTACTGATCCGGATGATACTCCCGGCGCGGAATCTCCAGACCGAAACTGTAGTACAGGGTGCGCCCATCCAGTTCATACTGCTCTCTTAACTGCGCATCACCGCCTTGCAGCAGCTGCTCCTCCTGCTGCGACTGTACCCGAAATTGATCGGGCAGATGAATGGTGTAACGGACCGAGATCGACTCTGGGCCATCCAGTGTCACCGGAATGCGGCGCTCCTCCTCTTCAAAGGGATTACTGTACAGATAGCCCACTATCATCGGCCTGAATTGCAGTCCCTCCTGAAAACTGACAGCATACTGTGGGATCCGGAACGATGCTTCAATCCGAATCGGAAACTGACCCTCCTCCACCTCTTCAATTGTTGCCTCTGTAAGGATCAGATCTCCATAGGCGTCCAGAAAGAGGCCGGATACAATCTCCCCGGCTGGCCGGCCTTCTGCCAGTTCACTGCGAATCTGCCGGGCGGGATAGCCGGAGGTAACAGCGGTGAAGTTCGCCTCCAGATCTCCATTCGCATCCATCCACGCCTCCAGTTCAAGATCGAGGTCGTAGAGGCCATACCCAGGCTCCGGGTCCACCCAGTGAAAACTGTCCGGGCCAAGCAACAGCGCATTCCGTGTCCACGACTCGGGAGGAATCATTCCGGGTCTGCTGTATGCGTAGCTGCCATCCATAACCAGCTCCCCTTCGTCTGTAGTCACCTGAACAAGCAGCCGGTTGAATTGATAGATCGTGGGCAGGGAGCGATTCACACGACCTCGCTCTCTTCCCGCTACAAACAGGGGGGATGCATTCAGGCCCGCTCCTCGTAAAAGACTTGTGAGAGCAAGGTTGATGGCTGCCTGATCCGACGGATCCCCCTCAAGTACACGTGCGGGATCGGTCTCCGGAACAGTTCTATGCTCTCCATTGAATACCATCCTGCTGTTCAGATACGTGAAGATCTCCTGAACCAGCTCCTGACTGCCCGGAGTATCGGCCTCCTCTGCGATCTGTTCCCCGATACGGTGTAACTCTTCAAGGGCAACAATGTGGTGCCATGGATTGCCATCTCCCCGCCGGAGCCTGGCAATGACGACTTCCCAGCTGTTTATCAGAGGCTGCCTGGGCCTGCCGAACTCGCTGACCAGAAACCTGAGCCTGGCTCTCCGGTCCTCAATGGATCCGGCATACTCCAGTTCCCGAACAGGGGGAACGTCACGGGCCACCCAGTGCTGAACCAGATGGGGCTCTGGCCTGGGTATTGAAAACAGGAGTGGCAGCCCACTCCGGTCGATCCTCGCTTCCTGATATCCTACCTCTGTTGTCAGATTCTCCGGCACCGTCTCGTAACGTAAAAAGGGCTCATTCCTCAGTACCAGATGATTGAGGCGCACGGGAAAACGCCAGGTAAAGTAGTGATCCGGCAGTTCATCCAGATAGCGACGCTCCATTTTGTATCGAAATTCCAGTACATCACCTTCTGTTGCGGCGGGCAGGGTAAATTCCAAAAGGCGGTAGAGCGGGGAAAGGCCTGTATCGACCATCTGATCTGTATCCATCGCGGTTCGGCTTCCGTCTGTATGGTGTGTCCACCCCTCAACTTCAGTGATCACCTCCATGTTTTCATATGCATAATAAGGCAGGGAGATTTGCGAAGCATCCGCAATCAGAAGCGGGTCGTCCGTCCCTATTCGCATACGGACGAGAATCTCGATCGTGGCCATCGGAGTACGGTTCCTTTCTGAAAAACCTATATCGGTATAACGATGCAGAATTTCAACCGGGGCCGAAACACCGGCCGGGTCCTCGAAGAGGGAATCTGGAATGGTGCCAAACTGCGGCCTCTCTGGTAGCTCCCCGATCGGGACGATCTGACCGGAAAGGATCCCAGGCTGCAAACAGAGGCAACCGAGGATCAAAAAGAGGCAGCTATGATTCCTCATCATCTCTGTCTATTCGGTTTCGGCCTACCCTCTCAGTGAGTTCACAACCCAACGGTTGCGGTTATAGATCGCAATGCTTCGGCCGGTCATCTCACTGCCTATCCAGGGAGAGTTTTTGGAGCGGGAGCGCACCTCCTTCTCCGTAAAGACCCACTTTTCATCCGTATTGAACAGGGTCAGATTGGCCGTTTTCCCCTCTTCAATGGATGGGACCTCAAGATTCAGGATCTCACGCGGACGAATAGAAATCGCCCGGATCAGTTCCGAAAGTGTAAGAATTTTGGTCTCAAACAACTCCTTAACAGAGATACTCCAGGCGGTCTCAAGGCCAATAATTCCGTTCGGTGCCTGAATAAACTCTACCTCCTTCTCCTCAATTGCGTGGGGGGCATGGTCGGTGCAGATCACATCGATGGTTCCGTCGGCCAGCCCCTCCCTGATCGCCTTTACATCTTCAGCGGTTCTGAGTGGCGGATGCATTTTGAACCGGGTATCAAATTTACTCTTGTCGATCTCCTCATCGGTCAGTGAGAAGTGGTGCGCACACACTTCAGTAGTCACTCGTATGCCATCCGCCTTCGCCCGGCGTACCAGTTCCACCCCTTTTGCTGTGCTGATATGGGCTACATGCAGGTGCCCACCCGTTAATTGCGCGAGCAGTATGTCACGTGCGATCATCACCTCTTCGGCCACACCCGGAGACCCTTCGAGCCCTAGCCTGGCAGACACTTTTCCCTCATTCATATGGCCCGGCCTCGAGAGCGAAAGATCCTCTTCATGATTGATGAGCGGCACCCCGAGCATTGCGCAATAGTCGAGGGCGACTCGCATTACTCCGGCATCCCATACCGGATCCCCATCGTCACTGAAGGCAACGGCTCCACCCAGATGCATATCTCTCATCTCGGCAATCGACCGGCCCTCTCTCTCTCTGGTCACGCACCCGATCGGGTGTACATCCACCGGAAGCTCGGAAGCCTTTTTGATGATATACTCCACAACATCCCTTGTTTGGACCGGTGGACGGGTATTAGGCATGCATGCCACCCCGGTAAACCCTCCAAATGCGGCTGCACGACATCCGGTCTCGATGGTCTCTTTATGCTCGAATCCCGGTTCACGCAGATGCACATGCATGTCGAACCACCCGGGGCTCACCCAGGCCCCTTCCGCGTCCCAGGCCTCCTCTCCGTTGGTAGGTGCCAAAGATTTTCCAATCTCCTCAATGCGCCCATCCCGAATTCGAAGATCGACCGTCTGTTTCTCCGGCTTCTCTCCGTCTACCGGTTTAACATTCTGAATCAGCAGGTTTGGGGTCAGGTCCATAGTACAGCTCAATTGGTTCAGAGTCCGGGAAGTGATGGTTGGGCCGTGTAACCACCTCTCAATCCTATTCGGCCGCCGAAATTCCGGCCCCTCTGACAGCCATTCTGCTCAAGGTACAGCTTTCTCTCCATTTTTTGCACTGCTCCGTATGGAGGGCTCGCCCGGATTTCATACTTTCACCAACCAGTACCTGCCCAGCCCCTCGAACCCCTTAAATTCGTATTCCATCGTGTATTCTGCGATCAACCGTAACCCCCGACAGACCAGGAAGTGACACAGAAAGAGAATCCACCACTTGAAAGACCGGTGCCCACGGTTTCGGAGCTCACCGCAAGAATCCGGGAGCTGCTCGAATCCAGTTTCAACGATGTGCTGGTAGAAGGTGAAGTGAGCAACCTGAACCGAAGCCGAAATGGACACATCTACTTTACCGTAAAGGATGACGGCGCCCAGCTTTCATGTGTCATATGGCGATCCGCCGCCGATCGTATTTCGGACCTTCCCGGGGAGGGAAGTCAGGTCCTGCTTGGAGGATCAGTACAGCTTTACCCGCCTCACGGCCGCTACCAGCTCATCGTCCGCTTTCTGGAGCAGGCCGGGATTGGAAGGCTTCAGAGAGAGTTTGAAGCATTGAAACAAAAATTGAAAGAGGAGGGCCTTTTCGACCCCGAACGAAAACGTCCCCTCCCCCCCTTTCCGGAAAAAATTGGCGTCATCACCTCATCCACAGGCGCAGCATTTCAGGATATACGCTCTACACTCGAGAAGCGCTGGCCCATGGCTCACATCCTGCTGCACCACTCTTCTGTCCAGGGAATGAACGCCGCTCCTGAGCTCACGGCCGCCCTCCAGGCTCTTTCGGGCCGAACCGACCTGGACCTGCTCATTATTGGCCGGGGAGGCGGGTCTCTGGAAGACCTCTGGCCATTTAACGAAGAGTCCGTTGCAAGAGCACTGGCAGTTTTTCCCGTTCCCGTGATCAGTGCAGTTGGCCATGAGACCGATTTCAGTATTTCCGATTTTGTGGCCGATGCAAGAGCGGCTACACCAACCCAGGCCGCCGTCATGGCGGTACCGGACATCAATGAGGTGCGCCTGCTCACAGAGGATCTGACCCGGAGGATAGAATCGCGTACTGCCGAACGCATCGACAGGCAGAGAGAGAAACTACTTCGCTTAAGCGGTTCTCACGCACTTCTTGCAGTCCGGGAGAGGCTGCAGAGCAGAAGAGATCAGCTTCGCGGACTAACCGGAAATATGGGCCACAGCATTCAGACCGGAATCCATCGGAACAGAGAACGTTATACTGAACTGATGCACAGATTGGAAAAAGCGAATCCCAATGCTCCGCTGGACACTGGTTTCACCCGCGTATGGCAAGATGGGCAGTGGATTCGCAGCGGCGGGTCTTTCAACCCGGAGAAGTCATTCGAACTGGAGTGGAGAGACAGGCGCCGGGAGGTATTAAAATGAGTTGGGGTTTCGAGCTACAGGGACATCGCGGTGCGCGCGGGCTCTGGCCGGAAAACACAATTCCCGGTTTTTTAAATGCGGCAAAACTGGGTGTAGATACGCTGGAGCTGGATGTTGTAGTCACGGGGGATCAGCGAATCCTCGTGTCCCACGACCCCTGGTTCGACCCGAGAATAACGACCCGTCCCGATGGGAAGCGACTGGATGAAAAGGAGGCTGACACCTTCAACTTCTATTTAATGACAACCAAAGAGATTCAGCGATTTGACGTCGGGCTTCGCAGGCATCCGGAGTTTCCAAAACAGGTGGCTCTCTCTGCACAAAAACCGCTTCTTGAGGAGGTATTTCGTGCTATCCCTGTGGATGGATACTCCGGCAGGCCACCAATTAAATACAGCATCGAAGCGAAGAGCCATCCCGAGTGGGTGGGTAAGTATGTACCGCCTCCCGAAACGTACGCTGCCATTCTGCTGGATGAGCTCGAGCGGTTCGCCCCGGCAGGCCGTATCCTGCTTCAGTCCTTTGACCCGCATCTTCTGACAATACTGCACCAAATGGCCCCCTCCATCGCGCTCTCTTTCCTGATTTCACAGGAAATGCCCATGGAGAAGTACCTGGAACAGATCGGTTTCCTGCCTGCTGTCTGGAGTCCGTCTCTGAAAATCACCACTGCCGAAACTGTTTCAGAAGCCCGGAAACTGGGTATGCGCGTGATCCCGTGGACTGTAAATCTACAGAAAGAGATGATTCAGCTTCTGGAGTGGGGAGTGGATGGGCTCATTACCGACTATCCCGATCTTGCACTGCCACTGAAACACAGTGAATAGCATGTTGAGCCTAACCTCAGCAGAGAACAAGTGAAGAAATTGTATATCGTATTAGCACTGTAAAATTTTAGCTATCCTGCGGAGGGTTCGTCTCCCCTACCGGCTCTGCCAGCTCATCTGTGACCTCTTCGTTCGCCACGTCGGGCTCGTTTCTCTTTTGATTGGGGATCGTGAGTCGAAACGTCGTCTTCTTCTTGTCCCGGATCTCAAAGGTTCCCTGGATCTGTCGGGTAAGTATACGGATCAATTTCATCCCCAAATGTCGACTCTCCTCCTGTTCCAGATCGTCCGGCAGCCCCACACCGTCGTCCGAAATCTCCAGCATGACCCGATTTGCGCCCTTCTCCATCACCACCTGAATGACTCCACGTGGCCGATCTTTGAATGCGTGCTGATAGGCGTTCACCAGGATTTCATTCAGAATCATGGCAAATGGCAGCGCACGGTCTATGTCGAGATAGATCTCATCGGAGCTCACCCTTGTCTCGACCTCTTTGCCCCGATGTTTGAAAGACTGATGAAGCCGGTTAAATAATTTGACTGTATAAACTTTCAGGTTCAGAGAGTCTACCGATCGGGTCTGGTGCATCGTCTCATGTATCAGGGCAAGCGACCGGAGACGGGAGTGTGCATCCTTGAGCACCTCCTCCATAGCCCGATTTCCGGAGCTCTTTACCTGCAGCTCCAGGAGAGCCAGTATGATGGTAAGATTGTTCCTCATTCGGTCATGAATCCCCTGCAAAAGTACGTTTCTCTCATGCAGAGAACTCTTCAACTTCGCCTCGCTCTGAAGTAGCGCGCCGGTCTTCTCTTCCACTTCCGAGACGAGCTGCCGGTTCCAGGTTCCGACGATATAAATTCCGCCGAGGCCCAGAGCAAGTACCAGTATAATTGAGATCCAGGTGATCACCTGAAATGACTCATTCGCCTGAAGCATTCGCTCTCCGACCATGACGGGCAGGGTGAGCGAAAGGTCATACAGAATCTCGTTACCCAATGCGTATGCACCGATGATGAATAGGCTGAGAACCGTGGCCACACTAAATATGGCCCCATAGATCCACTTCATAGAGAGGTCCGTCCGATCCGGAACCTCCAGGTGCTCTCTCCTGAGCCGGTCTATGAGTGGCGTAAACAGAAAGAGAAGTGGTGCAACGATCACCATGGATTGCAGAAAAACACCTGTCCACCAACCTCTCCAGAGGATCATCGTTTCTGCTGCTGAAAGGTTGTGGACAAAACTCCAGATAAATGAACCGAGGGAACTCGCAATGGCAGCCACAAAGGACACCATGGTAAAGAACGCAAAGCTTTTCAGGTCTCTGAGACTCACGTCTACCGGCACACAATAGTAGGCAAGAGCATAGATAAGAAGGCCCAAGATGAAGGCGATACCGAACAACAGGGCCCAATAGACCGGCATGGCAGAGGAGAAGGCGATCACAAAAGTGGCAAGGAAAACCGGTATGAAACCCCACTCAAACCCCAGCCAGAAGAGCAGAACCACACCGATGATCAGAGGTGGGTAGAGCAGAAAGAAGTTGTTGATTGCATTGCGATCCAGAGTATCGACAACCCAACTCTCCGGGGCCATAAACAGCACAGATATCATCCCAACTGCAATGAGCAGCATCCAGGAGCATAGAATAATGATGGATTTAAAATCCCCGATACCGTGCCGCAGAAGGAGAAAATCGATGGTAAAGGGCAACCATCGCACACCACTATCTTTTAATCGAACATTCAATACATCTTCTCCCAAACTGTTAGAGGGCTGGTACTTTTACGGAGTATCCGTATCCGAATGCAGAAATTCTAATCAGATGCCGAAAGATTAGAAAATATTAACCTACAGGCAAGAGCCCGATACGACACTCTCAGGAAAGGTTCGCAACCACTTCAGACTCACTGAAAAAGAAGGCCGACTCCAGTTTTCCATTCTCAGCAGAGTCGGATCCGTGTACGATGTTCTCTCCCACACTGTCAGCAAAATCAGCTCTTATGGTACCCTTTTCAGCCTCTGCCGGATTGGTTGCACCGATCAGCTTTCTGAAATCCGCGACCGCATTCTCCTTTTCCAAAATCATAGGGACACATGGGCCGCTGCTCATAAAATTGACAAGCTCATCGAAGAAGGGTCGATCCCGGTGAACCGCATAGAAACCACCGGCAGTGGCCGGGGTCAAACGTGTCAGTTTCATCGCTACGATTCGGAATCCCGCTTTCTGAATTCTTGCAGTCACTTCGCCGATCAGACTCTTCCGGACACAATCGGGTTTTAAAATAGTCAATGTTCTTTCTGCTGCCATAAATATGAGGTCTCCCCTGCAGTTTATTACTGATTTTTTTTCTGTTTATTCCGTCTCTCCTGTTGCATGATTATCTGTAACGGTCTCCCGTTTGTCACTTGCATTTGCAACAGAAGATGACAGGGCGGGAAGATACGAAGCGGAGTTTCCTTAAAAAAGTGCCCGACTTTTTGTAACCTTCTGCTTACTACCCTGTTCGAATGGAGTTCGCAAATGAAGACACTGCTTGTTGGAACCAGAGAGGAACCCCTTGAAATACTCAGACAGGCCCTCTCCCTCAGAAATCACGAAATAACTATCGCCGCTCCTGATGAGGATGCTCTTGAACTGCTTGGGCGAGAGCTCTTTCCTCTTGTCATTCTGGTTCACCTCGACGACAAAACACTCCACTTTGCGCGTTCGGTACGCACACTCAGGAACGGACATCGGGCTACCCTGATGGCTGTACTGGACACTTCGCAGATCGATAAGCTGAATGAAGTACTGGAGGCCGGCATAGACCAGTGCATCGTTGAATCGCTCTACGATGAGATTCGCCTGGATATTCGCCTCGCATTTGCCGAAAAGCTGGCACAGGAGAAGCGTGAATGGGGAATTCTGGAACAGAAGCTGAGAGACAGCGAAGCTCGTTATCGCAGTATTGTAGAGACATCTGTCGATGCCATTATCACGATAAACGATAGGGGCCATGTACTGACGTTCAACCGGGCCGCACAGAAACTGTTTCAGTACAGTGCTTCAGAAGTGATTGGCCGAAATGTACACATGCTCATGCCCGAACCCTATAGTAGTGAACATGATGACTACATGAACAACTACCTGACAACCGGAAAAAAGAAGATCATCGGAATCGGCCGTGAAGTAAGCGGAAAAAGACAGGACGGGACTACCTTTCCTATGTATCTGGCAGTCAGTGAAACGTTCATCCGGGATAAGCGTGTGTTTACGGGAATAATCCGTGATATTTCATCTGAACGGCGCCTGGAGAAGGAAATCTTGCAGATCAGTGAACATGAACGGCGAAGGATCGGACAGGACCTTCATGACGGCCTTGGCCAGATGCTAACGGGCATCGGCCTCATAACCCGAAATATTGCCTCACAGCTGGAGAAAGCGGAGCACCCGCTCTACAACCAGGCGGAGGAGGTCGTCTCGTTGATTCGTGATGCCGACCAGTATGCGAGAGAACTGACTCGTGGGCTGGTCCCCGTAGAGTTCGACAACGAAGGTCTCAATACCGCTCTCGAACGCCTGACAGATCATGCCAAAAAACTGTTCGGAATCGAATGCACATTTCAGTCCAATAGTGTGGTCCAGACCGAAGATTCGAGCGGAGCCGTTCAACTCTACAGGATCGCACAAGAGTCAGTTAGCAATGCGGTCAAACATGGCGGTGCAACATCTGTACATATCAGGGTCGACGGATTCCGGGACTTTATTCGGCTGCAAATCCAGGATAACGGTACAGGATTCGACAAGGATTGGGACAAAAAAGGTGGGCTGGGTGTGCGTATCATGCAGTTCAGGGCCGGATTGATCGGAGCCAACCTGGAGATCTCGGATGCCAAGGAGGGTGGAGCCCTCATTACATGCAATATGCCACAGGACTCAATAGGAGCCGAAAACTCCCATAACCCGGGTAATACATAAGCTTCAGGGCCAAATAGTGAAATATAAAATCGATAACTGGAACCGTTGAATGAGCAAAAAAGAGTTTCGGGTCTATATTGTAGATGATCACCCGCTTATGAGAAAGGGCATGGCTATGACGCTGCAGTCCGAGGTAGATATCGATGTATGCGGCCAGGCCGAAACAGCGGAAAAAGCCATTGGTGAAATCGGATCTCAAAAGCCGGATGCTGTGATTGTCGATATATCCCTTCCCGGTATGAACGGAATAGAGCTGGTCAAGAGCCTGATTCATCAGCTTCCTCATTTGAAAATTCTCGTCGTCTCCAGGCACGACGAGGATCTCTACGCAGAGCGGGCCATTCGAGCCGGAGCGAAAGGGTATTTGATGAAGCTTGAAGCTGGAGATACCCTGGTCACAGCCCTTCGAAAAGTGTTGAACGGTGGACTTTGGCTCAGCGAAGAGATGGGGGCACGCATGATCATGAAGATGGCCGGCGGCAAAAATTCAGGTACTCAGGACCCGATCGAACTGCTTAGCGACCGTGAACTGGAGGTTTTTGAACACATCGGCCGGGGAGACACTACCGCAGAGATCGGAGAGAGGCTTCACATCTCGGTAAAGACCGTTGAATCGTACCGTGCCCGAATCAAGGATAAACTACAGCTCGATAGCGGAAACGCCCTTCTACACCGTGCAGTAAAGTGGATTGAAGAGCGTTCCGAAACCCGTTAGGCTCTTCTGTGGGGAACTCCCCTACACTCCCTCCGGGGGTACGCCCGGCACCCAATTCAGGCTTTCACTTTCATACAACCATCCGGCAGCTCGCTATCATATAATCGTGCTTTCGGGCACCACTCCGGCCAACTCTCTGCAACTTCTGCAGCAAGTGGTGGCCGCAAAGTGCTCAAACCAACCATGAAAAAAATTCTACCGCTATGAACCGACTATTAACCACATTGACACTCACGCTAATCACTCTCTTCCTGGTCGGAGAGAGCGTACAAGCTCAGCAATCACGGGACCTGCAGTATTTCAGATCCCCGGATCAGGCAGGCTTGAATGTCTTTGAAACACCGAAAACCACCGATGTTGAATTCGATGGAATTAACGTTCGTCTCGGAGGCGCAAACACCCTGCAGTTTCAGGGGCTATCCCACAGTAATAGTGGCGTAGCGATTGCGGATATCGGGCCCAACTTTAACCTGGCTACATCCAATCTGGACTTTGATGTTCAGCTCGACAGCGGCCTCCGGATGCACCTCAGAACCTATCTCTCCTCCAAAGGTCACAATGAAACGTGGGTGAAAGGGGGTTATATGCAGGTAGACAGGCTCGACTTTATCCAGGAGGGCCTCCTCTCGGAGCTGATGGACAAAGTAATGATCAAGGTCGGCCACATGCAGATCAACTATGGCGACAACCATTTCCGCAGAAGTGATAACGGGCAGGCGATCTTCAACCCCTTTGTAGGCAACTACATCATGGACTCGTTTACAACTGAGGTGGCCGGTGAGGTCTACTACCAGCACAACGGATTCCTGGCGATGGTGGGTCTTTCCAACGGGAAACTGAACCAGAGTGTCGTGGATTCAGATCCGGGAACCCGCCCTTCTATTCTGGGTAAACTGGGATACGACAGCCAGATCAATGAAGATCTGCGTGTCAGACTCACTGGCTCCATCTATACGACCGGACAAGCAGCATCTAACTCTCTCTATTCTGGCGACCGTGCCGGATCCAGATACTATGATGTCATGGAAGGCGGTGCCAGAAACACCCGGTTCAACCCCGGTTTCAGGAATGAAGTAACGGCCATTATGATCAACCCGTTTGTCAAATTCCAGGGGCTTGAGTTCTACGGAGTCTACGAAAATTCCAGCGGCAAGAATACAGCCGAAACAGATACCAGAACCGTAAACCAGTACGGAGCAGAACTTCTATACCGGTTAGGTGCCGAAGAGAACTTCTATCTGGGAGGTCGCTACAATCTGGTATCCGGCGATACTCAAGCTGGCGAAAGCATCGATATTACCCGGTTTAATATCGGCGGCGGCTGGTTCCTGACCAAAAATGTACTGGCCAAACTGGAGTATGTCACGCAGAGCTACGACGGGTTTAACCCCGCAAGTGAACTGCACGAGGGCGAATTCAGCGGCGTTATGCTGGAAGCAGTCATCAGTTTCTAACATAACCAATAACGGATTCTTACCGGAGTGGAACAGACGGTTCTGCTCCGGTTTTTTTTAAAATTTCAGAGGACATGACCATGAATTTCAGAAAATTAATCATTCCACTTCAGGCGCTGTTTCTGGTCTTTGCGGGAGGAATCGTAACTGCTACCGCACAGGTGCAGGATACCACCAGCCTGCAGCTTCAACCCGAATTCACTCTCACCATAAATGGCACCTCCAATGTGCGCGACTGGGACGCAAACGTGGAAACCGTGAATGCCGACTTTCGTGTTGTCGGGATTACTGGCGTCGCACCTCAGGACCTGGACCCGGGACACTTTCACTCGCTTGGATTTCGCATACCGGTAGAGGATATCGACTCGGGAAACAGAAGGCTTACCAACAACATTCAAGACTATCTGAAGGGAGACGATCACCCCACCATCACCTTTACACTGAGTGATATTACAGCCGTTGAGCAGAATGAGGAGGGAACCTTCCTGCAAGCAACGGGCGTACTAAATGCCGCAGGTGGGCAGACCACACTGAATACGGATGTGAAGGTAGTGAGAACGGGGAACGGTACACTTCTCTTCTCCGGCAGTCACACCATCAAGATGACGGATGTCGGAATTTCCCCTCCTACTGTTTTGCTGGGTACCATTCGGGCAGCCGATGAAGTAACCATCACGTGGAGTCTCCCTTTCGGGTCGTAACCTGAACGAGAGTTGCAATCGGAACAGGTAGTGGGCTGAACCTGCACACTGCCTTTCCACATCCAGGAAATCGACACCCACACTTCCATGGCGCTCCAGTATCCACACCCCTCCCATCCGTCGCTACCGATCATGGCAGCACTGTTTCTACTGTTTGTTGCAGGACCGGCTGATCTGCAAGCGCAGCAACTTTTCTTGACGGAACCGGACAGCCGAATATGGATCGAGGGGCGCTCCAATGTGAACCGATTCACTTGCCGGGCCAGCGAGTATAGTGGAAGAGCTGAACTGGCCGTTGACGAGGCTGGATATGAACTTACCGAACTGGACGTTCCCCAGGCGAGTATAGTTCTGCGGGTGGTTGTCGAGAGCTTCGACTGCGGCCGCGCACGTATGAATCGGGACCTTGCAGAGGCCCTGCAGTCGGAACAATTTCCTGAAATCGTGTTTGAGTACCACCGTTCGACCATATTGGACGAAAAACCCGGATATGCACGCACCATTCTTCTTGAAGTGGATGGAGAACTGACCGTTGCCGGCGAAACCCGTTCTATTCGGTTCGAAGCGGAGGGGCGTTACACGCCGGACGGAAAAGTGGGTGCGAAGGGCAGCACGGAGATTTTGATGACCGATTATGGAGTTGAACCGCCTACCGGGCTTCTGGGACTGGTTCGAGCCGAAGACAGGCTGGAAGTATATTTCGACCTCATTGCATCCATTCCAGTCAGTAGTCCGGATATGGCCGGAGGGGAACCATGATTCCGAAGTGGCTTCATACTCTCCTGCTCGATAGCGGAAGCAAACGGCTGGAACGCGACCTCTGGAACCATCGAATCACCGGAAATATGCTTGAGATCAGCAGTGTCCCCCGGTTCGAGCGTGACCCCGAACACTACAGAATGGCCGTCATCCGAATCGGCCAGTTTTTACAGTCCATCGATTGCAAGGCTGCTCAGGAGGGCCTGCAGCCGATGATTCAAAGTTTTCCACACCTGGAGCAGCCGCATCTGGTAGCCGTTGTACGATTTTTCAGCAGCCAGGAAGATACAGGGCCAGAACAGAACAGGCTTGAAGTGTCGGAACCCTCTATTAACGATCCGGTTCTTCTCATGAGATCGATCGCCTCCCACTACGGGCTGGTTTTACAACCCGTCCCCGAACCTGTACATAAACTCGATTCGAAAAGATCCGGTTATCCCGACACAATGGATCTCTTTACAGAAAAAGATCTTTCAGGCCATAATCAACCTCTCGGGCCTGTTCATCTGCTCTGTAGTATGAATGACAATCCGTTCATCTGGCTCAAGACCGGATTCTGGATGGAGCGCAGCTACTCCTTTCATCACCTCTTTAAAGATGGCTCAACACCGTTGGTTACAGAGCGAATCTCTATAGCAGACCGATCACGATTTGGCAGCCTTTGCGGTTCGTGCCGGTTTGCCCAGGCCGCTGTGTTGGGGTAGGCACACAACCTTCTTTTTTCACCCCGCACAGGATGGTATCTTGAATCCATGAGCAATCGCCTGACCCTTGAAAAAAGCCCTTACCTTCTGCAGCACGCAGATAATCCGGTCGATTGGCACCCATGGAGCGAGGAGGCGTTCCAAATTGCAAAGGATGCAGACAAACCGGTCTTCGTCTCTATAGGTTACTCCACTTGCCACTGGTGTCACGTCATGGCAGAGGAGTCTTTTGAAGATCCGGAAATCGCCCGTTTGATGAATCAAGCCTTCATAAACATCAAGGTAGACCGGGAAGAGAGGCCCGACATAGACCATGCCTGCATGACCGTCTGCCAGATGCTTACAGGGCAGGGTGGCTGGCCACTGAATCTGCTTTTAACTCCGGACAGGCAGCCCTTCTTTGCGGCTACATACCTGCCGAAAGAGAGCCGGGGAAATCGCACAGGTATGGCTGACCTGATCCCCGGGATCGCCAGATTCTGGAGAGACGAGAGAGAGAAGCTGCTGGCTTCTGCCAACAAGATTTCGGAGAGTTTCAAGCAGACAACCCTGCCGGACGAACCCTCTATGCCCGGCGAAGAGCTTTTACATGACGCATTCCGGGATCTCTCTGGCTCTTTTGACCGGAGAGATGGCGGTTTCGGAAGTGCACCCAAATTCCCGACTCCGCATACGCTCTCCTGGCTGGTTCAATACGGAAAACATTTCGGTGAACCAGAGGCTATCAAAATGGCCGTCCATACACTGGAACGAATGAGACTCGGTGGAATATGGGATCATATCGGCTACGGCTTCCACCGGTACTCGACAACCCGAAACTGGCTGATTCCCCACTTTGAAAAAATGCTTTACGACCAGGCCATGCTTATTCGCGCCTATACAGATGCCTGGGCAGAAACCCGCGATCCACTATTCCGGGAAACCGTACTGCAAACCGCAGCCTATACAGTGGAGCGGCTCCATTCGCCCGAGGGAGCATTCTGGTCGGCCGAAGATGCCGACAGTGATGGTGAAGAGGGCCTCTACTATCTCTGGAGACAGGAAGAGCTGGAAACTCTTCTTGATCAGAATCAGCTGGAATTTTTCGCCTCTCTCTACGGAATCAAGCATGAGGGTAATTTCCGGGATGAATTCACTGGAGCTGCAGTGGGCCGTAACATCCCACACCTGAAACACCGGAAGGTTGAATCTGCAGAGAGGCTGGGAATCTCACCGGAATCGCTTGATGAGAAGCTCGAACCGATCCGGAAGACGCTTCTCGATAACCGGCTTCTCCGCTCCGCTCCCTCTCTGGACGACAAAATTCTGACCGACTGGAATGGCCTGATGATCGGAGCACTTGCCCACGCTGGCACCCTGCTCGAAGAGCCGAAACTCATACGCCAGGCCGTGGAAGCATGGGACTTTCTAAAACAGAAACTGCGCACAGATGATGAGTGGCTCCATCGCTACAGGGAGGGAGAAGCAGCGATTCCCGCCATGGCAGACGATTACGCTTTCCTGACAGGCGGGCTAATCGATCTCTTCGAAGCGACTCTGGACCCACACTACCTGCTCGAAGCCGAAACCCTGGCACGTCAATTTGCAGAGAACCATCACGATTCCGAAGCAGGCGGTTTCTTCTTCAGCAACAGAAATGAGACAGGGTTTCCGGGGCCACAAAAATGGATTCATGACGGTGCGATCCCTTCATCCAACTCCATGGCTTCCCTTCAGTTTATCCGGCTCTCAAGATATTCAGGTGAGGTGGAATTCGAGGAGTTAGGGCGAGGAGTCCTATCCGCATTTCACACCTGGCTTGAAAAAGCGCCTTCGGGGACTACCTGTGCACTTCAGGCGCTGCTGCTATCTGTTACAGCCACCAGTGAAGTGGTTGTTTCGGGCCCTTCACTCTCCGATAGCGGGGTTCAGAAAATGATTCACGCTGTGAGGAGTGCCACAAAACAGCCTCTCTTTCTTCTCGTGAAAACCCCGGAAAACGCCTCCGTTTTAGATGCTGCAGCTCCCTTCACGCGCAATTTTCCTGTCGGGTCGGAGGCCACAGCGTGGGTCTGCAGAGATTACAGATGCGAATCACCTGTTCGTACACTGGAAGAGGTGGCTGCACTTCTCAATCCCCGAGTTCAGAACGGACCTCAACCTCCCCTTTAAGCGTCCGATTGACCGGGCACTTATCTGCAATTTCGAGTAGTCGGGTTTTCTGCTCTTCTGTTAGCTCGCCACGGAAGATAAACTCCTTTTCGATCTTGTCGATCTTTTTTCCAGGATCCGAACAGTCGTCACAATCGCTGGCGTGATCCCTGAAGTGGCGCAACTCCACGTAAATATCTTCCAGAGGCCACCCTTTCCGCTCTGCATACATCCGGAGCGTAACTACCGAACAGGTTCCGAGAGACATCAGAAGCAGGTCGTACGGGTCGGGCCCCAGGTTCTTCCCCCCTGACCGTTCCGGCTCATCGGCAATGATTTCATGAGGGCCGGCGGTGAGCACTGTTTTGTAGTCTTCTGCACTCAAATGGACATGTACAATTTTCTTTTCGTTTTCACTCATATCTCTTCACTTGTTGGTTAACTTCTCATTCATTTTCCTTTACAGAGTGTTCATACTCTATTTACACTCTGTTCATACTCACTTTCCATCTTGTAGTCACTATGATGAACAGATACAAAGATGATATGAATAGAAAAAGGCCTGTTGATTTGGTTGTTCTATCCGATGTCCATCTCGGAACGGGCAGGGGGGAAGAACCTGGGGCCGCTCTACATTCAGGACAAACTGGTGTTGGACCTCAATGGAGAGAAGATATGGATTTTCCACGGTGATATCTTCGATATCACGATGAAGTACAGTAAATGGATCGCGAAAATCGGCAGTCTGGGATATGAGTTTCTCCGAAGCCTGGAAGGGAAGTGAGTTCCCTTCCGGTTATAAACGCGTAATGCCCACTTCTTCTATATGGTAACCTGACCCGACCAACCCTGCTTTTGTAGAAATACCATCCATGCAATCCGGAGTGGATGGCACGTATTCCTTTTCAATTTTGTATTTTCAGGTGCTGGCCCTTAAAAGGCCGGGCCGGGAAAAATGACCTGAAAATCAGAATAGTGGAGACGCATGAACTGGAAAGAGACAATAGAGAAGTATGCAGAAGAGGCGGAGATCAGCAAGCCGCTAGCCAGCCGGATTGCCACATTGACCGGATGGATAGAGGATCTGATTCTGAAGCAGGGAAATAAAAACTTGCAGGAGCTGGCGGCATCGCTTCCGCAGCAGGCTGCAGCCATCCTGACAGGTGCTCCGGAAAATGTGTTAGAGGAGACAAAGAGAACCATTTCAAAACTTTCTCATGAACGGATTGTAGAGCTTCTGCGCATCTACACCTCTTTTTTCCATCTTGTGAACTCACTCGAGCAGCATGAAATTGTTCGTATCAATCGCGAGAGGTCACAGACTAGCCTGAACGATAGCCCAAGGCCGGAGAGTATCATGGATGCCGTCAGGCAGCTGAAAGAGAGAGGATACAGCAGTGATGAGGCACTCGATCTCTTCCGAAAGCTCGATATTCAGCCAACCATCACGGCCCATCCAACGGAGGCGCGTCGAAGGAGTGTCCTGAACAAACAGGAGAAAATTACCGGTATGCTGGCCGATCTGGACAGCCTGGACCTGACCCCTGACGAACGAGAACTTGCCGCCCGGCAACTATTCAATGAACTGGCCCTTCTTCTCTCTACCGACGAGGTACGATCAGAGAGGCTGACGGTGGAAGACGAGGTAGAGAATGGGCTCTACTTCTTTACCAGCTCCATCTGGCAGACAATACCCCGTCTCTATGAGGATATCCGAATCGCATTTCGCGTATGCTACGATGTTGAACCGGATATACCGGTCAATTTCCGATATCGGACGTGGATCGGAAGCGATCGGGACGGCAATCCGAATGTGACAAAAGAGGTGACCTGGAACACCCTGATTGAACAGAGAAGAACCGTACTCAATCTTTACCTGGAAGAACTCGATGAACTGCGTCGATATCTGAGTGTATCCAAAAACCTGCAACCTGTACCGGACGCTTTTTACAACTCGCTGCGAAAGGATGAAAAGGAGGTGCCTCTTTCGGATCGATATCGAAGACGCTATCGTAACGAACCGTTTCGCCGCAAGATTACACACATCATGCACCGTTTGAGAGAGCTTCTGAACAGCCTGGATCTGGAACCAGGTGAACTGATTCGGAATGCCGAAACGTACAAGGCAGAAGATTTTGTAGAAGATCTGGAACTGATTCGTGATACACTGCGGCAGTGTGGCCTTTCTGAGGTTGCCGAAGAGGGGCGCTTCAGCCACACATTGATTCGTGCAAAGACATTCGGGTTCCACCTGGCTGCAATGGATATCAGACAACACAGTGAACTTCACGGGAAGGCCGTAGAGGAGCTTTTTCGTCATGCCGGTGTACTCAAAGACTACACGAAACTCTCCGAAGAGGAGAAAATGGATGTACTCCGTCAGGAACTTGAGAACCCTCGGCCGCTGCTCCCGGTAGATCGGAAGGTCTCTCCGGATACAGACCGTGTACTTGGTGTATTCCATCTGCTGCGGGAAGTGAAGCGGATGGACCCCGATGCAGCCGGGATCTACATTATAAGTATGACTCACGGCATCAGTGATCTGCTGGAGGTGATGTTGCTGAGCAAAGAGGCAGGGCTCTGGCGTATGGATAGCAAAGGCGCAAAAAGCGATGTAGACATCGTTCCTCTCTTCGAAACCATTGAAGATCTTGAACGTAGCGCCGGGCTCATGAACTCCCTCTTCGAGGACGAACTTTATCTTAAACAGCTGGATGCCCGGAATCGGTTTCAGGAGATCATGCTCGGTTATTCGGACAGTAACAAGGATGGCGGTTACTGGATGGCAAACTGGGCTCTGCACAAAGCTCAGGAGAAGCTGGGAAGTGTGTTGCGCAAGCACAATATCGACTTCCGCCTCTTTCATGGCAGAGGTGGCACAGTGGGGAGGGGTGGCGGACGATCCAACAAGGCGATTCTGGGCCTTCCGCCCATAAGTAACAACGGGCGTATCCGGTTTACTGAACAGGGAGAGATCATATCGTTTCGTTACTCTCTTCCCGGCATCACCCGTCGGCATCTGGAACAAATAGTCTCTGCGGTATTGCGAATCACAGCCGATTCCAATGAAGTAAACCAACCAGAGGATTCGCATTTTTACGAAACGATGGAGGCCCTGGCTGTCCGCTCCATGACGAGTTACAGGGAGTTGATTGATGACCCCGATTTTTGGCCCTGGTTCAGCGGTATTACACCGGTTGAACACATTGGTAACCTGCCCATCGCTTCCAGACCGGTATCAAGAGGCGGGGCAGGATCACTAGAGTTCGACAATCTCCGTGCCATCCCCTGGGTCTTCGCATGGACTCAGGTTCGTTATAATGTTCCGGGCTGGTACGGTATCGGGACTGCCCTGAAAACCGTTCTGGAGAGTGACCCTGAAGGACTGAAGCGCTGCAAGGAGTGGTATCAAAGCACCATTTTCTTCCGCTCTATACTGGACAATGCGCAACGGGAGCTTGCTCGTACGGATATCCGCACCTCTGAACTCTATGCGAAGCGGAGTTCGACACGAACTTTTGCAGACCGGATCGTAAAAGAATTTGAGATGGCTTCATCGGCCATTCTCGCAATCACAGAGCAGAAGGAGATACTGGAGAACCGAAAGGTGATCCTGGACTCGATCCATTTTCGAAACCACTTTACATTTCCTTTGAACCTCCTGCAGGCAGAGCTGCTTGAGAGGCGGGACCAGGCCAAAAGTGAGGAGGAGCAGGAGAAAATGCGCCACGCCCTGTTTTTGAGCATCAATAGCGTAGCAGCCGCAATGCAAAGCACAGGCTAAAGAAACATTATAACCTTTTCATAAAATTTTTCTAACTATTATCTCATAGCAGATACACTTTTATTGTGTTCGAAACAGAAAGTAAACCTTTCGCAACACAAAAATTGCTATGAGCTTAGACGCTACATCCGTATTGAAACGACTCAAGCAGTTGGAGAAGCTGAGGAATCTGGAGGAGATTGCCGATTTTCTGGGAATGAATGCTTCCACTCTTCGCAGCCGTAAGGCACGAAACAGTATTCCGTATGATGAGATCATCAGGAATCTGGGTGGCGCCGAGCTGCTATATGTCCTGAAAGGTGAGAGCCTGCTTGACGATTCATCTGCATCCGACACCAATGACCTTCAACAGAGTGATAAATCCGTTTACGTACCGGGAAGAGCAGGTATACCGGAGATGATCAGGAGCCTGCCGATGCCTGCAAATGAAAAACTGCTCTATCTGGAGACCTACCTTTCACTAATGACACAGACTCAATCTACTGCGCCGGACAAAGGCAGTTTTGACGAAGAGTAGAATTCTGTTCTATCCGAACCACTGCTTTAGCTGGTTCCGAAAGGCAGGAGCCCCCCCATTGGCAGGGTGACGTACATGAAGCGGATCCATACCGAGTAAACTTAGACTCTGCTGGCACTTTCGGCCTACTGCAACAGGCTGTGCTTCTGGAAAGAGAGTCAGAAATTCTCTCAATTTTCCCAAACCCGCTTCCATCTCTTTACGGTTCGGCGTCCGGTTACTTAACCGCCCATTGCCGGTTCTCCAGGGGTGCCAGGGTACTGCATTCCAAAGCACAACCCGGTAAGGGTCAATGCCCAGGTCTGCAAGAGCGCCCCAGACGATGGTTGCCGTCGGCTCACTCATTCCAAGCCGGTTCACGCTGTGCCGGCTGGTACGTTCCGGTGTTACCGACCTGAAGACCGAGTCCGGCCCCACACCGTACTTCTCTCTCTGATGGCCGAGAAGAATTCGCTCCGAAGTCATGGCAATACCCGTAAAATGCCCTCCCTGATACCCCAAAGCTTCTGCAATCAGAAGAATGCGAGCCTTACCTCTCCTCTCACTCAGATAGGCCTGAAGCTGCCGGCGGCGCACTTCCGGGGCCTCCTTAATTCTGTCGTTCTCCGGATCTGTCTGAAACCAGGGGTTAAACAGGTATTCGGACGGGCTTTTTTTCAGGGTTTCAATGTATGCAGCTACTTCCGGGTCCCTACCCATCACTGCCCTCCGGTTCCCGGTTCAACAGGAGTTTTTCACCCAACCCGTGAAGTACGATCAATACAGCTGTGGCCACAAAACAGGAGACTCCATAGAATATCGAAACAGCAGCCACGTAGACGCTCTCGGGGCCGGTCAATAGATATCCAAAGTGTGGGCGCAGATAGATAAACCAGCTGTAAATTGGGAGAATGAACATGAAAAAGGTGAGAATTCCAGTACAGTAGTAAGCAAATCGAAGTGTGGCTACCGCCACTCTCCACTTGTTGGCATGCAGCATTTCGATCCAGGCCATGATATCCCCTTTTTTCGATTTCAGAGTTGTCGTATTCGTCCGTCCAGCAGTGGCTGGACACTGCTTGTATTCCTGAAATGATCAGCAAGAAGCTCCCGCAAGCAGATCGGTACATCCACTCTCGCTTCCGCATCCCTGAGCCATCGGAAGGAGCTGCCGATCTCCAGTGCTGCCGTTGTGGTCGCCAGCAGATAGGTTCTGTTGCTATCTACGACCTCTGAATTCACCAATACACCGGCCGCATATCCGTTTCGAATACCCATACGAAGGCCACTGACAGGTGCTCCCCCTCTCCTGGCGATCTCGTCGGCCAAACGGAGGATCTGATTGCCACCCAATTCCAGAATAACCAGACTCTGCTCGTCCGGTACCAGCCTGTACATGTCTGATGTGGTCAGAATCCCCTCTTCCAGTTCGCCATTCAGACCTTCCCCCGGAATAAATCCCAAATGCACAAATCTGTGCAATTCGTGTGCCGCTCTGAAACGGAGTGCATCAGCTGTCAGGTTCCCGAGGGAACTTTCGGGCACTCCGAGTGTAAAAGCACCCTCAAGTGTTGCAATCCGTATCTCTGAATTTCCGCCGTGCCACTCTTCAACATCGCTATCCATCTCCTCCCGAACCTCAGGTTCCGGTACTGCAATGCGCGGAGTGCAGGACAGAACAACCCCAAAAATCAGTAAAACGGGAAGTGAACAGCTCCAAAATTTTCCTCTCAACAGGTTCATCGCTCTCTCATCATCCGAAGCATCAAGTCGGTTATTCCAAGCATTTGTACCCCTTCTTCAATCTCCAGCTCCCCATGCGGTATCTCTCGCTCTTCCACACGGGATACTTCAATAACGGTAGCCGGATCGCCATTTACCACATATTCGATCAACAGAGGGAAACTTCGGCGATTCATAAACAGTTCTATCGGCAGGTCAGGATCAGCCAGCAAAAGCGATGAATTATTCCAGGTTTCCTGTAGGAGCCCCCAATGAATCCTGATCTCTTCTGTCAACCAGATATCTATCCACTTGTCATCTCCCTGATCGATCCGGAGTAGTTCGGCGCTATAGCCGTGTATTGTCCGCTTCTGACCAGTAGACTCGAGCCGGTTCTCCCAGTCGAACGTATTCGCACCGGAACCGGTGTTACCTCTAACCCTACGAATCATACCTGCCATCCCCTCCAGATCCTCGCTGGTTACCTGAAACGCTTCGTTAGGCCCGGTGGTAAAGATAAAGTCGTTGTTATCGTGACGGACAAGGAGAGCCGTGGCACGCAGGCCGGGTAGTAGCGAATAGGCATTATCCCCCTCCAGCTTCATTCGTTCTCGTGTAGTGGTCATTGTCAGGTGCCGGCCGGTCATAGAGGGGGAGTCCGTTTCGTAGCCTCGAAAAAGGATCTCTCCCTCAAACTGGGCCGTTGCGTTCATGGGCAGTACGAGAACCAGCAGTACCGGGAGCAACAGAGTTGGAAGTATTTGTTTCATGGTTGGTTTATTTAAGTTACCAGGCCAGAAATGCATCACTACATGTTAATCGTTTTCTCCCGCCGGTGCCGCTTGCGTATCGACAGGTTCATCGAACTCCACATTCACCTTTCGAATCCAGCCACCGGCCACTACATCGTCGCCATTGTAACAGACAACAGCCTGGCCCGGAGCGATAGCCTCCCTTCCTGCGGGAAAATGAACTTCGATACCACCATCTTCGGCAGGCCGAACCCGGCCGGGGGCCCCTGAATCGTTGTAGCGTATCTTTCCTGTTATATCCATCCCTTCCTCCGGAATATGGTCTACCTTCACCATGTTCACCTCGCCCGCGAGGCAGGTGGTTTTTATAAGCTCTTCCTTTCTGCCCACTGTGATCACATTTTTTTCGGCATCGATATCGGTCACATACACCGGATAACCCATAGGCAGGTTCAGCCCACGGCGCTGGCCGATGGTATAGAACGGATACCCCTTGTGGCGGCCAACGACATTCCCGGTCCGGTCTACAAAGAGCCCCCCTTCCACCTCCTCTTCCAGACCGTCCACACGGTCTTTCAGAAATCGGTGATAATCGTTATCCGGAATAAAACAGATCTCATAGGAGTCCGGTTTATTGGCCACATTTAATAGCCCGTACTCCGCAGCAAACCTGCGGATTTCAGTCTTTCTGTAGCTCCCCAAAGGAAAAATGGTACGGGCAAGATGCTCCTGTCGAACCCCCCACAGTGCGTAGGATTGATCCTTTGTGTGATCCATGCCTTTTGAAATCACAAATCGGCCATCCTCTTCGCGAACATTGGCATAGTGACCGGTGGCGATATGGTCACACCCCAGGCTGTCGGCCCGTTTCAGAAGTGCCGCCCATTTGATATGGGTATTGCACAATACACAGGGATTGGGTGTACGTCCACTGGTATAGTCCTCTATAAAACGGTCGATCACCCAGTCTCCAAACTCCTCTCTGATATCAACGATGAAGTGACGAAAACCATGCCTTACAGCAATTTGACGGGCATCATTCATCGACTCAACCGTGCAACACCCAGTCTCTTTACCTGAATGCCCACCACTTCGGTGATAATCCCAGGTCTTCATCGTAATCCCGATGACCTCATAGCCCTGCTCATGCAACATGACGGCTGCAACGGAGGAGTCGACTCCACCGCTCATAGCTACAAGTACCCGGCCTTTTTTGTTCATTTGCTCTCTGTTACTCTGTTTTCCGGTTCAACAACCTAAAATAAGGGTTATGTTCCGGAATCGGTATTCCGAATTATGACATGGATAACGGCCGAAACCGACCGGTTGTTACATGTAGAGATAGGGTTTCCAGTGATCCTCAACTCCACCCAGAATATCACGAAAGAAGGTGATATGAACCGGACGAAATGGTGGTCTTCGGAGCGGCATCGACGCCTCATCCGGTGTACGGTTCCCCTTTCGTACGTTGCAACCGGTGCAAGCAGTCACCAGGTTCTCCCAGCTGTCGCGCCCGCCGCGGCTCCGGGGCATAACATGATCCAGTGTAAGATTTGAACCAATACCGCAATATTGGCACTGATGCGAATCACGCCTCATTATATTTCTCCTGGAGAGAACAATCCGATTATACGGAATTCGAATATATCGCCGAAGCCGAATCACCGAAGGGTATGTGTAGCTCCTGCGAATAGTGCGTATAGAGCGTTCCGGATCGTCATGCAGTAGCTCTGCTTTTCCAAGAAATAGCAGTTTCAGGGAGCGCTGCACCGAGCAGACACTCAAAGGCTGATAATCCTGATTTAATACAAGTACGGCCCGGTCCATGAGAAGTTATACTCATTCTGGAGACTTTGTGAGTTGCGGGTTATGCGATTCCTTCTTCTCTGCGCCCATAGCCCGCAATAGTACAGATGCCTCCAAGTATGTTCTATTTTTTCCTAAAATTCAACCTGTGTACAGAGGGAAACGGGAAAGGGCTAAAGTAGATTTCATAGATAGGCAAAAAGCTTCTATTTTTCAGCAAGTGTTACCGTAATTGACCGGAGTGAATCCCCTCTCTATGGCACACACCTACTCTTACGAACTCCAGTCGGTCTTTTCTGAGGCGGAGAAGATACCTGCCCTCATAGAGGAACTCGATGGACAACTCTCAATGAAGAGTGAGATGAAAGATCGGCTCACCCTTGCTCTCAGCGAAGCTGTGACCAATGCAATCGTACACGGCAATCGGGAAGACCTATCCAAACGAGTCTATGTAGCTATCGAAATCACCGATACAAAGATCACTGCCTCGGTCCTGGACGAAGGAGACGGATTCCAGGCCAACGATGTGCCAGACCCGCTTACAGATGAGAATATCCTGAAAACAGGCGGAAGAGGCCTTCTCTTTATGGAGGAGTTTGCCGACAATGTACATTATGGCCAGGATGGTCGTCAGGTTATCCTGGAATTCAATCGGTAGGCAGGCAGATCTTTTCGGTTCTGACCACTCTCTCCCGATCCGTTTTTTTCAGGCAAGCTGAGCGTCCAGCTGCTTTTTGATCTGATTTTTGGGTACAGCGCCAATGATCTGATCCACCACTTCTCCATCCTTGAATATCAACAGGGCAGGAATACTCCTGATCCCATACTTGACGGAAATCTGCGGATTGTTATCGACATTCACTTTGCCGATTTTGGCTTTTCCTTCGTACTCACCCGCCAGTTCATCCACAACCGGCCCAACCATACGGCACGGCCCGCACCATTCGGCCCAGAAATCGACCAGTACAGGGGAGTCGTTATTTTCTACCTCTTCTGCAAAGTTACTGTCTGTAAGTTCTATCGGTTTTGACATGGTATGCCTGTATGGAGTTTCGGTTCACAGGCCACTCACTTCAGGGCGGGCTTGAACACCCTCTCCTGAATGGGTAACCATCTTTAATTTCCACTTTTTCCAGGTGGGATGCATATCATTTTTCCCTATGGTTCCGATTGCCCGGAGTGATCATTTCAATCATCTACTGCGATTGTTACTGTAATTCAGACGAAGTGGAAGATCCATTTCTTACCAGTGAAACCGCTTCTTTACCAATGAGATCTCTCAGACTTGTCAAAAGTTCGTGGCTGGGCTCTACCACAAATTTCCGAACATTCATAGAGAGGGGCCTCTGGCCCTCCCCGCTCCAGATCTGGAACTTAACGGGAGTATTTCCCTTGTGAAGGCTGAAAAGCGTGGCTACTTCCTGAAGGTCGTCTCTGGAGAGCTCACCCGTTTGAAAGCGAATCATAAGTTCCAGCTTCTCCTGATATTTTTCCCGCAAACTCTCGACCCTCTCCAGTCTCTTTGCAATGATCTTCGGTTTTCCATCTCTGGTATCCACTTGTCCCTCCATCATTACGATGGTATCGGTGCTGATCATACCGAGATGCGAATCATACACATCGTTAAATGTAATTGCCTCCACACTGCCATCAAGATCTTCCAACTGAACAAATGCAAAGGGCCGGTTTTTTCGATCAGTGAGGGTTCGTACCGCTGTAATGATGCCAATAACTCTCACATTGGAGCGGCTTGGCAGGTTTAAAAGCACGTCTGGTGCCATCGAATGACTTGCAAAGAGTCGGATATCTTCTCTGTATCTATCCAGAGGGTGTCCGCTCAGATAGAAGCCGATCAGTTCTCTCTCCCGGTTCAATCGTTCAATCGTACTCCACGGCACTTTTTCCCGTAATCGGGGCTCGTCCCCGGCTCCCCCCCCTTCAGGGGTTTCACCGAAGAGACTGACCTGATTCAGCCTCGACTCTTCCTGTTTTCGGGCTGCATAGCTCAGAATATCCTCTATACTTTCGAGAAGTTGTGCACGGTTCTGATGCAAGACGTCGAAGGCACCCGCCTGAACAAGGCTCTCAATAGTCCTTCGGTTGCAAACACGAGTGTCAATTCTGGAGGCAAAATCGAAAACAGAGCTGAAAGCGCCACCCTTCTCCCTCTCCTCCACAATCTGATCGATTGCAACCGACCCGACCCCTTTGATGGCCGACATTCCGTACCGAATTCTCTCGCCATCCGCAGTAAACCGCCCCCTGGCAGAGTTGATATCGGGCGGCTCAACAGACAAGCCCATCCGCTGGCACTCCTCAATAAAGTAGGAGACCTTCTTAATGTCACTCATGTTATGACTCAGAACCGCTGCCATATATTCGGCCGGGTAGTTCGCCTTGAAGTACATGGTGTGACAGGCTACAACCGAGTAGGCGGCCGAATGGGATTTATTGAAACCATACCCGGCAAAAAGAGCCATTTTATCGAATACCTCTTTGGCCGTTTTACGATCGTACCCCAGCTCCACAGCCTGTCGCATAAACTTCTCTTCCTCCGGTGGAAGAAGTTCCGGTTTCTTCTTGCCCATGATCCTGCGCAAAACGTCTGCTTCACCCAGCGAGTAACCACCCATTTTTTGAGCGACCATCATGATCTGCTCCTGATAGATCATAATTCCGTAGGTGGGCTCCAATATCTCTTTGAGATCTTCGTGCGGGTGTTCGACCCGCTCTTCGCCCTGTTTTCGACGTATATAGTCTGGTATGAACTGCATCGGCCCCGGACGGTAGAGGGCATTCATAGCAATCAGATCATCAATTCCGGTAGGCTTCAATTGCCTTAGATACTTACGCATTCCGTCCGATTCGAACTGAAATGTACCGATCGTATTTCCTTTTTGGCAGAGTTCGTATGTCCGGGGGTCGTCAAGCGGGATATCATCCAGATGATACAGCTTACTGTGATTTTCCCTCACCATCTCAATGACCGTCTTAAGTATGGAGAGGGTCTTAAGGCCCAGGAAGTCCATCTTCAGCATCCCGGCCTGTTCGATCACCTTGCCATCGTACTGCGTCACAAAAAGCTCGGAGTCTCGGGAGGTACAGACGGGAATATATTTGGTCAGGTTGTCGGGAGCGATGATCACTCCGGCTGCATGAATCCCGGTGTTGCGTACCGATCCCTCCAGAATCTCCGCCATCCGGAGTGTACGGCCCTCCAGAGAGTCTCCCTCGCGTATCTCACGGAGCTCTTTTACGCTGTTGAATGCCTCTTCAAGAGAGATTCCAATGGTTTCGGGAACCAGCTTTGCCAACCGGTCCGCTTCCCGGAGAGGCAGATCCAGCACCCGGGCCACATCCCGTACCGAAGAGCGGGCGGCCATGGTCCCAAAGGTGATAATGTGTGCTACCTGCGACTTTCCATACTTCTCTACCACGTAGTCGATCACTTTCTGGCGTCCGTCGTCATCAAAGTCGATATCGATATCGGGCATGGATACCCGTTCCGGATTCAGAAAACGCTCAAACAGAAGGTCATAACGGAGGGGGTCTATATTTGTAATACCAGTACAGTATGCGACCACAGATCCGGCAGCCGATCCCCGGCCCGGACCTACATAGACTTCCATCTTTCTGGCCGCAGCTATAAAATCCTGCACGATCAGGAAGTAACCGGAGAATCCCATTTCGCCAATGGTCTTCAGTTCATGATCGATACGGCCTCTGACCTCCTCCGTGAGCTTACCATACCGCTCCCTGGCTCCCTCCAGGGTCAGGTGTGCAAGGTATTCGTCCTCATTTTCGAACGGCTCCGGGAGCTTGAAGTTGGGGAGTATCACATCCCGTTCCAGTTCAATGGGTTCCACCTTCTCCACAATCTCCATCGTGTTGCGAATCGCATCCGGACGATCAGCAAAAAGGCGCTTCATCTCCTCCTGTGTTTTGAAATAGAACTCGGAATTGGGGAACCCGAACCTCATTTCCCTTCCCCGCCCGACAGGAGTAGAGATCAACTCCCCGTTATCTATGCAGAGAAGCGCATCATGAGCTTCTGCATCCTGCTTGTCCAGATAGAAGACGTCATTTGCAACAATTGGCTTTACACCATATTTCTCCGCAAATCGTAACAATATCTCATTGACCCTCTCCTCCTCTTCCAGCCCGTGCCGGTTCAACTCGACATACAGATCGTCCCCAAAGAGGTTGTGCCACCAGCAGAAAGCCTCTTCCGCCTGCTCCTCTCCGTGATTCAGAATGAGATCCGGAACCTCTCCACCCAATGATCCGGTTGTGACAACCAGACCCTCACGATACCGTTCGACCAGCTCGCGGTCGATCCGTGGATATTTGTAGTAATAGCCCTCTGTAAAACCGATTGAGCAGAGCTCCGAAAGGTTCCGGTACCCTTCCATATTCTTTGCAAGGAAGATTTGCCGATACCGCCTGTCCCGATTCTCTCGTGTAAATTTTTTCTGGTGACGATCCTCCACAAAGTAGCACTCACACCCTACGATGGGCTTGATACCCTCCTCATGAGCAGCCTGTACAAACTTGAATACTCCATACATGTTGCCGGGATCGGTAAGCGCAACAGCCGGCATTCCATCCTCTTTTGCCTTTCGGACCAGATCTTTCACACTTGCGGTTCCCTGAAGAACGGAATACCGGGAGTGGCAGTGCAGATGAACAAATGTTGAATCGGGAAGCGGGGCGCTGACAGCCTCCGGCGGCAAGTCGATCTCATCTTTTTTCTCTCTCTTCTCCCGGACCGGATCCTTTAGGCGAAGCCGGCGGATCTCATCCATATAGTGCTCGGGGTCTACCCTTTCATGGATCGGGGTGCCGGAATCGACATGATCTGCCATCTGTGCAGGTCGGATCACCTGCAGCCGAACCAGCTCGAGAAAACAGCGTGCAGTGGCATCTACATCTGCTGCTGCATTGTGTGCAGCTTCAAAACCGGTCTGAAACAGTTTCCGGTGCAATTCGTCCAGGGTAGGCCACTTGTATTTGCCTCGACCACCGGGAATTTTACAGTAGTCTGTTGAGTCGGTAATCGTATCGATCTTCAGCTTCTCCTCAAACGGGTTGCTCCGGCCCGCACGTAGGTACTCTGACCCCATTATATTGAGATCAAAATCGAGATTATGACCAATTACATAGCGCGATTCCTGTAGATCTTTTTCGAATGCCTCTATGGCAGTGGCAAGAGGGACACCATCGCGTCTGGCCTTTTCGGTAGAAATTCCATGCACTTTCTCTGCATTGAAAGGAATGGTAAAGCCGTCGGGCCGAATAATGAAGTCGCCTGAAGAGAGCAGAGCCCCTTCTGCACTTCGTACCTGCCAGGCAAGCTGAACACAGCGGGGCCAGTTGTCAAAATCGTCAAGTGGGGCAGAAAAGTTCCGGGGGAGCCCGGTGGTCTCCGTATCAAATATCAGGTACATGTAGGCGGTCTGTTTCTCATGTTGATCTCAGAGAATCCATGGAGTGCTCAAAGAGTCGGTTCTACATCGAAGGTAAGAAATTCTCCGGGACGGTCGCTCTGATCCACAATCTCCAGATCTGTAACACTGGCAGCCGCTGGCCCCCGCTCCAGCTGCTCAAGAAATTTGTCCAGTGTCTCTTGCGGCCCCTGTACAACGACCTCAACACGCCCGTCGCTGCGGTTTCTTACCCAGCCTCTCAATCCCAGTTTACGTGCCTGGGTTTGAGTATAGTATCGAAAACCGACTCCTTGTACACGCCCGGTAAGAAGAATCTGTTTCTGAACCAGTTGACTGTACATATGGCTACTCCATTTTCTCGAGAGCATTAGCTATTCTCCGATTCATCCAAAATCTGCTTATATTTTTTCCGTCCCGGCAACTGCCATGGCCGGGTGTAATTTCAGACAATCGAGTTAAAATGTAAACCGCAGAATGACACTCACTCAGCTCAGCTATATTGTCGCAGTTGATACACACCGGCATTTCGCTACAGCCGCCGAAAAGATCTATGTGACACAACCAACTCTGAGCATGCAGATCCAAAAACTGGAAGAGCAACTGGGTGTCACAATATTCGACCGCAGCAAATCTCCGGTGGTTCCCACTGCGGTTGGCAAAGAGATAATAAGTCAGGCTCGCACTGTACTAAAGGAGGCAAAAACGATTGAGGACCTGGCAGGTCAGGCAGATGATTCACTCAGAGGGCCGTTCCGTATCGGAATACTACCAACCATTGCACCCTATCTCGTTCCCCTCTTTCTCCGGCGTTTTGTTCAGACATGGCCTGAAGCCCAACTCATAATAGAGGAGATGCAGACAGAAGAGCTGGTCGATGCTCTGGTCACAGACAGGCTTGACGCAGGAATCATCGCAACGCCTGTAGATCAGGGGCACATCTTTACCGAGGACCTCTATGTGGAACCAATGGTCGCCTATCTCTCCTCAAACCATTCGTTGGCTGGTAAAAAGAGGCTTGAAATCGAAGATCTGGAGACACAAAATATCTGGCTGCTGAACGAGGGGCACTGTTTCCGGGATCAGGCAGTGAGACTCTGTAAGCAGACCAACCGGAAGAAAGGGAGATCCATTCACTTCGAAAGTGGCAATCTTGAGACGTTGAAGCGTCTGGTAGAACAGGATTTCGGCATGACTCTGCTACCTGTTCTCGCCGCTGACATGGACAAGTACGGTTCACGGGGTGCACACATCAAACCGTTCAGCGGCCCGGTTCCCAGTCGCAAGGTTCGACTCGTCTGGAGCCGAAAACATCTGAAAAAAAAATGGATTCAGGCGCTTCATGAAGGTATCATGAGTTCAATACCTCCCGAACTTACACAGACGGAAGAACGTATTATACTTGAGTAGAAAAAATAATATTAAAACTGCACCGCTTTGGAAACTACCCTGACTGTCTGGTTACTGTTCAATCTCTTTATCCTGATCATGTTGATGGTAGATCTCCTGGTTTTCAACCGAAAACCTCATGAGATCACCATAAAGGAGAGCCTCATCTGGACCGCGGTCTGGATTACCCTTGCCATCATATTCGGATTTGGCCTCTACTTCTTTGCTGATCCCAAGACGTCACTTGACTACTTTACTGGATATCTGATCGAGAAGTCTCTGAGTATAGACAACATCTTTGTCTTTCTGCTCATCTTCTCCTGGTTTGGGGTTGAATCAAGGTATCAGCATAAAGTCCTTTTCTGGGGTATTTTGGGGGCTCTTGTATTCCGGCTGATCTTTATTTTTCTGGGCGTAGCACTCATTAACCAGTTTCACTGGGTCATCTATGTATTCGGTGCGTTTCTGGTCTTCACCGGCATCAAAATGGGCATACAGAAGGAGAGGAAAGTTAGCCCCGACCAAAACCCGGCACTCAAGCTGGTAAAACGATTCATACCGGTTACAAAGCAATATCATGGAGAGAAATTCTTCATCAGAATCCGTGGCCGGCTGGTCGCAACACCCATGTTTGTAGTTCTTGTCGTCATCGAATCGACCGATGTCGTCTTTGCCGTCGACTCCATACCTGCAATCATGGCGATAACACGTGATCCGTTTATTATTTACAGCGCCAACGCCTTTGCGATCCTCGGCCTCAGGGCTCTCTATTTCGCTCTGGCCGGACTGATGAGGCTCTTTCACTATCTGCACTACGGCCTCTCTTTGATTCTGGTCTATGTGGGAGTAAAGATGATGATCGAAGGGTTCTATCATATTCCCACTCTCGTCTCCATGCTCTTTATTCTGGGTACGCTCTCCATTTCTGTTCTGATCTCCATCAAGTTTCCGAAAGAGGATTCCGAACTCCCTGAGCCCCCAAAATCGGACAGGGAACAAGAGTGAATGGAAGTACCCGAGATCCCACTGGACGGAAGAGCCAAACAGAAGATCTGCATAAAAAAACCCCGTGTTCCGAAAGGAGCACGGGGTTTTTCATTACGTCTGAATAGAGATTCAGAGAGGGGTCAGAAGTCCATTCCGCCCATGCCTCCCATTCCACCCATTCCTCCAGGCATTCCGCCGGGTGCACCACCACCGTTATCGTCGCCATCTTTGGAGGGTTTCTCCGAGATCACCGCTTCGGTGGTCAACAGAAGCGAAGCAACGGATGCAGCGTTCTCCAGAGCGGTTCTGGCCACTTTGGTCGGATCGATGACTCCGGCCTTGATCAGATCCTCATAGGTTTCGGTCTGCGCGTTGTAGCCATAGGCATCCTTGCCGGCCAGTACTTTCTGTACCACGATTGAGCCTTCCACCCCTGCATTGTTCGAAATGGCTCTCAGTGGTGCCTGAAGTGCGCGGCGAACGATTTCGTAGCCAACCTGCTCGTCAGGGTTGTCACTCTTAAGAGAGTCAAGGCCCTTGAGTGCACGAAGGAATGCTACTCCCCCACCGGGTATGATTCCCTCTTCAACAGCGGCACGAGTAGCGTGCAGTGCATCTTCAACCCGCGCTTTCTTCTCTTTCATCTCTACCTCGGATGCAGCTCCTACATAGATCAC
Source organism: Balneolaceae bacterium (assembly GCA_040880485.1). Classification (GTDB taxonomy): domain Bacteria; phylum Bacteroidota; class Rhodothermia; order Balneolales; family Balneolaceae; genus JBBDIJ01. The sequence continues at coordinate 61,206 of JBBDIJ010000021.1, forward strand.
TGCCACACCACCACTCAACTTCGCCAGACGCTCCTGGAGCTTCTCGCGGTCGTAGTCCGATGTTGTATTTTCGATCTGTGATTTGATCTGATTGATCCGGGCTTTGATATCACTATCCTTGCCTTTTCCACCTACAACCGTAGTGTTGTCCTTGTCGATTGAGATGCTGTCGGATTGTCCAAGGAAGTCGAGTGTCGCGTTCTCCAGCTTATAACCGCGCTCTTCGCTGATGACGGTTCCACCAGTAAGAATGGCGATATCTTCGAGCATCGCTTTACGACGATCTCCGAATCCCGGAGCTTTCACTGCGGCAATCTTCAGAGAGCCACGAAGCTTGTTTACCACCAGAGTGGCCAGCGCTTCGCCCTCCACATCTTCGGCGATAATCAGCAGTGGCCTGCCGGTTTGAATCACTTTCTCCAGGACAGGTAGCAGATCCTTCATGTTAGAGATCTTCTTGTCGAAGATCAGGATGTAGGGCTCTTCCAGCTCTGCGGTCATCTTCTCGCTGTCGGTCACAAAGTAGGGCGAAAGATATCCGCGATCGAACTGCATTCCCTCTACAGTATCCAGATAGGTCTCGGTGCTTTTCGCTTCCTCAACGGTAATAACACCATCCTTGCCTACTTTTTCGAAAGCGGAAGCGATGTTGCCCCCGATCTCCTTGTCTCCATTGGAAGAGATAGTGGCTACCTGCTTAATGCTTTCAGGGTTGTCCTGTACGCTTTTGCTGATCTTCCGCAATTCGGACACCACAGACTTGACCGCCTGGTCGATTCCGCGCTTCAGATCCATCGGGTTGGCACCCGCTGTAACGTTTTTCAATCCTGTGCCTATGATCGACTGCGCAAGGACGGTAGCCGTGGTGGTACCATCTCCGGCGTTGTCGGCCGTTCTGGAAGCCACCTCACGCACCATCTGTGCGCCCATGTTCTCCACTTTATCGGCCAGTTCAATCTCCTTGGCTACAGTCACACCATCTTTTGTGACGACAGGTGCACCGAACGACTTTTCGATGACCACATTGCGGCCACGAGGGCCCAGGGTTACTTTCACAGCGTTCGCCAGTTTGTCTACGCCACGCTTCAGTGCATCCCTTGCTTCAGAATTATAATGTATCAGTTTAGCTGACATAATCTTGTCTGTTGGTTAGATTCAGGTTCATTCAGTTTTTCTTCGATAACGGGTTAGCCTACAATGCCGAGGATATCGGCTTCCCTCATGATCAGGTACTCTTCTCCGTCCAGAGTGATTTCGGTACCGGAATACTTTCCATAGAGAATCTGGTCGCCGGCTTTCACGGACATTTCCACTTTGGTTCCGTTCTCCACTTTTCCAGGGCCGGCAGCCACAACAGATCCGCGTTGAGGTTTCTCTTTTGCCGTGTCGGGTATAATAATTCCGGATTCTGTTTTCTCTTCAGCCGGATCCGGACGAACCAGAACACGATCACTCAGAGGTTTGATCTTTGCCATTGGATGACTCCTTGCTTGTTTCTCGTTTCAGTTTAAGATATTGGTGCCAAAACCTGCGTTGCCGCAATCGGCAAACTCATTGGCAGCTGGCCTTTCTTGTGATTCTCAATATTGTCCACAAGCTGGCCGGCCACTTTCGGTACTCTATGTGCAAGTACCATACCAAAACTCCCAAAAGATCAGATTATACCCCTGCCCCTGTTTTTTGAATCCTTAATCTACCTTTCGTGGTCGTTTTTTCAGTGAAGGGTGCCAAGTTGTTCCAGGCGTGCTGTCAACTTTTCATACATTCGGGGGGGCCAAGCCTCCGGCCTGTCATGAAAATTAAACTCCGGCAGGTTTGGTAAGTCGCCAAGAGGTTTCAGGGCATTACTCAGTTTTTTGCGCCTCTGCTGAAACGCGGTGCGTACCACACGTTTCAAATTATCGTCTGAACAGTTTAGGGATGGTCTGTCGAAAAAGAGGCGAACGACACTACTTGTCACAGCGGGAGGGGGTATAAAAGCACCTGGAGGCACATCAAAAAGAATTTCCGGCCGGCTCATGAGTTGCAGTTGTACCGAAAGTATACCATAGGTTCTGGAACCGTGATCCGCTACGATTCGCTCCGCAACTTCTTTCTGCATCATGACCACGGCGCTCTTCAGGCGGTCTCTCATAGAGAGCAGAGCGAAAAGTATCTGGCTTGTAATATAATAGGGAAGATTCCCAACCACATGCGCTCTCTCTCCCCGCTCAAATCCCAGCAGCAGCTCATCTGCATTGAGCTCCAGAATATCCCCCTGAATCAAATCGATACCCGGAAACTTCTCCCTGAGCAGGGAAACCGCACGTCGATCGATCTCTACCGCCCTGAAACGACTGTATTTATGAATCAATTCAGCTGTAAGAACTCCGGTGCCCGGGCCAACCTCCAGTACCGTATCTCCCGGTTCTGCCGGTACGGCTTCAGCTATCCTCCTGGTTACTGAAGGATCATTAAGAAAATGTTGCCCCAGGCTCTTTTTCGGTCTGATGTGCTCCATACGAGCCTCTGCCGGGAAAAGCGTCTTGTCTTCCCTGCAGTTTTCATTAGATTGTATTCAACTTGTGCCGCTGCCAGCCATATCTGGATGGTAGCGGATTGAACCGGTATGATACGACCTACAACACTAATTTGCCCACCGGGTATGACCTTCTGCCGATGGATCTGAATCCGCTCGATACCGAACAGATCGGGATCAAAACTCTCGAAAAACGACTCATGAAGTCCGATGCGGCTGTTTCGCTGAAAATCGGGCTGCCGAAAGAGATCTCCCCCGATGAAATGCGCCTCTCACTTACACCGGGTGGGGTCTCAATACTGAGAGCAAACAACCACGAAGTCTATTTCGAAAAAGGCGCGGGGCTGGATGCGAGGTTCGAAGACAGCGAATATACCGAAGCGGGTGCAGAACTGGTGTACAGTGCCGAACAACTCTACAAAAAATCGGAATTCATTTTAAAGGTCGCTCCACCGGACGAAAAGGAGATCGCCATCATGAATCCCGGCCAGATTCTGTTGTCGGCCCTGCATCTTGGAAACATGACCGAAAGCCGTATTCGAAAATTGATGGAGAAGGGAATATCAGCCATCGCTTATGAGTTTATTCGAAGCGAAGACCATGAATTTCCTATCGTTCGAATGATGCATGAGATTACCGGGTCCCTTTCCGTTCAGATCGCCGCACACCATCTGGAGAATGGCAGCGAAGGACAGGGAGTGATGCTTGGTGGAATTTCGGGAATTCCACCGGCCACTGTCGTCATCCTCGGAGCGGGAATCATCGGAGAGTATGCAGCAAGAACAGCTCTCGGTTACGGAGCTCAGGTCTTTATGTTGGATAACGACCTCGCACGGCTGCGCCGGATGGAAAATGCTTTAGATCGAAGAATCATCACGGCCACTGCCAACCCTCAATACCTCTCCTCGGCTTTGAGATTTGCCGACGTTGTGATCGGGGCAGCGATGACCGAAGGTGAGCGTGCACCCTGCCTAGTCACCGAAGCGATGGTCTCCGGCATGAAGGATCGAAGCGTAGTGGTTGATACTGTAATCGATCAGGGTGGGTGCATTGCGACCAGCCGTCCGACTACTCATTCGGAACCCACTTTTGTCCGCCATGGGGTCATTCACTACTGTGTTCCCAACATCCCCTCGAACGTTGCACGTACAGCAACACATGCACTGAACAATGTATTGGTCCCCTATCTCCTGGCCATCGGCGATTCAGGTGGCATCAGCTCCTGTATATGGCAGAATACCGCACTTCGAAACGGCCTCTACATCTACAAGAACCACCTGACCAAGAAACTCCTCTCTACCCAGTTCGGTATTCCCTACCGGGAAATTGAAGCCCTCATCACCTCCCGCATCTGATACGAAGGATCTGCAAACAGCCCGGCCGGCTGTAGTAGGTTGACGGAGCAATCGGCAGTACCGCTACCAGCTTTTTGAGCTGGTGATTCTCCTCCTCGAGCTGTCGAAGAAGGCGAAGCTCGGAGGTCCCAAGCCGGCCGTACTTTTTCTTGTAGTTGTAGAAGGTGGCGTCGCTGATGCCCATCTTCCGACAGACCTCCCCGACCTTGGTTCCCGTCTCGGCCTGATCCAAGGCGAAGATGATTTGAGCTTCGGTAAATTTGGATTTTTCCATGGCAGTTTGCTTTGATTAAAAGTAGCAAAACCGCCCGTTTTCTCTATTTTAGATTGGCTCAGTTTTAAGGGAGGAGGTCAATGCTGACCGGCCAAGTTGACATCTTAATTCATAAAAAAAAGAAAGCCAGTCAGACTTCCTTTCTTAATCTTTATAGATCTATTCGGGGTTAAAACTATTCAGCCTCTACTTTTCTGTTAAGAGCATTGCCTTTAAAAGCATATAACAGTGATACAGCAATGATCAGAACTTGAAATTCCATTCCTCGTCCGCCGTTATCTCCCATGTTTATAGAACTCCAGCCAAATTGAGCATGTACCATAGCAATGGCTCCGATCATGACTGCCGTAAACATGATTCCTGCAATTCGAGTAGCCCATTCAGGACCAAATCCTCCCCAAAGCAGTAGTATTGCTCCACCTATTTCGACGGCTCCAAGCATAAGGACCATGAATACGGGCATTCCCATCATAGCTGCAACATCGCCAGCCATGGCTACCTTGGGAAATCCGTGATAGATAAATATTGCTGCAAGTGAAAGCCTGGGTAACCAGTGTGCAATTCCTGAAAGTTTGTTTAATTGATTCATTTTTACTCCGATTTAGTTTGAGTTAAACGTTTAGTATTCAGACGATTCGAAGGTTTTAAATCTTACCTTTTAAACAAAATATCAGATCAATATCATCTGATAATAGATCACATAAGCTCCGGCCAGGATCAGTAAAATCCCGGTGATCATTTCCATATGAGGCAGAATTTTTCGCAGGTATTTCATGAAAAAGTCCCGGGCAAAAGTAGAAAGCAGAATAGCTGTAATCATCATAAGACTGATGCCCAGGAAGTAGGCAAAAATATAACTTCCACCTAATAGTATTGAAGGCGCTGCCAAAGCTTGTGTGGCGACAATCAGAAAGAGTGGAAAAAGACATCCTAAAGCCCCAATAGCATAAGCAATCCCAAATACAAAGGCTTCCCAAGACTCTGATTTGCTGCTTGTTTGATTTACATTCACTGAAAAAGTGACATTCTTACCGGCTACCATAAAACCACCTAAAATGATAAGTAAACCTCCCATGCCAATGGTGATCCATTTCATATATGCCTTTAGAATTTGACTGGCTACAACGATTAAAATACCGGCAAGAGAATAGATCACTAAAATTCCCAATATGCTTAGTAAAGCCAGTTTGAGTCCCCTGCGTAGCTTAGCTGTTGTATTAGGATCTCCTTCGCTATGCCGGGAAATGTAGGCGACAATATACCCGGGCAGTAAAGCAACGGCACAGGGCGCGAAAAAGGCAACGACGCCTTGCAAGAAAGAGAAATAAATGAATTCCATGTGTCTTAGTTACTTGTTATTAGTGTATTAATTATTTGGCAAGTTTTTATTCAAGAATCCAAATAACCAATAACAGTTAACAATATTAATTAACAAGGTCATCAAAGAGCTCCCTGTACTCATCCGCGCTGAGGGCCATTTTGTTTTTGCGAAAGGCGATATTGCCTTCTTTATCTACCCCAACTGTAGTGGCTTGACTGTCTACATCATATTCCAGCATAATTTCCGGAAGTCCGCGGGTGACAGGAAAAGTGAAGCCTTTTTCTTCAGCTAAATTCCGCATAGTTTCATTGTCATCGGTTGGGTCAATTCCAATGGCTACCAGCGTCAGTTTGTCTTTATATTCGGGATATACCTCGGAAAGGACTGGCCAGTTTTGAGCACAAATGGGACACCATGAAGCGGTAAAATAGATAACAACCGGCTTATCGTTTTCAAGAGACTCTTGCAGGCTGATGGTTTCACCGGAAACAGTAGTAACCTCAAAATTGGGTGCTTTTTCAACGGTTTCAGCAACCTGAGAAGAGTCCGTTTTTTCATTCCCACAAGCTGAAATAAACATACCGATAAATACTAAAACTGGTAATATTTTTGATATTTGACGCATTGATTTTTTTCTTAATTAAGATTTAGTTCTATAGATGTTTCTATTGGATGTAATCTTACGTTCTTTTTGAGAAATAAACCTTCCGGCTAAAAATCCCAGAGTGGCTCCATAAAAAATATGTACCGCAGCAGTCATAATCAGGTAATCTATGCTTGAAGACAGATAAAGCGGATGATCGCTTTCGAGTAGTTGAGCATTTCCAATTCCAAAAAATCCCCATCCAATTATCGGGCTGTAAACCACCATCATAAATAGCCATAGAACCAGGGCAAATATGATGGCAGTAAAGGCAGTAAAGTTCTTTTCAAAAGTATAAACAAATACCAAGGCCCAAAGAGTGCCATAACTGTAGTGCACTAAAAGGGAAAGGTAGTGTTGATCGATTCCCAGATTATATAAAAAAGCTGCTGCCGGATGAATATTGGTTGGAGCAATCCCAAATATTATCATGATGAGGTTCATTCCAAGATCCATGGCAAAAGTAGCAGCAATTCCAATAAGGATGGTTTTAATCCATTTCATAACATGTTTAAATTAAACAAGGGTACTGCTTGAACCCTTTTTTAGTGTTGTTTTAAACTTAATTTCAATTAAAAGAGTATCTGAAGAAGGAAAAATCATATCACCTTCTGTTTGTGTCAATAAAGTCTT
>JBBDIJ010000022.1:0-64628 GCA_040880485.1 Balneolaceae bacterium
ATCAGCTTTTTTAAACAACTCAAGGAGGATGGCGTGACAGATATTGATCAACGAATTCTGCAAGGAACAAGGCAACGATTGCGGCCTGTACTTTTGACCGCAATCACAGATGCGCTCGGCTTTCTGCCTATGGCGTTGTCAACTTCAGCCGGAGCGGAAGTACAGCGCCCGCTGGCTACGGTAGTCATTGGAGGTCTTATATCGGCTACCCTGCTGACTTTAGTGGTACTTCCGGTTTTATATCGCATCTTTGATGAGAAGACCACCTGGAGTTTCAGGTCTCCCAAAATAGCCGCACCCGTAATTTTGTGTATCGGCTTAATGCTTGGAGCCAATACGAATGCATTTGCACAATCGGATTCACAACTCACGCTGGATGGAGCCATTGAATCGGCGCTGCAAAACAATCTGAACATACAGGCGGCCTCTGAGCGGGTGCGAAGTCAGCGAGCTCTGAGTCGCTCCCGGATTGATATCGGTGATACCGAATTCTTCTATTCCCGAAGCGAATTTGATCCGGATCAAAATATTGGGGTGGAATCCTTTGGCATCAGCCAGGAACTTCCGTTTCCTACCGAGTTTGTCAATCAGCGCAAGGTGGGTAATGCAGAAGTCAACCTGCAAAAAGCCGGATTGAACCTGACCAAAGCTGAGCTTATTAAAAGAGTTCGAAAGGCCTATTACCAAGTGGCCTTCGGGCATCAACAACTCCAAATATTGAATGAGCTGAGTGACATTTATCAGCAATTCATTGAGGCTGCACAACTCAGATACGAAACCGGGGAAGCCGGAAAACTGGAACTGACCGGTGCACGGTCCCGCTACCAGAATATAGAGGCCGAACGGATGAAGACCGAATCGAATCTGGGACAGTATTACTCAGAACTTCGCAGATGGACCTATGCCGCTGATTCGATTCAGGTCGAAGAAGCCTCGCTGGAACAGCTTGCTCAGGAATTCCTTAACGGCATGAATGGAAGTAGTCCAAGTGCAAATCCCGGACTTAGTTACCTGCAAGAGCAATCAGAAGTAGCAGAAGCCGAACTGGGCCTTCAACGCTCGCAGTGGCTCCCCGACCTCAACCTGCAATACAAAAGGCAGGAAGTTGCCGGAACCGGTGGATTCTATGGCTTCCATGTTGGATTGAAAATTCCGTTGTGGTTTACCGCGCAGCATCAGCGGTCAAAAGCGGCAAGGCTGGAATCAAAGGCTCTGTCTATGGAGGTTCAGGATTACCGGTTTGAGCTGCAATCCCGCACCGATCAGCTTCGGTCTAAATTAAAGCAGCTTAAAGTCCAGGTGGAATTCTACCAAAACCAGCAGAATGACTTAGCCGAAGAGCTGATGAAGACGGCACAAAAAAGTTTCGAAGGTGGCGAGATCAATTATGTAACGTATGTAAACTATCTGGATGAGGCCTCCGAAATCAAACAAAATTACCAGCAGGTACTGCTTGAATACCTGCACCAAGTTGCTGAATGGCAATACCTGAACGGACAATAAAAACGAATTTCAAATACCTAAAAAACACCCTCATGAAATCATTCAATTATATTACCCTTGTATTTAGCCTCTTTGGATTATTGTTCCTATCTGCCTGTGGCGGTGGAGAACCTGCCCACGAAGAAGATCATGCTGAAGAGGAAGAGCACTCAGAGAATACTCTTTCGGTTGAACTCAGCGAACAGCAAATGGAAGCCGTAGGCATTGAGATCGGCGGATTTTCGTATCTGCCACTTAAAAACACGGTAAAAGCCAACGGGATGCTTGAGCTTCCCCCGCAAAAAAAAGGAACTATTAGTGCGCTGGTAGCCGGACAGGTTTCGAATATCAATGTGATCGAAGGCGATCGCGTTGAGGCCGGGGATGTGCTTGCCATAATTGAAGATCCGGGCATTATCACCATGCAACAAGAATTCATCGAAGCTAGCGAACAACGTAATTACCTGAAGCAGGATTATGAGCGCAAGAAAAGGTTGCTTGATGAAGGCGTAGGTTCTCAGCGGGAATTCCAGGAAAGCGCCTCACGGTACCGTTCAAATGAAGCCCGAATTTCAGGATTACGATCCAAGCTCGAACTGCTGGGACTGAATCCTCAAAGGGTTTTGGAAGGTGACATCAGCTCTTCCGTGCCGGTTCGCTCTCCGCTGGATGGGTTTGTTCGTGTAGTAGAAGTCAATACAGGAAGCTACATCACTCCCGGAAAGCATATGTTTGAGGTAGTGGACAATAGCGAGCTGCATATCGATCTGATGGTTTATGAAAAAGATTTGCACCGGGTAAAGGAAGGTCAGAAGCTTTATTTCAGGTATGCCAATCAGCCCACTTCTGATTTATATGAAGGTGAAATCTTTGCGGTTGGTAAAGCTTTTGAACAAAATCCGAAAGCCGTACGCGTGCACGCTCATCTGATAGAGAAACAATCCAACTTGCTGCCGGGCATGTACGTGGAAGCTATGATCGTGACCGACAATGAAACTGTTCTTTCGCTACCGGAACAAGCAGTTGTTTCAGATGGAGGCCAGTCTTATATCTTTGTGGTTGAAGAAGAACACACTGATGTTGAGCAGGCATCTGACTCCGGGGAGCAGGAACATCATGGAACCCATTTAAAAGCCGTACCCGTAATGACCGGAACAATTGAAGAAGGTTATGTTGAAATTCGTCTGCTTGAAGAAGTAAATGAAGAAAGTCAGGTAGTTACCAAAGGAGCCTTCTTTGTGTTATCAGAAATGCGTAAAGGTGAAGGTGGGCATGGTCATTGATGTTTATTAGAAAGGCAGTCCTTCACAGGTTTAAATGATTTAATAATTTCCGGCAAACAAAACTTTCATTTCCTTTCTGTTTACGCACTTAAAGGAAAACGAAAATCTACGCCTAATGATCAATAAAGTGCAATTAAACGCAATGAAGTGAACAGTTACAATTTCTTCCGGGTGTACAACCCGACGTACTCCCTGTATCGCTATACATATCCGGGCGGATGCGGAATGTAACACCGAAATTCCGTCCGGCGATTCTCTCTGTATATTTTTTGTAAATTAATGTAAAAGTTTTTGCATGTTTAAACAAAGTGAATGAACGGCCGGCCATCTCAGACCGCTTTTCCGCTCTTGATCTCCTCTACCACCGAGGGGTCCAGTAGGGTAGAGACATCGCCGATATTTTCGATATCCTTCTCTGCCACCTTGCGCAATATCCGGCGCATGATCTTGCCGGATCGTGTTTTGGGCAGCCCTGGAACCACCTGAATCATATCCGGTTTGGCGATGGGCCCGATGATTTTCGTGACAACATCCTGGATCTCCTTTTTAAAAGTCGCTGCGTTGGCGGGGTCCTTCTCGCAGATCATATAGGCATAGATTCCCTGACCCTTGATGTCATGTGGATAACCTACAACGGCCGACTCAACCACATCGGGATGTTCGTTGATCGCATTCTCGATCTCCGCCGTTCCCAGCCGGTGTCCGGAGACGTTCAGAACGTCATCTACACGTCCAGTGATTCTGTAGTATCCATCTTCGTCCCGCCTGCAGCCATCTCCGGTAAAATAGTACCCTTTGTATGCTTTCATATAGGTCTGCAGATAGCGATCGTGATCGCCCCATATGGTTCTTGCCAGAGCTGGCCATGGATATTTAATACAGAGATTTCCGTTTACTCCGTTCCCCTCGATCTCCTCTCCCTCTTCATCGAGCAGGGACGGTTCAACCCCTGGGAGCGGAAGCGTTGCAAAACCGGGTTTCGTGGGAGTGACGTGCGCCAGTGGAGAGATCATGATACCTCCTGTTTCGGTCTGCCACCAGGTATCTACTATGGGGCATCTCCCCCCTCCGATATGTTCATCGTACCAGCGCCAGGCCTCTTCATTAATCGGTTCGCCCACACTTCCCAACACCTTCAATGAGCTCAGGTCGTACTTTTTAACATAGCTGACATCCGACTTCATCAGTGCCCGGATAGCCGTCGGTGCGGTATAGAAATGCGTCACACCATACTTCTCTACCACTTCCCAGAAACGGCCGGCATCGGGATAGGTGGGCACACCTTCGAAAATCACTCCGGTGGCTCCGTTCAGGAGCGGACCATAGATGATATAGGAGTGTCCGGTGATCCAGCCGGCATCGGCTGTACACCAGTAGACATCCTCTTCACTCACCTGAAATACATTGCGAAAGGAGTAGCTCGTATAGACCATATAGCCACCGACCGTATGCAATACTCCTTTGGGTTTTCCGGTTGAACCGGAGGTATAGAGAATAAAAAGCGGGTCTTCCGCATCCATCTCTACTGCGGTATGTTGCTTCGACGCATTGCGGATGAGCAGGTGCCACCACTCATCACGTCCCTCCACCCATTCGATCTCACGGTTGGTTCGCTGGCAAACAATCACACTCTCGATGGTCGGGCAGCTCTCCACGGCTTCATCTGAAATATCCTTCAGTGGAACGTGCTTGTCTCCCCTGCGAAGCCCGTCGTTGGTAATCAGCATCTTTGCATCACAATCCTGAATACGCTCTGAGAGAGACTGGGCAGAAAAACCTGCAAATACAATGGAGTGAACCGCTCCGATCCTGGCACAGGCCAGTGCCGAGATGATGAGTTCAGGCGTCATGGCCATGTAGATACAGACTCTGTCGCCCTTCTCTATTCCCCTGGACTCCAGCACATTGGCAAATCGACAGACATCTTCATGCAGCTGGCGGTAGGTAATGGTCCGCCGGAAGCTGTCCGGATGGTTCGGCTCAAAGATAAATGCGGTCTTGTTCCCGATTGTATTCAGATGTCGGTCGATCGCATTTTCCGTGATGTTCAGCTTGCCACCCTCAAACCACTTGACGTCCCCCTTCTCAAAGGAGCCGCTGTGGGCACGGTCCCATCTCTTTCTCCAGTAAAAGGTTCCCGCTTCATGCTCCCAAAATGCAAGGCGGTCTTTACGACTCTCATCATAGACCTCCCTGTACTGCTCCATAGACTGGATATTCAACCACATGGCACTTTCATTTAATTCCCGTTGTAATGTCTTACGGGCGTAAAGTGACAAGCCGGCACGGAAAAAGCAAACCGCGATTGTACGGGGTTGAACCGGTCAGGACGAAGATTTTCGCTTCACACAGTCGTGAAGCCGGCTGGTAATTCTCGATTTCCGGGTACGGCTGTTGGCGTGGCTGATTCCAAAACGTGTCGCGGCAACCTGCGTATCGGCGTCCGGGTGCGCCAGATACCATGTAATAAACTCTCTTGCTTCCCCATCCAGCTCCTGAAGACACTCTTCAAGTATTCTTTGGCGCTCTTCATCCAGCAGCCGCTCCACCTGCTGCGCCGGTTCGATAAGGTTTGAATAGGGCTCTTCAAGATGATCAAAACGCTGCATCCCCCTGCTCACACGAAAATATTCGTTTCGGGCTGATGTAAGAAAATAGCTGAAGATCGTTTTCGGATCACGAATCTTCCCATCACGAATACGCTCAAAGACGGCCAGAAAGGCTTGATGAGCACACTCTTCCGCCTCGCTTTCCGGTGCGCCGAGAACCACTGTCAGATAATCCTTCAACCGCCATATCACCTCCTTTAGCAGCTCATTGGCTCTCTTCTCATCCCCCTGTTCAAGGGCGGTTACAAGTTCGGAATAATCATCTTTAGGCACAGCGCAACATATGATATTCTGAGAATGGACCCGTGGCTACCGGTTCCTGGAGGGTAAGGACGAAAACGGCCCTTAAAACAACGGGCTCTCCGAGGTCAGTCGAATCTTTTTGTTGCAAAATAGGACGTTCAACCCGTAACAACAATCTGTTTTCTCCTATAGCGTCCTGTTTGAGGACGATCCTTTCAAGATCATTTACTTCATCGGAATATAGGTTTTTGCAATGTAAATGCCATTCGGGCATCACACCCGATTCTTCCAACTGCAAATGGACGTCAAAAATGAATATAGAGTTATCAATAGACTATTTAAAAAATTTAACCTACGTTTTTTGTAACAAAACAATCGCCACTGGCTCTTGTTTTTAGTGCGAGTTATACCAAGTAAACTGTTATAAACCAAACCAGAAGTTATCATGAATACAATAATTGATTTCAAAAAGATGCTTGCAAAGCTCTTTGCTCTCATTATGATGGCGGGATTTATTGCAAGTTGCGCATCTGTTACAGACGCCAATATGACGGAACTGGATGGCGATGAAGTGCCGGCCATCATCCAGGAGGTAGATCCCGAAACTGTTTGGGGAGAAAACGGCGATGACATGGACCCGATCATTGCTCCTCCACCAGAAGATCCACCCCCACCACCACCTCCCTGCCCCGAATATCCGAACTGCTGGTAACACGCACATGGATGTCCGGAGTGGTAACAAATACCGCTCCGGGCCTCTCCATTTTGGAACAGGAAGGGAAAGAGCCGCTTTTGCGGCTCTTTTTTTATATACTTCCGAATGATTCATGCTCTCCTCATAACTCTGTTGCTTACGACACCGGATCCCGCACCGCTACAGGCCGGCGAACAGCAGGTGCAGACCTGGATGGAGGAGATCGATACGGGACTCGCCCTCTCCGAGCCGGTATGGGCGCTTCTGGAACTCATGCAGGCCGGAACAAAAGAGGAAAAGCAGGTCAGGGCAGCGGCTGCAGAAATGGGAGAAGGCTGGGCTCAACTGCTTTCCACAAGCGATAGACACCCCCACCGAGTCATACAGGGGGCATCCATCGCACTTCAGGATGAATCACTGCAGCTTTATCTTCAGCTGATCCTCCCAGGGCCCGAATTCCGACAGCCCTATCTTGACGAGTTCTACAGCCAATTCGAATCCAATGAGACGATGCGACCGCTCCTCGAGCAGATAGCCGCAGGTAAAGCGGTGTCTGCTGAGCTGATTCCCCGCGAGAGTTGGAGTATCGTCCATTTTCTTCTACTCAGGTACACCCATTACATTCAATTTGAGGATGTCGGGGAAGCCAACAGCATGATGAAAAACATGGCATTGCAGGAACTACAAACCAATCCACCGGCCTCTGCCACAAGGCGATCTTTGCTACACGCCACTCTCATTCACCTGCTCTATACTCTACAGGAGCACAGGGTACTTGATGAGCTCTACGAAACAGTGGTCGCTATGGAATCCTTTCCCAACATCCTTATGAAGAGAAATATCTACTGGATGCTGGACTACTCCACCTATCAGACCGGCCGGATCGACCGCAGCCTGGCCATTCAGAGAAATTATACCATCCCTCTTTCGGAATTGCTGGGCGACCAGCAGAGCCTTCACCTCCTGCTTGCCAACCACGGAGGGTATCTCTATCGGCTGGGAAACTACGCCGAAGCGAAACGGGTGTTGAATGCCACCCTGAATGAGGCGGAAGGGAATCTGGATAGCGATACCCGCTCGAATCTGTTGAACAACCTTAGCCTGATATACTATAAGACAGGAGACAATCAGAACTACATTCTTACTCAACTCGAAGCGTTAGAGCTGGCGAAGGCGCGGCAGGATATTCGGGTACAGCTCAACATCTATCGCAACCTCCATGTTTTTTACAGAAAGAATAACAATCGGGAGAGAGCCAGGGAGTATATCGAGGAGTCGGAACGGCTCGCACGGCAGGCTGATGCCAGTAATGAGCTCTCCGCCATCTATATCTCCAGAGCGGTATTCAGTTACAGCAGCCTGAATGATTTAGAGGAGGCGGATCACTGGCTGGATCTTGCCGGGGAGATGCTCGGCGAGCTCGATGACCACCGGTTGTCGGTGCGCCTTCTTCAGGAGAGAGCCAATATCCGCTGGCAGCAGAACAGGATTGAAGAGAGCCGAAACCTATTCCAGCAGATCAGGGAAATTGGCCTGAATAATCAGAACATGTTTGACTATCTCCACGCCCTGGCCAATCTCGCTATGTTGGAGTTGCAGGATGGCCGTTATCAATCGGCAAGGCAGCACATTCTCGAGTTCAATGCTCACGATGTATCGGTCGTCGACTTCCCCATGCTGGTACGTGCCCGCACTGCCGAGGCCTCTTTGGCCCTCCATAATGGTGAGACCGGCAGAGGACTCAGCACACTCGACCTGGTAACGGATCTGATTCTTGAAAGGGCCTCGGGGACAGCAGACCTTGAAGGCGGATACTGGCATATCGAACCGGCCTATCTGGATCATATTCAGCTCCATGCCGATATACTGATCGGGATGAACCGGTACGAGGAGGCACTTCGGCTGCTGGACCGATTCAAAACGATTAACGACGCCTCCCTCTACGACAGTCCGCTGGTTCGTATGTCCCGTTTAAGTGACACCGAACTGCTTGAACTGAACCAGATTCAGGAGGAGATTGACAGGCTTCGGAAAACCCTTCTCATAACCGGGTCAGAGGAGAGAATAGGGCTGCGCACAGATATAGCCAATCTGGCCGCACGACGCGATATGCTCTCCGGTGTAGACCAAAAACGGCGCAGCCCATACCCCAATATGCAGGCCGTTCGAGCCAATCTGGGGAGCGACCGTTCCATCCTTCACATAACCAGGGTACTGGATCGCCTCTACCTGGCCAGGATCGAGCGTAACCATATCTCTATCCGTCCACTTCCCTTCACTGAATCGGAGGAAGAGCTTTTCGAGAGAGCCATCGTTTCTCTCAAGAGTGGTGATACGGATCTCCATCTTCTTCATGATGTCTATCGCTATCTTGAGCTGGACAAGATTGCAGCACATACACGTTCTCTGACAGTGATTCCCGACAGTTATCTCTATCAGCTCCCGCTTGACCTGTTACCTGTATTGGAACCGGCCGGAAGCCACAGTTACGGCGGCGCAGAGTTCCTGGTCGAATCCCTTTCGGTCCGCTACCTGAACAGCCTGAAAGAGTTGTTCCAGCCTTCACCACGTACCCATTACGAGTACGAATTTGCCGGATTCGGTATCGCTGAATTCAGGCCGGACTCCGAATTCTCACTCATGCCTCTGCCAAATGCACCCAGGGAGGTAACCTCTGTAGGTGAGGAGCTCAGCCGTTTCGCCCCACAAATTCACTTTCTGAATCAGGAAGCGACTCCAGAAGCTCTCCTTCATGCAGCACCCCGAAGCCGGGTTTTACACCTTGCCACACACAGCACACTCTCCGACAGCGACCCGCTCTTCTCCAGGCTCTATCTCTCTCCTGCCACAACCCCCGCCGCGGACGGTTCAGAATCTGACCTGGGAGGAGTCATCTTCGCATGGGAACTCTTCGACCTGAATCTTCAAACGGAACTCATCGTGCTGAACTCCTGCGACTCCGGTTCGGGAGAGTACCTGCAGGGAGCCGGGGTGATGGGAATCAGCCGTTCACTCAGATATGCCGGGGCGCGCAGCCTTCTTCTGAACTCCTGGGTGGTCAACGACCAGATCGCATCCCAATTTGCTACACAATTCTACAGGAGTTTAAACCAGGGCACCAGCAGAGAGGAGGCTCTGCGACAGGCAAAACTGCATTTTCTAAGGAGCGGAAACGCAAATCCACACTATTGGGGCCCTTACATGCTAAACGGGGACGGGAGCGCTCTGACCAGTGATCGCAGCAAGACACCGATCTTTATGTCACTTCTGGTTTTGCTGGCCGCTACACTGATCTACAGCGGTAGAGAGCGGAACAGATACCCTACTCTACCCTGAGGATACCCCTCATGGAGATGTGATGTCCCGGAAAGGTGCAGACGAAGATATAATCACCCGGTGTTTCCGGCGCTTCCAGATAGATGGTCTGGACCTGTCCTGGTTGCATCAGTGAAGTGTGGTAGATCACTTCATCCATCCGTGGCACATACTCCAGCGCCGCCGCATCCAGACCCAGGTTCATGGCTGCTTCACCCACCTTGTCGGCCGTGCCGGGCTCAACAATCACCACATTGTGAATCATATCGTCCGCATTGCGAAATGTGAGGGCGATCCTGCTTCCCGCAGAGACGGTAATCAGATCCTTGTCGTAACGTAAACCGGGTTCAGTGGAGAGTTGAATGGTTACATCAGCTCCTTCTCTCCAGCTCTCCGGCCTCTCCGTAACATTTTTTCCGGATGGCTCCCCGACCCGATCTTCAGAACCAACCACTCCTGTGCCGGCTGCCAATGCAGAACGCTCTCCGTCGGGGAGTTGGTTCAGCGTATAATATCCTACCGGGTGAAGCAGAGACGTGCCGATGTTGGAATGGACCCCCTGAACCCGGATCTCCTGGATAAATCCCTCCCGGAGCCCATCAACGTAGAGACGCACCGACAATCGGTCATCAGCCACTTCAAGCCCGGTAACTGTTTTCTCCTGTCGATTGATGACGGGGCTTCCATATGAGGAATGGTAGCGATAGGTGAAGTCGGTAATCCGGTAGCTGTTCAGGTCCATCGCGGATCGGGGGTCCACAGGTTTCGTGAACGTGATGGTGAAGCCGTTGGACTCCGCCTCAATTTTCTGCATCTCAAACGGCAGAGTCCCATTCCACTTCATTCTCTCTAAACCGAAACTCTGAGGCCCGGTAGAGCCCCAACCCCGGTTGGTCATGCCCACATACACTTCGTCATTCGGCCCCCACTCCAGCTTGACTACTCCCGAGGGGAAGCCCTCCCGAAATTCGAACGCCGCTCCCTGGTACTCCCCCTGCACCGTCTCGAGAAAAACTCTCATGATTTTCGAATGGCCTTGATCTCCGACCAGAAACTGGCCGGCAAACGGGCCCATCTGTTCATCGTTCTCAATCAACAGGATTCCGGAGGTGGAGATCCCCATAATAGCATGGGGAAACCAGACGGCAGGTGGCTTGAGTTCGGGTATGTTTTGCGCCTGTTCATATAGAGTGAGGCCTTGTGAGTCGTCAATCTCTTCCGGTCGCAGATCGAGTGGCGATTCAGGCCTGTTTGTCCATCGCAGCCCGGCAGGGTTCCCAGCGAAGTCGCCACTTTCCAGATGGGTCATCCACCCGGATGCCACCCAGTCTCCCTGATTCTCAGTGTAGAAGATATCACCATCTTCGTTCTGCCCGAACCCGACCGGAGAGCGCAACCCGGTGGCATACGGCGTCATCTCCCCCTCTGTGGAGATCTTCAACATCCAGCCTCTCCAATCCGTGAGACTCTCACCATATCCAATCCAACTCAGGTTCAGGTTCACGAGCATATCTCCATCCGGAAGAAAGTACGGCCCATAGGAGTATTCGTGATAGTTACCTGTCAAGGGCCAGCGATAGATCGTCTCGTAGTGGTCGGCCTTGCCATCGCCATTGCGGTCTTCCAGTTTGGTAATCTCTCCCCTCTGCACAACATACCAGACTCCATCCCGCCATGCGATGCCGAGTGGTTCATGCAGGCCTTCTGCAAATCGTTGAAACACGGGCTCTTCACTGGCAGGTTCCGATATAAGCCAGACCTCCCCCCTTCGTGTAGTGACAGCAAGTTGGCCTTCGTCGTTAAAGGAGAGCCCGGCCGCTTCCAGGACTATACTGCCGGGGATATTCAACGGTTGTATGGTGTAGTAGTCGGACTCCACCGGTACATCGTTTTGAGCAAACAGACAGGCGGGCAGGCTCCACAGTAGAACTACAGTTGCCAGGATGCCACCTCTATTCACAATTCGTTTCGTTGTTATTAAAAGCATGTACAGAGAAGATTTCGACATGGATGTCATTTACCAGATCACCTGATAGCGGATTTCGGACCGATTGCTGTTTCTCAATACCGGAATGAGAAGTGCCGTATGCTCCCCGTTGACAACAATCTCGGGCTCTTCTCCATCTGCAGTGAGCACACGTATATAGTAGCTCCCATCCACTCTGTACAAACCGTTAAAAAGTTTCTCTATAGATACTCCTCCGGCAAGCCTGGCCGCTGCACGAGATCGGGTACCGGAACTTCGGTACGTCAAAGCCCGTATCCAAACCTTACCGGTCTCGTCTGGTGAAAGGTGATCTTCGATCGTTACCCCATCGACTTCGGTGATGAAAACTGGCAGGCCACTCTCATCTATTTGATATCGGTTGACACCCCCTTCCATCCCTGGCCAATCGGTGTTTCCAGTGCTAAACCTTCCGATTGAAACCAGAGGTACACCAGAGCCGGATGCCACCGCTGCATTCATTGGTACAAGCAGTTGTTCATAGCCCCGTCCCCTCCACATGCGGGTCACATCAGCAAACGGGTCCCGCCAAAATGAGAGCCACTCGAAGTTTTGCAGGTCGTAACTGTAGTGGATTCCATCAGGGTGTCCTACAGAGAGTACGTGAGTCCTCTTTTCTTCCTGGTAGTCAAAAAAACCTCCGATCCGTTTCGGCCCATCCGGAAATTCCTGAATGGTGACCGGGTTGGGTATACGCCCACCGCCACGTCCCGACCAATTCCCGGCAAGCGAGCTCTTCTCCATCCCTGGCCCCTCATAACGAATGGAGATCGAAGATTCCCATATCAATTGAAAATGGGTTACATCGAGCTGATGAGTCCCTTCCGGGAGGTGAATGATAGCACCGATCTGCCGGTTCTCCACGTCACCGTGATTCTCCAATATGAGCTCGCCGTTTATGTATAGATGCCCCCCATTGTTAATCTGTGTTTCAAACAGATAGTCTCCCGTAACAGGCACCTCGAACTCACCCGATAAGAGTGAAGCATAATATTCACTCCTCGGACTAAGCTCCCATACGTTGAAGTGGTTGGTAACCCCCTCCGCAATGACTGGCAGATTGTCAATATGTTTGGGTGTGCGATCCCCCTCATAATCGTATATCGTAAAGGAGAACTCGCCCAGGGAGATAGAGTCTGTTCGGTTATACTTTTTATACCTGATATTTCGAAATGCGACCGGACCCTGATCTCCCTGAAACATCAATGGACCCAAAGGCGCTTCCTCCTCAAAGGGTGCGGCTCTCGTTGGACCACCTACTTCCAGATCTTCCTGCACCAACACGCCATTCAGCCAAACCCATTCAAACCTGGCGTTCTCCGTTTTGTTCCCATCTTCATCGAACCGAGGAGCACGAAACAGAATATGGTACTCCTGCCAAAGTCCCGGAGCCAGGGACGCGTTTACAAAAGGGGCAGAACCTTCGTGCCCACGCTCCTCATCCGAAATGGATGCCTCCCCCCACTCATAGACTCCTCCCGCGTCGGAATGCTTCGGTTGTTCCACTCTCCAGCTGTCATTAATCTGCACTTCATACCGCCCCTGAAGAAAAATACCCGAACTGGAGCCTCCGGGAACAAGCACCTCCACTTTCAGCTCTATATCCTCATGCTCGAAATTGGTGAAGAGGTGACCACCTCTTTCATCCGTTCCCGATTGTACCACCACACCGCTCCCTTCCGAAAGCTCCATAGAGTACCGGGTATTGTAGTCAGATTGAACGCTGCCTGCTACCCTCCAGTTTTCAGGTGGCTCATTGAAAGCAGACAGATTATCCAGAGAGAGGCGTTCAAACGGCAGGGAAGTGATCTCATCCGAACCTCTTGTCTCGGGTTCATTTCTATCCAGAGTACATGAGGAGGCCAGAAGCAAACAGATGAAGCCCGGCAGGGCTGCACTTTTCAGATGGTCGGACATCAAATGCAGATGATTCTAAAATGATCGTGAACTTTGAAGTTGCAGAACAATCTACTGCAAAAGATGTGCAAGTAAAAAGCATTTCCCGTGTTCAGTATACTTCAGGTCTCATTCAGGGTCCCAGAGCCCTCAGATAACTCTGAGCCACCCTCCGATAGGCTCCATTCAGGTCATAGGCTGCCTGAAAAGCGTAACGGGCTTCATCCAGCCTGTTCAGCTGAAAATAACTGTTCCCGAGGTACCACCAGGCACGCTCCTTCAGAAGCATTTCGCACTCCTCCATCTCGACAATTTGCCGAAAGCGCTCCACCGCCGCTTCATACCAGTTATTGTTGTAGAGGATGGAACCGGAGCTCATAAGCAGCCGTGCTTTTGCATCTGCCCGCTCCTCCTGTTCCAGTGAACGGTTGATCAGATTCAGCGACTCTTCTACATCACCCCGATTGGCGTAAATGATAGCCTGGCGTATTATCTTCTGAACCTCCTCATCATTAGTGTCAAAGGTGTCTGTAGCCGATCTGTAGTAGTCCAGTTCAATTGATGCGATCGGTTCGACCATATCCACTGAAGCAGGTTGCTTAAGTATGGCAAAGATGCCGGCTATAACCAGAATTGCAGCCGCTGCCCAGCCGGCCCAACGAACACGATTCTCACGAACAATATTAAAAGTGGATTTCTTTTCCGCTGGTACGGAGGTAATTCCGTGCTCTCTGCGAGCGATCTCACGCAAATTCGCAGCGGTTTTCAGATAATCGACATACTCCTCTCTCTCAATAAGTTCCGTCCAGAGTGCATCCACCTCCTCTTCATTCAGGCGGCCCTCCAGATAGAGCTCAATCTTGCGCTCCAGTTCAATATGAATGTTACGGCGTTTCATTTTTTCATCAACTTGAACATAAGGTAATCACGAATCCCCTTTAAGGGAAAGGGTGCTTTCCCCTTCTTTATACACAAGAGTCTCTCGCCATGATTCTGTTACATTTTTTCCGCACTATTAAAGATATTTCATGTAGGTTTCACCCTGAAACTTTAATACCTGAACATCGCCATAACTCGTTGTGAATCTATTGCCAACCCCTCTTTTTACCCTACTGGCAAGCGTTCTTCTTGCCAGTTCTGCATTCGGATTCTCCGGTTGTGAATCGCAAAATTCCGGGCAGCCCACTCTGGAGTACAAGGCCGGGCAGATGATTAAAGCGGGCTTTCGGGGAATGTCTGTGGATGAGAGTGACCACATAGAGCGAGACCTTGTCAATTACCACCTTGGATCTGTGGTTCTGTTCGACTACGACGTACCCCGCGCCAGGGCACACCGGAATATTGAATCACCAGAGCAGCTGGCCCGATTGATCGGGGAACTAAACGAACTTGCCGGTTCACCCCTGCTTATCACCATCGATCAGGAGGGGGGACGTGTCTCCCGGCTCAAACCTCAGTACGGGTTCCTCCCGTCAGTCTCTGCAGGATATCTGGGAAAGACAGGAGATCCCGACTCAACCCGTTTTCATGCTGCGAGAACCGCCGAAACACTTGCCTCACTTGGTATTAACGTCAATCTTTCTCCGGTGGTAGACCTGAACCTGAATCGAGACAATCCGATTATCGGGGGGATAGAGAGAAGCTTCTCCTCCGACCCGGATTCGGTGGTTCTACACGCATCAATCACAGTACAGGAGCATCGCAAGCGGGGGATTCTGACTACTCTGAAACACTTCCCGGGGCATGGAAGCTCCAGAGAGGACTCGCACCTGGGGTGGGTGGATGTAACAGACGAATGGACCACTATCGAACTGGAGCCCTGGCGAAAGTTGATCGAACGCGACGAAGCGGATCTGGTGATGACGGCACACATATTTAACGAGCAGTGGGACCCGGACCACCCGGCCACCCTCTCTTCTGCCGTACTGACCGGGATTCTCCGTGAAGAGCTCGGTTACGAAGGCGTCATCCTTTCCGACGATATGCAGATGGAGGCGGTTCGAAGCCACTACGGCCTGGAGAGAGCGGTGGAACTGGCCGTAAAAGCGGGAGTGGATATTCTCGGATTTGCAAACAACTCCGTGTATGAACCGGACATTGTGCCAAGGGTCCACTCCATCCTGATAGATCTGGTCCGAAGCGGCCGAATTCCGGAGTCCCGGATTGATGAGTCTTGGCAACGAATTAAAACCCTGAAACAGAACCTGCAACAGTAGGCCCTGCCACCTGATGTCGATACTGCTCATTGCACAGAACCGGGACATGAAACCGGTACGGGATACCCTTCTACGGGAAGATCCGGATCTGGAGGTCGAACTCTGGCCAGCCGTCCGCAATCCCGGGGCGGTACAATTTGCAATCGCTTGGAACCAGCCAGGTGAGGTCTTTCGTCAATTTCCAAACCTGAAAGCGGTCAGCTCATTTGGTGCCGGTGCCGATCACCTGCTTAGCGATCCCGCCATTCCACCGCACATCGATATTCTTCGACTGGAGACCGATTCAATAGATCGCCAGATGGCAGATTACGTAGAGGGCGCCTGCCTTCAGATCCTTCGTTCATTTTCCCAATACATGAGGCAGCAGATGAGAGGCGAATGGAATCAACTGCCGCACACGACCCGGGAGCACCTGACGATCGGCATCCTCGGGCTAGGCCGAATCGGCTCCCTGACAGCAAGAGAGTTGGCAAATAGCGGTTGGAACGTCTCGGGGTGGGCACGGTCAGAGAAATCGCTGGAGGGTGTTCGCACCTTCCATGGCGCTTCAGAACTCTCCGGGTTTCTTTCAGCTACCCGTATTCTGGTCTGTCTGCTACCTCTTACAAATGAAACGGAAGGGATTCTGAATCTGGAGCTGTTTAAAAAACTTAAGAGGCCGGCCCATCTGATCAATGCGGGCCGGGGTGCACATCTGGTGGAGGAGGACCTGATCTATGCACTCGATACAGGAATTCTGCAGAGTGCCACGCTCGACGTCTTTTTGGAAGAACCGCTGCCAGACACCCATCCATTCTGGAACCGGGAGAGGGTCACCATCACACCTCACATTGCTGCTATCACAGAGCCGGAAGACGTTGCCGGGCAGATTGTAGAGAACTACAAACGAGTGATTTCAGGTATGAAACCACTGCATGTAATCGACCGATCGAGAGGTTATTGAATTGCAAGTACTGCAACTTTCCAACTGTATGGCCGGATTCGGCTCACTCTTGCGAGCTGCACTTCTGCCAACCGGGAGTGTGATCCATGTCGTGGGTGGGAACGTGCCACTTGCAGATTTCTTTCCAAACAGTGAAATCATCGAGATCAGGATCAGTGAAGCGGGCGCCAGAGGATTCTACTATGTCCCGAAGACCTCCAATACCTGGACGGCTCGCACATTTGCTCTCCGAAACGGAGTCTGCAGTCTATCCAAGACTTACATCCAATACCATCATCACGCAGAATCCAATTATGGTGCCAAGTGTAGCGATATCGGTATTTCCATGCATCTGCGACTCCGGAACAAGCTCCTCAATGACCACAAAAATCATCGCTCCCGCGGCAAAACCGAGTGCATAGGGCAGAATTGGCTGAATCATGATAACGGCCACTGCCCCCAAAACGGCTGATAACGGTTCCACCAATCCGGAAATCTGGCCATAGTTGAAGCTTCTCAACCTGGTTACACCGTCACCTCTTAACGGCATGGAGACGGCCATCCCTTCAGGCATATTCTGAATTCCGATTCCGAGTGCCAGGGCTACAGCTCCCATCACCGTTGCGGTTCCGGTCGGATCTATACCGGATGCAGCCGCTCCGAACAGCACTCCTACTGCAAGCCCCTCCGGAATGTTGTGTATCGTAATGGCCATGACGAGAAGAGTCGCTCTTCTCCATTTCGTTTCGATCCCTTCGGCCGCATCTCGAGGCAGCCCGAGGTGCAGATGGGGAACATAGGCATCCGCCAGGCGCAGGAAGAGGGCTCCTGTGATAAATCCGATCGTTGCAGGTACCCACTCGAGTATTCCGAGAGCGTCCGCCATCTCCATGGAGGGCTCGATCAGAGACCAAATGGACGCGGCAATCATGACACCCGCTGCAAAACCCAGCATGCAGTCCAGCAGTTTTCGATTTACGGTTCGTGTGAAGAAAACCACTCCCGCACCTAATGAAGTTGTTACCCAGCAAAATGTTCCGGCAAGAAGTGCCTGCCAAACCGGGCCGAGGTTGAAGAACCACTCAGTCACAGATTCAAATCCCATGTTTCTCTATTCTTGAAATGATTAAAAGGAACGATTGAACGATACGAAATTTGAGTGAACGAATAAAATATTTAGCCGAGGCTAATGAAATACCTCCCCAATTAAAAAACGGCTGGGTTGTTCCACAGACGATCTGATTCCGGATGAAAAAAAGTGTATTTTTCCGAGATAGATACGGAAACTGTGGTGTGCCAAATAAGGCCACGATGCCACTCCCGTGCCTGCAGACGCAAAATCTACTGGAAACCAAGCCTCCGGACCCCATGCAGATCGATTTTTCCCGGGAATCTTTTCTTGACCGACACCTCGGGCCAGACAGCAGTGAAATTGAAATTATGCTCTCCAAAATTGGTGTTGAATCTCTCTCCCGACTGGTGGATGAAGCCTTGCCCGCCGGCATTCGGTCGGAGTTGGACCTTGATCTGCCTGACCCACTCGACGAAATTTCCATGCTACGCAGGCTTCGTAAGATCGCAGGCAGGAACAAGATTTTTCAAACATTTATCGGAATGGGGTACTACGATACCAATACCCCACATGTCATTCAGCGTAATGTCCTTGAAAATCCCGGTTGGTATACTGCCTACACACCCTATCAGGCAGAGATCTCCCAGGGACGGCTTGAAGCACTTCTCAATTTCCAGACAATGGTCACTGAACTTACCGGTATGGAAATCGCGAACTCATCGCTGCTGGATGAGGCGACTGCGGCTGCAGAGGCGATGTCGATGCAACTGGATCTCAGGCGTGGCGAGAAGAGAAAAAGTGCGCTCAAATATGTCGTCTCCAAAAATTGTCACCCCCAGACGATTGCAGTTTTAACTGGTCGTGCCGAACCTCTCGGAATCAGGATTGAATTGGCCTCTCCCGGCTCTGTCAACTGGAGCGATCCCGATCTGTTTGGCGCGCTGCTGCAGTATCCCGGAACGGACGGTTTGGTTGAGGACTATACTGAAGTGATTTCAAACGCGCATGAGAACAGTGTAACCGTTGCGGTTGCCACCGATCTGCTGGCTCTGACACTCCTGAAACCTCCGGGTGAAATGGATGCCGACGTCGTAATTGGCAGTACCCAGCGATTCGGTGTACCCCTCTGGTACGGAGGCCCTCACGCCGCTTTTTTCGCCACCAGGGAAGAGTTCCAGCGAAAAGTACCGGGACGTATAATTGGCGTCACCCGGGACCGCGAGGGCAATCCCGCCTGTCGGATGGCTCTTCAGACCAGAGAGCAGCATATTCGGCGGGAGAAGGCAACCTCCAACATCTGCACCGCACAGGTGCTGCTTGCCGTAACGGCTGGGTTCTACGCTGTATGGCACGGCCCCGAGGGGCTGAAGCGTATTGCAGAACGTATTCAAACATTAACCACGCTCACCGCTGCCGGACTTGAAAAGATGGGATACCGGATTGAAAATCACACCTGGTTCGACACTCTATCTGTACGGGTCGAACCGGAGCGGCTGGAGGCGATCCGCAGGGAGGCTCTGAAAAGGGGTGTTAACCTTCGATACAGTGGAGACTCGACCATCGGAATCTCATTTGACGAGGCCAAAGAGCCGGATGATATAGTGATCCTGCTCTCCATTTTTTCACAGACCCCGGCCAATGAGCTGCCGATCGATCCGTTCGCCGAGTCTGATCACAAGTCCCGGAACCTGCCAACCGGATTGCAACGATCCTCCCCATTTCTGGAGCAGGCCGTATTCAATCGGTACCACTCCGAACACGAAATGCTGCGCTATATGAAGTGGCTGGAGAACAGGGATATGGATCTCACCCACTCCATGATACCACTTGGCTCCTGTACCATGAAGCTGAATGCTACGGCAGAGATGATTCCCATCAGCTGGGCCGAATTCGCCTCTATTCATCCGTTTGTTCCGGAGGAGCAGGCATTGGGATACAGGGAGCTCATCAGTGAGCTGGAGTTGTGGCTCTCTCGAATCACTGAATTCCCGGGCGTTTCTTTACAACCCAACTCCGGAGCCCAGGGAGAGCTTGCCGGTTTGATGCTCATTCGTGCCTGGCACCGGAATCGTGGAGATCACTCCAGGAATGTCTGCATCGTCCCCTCTTCTGCTCACGGCACAAATCCTGCAAGTGCCGTAATGGCAGGTATGGATGTGGTTGTCACCCGATGCGACGAGCATGGAAACATCGACCTGGATGACCTTCGGGAAAAAGCGGAATCCTGCCGGGACTCTCTCGCCGCACTGATGGTCACCTACCCCTCCACGCACGGTGTCTTTGAGGAGGATATTCGTGAGATTTGCGAACTGATCCACGAATTCGGAGGGCTGGTCTATATGGATGGTGCCAATATGAATGCACAGGTAGGGCTCACCTCACCGGCCAGAATCGGCGCAGATGTGTGCCACCTGAACCTGCACAAAACCTTCTGTATTCCACACGGCGGCGGTGGCCCCGGCATGGGTCCGATTGCGGTCAATGAGAAGCTGAAACCGTACCTGCCATCTCACCCTCTCTCGAACTGCGGGGGCGAAAATGGAATCTCACCGGTATCCGCTGCACCCTGGGGAAGCGCAGGAATTTTGCCAATCTCATGGGCCTACATCCGCATGCTCGGCTCCAGGGGTCTTACTGAAGCGACCCGGGTTGCAATTCTGAGTGCCAACTACATGATGGAGCGATTGAAGGAGCACTATCCGGTTCTCTATACAGGGAGAAACGGTCGGGCGGCCCACGAATTTATAGTGGATGTCAGAGAGATTCGGCAAAGCACAGGTGTGGATGCAATCGACCTCGCAAAACGCTTGATGGACTACGGTTTTCACGCTCCCACTGTTTCGTTCCCGGTAACCGGAACTTTAATGATCGAACCAACCGAGAGCGAGAGCCTTGAGGAGATCGACCGCTTTTGCGACGCAATGCTCTCCATAAGAGAGGAGATCAGAGAAATCGAAGAGGGGCGGGCCGGCAGAGATGAGAACCTTCTGAAAAACGCTCCTCACACACTCAGGACAGTAACATCCGATACTTGGCCATGGCCGTACAGCAGAGAGAGCGCTGCCTTCCCTATGCCCTTTCTGCGATTCAACAAAGTCTGGCCATCGGTCAGCCGTGTAGATGAGGCCCACGGAGATCGTAATCTTATCTGTACCTGCCCGCCTGTCGAAGAGTATGAAACCAGCAAAAAGGAACCTGTACTTTAGGTTCCCTCCTTTTCGGTTTGCAGGAACGGATTATCGATGGCCATCCACCCCAGAAGTTCACGAGCCCTCTCAGGTTCCATCTCACGAACCAGGAATCCCCGACCCTGTTCTCCGGAGGCGACCCTTACTTCAAGGTTCATCAGATTTCTGTATCTCTGAATCAGGCTCGTACTCACCGTCACATCCTGAACACGGTTCTTTAACACTATAGCAGTGGTTCTGGCCAACACCCTGCCACACAGCAACAGTCTCCGCTCATCGGCTCCCGCTTCCGCGTCCCGGTGGCGAAGCCACCCCCAGGCAAGTCCGGGCAGCAGTAATACCCAGATCCAATCGCCCGTACCGGCTAACAGCCACAGTGCCCCCACAGCTATAGCCAAAACAGCCGTTGAGCGAATCATATAGCGGGTGAGGGAGCGAAGCGGGGGTTTTGATGTGCGAGGCTCACCGTCATACTCCGGAAGAACCTCCCTCAAAAATGAGGAGACTCTGCTTCTCCTTATCAGGGGATGAATAACCACCGAACCGGAACCCTTCTGGTCCCCGAAGCCCGCACTCTCTACAGAGATGTTAGCGAATCCGAATGGCTGCCTCATCACCCCCTCCACTACACGAACCGCCTGAATACGGTTAAATGGCACGGTAATTCTCTTCTTTTCAAGCAACCCTCGGGTGATGACCATCTCGTCGTCACGAAGCTCCAGACAGAAGTTCCCGTACGATAGCAGAACACCTAAAAAGGAGAGCAGCCAGGCGAAAAGCACAAAAACGGCAATCAATGAGACAAAGAAAAGAGTATCTGTCTCTGGAAGTGCAGCAGCGAACCACTCGTGAATCTCCGTTTCGGTGAGAAGTGGCTCGACCTGTGAAAACAGAGTCGCAATAATAGAGAGAGCGATACCGAAACTGCCGGAGGTGGATGCCGCAATCAGCAGCTCCCTGACCGGTAGTGGGTAGCGACTCTCCGGTGAAACAGCTGCCTCTGTGCCCTCATCTGCTAATTGCCTGTAGCCGTTTCTAAGGAGAGCAGTTAACCGCTCCGCCTCTTCAGTGGTCACCGCACTCAAATAGGCTTCACGAGAGCCGGATCCCGCAGTCTGTACTTCAACGCTCACCAGCCCGAAGAGCCGTTGTACCACTCCTGACGTCACATCGATCACCTGTATTCGCTCCCTTGTGAGAGTCAGATTCTTCCGAACCAGTACACCTTGCCGGATGTTAAGTTTCTCCTTATCGGCCCAATACTGGAACCGCCACCAATCGGCCACTCCGGCTGTAAGCAGAAAGAACAACAACCCGGTAAACCACCAGATAAATGCTACACCTTCGCTGCCTCCGGCTCCTACGACCATAAGGATCAGAATCGTGATAAAATTGTCGCGGATGAGGTCAACCGCACGGGTAATCGCAGCCACGGGGTGTTGTCTTCTGAATTCAGACATCCTCTTCGGCCAGACGTGCATAAGTTGAAATCGTATCCCGCACCTTTTCGGCAACCACCTCGTCGAGAGCAGGTATCTCGTGTGTAGTCGCCGCGGTTGAGATCGTAACAGATGCCAGAGTGTACCAGCGCAGGAGAGGGCCCTGACGGGTATCGACATGCTGTACACGACTTAACGGAATCAGAGTCCTCTGGTGAATCAACACACCACGCTGAAGGTCAATCTCGTGCCTGTCTATGTTGTATCTCCACCGTTTCCACTTCAAAAAAGGGAATAGAAAAATTCCGGATAGCCAGAACCCAAATAGAACAACAGAGAGGGCAAGAATCACACGGATATGTACAGGATCATCCATGCCAAACACCAGAGCCCACACCAGTGGTATCAGAAACAATGTACTGTTGCCCAATGCCGCGCTCCATTGCCAGGCACGAATAGCACGGGGAGGGACACGCTGTTGAGGTACAGTTTTCATCTGGTTTTACTCTACAATACAGTTGATCAACTCTCTTTTAAAAAGGGTTTCGTTTTGTTCCGAAACATAAAAAAAGCCACAATTATGTGGCTTTTTTCCAGATACCCAAAAAATTGAGTCCCTCAATTGGATATCAGGTGCGGTTTTTGATATCCTGAATTTCCAGTCGGATCTCCTGAGCAAGCTTCTTTAGATCCTGTAGTTGTTTTCTGGCTCGGGTTCCGGCAGCTTTGTTCCCTTTGTCGTAGAACTTGGACATGTCGTCTTCAAGTTCACTCATCAGTGATTTAACCTGATCCAATCTACTCATAGTTATTCTCCAATCTTTACATTTACTGGTTAGAGGTGAATTTTCACCTTAGCTGTTCATAATCATGCGAATCAGTCATTCTTTATACTCATCATCCGGCCTGATTCTGTGCCAGACATGATAACGTTATCTGATCGAAACAGTACCTGCCAACTCTGTGTAGAGCAGCCAGTCCGTAACATTCAGAGAATGATTGACCCCCATACCATCTTGAATCGGGTGCAATTTAACATTCTGAACCAAAAAAGCATCTCTTTTCTTCCGATTAATTCATTTTTGTCAAATTTACAGTCTCACAACTGCTTTCAGGACATTCTCTCACGACCTTTTCAATAGTTGTCTGCCTGTACCTCGCCCCTCTTTTGATTCACAAACAGGCAGACCACAATTGCTGCCAGAAAAAGTGCAGCGCAGAACAGAATCGAGTGATGAAGTCCGAATTGTGCCTGCAGCAGGCCCAGGCCGATTATTCCAAACACTCCTGCCATCTTGTTAAAGAGACCCCAAAATCCAAAAAACTCTGCCGACTTCTCTTCCGGTGTAAAAAGGCCTACGATCGCCCGTGCTGCCGACTGGCTTGAACCCAGGCTCATACCGGCAATCACACCTGTGTAGAGGAAAACATACTGCGGGTCCAGATCCATGAGGAACATTTCATTCAGCCAGTCGGTGATCCCGATCACACCGTAGATGGCCAATACACCCACAAACCACATCACCAATGTAATAATGTATGTGACCGTAGCCCCAATTCGGTCCTGTATCCATCCGAAAAGCAGAGCTCCTGCAGCCGCTGTGATCTGTACGACTACAAACATCAAAATTCGAACCTCCTCGTCCCATCCCACTACCTGATCGCCATAGATAAAAGCAAAGGTGATAATGATATAGATGCCACCCATCGAAAAAAAGACGGAGATCAGAAAAATTGCCAGATCACGAAACTGGCCTACTTCACGAAGAGTTTTCCCAAGGCGGGCAAATCCGATCGATGTATAGCTCTCACCAGGCGGGAGGGTCTGCCGAATGCCGGGCTCGCGTACCCAAACAAACGTAGGAATGGCTGCAATCATAAAGAATATGGCCGCAAAAGGGCCTACCCAGCGAATTCGATCAAAATTTTCTGCTGTTGCATCACCCAGATAGAGAATCACAAATCCTGCGGAAAGGAGGCCTCCGGCATATCCGACAGCCCACCCGAATCCCGATATCTTACCGAGGTCGCCAGGCGGACCGAGACTCGGCAGAAATGCCGCAATGAAATTTTCCCCAATGGAATACGCGAAATTGGAGATGATGATCAGAATCACACCCAGCAGGATCATCCCGGGTTCCACCAGCCAGAGTGCAGTGGTTGCCACAATATTCAGAATGTAGCTGTAGAACAGAAAGCGCTTCTTCGATGCAGAAAAGTCGATCACAGCTCCCAGGACCGGACCCGAGAGAACCACCATCAGGTAACTTGCAGCCAGTGCCACACTCCACAATAGATTGCCAAGACGGTAATCGTTCTCCGCATCTCCAACAATGACAGTAGTGAATAGAACCGGAAAAATGACAGTGATGATGAGCAGGGTGTAGGATTGGTTGGCAAAATCGAACATTGCCCATCCCAGGATCTCCTTTTTCGAAGCACGAGGGGTATCTGAACGACTCTTCTTCCCTTTCATAGACACTCGGTCTGTCTGTCAGAATGGTTCAACTGTATTTCGAGAGAGGGTTGGGCCGCTCTCCGTGCCGGGCATCCAGACCCTACCCATTCTGATTCCAAAGTTCGCATGGCAATGTTTTTTTAAATGCTAAAACGTTAAGTTTATGCCGGAACATCGGCAACCAATATAGTAATTTACGAGTGATCCTCATTTGAAGTTTACCCTGTTTCGAGGACCTTTCAATTTTATAGAGTCAACTAAACAGGACTCATTTTGAAGATAGTAATAGCAGGTGCCGGCGAGATCGGTTTTGAGCTGGCCAGAGTACTCTCGGAAGAGAATCTCGATATCCTCGCATGAGCCAGACTATTGGCCTGGATGCTATTGTGAATATTATAGCATCGGCCACAGATGAGATTCACAGGGAGATCCGCCAGGGGCATTCATGAGCTGAAAATCCCGGACGGGGGTTCCGGTTACTCCTTTTTGTAGTGTTTATTGAACTTCTCCTCTCCCTCGAACCGCCCGATGAGAACTATCTCCTGCCCGGCCTCCAGTACAGTTAGCGGATCGGGGTTGATCTCCATCTCACCATCCCCACTCCTTGAGTGTCGAATAGCGATGACTGTACACCCGGTCACCTGCCGGATTTTACTCTCGATCAGGTTCAATCCGTAAAGTGTATTCGTCACTTTTCTGGTGAATACATTCAGCCCCTCAGCCAGCATGATCACATCCTGACTCTCCAGGATGTTGAAAATCGTATTGGCCCCCATCGAGGCGTAAGACATCACAAAATCGGAACCGGCACGGTGTAGTGTGTTGATATTTTTCTCGAAGGTAGCCCTGCTGATTATCTGAATCCTGGGACTGAGACGCCGGCAGTAGATCGTCAGGTAGATATTTATGTCATCATCGTGGGTAGTAACCAGTACCGTGTGCGCATTCATGATACCCGCTTTCTCCAGTATCGTCCTGTCTGCAGCGTCCCCGAGAATATACTTCTCCGGATCCCGGATTCGATCCGGATTCCGGTCGATAATCCTGTAATCGATCTGGCGTTCAGTAAATGCCGCTGCCGCTGCACGGCCCACCCGTCCCGCACCTATAATCACCACTGGCTCATCTGATACGTGATAAATACTCAGTAGTTCATCATATGATCGGAGCTGCTCTACAGACCCTGCCAGTACGAGTACGGTTTCTTCCGTAATCATCGTATCAGGTTCTGCATGGCGGAACACACCCCGCTCCCAGACTCCCACTACATTTACTCCCGCCTGCTCGCGCAAGCGGCTCTCTCGAAGTGTCATTCCTGCAAGAGGTGTTCCCTGAACCGTCGCCTCCCCGATCACCAGTCGGTCGATATGGCCGATCACATGAACCCGGGCGTTCCCCCCCAGAGTACGCCTGGCCAGAGATTTTCCAAGCATCTCACCCATCTGTATCACATGAGTAGCTCCTGCCATCTTCAGAATATCGACAGAGTCAGCAGAGGCTGCCGTAGCCACCACAGGTACATCGGGACTATACTCCCGTACAGAAAATGTGACATTTGTGTTAATTGTATCCTTGTTGGTAGCCACCACTAGTGCAGCACTTTTTACTCTCAGATTCCGGTAGGTAGTGTAATCAGCCGGATCTCCGTTTACCACCCTGTACCCATTCTCGGAGAGCTCCACAGCCCGGTGCAAGTCTGGCTCGAGTACGGCATA
This sequence comes from Balneolaceae bacterium, assembly GCA_040880485.1. Lineage (GTDB taxonomy): Bacteria > Bacteroidota > Rhodothermia > Balneolales > Balneolaceae > JBBDIJ01. The sequence continues at coordinate 26,538 of JBBDIJ010000022.1, forward strand.
CTCTATGTCATAGGCAGTGAGCTTCCTGATCAGGGAATCAGTAACCACATCCAGATTGGTGATAACCACGTGTCCGGCCGTATCTTCAGGAAGCGCTTTTGGTGCTCTCGCCTGGTTCTGCGCCTTCATCCAGGGTGCGTAGAAAAATTCGATGAATGTGAAGGGGAGCATGATAAGCAAGAAAAGCACACCGCTAAAGAGCACTAACATGGAGAAGAAACGCCCCAGATCGGAGTGAAAGACAATGTCTCCGAACCCGAGTGTAGTCATGGTCACCAGGGTCCAGTAAAAACCGGTTAGAAGGGAGTACTCATCTCCCCGTCCCTCCATCTCCATAATGTACTGAAAAATAATGCCGTAGAGCAGAAAGAAGAAGAGGATGAATGCAAGAAACTTCGTCAATTGCCAAATGTTTGTCTGGGTCCGGCGACTGGCGAAGAAGTAGGCCATCTGTGACGATAGAAATTTCATGCCGGAAAATGAGAAAATTCCATTTAAACTGCCAAACCATTGCAAGTTCTGTGGCAATTATAGTCGAAAAATCTTTACTTTTTGGCCACATCCAAACCTGCTTCGCCCATTCAAACGACCGGAACCCATTGCACCGTACTGCACTCATTCTCGCCGCTCTTGCCTTCGTCTCTCTACCGCATTTGCTCTACAGTCAGGCCACAGGGCCGGGGTCCCTCCCCAATGTCTATCTCGATTGCCAGAGGTGTGATTTTAACTATATCCGAACCCATATTGCCTTTGTAAACTACGTGCGGGATCAGGACGATGCCAATATCTATCTTCGCATTACTAATGCGCGTACAGGCAGCGGCAGTGAGTATATTCTAGATTTTCGGGGAATACCACCATTCACAACCCGCAGAGACACTCTCACCTACTTTTCATTCGAAAGCGATACATGGGATGAGGAGCGCATGGGGCTGGCCCGGCATATTCGAATCGGGCTCATTCCCTTTATGACGCAGACTGCTGCCATTCGCCATTTGAACGTTTACTACGACCCGCCTTCTGTTCCGGATGAACCTGAATCGGAAACAGAAAGTGAAGATCCATGGAACTACTGGGTATTCGATGTCAATGTAAGTTCGGGCCTGAGAGGAGAGCAGTCGGAAAAAGCTCTCTCCCTGAATACAGGACTCTATGCCGAACGAATTACAGAATCCTGGAAGATCTCCCTGCGAGCAAGAAACTATGTAGATCGTCGAACAATCGAGCTCAGAAACCGAACCATTACGGCAAATCGGGACTGGGGTGAATACTGGGGACTTTTCGCATACAGCATCAGTAACCACGCATCCATCGGGCTCTTTAGCCAGGTCAACTATTCGCGGCGAACCAACCTGAAACTGAATGCATCATTTTCCCCCTCTTTTGAGTACAACCTTTTTCCCTACAGAGAGTACCAGGAGCGCAGATTTCTGCTCGGATACCATATCACCCCCTCATACAGAGACTACTTCCAAACTACCATCTTTCTGCGCGACAGTGAGTGGGTGGTGGAACAGCAACTCTCTGCCCGTTTGAGATACGATCAGCCCTGGGGTCGCATCGATATTGAGATTTCCGGGTCCAACTACTTTCATGACACTTCCATTAACCGGTTTGAGTTCAACCCCTCTATCAATTATCGTATTATTCGCGGGCTTTCAGTTAGCATCAGCGGCCAATACCGTACGATCAACGATCAGATTGCTCTGCCTGCCGGAGACATCACCGACGAGGAGGCACTGATCGGTGCCAGGCAGCGGGCCACCTCGTACGACTACCGCATCAACTTCGGACTCTCCTACACCTTTGGCTCCATCTACAGCAATATTGTGAATCCGAGATTTTAACAGCCTCAAAACATTCCAAATCAATGTTCTCGTCAGAAAAAACATTATGTCACTACAGCCGGCCTCAGCCCTACTGTTTTGTATACTCCTCTGCCTGTCTTTTTTTTCAGCCTGCAGAAGAGGTGCGGCCCCTCCTGATAGGCAGCAGCGTTTCCGATCCTTTATTGAAGAGGGCCTCCGGAGAAGAAACCCGGCTTTCAGCCTTCACTGGTGAATAACCGGTCGTTCTTATCTTCTATCGGGGTGGGACCATAAAATGCTTCCGGTACCCGCGGTCTTTATCGTAGACATGTCAGGCGAGATCAGATTTCAATATGTCAACCCGGATTACAAAGAGCGAATCAGCGGAGATATTCTGATTGCGGCCGCCCGGGCATTGGCCAAAAGCGACTGAACGTCACCTGCTATTGCCTCTGTCAGTTCGTATCTTTGACCCAATGGCTGAAATAAAACCGAATATAGCCCGGTCGAAGAAAACCGATCTGAAATCCCTCACCCGGGACGAACTTGACGAGTTTTGTTCCGGAATTGGAGTTCAATCCTACCGCGCAGATCAGATTTTCCAGTGGCTCTATCAGAAGGGTGTGTCATCCTTCGATGAGATGACTAATCTCTCCAAATCTCTTCGTGAAAAGTTGGAAGGGATCGCAGAGGTCAAGCGGCTGAAACTTCATCAGTTGCAGGAGTCATCCGACGGGACGTGCAAGTTTCTGTTCGAGTTGGACGACAGTTCGGGAGACAAAATTGAATCGGTTCTGATTCCCGACTTCCGCACAGATGGAACTCCCAACCGCATGACTGTATGCGTCTCTTCACAGGTTGGATGTATTTTCGGGTGCAGTTTCTGTGCAACCGGAAAGATGGGATTCTTCCGTAATCTTACGCATGGAGAGATTACGGATCAGGTTCACATTCTGAATGGCTTTGCAGAGGAGAAATTCGGGAAGGGAGTCACCAATGTCGTCTATATGGGAATGGGGGAGCCTCTGCACAATTACCGTGCAGTTACAGAATCGGCTGAAATTCTCACACACCCGAACGGAGGAGATCTCTCGCCCAGACGCATCACCGTTTCAACGGTTGGCCTCACCAAGCAGATTCGGCAGCTCGCAGATGAGAAGAGGCCTTTCCGGCTGGCGGTCTCTCTTCACGCGGCAGATGACGAGAAACGAAGCAAAGTGATGCCGATTAACCGATCGCTCAACCTGGAACAGCTTCGGGATGCGGTAACCCACTACTACCACACAATGCTGATGCCGCTTACTTATGAATACCTGCTTTTCGACCGGTTTAACGATACGCCTGAGGATGCGAAAAAACTGGCAACGATCGCACGGTGGGTCCCTTCAAAAGTGAATATCATTATGTACAATCGTGTAGAGGGAGTAGGTCTGGAAAGAGCAGAGGAGAGCCGACTCGACAAATTTCTGGGAATATTGACCTCGCACGATGTTACTTCAACTGTACGACGCAGCCGTGGTGACGACATCGACGCGGGTTGCGGACAGCTCGCCATCCGGGAGGGGAAGCAGGGCAAGACCCTGCAGAAACATTGACAGTCCCGGATTAGTCATGAATGAGATCGAAAATTCGGTCGAATCTCGGAAGCCACCGCTCACCATCCCATGAGAAATAGATAATACTTGCTTTACCAACGATGTGATTCTCCGGGACAAAACCCCAGAAACGGCTATCTTCACTGTCGTCCCGGTTATCTCCCATCATGAAGTAGTAGTTCATCTGAATCGCATAGTGAGCAGTCTCCTCTCCATTTACGATGAACTCCTCTCCACTTCTCTCTACATTATTTCGTTCGTAACGTTCGATGATATCCCGGTAGAGATGCCAGGTCTCATCATTCAGTTCAATAACCTGGCCGGCATATGGAACCTGAATTGGCTCCAGCGTGTCATGATTGTTGATCGCTCTTGAAAAGGGGAAATCTCTGCGATTAGGATTCCGGTAATTGACAGGCAGTACAAACGGTTCAACCTGTTCTACTTCACTCCATCTCCGAACCTCATCTGCTGCTGCAGAAGTCATATTGAGGGTATAACTGCTTTGACCAGTCGCCTGAACAATTCTTGCACCTGCATCTCTTACTTTAGTCGGGCTCAAACGGATCCTTTCCCGAACCACAACCTGATAATGTTGCATCAGCGTCGGAATATGTTCTGCCGTTTCGCCATTTACAAAAAGCTGTTTATCACGTATCTCAAGGCTGTCTCCGGGCATTCCGACCGCTCTTTTGATGTAGTTGGTCTTCATAGAGACCGGCCCTGAATCGATCGGATAGTTGAAGACGACAATATCGTTTCTTTCAACCTCACTAAATCCGGGCAATCGGGTCCAGGGGACATCCACTCCCGGCACATAGATATCCGTAAACGGAACCGATAATGTCATGGGTGTTCGGGCGCCATAGGCCAGTTTGGAAACCAGAAGGAAGTCTCCGGTCATCAGAGTCTGCTCCATCGAGGGTGTTGGAATCCTGTAGGCCCCGAAGAAAAAAGTGCGAAGAATAATGGCAGCTATGGCTGCAAAAATAAATGCATCGAACCACTCCCGAGCCCAGTGGCGAGCCTCTTTCTGCTCCTTTCGGCGCCTGCTTCTCTTCTGGCGCTCACTGCTGTTCTGCTCATCTTTCTCTTCCGGACGCTTCGTGTGGTTCGGCAAAATAATTTGTTATTAAATTGTTTTGTAAATGAAGTTTGAACAGAAAATCATCGTAAACTGGCCGGCCGCTCAATGGGAGTCCGCATGAACTCACCATCCTGATACTCTACACGATACCATTGTTCCCTTTCAGGTGAAAAGAAGTAGTCCTGATAAGAGGCCAATTCCAGCTCATCTCCCATTAACATCCGGGTAAGGGTTCTCTTTACCTGAGGCATCAAATCGATATGTCTGCTGGCTCCCACATAGACCAGTCCATTTTCGAACGGCCCGTCCAGATCCAGGATCATCATAGGGATCTCTCCGTCTATCACAAACCAGTATTCAAACTGAATCGCTTTACCCGGCCGAAATCCTTCTCCAAGCAGATCTTCAATCGTCTGGGTGGGGTCACCGAAAACAGCCTGAAGCCGCGCTCTCAACTCAAGGGTGGGTATCCGGTCGATGGTAGTGGGGTTATAGAGGCCCTGGCCAGTCCAGGCAATTTCGGAAAAACTTGAGAGAAACTGATTCCGTTCAGAGTGACTCACCTTCTGAATATCGGGGTCGTCGAACTGAGCCATCACGGGAATGGCCTGGATGGCCAGTAAAATTGCAACGAGATAGAATGCTTTTTTCATCACCAACATATTCTTTTATCGATCATCTTCATTCATGGAGAGCACAGCCAGAAAAGCTTCCTGCGGAACATCGACGGCTCCAACCTGTTTCATTCGCTTTTTGCCCTCTTTCTGCTTCTCCAGGAGTTTTCTTTTTCGGGTGATATCTCCACCGTAACATTTTGCGGTCACATCTTTCTTCAGAGCTCTCACCGTATCCCTTGCAATGACCCTCGATCCGATTGCCGCCTGTATGGCTACCTCGAACTGCTGTCTCGGGATCAGCTCTTTTAGTTTGGCACATACACGGCGCCCCTGATCATAAGCCTTGTCACGATGGCTGATACTCGAAAGAGCATCCACGGGATCACCATTCAACAGGATATCCAAACGTACCAGATCCCCCTTTCGGTATTCAATAAATTCATAATCGAGAGATGCGTACCCTCTGGTTCCGCTTTTCAGACGGTCGTAAAAGTCAAATACTACCTCTGCCATCGGGAGTTCATAGGTAATCTCGACCCTATTGTTCTGCATGAAGTGCTGATTTACATAGAGACCCCGACGCTCCTGACACAGCTTCATCACCGGTCCAATATATTCTGCAGGAGTGATGACGTTTGCTTTTATATAGGGTTCATAGACCGCATCAATTTTCCCGACATCGGGCATCTCACTCGGATTGTCTACCAGTACACGCTTCGATTTACCGTGATCCTGAATTTCAACTTCATACTGGACATTGGGGACCGTGGTTATGATATCGATGTTGAACTCTCTATCCAGCCTCTCCTGAACGATCTCCATATGGAGCAGACCCAGAAATCCCGCCCTGAAACCAAATCCGAGAGCTTTGGAAGTCTCCGGCTGATACTGTAAAGAGGCATCGTTCAGCTGCAATTTTTCGAGTGCTCCCCGAAGATCCTCGAAGTCGTCGGAGTCTGTGGGGTAGATGCCGCTGAAGACCATCGGCTTCACCTCTTTATAGCCCGGAATCGGCTTCTCTGCACCCCCTTTTGCATGCGTAACCGTATCCCCAACCCTGGCATCCTGTAAAGACTTGACGCTTCCAATCAGATATCCCACTTCACCCGCTTCAAGCTTCTCTGCCGGCTCCTTTTTCAGTTTCAGATACCCTATCTCTTCTGCGTCATACACCTGGTCTGTTACCATAAACCGAATCTGATCCCCCTTTTTCAGAGTCCCTTCCATCACACGAATGTAAGCAATGGATCCCCTGTAGGTATTGAATACAGAGTCAAAGATCAGAGCCCTCAAAGGTTTCTCATTTTCGCGCGCGGGGCCCGGTATCCGTTCTACAATCGCTTCAAGCAGTTTGTCGACCCCCTGGCCGGTTTTACCCGAGACATGAATGATCTCTTCATGTGTACACCCGATCAGATCGACTATCTGCTGCCCAACTCCCTCGGTATCGGAACCGGGCAGGTCAATCTTGTTGAGCACCGGAATGATCTCCAGATTCTGCTCGATTGCATGGTAAAGATTGGTCAGTGTCTGCGCTTCAATTCCCTGTGAAGCGTCCACGATCAGCAAGGCTCCTTCACACGCTTTGAGAGCGCGGGATACCTCATAGGCAAAGTCAACATGGCCTGGTGTATCGATCAGGTTAAACGTGCACGACTCCCCTCCCGGACGTTCGTAAATGATCTTGATGGCATGGCTCTTGATCGTGATACCCCTCTCACGTTCCAGATCCATATCGTCCAGAACCTGCTCCTGCATCTCCCGTTCACTGATGGTTCCGGTTCTCTCCAGCAGTCGGTCGGCCAGCGTAGACTTGCCGTGATCGATATGAGCAATGATACAAAAGTTGCGAATCAGGTTCATCAGAGGGGTTTCGAATGAAAAGAGTCCAAGCACTTAATATACAAAGACGCTGGCCTCATTGCATTGAAAAGTTCCCTTTCCGCCCCGATCCACAGCTTCTGCCGGCAGAATCAGCTCGCGACGCTCTGCCCTCCGCCAAGTTTATTGTCCACAGAGTAAGCACCGCTGCCAAGTATGGAGAGAGCAAGTGTAGTAACAAGCAGCATAACGTCAATTCTCATCCCGTCCCAACCTCCATCAAGCTTCACGGTTAAAATAGCTACTACCATAACGATCGCAAGCAGGACCGCTGGAATTCTGATTTTCGTTCCGGTAAGCACCATCAGGCCGCCCACAAATTCGACAAGTGCGACGACCCACGCCATCATTCCTGCCAATGGAATACCGACATTGGCAAAGAATCCCTGGACTCCTTCTATTCCGTTCAGTTTCCCCCAACCGGCCAGAATAAAGATGAGACCGACACCAATTCTAAGCAGTAGAATTGCGAGGTCGGAATTTCGTTGCAGATTTGAAACAGACATATCATTTCAGGTTTGGTTACTGTTCGTGCCACTCTTACGTGAGTTGCACACGTTTCAGGCAGATGCATCCGGACGGTTCAGCCCGAATGATCCGATAATTCAGGTAAGTCCCGGGCCAAAGTGCCTCTGGCACAACTTTCCACCTGTTTCCCGAACATATGCTCCAACAGATTTAACAAATAAGGAGCAGAGAACCAAACATCACAGATATGTAGCCGCGAAACGCCCTGCAGTTACTCCGACACCGGACTCAGGAGCTCTACATGGAGCCGGAAATGTTTCTCTTCCAGCATCATGGTGTCATATACTTCACGGATGAGGTTAAAAACAACGTCGGTATCCCCCTTGATACTCGTAGACAGGTAATTAACGTCCACCTCGACGTCGTGCTGCGCCACAAATTCGAGCAGGTCGTGAACCTTCTCTTTGGGGTGATCGCTGTAGAGGGGTATGTAGGTCATCTGTGCAATGGTCTTCATCGGTATAAAATCCTGCTTGTGTTTGTTGTGAATCCTGCACCCGCAAATCGGAATCGCTCTTCCTTACGATTCATGCGCTCGTCCATGCGGGAGCGTCGTTGCAGCTCAGCTGCACGATCATTTGAAAGTAGCAATCTTTCTGTGAAAAACTGTATATTTCATGCAATGTTTGATTTGCGAATAAATATTACCCGCACACCCCATCCAGCCGGAGACCATCACGCCCTGCATGGCCACTCTCTCTGACCGGCAAGATTTATCCCGTAAGGCCGGCGAATTGTTGCGGCCAACCTTCCCGAACTGCCTGGAAGAGACATCCCACCGAAGCCAGAACATTTGATCTGCACCCTGAGAATAGAGTTATGATGAGAACCCTCGACACCTCAACCTCTTTACGCATCGCCGTCCAGAAGAGCGGACGGCTAACAGAAAAGACATTGAACCTGTTGGAAGCGATCGGTTTCCGGTTCGACGACTACAAACGAAGCCTCCTGATCCGGAGTCGAAATTTTGACGTGGAACTTCTGCTTATTCGGGACGACGACATACCTGAGTATGTAGAGGACGGCGTGTGTGACCTCGGTTTTGTAGGCGCAAACGTCCGGGCAGAGGATGGGGCGGACGTCACCGTACTAAAAGGCCTGGACTACGGTGTTTGCCGGCTCTCTCTGGCAGCACCGAAGAGTGGGGCGATCCGGACTGCAAAGGATTTTTCCGGTAAAAAAGTGGCCACCAGCTACCCGAAGCTGACAAAAGCCTGGTTTGATAAGAGAGAAGTAGATGTAGAGATTGTCACCATTTCTGGATCCGTGGAGATCGCACCCCTTCTGGAGGTAGCCGACGCCATTTGTGACCTCGTTTCGACCGGAAATACGCTGAAGGCGAACGGGTTACTCGAGCTGGACACCATTTTTGAATCGGAAACCGAACTGATCCGGACCAACAAACCATTGTCAGACGGAAAACAACAGCTGATTCAGAAAATTCTGCAGCGTATCGATGGACATCAGACTGCGGAGAAGAGCCGTTACATTATGATGAACGCGCCGTCGGATGCCATTCCGAAAATCCGGGAGATCATTCCTTCGCTCAAGAGCCCTACGATCGTGCCGCTGGCCGACGATGGAATGGTTGCGATTCACACCGTTGTCCCGATCTCTACCTTTTGGGATGTTATGGAGAAGCTGAAGGAGGCGGGGGCCTCCGGCATCGTCATGCTGCCGATTGAAAGCATGATTGCCTGAATTGGATGCAGCATCCGGTAAAGCCCGGTGTACCTGCCCCGGAACTCTTCAACCGAAGCGAAAATGACCATGCAACGTTACCGATACAATTCACTCTCGCCGGATGAGCGTATGGGCCTTGCCAGGAGGCCATTCGCCGAAACGGAGTCCCTGATCCGTACCGTTTCGCCCATTATCGAGGAGGTGAAACGAAACGGGGATGACGCAGTACGCAAGTACTCCGAAAAATTCGATGGTGTGCGACCGGACCCGGTTGGAACCGATCCGGAAAACTGTAGCTCGGTTCTTCCGGCAGAGCAGTCAGAAGCACTTGAACTTGCAGCCCGAAATGTCTTTCGTTTTCACAGGGAACAGGTTGTACCAAGCCTCTCGGTAGAGACGATGCCCGGCATTGAGTGCCGGAAAGAGACACGGCCTATCGAGCGGGTTGGCCTCTACATCCCCGGAGGGACGGCCCCCCTTCCTTCTACAGCTATAATGCTTGGCATCCCCGCAACGGTGGCCGGCTGTCAAACCATCGTCCTTGCCACCCCGCCGGGAGAAAACGGAGAGATTCCACCATCCATTGCATGGGTTGCAAAAAAGATCGGGGCAAAAACGGTCGTACGCGCAGGGGGAGCACAAGCTATTGCTGCCATGGCGTACGGTACAGAGACCGTACCCAAAGTGGACAAGATTTTCGGGCCGGGAAACCGTTATGTAACCGCCGCAAAAATGGCGTTGCAACAGAGTGACGCCATGGTATCCATCGATCTGCCGGCTGGCCCTTCCGAAGTGCTTGTGATCGCCGATTCCGGGGCAGATCCCCGGTTTATTGCAGCAGATCTTCTGTCGCAGGCTGAACATGGTCCCGACAGCCAGGTAGTCCTCGCAGCCATCGACGGTTTCAATACCGACGTCCTGCTGAACGAGCTGGAGCTACAAACCGCAGCGCTTCCACGTTCTGCCATTGCCCGCCAGGCCCTCGAAGAGAGCTTTGTCCTGGAAGTGGGCTCACCGGACGAAGCGATTGCGTTCTCTAACCTCTACGCTCCGGAACACCTGATTCTGAATACCGCTGACGCTGCTGATCTCGCAGAGAAGGTGCAACATGCCGGATCGGTCTTTATAGGCCCGTGGACCCCCGAAAGCCTCGGCGATTACGCTTCGGGTACCAATCACACCCTGCCTACCTACGGGTACGCACGAATGTACAGCGGAGTCTCCCTGCAAAGTTTTCAGAAGAGCATTACGTTTCAAACCGCCACATCGGAAGGGCTCTGGAATCTGGGGCCCACCGTAGTTACACTTGCAGAGATGGAGGGACTACAGGCTCACGCCCGGGCCGTCTCTATCCGCCTTGAGAAGTTGGAGGCAGAGGTCGAATCCTCCAAAAAGAGGGTAAGAAACAAACGATCCGGTGGTTAAAGGGGAGTATACCATGAATAGAAACGACATCGAACAGCTGGTTCGGCCCAATATCCGGGAACTGAAACCGTACCGAAGTGCCCGTGATGACTTTGGCAGCGGGACTCTCCTGGACGCCAACGAGAATGCATGGGGTGCTCCGGTTCCCAACAGGTTGAACCTGCACCGATACCCTGTGCCTGTACATGCTCAATTACGGCAGAAAGTTGCTTCGTTCAGAGGGGTTGAACCGGATTCTGTCTTCTTTGGTAACGGGAGTGACGAACCCATCGACCTGCTCGTCCGGATCTTCTGCAAACCGGGAGTGGATGCCATTGTCACTACCCCTCCCACCTACGGCATGTACAAGGTATCGGCACGCATTAACGATGTAAATGTAATTGAGATCCCCCTGACGGAGGAGTTTGAACTCCGGACAGAAGAAATACTTGCGCAGGCTTCCGAAGCCACAAAGATTCTCTTTCTCTGCTCTCCGAACAATCCGACAGCAAACGATCTGGACCGGGCATCCATACTAAAGCTCGTCGAGCTGTTCCCCGGAATCGTGGTTGTGGATGAAGCCTATATCGATTTCAGCCGTCAGGAGTCGATGGCGCCCATGGTTCAGCAGTATCCAAATCTGGTCGTTCTCCAGACTTTCTCCAAATCGTTCGGCATGGCCGGGGCGCGTCTGGGTATTGCGTTTGCAGGCCCGGAGATCCTTTCCTGGATGATGAAGGTAAAACCGCCATACAATATTAATAAACTGACCTCCGACATTGCGCTGCAGGCTTTCGAAAAGCTCGATCTGATCAGGATAAACCTGGATATGATTCGAAAAGAACAGGTACGGCTGTCCAAAGAGCTTGCCGCCAACCCTGCGGTAGTGAAGGTGTTCCGTTCGGATGCCAATTTTCTTCTATTTCGCATCCCGAAGGCTCATGAAGCCTATCAAAAGCTGGCAGAAAAGGGTATAATCGTGCGATATCGGGGCAACGAACCTCTCTGCGAAAACTGCCTGAGAGTTACAGTCGGGCTGCCTGACGAAAATGACCGTTTTCTCAGACTGCTGGAAAATATCACCTCTTCCGGCACTGAAACCGATCAGCCCTGAACACTATGCAGACAACCTGAAAAGGCAAGGCGATGGAACAGACTAATAGAGCAGGATCGATTTGGGTGGAACCGGAAACTCTGCAGGATAACTCCTCTGAACGCCTGAGGCCCGGTGCCATCTATGCACTGCACCGACTGGATGAGGTGGGATACACCCTGCGTTGTAACACCCCAAAGCTCCTGGATTCACAAAAGACTTTGCTCTCCCATGAAGGCATTGAGTTCGAATCCGATGCCAGGGACAATGCCGATTGGACGGTTGCATCAGGCAGGGACAATGTACTCGAGATTCACAGCAAAGATTCCGCTGTGGCCGAAGGGGGCAACTGGAGAGAGCTTGTAAACCGCTTTCTCTTTCCCCGGCGTGCAGCTACCAGAAAACGAACCACAGCCGAAACAGAAGTAGAGGTAACCCTCAATGTTGATGGGACTGGAGAGTGCGACATAGACACCGGCCTCAAATTTTTTGATCACATGCTGGAACAGATCGGACGCCACGGGTTGGTAGACCTAACCATCCGTTGCCGCGGCGACCTGGAAATTGACGAGCACCATACGATCGAGGATGTTGCAATTACACTGGGGGAAGCCCTTCACGAAGCCTGTCTGCAGGACAAGACCGGAATCCTCAGATACGGATTTCTGCTTGCTATGGATGAGGCACAGGCCGAAGTGGCACTGGATCTCTCCAACCGGCCATGGCTGGTTTGGGACGTTCAATTCACCGGGCAGTATGCCGGAGACTTTCCGCTGCAGATGGCGAAGCACTTCTTTCACACACTGGCCATGAATTTGAAGGCGACACTGCAGATACGTGCCGGGGGAGAAAACGATCACCATATCCTGGAATCTGTTTTCAAAGGGTTTGCCCGGGCTCTGAGATTTGCCATCACTCGAACAGAACGGGCACGAAATATTCTTCCGTCATCCAAAGGAGCCCTTTAAGCAAACGGCACTCTTTATCGAATTATCGAACAGAACAGAATGATCGGAATCGTCAAGTACAGAGCAGGTAACCTCGCATCCGTCTCCAACGCACTGGACCGGCTGCACGCTTCCTATCGGATCAGTGATGTCCCCGAAGAGTTGGAGGAGTGCAGTGGGATTCTCTTTCCGGGGGTAGGCCATGCCGCTTCGGCGATGGAGGACCTGGAAGCCCGGGGTTTGGACACATGGCTGCGGGAAACCTCAAAACCGGTTTTGGGTATCTGCCTTGGCCTCCAGCTGCTCTACGAATCGACGGCCGAAGGAGAGTGTCGGACTCTCGGTATCCTGCCGGGCCGGCTCGAACGATTCGATTCCACGGAACAGAAAGTTCCACATATGGGATGGAACAGGGTTGAGCCGAAAGTGTCACACCCGCTTCTGGACGGCCTCAGCAGAAGGGATTACTTCTATTTTGTACACAGTTACTATGCTCCCGTCAACGAATATACGATAGCAGGCGGCACTTACGGCGTGCCGTTTGCCGCAGTGGCAGCCAGGAAAAACTACATGGGCGTACAGTTTCACCCAGAAAAGTCGGGTACAGCGGGTGCCCGGCTGCTGAAAAATTTTACTGAGTTTGTTCAGGTTCAACCCGAATCACAATAACTGTCTGAAGTTACACGAATGAAGATTATACCGGCCATAGACCTGCTTGACGGTGAGGTTGTTCGACTCACCAAAGGCGATTATGAACAGAAAACCATCTATAACCGCGACCCAGTCCGGCAGGCGGATCTTTTTCGTCAGGCAGGTTTTAAACATATACATGTCGTGGACCTGAATGGTGCCCGCTCCGGCCGTTTTGAGAACCTGCCCCATATACGCGAAATCATCCGGCAAACAGGCCTGTCGGTTCAAACCGGGGGCGGCATTCGCACCTTCTCCGACATCGAAACATTACTGGATGCAGGAGTGGAGAAAGTGATCTGCTCTTCCATGGCGGTAAAAAAGCCTGAAGAGTGGCTTCGCGCACTTCGGGCCTGGCCCTCCCGAACGATTCTGGGCCTCGATCTCAAGGATGGAAAGATGGCGTTTGGTGGCTGGCTGAAAACCAGCGACCAATCTCTCGGAGGGTTTATGGAACCTATGTTCGCAGCCGGACTGCGAGAGGTTCTGAGTACCGATATCTCCAGGGATGGGACTCTGGAAGGCCCGAACGTAGAGCTCTACCGATCTATGAAGCAGGAATTTCCATCGCTGAAGTGGATCGCTTCCGGTGGGGTGAGTTCTGTTGAAGATCTGATCTCCCTTCGGGAAGCGGAGCTCGATGCAGTCGTAGTGGGAAAAGCGTATTATGAGGGGAAAGTCACTCTGGAGGAGCTCACTACCTATAACCGTCAACACCTCAATGATGAAGATCATTAAAGACAGAGCAGACAGATGGTTCTATCGCTGTCCCGTATTGCTCATGCTGCTTTTGCCGCTTTTTCTGCACAGCGGTTGCAACACGACCGTCAAACTGGAACCGGCCGACTTGCTGATCGATAATGTGCAACTGGTGGATGTCCGAAATGGCAACGTGATTCCGGACCAGTCGGTATTAGTTCATGCGGGAGAAATCGTTGCCATTACAGACTATGATGCTGGTCTGGCCATTGGTGCCAGAGACACCCTGCATGCCGATGGCCTCTATCTGATTCCAGGGTTGTGGGACATGCATGTTCACTTCAGAGGAGGACAGGAGCTGATTCAGGAAAATGAACGGTTGATCGATCTCTACCTGCCCCACGGAATCACCTCCATCGCCGACATGGGGGGCGATATACCGGAAGCGGTTTACAGTTGGAGAGAGGAGATTCAAAACGGTGAGCGGCTGGGGCCCAATCTCTATACGACCGGGCCTAAACTGGATGGTGCAGGTGGCGGGTGGGACGGCTCTCTGGCCGTTGAGAACCGGCAGGATGCGACTGATGCCCTGAACCAGCTTGAGGAGCGTGATGCAGATGCCATCAAAATCTATGACGGCAGCCTGACCGATAGTGCCTTCCGTCATATCCTGGATGAAGCAGGTGAACGCGGAATGCGAACAATTGCCCATATTCCGCTCTCGGTAACACTTGAAGAAGCTCTTGCGGGGGGGCTGAACTCGATCCAGCACCTTTACTATGTAGTGAAAGCATGCACCCCCGAAGAGGAGGAGATAGCTCGCCGGTATCGCGATGGAGAGACCGGTTTCTGGCAGGCGGTCCGGGAGATGGAGGAGGGCTGGGATGAAAATCTTGCCAGAGAGGTTGCCGAACAACTCTCCCGTGAAGGCACCGCCGTCTCTCCTACACTTCACATCGCACGAACACTTTTTTTTCTGGACCGGGATGACCACAGTAATGATCCCTTACTGGATTATATTCCGGCCGGAATTCAGGAAACATACGCAGGGCGTGTAAACGCAGCGGCCTCGCGCAATGAGGATTATATAGCATTTCAGCATCGCCTCTTCGATATTTTCCGCAAGATGACCCTGATCCTGCATGAAGCGGGAGTACCTCTGCTTGCAGGATCCGACGCCGGCCCTTTCAATTCTTATGTCTACCCTGGAAACGGCCTTCACGGAGAGCTTGAAGAGTTGGTAAATGCGGGCCTCACCCCCCTGGAAGCCCTCCGCACCGCCACCATGCTACCTGCCAGGTTTATGGACATGGAGGAGGAAACCGGTACCATTGCAAGTGGGAAGAGTGCCGATCTGGTACTTCTGGAAGCTAATCCCCTGAAAAATATTAGAAATACGCGGAGAATTGCCGGAGTGATCCGGGATGGCCGTTATTTCGATCGGGAAGAGCTGGACAAGATGCTCACTGCAGCAGACCCACAATAAAACAGGACACCACATCAGGACCATGCTGACCAAACGAATAATTCCCTGTCTGGATATAAAGGATGGACGCACTGTAAAGGGTGTTAATTTCACAGGGCTCCGGGATGCCGGTGATCCTGTAGAGCTGGCGCGCCGCTACAGTGAAGAGGGTGCCGATGAACTGGTCTTCCTGGACATTACCGCAACAAAGGAGAAGAGGAAAACCCTGATTCGCCTGGTGGAGGAGATCTCCAGAGAGATCAATATCCCCTTCACGGTTGGCGGGGGTATAAGAACCACAGAGGAGATCGGTGATATCCTGAGGGCCGGGGCCGATAAAGTTTCTCTCAACAGTGCTATTGTACGCAATCCCGCCCTGGTATCGGAGGCCTCAGAGAACTTTGGTTCGCAGGCGATCGTAGCAGCCATCGATGCCAGGCGCACTGGCAACAGCTGGGAAGTGTTTATAAAGGGGGGAAGCGAACCGACCGGCCTGGCCGCTGTAGAGTGGATTGCAGAGTGTGAAAAGCTGGGCGCAGGTGAGATCCTTCTTACAAGCATGGATCGGGATGGAACAAGGGAAGGTTTCGATATTGAGCTCCTGCAGATCGTAAACCGCCGGGTCCGTATTCCCCTTATTGCCAGTGGAGGGGCCGGGGCCATTGAACACTGTACCGATGCTGTTCTGGACGGGGGGGCGGACGCCGTTCTCGCAGCCAGTATTTTTCATTTCCGTGAAATTGAAATTTCAGATCTTAAAAAAGCGATGAAACGGGCACAGATCCCTGTCCGAATATGAGACCAATACATCGGATAAACAGACCCCTTAAAACAAACCGACCTGAACCAAGTGATGAAACATCCTGAACCTGACGAACTCCGATTTCTGATTGAACTGGAGGAGCTTTTGAAGAGCAGAAAACGCGAAATGCCGGAGGGGTCCTACACCTCCCGACTGTTTGAGGAGGGAATCGACCGTATTGCTCAAAAAGTGGGTGAAGAGGCCGTTGAAGTGGTCATCTCCTCAAAAAATGGGGACCGAAAAGATACGATCTCTGAATCTGCCGATCTGATCTACCACCTGCTGGTACTGCTTGTAGAGCGAGATATTAATTTTGAAGAGGTATTGAAGGAGCTGAAGGGACGTCACAACGGGTAGAGTGAAAGCATCAGGGGTACCCGATGGGAGAGTCGGGGCCCAGTGGAAACCCGGCCAGAATCCACACGACCAGTGCAGTGATACTGACCAACCCAAAAGCTACCGAATAGGGCACCATCAGTGAGATCAAAGTCCCAAGACCGACGTTTCTGCTATACTTTTTGGCGAAAATAATAATAAGAGGAAAGTAGGGAAGCAGCGGGGTAAGGATGTTTGTAAAGGAGTCCCCTACCCTGTAAGCCGCTTGTGTGACCTCGGGAGAGTAGCCCATAAGCATCAGCATCGGTACGAAGATCGGTGCCATAATGGCCCATTTTGCAGAAGCACTTCCAATAAACAGATTAATAAGTGCAGAGACCAGGACAAAGCTGACAATAAGGGGTATACCTCCAAAGCCAGCCGCTTGCAGCAGATCGGCTCCGGTAACCGCAATTATAAGCCCCAGATTGGACCAGTTGAAGAAAGCGATCAGATGTGCTGCAACAAACGCCAAAACAATATATGCACCCATTCCGGCCATCGATTCAGCTGACATCCGGGCCACATCCCGATCACTTTTCACCTGTCCGGTGACAATGCCAAAAGTGATTCCAGGCAGCAGAAACAGAAAAAAGAGCAGGGCGACCAGGCTCTGGTAGAATGGAACCAGACTCCCCTCTTCCCCCCGAAGCGGAGCCCCTTCCGGCACCACCAGAAGAGAAGCACCGGCAAGCGGATGGCGCCCGACCCCGTGAAAGACGAGTGCGCCCAGTGGAATCAGGATCACATACCCTGCATCCAGGGCGAGGCTGGACATGATTCCTGCAAAAACAATAGCCACTGTAACAAGGGACGATGGGGCACCCTCCACAAAGCGCTTTAACGCCGTTGCCAGAAGGCCGGTACGGTCGGCCACACCGATGCCCAGCATTACCACCAGCACCAGGCCCAGTGGCGGGAACTCCGCAAACGTTTGCGGCATCTCCCGGAAAATCCTCTGGATCATCTCTCCGCTGAACAGGTTTTCTGCATAGATGGTAGCACCGGTTCCGGGGTGAGATACACTCACACCTGCCCACCATGAAATCAGAGAGATTAACATCACACCGGCAATGATGATCACGAAAACCGTAACCGGGTCAGGAAGGCGATTCCCGGCTCGCTCTACGCTGTCCAGAAAGCGGTGAAACACCCCCCTCCTTAACGGCTTTTTCTTCTCTATCTCATCGGACTCCTGACCGCTGCCACTCATCAATGCACAACCCCTCTGTTTAATTGTCGAAGTGTTACGATCCGGAGCTCATATGACGGTAGGGCGCCGGTTCATCCGTTACGCATCCAAGTGAGGCTGTCGACACATTGTTGGCATATTTCCAGAGAACACCTCTTTCCGCTTTCAATGGCGGCTGCTTCCAGCGGGCACGCCGCTTTTCAAGCTCCTCATCGGAAATCTCGATTCTGATCGATCGATCCTCTGCATTAATAGAGATCGTGTCTCCCTCTTCGATAAAGGCAATAGGCCCGCCCACCTGTGCTTCCGGCGTCACATGGCCAATCACAAAACCGTGGGTTCCTCCCGAGAAGCGACCATCCGTGATTAGCGCCACACTCCCGCCCAGGCCGCTCCCCATAATTGCCGCAGTAATAGAGAGCATCTCTCTCATTCCGGGGCCGCCTTTAGGTCCTTCATATCGAATGACCACCACATCCCCCTCTTTCACTTCTCCTCCACGAATTGACTCCAGGCTCTCCTCTTCGGAGTCGTACACCTTTGCAGTGCCGGTAAATTCAAGCCCCTCCTTACCCGTGATCTTGGCCACACTTCCCTCCGGAGCCAGATTGCCATAGAGGATCTGAAGGTGCCCACTCTTCTTGACAGGATTGGAAACGGGGTGTATGATGTTCTGCTCTTCAAGCAGCCCCGGAAGATCTTCAACGTTCTCTTCGAGTGTTTTTCCAGTGACCGTCATGCAGTCACCATAAAGGAATCCCTCCCTGAGCAGGAGCTTCTGGACAGCTGGAACCCCTCCCACATTGTAAAGATCCTCCATCACATACTTTCCACTCGGTTTAAGTTCGGCCAGAAAAGGCGTACGATCGCTCACTTCCTGAAAATCGTCGATAGAGAAGGGAACATCTGCAGCCCTGGCCATGGCAAGCAGGTGGATCACGGCATTGGTAGAACCGCCCAGTGCGATCACCATAGTCACTGCATTCTCCATGGATCGACGGGTGATGATATCAAGAGGCTTCAGATCCTTCTCCAGCAGTAGACGGATCGCCTCTCCGGCACGCTGGCACTCTGCACGCTTCTCGCTGTTCTCTGCCGGAATGGAGGAGCTGAACGGCAGGGACATACCCAGAGTCTCTATTGCAGCAGCCATCGTATTGGCCGTATACATACCGCCACAGGCTCCCGCCCCCGGACAAGCGTGTCTTACCACCTCGTCAAATCTCTTCTCGTCGATCTCCTTTGAGAGCAGTTTGCCATAGGCTTCGAAGGTAGAGACAACATCGATCTTCTCACCATTCAGGTCTCCGGGACTGATGGTGCCTCCATATATCATGATGGACGGTCGGTTCAAACGCGCCATAGCCATAACGGAACCCGGCATATTCTTGTCGCAGCCAACCACAGAGATGTTCGCATCGTACCACTGTGCGCTCATCACGGTCTCTATTGAATCGGCAATGACATCCCGCGAGACCAGGGAGTACTTCATGCCGGTGGTCCCCATCGAAATGCCGTCGCTTACGCCAATCGAGTTGAATACAAATCCGACCATCCCGCTCTTGCGAACACTCTTCTGAACCTCCGAAGCAAGAGCGTTCAGATGCATGTTGCAAGGATTGCCGTCCCACCCTGTACTTGCGATTCCTACCTGTGGTTTCTCCAGGTCTTCATCCGTTAATCCGGTGGCATAGAGCATGGCCCGTGATCCAACCTGCGATTGTACCGCGGTGAGGCGGGAACTGTATCGATTCAGCTTCTCAGACATGATTCAACTCCTTACTGATTGATATTTATTGGCTTCACTGTACATGAATTCATCCATGAAAGCGCTTCCCAAGCGTGCAGAACACATTATGAAAATCAGGCTTTAAAGTATAAGAAAATTATTTGGTGACTATTAAATATTTGGATAATTTACACTTCAACGCAGTTCAACACCTGCGGTGAGTGATGGATGCCCGGATACGAAACGCTACTCCAGGCTGGAGTGGAATAAACGGCCGACATCAATCGTTCATAAATAAACGGAAGAACAGGAAGGAAGTACTTGATCACAACAGCTGCATATTTGCAATCGACCACTACGCCTTTTGAAGGCTTCAGGAAGGAAGTGCGTCGTAACGAACGCATCATGCCAATGGCCGTTGTTACCCTGGCTCTCCTTCTCTTCGTTATAAACTCAATCTTTGTGAACGGTACAGATCTGCTTCTGCAGCTTATACTACCGCTCGTTCTGATTTCTGGCATTCTAAACCTGATTCTAATTATTCGCTAACCCACTTCCGCCAGAGTTAGAACTTAAACCCACTTTTACTCCTTTTTTAAGTTTGACCTCTGGCGGGTAAACTATACCAGAGAGGTCCCATGAGTCACTCCAAACCAGCCCAGCCCTATCAGGAAGATGCTTCCGGATCCGAGACCGGAAAGAGCACTTCGGCACCCATGCCGGCGGCAGAAGCACTTAACGGTGCCGAAATCCTGATACGCACGCTTTGCGATCTGAATGTAGATACGGTGTTCGGTTATCCGGGTGGTGCTGTACTCCCGGTATACGACGCCCTTTTTGATGAGCACGGCCTGAAGCATGTGCTGATCCATCATGAACAGGCAGGGACTCACTCGGCGGACGGCTATGCACGTGTGACCGGAAAACCGGGCGTGGTTCTCGTGACATCAGGCCCGGGCGGAACCAACACCGTTACCGGCATCGCCACTGCCATGATGGATTCCATCCCGATGGTTGTATTTACGGGACAGGTGCCCTCCAACATGATCGGAAATGATGCTTTTCAGGAGGCGGATATCATCGGTATCACACGTCCGATCACCAAGAACAGTTATCTGGTACGCGACGTAAACCGGTTGGAACACGTGATTCGTGAAGCATTTCACATTGCCACCAACGGGCGGCCAGGCCCGGTGCTTGTGGATCTTCCAAAAGATATGTTGAACGCTCGCGGACGATTCTCGGGCCTGGACAGCGTTCGTATTCCAAGCTTCAAGCCTGTAACAAGCGGCCATCACACACAGATAGCGAAAGCAGCCGACATGGTTAGCAAAGCGAAACGCCCACTCATCTACTCCGGAGGAGGAACAGTACTCGGAGGAGCCTGGAAAGAGCTCACAGACTTTGCTGAGACGAACAATATTCCGGTTACCACTACACTTCTCGGGCTCGGAGCTTTCCCGGAAAGCAAACCGCAATCCCTGGGTATGCTGGGAATGCACGGCACCTGGTATGCCAATATGGCCATCACCGAGTGCGATCTCCTGATTGCGGTGGGAGCACGGTTTGACGACCGCGTCACAGGCCGCCTCGATGGATTTTCTCAAAAATCGAAGAAGATACATATTGACATCGACCCCGGTTGTATCGGGAAGAATGTTGCGGTCGACGTCCCGATCGTGGGAGATGCAAAGCAGATCCTCCCTGAACTGGCGAAGAGAACAAAAGTGCCGGAGACCGATGAGTGGTGGAATCAGATCAATACCTGGAAGAAAGAGCATCCGCTGGTGGTTCCGAAATCGGACGACTGCATCTATCCTCAACATATGGTCGAAGCGATCTCCAAAGCGACCAAAGGGGAAGCGATCGTGGCGACCGATGTTGGGCAACACCAGATGTGGGCTGCACAGCACTACACCTTTAACCACCCCCGCTCCTGGATGTCATCAGGTGGGCTCGGCACGATGGGTTACGGCTTTCCGGCCTCCATCGGCGCAGCCTTTGCCGGCTCGGACCGGCCTGTTGTATGCATTACAGGAGATGGCGGATTTCAGATGTCATCCTACGAACTGGCAACTGCCGTGGAGTACAAATTACCGATCAAGATTGCCCTGATGAACAACAACTGCCTGGGCATGGTACGACAGTGGCAACAGCTCTTCTATAACGGACGCTATAGCCACTCGATCCTCAAACAGGGAAATCCCGACTTCGTCAAACTGGCAGAAGCGTATGGCGCAGTGGGTATGCGTGCCACAACTCCTGCCGAAATGGAAGAAGTACTGGAAAAGGCGATGAAGATCAACGATCTTCCTGTTCTTATGGAATTTCAGGTTGTCGAGGAGGAGAACTGCTATCCGATGGTTCCCTCCGGAGCGGCGCTGAACGAGATGATTGAATCAGACGAGGAGATGGAATGAGTACAAACCATACGGTGGTAAAATCGGGGCCGGGTCATACGATTTCGGTTTTGATGAGCCATAATCTGAACTCCTTTGCAAGGATCATCGGCATCTTTACAGGAAAAGGTTTTGAGATCGACAGTATCAGCCTCGGCTCCGAAGCCGATCCGGGGCTGGCCCGAATCACCCTGACCACACATGGCGACGAAAAGGTAATCGAACAGATCTGCAAACATCTTCACAATGTAATCGACGTCCTTAAAGTTCACGATCTGACTCACACCCACAACATCGCCAGAGAGCTTGCACTCATCAAGGTGTCCTGCAATCCCTCCACACGATCGGACATCATGCTTGTAGCCCAGGCTTTCCGCTCTAAAGTGGTGGACATCAGTTCCGAAAAGCTGTCACTGGAGATCACGGGAAACAGCGACAAGATAGACGCCTTTATCGATATCCTGCGCCCTTACGGGGTCTCTGAAGTCGCCCGAACAGGGTCGGTAGCCCTGAAACGCGAATTCAAAAAGAAATAGTAATACCAGTTAACAGACAAAAAAAGATGATGAAAGCGAAAACGTATTATAATGGTGATGCCGACCTGAACCTGCTGAATGGGAAAACGGTGGCGGTCATCGGATATGGAAGCCAGGGGCATGCACACGCCCTGAACCTGAAGGAGAGTGGAGCTGATGTAGTAGTTGGCCTTCGAAAAGGAAGTTCCTCCTGGAGCGAAGCCGAAAAAGCCGGGCTGGAAGTAGCCGAAACGGCGGAGGCGGCAAAGCGCGGAGACCTGGTCATGATTCTGATTCCGGATCAATATCAGAAGCAGGTCTACGAAGAGAGCATAGAACCCAATCTGGAGAAGGGAAATGCACTCGTTTTCGCACACGGATTTAATGTGCATTTCGATCAGATTGTCCCGAAGAAGGATGTTGATGTCTTTATGGTAGCCCCGAAAGGGCCCGGACACCTCGTCAGACGAGTCTATACAGAGGGCTCCGGTGTTCCTTGTCTGATCGCTGTCTATCAGGATGCCAGCGGAGAGGCAAAAGAAACTGCACTTGCTTATGCAAAAGCGATTGGTGGTACCCGTGCCGGAGTTCTGGAAACCACTTTTGAAGAGGAGACGGAAACCGATCTCTTTGGAGAGCAGGCTGTCCTGTGCGGAGGCGCTTCTGAACTCGTAAAGGTTGGATTTGAAACGCTGGTTGAAGCAGGTTACCAGCCTGAAATCGCCTACTTCGAATGTCTCCACGAACTGAAACTGATCGTTGACCTGATGTATGAAGGAGGTATCGAACGTATGTACTACTCTGTGAGTGACACTGCCGAATTTGGCGGGCTCACCCGTGGCACCCGGATCATTGATGCCGATACCAAAGTGCGTATGAAGCAGATTCTGAAGGAGGTCCAAAATGGGACATTTGCAAAAGAGTGGATTGGAGAAAACCGTGACGGGCTTCCAAAACTCTCTGCACTCCGCGCCGATCTTGGTGATCACAAAATTGAAAAAGTAGGGAAGGAGCTTCGCTCTATGATGGAGTGGATTCCTGCCGGAGATGAGGAGAATGCCGACGCATAAACCTCTTTAAAACAGAACTGAAGCCTGATACCATGGCTGTATCTATCGATATTTTCGACACCACACTGCGTGACGGAACCCAGGGAGAGAAGGTCTCCTTCTCTGCCGAAGACAAACTGCGAATTGCCGAGAGGCTGGATCAGTTCGGTGTTCGCTATATCGAGGGCGGATGGCCCGGGTCCAACCCCAAAGATATGGAGTTTTTCCGTCGTGCACGGGAGCAGAACTATAAAAATGCCCGCATCGTAGCGTTTGGCAGTACTTGCAAGGCTGGTCTGAACCCGAATGAGGACCCCAATCTCAATGCACTTATTGAGGCAGAAACACCTGCGGTTTCCATATTCGGGAAATCCTGGCTTCTGCATGTGATAGAAGCACTCAAGATTACACCGGAAGAGAATATCCGGATCATCACCGAATCGGTCGGCTGGTTAAAGCAACACGATAAAGAGGTAATCTACGATGCCGAACACTTCTTCGATGGATACAAGCACGACCCTGAGTATGCATTAAACACTCTGAAGGCGGCCGAGAAGGCGGGTGCGGATGTATTGGTACTGTGCGATACCAACGGTGGCACACTCACTCATGAAGTGATTTCCATTATTGAGGCAGTGCGGAAGTCCACTTCGGCCAGGCTGGGCATTCATGCCCACAACGACTGCGAACTGGCAGTAGCCAATTCGCTCGCGGCGGTAAACGCAGGCTGCAGGCATATACAGGGAACGATAAACGGATATGGGGAGAGGTGTGGTAACGCCAATCTCTGTTCCGTGATCCCGAACTTGCAGCTTAAACAGAAATTTAGTGCGGTTCCGGCCGATCATCTGTCACAGCTCTCTTCCCTCTCCAAGTTTGTCAGCGAACTGGCCAATCTGACCCCGGATACGAGACTCCCCTATGTAGGTCGCAGTGCGTTTGCGCACAAAGGAGGTATTCACGTGAATGCCATCCTGAAAAATGAACAGACCTATGAGCATATTCAGCCCGAGCAGGTTGGTAATACCCGTCGCGTGCTCATATCGGACCTCTCGGGCAAAAGCAATATCAGTTACAAGTCGGAGGAACTCGGTATTCACCTGGATAAAGATCATGAGGATCTGCCCCTGATCGTCCAGAAACTTAAAGATCTGGAGAGCAGAGGCTTTCAGTTCGAAGCGGCAGAAGCCTCTTTCGAACTGTTGGTAAAGCAGATGGCCAACGATTGGGCCGATCTCTTTACTCTCGAAGGATTCCGGGTCATTGTAGAGAAGGATGCGGCAGGTGAATCGAGATCTGAAGCGACAATCCGCCTCAACGTTAACGGCTATGTAGAGCATAGCGCTGCCGAGGGGAACGGACCGGTTCACGCTCTGGACAAAGCACTGCGCAAGGCACTTAAGCAATTTTATCCCGATATTACGAATGTTCAGCTCCACGACTATAAAGTGCGGGTTTTGAACGAAAAGGATGGAACCGGTGCAGGGGTCAGAGTGTTAATTGACTCCGGGCAGGGTTCAGATTCCTGGGGAACAGTCGGGGTTTCGGACAACATAATTGATGCCAGCTGGCAAGCTCTTCGGGACAGCGTCAGCTACTATCTGCTTCACCATCATTCGGATGAAGCAGAAGATCGTAAAGAGACGCAAAAAGAGGCAGCATCTACCTGAATCCGGCACGAGGAACGTTCAACTTGAAGAATAATGGATAACCGAATTACCATTTTTGATACTACCCTTCGGGATGGCGAACAGTCGCCCGGGTACAGTATGAACAAGGCGGAAAAGATTCGCCTTGCCAGGCAATTGGAACGTCTTCAGGTCGATGTGATCGAAGCCGGTTTTCCCATCGCTTCAGATGGGGATTACGACACCGTCCGCCAGATCGGGAAGGAGATCCGTTCATGCAGGATTGCCGCCCTTTCCAGAACAAAGGTTCAGGATATCGAACGTGCTGCATCGGCACTTGAATTTGCAGAGAAGCCACGAATTCACACATTTATTGCGACCTCCGACATTCACATGAAGTACAAGCTCAAAAAGAGCCGGCAGGAGGTTCTCGAAACGGCCGTTAAAGCGGTCGATCTGGCCTGCAGCCTGTGTGAGGAGGTTGAATTCTCCGCTGAAGATGCTTCCAGAAGTGATCCGGATTTTCTTTATGAAATTTTTGAAGCCGTCATTGATGCCGGTGCTTCTGTTATCAATGTACCGGACACCGTTGGATATGCACTCCCCTGGGAGTATGGAGAGTTGATTGCCAATATTAAAAAGAGGGTACCCAATATAGACCGTGTCGATGTGAGCGTCCATTGCCACAACGATCTTGGTCTGGCCGTAGCAAATTCGCTGATGGCGGTGCGAAACGGAGCGACCCAGATCGAATGCACAATCAACGGAATCGGCGAACGTGCGGGCAACGCATCTCTCGAGGAGATTGTGATGGCGATGACAACCCGACAGCAGGATTTCGACCTCGGAACACGCATCAGGACAGAGGAGATCTACGCCTCCAGCCAGCTCCTCTCGGAGATCACAAATAACAGTGTTCAACCTAATAAAGCCGTCGTTGGAGCCAATGCTTTTGCACATGAGGCGGGTATCCATCAGCACGGTGTCCTCAACAATCCGCTCACATATGAGATTATGACTCCGGAGTCGGTCGGACTCTCCACCAACCGAATTGTCCTGGGTAAACACTCCGGTCGGTTCGCGCTTGGGAAGAAACTCGAGAGTCTCGGTTTTACCCTCGAAAAGGAGGAGCTTAATCGAATCTATACAGACTTTACACGACTGGCCGACGAGAACAAGGTGGTCTCGGATGAAGATCTGTATTCACTTGCGTCGGAATCGATTCCGCACAAAACGGAACCCGACGGAACGCCCCTGCCGGAAGCGAATCGAACCGGATAGGGTCAGAAGACCCTTTGAAGGAGCAATATTATAAATTGAATTCGGGACAGTGAGATAAGTGGATCGGGAGATCCCTCCCGCAAAGAATAAGAATCGAAACCGAACCAGAAGACAATGGGAATGACTTTAACCGAAAAAATCCTCGCCAAGCATGGTGGACGAGACAGGGTTCAGCCCGGAGACAATGTCTGGGTGGATGTAGATATCCTCATGACTCACGATGTCTGTGGCCCTCCGGCCATATCGATCTTTAAAAAACAGTTTGGAGACGATGCACGGGTCTGGGATCGTGAAAAGCTTGTCATCATCCCGGACCACTACATCTTTACAAAGGACAAGTATGCCAACCGGAACGTAGACATACTTCGCGCTTTTGCAGCAGACCAGGATCTGCCTCACTACTACGACGTGGGGACGGATCGATACAAGGGAGTCTGCCACATCGCTCTTCCGGAAGAGGGCTTCACACGCCCTGGAGACGTACTATTTGGCACGGATTCCCATACCTGTACCGCAGGCGCATTTGGCCAGTTTGCTACAGGCATTGGAAATACCGACGCCGCTTTTATCATGGGTACCGGCAAGCTTTGGGTAAAGGTCCCTGAAACGATGCGTTTTGTGTTCGAGGGTTCCAGCATGCCACCATACATCATGGCCAAAGATCTGATTCTTCGGATTATTGGCGACATTGGTGTGGACGGTGCGACTTATCGTGCCATGGAGTTTGCGGGTCCTGGAATCCGCGCCATGAATATCGAGGATCGCATGACCCTGACGAATATGGTGATTGAAGCCGGCGGGAAGAATGGAGTAGTGGAACCGGATGACATTACGGAAGAGTATGTCCGGCAGCGTACCGACATGCCGTATGAGATGGTTTACAGCGATGCAGATGCCGAATATCACAGCGAACGGATCTATAACCTGGAGGATATGGTACCGATGGTTGCGAAACCTCACAGCCCGGATAACAAGGCGACTGCCGAAGAGCTTGAGGGCACACAGCTCACAAGAGCCTACATCGGCTCCTGTACAGGCGGCAAGCTCTCGGATTTTGTAGCTGCAGCCGAAATCATCGATGGCCGTGAGCTTAGAATCGACACCTATATTGTTCCGGCAACAACAGAAATCGCACAGGGCCTCGAAACAGAAAAAGTGAACGGGAAACCCCTTATTGAGATTTTCCGGGATGCGGGCTGTAAAATTGGCCGCGCTTCCTGTGCCGCATGCCTCGGCGGTCCTTCAGATACGTTCGGCCGCCTGAACAGCGATGAGGTCTGCATTTCGAGCACCAACCGGAACTATCCCGGACGAATGGGATCCAAACAGGCCCAGGTCTATCTGGCTTCTCCCTATACCGTTGCCGCTTCGGCAGTAGCCGGGGAGATTACTGACCCGCGTGTTTATATCAGCGAGACGGTTGTATGATCTGAATATCTGTGTAGCCACTCGTACAAATCTATAAATCTGAGTATTTCCGGACCTCCAGACGGGTTCGGAAACTCACCAATTGAAAATTACACCATGAGTTCCAGCAGCAAAATCAAAGGCAAAGCATTCGTTCTTGGCCAAAATATCGACACCGACCAGATCATACCGGCCGCACATCTGGTCTACAGCCTTGAAAATCCCGAGGAGAGAAAATTTTATGGCCGATATGCGCTATCCGGTGTTCCCGAAGCTGAGTCCGGACTGCCGGACGGTGGCATTCCTCTGGTAGAGGAGGACAAGTTCGAGAGTGAATTTACAATCGTCATCGGCGGGCCCAATTTTGGATGCGGCTCGTCTCGTGAACACGCTCCGGCCTCTCTTCAAATCGCCGGAATCGAAGCGATCATTGCTCACAGCTACGCACGAATCTTCTATCGAAACTCCGTGGATGGTGGATTTTTGATCCCGTACGAAAGCCTTGAAGATTTGAGTAGCAAGGTGAGAACCTGGGACGAACTGGAGATCGATCCGGATGAAAGCGTGGTTCGCAATCTCACCCAGGGTGACACCTATCCGATTAAACCGCTTGGAAGTGTGGCAGACATTGTAATGGCTGGTGGAATTTTCGAGTACGCCCGCAAAACCGGCATGGTGAAACCCATATGAAAACGTTCCATATTGTTTCCCTGCCTGGAGATGGAATCGGTACGGAAGTGACGGCCATAGCCCTCAAAGTACTGAATGCGGTGTGTGATTCATTCGATGTCTCTCTGGAAGTTACAGAACGCCTTATTGGGGGTGCAGCCTACGACGCCGAAGGTGCACCCATTTCGGATGAAACCATAGAAATCTGCAAGAACTCCGATGCAGTGCTCCTTGGGGCTGTGGGTGGCCCCAAATGGGAGAGTGTCGATATTCCTCTGCGGCCGGAAGCTGCACTCCTGAGGCTTCGCAAGGAGCTCGGTGTGTATGCAAATCTGAGGCCTGTCACGATCCATGATTCACTCATCTCCGCGTCATCTCTGCGGCCGGAAGTGCTGAAAGGTGTAGATATTCTGATTGTCCGGGAGCTGACAGGAGGAATTTACTTCGGCCGGCCAAGATTCACTGATGAAGAGAGTGGGGACCGTCGTGCCGTTGACACAATGGAGTATCGTGCTTCTGAAATCGAACGTGTTGCAGTGAAAGCTTTTGAAGCCGCCCGTCTTCGCTCTTCCAGGGTCTGTTCTGTAGATAAGGCGAACATTTTGGATTGCTCCCGTCTCTGGAGAGAGACGGTACAATCGGTTTCTAATCGGTATTCCGATGTAGCTCTCGAACATATGCTCGTCGATAACTGTGCCATGCAACTTATTCGCAATCCTGGACAGTTCGATGTGATGCTCACAGGGAACCTCTTTGGAGATATACTTAGTGACGAGGCTGCCATGCTCACAGGTTCTATCGGCATGCTACCATCCGCAAGCATTGGCGATGGCATCGGGCTGTATGAGCCGGTTCACGGATCTGCACCCGACATTGCAGGGCAGGATAAAGCGAACCCGCTGGCTGCTATTGCCTCCACTGCCATGCTATGCAGATATTCTCTCGGACTCGAGGAAGCGGCCAGATCCATTGAGAAAGGAGTTTCAGATTTTCTTGCTACCGGATACCGTACCGGGGATATTTACACCGGAAGTAAGGAAGAAAAGCTTACGGGAACAACAGAGACCGGAGATCAACTCCTCTCTCTTTTGGACCTTAACACCAAGAGCAACACTACAGCATGAAAGATTCTACATCTGTTCTCGAATCGGAGCCGGAACGCCCGCGCCAACCCATACAGATTCGTGAAGCCGGGAAGAGCAAGCTCGACCAGGTAGACCTGGACAACCCGGGCTTCGGTACCATCTTCTCCGATCACATGGCGGTGGTCAAGTATCAGGACGGTGCATGGGGAGCACCGAAAATCGAACCCTATCAATCGTTTGCGTGCCCTCCTGCACTGATTGCCCTTCACTATGGGCAAACCGTTTTTGAAGGAATGAAAGCATTTCGCACGAATGATGGAGAGATACGCTTATTCCGACCGAGAGAGCATATGCAGCGCCTCAACCGCTCCTGCCAAAGACTCTGTATCCCGGAGCAGAACGAGAATCAGCTGATCGAACTTCTGGGTACCCTTGTCAGGAAGGACAGTGCATGGGTACCGAAACGTCGGGGCAATGCTCTCTACATACGGCCCCTCGTCTTTGGAGCGGATGAGTTCATCGGGCTGAAACCAGCCTCCAGTTACACCTGTTTTATCATCACTTGCCCGGTAGGAGCCTATTACAAGGAAGGAATTAAACCGGTGAGCCTGACAACTAATCCAAAGTATGTGCGTGCTGTGCGCGGAGGAGCTGGAGGAGCCAAAACAGCCTGTAATTATGGCCCCGCCCTCCTGCCCGCAAAAGAGGCGCAGGAGCAGGGATTTACACAGCTTCTCTGGCTCGATGCTGCTGAGCATCGGTACATTGAGGAAGTGGGCACAATGAATATCTTTTTCCGTTTCCGTGACAAACTCGTTACTCCACCTACTCAGGGCACCATACTTCCGGGCATTACCAGAAATTCGGTCATTGAATTGGCCAAAAGCTGGGATATTCCTGTAGAGGAGAGACGAATTGCGATCGACGAAGTTTTTGAGGCACACGAAAATGGGGAACTGCTCGAAATCTTTGGCTCAGGTACAGCAGCTGTCATCTCATCGGTCGGAAAAATCTTTCACGATAGGCGTACTCTGGAGATCGATATGGAGAATCCCGGTGAGTTTACTTCTCGTCTCTATAAAGAGATAACAGGTATTCAGTATGGCGAAATCGAAGATCGATTCGGCTGGATGAGCCCTGTTACCTGACCGGTTCAACCCAAACAACAAGAATGAACAGGCCATGAAAATTTCGGTTCAGACACTGGATAAAGAGCGCCACATGGAAGCCTCTAATGAGGAGGGCGGGCGGATCCGCATGGATGGTACTCGAGAGATCGGGGGCCTGGAGGGAGGGTTGAGTCCTATGCAGCTGCTGCTGGCTGCTGCCGGTGGGTGCAGCACCATTGATGTTCTAAACATTTTAAAAAAACAGCGTCAACACGTAGATGCGGTTCGGGTCGAAGTAGAAGGGGATCGTCAGCCGGTGGATACCTGGTCGGAATACAAGACTGTTCATCTGCATTTTGTAGTATCCGGTTCTGCAGATCCCGACAAGGTGAAACGGGCCATCGAGCTCTCTGTAGAGAAGTACTGCTCCGTTTCGAAAGCCCTCGAAAAGAGCTCCAAAGTCACTCACAGTTTTGAAATTTCCGAAGGAGAGTAATGGCTCGAAAACGCCTGGATACGGATGCGATTCGAACACAGATTCCAACGACAAGGGAGAGGGAACACTCCACCCCTCTCTATCTGACTTCCAGTTTTCTTTTCGATTCTGCAGAGCAAGCCCGTGCGCTTTTTGCAAGCGAGATTGAGGGCAATGTCTACAGCCGTTACTCCAATCCCAATACCGATGAATTTATTGAGAAAATGTGCAGAATGGAGGGGGCTGAATCGGGTATTTCGACGGCTTCCGGCATGGCAGCCATCTTCTCTACTATGGCATCACTCTTACAACAGGGGGACCATATTCTCGCTTGCAGGTCCCTGTTTGGTTCCTCTCACCAGATCCTTGCCAATATTTTACCTAAATGGGGGATCGATTTCGATTACGGTGATGTAAACGATACCGAGTCATGGGAGTCGCTGATCCGTCCGGAAACGAAATTGCTCTTTCTTGAGACCCCTTCCAATCCCGGCCTCGACCTGATTGACCTGAAGTGGGCAGGTGAGCTATCAAAGGCTCACGGCCTCATCAGTGTAGTGGACAACTGCTTTGCCACCCCCTGCCTGCAGCGGCCTGTCGAGTTCGGAGCCGATCTGGTTCTGCACTCTGCCACCAAATTTATCGACGGGCAGGGTCGGGCAATCGGAGGAATCATTGTCGGGCGGGAAGAACTCGTTGAAGAGATCCGTTTTTTTACACGAAACACAGGCCCTGCCCTCTCCCCTTTTAATGCCTGGCTCTTCAGCAAGAGTCTGGAGACACTGCCTGTTCGCATGGAGCGCCATTGTGACAACGCCGAAGCCATCACAGACTTTCTTGCAGGACACTCTGCTGTAGCCGGTGTAAAGTACCCTTTTCATAAGGATCACCCTCAACAGAAGCTGGCCCGCAAACAGATGGACCGGGGTGGTGGAGTGGTGACCTTCGAGATCAGTGGCGGCTACGAAGCAGCAAGAACTTTTATCGACCGAGTAAACCTGCTCTCTCGTTCTGCTAATCTGGGAGATACCCGTACGATCGTAACCCACCCCGCCTCCACTACTCATTCGAAGCTTACAGACGAGGAGAGAGAAAGTGTGAGCATTACACCAGGCACAATCCGAATCGCCGCTGGCCTGGAGTCGGTACAAGATATCATTGCCGATATCGAACAGGCGCTCGGTTAATCCATGGACAGCATCGATTTGATGCCCCGGACCCCCTGACGAATGCGGTGTTTGTTTTCGATGAGGGCAAAGCGCACATACTCATCACCCCCCGCTCCAAACCCGATTCCGGGTGAAACAGCCACTTTTGCCTCTTTTAACAGTTTTTTGGAGAATTCGAGCGACCCGGCGGAGCGATACGGTTCCGGTATGCGAGCCCAAACGAACATAGTGGCTTTTGGTTTGTCGACCGACCACCCAACCCGGTTCAACCCCTCGACCAACACGTCCCGGCGACCTTTGTAGAGCTGACAGATCTCCTCTACGATGGTATCGGGTTCCCTGAGTGCCTGAATGGCAGCGATCTGAACCGGCTGAAAAATTCCGTAGTCGAAATAACTTTTCAGGCGCGAAAGACCCTTTACGATCTGTGAATTACCGGTGCAAAAACCTACCCGCCAACCCGGCATGTTGTAGCTCTTGGAGAGGGTAAACGTCTCTACTCCTATCTCACGTGCTTCGGGTATCTGCAGGAAGGAGGGCGCTTTGTAGCCATCGAAACAGAGGTCGGCATAGGCCAGGTCATGCACAACCAACATCTGTTTCTCAAGTGCAAAATCTGTGATTCTCCTGAAGAATTCGAGATCCACAACCTCTGTCGTTGGATTATTGGGAAAGTTGAGCATCAACATTCGAGGAGGTTTCGGACATTCACTCCAGGCTTTAGTAATGTTTTCGAACATGTCGTCTCCGGGGCGCATCGCAAACCGCTTGAGCTCGCCGCCTGCAATGATGACCGACCAGGCGTGAATCGGGTAGGCGGGGTCGGGGCATAGAACGATATCTCCCTTGTCGATCATTCCAAGAACCATATGGCCAAGCCCCTCTTTGGATCCCATAGTTACGACCGCCTCGGTATCGGGATCCAGCTTCACCCCATACCGGTTTTTGTACCAGATACAGATCTCTTCTCTAAGCTTCTGAATGCCACGGGATGCGGAATAGCGATGATTCTTTCCCTTAAGGACCGACTCAACCAGTTTGTCCACAATTGGTTCCGGGGTCGGCTGATCCGGATTCCCCATACTCATATCGATAATATCTTCTCCGGCCCTTCTCGCCTTCAGCTTTAGCTCATCTGTAACTGCAAATACGTAGGGAGGAAGTTTACTTATCCGGGGAAAATCGAATAGATCCATCTGTGAAGTACTGGGTTGGCGGTTAGGTGCAGGTATAATGTACTATAAAAAAAGCCTTTCCCCGTAAGAGAAAGGCCTGTAAATGTCGGGATGACAGGATTTGAACCTGCGACCCCCACGTCCCGAACGTGGTGCGCTACCGAGCTGCGCTACATCCCGATCTGAGCGAACCAATCACCTACATGGCCCGCTCCAGCAAACTGAAATGTACAAAAAGCGAAAGATGAAGTGAAAGCCCCCGCACCTCTCGGGCGAGGGCACTACTTCAACTGATTCAAGCGATTTTTGTAATGAGCTCTGCAGTACGTGCCGAATATCCGGCCTCGTTGTCGTACCATCCGATCACTTTGACCAGGGTTCCATCTACCTTGATGGTGCCACTGTCAAAGATGCAGGAGTGCGGGTTCCCAATGATATCGGTGGAGACGAGTTCCTCTTCTGAGTACTCCAGGATTCCCTTCAGAGAGCCTGCAGCCGCTTTTTTGAAGAGATTCAGCACTTCCTCTTCGGTTGTCTCTTTTTTTACTACAGCTGTAAAGTCTGTCAGAGATCCGTCCGGTACCGGAACACGAACGGCACCACCGTCCAGTTTCCCCTTCAGATGTGGCAGAACAAGCCCGACAGCCACTGCGGCCCCTGTCGTTGTGGGCACGATATTTTGTGCTGCTGCACGCGCACGGCGCAGATCCTTGTGAGGTCCATCCACCAGTTGCTGATCTCCGGTATAGGCGTGAATAGTGGTCATAAAGCCTTTTTCCACTCCGAATGCCTCATCCAGAACCTTCACCATTGGTGCGAGGCAGTTGGTCGTACAGCTCGCATTGGAGTAGATTTTGGAATCCGCATCGATCTCGTCGTCGTTGACTCCCAGTACAATGGTCTTAACATCACCCTTTGCTGGCGCAGAGATGATCACTTTTTTGGCTCCGGCCTCAATATGCTTGCCGGCCGTCTTGTCGTCCTTGAATAAACCGGTCGATTCGACGATGATTTCTGCACCACGCTTGCCCCACTGCAGGTTGGCAGGATCACGCTCTGAAGTTACACCAATCTTTTTACCGTCAATAATAAGATCGCCGCCTTCGGCTCTCACCTCACCCGGCCATTTTCCATGTACGGAGTCGTTTTTAAATAGATACGCAAGAGTTTCTGCATCGGTGAGATCGTTGATCCCGACCACTTCAATCTCATCCTTGTGATAGGTCAAAATAGATCGGGTCACCAATCTTCCGATCCGTCCAAATCCGTTTACTCCAACTTTGATTTTTGCCATAGTCTGTATAACTCCTTTTCCTTTTATCAGGGTTGTCTTGATTGGGGTGCCGGCCAATTTCCAGCAGGCATTCCCGGCCCTTTGGTCAATATTTCACTTCTTTTAAATCAGTTAAAAATAAGGGTTTTACAGCTTTCATTCCATTATTCAGCCTATCTTTCTCAATCCGTTCCCTGTTTGAATTGGTAGCGCTTTTCTGGTTATATTAACGCACATGACAGACACCGGGCTACGTGAAATTAAGCAACCGGAGCCGGAATCATCACAAGTTGAACCCCCTACAAGAATAAAGATGAGAGACCTGACACTGGAGAAGTACAGAAACGAAGCGTTTGAAGCCCCACTCGATTTTACTGATGATGAGGCCTCCCAAAAGCAAAAAAAGGCCATTGCCGATATTCGTAAAGAGTTCGGAAAAGAGCATAAACTCTATATAGACGGCAAATGGGTGAAAGGTGACAGCGGAACATTTGAAAGCCGCAACCCGTCCAGTACAGACGAAGTGATCGGCACCTTTCAGTCGGCCTCTTCAGATCAGGCTACGGGTGCTCTGACAAGTGCCGTGAAAGCATTTGAAGAGTGGCAGTACGTTCCGGCGCAGGAGCGTGCAGACTATATTTTCAAGGCAGCGAATATTATTCGCAAAAGACGCCTGGAGATAAACGCCTGGATGATCAGTGAATCTGGAAAGAATTTCTACGAGGCCGATCAGGACACCTGTGAAGCGATCGACTTTCTTGAGTATTACGCCTTTGAAGCTCTTCGTCTGGACCGTGGAATGGGGGTCATGAACGCAGGAACAGACCGAAACCGAACGATCTATACGCCGATGGGTGCGGGTGTGACCATCTCCCCCTGGAACTTCCCATTCGCAATTTACGCCGGGATGGCGCTGGCACCCGTTGTTGCGGGAAATACGGTAGTTGCCAAACCGGCTCCCGACACTCCTAAAATGGCCTGGCTACTGGCCACCATTCTGGAGGAGGCCGGACTGCCAAAAGGAGTTTTCAACTATGTAACAGGAGGAGATATCGAGGTCGGTGAAACGCTGGCCCGCCATCAAAAAACCAGGTTTATTTCATTTACCGGCTCCATGAAAGTAGGGCTGCACCTCAACCGTATTGCAGCAGAAACTCCCGATGGACAGCACTTCTTAAAGCGTATCGTCACAGAGATGGGCGGTAAAAACGCCATCGTCGTAGATAAAGATGCCGATCTCGAGAATGCTGCTGACTCCATTGTTCAAGCTGCATATGGCTATCAGGGGCAGAAATGTTCTGCCTGCTCACGCGTAATTGTCCAGAAGGATGTTCACGACAAACTGCTCGATCTCGTTCTGAAACGTATTCGAACCATTAAAATCGGAAATGCAGCCGAAGATTACAGGATGGGCCCTGTGATCAATCAGAAGGCTGTAGACAAAATCATGAGCTACATTGAGATCGGAAAAGAGGAGGGGAAACTGGAGATCGGTGGCAAACGGGCCGATGTCTCAGAGAAGGGGTTCTACATAGAACCGACCGTCTTCAGTGGCGTGGATCCGAAGGCCCGAATTGCCCAGGAAGAAATTTTCGGGCCGGTGGTCGCTTTTATTAAAGCCAAAGACACGGATGAGGCGCTCCATATTGCCAACGACACTAAATTTGGTCTCACTGGTGCCTATCACTCAAAAGATCGCAAAAAGATCGAGAGAGTACTTCGCGAATACAAAGTTGGGAACCTCTATATCAATCGAAGCTGCACCGGCTCTCTGGTAGGTTCTCAGCCATTCGGGGGCTTCAACATGAGTGGCAATGACGCCAAAGCGGGCGGCAGGGACTATCTCCTGCACTTCCTGCTCCCCAAATCGCTCACCTACTATCCCGTGAACGGCCAGGATTACAATCTGGAGCGATTCGAGTATGGCAAGCGGGAGTAAACTTTACTAATCTTCCAGATCCAGGTCTCCCGGAGGGTCATCATCCTCCCCGATCACATCATCCAGATCGTCGCCGGAATCATCATCCACATCATCTCCATCTTCATCTTCCGGAGGTGGTACGGACTTGTTCTTCCGGGCCGCTGCTCTGGCCCCTGCCTTGCGTAAGTGCATCACAATATCTGCATTGTCGTTGTCTATTGCGATATTGAGTGCGGTATCACCGTTCTTATCACGCATTCGGACATTAGCTCCATGCTCCAACAGATACTTCACAATCTCCGAGTGCCCCTCCCGAGCTGCCAGCATAAGTGCCGTCTGGCCCCAACGCTGTTGAGCATTAACATCTGCCCCATTTTCGACAAGCAGCTCTACGGCTTCGAGAATCCCCTCTCTGGCAGATACGATGACTGCAAGTTTCCCAATCGGAACCCCCTTCTCAAGAAGGAATTTTATGATTCCGATATGTCCATTCTCAGCAGCGCGGTTTAAAGCAGTACCACCCAAACGAGTCTCCGCAGAAGGGTCTGCTCCTGCATCCAGCAGATAGCGGACCACCTCCATGTGACCATTTTCCGAAGCGAGGATGAGGGCCGTAGATCCATTTTTGTGCGTTTCATTCAGAGAGGCCCCATGATTGTGAAGGCGCTTCACATCGTCAATTCGCCCATCTTTTGCAGCTTGCAAGAGTTCCGAGAGTTCCATGATTCAATCACCGGATATTGGAATTTCAGTCTGTCGGCCGATAACGAGCCGAAATTTGTGTGTATATCTTCAATATCCGGGAATATGTCAACCCGAATTACCAAGAGGCCCTCCCAGCTTCCGATTCGAGTCGAACCCGTTTGAAAACTCGACGCCGCTCAATCTCTTTCCTCCGGCCATCTGAAGCTCGATCATTTCCAGTGATCCGCTTCCGCAACTCACCACCAGCCTCCCATTACTAATCGACAGCTGGCCCGGTTCTCCGGCTACTCCGTCCAGCCGGTGTGACCGGTAGATATTCAGCCTTTTTCCATCATATACACTCCATGCGCCGGGAACCGGATTGAAGGCACGAATCCTGTTGTGAACCTCTTCTGCAGAACGGCTAAAATCGAGCTCTCCATCTTTTTTGTAAACTTTGGGCGCCGGTGTAGCCAGAGCATGATCTTGCGGGACGGCATTCACCTCTCCGCGATCTATCGAATCAATCGAATGGAGCAACAACTTCGCCCCTGCCTCCTTCAATCGATTGTAAAGGTCACCAGTAGTCTCATTGGGCCCGATCGCTGTTTTTGAGCGGGAGATCACAGAACCGGTATCCACAGACTCTTCAAGAAA
>JBBDIJ010000023.1:0-56333 GCA_040880485.1 Balneolaceae bacterium
GGAAGTAATTCCGCTAAAAACCCAATAAAACAGGGGGTTTTTCAAAGGCCCCCATCTATACTATTACCACGGTTCTTAGCGACTCGTCGGAAACCCTTAATATGGAATTAGTGTACAATGCATTTGATGAAGAATTATTAAATAAATATTTCATCACAGCACCCAAAGAGTTCATGCTGGAATAGCAATCCCCCGGCAGCTTCGAGGTCATTTTGCAACCCGGTCTGAAAGGATATGGCACTGGCCGGTTCCTACAGATATCGAAAGATTAAACTGTATGAATCATGAAAGCCGGAAGAGAGAACGGATCACAGAGAACTGTCCGGGAGATGCGGCCCGATGAGCAGCCTCGTGAAAAACTGAAGATGTACGGGCCGGAGAGCCTCTCCAACGGAGAGCTTCTGGCTATACTGCTTCGGACGGGCAGCGAACGGATGAATGTCATAGATACCGCCAGAGAGCTGCTGGATCAGGCGGGAGGGCTTCGAAGGCTGATCCGGCGAGAGTGGCGTGAACTCACCTTGTTCCCCGGCATCGGTCATGTGAAAGCGATTACACTGGAAGCGTCGTTTGAACTGGCTCGAAGGATTCAGATCTCCTCTCTCGGCGAACAAATTCAGATCCGGAGCCCGGAGGATGCCGCCGCCTACTTCGGGCCCCGGCTGCGGGATCTGACCAAAGAGACCTTCTGCGTTGCATTTCTGAACAACTCCAAAATCCTGAACGGATTTCGCCGCATCAGCCTGGGTGGAGCCACGGCTACTATTGTAGACCCATCCGAGGTATTTCGTCAGGCGATTTTAAATGAAGCGGGAAGCATTCTACTGCTTCATAATCACCCTTCCGGAAATCCAAAGGAATCACGGGCAGATATTCAACTTACCCGGCGTCTTGCAGAGTCGGGAAAACTCCTTGGAATCCCGGTGGATGATCACATCATCATCGCCGGAGACGGATATACCAGCCTGAGGGCCAAGGGCCATATTTGAGCACCGGAATTCCCATTCCCTTCGCTCTTTTTTTCACTTCACAATTCATTTTCTACTTATCTCCTGCTCCTTCACAGAAGGTAGTTCATTCACATTATCACTACCGCTTCTCTATTCATGCAGAAAGATTCTATCTTAATCTTTTAAGATCTATTTAATTTTTATATTTGGATTTCTTTTAATCCTTTAGGATGTAAAACGAGTCTCATCAAGATGTTTCAAATATCAACTACTCAAGGAGGTGCAAATGGAGAGGCATCACACCGCTTCAACCGATAATTCTACCGGAGTTTGCCTGGTAAAAAGACCTCACAATTTAACAATATTAGCATCGTATAGCCTTATTTTATTGTTGTTTCAGGCTTGCGACCCGCTCGGGTTGAACCCGGAGGAAGAGAGATACAGCGCATCGTCGTCCGGTCAGTGAATCCGGAGGGCCTTGATCAAACGTCTGATGATCTGAAAACCATGCAGCGCCCTCTTGTTGGTGGGTTGGGTTATGCGAATGATGTGTGGTCACCCAATATCCTAAACTGTACATATGGTTTTAATGCATACTTTACTGCTGCCGGATTATTGAAAAAAGGTTGGATTACGGCATCACACTGTACCAATGAAGCATGGTCCGTACATTCATCAGACAGTTACTATCAAAGCATAGAGAATGATGGCCCGGATTCTTATGTAGGGTATGAAGCATTTGACCCATCAGGATATTGCTGCGTATTCCTTAGTCCTCCTCGTCATTTCAGATACAGTGATGCAGCTATAATTGACCTGCCTTTAGATCCTGATTGGGATTTTGGTCAAATCGCACGAACCGAATATGGTGAAAACACCCCAAATACTAAAGGATCGCTGAACTTCCACAGGACTGATCCGAGATTTAATATTGCCGATACACCTGAATCCTACTTTGAAGGAATGCCCCTCAGCAAGATGGGGATGGCCACTGGATGGACGATCGGGGAAATTACTGATACGTGTGTTTTTATCTATACAACAACATCATCAGGCCCATCAGTGTA
The DNA here is from genome assembly GCA_040880485.1 of Balneolaceae bacterium. Taxonomy (GTDB): domain Bacteria; phylum Bacteroidota; class Rhodothermia; order Balneolales; family Balneolaceae; genus JBBDIJ01. Next base: position 2,018 of record JBBDIJ010000023.1, read on the forward strand.
TTTTTGCCAAATGCTTGGGGATTATTATTCAGAGCCAGGAGACAGTGGAGCGCCTGTTTTTACCATCCACCAATACCCGGAAACAGACGTGACACTTAATGGAATCCATATGGGTCGAACTGTGAATGAGCCGATATATAGAGTATTCAGTCCTATTTCAGGTGTATTTCAGGATTTTTCCACCAAGGACCTGATCGTAATCAAAGGCAATGAACCGGGGCCACCCCCTCCACCACCCATGTTTATCGATCTGAATGGCCCCGATTTTATTCAGATCGGAGGTCCGCCGGGGATGTTCGGTGTAGATGTGTATAATGAGATCCCGCCCGTTGAGTACTTGTGGTATAAGGAGGCGTATATGTTCGGGCAGCCCACGGGACAGGTCGACACCTTATCCCACTGGACAGGTGACTTGGGGTACTATCAAGGACAGCAGCAGGAGACATTCCGGCTTCACGTAGAGGTAACAGACAGCCTTGACCGTACAGATAGTCGAAATATGATGGTCGACGTAGATTATTATCAACAGTAATCCATGCCAAAGTAGCATTAAAGAATAATCCATCACCTATAAACTCTTTCCCAATAAGAACATTATGTAAAATATTTAACTTAAACTCCCGGCACAAAACGTTTATTTCAGTGGATGAGGAGGGAACAGAAGCATCCGCATCCACTTCTGTTGTTTTAGCTGAGAGTGGAAGCCTGGAAGTCCGTTTCGACCGTCCCTTTTTCTTTGTAATCCGCGAAGTGGAGTCGGACACAATTCTTTTCATGGGCACGATGAACGACCCTTCGTAACTTCATACGCTCAGGCCCTTCTATTGGATGTTGAAACCGTTATATTTGGCCTCTCTCTATGCAGGCGGGAGACGGCTGAATACTCCTCTTCCTGCGGTCACTGATCCGATTCCACAATGAATGAATACCTGACAAACCTGCTGGAAAAGGCACTTGAAACGTTTGATCTGGAAGCTGGCGACCGGCCGGAAATCCTGATCGAAAAACCCCGCGACTCCTCTCATGGCGATGCGGCTACCAACCTGGCGCTGTTGCTGGCTAAACCGCTACGTAACAACCCTAGAAGTATCGCGGAGAAGCTGGTGCACGCGCTTGATCCGGACCCGTCCCGCATCTCTGCAGTCGAAATAGCCGGGCCCGGCTTCATCAACTTCCGGTTCTCTGATGCGTGGCTGTTAGAGGGGCTTCAGGAGATATTGACAGCTGGAAGCGAGTACGGGAAGAACCGGGACCTGGAGAAAAAGCGGATTCTTGTAGAGTTTGTAAGCGCCAATCCAACTGGCCCGCTGACGGTCGGCCATGGTCGTAACGCTGTTCTGGGAGATACGGTAGCCCGGCTTCTGGAGTGGTGTGGTGCAGAGGTCGGCCGGGAGTACTACTTCAACAATGCGGGACGGCAGATGAGGGTTCTCGGTCAGAGTGTGCAAGCTCGCTATCTGGAGGAGCTAGGCAAGGAAGCGAAGTTCCCGGAAGGGGGGTATGAGGGAGAGTATATCCGGGAGATCGCCCGAACACTGGCTGAACGGAAGGGCGATTCCCTGGCAGAGCATCCCGACGAATTGCCATTCAAGGAGGCTGCGGAGGAGGCGATTTTTCAGGACATACGCGGTACGATGGAGCGGCTTCAGATCGTCATGGACTCCTTCTTCAATGAAAACACCCTCTATGAGGATGGCTCCATCGATCAGGTGCTGGACGATCTTCGGGAGAAGGGCCTGGTGTACGACAGCGAAGGGGCCGTCTGGTTCCGGACCACGGAGTTTGGCAAGGAGAAGGATACGGTGCTGGTGAAGAGCACCGGAGAGCCGACCTACCGGCTGCCCGATATCGCCTACCATGCAAAAAAGCTGGATCGGGGCTTCGACCTCTGTCTCGACATTTTCGGCGCCGATCACATCGACACATACCCCGACGTGCTCAATGGCATATCGTCCCTCGGGTACGATCCGGAAAAAGTAGATGTGGTTGTCTATCAGTTTGTAACCATAGTGAAGGATGGAAAGCCCTTCAAAATGAGTACACGAAAAGCGAACTTTGTGACCCTGGACGAGCTGATGGATGAAGTGGGTGCCGATGTTACCCGCTTCTTCTTCCTGATGCGTTCACCCTCTACGCACCTGGAGTTCGATATTGCACAGGCCAAAGAGGCGGGGGAGAAGAATCCCGTCTTCTACCTCCAGTATGCCCACGCCCGAATCTGCTCCATCCTGCGGAAGGTGGATGAAGTGGCGGACTTTCAGGGCCAGCCAAAGCTGGATCGGCTGACTCATGAGGCAGAAATCGGGCTTGTGAAAAGTCTTCTCGACTTCCCATCGGTCATTCGCTCTGCTGCCGGGAGCCGGGAACCGCACCGGTTGATTCACTATCTGAATGATCTGGCCAGCAGCTTTACCACCTTCTATCACGACTGCCGGATCGTAGGAGAGGAGCCCGATCTGATGCAGGCACGATCGGCACTGGCTCGGGCCACGGCAAGAGTATTGGCCAACGGTTTGTCGATTCTCGGTATTGAGGCTCCGGAACAGATGTAGCTATTTCTGCAAAACGATGGAGATTTGAGCCCCCTTCCGTACACTCAAAAGCTCTCCGGCATTCCCTTTGTTCACCGCCACCTCTACCATACCGGCGCTGCCGACGTAGGCAGCCGGTTCGCCCTCCTCTACATCTGCGAAGGTAGAGGACATCTCATGCAGGATGGTATTCCCAATGTAGATCTTCACCCTCCTGCCGCTTGCCACTTCCCGAACCATCGATTCCGGAATATTGGTAATCAGATTTCCATAGCTATCGATGTGAACAATCCAGCCCTGAATCCCGTCACGGTCGGCGATCGGTTTGGCCCATCGGTAGGTGACCAGCTCCTCCAGCGGGTCACCCAGCTCCTCCAGCACTGTTCCGTTCGCAAGATGTGCGGCCACCGGCGCAAAGATATCTCTGCCGTGAAACGTTTTTGAGAGGTTCTCTCTCCAGAACTCCTTTCGATTCAGAGTGCACGCTTTGTAATTACGGTCGTCGGCGATGAGAGAAAAGATTCCGTTGTCGGGTCCCACGAAGTAGTGTCCGTCAATCTCCAAAGCCACCGGCTTTCGATCGGTTCCTACCCCCGGGTCAACCACAACCAGATGCACGGTCCCGTTCGGGAACCAGGAGGCTGAATTGCGCACAACCCAGGCACCAGCCATCACATCCTGCGGCGGGATCTCGTGAGAGATATCGATCAGCTTCGCATCGGGTAAAATACCGAGGATCACCGCTTTCAGAACGCCCACATAGTGATCCTTCAGGCCAAAATCGGTCGTTAGTGTAATAATTGGCGGCATCTGATGAATCAGGCGTAGCTGTTAAGCATGACCGGCATCACCAGCATCAGCATCTGCTCACTTTCACTCTCCTCTGCCGGTTTCACAATTCCGGCCCGGTTGGGTGTGGAAAACTCGAATTTGACTTCATCCCCGTCCACGTTGTTCAGGACGTCGGCCAGATAGCGCGCATTAAAACCAATCTCCATCGAATCTTCCGCATATTCGCAGGCGATCGTCTCCTTCGCCTCGCTGCTCATGTCCAGATCCTCGGCTCGGATGGTCATCTTGTCCGGATTCAGTTCAAGGCGTATCTGACGGGTCGTACTGCTGGAAAAGATCGAAACACGACGCACGGTGGCCAGCATCTGATCTTTGTCGATGCGCAGCACCTTGTCGTTCTCTCTCGGAATCACCGACTCGTAATTGGGGTACTGTTCGTTGATGAGCCGGGTAATGACAATCGTATTTCCGCTTCTGAACCGGACGTGATCGCTGGATACGGTGAGTTCGCACTCCTCCCCGTCCAATGCCTTCAGAACCAGGTTCAGCGCCTTGTCGGGCACAATGAAGGAGAGGGGGTCTTTACTGGTCAGCTCCCGGTTCCGATACTTGACGAGACGATGGCCGTCGGTGGCCACGAACTTGCTGCCTTCACTATCCAGATCGAAATACACCCCCATCATGGCGGGCCGCAGGTCGTCATTGGAGACGGCAAACAGTGTCCTTTGAATCGCCTTGCGAATAAGTTCGGTGGTGGTGTTGATCTCCGACCCCTCATTCATATCCGGAACGGTCGGGAACTCACCCGCCTCTTCCCCCACAAGTTTATAGCTACCCTTGTCGGTTTTGAACTCGATATTCTGACGCTCATCCACGGTAAAGAAGACCGGAATGTCGGGAAGCTGCCGCAGTGTCTCCAGAAGGCGCCGGGCGGGAATCGCTACCGCACCCTCCTCGTCGATGTCGGCATCCAGATACTCTACGATCGAGATCTCCAGATCCGTGGCAGTCAATTTAAGTTTTCCATCCTCACACTCAAAAAGAATCGTCTCGAGTATGGGCAGTGTCGCTTTGGCAGGAACCGCTCCAATCACGCCCGAGAGGGCCTGGTTGAGCGCGTTGCTGGGTACGTTGAATTTCATAGGCAGATCAGATTATGGAACCCGTGTAAATGAGTGGACAGCGGAAAATCCTGAATCGGCAGTAGCAGAAAGCGCCATCTGCAAAGTGCACCGCAAATCGTCGATATACTAACAAATCCTCCCTCATACCGCAACTAGAAAGAGACGAAATCGCCATTGCAAAGTCGCACATTGTAGCGGATTTTCAGGAGTCATGGTAGAACGCATTATGATATTGGGCCCGACAGCATCGGGAAAGAGCGCACTGGCCCTCCGGCTGGCGACAGCGCTTGATGCAGAGATCCTTTCTGTCGACTCCCGTCAATGTTACCGGATGCTCGATATAGGCACGGCCAAACCGTCCCCTGAGGAGCTGGAGGAGGTACCGCACTATAACATATCGATACTGGACCCCGACGAGCGCGACAGCGTGGCCGATTTCCACCCGCGTGCAGAGAAGTGGATAGGCGAGATCCACTCCCGGGGCAAGCGGGTGATCTGTGTGGGTGGCAGTACGCTCCACCTCCAATCTCTGATCCGCCCCCCCGACCCGGCACCCGGCTCGAATGAGAAGCATCTTGAACACCTTGCCGAACGTGCCGAAAGGGAGGGCTTGAAGATCCTTTGGGAGGAGTTGAGAAAAGTGGACCCCCGGTATGCCGAACAGATGGACGGGTTGAACCGGCAGCGAATTTTCCGGGCATTGGATGTCTGGATGCAGAGCAACCGGCCTTTCAGCTCATTTCATACCGGTTCCGAGCTGCAACCCCCGGAAGAGATGAGAGTCTACGGGCTCCATTGGCCTCGCCCCGATCTCCACCGGCGTATTGAAGAGCGCGCTGCGAGGATGCTTCGGGAGGGGCTCATTCAGGAAACCCAATCGATTCTGGGTGCGGGATATGAAGCGGACCTGCAGTCGCTGCAAACCGTCGGTTACCGGGAGGCAATCTCTCACCTGAATGGCCGGATGGGTAGAGGGGAGATGCTGGAGAAAATCCAAACCTCTACACGGCGCTACGCCAGACGGCAACTCACCTGGTTCAGGCGATGGCCCTTTATCCATTGGATGGCGGGAACTGAAGACCCATCGGAGCTCGTTGCAGAGATCGTAAAGGATCTCTCATGATGTTGGCAGCTGACCCGAATAAAGGTTAACTTTCTGTCTTTAAACGCCCCATGGAGGGTGGCCCGCCATCATTAAAGAGGACGAAGGGACTCATGTACAAAGCCAAAGTGAACATCAAGCTTCGCAAATCGATTCTGGACCCCAAAGGAAAGGCGACCAGGCATGCCCTGCACAACCTCGGCCTGAACGATATTTCCGAGGTCCGGATCGGAAAACTGATTGAGCTCGATCTCAAAACAGAGAGTGAATCGGAAGCGTTGAAAATGGCAGAATCTGCTTGCGCGCGACTTCTGGCGAACGAAGTGATGGAAGATTATCATATTGAACTGGAAAAAGGGTGATCATGAGAATCGCTCTCCAATGGAACCCTGTACGGTATCAGGAGAGACCCGGAGCCGGTAAGAAGAGTGCCCCGCGGCGCGAAGTAGAGGTGCTGGAGAATCCGGAGGAGGAAGAGACGCGGGAAAATCCCTGGAAGCTGATTCTCTTTAACGATGAAGTGCACTCGTTTGAAGAGGTTATCAACCAACTGGTCAAGGCACTCGGGTGCAGCCTCTCCCGCGCAGAGGGACTCACTTGGGAGGTGCACAACAAGGGAAAGGCGATCGTCTTTGAGGGGGCATTTGAAGAGTGCCTTCAGATAAACAGCGTACTGCAGGAAATCGAACTCATTACAGAAATAAAAGGATAAAGCCCGTGTCTACAACCATCGGCGTACTCGTTTTTCCAGGCTCCAATTGCGACCACGACGCCTATCACACTATGAAACATGTGATGGGTGCAGAAGCCCGTTTCATTTGGCACAAGGATACCGATCTCACAGGCATCGATCTGCTCATCATTCCCGGTGGATTCTCCTACGGAGATTACCTTCGAAGCGGTGCCATCGCTCGCTTCTCTCCGGTGATGGATGCGGTGGAAGCATTTGCGAAAAAAGGAGGGCCTGTCATGGGGATTTGCAACGGTTTTCAAATATTGCTGGAGAGCGGACTGCTGCCGGGAGCTATGCTGCATAATGAAAAGCTCCGTTTTATCTGTAAAGATGTTCACATTAGAGTCGAGACCGACCGTTCCATCTTTACCCACGGGTTTACAACCGGCGAGGTGCTTCGCTTACCGGTATCCCACGGGGAGGGAAACTATTTTATAGACCAAAAAGGCTTGAAGAAGCTGCAGGACAGCGATCAAATTCTTTTCCGCTACTGCGACGAAAATGGAGAGATCACACCTGAAGCCAATGTGAACGGCTCTGTGGACTCCATCGCCGGAATCTGTAATAACAGCGGCAATGTGCTGGGCCTTATGCCCCATCCGGAACGAGCTGTGGAACCACTGCTTGGATCAGCTGATGGGAAGCGCCTCTTTGAGGCGGCTCTCGATAGACTTGCAGCCGTCTGAACCGGACGTTTCTAACGACCACGCAACCACTAAACCCGTATGTCGCTCACCGAAGAGCATAGAGGACACCTGAAGCTCCACTGCAGTGGGCTCACCAAGCGCTACCGAAAACGCGTTGTGGTGAACGAGGTGTCTATTCATGTAACACAAGGGGAGATCGTAGGCCTTCTGGGTCCCAACGGTGCCGGCAAGACCACCACCTTCTACATGTTTGTTGGCCTCATTCAGCCCAATCGGGGGGAGATCTATCTGGATAACAGCGAGATCACCCCCCTTCCGATGTACAAAAGGGCACGTCGTGGAATCGGCTACCTCTCTCAGGAGGCGAGTATCTTCAGAAACCTTACGGTCCGGCAAAACCTGGAGGCGGTCATGGAATTCTTCTCCATACCCAAGCGGGAGATCCGGCATCGGACCGACCAACTCATTGAAGAGTTCGGTTTGCAGAGGGTGGTTCACAGCAAAGGGTACAGCCTCTCCGGAGGTGAACGGCGGCGCACCGAGATCGCCAGGGCTCTCGTTCGGGACCCCAAGTTTATACTTCTGGACGAACCGTTCGCCGGTGTAGATCCGATTGCCGTAGAGGATATACAGGAGATCGTCTCCCGCCTGAAGGAGCGCAACATCGGAATTTTTATAACAGACCATAATGTCCACGAAACTCTGGCGATTACCGATCGCGCCTACCTGATGTTTGAGGGCAAAATCTTAATGGAGGGGTCCGCAGAAAATCTGGCCGATGATGAAGAGGCGAAGAAACTCTATTTAGGCAAGCAGTTCAAACTGGACCGGTATCAGAGCCGGGAGGCTGCCATCCAACCCAAAAAACAGGAGTCATAACCGATGTCCGAAGAAGTAAAAGAGATCACAGTAGAAGAACTGAAAAAGAAGATCGACAGCGGAGATCCGATCTTTCTGCTCGATGTACGCGAAGAGTTCGAGTATCAGATCAGTAACCTTGAGGGGGCCCTGATTCCTCTGGGCAAACTGCCAGACAGGATCGGAGAGATTGAAGACAAGAGTGCCGATGAAGTGATTGTGATGTGCCGGAGCGGGGCTCGCAGCGCCAAGGCTGTTCAACTGCTGCAGTCAAAGGGATTCAAAAATGTGAAAAACCTGGCCGGTGGAATCAACCAGTGGGCCAGGGAGATCGATAAAAGCATGCCGGTTTACTAGTCAGATCTCCACCCTACTCCTGCTTTGCACTGGCTATAACGGAGAGTTCTTCATCATCCGGCCGGGCCTGTTCGCCTCTGTCCATTATATCGAGGACCTGAATGGAGACCGCCCCCAGTATGATAAAGAGCCCGGCTGCGATCTCGTGGATGGAGGGATTGCTTTGAAGGGCAACCCAGGCGATCAGTATGGCGGCAATCGGAACCAGGTTCCCATAAATGACTACTCTGGTGGGGCCCAGAGAGCGCAGTGCTCTCACTTTAATCCACTGCCCGACACCTACCCCTACTGCGCCACCGGCCAGGATGGCGAACCAGGTCCAGAAGCTGAAACCGGTCCAGGGTTCACCCGCAAGGTAGGGTAGTGCGATCAGTACATAGAGCGAACCTCCAATGGCGGTTCGGAGCGCTACCACACGCACGGGGCCATAACGGCGGGCCAGCGGCTTTATCAGATGAAGCTCCAGAACGATCATCACCAGTGCGGAGATCAGAAGCAGGTCGCCCATCCAGTACCCCTGATCGGGCCGCAGACCGTCCATAGCGAGGATGATCGTTCCAATTACGGCAAGAACAATTCCAAGATATCCGAAACGGCCCAGCTTTTCTGAGACAAGCAGCACGCCGAAGATGGCACTCACAGCCGGCCCCAGAGCGAGCCAGAGAGATGCTCGTGCACCGTGAGTTAATCCCAGCCCCTCGATTCCCAGCCAGGGCGCAAACGTAGCCCCGAGAAGGGCGACAGCAAGAAGCCTTATCCGGTCTCCTCTTTCTATTGTGGGGAAAAACTTAAACGGTTCACCTGTCCGGTGTGAATCGATCCTGCACTGGAAATAGAGCAGCAACAACATCGCCACGCCCCCGATGGCAAACCGGGAAGCGCTAAAGGAGATAGGCCTCATTTCGCGGAGTGCAACCTCGGCAAGAATGTAGTTCGCTCCCCAAAAAAAGGTGAAGAGCGTTAAAAGGCTGTGGTGAGAGTACTTCACGGATGCACCGGGTGGCGATTTGGTGTACATTTGCCTAATTAAAGAAGATCAAAGCTCACTTCCAATTAATGAACCAACACATGCAACGGGTTTCACGCTTCATACTCCTTGCTGTTCTGGCCGCAGGATGCCAGGGCGGGGAAAAAGAACTGCAACGGTTCGACTATGAAGAACCTCATATGGGGGCACTTTTTCGTATCTCCCTCTACGCAGAGAGCCGCACAATAGCAGACGAAACGGCCAGAGATGCGTTTACCCGTATCGATGAGTTGAACCGGATTTTAAGCGACTATAGCGATGAGAGTGAGTTAAGCCGTCTGAACCGTACAGCCGGAAGCGGAGAATTCGTTTCGGTGAGCCATGAACTTTACACTATTCTGGAGAGATCGAAGGAGTTTTCGGAGATGACGGATGGCCGATTCGACATCACCATAGGGCCTCTGGTAGACCTGTGGCGTGAACAGAGAGGGAGAGCCCGTCCCGAACTTCCCTCTGCTAAACGTCTGCGCAGAGCACAGATGAGCAGCGGGTATGAACATCTGGATCTGAGCCGGACAGATCAATCGGTGCGTCTGGCACGGCCTGAAATGAGGCTGGACCCCGGAGGAATAGGTAAAGGGTATGCGGCCGATGCAGTCAGAAATCTTTTTGAGGAGAGAGGGCTGCAGGTATTTATGATAGATGCAGGTGGAGATATCGTATTGGGTGGGCCTCCACCGAATCAGGAAGGGTGGGAGATATCCATTCCAACAGGTGTATCGGAATCCGGACTGGAAACGAAGACGCTCAAGCTCTCCCGTTGTGCAATTACCACCTCGGGTGACCTTTATCAGGCGATTACGATGGACGGGGTCCGCTACTCCCACATAATCGATCCCGCAACAGGTGTGGGGGTTACCGGCAGTCGAATGGCTACTGTAGTCGCTCCGGACGGAACCACAGCCGACGCACTCGCCTCCGCATTCACAATCGGCAGAGCAGACTGGAGCCTCGATTTGGCAAATAGTATAACCGGCTTGCACCTCTCCCTTCTCTATGAGGAGAACGGGGAGGTGCTGAGATCGGTTTCAGAAGGGTTTCCGGACGGAAAGTAAATCCGTTGGTCAGAGTACCTCGGTTTCTCCCGGTACGGGAACTGGGTAGAAGCCATTCTCGTCGGGAAGTATCGGCGGTGTTGAATCCATCGCAAGGTCTTTCGGAATCAAATCCTGGCTGGAGTTCAGCGCCTCATCCCACTCGATTACCTGGCCGGAATAGGTAGCCATGCGGCCCATAAGGGCAGTCATCGTACTGTAGGCTCCGTTATCTGTATCGTCAATCACCTCTCCTGCACGAATGGAGGCGAAGAGCTCGTCGTGCTCCTGCTGATACGGATTCGGATCGTCCTGGCTGTTGTGGTTAAAAATGGTTTCGCCGTCCCATCCACGAATAAGTCCCCGGCCGTTGGATGAAAGATCGACCGTGCCACCCTCTCCCTGAAGAGTTTCGGAAACACGGTTCATACAACCGGGTTGATGACGGCACTGACTTGCGATTACAGCACCGGACGGGTAGGTGAACTCTACGAAATGGTGGTCAAAAATCTCACCGTACTCCTTGCCATCTCTCACTTCACGCCCACCCATGCCCTGAGCAGAAACCGGATACTCACCGATTGCCCAGTTGGCTACATCGATGTTATGGATATGCTGTTCAAGGATGTGGTCTCCGCAAAGCCAGGTGAAGTAGTACCAGTTTCTCATCTGATACTCCATCTCGGTCTGCTCCGGCTGCCGCTCCCGCATCCAGACGCCGGAACTGTTCCAGTAAACCTGTCCGGAGGTGATTCGGCCCATTGCTCCATCGTGAATACGCTGGATAGTTTCGCGATAGTTGTTCTGGTAGTGGCGCTGCAGGCCTACAACCACGTTCAGATTCTTCTGCCGTGCCACCCTGCCGGCCGCCAGAACCTGTCTGATACCCGGCGCGTCGGTAGCTACCGGCTTCTCCATAAAGACATGCTTGCCCTGCTCTACGGCATATTCGAAGTGAACCGGACGAAAACCGGGAGTGGATGCCAGAATTACCACATCACAAAGGTCAATGGCGTTACGATAGGCATCGAAACCAACGAATTTGTTCTCTTCCGGAACGTTTAGCTGGCCGCTATCTTCAAAACGATTGGAGAGGTTGTCGTAACAGCCGTCCAGCCGGTCGCGAAAGGCATCGGCAAGAGCAACGACTTCTACGTCCTCACCCGCACTCATTGCCTGTGAGGCAGCACCGGTTCCGCGCCCCCCGCAGCCTACAACAGCCACGCGAATCGTGTTGCGGCCCGCAACATATGCGCTTGCACCAATCGGAAGAGACGAAAGCAGCAGTCCACCGCCAGCCGCCGCACCTGCCGTTCTCATGAAATCTTTTCTGCTTAACTGTCCTTTGTCGCTGTTTTTATTGTCGATCATAGCTTTGATACCCGTTCGATTGATTAACTATAGTAGAATAGAATTGACTGAAAATTCTGTATGGCCTCTATTAATCGCCTTTTTCAGCCAAAAATTCAAGTAAAAAAAAGTGCAAGACACGTTTCAGAAATCTTCCATCGGTTCAACCCAGAACTGTTCCATCTCTTCAGCCGATGGGGTCTCTTTGGGTCGAACCACCCTGAAGCCAAGAAATGGGGCAGTAGTATGCCACCAGATGCTCTTGGGAATCTGGGGATCCAGCATTTTCCAGCGCTCCTCCGACCCTCTGCGTTCTGTGCAGGTTGCCATCTGTTCTCCGTCCATCCATGATCCTCCCCGTACAGAGCGTGGATAGAGCACCTCCGGCCGGAACCAGGGGTTTACGGCCGGTTCTTCCTCCAACTTCTCGTAATAATCTTCATAATATTGATCCATCGTCCACTCGGCTACGTTGCCGGCCATATCATGCAGGTCGAACGGATTGGCAGCCTTTGCGCCGACCCGGTTGTAGCCACCATCACTGTTTCCAGCGTGCCACTCCGCATCGGAAGCAGAGAGCCCCTCCTCTTCGTACCACGCGGCCTGAGTGCTCCCTGCACGACAGGCATACTCCCACTCCGCTTCGGTGGGTAGTCGGTAGAACTCACCGGTCTTTGCCGACAGCCATCGTGTGAACATTAAAGCAGCATAGTGTGTCATGCTGATTGCAGGATAGCCGTCACGCCCCATTCCGAAACTCATGTCTACATAGGGTGGGGTCGGCAGGGCGATTGCGTCTGCAGTCACTGGTATCTGGCCTCCAATCGGGCTGATCTGCTCCTCCAGACGACTCACGACCTCCCGCACAAAGAGATCGTACTGCTGCCACGTAATTTCATATTTGCCCATCCAGAAAGAGCTTACCTCCACGTCGCGTTGCGGCCCCTGATTCTGCAGTTCGCCTTCGGCATAGTCGGGATGACCCATCTTGTACTGCCCGCCCTGAACCGGCACCATCTCGAGGGTCACTTCCGATCCCGGAATCTCGAGCTCATAGGGTTCAAAATCTTCTGTTGCCGCTTCAATAGTGGATTCCGAATAGTCGGGATCATCGTTGCCTGCGGTTGTCAGTGAGGCTCCGTACCACAGGAGAAGAAGAGCAGGAAGAAATGTCAGAAGTAGTGGTGTTCTTTTTTTCATACGATTATGAAACGCCCCGGGACGGGGAAAGATTATGGATGGAAATTTTTGGCATGGACCGGTTCAACCCGAAAGAATGCCTGACAGTAGGATACTGGCCTGGTTAACGGCCGAAGACCAGCCGGTCCAGTGAGTAGCGCCCCGGCCCCGTGAGGAAGAGCACTACAAAGGAGATCATGAAGAAGATTCCGAGCTCTTTCCGCCCAAACGGATCATCGGCATGCGCCACAAAAACAATGACAGACATATTGATGAGCAGGGGGACAAGAGCGTAGCGAGTGCCGAGCCCGATCATAACAAATGCGGCACATACAAATTCGGCAAAGGCGACCAGAATAAGGGAGACCTCCGGGCCCAGGCCCAGCGGATCACCAAAGGAGAGGTTCCCCTCCATAATGCTCATCATTTTGGGGTAGCCGTGGGTCATAATGAGTGCCGCGGCTCCAACGCGTAATATAAGTACCGCCAAATGGGCGCTTACGAATGCGTTCAGCCGGGTGGAGGTCAACTTTTTCCGCATCGTCTTCTCTTTAGTCTGTCTTCAGGTTTATATGGGTCTCAAGCGCTCATAGTTACGGTTTTTACAGGTTAATTTCAGTAAAAATTGCCGGGATGGGGCCAAAACCGGCAGGGAACCCTGCAGTTAACTTTTTATCTTGTGCCCAACTTATTGAACCACACCTGGAAAATTGATTATGGACCTGATTACCGATATCAACGAGTTTGCTTTTGCAGGAAATGAGCTCTGGCGTATTCTAACTCTGCTCAGCATTCTCATTATCGCCTTTATGACGGGCAAGATGCTTCGTTATTCGCTGAAAAGGGTGGCACTGCGGTTGCAGCAGAGCGGCCGTCCGCTGATGGCTGTGGCACTCGGGGCTGCCGCCGGCTCCGTCACCTTCATCTCTTTCGCATTTGGCCTCCGTATCGGCATCTCCTTTCTATTGATAGCCGAAGGGATCGAAGGGCTCATCATGACCTCGATTCAGGTACTGGTCGTTCTCTCCCTCGGTCACTTTGTCTACAGGCAGGTAGATGTGCTGGACGCCTGGCTGCAAGGATTCGCCAGGGAGAACAACAACGTGGACGACATGTTGGTTCCGATTATCGGGAAAGCACTGCGAGTGACCGTTACGATACTGGTGATCCTGCAAATAGCCCAGACGATGAGCGATCAGCCGATCACCAGTATTCTGGCCGGGATCGGGATTGGCGGACTGGCTCTGGGCCTGGCTGCACAGGACACCATTCGAAATTTTTTCGGATCCCTCATGATCTTTGCCGACAAACCGTTCGATGTGGGTGAACTCATCAATCTGGAAGACAAGCTCGGCGTAATCAAAGAGGTGGGAGTACGCACCACCAAAATCACCACGCTGGATGGGCATATGCTAACCGTACCCAACGGGCAGCTCGCCAACACGACCATACACAATATCGGCAAGCGTCCATTTATTCGCCGGGTGATGAACATAACGATCACCTACGACACCTCTCCGGAGATGGTGGACCGGGCGGTCTCGCTTCTCAAGGAGATTCTCGATAATCACGAGGGGATGAATGAGGAGTATCCGCCCCGGGTTTACTTTAACGATATGAACTCCGATTCGCTGAACCTGATTGTCTTCTACTGGTACTTCCCGCCCAACTACTGGCAATATATGGAGTTCAGCGAGTGGGTAAACCGGGAAATTTTTCGCAGATTCAATAAAGAGGAAATCGATTTCGCCTTCCCGACCCAGACCATCCATCTGGCGGGAGACAAGAAACGACCTCTGGACATCGGATTGGACAAACGGGAGGCAGAGGACAACGAATCGTAAACCCATCCGGCTACATCGGCATCCAGGGAGAGACCGGCGCTGTGGAGTACCGGACTGTCGAGACACGTCCGATCTACTCCTCGGACGATTCCTGATCGGCGAGCCTCTCCAGCAGAAAGTGGTTCATGCGATTCAATGTAGCGGCAAACTTGTCGCCGGCCAGTGACTCGATCTCGTCCCCAATCTTTTGGACGATCCGTTGTATCGGTTCCGTCACCTTTTCACCCTCTTCCGTAAGCTGAACAGATACCGTACGTCCCTCCCGCAAGCGTTCGACCCAGCCCCTCTTCTCCAGCTTGTCGATGAATCGGGTCATACTGGATGCAGCCAGATGATGATCATTGCACAAGTCGCTCTGGCCCAGTCCCGGTTTGTCGGCCAGATCGATCAAAATGAGCGCATATCGTGTGGTGATACCGTACGGTTTAAGCTGTTCGTCAGCGATCTCCGAGAGTGATCGGGCGAGGCCTCCGGTTGTGATATAGAGTTGTTTCATCGGTCTGATCCTGTTTATATTGTATATACAAAATTGAAAGTCACGGCGCAAGGGAGCACGATCCTGCTTAGGACCCCCTTGCGACCACTCCAGCGGATGCAAAAAACCACTCCCGATATATCTGTACTCATGCCCGTCTATAACGACGGTGCCACTGTAGAGAAGGCTATTCAGAGCATTCTCTCTCAAACCCATGAGAATTTTGAGCTGCTACTTGTAGATGACGGTTCCGGTGAGGAGACCTCCGGCTTGTTGCAGAAGATCGAAAGCAGAGATAGCCGGGTTCGTCTATTTCATCGGGAGCACAGTGGCATCGTAGGGGCGCTCAACTACGGGTTGAACCGGGCCAGGGGGCAGCTGATCGCCAGAATGGATGCGGACGACTGGTCCTGGCCGGAGAGGTTGGAGTTGCAGTGCGGCCTGCTGGGGGAGAGACCCGATATCGGACTGGCTTCGTCGATGGTTGAGTTTGGTGGTAACCGGCGCAGCCAGGCAGGGTATGCGGCCTATGTGGACTGGACCAATCAGCTACTCTCTCCGGAGCAGATCGCGTTGAACCGTTTCGTGGAGTCGCCCATTGCGCATCCTACCGTGATGTTTCGGCGTGAGCTGGCAGCGCAGTATGGCGGCTATCGGGAGGGGGATTTTCCGGAAGATTACGAGCTCTGGCTGCGCTGGATGGACCGGGGGGTACAGATGGCCAAGGTGCCCGAGGTATTGCTGCGCTGGAATGACCCGACCGACCGCCTCTCCAGGACAGACTCGCGGTACAGTTTTCAGGCCTTCTACGAGATCAAGGCGAAATGGCTGGCGGAGTGGCTGGCCCGGCACAACCCCTGCCACCCGGATGTAGTGATATGGGGTGCGGGCCGAACCACCCGCAAGCGCGCTGCACTTTTAGAAAAATATGGTGTACAAATAACCGCATGGGTAGATATCGATCCAAACAAGATTGGACACAAGGTGGGTGGATGCCCCGTCCTCTCTCCGGAAGAGCTGCCTGAACCTGGTTCTGCATTTGTGGTCGGATATGTGGGGCGCAGAGGGGCCAGGGAGGAGATTCGCAGCGATCTTGAGAAGAGAGGCTACCGGTTTGGCCAAAATGCTCTGTCGGCTGCATAGAGGCTCTATAAAAGAGGTTCGGGCTAATAGATTTTTGATCTTAAGTTCCGATTTACGATCTTCGTTAAACAGCGATTCCCTGCATGTACAGAGTACAACTGAAAAATTTTGAAGGTCCCCTGGATCTGCTTCTCTTCTTTATCAGGCGGGACGAGCTTGATATCTACGACATTCCTGTCTCCCATATTACCAAAGAGTATCTGCAGTTCATCCGGATGATGGAGGAGCTGGACCTGGAAGTGGCCAGCGAGTTCATTCTCATGGCCAGCATCCTGATGTCCATTAAAGCGAAAATGATGCTTCCGAGAGAGGAGAACGAGGAGGAGGAGCTGGATGAGGAAGATCCGCGTTATGAGCTCGTTCAGAAGCTGCTCGAGTACAAGCGGTACAAGGAGATGGCCGAGAGAATGTACGAGATGGATGAGGAGGTGCGTAAGAGCTATCGGCGCGGCTTTCTGGAGGAGGACGAAGTAGAGAAACAGGCCTCAGGCGAAGCTCTTCGTGATGTAACCCTGTTCGATCTGATGACTGCCTTTCAATCGGTTCTCCGGGACATCAAACGTCAGGAGAGTTTTCACAGAATCGAGAGGGTATCGACTACAGTAGAGGAGCAGGTCTCCTTCCTTCTGGACACACTGCAGAAGCAGGGGCGTAGTACTTTCCGGTCCATCTGCTCGCTTTTGAAAGGGAAGGTTGCGGTTGTGGTCACTTTTCTTGCGGTGCTGGAGATGCTAAAAGAGCAGCAGATCGACCTCTACATGGAGGATGAAGACCCCTTTGAGTTTTATATCGACCTGAAACCGGTCGATGAAATCATCTCTTCCGGTGTTTCACCAGTAAACTGATCTCATCTAACCTGATTTCATATGAAAAAGGTAATGGTTCTTCCAGCCCTGGCCCTCATTGCGGGATGTATGGGCTACACACAAAACGATGAGTCGGATCAATCCCGGGATCTGAACCTGCAGCTACTGGAGTATAGTACCCACATCAACGAGTCGTTTCTGCACAACCATCTCTCTATTCTCGCCGATGACTCGATGGAGGGACGCGATACCGGCATGCCGGGGCAGCGCAAGGCAGCGGAGTATCTGGCCGGATTCTATGAAGATCTTGGCTTTACACCGGCCGGGGACGAGGAGTATTTTCAGCACTACACCCTGAGCGCACAGAAAACCGACAGCCTCGTCTACTATACGAGAAGGGTGGATGGGGGCGACACTCTCACCGTGGATCACTCCGTTGCCGGCTACGGTACTTCGTCCCGTTACATCACTCAGTCCGGAGGTGCCATTCCGCTTGAGGGGAGTATCGTATTTGCAGGATTCGGAATCAACGACCCGGAGCGGGGCGTGACTCATCTGGAGGGGGCGGACCTCTCCGGCAAGTGGCTGCTCATGTTCGACGAGATCCCACACATTGTGGACGGAGACACCCTCATCAATCCGATGCTGAACCACAACGAACGGTATGCACGCATCTTTACCGAAACGGAGGCGAACGGCCTGATTGTGATATCGTCCGGGTCGGAAGAGGGTTTTGTAGAGCGGGAGAAGACCGACTCTGTCCTGCTGGTGCGTCCCTCCTCTGTACGTCTCGCCTATCTGGGGCAGGCAGCCGGCCGTCCGGAAACCTATGATCAGGCCTATCTGGAGGTGAGCCCGGAGCTGGCTCTTGAGATGCTGGGCATCGGTTCACTGGAGGAATTAGAAGCGGAGCGGCAACGCCTGATTGAAGAGATTCGGGAGTTTGAAGCGTATGAACTGCCGCTGATGCTCGACTATCGCCCGTATGAGGGTCCGGCCGAGCTGGAAGTGGAGAATGTGATTGCGAAGCTGGAGGGCGGGCATCCGGAGAGAAGGGAT
Organism: Balneolaceae bacterium; assembly: GCA_040880485.1. Taxonomy (GTDB): domain Bacteria; phylum Bacteroidota; class Rhodothermia; order Balneolales; family Balneolaceae; genus JBBDIJ01. Next base: position 20,079 of record JBBDIJ010000023.1, read on the forward strand.
GAGGTGGTGGTACTGATGGCCCACTACGACCATGTGGGTGTGGGGCGGCCCGATGCGAGCGGAGACCGTATCTACAACGGAGCGGATGACAACGGGAGCGGCACCACAGCACTGATGGCCATTGCGGAAGCCCTGGCCAGAGCAGCGGAAGACGGGGTTCGTCCCGACCGGACCATACTTTTTCTGCACGTATCTGGTGAAGAGAGAGGTCTGTTGGGCTCCAGGTACTATTCGGACCACCCGGTAATTCCGATTGAAAATACTGTGGCTAATTTCAATGCCGACATGATAGGCCGCAGCGATCCGGAGAACATCGAGCAGGGCGACACCGACTACATCTACATCATTGGCGGAGAGATCATCTCATCCGGCCTGGACAGACTGGTACATCGTGCTAATGACATGAGTGTGGGCATGAGGCTCAGCTACCGATATAACGACCTGAACGACCCGAATCAGTTCTACCGCCGGAGTGATCACTGGAACTTCGGACGCCTCGGAGTTCCCTTTGTCTTCTTCTTTTCCGGTGTTCATGAGGATTATCACCGCCCCTCCGATAGTATAGACAAGGTTGACATCCCTAAACTTGTACGTACAACAAGCCTGATCTACGCTTCAACCATTTTGGTGGCCAACAGCGATGAACGCCCTGAAGTGGACAATCGTCAATTCATAGAGATTACACAGTCGCAGGCGCGGTAGTGGACGGACGGTGTACATGGCAGCGGTATGCCTTTGCCCCTACCCTGAAGAGCTACCGAACAGTGCTTCCGTAAAAGCTCTGCGATCGAAGATTTGCAGGTCGTCCAACTTCTCTCCCACTCCGATGTAGCGAACCGGTACATTCAGTTCATTGGAGATGCCGATGACGATACCGCCTTTGGCCGTTCCATCCAGTTTGGTGAGAACGAGGCCGGTAATATCGACCACCTCGGTGAACGCCTTCGCCTGCTGCATCGCGTTCTGCCCGGTGGAGGCATCCAATACAAGTAGGACTTCGTGCGGTGCTCCCTCCACCACTTTGCCCATCACCCTTTTGATCTTACCCAACTCATCCATCAAAGACTTTTTGTTATGCAAACGTCCGGCCGTATCGATCAGAACCACATCCGACCCTCTTGAACGGGCCGCCGCTACAGTATCGAAGGCCACGGCTGCCGGATCGGCGTCCTGACCCTGCTGAATAATGGGAACACCGGCCCGTTCACTCCAGATTCGGAGCTGTTCGACGGCCGCCGCACGGAACGTATCGGCCGCTCCGAGTAGAACCTCCCTGCCCGCCTGTTTGTAGTTCCAGGCCAGCTTACCGATGGTCGTCGTTTTGCCGACCCCGTTGACGCCCACGATAAGCACCACATGCGGTTTTACCGAAAAGTCGGTATCGAACCCTTCCGGCAGATCGGTCGATTTCTCCATCAGGAGTGAAGAGGTCTCTTCCAGAAGGATCTGTTGCAGCTCCTCCTGGGTAAGAAACTTGTCTCTCGCAACGCGTCTTTCTATGCGCTTAATGATCTCGAGAGTGGTCGAAACTCCCACATCGGAAGTGATCAGGATCTCTTCCAGCTGGTCCAGTGTTTCGACATCCACTTCCGTTTTTCCAACGAATGTTTTGCCGAGCTTCTGAAACAGACCCTCCCGGCTCTTCTCCAGCCCCTGATCCAGTTTCTCCCTCTTTTTAAGCCCCAGTTTATCCAGCCAGCTCATGCCTTTTCAGTTGAATTCAGCTCCTTTTCGAATCTGATTGAAGCGTTGTACATAGTAATAAAAAGAGTATGCCATGACGATCAAAGAGCAGACCATAAAGACCTGATGCGCAACCACCCACTCCGGGAAGAAGAAGACCGAGACCCAGTAGACTGCAAGCACATTCACCGAAACCTTGCCGGAGAATACGGCCATGGCCACCTTCCCTCTTGTTCGTTTGATATGGATGGAGCCGGCCACAATGAGCAGGTCCCGTATGACTGCAACCACGAGAAACCAGAGTGGAATGAGCCCCAGCCAGACCGTATACGCGAACAGGATTCCGGCCAGTGATTTGTCGGCCACCGGATCAAGCACTTTACCAAGTTCGGAAACTTCGTCTCTCCATCTGGCCACCACTCCGTCCAGATAGTCGGAGAATACCCCGATCACAATGACCCCGGTAATAAGCAGATTGACTTCATAGTCGTTCTGTATGTGCAGCCAGATGATGGGCACCGAGATCAAAATCCGAAGAAATGAGATCAGGTTCGACCAGGTGAAGATGTGGTTCTTCACCGAGATTTTACGCCCGTCTATATTTGTTAATTTGTATTTTTCAGCCATGGGTAACCCTTTCAGGTTTCTGAAACCTGTTTGGATATTGGCCGCGTGACGGCCCCGTCTCCTGAGACAAAGTTTTTTTTCTTTCCATCCATCTGTAATATGAGCAACCACTCACTCCGGTTCCAGGTCACCAAACTTATTGAAACCTGCCTCAATCGCAAAGAGATATTCAGAGGAGATCTTCTTCATGTGTTCAAGGATGAAGCGAAACTTCCCGACCAGACCACATCGACCCGTGAGTGGATTCAGCACCCTGGCGCATGTGCCGTGGTACCGGTCTTTCGGGACGGTACGGTGATGCTCATCCGGCAGTATCGTTATCCCACCGGCCAGATTCACCTGGAAGTACCGGCCGGCAAGATCGATCCGGGCGAGCCGCCCCTTGAGACAGCGATCCGCGAGACAGAAGAGGAGACCGGGTTGCGAGTGGGCGACATCGCCTATGCAGGCCACTTCTACCCCTGCATCGGGTATGCCGACGAAATCATCCACATCTATGTGGCATGGGATCTGGATCAGATCGGATCGAACCGGGACGACGATGAATTCCTGCTCACAGAGAGAGTGCCCTACCATACCGCCCTCGATATGATTGCAAGCGGCGAAATCAACGACGGAAAGACCATCACCTCGCTAGTAAAAGCGCAGATGTGGTGGAGAGAGAACGCCCCGTTTCCTGTCCGATTCAGCGAATAATCCTTTCTACCTGTTCAGAATGAAAAATTTTAAACCCACCATCCGGCCATGGAAGGCCACAGATGAGGAGAGCATCCTCGAAACCCCCATCTTCGACATCCGGCGCGTGAGAGCCACTCCTTCCGGTGAATCGTCATCCGGCGACTTCTACACCATCGAAGCACCCGACTGGATCAATGTGGTGGCCCTGACGGCCGACCGGGAGATCATTCTTGTGGAGCAGTACCGGCACGGAATCAGAGAGGCCACTCTGGAGATCCCCGGCGGCATTGTGGACCCCGGTGAAGAGCCCCTTCAGGCGGCCCGGAGGGAGCTGGAAGAGGAGACCGGCTATGTGTCCGGCTTCTGGAAATCTCTGGGATCGTGCTCCTCCAACCCGGCCATCATGAGCAACTATACACACCTCTGGCTGGCCGAAGAGTGTGTGCAAGTGAGTGAAATACAGACCGATACGCACGAGGAGATCCAGGTCCATACCGTGCCACCGGAGCGTTTTTTGAAACTTGTAAAACAGGGGGACGTACACCACTCTATTGTGCTGGCGGCCGTGGCCCGGGCCCTTTTGGAAGGGCATCTCAAATAAAAAGGCCGCTTCCGGAACCGGTTCCACCCGTTTACTGTTTGCCACGCTGTGGCGGTATTGTGTATTATTAAGCGGGCTGAACCAAAACCTGAATTGCAAAAAAGAGAGATCCGATGATCAAGACGGGTAAGAAGATGGATACCAATTTTACACTGGATATAGTGAAAGACGGTAAAGAGAGAACGGTGCCGTTTGGGGATTTGCTTGATCGCCCGACCATCGTATCTGTATATATGCGAAACAATACCTCAGGGTGCGACCGCCAGAATCGCAGTCTTTCAGAAGAAGCGGAGTGGTTCGATAAAAAAGGGTATAATCTTATCGCACTCAGCAAGGACAGCTGCGGATCACATAAGAACTATGCTGAAAAGCTTGGAATCCGCTACCTTCTTGCTTCCGATCCTGAGTTCCGGTTTGCGAAGGCGACCGACTCCATGGTCGAAAAGAAGATGTACGGAAAGACGTTTGAGGCGCCATCCCGTTCTGCGTTCCTGATTGAACCCGACGCAACGGTAGCGGCTATCATCGAAAAGATCGATACCAAAGAACATGCCGAAGAGTTAAAGAAATTGATTGAACAGAAGTAATTATCACAGACCTGGAGCAAGACGCATCTATGAAATCGTTAGTTATTGTAGAGTCCCCCACCAAGACAAAGACGATCCGCAAGTACCTGCCATCGGGGTATGTTGTCGACTCCTCTATGGGCCATGTTCGTGATCTTCCGTCCAGTGCCAAAGAGGTGCCGGCCAAATACAAGAAGGAGGAGTGGGCAAATCTTGGCATCAATGTAGATAAGGACTTCGAACCACTCTATGTGATACCGGGAAGCAAGAAGAAGGTGGTGAAGCGATTGAAGGATCTGCTAAAGGAGTCGGATGAACTGATTCTTGCAACGGATGAGGATCGTGAGGGGGAAGCGATCTCATGGCATCTGGTAGAGGTTCTGAAGCCGAAGATTCCGGTGAAGCGGATGGCGTTCCGTGAGATCACGGAGGAGGCGATCCAAAAGGCGATGGAGAACTACAGGGAGATCGATATGGATCTGGTTCAGGCCCAGGAGGCCCGGCGTTTGATGGACCGCCTTGCAGGCTACACCATCTCGCCGCTGCTCTGGAAAAAGATTGCTCCGGGATTGTCGGCCGGCCGTGTACAGTCGGTGGCGGTGGCCTTTCTGGTCGTGCGGGAGAGGGAGCGGATGCGTTTCCGGAGTGGCAGCTATTTTGACCTGAAAGCGATGCTTTCGCAAACCGGGAAGAAGGAGACCTTCCCAGGTCAACTGATTCGTCTGGATGGCAAGCGTCTGGCTACGGGAAAAGATTTTGATGAAAGCACCGGTAAGCTGAAGAAGCCGGAGAGCGTCGTGCTGTTGGACGATGAGGCCGCCCGATCCCTTGCCGGCCGCCTGGAGGATGCCAAGTGGAGTGTGACGGAGCTGGAGGTGAAGAAGTCGAAGAGGAGCCCCTCTCCCCCCTTCATCACATCTACTCTGCAGCAGGAGGCGAACCGTAAGTTCAACCTCTCTGCGCGGGATACGATGAGTGCGGCTCAAAAGCTCTATGAAAACGGTTTGATCACCTACATGAGAACCGATTCCACCAACCTCTCGGGCCAGGCCATTCAGGCGGCGCGGGAAGCTGTGGAGCAGCAGTACGGAGAGGACTACCTCTTTAAACGTGCACGGAACTATACGAGCGGTTCGAAGTTGGCCCAGGAGGCTCATGAAGCGATTCGCCCGGCGGGATCACGGTTCAAACATCCGGGAGAGGCTGGCCTCTCGGGAGTGCAGTTCAAGTTGTACGACCTGATCTGGAAGAGAACGGTGGCCACCCAGATGGCAGAAGCGGAGCTGGAGTTCACCTCGGCGACCATTACGGCATCGACAGGGGATGAAAAGGCCGATTTTCGGTCTTCAGGGAAGAAAATTCTGTTTCCAGGGTTCTTCCGGGCCTATGTGGAGGGAAGTGACGATCCCGATGCGGCACTCGAGGATCAGGAGAACCTGCTTCCGGCACTGCGGGAGGGAGATACGATCGACCTTCACGAGATCGAATCGATTGCACACGAAACGAAGCCACCCGCCCGGTACACCGAGGCCACACTGGTTCGGGAGCTGGAGAAGCAGGGCATTGGACGGCCCAGTACCTACGCTTCCATCATCAGTACCATTCAGGATCGGGGTTATGTGGCCAGCGAAGGGAAGGCGCTCATTCCGACCTACACCGCTTTTGCTGTCACAGATCTGCTGCAGGAGCACTTCCCGGAACTGGTGGACAGTGAGTTTACTTCCGGAATGGAGGATCGGCTGGACCAGATCGCCAGGGGAGAGTTCAACGCTACTACCTATCTGGCAGATTACTACAAGGGTGACAAAGGCTTGAAGGAATTAGTGGGAGAGCAGGAGGACAAGATTGACCCGCGCAAGGCGAGAGTGGTGAATCTCCCGGTCGAGGGCCTCGGTGCCATCGAAATTTTGATCGGCCGGTTCGGCCCGTATATCAAATCGGAAGAAAATGGAGAGGAACTTACGGCCTCTCTGCCGGTGGATCTGCTTCCGGGGGATATCACCCCGGAGAAGCTGAAGGAGCTTCTGAAGGCGGAACAGGCCGGCCCGGAAGCACTGGGAAGTGATCCTGAAAGTGGTGAGAATATCTATCTTCTGACCGGCCGTTATGGCCCTTATGTTCAGCGGGGAGAGGTCTCGGAGGAGAACAAGAAACCGAAGCGCATCTCACTTCTAAAAGGCATGAAGCCGTCTGACGTAGAACTGGAGATGGCGCTTCGGCTACTCGAACTGCCGCGTTCGCTGGGGGTTCACCCCGAAACCGGCAAGGAGGTGAAGGCCGGCGTGGGACGGTATGGGCCATTCGTGGTTCATGACGGCACTTTCAAGTCGCTCACAAAAGATGACCATGTGCTGGATGTAAAACTGGATCGTGCAGTGGAGCTGCTGAGCCAGAAAAAGAGTTCGAGAAGTAGTTCGGAGTTGAAGGATCTGGGTAAACACCCGAAGAGTGAGGACCCGATCCGTGTGATGGATGGGCGATATGGCCCCTACCTGAAATATGGAAAGAAGAACATCTCCCTCCCGAAGGGTGTGGATCCGGAGGGAGTGACGCTGGAGCAGGCGGTGGAGCTGATTGCCGAGAAGGGCAAAACGTAGCGAACCCCCCTGTTGCAGAAAACATCAGACACTGCGGCCATGGAGAAACGAAGCGACCACTTTTTCAGATACCCCCCAAATATACACGAGCTCGATCTTGCAACCATGGTCAGTATGTACCGGGCCAGGGGTGAGCCTCGAAAGGCACCACCCGGCAAATTTTTCGCCTGTGCGGTCACGAAGAATCTGCTGAAAGAGGGCAAGTGGTGGTTCGGCCTCTACTACAGTCAAAAAGCATGGGACGGGCTACTTACGCGGGGTTCGGAAGGGTACCCCATGACCGAGGCTGAACTCAATGTTTTGGGACTGGTCCTCGCTTCCGGAGAGGAGCTGCCGCACCGGGAACATATCGAAAAGAGCTGTGGTGCGATCCCGAAGCTCGCATATCTGATTGTGAACGACTTGAAGAAATTCGCGTTCCTGCAGGAGGACGAACAGGGGTATCTGATGCTCGCACCCAGAGGGGAGAAGGCGCTGCAGGGAATCTGCAGGCGGATCTACGAGAAGAGGTTCCAGCCGTCGATGCTGGCCGGGCTGGAGGAGGATTACCTTCCGGAGGGGGTACGTCAGCGGGGTCGAACCGACCAGGCCTCTCTCTTCTGATCTTTTCTGAGGGGCCGACGAGCCCGGTGCAGTGAAGATAAATTCCTGATATTCTTTCCATCCCGCCCGAAAGCTCCCTATTTTAAGGGTTATGGCTTCATTCAAACTTCACTCCCCCTGGAAACCGGCCGGCGATCAGCCTCGCGCCATTGAGGAGCTCACAGAGGGAATTCGAAGCGGAGACCGCTTCCAGACGTTGCTGGGAATCACCGGGTCGGGTAAGACGAGAACGGTGGCGAACGTCGTGGAGAATGTTCAGAAGCCTACGCTGGTGATGAGCCATAACAAGACGCTGGCCGCCCAGCTCTACCGGGAGCTCAGTGATTTTTTCCCGGAGAATCGTGTCGAGTTTTTCATCTCCTACTACGACTACTATCAGCCGGAAGCCTACCTCTCGGTTCAGGACAAATACATAGAGAAAGATCTCTCTATTAACGACGAGATTCAGCGGCTTCGCCTGCGAGCCACCAGTTCTTTGCTGTCCGGCCGGCGGGATGTGATCATCGTCTCTTCGGTCAGCTGCATCTACGGAATCGGTTCCCCGTCCGAATATGAAAAACTGATCATTCACCTGGAGAAAGAGAAGATCGTCTCCAGGGACAAGCTGCTCTACGACCTGGTGGACCTGCACTATCGACGCGACGATTACGAATTTACACGCGGTACGTTCCGGGTGCGCGGAGATGTGGTGGATCTCTACCCGGCCTACTCCGACGAGGGGTTGCGAATCACATTCTGGGCCGATGAAATTGAGAATCTGGAGCTGATGGATCCGGAGAGTGGCGAAGTACGTGAAGAGGTACAGGAGTTTAAGATCTACCCCGCTTCGCACTACGTGACTACGAAAAGCCGCCTGGAGGAGGCGATCGGCGAGATACGGCTCGAAATGCATGACAGGGTCGATCAGCTCACAAGTGAAGAGAGATTTCTGGAGGCAAAACGCCTGGAGCAGCGCACTCTGTTTGATCTGGAGATGATGCAGGAGATAGGTTACTGCGCCGGGATCGAGAACTACTCCCGTTTTTTGAGCCGGCGCAAACCGGGGGAGAGGCCGTACTGCCTGCTGGACTATTTCCCCGATGATTTCTTGTTGGTGGTGGACGAGAGCCATCAGACAGTTCCGCAAATTGGTGCCATGTATGGAGGGGACCGGTCCAGAAAGGTGGAGCTGGTGGAGCATGGATTCCGCCTGCCGAGTGCGATGGACAACCGTCCATTGAAATTTGAGGAGTGGGAGTCGATGATTCGGCAATGTATTTTTGTGAGTGCCACTCCGGCAGATTACGAACTGGAAAAGTCGGGAGGGGTCTATGTAGAGCAGATTATAAGGCCCACAGGACTGATGGAACCGGAGGTGGAGATCCGGCCACTGGGAAACCAGGTAGACGATTTGATTGACGAGATACGTTTAAGGGTAGAGAAGAGCGAACGGGTGCTTTGTATCACCCTCACCAAGAGATTGAGCGAAGAGCTGAGCGAGTATCTCAAGCAGCTCGGGATCAGTGCCGCCTACATGCATAGCGAGCTGGACGCCCTGGAGCGAATCGAGGTGCTCTACAAGTTCCGACGTGGAGACTTCGATGTCCTGGTTGGAATCAACCTGCTGCGTGAAGGGATCGATATTCCGGAACTGAGCCTGGTGGCTATTATGGATGCAGACAAGGAGGGTTTCCTGCGCTCCGAAACTTCACTGTTTCAGATTGTGGGACGTGCGGCTCGCCACCTGGAGGGCAAGGCGATTCTCTATGCCGACAAGTACACGCGCAGTATTCAAAAGGTGGTGGAGGAGACGGAGCGCCGGCGCAAGGTACAGAGGGAGTACAATGAGAAGCATGGCATTACCCCCCGTTCGATTCAAAAGGAACTGAAGCCACTGGTGGACCCCTCGTTGATCTCGGTTCGCGGTTTGCGGCTGGAGGAGGAGACGGAAGGAAGCGAGCCACTTGAAGCGGTGACGGTGGAAGAGCAAGGCGTGAGATACAGGCCCGGCCCCTCCATGAAAGAAGTCACATTTGATAGCAAGGAAAAATTTATCGAATATCTGCGGGATTCGATGCTGCATTCGGCCCGGAACATGGAATTTGAAGAGGCAGCGCGTATTCGCGATCAAATCGCCAAACTGGAAAAAGAACTGTAAACATACATACCTGATGAGTACAATCGATTTTATTAAAAATTTTATAAAGGACCGGGATGTGGCTTCCATTACCCCCACTTCGGATCGATGCGTTAAAAAGGTGTGCACTCATATAGACTTTTCCCGTGATCTGCTCATTGTAGAGTATGGGCCGGGAGACGGTGTCTTTTCGAGATACCTGCTGGAACAGATGTCCCCTGGGTCCAGGCTGGTGATGGTAGAGGCCAATGAAAACTTTGTCGATCTGTTGAGGGAGACGATTTCCGATCCGCGGGCTACCGTTCACCATGCACTGGCTGGCGATGTAGTCGATCTGCTGGATAACGGAGATTCGGGTCGTGTGGACTACGTCCTGTCCGGAATCCCATTCTCCTTTCTGGACAGAGAGCGAAAGCTGGAAGTACTTCGGGCTACCAGAACGATATTGAAAGAGGGGGGGCGTTTCCTTGCCTATCAGACCAGCGGCCACCTTAAAAAGCCGGTCATGGAGGTGTTCGGCAACTTGAGCACCGAGATGGAAGTGCTCAACATTCCGCCCTATCTCATCTACGATGTGGTCAAAAGAGGGGAGGAGTAATTCCCTAATTGTAAAAAACTGTAATAGTGCAGATAAGAGGGGAATAATTTGCAGCCCTTGTCTGTTATACGGGTGAATCATCAAGAGAGCGATGACTGACTGAACATATTGATTGTGTATCCCCCAAGGTTAAATCTACTTTAACCCCCCCCATGCCTCTTCGTCTTAATTGACGGGGAGGCATTTTTTTTATCTGCTTTCCAAATGGGCATGGAAACGGGAAAAAGTGTGTTCTAATGATTACCTTTTCAGCGATACGTAATGACCCTGGATTTAAATAGTGGAGCTTTCTGAATGGAAGAATTGAATGGCGTTACCATCTACTGGCTCATCTCCATCGGCCTGTTGATCGGTTATTTTGTGGATCTTTTGATGGGTAAACGTGGGATGCATCTGACTGGAAATCTTATAAGCGGGGTAGTGGCATCTCTGCTGATCGGCATTATCGGGATCACATTCTCCGTATACGGCTCCCTGCTATTTGCCGCTATCGGTACGGTTGCCTTTCTGCTGATTGTGAATCTGTTCAGTACTCACCCGGAGGAGAAGGCCACGGTCGGCATCTCCGGTTCTACCCCCTGACCTCCTCAGGAGGTGTACAGGTGAAAACATCACAGTAACTCAGAACAAATAAAGAGAGAGTAGTATGGCATCATACAGTTTTTTCGAACAGGTAAACAAGGCTTTTGACCTGGCTAGTGCTTATACCCGGTTTGAACCGGGGCTGCTGTCACAGATCAAAGCGTGTAACTCCGTTCTTCATATCACGTTTCCTATAGAGCGCGATAACGGTACCATAGAAGTGATACACGGTTGGAGGGTGGAACACAGCCAGCACAAGATGCCCACCAAAGGGGGGGTCCGGTTTGCACTAACCGTCGATGAAGATGAGACGATGGCACTGGCGGCACTGATGACCTACAAGTGTGCGGTTGTGGATGTCCCATTCGGAGGCGCAAAAGGGGGGATCCGAATAGACCGCAACCAGTACTCTGCAGAGGAGCTCGAGAGGATCACACGCCGCTACACATTTGAACTGATCAAGAAGGATTTTATTGGCCCTGGTGTCGATGTGCCAGCACCCGACTACGGAACCGGTGCGCGCGAAATGGGGTGGATTCTGGATACATTCCGGCAAATGAGCAGTGATTTGAATGCGGAGGCTTGTGTGACAGGGAAGCCAATATCGCAGGGCGGTATCAGGGGTCGGGTGGCGGCAACCGGACGAGGTGTCTTTTTTGGCATCAGAGAGGCCTGTTCGGACCAGGAGGATATGCAAAAGCTCGGTCTTGAACCGGGCCTCGAAGGGAAAACGTTTGTCGTACAGGGCCTCGGAAATGTGGGCTATCACTCTGCTAAATATATGATTGAGGCGGGAGCAAAGCTCGTAGGTGTTGCCGAGATGGAGGGTTCGATCTATTCCGGGAAGGGGATCGACCTGGAGAAGTTAATGGCGTATCGAAAAGAGAAGGGAACCATGCTTGGATTTGAGGGAACCGAAACGTTGATAAATAACGACGAGGTTCTCACTATGGAGTGTGATATCCTGATTCCTGCAGCGCTGGAGAATCAGATTCATGAGAATAATGCCGGGGAGATACGGGCCAAAATTATCGGAGAGGCGGCAAACGGGCCAACGACTTCGGAGGGGCACCGAATTCTGAAGGAGCGAGGTGCACTCATTATCCCCGACAGTTACCTGAATGCCGGTGGTGTGACTGTCTCCTATTTCGAGTGGCTCAAGAATTTGTCCCACGTCCGTTTTGGTCGCCTGGGTCAGCGTCATGAGGAGTCCACTATTATGAGAATTCTCCGGGCTATAGAGGACAAGACGGGCGGCACGTTCACGGCCGGTGATCTTGAAAAGCTCTCCCGAGGTGCCGGAGAAGCGGAGCTTGTAGATTCCGGCCTTGAGGAGACGATGATAACGGCCTACAAACAGATCAACGAAATACGCAAAAAACACGGTGTGGATCTGAGAACTGCCGCCATGATCAGCTCCATCGACAAGGTAGGCCTGATCTATGAACAGATGGGGATCTTCCCCTGATAAAAAAAGCTCTCACTTTTCAGGGTGAGAGCTTTTGGGCTTTCGCCTTTCAACATTTGGATACGTTATCTTTTGGGGATATCTCAAATGAAGGTTGGTTGCTGAACTCAATCAGCGTTAACCAATCGGGGTACCATATGTGTTCAGTCAGTTCGCCCTTTTGTACGAAGCCGGAATCGAAAAGTTTCACTTTCATGGAAAAAAATTTCAAAAAAGTTCAATACAGCTCCTGCTGGCAGAAAAAAGTGATGTTGTGGACCTTTTCGCTGTCACTTCTGCTCACTTCGGATGTGCTGTACTCCCAGACGGTCCCGCAGGATCTCGAGCTCAGAGAGATCTTTTTTGAGCCACTATTGTCGGGACTTCGTCCAAATCTTAGCGGCTTTTCACCGGATGGTTCTACGATCTACTTCACCTGGAACGATACGGCCGGAACCGACCGCTCCCTTTGGCAGGTGAACGTTGATGGAAATGGCAGGGAACAGGCACCGGATACAGCCCGGACCAGTTACCAGATGAGCCCGTCCGGAGAAAAAATTGTATATACAACAAATGGAGACCTTGTGCTGAACACTACGGACTTCACCAATCCGAGAGTGCTGGTCTCCTCCGCTTCCGGTATTTCCGGGGTCGAGTGGTCTCCCGACGAATCACGAATTGCCTATACATCACGTGGCGAAGTCTGGGTTGTCGATGTTGCTGAATTCACCCTTCGTCAGGTCACAACCAGGCCGAATGGATCGCACCCATACACGATCTCCGACTGGGTAGGCAACGAAATGCTTCTCCTGCGTCAATCGGACAATGAGAACTCCCGAACCGTCTATTTTCCGCGGTATCATGATGAGTTCGTTACCCCCGGTGCATCAAGCCGCGGAATTACTGACATAATATACTCGGTGGTGGATGTAGAGAGCCGGGAGATTGAAGTCTTAATGGGTGGTCGACACCGTTCATCCGCATCCGGCTCTCCCGCCGGCCGTTATGTTGCGATCGACTACACCGATGCTGCGCTCAAGAAGCGAGAGATCCGTATTTATGATCTGGAGGAGAATCGAAGGCGGAGAAGAAGTTCTACACTGTTCCGGGACAAGACAGAGGGGTGGCTTCACGGAACCCGGATGGAGTTTTCTCCGGATGGATCACGGATCATGTTTCAGTCGGAGAAGGAGAACTGGAACCATATCTATTCCGTTCGTCCAGATGGTTCGGATCTCGTCAGGCATACGAGTGGGGAGTTTGACATCCCCTGGACAGCGTGGGTAGATGCCAACTCCATACTGTTCGCCTCTACGGAAGTGGATCCGGGGGAGCGTCACCTCTATCTGCTCTCTGTATCGGAGAATCGGATACGTAAACTGACCACTACAGAGGCGTATAGAAACAGCTTTGAGCTGAGCCCGGATCGTGATAAAGTTGTATATGCAAAATCATTTTTTAATGAGCCGTACGATCTGTTTCTGCTCGATCTGGATTATCCGGGCGAAGAGGTTCGACTCACCGAGTCTGTACCGGAACGCTTCCATTCGTTTGATTGGCAGCAGGAGGAGTATGTGCGATTTACCGGACGGGACGGGGAAACAGAGCTCTCCATGTCGGTTCTGTACCCGGAAAATTTTAGCCCGGAAGGGTCCCGGCCGGTTGTGGTCTTTGTCCATGGGGCGGGTTCACTACAGAATGTATTCAAGGGTTGGTCGAACAGCTATTATCGGGAGTATATGTTTCACCAGTTTCTGATCGGGCAGGGATATGTGGTCATCGAAGTGGATTACCGGCACAGCACAGGCTATGGCAGGAAGTTCAGGGAGGATGTGACCAACTGGATGGGGCGATATGAGACGGAAGATATCGTGGATGGGCTCGACTGGGTTCAGGAGAACCGTGGCGGCCTGAATCTGGACCGTGTGGGTATCTATGGAGGAAGTTACGGAGGCTTTATGGCTCTCTATGCGACCAGTACAAAACCCGATAGGTTCCACGCGGCCGCGGCGCTTCGGGCAGTTACGAACTGGAGAAATTACTACTATGCCAATCCGCACTACACTAAACCGCGACTTGGCACTCCGGAGGAGAACCCGGAACACTACGACCGCAGTTCACCGCTCACTTATGCATCGGAGATGGAGCGGCCGGTTCTCATGCTACACGGCCTGATTGACGACAATGTGGGCTTTCAGGATGCCGCACAATACATTGAGGAACTTATTCAGTCGGGTCATGAAGAGCTCGACATGATGATGTATCCATCCGAAAGGCACAGCTTTACCAGTCCAGCCTCCTGGTATGACGAATATCGGCGAATCTATCAGTTCTTTGAGAAGTACCTCAAATAGCTTTGCCGGTACGGCCCACTCGAAAGCGAATCGTTCTCTCTTTTTCGCGTCCTGATACCTGGTCGGCCACAACGACCCTGAGCTCATAGGTCCCTTCTTCAAGGGAACTGGTCTGAATTTCCAAATCTTCGATCACCCGGCTCTCTTCACTCATGAAATTGAGGGTCAGGTAGAACGCCTCCTGATCGGTGATCACTTCTCCGTGATCTCTGACCGGAAAGATGCGATAGGTGAGCTCAAATTGGGTCAGGTTGCTTGAAGTGTCCGGCATCAAATGATAGACCTCGAAATGCAGCACCAGATTTCGCTCCACGGGCAAAGTCCGGTCGTTGGCTACCTGAAAGCTGAACGGGTAATCATCAGGGATGCTGTCCCGGTATCCCAGAATCAGGTCAGCCACCTCCATCGAATCTTCAATACTCTGTAGGGGTGGCGGCTGCTGGAAGTGGCGGCGCCCCAGGCCCCGTAAAGAGGGCGGGAATGTGGACTCGAACGCAGGGTGGCTCTCCGAATGCGTATTCATGATCTGGGCCGAAGCTGAGTAAAAGTTTTGTACTTCTTGCAGTGTATAGAATATCGATGAGTATTGCGGTTTTTCCCAGGAGCCTGAGTCAGATGAATCGGCAAGAACGTTAAGATTCTGTTGTATATCCGCAACAGGGAGCCACTGTTCATTAAACTGAATAAGCCTGTGGCGAAGGCTGTAGTGTTCGAAAACAGAGGGTCCGAGCGGGGTCAGAGGTTCTGTTTCTTCAGGTGTAAAGAGGCTTTGGTTATGTTCAATATCATTTTGAATCGCTTCGGTGGGATTGCTATCCAGAAAAGTGAGCAGTTGTGGCCGGTTCTCTTTATCAAGAAACCGGTATTGAGAGATCTGTACTGGTATGGAAGGCATCACACGATCCACGTCTGAACGTTCGCGGGGCGAACGACTTTGATTCTGACTGATGAGTTCAAAATTCTGCATACGGAATACATCTGCGAAGGAGCGGCGGGTAGAACTCTCCTGTTCAAGGAATGTCTGCCGCATCTGTCTGGCTCTTTCGGCAAACCAGGGGTGTGCTGCAGAGAGCTGTTCATAATAGATGAACAAGAGGCCGGCAGCCGGAGTGAGCCCGCGCCGAACCATTTCGGCAAACTGCTCCTGTCCGAATCGCTCAATGTCGTACGATTCGCCCGGAATCAAATCTCCAATGGAGCGAATGGCCTGAAATCTCTTTTCGACTGGTTCGGTCCCAAAGAGGAAAAGAACCGGTTCCGACTCCTCCTCTTCGGAAAAGTGGTAGATCCAGACCTCTACCTCTGGCCAGGTGTGCCATGGAGTCAGAAAAGAGGAGAGATTCTCTGCAGGGTTTGTCCGTCTTCTCTCCTGGTTCCCCGTTCTCTCCATATCTTCATCTTCGCCTTCATTCAGATCGGACCATTGACGGCCCAGCCACTCCCCTGCCTGTTGAAAATTCAGCGTCAGGGTGCCACTCCAGATCTGGTCCGGTTCTCCAAAGCGTATCCATGGAATCGCTCTCTGATCTGTCCCATAGGTTGTCTCATGGTGGCGTACAAAGCGTTCTCTGGCTGTGGCAATCCGTCTCCAGTGTTCAATCAGGCGTTCATGAATGTTCTCACCAGGAGTTTGTTCCATCTGTATCCAGAAACCGGCCATATCATGGCCCAGTTGTGGCTGACTTTGCTCCCACCACTCCCGCCATTGGTGATAGATCCTCTCACCGGTGATCGGCCGAAGCCGCTCAATCTCCTGTCTGAGTGCGGCGCGGCTCTCACCACCCGGTTCAGCCCGAAGACTCCACATATAGGCAATGGAGGCCAGCTCGTACCACTCTTCAAGCTGTTGTTCTGTTGCAAGTCGGATGATCTCGAAACCAATCCGGGCATCGGGTCTCTCAAGATGATCAACCGCTTCGTTCCAGATCTCCAGTGCCTGGCCTGCGTCACCGCTGAACGCTGCCAGGCGGCCGCGCTCAAGCCACTCATCTGCCGTGACAGCTTGTGCAAATACATTCTGAATGCTCAGAAAAGAGAAGAGCAGTAGGGTGATGACAGGAAGTGTGTGGCGCTGCATGGGGAGTGTGTTGATCGCTTGAATTCTGAAGTTAAGAGATCTGATAGAAATATCAATTTTTAGTACATTGACTCCAAGTCCAGTGATGATGATAAAACAGAGCTACCGGGCGCTGACCCGTACATACCGACCCTCCACCTTCGACGACATCGTTTCACAGGAGCATGTGAGCAGTACGCTCAAGAATGCGATTCGTCAAAACAGGATCTCCCACGCCTATATGTTCTGCGGTCCGCGCGGGGTGGGTAAGACGACGATGGCCCGCGTACTTGCCAGAGCAGTGAATGAAGTGGATTCGGATGTAGATGGCGAATCGCTGGACCAGACGATGAACATTGTGGAGATGGATGCGGCGTCGAACCGGAAGATCGATGACGTTCGCTCCCTCAAGGAGGTGATTCGTGTTCCTCCGCAGAACGGCCGCTTCAAGATTTTTATCATTGATGAGGTTCACATGCTTACAAAGGAGGCGTTCAATGCGCTTCTGAAGACCCTTGAAGAACCTCCTCCCCATGCGATTTTCATCTTTGCAACCACCGAGCCGCATAAAGTGCTGCCCACCATCCTCTCCAGAGTGCAGCGGTTCGACTTCAAGCGGATTTCTGTTTCGGAAATCGTGAGTCGTCTGTCGGAGATTGCGGAGAAGGAGGATGTAAAGATCGACGAGGAGTCCCTGCATGTGATCGCAAAACGTGCCGATGGTGCGCTTCGGGATGCCCTGGGCCTGATGGATCAGGCGATCGCCTACTGTGGGAAGCAAATAGGATATCAGGAGTTGCTGTCGGCGCTCAATGTGGTAGACCGCAATCATCTCATTGCATTTGTGGATGCGGTTCGGAAGCGGGACGCTTCAGCGGGTCTCCATTTAATCCGCGATCTTGTTCAGTCCGGTACCGACATTCAGGAGTTTCTGGTTTCGCTCACCGAACATCTGCGCAACCTCTACATGGCAGCCGGTGTAGATGCGGAGCTCATTGAAGCGACCAAAGAGACCAGGGAGCTATGCAGGGAGCAGGCGTCGCACTTCTCCACAGAGGACCTGATGAGAATGCTGCACCTGGTGAATGAAACTCAGTACCGGATCAGAGATGCCCGACAGCCAAGGGTGCTGTTCGAACTGCTGCTGATCCGGCTGGTTCACATGAACCGCGGAGCTGAACTCGGTGATCTGATTTCCCGTCTCGATGAGTTAAAAAAAAAAGGGGGTAGTTCTGACCTGAACGGCTCTGTAGCGGAAGCATCAGAAGATTCGGATGAACCTGAAAAGGCCGGTAAAGCATCCGGAGCCGGGGAGAAGAAGGCTGACCCCGAGGTGACCAAGAGCGAACCTGCCGTCGTCGAAAAGGAAAGGGTTGAACCGGATGCGGAAGCAGAGGAGAATATTTTTGGCCGCCCCTCTCTGGATGGGCCGTCTCAGCAAAACAACGGAAACAGCGTTCCGCTCGCTCTGCCCTTGCAGGAGGAGAGCAGCCCCACCAGTGGCGAAGAAATTAAAATTACTTTCGACGGCGTGCGTTCTAAATGGGAGACGTTTTTGGATGGGTTGAGTGAAGAGGCCCCGCAACTTCTCTACTATCAGATGCAGCGGGTGCGATTGCATAAACTTGCGGGGAGGGAACTGACCCTGCTTGTGGACAACGATTTCTCCCGGAATATGGTTGAAGAAAACCGCAATCTGTTGTGCCGCCTGTTGAGCCGGGTGTGCGGAGCACCTGTACAAATTCGCTGTGTAGTCTCCCGTGAACCTGAGTCGGAGAGGCAGGAAGAGGAGAGCCCCTATGAACGTTTCAAGGCGCTGCAGCAGAAAGATCCCAACCTCAGGCTGTTGGTGGAGCTGTTTGGCGCGGAACTGGAATATTAACGAAACCGACAGAAAAGATGAGTGATTCACCCAATATGGCAGATATGTTCGGCAAGATTGCCGATATGCAGAATAAAATGAAAGAGGCACAGCAGAAGCTCGCGGAAGTGGTAGTGGAGGCCGAGGCGGGCGGAGGTATGGTAAAGGTTCGCGCCAACGGTGCCCGGGAGCTGATTTCAATTGAGCTGGATCGGGATGTCATAGATCCCGAAGACAAGGAGATGCTGGAGGATCTGGTGGTGGCCGGTGTGAACAAGGCACTGGAGAAGGCGCACGAAGAGGGCCAGCAGAAGATGCAGGAGCTCTACAAGGATATGCTGCCTGGCGGTCTTGGCAACCTGGACCTCGGCCGGCTTGGTCTCTGAAACGGCATCTGCCACCTAACTGAGATATAACTGATGCAAATCACTTCCGAAGTACTGGAACGTGCCATAGAAGAGCTGGCCAAGCTGCCCGGTACAGGGCGAAAATCGGCACGACGAATCGCCATGTTTCTTCTGAAACAGTCCGATGAGAAAGTTTTTTCACTGACGGATGCGCTGGTGCAGCTCAAGAGATCGGTTCAACGCTGTGCTGTCTGCGGAACGATCACCGATGTAGACCCATGCAGCATCTGTAGCAACATGAAACGCGCAAACGGGCAGATCTGTGTCGTTGAAGAGTTTCAGGACGTATACACCATAGAGAAAACCAACGAGTTCCGGGGGCGCTACCACGTCCTTGGAGGCGTGATCTCTCCGCTGGAGAACATCGGGCCAGATCAGCTGAGGATCGGAGAGCTCATACGCAGGGTTCAGGGCTCTTCAGAGGAGGTTCGGGAGGTCATTCTTGCTTTGAACCCTGATGCGGAGGGAGAAACCACCGCCTACTACATTCATAAATTGCTGAAAGCGCACGACCTGCAGGTCTCCAGGATCGCATATGGAATCCCGATGGGTTCCGAGCTGGAGTATATTGACGAGGTGACCCTGAGCCGCGCATTTTCGAGCCGAAACCCGATGTAGGAGTGAGCCTGCCGCTGCCGGCCAGCTCCCGCTCCTGCCCGAAACCTTACATTCCGACCATGATACGCATCTACAGTTTCCTTGCCCCCCTGTTCCTTCTCCTGATTTCGGAAACCGTACTCTCTCAAACCTCCCCGGATTGGCAGCAGGAGGTTAACTATGTGATGGAGATCGATTTTGATGTTCAGACACACCGTTTTGACGGAGTACAGACCCTCACCTATACCAACCACTCTCCCGATACACTGAACCGGGCCTTCTACCATCTGTACTTCAACGCTTTTCAGCCGAACAGTATGATGGACAAAAGATCCCGTACCATTCCCGATCCCGATCAGCGTGTGATGGACCGGATCTCGCATCTCGAAGAGGGTGAGATCGGTTATCAGAAGATCCACAGCCTTACACAGAATGGGGAGGAGGTCTCTTTCGAGGTTCACGAAACCCTTCTGGAGGTGCATTTGGCGGAACCGGTTCTACCCGGATCGGAAACCGTTTTCGAGATGGAGTTTGAAGCGCAGGTTCCGGAGCAGATCCGCCGCAGTGGCCGGCACAACGCCGAAGGGATCGACTACTCCATGGCGCAGTGGTATCCTAAGATGGCCGCTTACGATGAGAATGGCTGGCACGCCCACCCCTATATTGCCAGAGAGTTCTATGGGGTATTCGGGAATTTTGATGTAACCATTCATATAGACCGGGACTATGTGGTGGCTGCCACAGGCTATCTGCAGAATCCGGAAGCGGTGGGGCACGGATACGAAACAGCCGATATGCAGGTGCAACGGCCGGACGGAGAGAAGCTCACCTGGCACTTCCTCTCCGACTATCAGCACGATTTTATGTGGGCGGCCGATCCCGACTACGTACACACCACGGCGAGGGTTCCAGATGGCCCTCTTCTGCGCTTCTTCTACCAGGCCGACCCGGTGGCGGCAAATGCGCCGGATGAGAATCAGGCCGAACTGCTGCAAAACTGGGAACAGCTTCCGGAGTTTACGGTCCGGGCTTTTCAGTACATGAACGAACACTTTGGCGAGTACCCCTATGACGAATATATGGTCATACAGGGAGGGGATGGGGGCATGGAGTATATCATGGGTACCCTCATTACCGGCAACCGGAATCTGAGAAGCCTGGTCGGGGTCACTGTACATGAGCTGGTACACGCCTGGTATCAGGGGGTGCTGGCTAATGACGAGAGCATCTACCACTGGATCGATGAGGGATACACGGTGTACGCTTCGCAGCGTATCATGAATCGGATCTTTGACGGAGGAGAAGGAGACCCATTTGATGGCAGCTACAACAACTATTTTCGCATTGTGGAGCTGGGTGTCGAAGAGCCGATGAGTCTTCACGCCGACCATTTTCAACTGAACACAGCCTACTCCGTGGCTTCCTATACCAAGGGGATGATCTTTCTTCACCAGCTAAGCTATGTGATCGGGCAGGAGGCGTTTGATCGCGGAATGCGTCGCTTTTTTGAGGAGTGGAAGTTTCGACATCCAACCGGTCAGGACTTCATCCGGGTGATGGAGCGCGAGAGCGGCATCCATTTGGACTGGTACTACAGGCAGTGGGTGAAGACCACACGAACCATCGACTACGCCATCGAAGTGGTGGAGGAAACGGAGGAGGGTACCACTATCCAAATACGGCGGGACGGGACCCTGCCAATGCCGATAGACCTGGAAGTAGAGTACAGTGACGGTTCAACGGAGCTGTTCTACATACCACTTTTGATGATGTGGGGAGAGAAGGAGCCTGAAGGCGGAGGGACTCATACGGTGCTAACCCCCTGGCGCTGGGTCTTCCCTACCTATGAGTTGCAGATCCCCGCAGAGGCCGGAGAGGTGCGCGGGGTAGAGATCGACCCCTCCAAGCGTATGGCCGACATCGAGCGCGAAAAAAACATCTGGCGGAGCGAGTAGCCGGGCGATCTCGCTGCGATCCTGTATCCGGGGACAGGGCTTGTCGAAGATCGATGGAGCAGAAAACAGGGCGCGTGAACGAGCCAGGTCCTGCTCGTCAAGTGGTATCGCTTCCAGTCGCACGTGCCACTCCCGGACCAGCTCTTTAAAGGGCACTGGCGAATATGCCGCCTCGATCCGACCGGTTCTGTACGCCTCTTTGAAAGAGGAGACAGGCCGGGTATCCAGCAGGTGGCCCACAAATGAGCCCGAGACAGTGTAGCTGACCACTCCTGGCCTTCGATAAAAACCAATAAGCGTCAGGATCTGACGAAGCTCCTCTGCGTCCGGTAGATCCTGCCGGCCGGCGATCATACGGTCCGGGTAGATCGTACTCTCCTCATCAAGGGAGAGCGCTACAGCGAGTCCTTCCACCAATCCGATGTTACGGCTGGCTCCAAATCGGTTTCCGAATTGTTTGGCCACGATGTGCACCAGTTCATGTTTTAATGAGGCTTGTGCGCGAGAACGGGTGATGTGGGTCTGATCCTGCCTGAGCCATACCGGCACATAGCTGGTTCGGCCCGCTCCGGTGAGCCTCCTCTTGAACTCCTCGTCCGGGTAGATATAAGTGTGGATCGGGCGCTCCCTGTAGATCTCCAAATCGAGATCCAGCCGTTCGACGATGTCCAGGAGCCACCCCTCCTGCTCTCCTGCCATCTGCTCCACCTCTTGCCGATCCATCGCTTCGGCGCTGTGATATAGCCGGAAATGACTGGTTTCGTGAACGGCACCCAGATGGGCCTGCAGCCGCTCTTCCGGCGATATCCAGCCCCACCGGCTCGCCTGGGAGTGATTGAAGAGAATGGCGGCAAGTGACAGGATGGCGATGGCCCTGTAGAGCCGCTCCTGGCGAAACTGCGGGAGGGCGGCCAGCAGGACAGCCCAGAGCAGAGTATGCATCCGGAATCCGGCCATCTCGAACGGAAAGAGTACCACCTCTTCATAGATCGGGCCGGGCCAGTAGCTCCAGATATGGTTGTAGAAGTAGAGTTGCGGAAAGGAGAAAAACTGGGCGAGTGTAGGAATGACTGCGATGAGAAGGGTCAGAAATCCCGTCCAGAATTCGGGCCTCCAGACCGGCCAGCTACGCACGAGTCGGCCCAGTGCGATGGTGAAGATAATGGAGGGTAGTGGCCCGAAGAGCCAGAAGGCCGCTCCGTGAATACTGAAGCAACCTGTGGCCAGTGCCAGCAGGAGGAGCGGAAGTGCCCAGCCGGCTGCCACGGAAACGGAGGTGAAAAGCACCTTACGGGCTACGCCTCCTCTTGCGACAGATACCCCCGACCGGAAAGCGAGCAGGAGGGAAGCCAGGCCCGCGGACTCCCAGTGAAAATCGCGAAGAAGCGGAATGGCCAGGGATGCAATGCCCACTGCCAACCCGGCCGCGAGGGAGAGAGCGAGTGGGTGTACATTTCGGAGGTCACGCATTCGAAATCCGGGGCATCATGAAGGGTTTGGCGGGGTCACTTTTTGAAGAGGTTGGCGAGCAGGAAAAAGACGTTCTCCTTCCGCTCCAGCAGCCGGCGCCGGAAATAAGGGAACCACATCGTCCCGTAGGGGACATAGATGCGAGCCCGGTATCCGTCTGCTGCAAGCTGGACCATGGTCTCCTCCCGGAGGCCGTACAGCATCTGAAACTCGAAACGATCCTTCGGAATATCCGATTCCGATGCATAGTCGCGGAGCCAGGTGACCAGCTCGTCGTCGTGTGTCGCAAACCGCGTGAGAGGGGTTCTCTCCAGCAGAATCTTTCCATACCGCTTGAAGGCTTCACGGATCTCCGGCATCTTCCGAAGCGCTATATCGGCGGGCTCTTTGTATGCACCCTTGCAGAGCCGTACATCGGCCCCCATGTCGGCCAGCTCTATGATGTCTCTTTCGGTTCTGTGCAGGGCCGCCTGAATCACAATGCCCACGTGCCCGTTCCAGGTGTCGTGTGCCTCCCTGAAGAGCCGAAGAGTCGCTTCCGTGTAGCGGGAACTCTCCATATCGATACGAACGAACCGGCCCAGTTTGGAAGCGGTATCCAGTATGGAATGCAGGTGCTTCCGGCAGAGCTCCTCGTCGATGGAGAGCCCCGTCATAGTCAGTTTGATCGAGATGGAGCCCCGAAGAGAGTGGGCATCCATCTCTTTCAGGAGCTCCTTGTAGTTTTCAACGGTCTCTTCTGCAACACTTCTCTCCTTTACCTCCTCTCCCAGCAGTACGAGTGAGGTGAGGATACCCATTTCATTGATCTGCCTCACCCTGGGCAGAGCCTGTTCAAAATGTTCACCTGCAACAAATCGCCTGGCGAGAAAATAGGGCAGTTTCATAGATAGCGTCTTCTGTAGAGTGATATCGTGAGCTATACGCAGAATCGGTGAAAAGTGTGTATTACGGCCTGCAGACTGCGCATGACACACGGCAGAACCGGGGTAAAAATATAGAAAGGCGAGGTTCAGTGCCAGACGCTATTCCTGATCCCGCCTCTGCTTGAAAAACCTGGTGTTCAGATAATCAAAACGCCAACAAGATTTACAGAATCGGGATATCCTGTGTATTTTATAGATCACACTGACCGGGTCCCGCTGATCGACCAGAAAGGACAGATCAGGAGGCACTACCAGGGAAGTGAACTGGCGGTCAATGAGGTGATCAAAGACATCAACAAACTTGATACGATTTCGGGCGGATCGGGCCGGGAGGCTGCTGATTCCGTCGGCAGAACGTATCTATCCAAAACGGGAGCAAATATGATACGCATCTACACATTCATGGTACTGGCCGGATTCGTTGCGATGGCAGCGGCATGCGGCAACGGTGAAGAGACACCTGAGCAACAAACAACAGCAACCGCAACAGCGGACGACGATGTACGAACCATCGAGATTGTCGGTATTGACCGCATGAAATTTGTGGTCGCCGAAGAGCTGGAGGGTGTTACCCTCGGGGAACAAGTCGGTGAAGAGTTCGTGATCGAATCCATTCAGGCCGCGCCTGGAGAAGAGCTGAGCATTAATTTCGAGACGAGAAGCCAGATTCCGCCAACAGCGATGGCGCACAACTGGGTTCTTCTCGATCAGGGAACGGATGTCCAGACATTTATTGACCAGTCGGCCGCAGCAGCCAATGACGGTTACATTGCTCCGGCCCTTGAAGATCAGGTGATAGTGGCCACCGGCATGCTGGGAGGTGGTGATTCTGATACCATAACCTTCACGGTTCCGGACACGCCGGGCGAGTACACCTTCGTCTGCACATTTCCGGGACACTATGGTGGCGGCATGGTGGGGACACTCATCGTAGAGTAACGCCACACCTCTCTTCTCAGAAAGTTAACAGCAGCCGGTTCAGTTTGAGCCGGCTGTTTTTTTATGTCTACAAGCTACGCACCGCCTTCTCTCCCTTCGCCAGGCGTCGGAGGTAGTGCTGCCATTGCAGTACACTGTTGTGCTTCATTGTAAACTGAATGGTGCGCTGCGCATCGGTGATGCTGATCTTGTGATTCTGCTCAATGGAGACGGCGCGTATCTCCTCCAACGGAATCTGTTCGCTCACCGAACCGTAGTAAATGTCGAGATGAGTCTCTCGCAACCGGGCTACCCCCCGGTCCAGCTTGATGAGCTCATGCTCCTTCCCGATCGTGTAGAACTGGCTGCCCAGCTCTTCCAGAAGGCAGTCGTCCCTCAAAAACTCCATTTCCATGGCTTTGATGCGGTCATACATCTCGACCACGGAGTGGCTCTGCCCGTCCGGATCGATCAGTCTGGAGTGGTGATCCATACGGTATCGAAACGGGTGGGCACGGCTCAAGACTCTTTTTCCATCGGGTGTGAAGACCGTTGCACTCTCTCCGGTCTCAGGACAGCGGTAGAGCAGGCGGTGGATTCCGGAGGCGGGCTTCCATGCGCGAATCGGTTTCGCCTCCTCCGGTGGGTTGTACTCCTCAAAATCGAGTTTGGACCGGCACGCCTCGGCAAAGGCTTCGTAGTTGTCGAAATCGGAGGAGTGGAGCGGCGTCAGAAATCGAGCTTCCACACTGCTCAGGCGGGGTCGTTTGGCCCAGCGGGGCCAGGCGAGATGAGACCCATGCAGCTGGATGGGATGAACCGGAATTTTCATCTTCCAGAAGAGCTTCAGGGTGGTTTCGATGAGTGGCTTCGGGCGTCCATCCCAGCGCCGTCCGCCTTCAGGGAAGATGACAATTATCCGGTTCTGGCCAATCATTTTGATGACACTGCGAACGATGCCCGGTTCGGGTACATATTTACTGGTCGGGACAATCCCGATGCTGTCCATAAAGATTCGGCGAATGGGCCGGTGGAACTGGTCGCGCGTCATGACCCCGGCCGTTGGTTCCCGCGTCAGTCCCACATTCAGAAAGAAGGGGTCGAAGTAGTTGGAGTGGTTTCCGTAGAGAAAACAGGGGCCGGTGAGAGGCATGTTTTCGGGGTTGGTGATACGAACGTTAAACAGTTTCTGAGTGGTTCCGATAATCACTTTCCGCATGAAGGGAAAGGTGATCTCCGAATATCCCCGTTCGTTCTTTTTGAAAGTAAAAGCCATCGTATCGAAAAAGAATTGATTGTTGTCTGAGTCAACTCCCGATGGAAGGTAATGAAAATGCGTTTATGAACCTCTCTCCGCCTCTTCGCTATTCAGACGTGCAAAGTAGTCCCTTGAGGCCTCCATCACTTTGGGTGCTAACAATAGTGAAGCGGTCATGGTCGGTATGGCCATCAAAGCGAACATGCCATCTATCAGATTCACCACCATATCTATAGATGTCACCGCGCCAAAGAAGATGGTGAAGATGTAGAAGTAGTTGTAGTAATGTTTGTTGTGGGCTCCGGCAAGAAAGTTGAGGCATTTGGTTCCATAGTAGGAGTAGGTGAACATCGTGGTAATACTGAAAATGAAGACACTGATGAGCAGGAGAACGGTGCCGAACACTGGTACTCCCTGCTGAAAAGCGACAGCGGTCATGGTGATCCCATCCACGTCGGTCAGAGTCCACGCACCGGTCATCAGAATGGCGAGGGCGGTCATTGTACAGATGAGCAGAGTGTCAATTGCAGGTTCCAGCATGGCTACCAGCCCCTCCCGAACCGGCTCCCTCGTCTTTGCAGCGCCGTGGGCCATCGCTTCCATTCCGATACCCGCTTCGTTGGAGAACGCTCCCCTGCGAATTCCGTTGGAAATAACGACACCCAGCGCCCCTCCCGCTGCCGCCTGGCCTGTGAAGGCATCAGTCACAATGAGCATCAGGTAGTAGGGGACATCTACCAGATTCGTGACGATGATGTAAACAACCGTCAATACGTAGATGATCACCATGAGTGGAACGAGCCGGGCCGCCACATGGCCGATCCTTCGAATGCCTCCAAAGATGACCAGGGAGACCATCCCCACAAGAATCAGTCCGGTGAGTATGTCGGAGAGGCGGAATCCGGTTTCGGTAAGGGCGCTTCCCTCCAGCAACATGGTACTGTATCCCAGCCAGTTCTGTTCGGCCAGTACTGTATCTCTCAGAATCTGGGTCAATTGATTGGCCTGAAACATGGGGGAACAGCCGATCAGGCCGGCGATGGCAAAGAAGATTGCGAGGGGCTTCCACCTCTTGCCCAGCCCCTCAACAATGTAGTACATCGGGCCACCCTGGATATCGCCGGCGCTGTCCTGCCCCCGGTACATGATGGACAGTGTACAGCTGAAGAACTTGGTGGCCATACCCACCAGGGCGGTAATCCACATCCAGAAGATGGCGCCCGGACCGCCCACGCCAATGGCGATGGCTACTCCGCTTATATTCCCCATTCCAACTGTAGCCGCCAGCGCACTGGAGAGCGCCTGAAAGTGGTTAATGTCGCCCGGAGCGGTCGGGTCGTCGTAACGGCCCGACAGGATTTTGATTCCGTGCCTGATGTGCCTGTAGGGAATAAAACGGCAGTAGAGAAGGAAGAAGATGCCTCCCCCCACAAGGAGGACGAGCAACGGGGTTCCCCAGGCGTAGTTGGCAAACGAGGCGAAAAACTGTTCGAGAAACTCCAGAACGGACTCCGGTTTCAGGGTTCAGATGCGCGAATCAGAGAGCAATGTTGAAATAGCGTGCGATGCCGCTCAGTATGAACTGTACACTTATCGCCAGAGCGATAAATCCCATCATCCGCGTCAATACGTTCATGCCGGTCGTTCCCATATAGTTCATGATGAACGGGCCGAGCCGAAGGACAATATAGGCGATGAGAACGACCAGAAAAATAGAAACGATATGAACCATGTAGTCTGTCGGGCCGGTGGCCTGGGTTGCGAAACCGATGACCACCGCGATGCTGCCGGGTCCGGATAGCATCGGCATCGCCAGGGGGCTGAAAGTGATGTCATCTTTTTCCCTTGCTTCCGCTTCATCCTCTTCAGAGAGTTTACGACCGGCTGTGTTGGGGTTCAGCATGGAGTATGCAGCTCGCATGATAATGAGCCCACCGGCGATCCGGATGCCGGCAAGGCTGATTCCGAAAAAGTTGAGGATGTAGGTTCCGACCAATAGAAAAGTGACCAGGATGAGCATCATATAGATAGTGGTCCACAGTGCGGTTTTGCTCCTCTCTCCGGGTGTGTACCCTTTTGTGAGTGAGAGGAAGATGGGAAGGGCGGCGGTCGGGTTGGCCACCGAAAATAGCGAGGTGAAGCTGGCAAAAAAGAGAGCCAGGGCACTCATAAAGAGTACCGAAAGATCGGAGCTGGTATTCAGAAAATCGAGCATGGTGGGCAAAGATAGAGAAGTTTTGGAGAGGGGCGCAAGATGCGTGTATCTTTTAGTTTTCGCGAAAAATAGAGAATGGAGAAAGTATGAATCTGAATGTGGTCCTGGCAGAAGTGGACAGTATTGTGAAGGGAGCCGGTGAACGGGAGAAGAAACTGCAGGCGATCTGCGAACTGCTGGATCGTGAAGTAAGCCCATTCGACTGGACCGGTTTCTATCTGGTTTCGGAGAAGAAGGAGAGAGTTCTGGAGCTGGGGCCCTATGTGGGAGAGGAGACCGACCATACCGAAATCCCATTCGGGCAGGGTATCTGTGGGCAGGCGGCACAGACGCTGGAGACCTTTGTGGTGCAGGATGTGCGAAAGGAGGGGAACTACCTTGCGTGCAGCCCGGATGTCCGCTCCGAAATTGTGGTTCCCGTGATGAAGGGAGAGAGGATGGTCGCCGAACTGGATATCGACTCACACACCGAGGGGGCTATCACGCCGGAGCTGCGGGAGTTGTGCGAAGCCGTGGCGGTGAAGGTGTCGCGGTTGTTTTGATTTCCAGGGAAGACCATGAAGCCATACAGGATATGAGACTTTTTATGTTTTATACCAGAGTTGATGGCCATCATATTGCACATTTCTATAATGGACTTAATACATCCGTAGATTCAGCTCGACAGACGTTTATGCTGGCCAATTCGGATGGAGATGTTCTGAATCCCGAACCACTGGTAATCCCAGACAGATACTCTATATTGAGAGGCGGACGGAGGGTGCTGGAACAATCAGGGATATTGCTTGCGAGATTTGACTGGCCTCGCTTGCAACCTGTCCTGCTGATACTGGCATCAGTCTGTGCGGAGGAAATTGACGGCCTGCCGACTCCGGTAGAACCCGCCTACAGCCAACCCAGTTGATCTTCACCTCTGTTCTTCACATCCAGATAGCGTTCGAAGATTTCGCTCAGGCTCTCCTCTTTTTGAAGCTCTTTTCGGCTCTCCGCATCCAGATAAGCCGCGATCTTCCCTTCATGCAGGATCGCTATGTCGTCACAGAGGTTCTCTACCACCTCCAGGATGTGGCTGGTAATAAATATGGTGGAACCCCTCTCCTTCATCTTTCGAAGGACCGTCTTCATGCGACCGATCGAAATGACATCCACACTCTCAAATGGTTCATCCAGAAAGAGAATTTGCGGGCGTGTGAGTACCGCTGCACAGAAAGCGAGCTTTTTGCGGCTGCCGGAGGAGAGCTTGCGCACTTTTACATAGATAAACTGCTCGATTTCGAACCAGGTGAGCAGCGAGTTGATCCGGTCGTTCAGTTCCCGGTCGCGAATGTCATACATTTCGCAGACGTACGTAAGAAATTCGTAGCAGGTAAAGCTCTCGAAGAGAAGGGGCGGCTGAAGAACCGTTGCGATCTCCCTTTTTATGGCCAGCTCGTTCCGGCTGTTCAGCTCCATCCCGTTTAGTAATACCCTGCCGCTGTCGCGCGCGAGTAGGCCGGTCAGAATGCCGATAACGGTACTCTTTCCGGCGCCGTTGGGCCCGATCAGACCGAAGATATTCGCGGCCGGCACATCCAGATTCAGGTCGCGTAGCACGGGGGTGCCGTCATACGACTTGTTCAGTTTTTCAATCGTCAGAGCTGATTCCATAGCTGTCCCAGAATTTTGGATCGGTAGAGGTCTACGAGAATGCTGAAGTTCTTCCATAGATAGGTGCCCAGGGCAGCAATCAGAAAGAGCATCACGTACAACCGATAAGATTGATAGGACCCGAGAGGCACAAAGACTGTGTAGCCGAGTACAAAGATGGCAAAAGTGATAGTAAAAGTGACTTTCTGCGGAATAATCGGATGCTTGAAGCTGAACGTAGAGTAGCTGACCCGCTGAAACTGGTAGAACGAGCTCCATAGAAAGACCATCATAAAGCAGAGGAAGAAAAAGGTGTTGGCAATGTAGATCTCCAGCACTTCACCCAGGAAGGGGAAGCGCAGGATTTCGAAGATCGTGATGGCGTAAAAGATGAAGAGTGGGATGGTGACCGCACCCAGAAAGCGCTCCTTCAGTTGCTGTTCGAAGGAGATGGGGAACTGCATGTGGAGCAGAAACTCCCGGTTTTCGTAGCCGAACATGTTGGCTCCTCCCATGGCCAGCAAGGCTACCGGTAACGCCGCCAGGATTGTGGGGATCAAAATATTGGAGATCTCACTGTAATCGAGATATAGAAGTAGCGGTATGTAGACAATCGGGATCAGGACAATGGCTATCACCTGTAGCCGGTTGTAAGGGTGTGTCATCACATGGTAGATATACTTGCCTGCATTGGGCCCCAGCCAACGTCTCAGGAATGCCCAGAGCCGGCTTACATGCTCTCTGATCACCCGAATGTCGGGTGATAGCAGCCCCTCAAGCGTCTTGTAGTAGTGGTCCCGGAAAATCAGGAGAGTCAGGATCAGGGTGAAGCCAAAAATGACAAGTGTTAGCTGAACGGAGTGCTCGTAGGTGGCAGACCAGTAGATGAGCCCACCCGGTAGATAGTAGAGTAGTTCTGTGATTTCAGAAATTTGCAGTGTGATGCCATTCATCCAGGAGAGGGCTTGTCTCGAAATTACGGCCATCAGAGTGGCACTTCCCAGCAGAACAAAGAGAATGGAGAAGACGACGATGCGGAAGCGGCGCTCCACCATCTGAAGGAAACGGTGTTTGATCGAGAAAATGACACCGTAGTTGAGCAGGACGACGGCCACCAGCACCGGGATATTCCAGACCGAACTCACCTGTACGGCGAGAAAGATGAGCCAGGTGAGGTTGTAGATCACATTCACCGGATGGTAGAGTGTCATCAGGTTCAGGTGCCATGCGAGCTTGCCTGCGGGGTAGCCGAATGCGAGCAATTTCCGGTTCTCTTCTATATTTAGAAGGCGGGTACTGGTAAAGGAGAAGTGGAGCAGCCAGAAAACATTGGCAAACGTGAGCAGAATGAGTTGATGGATCTCTTCTGTGAGCCAGGGCAGATCGATCTGATACTGCGGAGAGCTGTCCAGAAAGATGATCACAAGCGCGGTACCCATCAGATTAAAGAGAAGTACCAGCAGAAAGAGAGCGTACCCCGCTATCAGCAGAGTCTGAAACCGGGACAGTCTGGACAGGAACAGTTTCCAGTTCAGATATATGAGTCTCGCAATCATTGCAGAAGGGATATGCCGATGGTGAGTGCCGCTTCCTTGTGCCGCTCTCCGTCGCTGTACGCTGCCTGAAAGAGTGGCGTCAGATCAACGCCAGC
Organism: Balneolaceae bacterium; assembly: GCA_040880485.1. Classification (GTDB taxonomy): domain Bacteria; phylum Bacteroidota; class Rhodothermia; order Balneolales; family Balneolaceae; genus JBBDIJ01. Next base: position 51,471 of record JBBDIJ010000023.1, read on the forward strand.
GTGTGCCCGAAGAGTAACCAGCAAGGCGTCTGCCTCGACTGAGACGCCCGCTGCGGCTACAAGGCCCGCAGTTACGTGCTGAACCTGATCTCTGATGGAGAACCACGATCCGCCCTGGGAAGCCGAAGCTCCGAGGGTGAGCCCCGCCCGTGGCCCGGCCATCAGATGGGGACGGATGGCTCCCTCTGTTCCGAAACCGGTGAGAGCCTGCAGGGAGAACTCGAGTACATCGTGACGAATGCCGGCGCCGGGTTGGCTTCTCTCCACCACCCCTTTTCGCATGAACCAGAGGCCGCTCTCCAGTCGGAAGGGGAGCCACTCCCGAGGCAGCTCCAGGCTCACGCCACCGCGAAAACCGGTACGCACATCAGAATCGTAAGGCGCCCCCGCAAAGTGGGAAAAGCCGGGTCCCGCATGCATGGTAATAGAGCTGTTGTTCTGGCCACAGACACTTCCCGGCCCTGCCAAAAAGAGCAGAATGAGAAGGGGCGGGATGGAGACCAGAGCTTTCATACGGAATTTCCATTCGTTGTATGCTCAGATAGAAGAGGTTTCAGATACCTTCCGGTGTGGCTGTCAGGGTGTTCGGCGATGGTTTCGGGCGTACCTTCAGCAACGATGCTTCCACCTCCGTAGCCCCCTTCCGGCCCGATGTCTATGATCCAGTCTGCCGATTTAATGACATCGAGGTTGTGCTCGATGATAATCACAGAGTGGCCGCTCTCCACAAGTTCATTGAAAGAGGCGAGCAGGCGTGAGATATCCTCAAAGTGGAGGCCGGTAGTCGGTTCATCAAAGAAGTAGAGAGTATGCCCGGAATTTGAACGGGTCAGAAAGCGAGCCAGTTTTACCCGCTGGGCTTCACCCCCGGAGAGGGTAGTTGCGCTCTGGCCCAGGCGAAGATAGCCTAACCCTACATCTTCCAGCGGCTGTAATCTGGTGGTAATGGCCTTTTCATCTGTGAAGAATTCAAGTGCGTCGGAGACGGAGAGTTCAAGCACATCGTGAATGTTTTTGCCCCGGTACTTCACAGAGAGAACCTCTTTCCGGAACCGAAGGCCACCGCACACTTCACAGGTGAGTTCAATATCGGCCATGAACTGCATTTCGATCTTCTGGATCCCCTCGCCCTGACACGTTTCGCAGCGTCCTCCGGGTACGTTGAAAGAGAAGTGGCCGGGAGAGTAGCCCATAATTTGTGCCTGCCGGCTGTTGGAAAAGAGATCCCGGATGCCGTCAAACGCTTTGGTATAGGTAGCGGGGTTGGAGCGGGAGGAGCGCCCGATGGGGCTTTGATCCACCATCTCCACCGATTCGATCCGGCTTAGCCCGGACAGGCTGCGATGACGGCCGACCCTCTTCTTCCAGCTACCGGTCTGCTTCTGTATGGCGGCATAAAGCGTGTCGTGAACCAGCGTGGATTTGCCCGAACCGCTCACTCCAGTCACACAGACCAGCTTGTTAAGGGGGAACTCCACATCAATCGCTTTGAGATTGTTTTCGGTAGCCCCTTTCAACTCAATGAAGTGGCCGGAGCCGGAACGTCGTTTTGCCGGAACCGGGATCCCTTTTCGGCCGCTCAGGTATTTGCCGGTGAGGGAATCGGACTTTAAGAGCTGTTCGACACTACCTTCAAAAGTCACTTCACCACCATACGAACCAGCAAAAGGACCGATATCGATCACATGGTCGGCGGACATGATCATTTCGGGGTCGTGTTCCACAACGAGTACAGTATTTCCGATCTCTTTTAAAGATTCCAGGATCGAAATAAGACGGCTGTTGTCACGAGGGTGAAGGCCGATGGTCGGTTCATCCAGTACATAGAGGCTGCCGATCAGGGAGCTGCCGAGAGAGTTGGCCAGGCTGATCCTCTGCGCCTCGCCGCCGCTCAGCGTCATCGTCGGCCTGTCGAGGGTCAGGTAGTCCAGTCCCACTTCATCCAGAAATCGCAATCTTTTGCGAATTTCATAGAGTATTTGTCCTGCCACCCGCTCCTCGAACTCCGTGAGCTGTAACGTCTCGAAGAAGGTGCGGGCGTGTCCGATGGACATCTCTGTAACCTGTCCGATATGCGACTCCCCGACAAGGACATTCAGGGCGTCGGGGCGCACTCTGTACCCTTTACAGTCCGGGCAGCGGCTGTACCCCCGGTATCGCGCATAAAAGACCCGCATATGCACCTTGTAGAACTGGCTCTTGATCAGGTCAAATACACCACGGATGCCAATATATTCATCTTCACCTTTCCAGATCAGCTTTTTGAACTCATCAGAGAGGTCACGGTACGGTGTATCAATCGGGAGGTTGTTTCGGGCAGCCACCTTGATCAGGCTCTTCAGATATTTACCGAATTTCTGGCCTGTAAACGGAGCAATCGCTCCGTCGCGGATAGTGGCATCCTGATCCGGTATTACAAGATCTTCGTCGATTCCTGCCACCTTTCCGAACCCTTCGCAGCTGTCGCAAGCTCCATAGGGGTTGTTGAATGAAAACATCTGCGGTGTGGGTTCAGGATACTCCCTTCCATTCTCTTCGAAACGTTCGCTGTAGCCGTGCTCCTCTCCTCCTCGAATCTTGATGGAGCATCGGCCTCCCCCCTCGCGAAATGCGGTCTCCAGGGAACCGGCAATACGGGAGCGTACTTCATCGTCGGTTCCGGTTACCAGGCGGTCCACCAGGACACGTATCTGGCTGCGTTTCAGGCTGCCAAGCAGGTCACGGTCCCGGTTCAGGTCCAGTATCTTCTCCTCTTTTAAGAGAAGCAGCCTCGAAAAGCCTTTCTCTATAAGAATTTGAAGCTCTTTCTCGAGTCCGTTTCGTTCTCCGCGTTCAGGAATCGGAAAAAGAACATAGAACTTCTCCCCTTCGCCATATCGGTTGTTCAGGTCCTCAATTACGGTGGCCGGCGAATCCTTCTGAACCTCTTTACCGGTTTCGGGAGAGATCGTCCGGCCTATGCGCGCGAACAGAAGGCGGATGTAGTCGTAGATCTCCGTTGAAGTACCCACGGTGGAGCGTGGATTGGAGGAGGTCGACTTCTGTTGAATGGCCATCGCCGGAGAGATGCCATGCATAAAGTCTACGTCCGGTTTATCCATTCTCTCGAGAAACTGCCGCGCGTAGCTGGAAAGGCTTTCCACATAACGTCGCTGCCCCTCGGCGTAAATGGTGTCGAATACAAGACTCGACTTGCCAGACCCCGACACACCGGTGACTACCGTCAGGCGATTGCGCGGAATCTCCACATCCACATTCTTGAGATTGTGTACTCTGGCCCCTTTTACGACGATCGGCCTGTCGCTGGCAGGAGTGCCGTTCTGATATGTCTTTGCTGCGGCGTCTTTCTTTTCACTCATGAATTGTTGGGTATGATGCTGCAGACCATCCTGCAAATATACAAAACGATCTGCTGCGGAGATATGAAAATCGTTGAAAATGAGACCCTTTTGCCTGACTCTCCGGGTTGAACCCGGTGACCATTCGAAAACGTACGTGAGTGCCCGTCCGGCTGCCGCCGCTACTTTGGGTCGAACCAGGGGTGAACTCGAAACGCGAGAAGCGTAGAGGCTGCAATGCTCGCAATAGCCAGAATCAGGAGAGACACCATCGAAATGTCTGCATCCAGCATCCAGCCTACCAAAAAGGGGCTCACGGCCGTACTCAGAACCATCAATGAAGAAATCAGACTGCGCACGGTTCCAATCATACCGGTACCGTATAGCTCTGCCCAGAGGGCCGATTTTACATTACTTCCAAAGCCCATGGTGGTGCCAAACAGTGCCATGTAGAAGAATGCGACCCAATCTGCCTGCACCAGAACCGGCATCAGAAACCCGAGTGCCATAGGGAGCAGGTAGAAAGGGAAGAGGGTTCTGGCGGAGAAACGGTCTATCGCCGGCCCGACTCCGATCGAAGCCAGCGTCCGTGCAAGGGCGAAAAAGATAAAGGCGGTGGCAATCAGGCTGGCCGTCCAGCCAAATTCCGATCCGATCCGGATCTGATAGAGAAACAACCCTGTGATCCAGAACGGCGGCATCAGAACCGCCGGTATGACATACCAAATGCGGTTGTCACTAAAAACTTTCTCATAATTCTTTATGGCCGAGTCGGCGGCCTCATCGGACTCCGACGGGTTCAGGCGGCCCTCCCTGGTACGACCCACGAGCAGGTAGAGGACCGGAATGAGTACCGCACCGATTCCGAATGCGATGATTCCCCAGGTGACCCTCCAGTGAAAAAGGGTGAGCAGAGTGGCCACAGCCAGCGGGAGCAGCGCTTCACCCAGTGGATAACCGAGGCTCGATACACTTAACGCCTTGCCTCTCTCGCGATCATAAAACCGGGCCATGGAGGTCTGGGCGGTATGGCCACTGAGCCCCTGGCCACACAGCCGTAATAGCGCAATGGCCATAAAGAGAACGGAGATGTGCCAGGAGACCATCACCATAAGACTGGCGGCCATGAGGCCCACGGCTACCCACAAGCTGTACCATCGGAGTGGAACCCGGTCTATCCACTGGCCCAGCCAGGGAAGGATCAGTGCACTCGACAAAGTGGCAGCAGAGTATACGAGTCCAAACCCGCTGTTGGAGAGTTGATAGACATCCAGAAAAAAGGGAACAAAGAGGGCAATGAGAAATGTCTGTCCAAAGCTCGAAAAAAAGGTCAGGGAGACCCCGAATGTTAACAGTCTTCTCTCTCTCAGTACAAATGTAAGGTAGCTCATAAAAGTAAATTGCGGGCCCCGCAAGCCCGCGCCTGATACAAAGTGCCTCTGCGGTCATCAATTGTGCCCTGGACTGGATTCGAACCAGCACGACCTTTCGGTCACTGCCCCCTCAAGACAGCGTGTCTACCAAT